>JAHDRW010000023.1 GCA_018433085.1 Deltaproteobacteria bacterium | reverse complement strand
GGAAGAGGACGAGCCTTTCTGGAGATGCAGGCATCACTTCCATGATCCATTGCAGCCGTGGGATCAGGCCGGGTATCACTATTCCGGCATTACCGGGGAATCATCCATCCTCTGGGCGCAATTGGGAGCAGGCGAGCAGTCATGGTGGAGCGGCGGCAACTACAGCTGGCATGATGCTCGAGATTATTTCTACAATGCGCTCACCGGCACGGATCATGATCAGAGGAACAAAGATCTGTATAAGACCTTTCTGGCCGTAGGACACCTCATGCACCTGATCCAGGACAGCTCCTGCCCCGAGCATGTGCGGAATGACTCACATGCGATCGGTGGGAGCGTGTATGAAAAATTACTGACGCAATACCGTAGTGGTAAGGTGGCAGGCAAAGATGATGTTTTTCAAAGCTGGTTACAAGACACTCAGAATCATACATACCCTTTCTTCTTACCTGCACTCGATCTTGGTACCCTTCCCCCTAATGCACGGATCTCCATCGCCAGGATGGTGGACACGGACTGGTATACGGGCGACAATCCCGGCATCACCATCAACCCTCTTATCGGCCTGGCCGAATATACCAATGCGAATTTTCTCAGCCAGGGCAGGATTTTCTCTGGATATGACTATCCGAATAAAGACAGCAGTGTGACCAGGGAGCTGTACGTTATCACGGATCCAAGGGACAGCAATTCAACCATAAAAAGGGAGTATCTGACGAAGACCGGGGACGGCGACACGGGGTACAGGCTCTGTACGACATCGATTACCGGGGCATACGAGCTCGATATGGCAGATCCGGTCAAAATCTATCGGGTGAGCGCCCTGGATGACAATGTATTGGAGGATTATGCAGGTAGATTGGTCCCCCGGGCGGTGTCTTATTCCGCACAGCTTCTCAAGCACTTCTTCCGGGGCACCATCGAGGTATCCCTGCCCGATGACGGGGTTTATGCCTTCAGGGACAGCGAACCTGCCGACCCCAGGACCCAGGGCTTCAACAGGGTGCGGCTGCTTGTCAGAAACACAACCGATACCGGCGAGCTGATGCTGGGCGGTGACATCGACCTCGTAGTCCAGTACAGGTTTCTGACAGACAGTGAAGACCCCGCCGATCCCGCAGCATGTGCAAGGGACCCTCTCACAAACGAAAGTTATGCGGATTTATCCCATTTTCATTTCAGCAGTCCCCTGTATATCGTGAAATCTTATCCAGGAAATACCAGTTATGAAGTGATTAAACCCGGTGAAGCAACCCTTCTGGAATTTGACCTCAGCGATGAGGAGATCCCCCTTTGGGCTGTAGATGTGAGGTTTTTCGTCGTCTATAAGGGAAGGTTGGGCAACGAGGGAGAATATGTGGAAGAAAACGCCGTATGCGTAGGATATGAAGACGTCTCCGAGCCCACACCGATCATATTCGCCAATAGTGACGACATTTTTTGTTATGATGAGAGATGGTGGTATGACCTGGACAATGATGACAACTTGCAGGCACTGAGAGCGATGTATGACGCCGATCACTGCATTCAATCAATGATTGTGCTTGACATTCTGGATCTTGAAATCACATTCACACCAAATGGAGTGGAGCCTTCTGCCACACCGTTGTACACGGTAAGTAAGATCGAGCCGGGGCAGTATAAGAGGTGGTACCTGATAACCGACTATAACGCTGAGCTCCATCATTTCTCGCCTTCATACGATAGTAGTGAGGACAGTATCCCCGAGGTTGACATCGGGCTGAGGAATGGATGGGTATATGAAGATGACAGGCTCATATGGCTGTATCCGATTTTCAACGAGTATAGGGGGGTCGAGTTCTGGGTCGAGAAAGTGTTGGTACTTCCGTGTCCAAGCTGCGAAGGAGGGGATGATTGCCCTGAATGCTCTGTTGATACGATCGATGAAGATCAATATCTTGTTCCTATCGGGGCATCTTCGATCCCGTAAGAGGTCCAGGGATGTTTGATGGATGGCCTTTATCGATACTGATGAAACATATTCCCGGGCCATCAGGGTGACCCGTGATCTCGGCATCACCACGCTCATGTCCGGAAACGCCTCGCCCGGAGATAAGGAATCGGCTAACGAGAGCATAGATCTCGTGATGGTGAAACCGGGTTTATGGTGGAGATCCGTTCAGGAACTATGACGGGTCTAGCCCGGTTTTGGGCAAGGCCAGGAGTATCATGAAATCATATGATATGACGACTGCTCCATGGACATCGGGGTCAGGTCTCAACATATGACACTGAGAGTGTCATATGTTGAGACCTGACCCCATGATGATGTTAATCTCTGTTTGTAAATCTTTTTCTCAGGGTGACTACGCCCACGATTCCTGTTCCGAGAAGAAGCATAGTGGCTGGCTCCGGAACCGGCGCTGCCGCCTCCTGATCGCCTGTCCCGATATCGAAGTAATCATCGGAGCCGGGTGAAGAGCCGTCCGGAAGGGGGGATTCGCCGTCGCCTCCTCCTGTCTGAGATTCTCCCGACGAGTCGACCGTGTCCTCAATGATGTTCAAATCGGAGAAGGTGTTCAAGGCGCCCCAGTTGATGTCTGCGTACAATCTGGAAATATCGGTGATCCCAAAGTCCAATGCCGATGAAATACTCGGACACACGGCGATGAACAGTCCTGCCAACAAACATGTCATGATATTCTTCATCATTGCTGTCTCCTCTGCTGCATTGATTCTTTATTAGCATATAGGGTGCCAGGCCACGAGATATCCATAATAGTATGTAATCATGGATAAAATTAAAAAAAGAGAAGGTTGCGAGGGAAGGGGAAACGCTGCAATAAAGAACATATATGACCATTAAAGGGAAAATAATTACACACTCATGGTTTTGGGGCTTGATTACAAGGGGTCCTCAATCAGTGCAGGGTGCAAAGAGTTCCATCTGATGAAGCCCCCTGGTCTTTGGACCAGGGGGCTTCATGTTTATGGCAAAAAAGGATGGTGTGTTGGGGAAATATTTTTCATAAAAGAGTGGAGCGGGACCGTTCTCGCCGGCAGAGAGGTCTGCAACGAAGCGGGCAGCACTGCGTCGGAGGAGATGGTAATATCGAACAGTTCGACCAGGTAATGATAGCTTACCGGGTCTTCTCCCTCCTCTTCGCTGGTGTACTCCATCTGCGTCTTCACGAGACCTGTATTCCTGCCGAGCCACAAGGTTCCTGAACCGGTGAGTATTGTCGTCGAGCCGTCTATGGTCTCTTCCGAAAATGATTCGGTCGTTATCCTGAGAGCTTCATACGTGGTTCCGAGAACCGTAACCGATACAATATCCTGAGGGACTATTGTCGTAGTGATCGTCCTGGTACCGACTCCGACCGGGGGATCGCTGTGGTCGAAGAGAATCTCCTCGATCGTGGATTCGTATTCCCGGCCTGCAACCACTGATTCGGGTTCTTCGTCACCGGTGATGGTGGTGTGATCGACATTGGTGAATATCCATCCGGCAGGATTTAAATAGGTGAGGTATTGATCATCGATGATCTTTGCGCCATCGAGGTTATAATAGATATTACCCATCTGGACGGTGAAATTATCCGGGTCGAGCCCTGCGGTAACGGCTTCGAGAAGATGCGGGTTGCCTTCCAGCCCCTCAAGGGCTTCATAGTTGTATTGATCGGGGATGTCGAGGTTTTCAAGGATGAAGGTACTTTTCTTATAATATGGGGGGTCGGTCGCGATAGTAATCTTATAAACTATCTCGTCACCCACGCCCGGCTGATAATAGTACGGGCCGGTATCGATGATGGTTTCCCCGCCGCCCCCGCTGCTGCTTCCTCCCCCGCACGAGGTGATGAGAAATAGGGCGGTACACAGTATTGACAAATAACGCATGATCTCCTCCCTTGCATGGCACTGCTCTGACTGAATCGGCAGAATGGACATTTTTCATAAAAAGAAATACCATTCGATCGGCTCGGCAAAAAGACGATTGCCTGCTCCGGATACTATCCTATTATGAGCTTTTATGGTCACAAACGTGCAAATGCTCGTTCATCGATGGTATGGGCCTTAAGGGCAAGCCCTTCGACCCAGATTCAAGCCGCAAGCTTATTGAGAATGTGCCAATCCCTTCCCGCCCTCCGAAGCAGACGCGAAGGAGGATTCATGTGATGTAGGAGTAGGAGCGCCGGTCCCTTGTTGGATTGATGCGTGTCCGGGGTTATATCTATAGTAGTGAACGGTGAGCGGAGGGAGCGTATGAGGGAGGTCGCGGTCGGATTGCTGTGGCACATGCACCAGCCATATTACAAGAACCCGGTCACCAGGACCTACCTGCTGCCATGGGTGCGGCTGCACTCGGTGCGTGGCTATTACGACATGATCGCCCTGCTCGAGGAATACCCGGAAGTAGCCTGCACCTTCAATCTCGTGCCATCGCTGCTCTCCCAGATCATCGATTACACGGACAAGGGGCTTCGTGACACGGATTTTCTGCTTTCCGAAAAAAGGCCCGCCGATCTTACCTTTGATGAAAAGAAACAGATCGTCACCCATTTTTTCATGGGCAGCTTCCCGACCCTCATCGCGCCCTTCCCCCGGTATAAAAACCTGCTGGAGAAACGTGGGGAGCCGGGCAGGGGGGGTAGATTCGAAGCCGCCGTGAAGCGATTCACCGATCAGGACATCCTCGATCTCCAGGTGCTGTTCAATCTCACCTGGATAGGCTTCATGGGGAGGAAGAACGGAAATATTGCGGATCTGATCAGGAAGGGCAGGTCTTACACAGAATCCGACAAGGCCTTTGTGCTCGCCTTTCACATCGAGACGATGAAGAAGATCGTCCCCTTGTACAAAAGCGCCTGCCAGGCGGGCCGGATCGAGATTACCACATCTCCTTTCTACCACCCCATAGGCCCTCTGCTCATGAACGTCGGCTATGCCCTGCGCTCAATGGACACCCCCTTGCCTGCCGAGCCGTTCTCCCATCCCGAGGACCTCGATGTCCAGATAGTCCGGGCCATGAACTATCACGAGTCGCTCTTCGGGGTCCGTCCAAGGGGGTTCTGGCCCTCGGAAGGATCGGTGTGCCCCGAGATGGTCCAGGTTCTGGCAGGGCATGGGATCCGGTGGACCGCCTCGGATGAGGACATTCTCTTTGCCAGCCTCAGGCAGGCCCGGACCGGGGTCGGCCTCTACCGGCCCTATGCCGTTGAATACGGGTCTTCCGAAGTGGGCATGTTTTTCCGCGACCGGTCTCTGTCGGACAACATCGGTTTCGTATATGCGAAGAATCCGCCGGAACAGGGAGCGGAAAATTTCATCGGCTATCTGAAGAATATATCCAAGGGCGCCAAGGCGTACGACTTCGATCCCTTCGTTGCGGTCATCCTCGATGGAGAAAATCCCTGGGAGTATTACCCGGATGGCGGCGAGCGGTTTCTGAGGCTTCTCTATGAGAAGCTGAACGAATCCCCGGAGGTGAGAACCTCCCGATATAGTGACTTTCTCGACCGGAATCCCCCTGCAGAACGCATCATGAGCCTCTATACCGGATCGTGGATCAACCACAACTTCGCCATATGGATCGGGCACGACGAAGACCGGAAGGCCTGGGAGATGCTCGCCCGGACACGCAGGTATCTGGAGGAAAAAGGGGACGATGCCCAATCCCTGGCCTGGGAGGAGGTGTTCATTGCGGAGGGGAGCGACTGGTTCTGGTGGTATGGAGAGGACTTCAGCTCAGCCAACGACGAAGACTTCGACAACCTTTTCAGACTCCACCTGTCGAACTGCTACCGGCTGCATGGCGACGCTCCCCCTGCAGAGTTGTCGCAGAGCGTCATCGCGCATCACGAGGTGGTGCCCGTGCGCTCGCCCTCAGGGTTCATCAGCCCGGTGATCGACGGTCAAGTCTCCCATTTCTACGAATGGCTCAAGGCCGGGTGCTATGCCCCGCCGGGTACATCCACGAGCATGTACCGGCGCAAGCCGCTCATGTCCAGGCTTTTTTACGGGTTCGACCGCGAGAATATCTATGTTCGGATGGATTTCTCCGCTGCGCCCGGAGACGGCACGATATGCCTGCACGTGGTATCTCCGGGGGAATATGTGGTATATGCACCGCTTGAGGGAGATACCATGAGCATCCATACCGTCTCGGGCGGAACACGGGAAAAGAAGGCGGAGCTTCCAGGCGTGGCCTGCCGCAGTATCCTGGAGTTGAAGGTGCCCTTTGCCGTGTTGGATGCAGGCCTTTCGCAGCGGATGCGGTTCTTCCTCACGATTCACGAAGGCGACCTCGAAATTGAGAGACATCCGGCGACCGGGGTGTTATCATTCAGCATACCGGATGAAAAATTCGAAAGGATCATGTGGCATGTCTGAAAAGATCTATCTGGCGTTCTGTGTTCATTCTCATCAGCCTGTGGGAAATTTCCCCAGCGTCTTTGAAAAGGGCGCCAGGGACTGTTATCTGCCGCTTTTGCGCATATTGAAGGAGTACCCCGACATCACCATGACCCTGCACTACACCGGTCCGCTCTGGGAGTGGTTCGAAGAGCACGAGCCCGAATTCTTCACACTCCTGGACACCCTGGTGGAACGCTCCCAGGTGGAGCTCATGGGGGGCGGATTCTTCGAGCCCATCATGCCGGTGATTCCCGAGGCCGACGCCCATGATCAGATCGAGCACATGAGCGAGTATCTCCAGGCGCGTTTCGGCTCCAGGCCCCGGGGTCTGTGGTGCGCCGAGCGGATATGGGACCCGGGGATTCCGAAGAAGATCTCCGGCTTCGGCATCGAATACACCCTGCTGGACGACAGTCATTTCCTCTCCGCAGGGCTTTCTCCCGACGATGTCCATGGATATTTCATCACCGAGCGGGAGGGGTTCTCCCTGAAGGTGTTTCCCATCGACATGCGGCTTCGCTATCTCATCCCCTTCCGCCAGCCCCATGAGGCCATCGACTACCTCCTGCAGATGAAACGAAAGGGTGTGAGGATACTCACCTACGGTGACGACGGCGAGAAGTTCGGCATGTGGCCGGGCACCCATAAATGGGTGATTGAGGAGGGCTGGCTCAGGAGGTTTTTCGACGAGATCCGCGCACACTCCTCCGAGGTCGAGCTCGTGCCCTTAAGCCGCGTGATGGACAGCTTTCCCCCCAACGGGCTTGTCTATCTCCCCACGGGCTCTTACCAGGAGATGATGGAGTGGAGCCTCTTCGCAGAGCAGGGGAGGCAGTATGAGGATCTCGTGAAAAGGGCCCGGGACACCGGGGTGTGGGACAGCCAGCGGGCCTTCCTGCGGGGAGGCGTGTGGGACAACTTCCTCGCCAAGTATCCCGAGTCCAACCTTATGCACAAAAAGGGCATGAAGGTGAGCAATCTGGTGCGGAAGTTCGGACCCTCACGGGACGCGCTCCGCCATCTCCTCATGGCCCAGACCAACTGCCCCTACTGGCACGGACTCTTCGGCGGGGTTTATATCAGTTCCTTAAGGCACGCGGTGTATAAAAACCTGCTCACCGCGGAGTCGCTCATCGACGAAAAGCGATTCAGCAACGATACCTGGCGCGTGGAGCGCATCGACCACAACCTCGACGGCGCCGAGGAAATCCTGGTATCCGGCAGGAAATTCAACTGCTACTTCTCGCCGCGGAACAGCGGATCTGTCTTCGCCCTCGAGGACAAGTCCGCCAAGTACAATTTTTCCAACATCCTCATGCGGCACGAGGAGACCTATCACCGGAAGATCCGGCACCCGGAAAGGAGGTCTGCGGAAAACCACTCGGGAGAACCGCTTTCCATCCATGATCTCCCCCATGAAACGCCCAGGGAGTTCCAGGACCTCCTGATCTACGATACCTACCCCAGGTATTCGTTTCTGACCCATTGCCTCGATGCACCCCCCGACTGGGACCGGATGATCGGGAGGAATCAGGTGGAGAACTCGTTGAGCGTAGGCCTTCCCTTTGCATACGTCTCTCACGGCGAGTCGGACGAGTGCTTTACGCTCTGCTTTTCGGCCCGGCGGGAAGGGCTGGGCATCGAAAAAACCTACCGTCTCTTCAAGGAGGGACAGGTCAGGGTGGCGCACACGCTTGAGACATCCCTGGAGGACGCGTGGCTGGGCGTCGAGTTCAACTTCATGGTCATCTCCGGACAGAGGCCTCTGGTGAACGGGGAGGAGATGGGAAAGGAGCGGGGCAGGTACCGGGCGGACCGTATCGAGCTCAGGGACGACGCCAACGGCGCAGGCCTCTCGATATTCTCCGATGCCCAGTGGGACGTCTGCGTGGTCCCGATCGAATGTATCTCCCAGAGCGAAGAAGGGTTCGAGAAGACCTTCCAGGGCTGGAGCCTCTACTGGATGAGAAAGGTGCAGGGGGATATCCCCGAGATCGTGCTCGAGGTCGGCTGAACATGTCCGAGCTGAGGAGAGATCCGGTGGTCGACAGGTGGGTCATCATTACCGACGACCCGACCCTGTCTCCCGCCATTCCCCGGGCGGCCTCCCCGGTTCCGGAAGACCCGTTCTGCCCCTTCTGCCCGGGCAACGAGCACCTCTGCCCTCCGGAGATACTCGCCAACAGGCAGGACGGATCGCAGGCGAACGACTCCCGATGGAAACTCCGGGTCATCCCCAACCGATCGCCCCTGCTGGTGGTCGAAGAAGATCTGAAGCGCCTGGGGGAGGGAATTTATGATAAGGTCACCGGCGTGGGGGCCAATGAGGTGATCATCGAGACGCCTGTTCACGGACGCAGACAGGCGGACATGGATCTGGACGAGCTGGAGAATGTCTTCTGGGCATACCGCGACCGGATCATCGATCTGAAGAAAGACAGCAGGATGCGCTCCGTTCTCATCTACAAAAACGCCGGGGAAGCCGCGGGGGCGACGCTCGGGCATTCCTACTCCCTTTTGCTGGCGCTTCCCATCGTGCCCCGGGATATCGTGGACGAGCTCAGAGGCGCGGAAAAGCACTATGCCTACAAGGAACGTTGCATCTATTGCGACATCGTCAGGCAGGAGATTCAGCTTGAGCTCCGGATCGTCTCGGAGACGGGCTTTTTCCTCGCCATCGAGCCCTTTGCCCCCCGGGTGCCTTTCGAGACATGGATCATCCCCAAGCGGCATTCGTCCCGGTTCGAGGAGATCGATTCCAAGGAGGTGGGGGATTTGGCCGCTATATTCAGGGATGTTCTCGTCAGGCTCGATCGGGCCCTGAACGGGCCTCCCTACAACTATACCCTGCACAACGCACCCTTCGACAAGGCATATGACAAGATATACCACTGGCATATGGAGATCATCCCCCGGATCGGCATCCAGGGAGGTCTGGAGTGGGGATCAGACCTGTACGTGCACTCCACGGCCCCGGAAGACGCAGCCGCGTTCCTGAAAGGGCTCATCACCTAGAAAAGGAAAGAGAGCAGGCGGTAGAAAGTGCCCAGGTTCTTTGCAGACATTCACCAGAGCGGTGAAGCGTTTATCACGGGGAGAGACGCGAGCCACATTCTCGGGCCGCTGCGCAAAAAGGTCGGCGACGAGCTTTCCATCCGCGATCACGAGACAGGATACCGGGCCCGGATCACGGCGGCAGGCCCGGACAGGATCACGTTGGAGGTGCTCTCCTCCCAGGATCTGTCTGACCGGGGGTGCTGCCGGGTGCACCTGGCGATCAGCCTCATCGATCTGAAGGACATGGACGACCTGATGCGATGCACCACCGAGCTTGGGGTCTCGGAGATCCATCCCGTGGTCTCCGGGCGTTCGAACGTCAGGGATATCGGCGAAAAGCGGATGCAGCGCTTCAGGCAGATCATTCTGGAGGCAATCAAGCAGTGCGAGCGCAGATCGATCCCGGTTCTCCACGGGCCGCTGATGCTGGAAGAGTTCCTGGAACGCACCGCCCCCGCCTGGCCGAACAGGCTGGTGGCATCCCCTTTATCGCAGGTCTCCCTGCGGGGTTACCGGTGCGAGGATGCCGGCATCCTCATCGGCCCGGAGGGGGGATTTTCGGAGCCCGAGATTGAGAGGATAATCTCCTGCGCATTCACACCGGTTCACATGGGCAGGACCGTGCTGCGATCCTATACGGCAGCGTTGACCGCGGTGGCCCTCCTCGCCATGTGAAAACGTGCGGCCGCCCGGTCTGTGTCGAACGAAATCGGCAATCATTGGATTACCCGGGCGGATCGATGGGCGGCAATGGGATAGAAGCCGTCTCATTGCCCGCCTGAAGACTGTTGATCAGCGATCTGCTCGACCGGACAGCCATCGCCACCCGCCTTTTCTCCAGACAGCTGCCGGATCGCTGAAAGCTACTGGTTCTTGTCGTCGGTTCCGATCCTGGCCATCAGCTCCTGAGCCTCTTCCCGTTCATCAAACGGGGTTTCGGCATCCAGGGCCTTCTCGACGAATTTTCTGGCCTCGGGATTTCTGCTCAGCTCCGCCAGGGCCAGGGCCATGTGGTAATTGATGGCCGGCTCTTCAGGCAGTTTTTCCGCGGCAAGCTGGAACTGGGCAAGGGCGTTTTCGACGAGCCCTTTCTTCAGGTAGACGTACCCGAGGGTATCGGCGATCCTTCCGTCGTCCGGGAACTTGTCTTTGGCGATCTGCGCGAGCCGCAGGGCCTCGTTCAGGTCAGCCGGTTTCCCGCTTTGCACGAGGATCCAGGAGAGGTTGTTCGCGGCCAGGGCGTTCTTGGGGTCTCGTTCGAGGATATAGGCATATACCTTCCTCGCGTCCGATATCCTGCCCTGATTCTGATTGAGCAGGCCGAGCATGGTGGCGGCCCTCAGGTCGCCGGGCTTTGCGTTGACCAGGGATTCGTACTCGTCGATGGCCTTCTGAGCCATGTTATTGCGCGCATAGAACTGGGCAAGGGCATGATAGAGCGAGGAGTTATCCGGTTCGAGCCTGGTTGCCCTTTTCATCTCGCTCAACGCGTCCTCCACATCGCCCGAGGTCTCCAGGAGCCGTGCGATGATCATGTGGCAGTAGGCAGAATCGTGCTTTTCGCAGGCTGCTCTGACCTTCTCGAGTGTCTCCTGCCTGGTGATAGCCGACGGGGCGATGCTGGTGAACAGGGTCAGGGCCTGGACCTTTTCCGGGAAGAGGGTCAGCGCCTTCTCCGCATACTGATAGGCACTCTGCTTCTCCCCTCTGGAAAGCGCGAGAAGGCTCCGGGCGTGCAGCGTCTGCCAGCTCTCAGGCGATGCCTTTTCCAGTGAGTCCACAAATGACGAAGCCTGAGCGGCCTGGCCTGTCCTCATCGCGGACAATGCCCCGATGTACAGCGTATCCGGGGTGGCGACGGCATGTTCCGCCAGGACGTTCACCTGAGCCAGCGCCTCCTTGAACTTCCCTTCCATGAACTCGATCTTTGCCATGATGCCATGGAGCGCCGCATTGTTCTGGTACTCCTGAAGCGACTTTTCCACCAGCTCCCGTGCCTTGGACACCTCGCCCTCCATGATATAGGCCTGGGCGGCCGGAACGGCCACGTCCGGCCTCCGGGGGATGCTCTTGATGAGAGCGTCCAGGGTATCAAGGGTTTTGCCGGGATTCTCCTGCCTGAGATAGATCCGGGCCAGCAGGATTCGTGCAGAGATCGCGCCGGGGTCTTTCTCCATGGCCTCCACGAGGATCTTCTCCGCAGCGGACATATCCTGCTTTTCCAGGAGCAGCTGTGCGATCACGATCTTCGTGGTGGTGGTGTCCTCGATCTTCCGGGCGGTTTGGGCCAGGGCCAGAGCCTCGTCGATTTTCCCATTCTGCTGCATGATGCCCGATTCCAGCAGGTAGGGGCCCGGATCGTTGGGGAATTTGGTCTTGAGCTCGGCCAGCAGGGTTTTGAAGAGATCGTCCATGTGATGGGCCGCATAAAAACGGGCCAGTGCAATGCCGGCATCGATATTGTCTTTTTCCGCGCGGTATGCGTCCTCGGCCCACGTGCGGGCGCTGCCGATGTCGTCTTTGAAGGCATAGATATCGCTGGCGAGGAACCGGATCTTCGAAGAGTCGGGATAGAGGGATGAACCCCGGGAAAGGAGTGACAGGGCGTCCTTCATCCGGTCGGCGGCCATGTACATCTGGACGGCGTTGATGATGGTCGCCTCCAGGGGCTTCTGATCCGTGATCAGCTCATCCATGATGGCCACCGCCTCAGTCCTCTTCCCATTCTGGAAAAGCGCCTGGGCAAGCATTTCCTGCGCCTTTCTGTTCCCGGGCTCGTACTCCAGAATCGTTGACGCCTGTTTTTCGGCCAGATCGTATTTTCTGGCCAGGAGCTGGATGGACGTAAGGTATTCGTGCGCAGCCGTGTTCTCGGGATCGATGGCCGCGGCCCTGGAGAATGACCGGTAGGCTTCATTGGCCTTCATCAGCTTGAGTTGGACCTCGCCCAGGGTGACAAGGGTCTGTGCATCGTCCGGGGCGATCTGAAGGGCGTTCTGAAACTCGATGGCGGCCTCGGCGAACTTCTCTTTTTCCATATATGATTGGGCGCTGTTCAGGTAGGCGTCTCTCTTTTCCTCAGGGCTCTTGCTGCAGCCGCTTATCAGAAGCAGGCAAGGTATCAGGACGGTAAGGAAGGTTCCGACGAATCGTTTCATATCACCTCCACATCAATCTCATTGCTGGGAAAATACCATAAATCGGGGCAAAGGAAAAGGAATATGCTCCTAAAAACGGAATGGACCGGCAGGGAAGAGCCTGTCCGGTACGTCCAAGACGGGATGATCGTAAGCAGTGACCTTTTCTTGACTTCTTTTTGCCGAGATACTATCTATCTTAGTAACACACTTCTGGAGGAACCATGATCTTCGATCCGCTCTATATCATCATGATTGTGCCTGCCCTGATCTTGAGCGTGTATGCTCAGATCAAGGTGAAGTCGACCTATGCAAAGTTTTCCAAGGTGTCCACGTACCGGGGAATCACCGGGGCCCAGGCGGCCCGTGAAATCCTGAGATCGGCCGGGGTCCACGGGGTTGATATCGAGCTTACCCGGGGATTCCTGTCGGATCACTACGACCCCCGGTCCCGGGTGCTCAGGCTCTCCGAGTCGGTTTATTTGGGCGACTCGATCGCGAGCGTGGGCGTCGCTGCCCACGAAGCCGGTCACGCGATACAGCACGCCCACGAGTATATGCCGCTCAAGCTCAGGAGCGCCCTGGTGCCCATCTCGTCACTTGGGTCGAACCTTGCCTGGCCGCTGCTCATCATCGGGTTCATCTTCATGGCCCAGTCGCTTATCCTGGCAGGGATCATCTTCTTCAGCCTTGCTGTACTCTTCCAGATCGTTACTCTCCCCGTGGAGTTCAATGCCTCGTCCAGGGCGCTTCAGGCCCTCCCGGCCTCGGGGATCCTTTCGGACACCGAGGTCAACGGCGCCCGCAAGGTGCTCTCCGCAGCCGCCCTCACCTATGTCGCGGCCGCAACGGCTGCTATTCTGCAACTGGTTTACTTTCTCCTCAGGGCGGGCCTTCTGGGTAATGATGAGTGAGGGAGATCCGGATATTTTTGTCCTGGAAACAGGCCGTGCACATTCCCTGCGTGAATAGCGTCGTCTGAGGTGCAATCCGGAGCCGGCTGGCTTAAAGGAAATATTCTATCACGAAACCCCAAGAACATCTCGCCATAGCGGTGGCAGGCACACCCGGTGTGCTCATTTTTCCGGCACAAGGGCAGGGAAAGGGTAGATATTCTATTAATATCAGAAACCTTATCTGACGATGTAGGAAATGATGAACCGGAGCGTATATTCATCCGTCATACTGTTTGTCTTTGACCTGGCGGTCGCTGCAGGCGCCGTCTTCCTCGCCAAGTACATCGGGCGGTGGCTCCCCGGGGTGTCTCTCCCCGACGAGCTTCTCTGGTTCAAGGGAAGTGTCTACGCAGGGGTGGGCGTTGTCTGTTTCTATTTCCAGGATCTTTACAACTGGAGATACTGGCGGAGAACCTCAGAGCTCACGTCGTCCATACTCCTGGGAGGGGGGCTCGCCCTGATCGTGCTGGCCCTCATCTACTACATCATTCCCACCGTGGGCCTCGAGCGCAATGTCCTGCTGGGGGCCATGCTCATCTCCCTGGGGGCCTCCTTTGCCATCAGGGCCGGGTATCTCAAGTTCCGGTTCATCGACCGGAGGGCCACCCGGATCGTGATCCTGGGCGATGGCGACAATGCCAAATTTCTTCTGAGGGAGATCCGCGCCGGGGGGTACCCGGTCATGCTCGAAGGGTACATCGGCAGAAACAACTGGGATATCGCATCCAGGTGCCTGGGCGACATCTCCGACATGCACCGGATTATCAGGGAAATCGAGCCTGATATCCTGGTGGTCGCGCCGGACGGGTGGAGGGGGACGCTGCCCATCGACGACCTGCTGCACATCAAACTGACCGCGTGCGACGTGATCGACGCACCGAGCTTTTACGAGCGGGTGACCGGGAGGATCCTCGTGGAGGAGATCCGACCGAGCTCCATCATCTTCACCCGCGGGTTCCTGAGCTCTTCGCTTCAGGATGCCGTGAAGAGGGGGTTCGACGTATTTTTTGCCCTCATGGGCATTGTTCTCACCTTTCCCATCATGGTTCTGACCGCCATGGCTATCCGGATCGATTCGCCGGGTCCGATCTTTTACCTCCAGCAGCGGGTAGGGATGGACGGCAGGGACTTCAAGCTGATCAAGTTCAGGTCCATGCGGCAGGACGCCGAGAAGAAGGGTCCCCAGTGGGCTTCCCAGAACGATCCCCGGGTCACCAGGGTGGGGCGCATCATCCGGAAGCTCCGGATCGACGAGCTCCCGCAGTTCATCAATGTGCTCAAGAACGACATGAGCTTTGTCGGTCCCCGGCCCGAACGCAGGTATTTCGTGGATCAGCTCGAAAAGGTGATCCCCTACTATGCCCTGAGGCTTCATGCAAAACCGGGGATTACGGGATGGGCCCAGATCAACTATCCGTACGGCGACACCATCGAGGACGCCAAGGAAAAGCTGAAGTACGAGCTGTTCTATATGAAGCACCGTTCTCTGTGGCTTGATCTGGTCATTATATTCCAGACCGTCAAGGTCGCCGTCAAGGCACGCGGGTCTCAGTAGCCACGAGGGTTCATCGGCAGGTCTGCTGCGGGCCGAATCCGTATGATGAGCGAGGCAGGTGTGCGTTTCAGGGTGCGGAGAGCACGACAGGCCCGTCTTTGGTGATGGCGATGCTGTTCTCGAAATGGGCCGAGAGAGAAGAGTCCTCGGTGACCGCAGTCCATCCGTCGCCCTTGACCATGACCTTGTGGGTCCCCATGTTGACCATTGGCTCTATGGCCAGCGTCATGCCTTCCTGGAGAACCGGCCCTTTGCCCCTTCTGCCGAAGTTGGGAATCTGCGGGGCCTCGTGCAGGTTTCTGCCGATCCCGTGTCCGACGAAATCCCTCACCACGCTGAAGCCGCCTGACTCGGCGACCTTCTGGACCGCGGCCGAGATATCGTAGAGGTGATTTCCGGGTACGGCCTGGGCGATTCCCGCCTCCAGGGAAGCGCTGGTCACCTCCAGGAGCCTCTGTACCTTGGGTGAAATCGTGCCCACCGGGAAGGTCCGGGCGGCATCGGAATAGAAGCCGTCGAGGAGGGCCCCCACGTCGACGCTCACGATGTCCCCTGGCTCGAGGATCCGGGGTCCGGGGATGCCGTGGACCACTTCCTCGTTCACCGAGGTGCACAGGGTGGCGGGAAAACCACGGTATCCCTTGAACGCCGGCGTCGCTCCGCGGGAGCGGATGAAAAGCTCGGCCTCGCGGTCGAGCTCGATTGTGGTGATCCCGGGCTGGACCATGGATTTGATGTGTTCGAACAGATGCGCCAGAATGCGGTTTGCCTCCCGCATGATTGCAATTTCATACTCGTTTTTGAGAATTATCATCCATCCAGTACCTTTTTGAGCGGATATTCGATGATGCCCCGCGCCCCCGCTCGTAGGAGTTCGGGAATCAGGTTTCTCGACTGGGACTCGTGAATGATGATCTCCAGCGAATACCAGTCGGGGTCATGCAGGGGGCTCACCGTAGGAGAGGTGATTGCGGGGAGCATGCCGATGATCTGCTCGAGGCTTTTCCTGGGGGCGTTCATCTTCAGGCCCGCCATGCCGGTGGCTTGAAGGGCGGACTTGAGCATCAGGGCGATCTGCTCGATCTTGGTCCGCTTGTCGCGGTCTTTCCACGACTCCTTGTTTGCGATGAGCTTGGTGTTGGTGACGAGCATCTCCTCGATAATCTTGAGGTTGTGAGCCCGTATTGTCGAACCGGTCTCGGTGACCTCCACGATGGCGTCGGCCAGGCCGTCGACCACCTTGGCCTCGGTTGCGCCCCAGGAAAATTCGACATCAACATCGATGCCCTGCTCCTTGAAGTATCTTCTGGTGAAGTTCACCAGCTCGGTGGCGATCTTTTTCCCCTGGAGGTCCTGGATGGTGTGGATACCGGATTTCTCGTCCACCGCAAGCACCCATTTGGCAGGGCGATAGGTCGCCTTGGAGTAGATGAGGTCTTCCACCTCCTGGACATCGGACGAGTTCTCCAGGATCCAGTCCTTGCCCGTCAGGGCCACGTCGAAGAGCCCGGACTCCACGTAGCGTGATATCTCCTGCGCCCTCACCAGGGCGCACTCGATGTCGGGATCGTCGATCGAGGGGAAATAACTTCGCGAGGAGGTGGTGATGTTCCAACCGGCATCCCGGAACAGGTCGATGGTGGACTGCTGGAGGCTCCCCTTGGGGATGGCGAGTCGTACGAGACTCATGATTTGTACACCTCTTTCGGATCGAACACCTTCTCCCCGTCTACGACCAGTTCGCCGTTTTCGATTTTCCGGTAGAAGCACGACCGGTAGCCTTTATGACAGGCCGCGCCCCCTACCTGTTCCACCTTGAGCACGATGGTGTCGCGGTCACAGTCGACACGCACTTCCCTGACATTCTGGAAATTGCCGGATTCTTCACCCTTTCTCCAGAGCTTGCTGCGCGACCTGCTGTAGTAGCAGGCCCGGCCGGTATTCAGCGTCTCTTCGAACGACTCCCGGTTCATGTAGGCAAGCATGAGAATCTCGCCGGTCTCCCAGTCCTGCGCGATGGCAGGGACAAGACCGTTCTGTTTGTCAAAGTCTATATAGGTATCTATCATAATGGTCTCCTTGGTTCTCAAGGGCTTACCAATTTTTCCGCCGGGGTGTCAAGGATGCATCGCCACCTGTGACGCCGGAGGGTTCTAGTGGGATCACTAGCAGGATCGGGGTCAGGTCTCAACATAGCAGGATCGGGGTCAGGTCTCAACATATGACACGGGGAGTGTCATATGTTGAGACCTGCCCCCGATCCTGCTAGGGCTGGTGAACGTTTGTCCCCAGGAGGTCCTCGGCCGCCTCTTTGAGGATTTCCGCCAGGGTGGGGTGAGGGAAGTAGGACGCGAGAAACTGCTCTGCCGTGAGGCCCTGATCCACGGCCAGGGCTGCCGCGGAAATGAGATCCGTCGCGTGGGGTCCGACGATGCTGACCCTTTTGATCACCCCTTCGGGCGAAGCGGTGATGCGGGCATAGCCGTCGTTTGCCTCCATGGTCCGGGCCCTGCCCAGCGCGGAGAGGGGAAAGGTGCCGGTGCGCTCGTTGGCCGATTCCTCAGCCGAGGGGGTGCTTCCCACCGAGGCGACCTCCGGCCGGGTAAAGATGGCCGACGGGATGTTCCTGTAGGACATGCCCGTTTCGGAACCCGTGATGTGATCCACGGCAACGGCTGCCTCGCGGGAGGCCACATAGGCATACATGTTCTCGCCGGTTACGTCTCCGATCGCGTACACGCCCGGGACAGAGGTCTTAAGGTGCTCGTCGACCGCGATCCCGCCGGAATCGTTCAGCGCAAGGCCCATCCCCCTGCAACCGGCAGGGATGCGAGGCTGTCTGCCGATGCACAGGAACACCTTGTGCACATCCACGGTCCTGTCGCCTTCAGGGGTATTCATGGACAGCGAGTAGGGGCCTGAGCCTTCGACGCGCGTCACGCACGCAGATGTGTGGACCCTGATCCTGCGCATGAGTTTGGTCATGTACGACGAGATGTGCTCCTCTTCCAGGGGCAGGACACGATCGAGCGCCTCGATGAGTGTCACCTCCACGCCGAGGGTACTGAAGAGATGGGCCATCTCCATCCCGATCACGCCCGCCCCGACAATGGCGAGCGACTCGGGCAGCTCGGTGACCTCGAACACCTCGTCGCTGGTCCATATGCCTCTTTCCGCAAAGAGCCGGGGGCGTCTGGGGTTCGACCCGGTGGCGATGATGACGTGCCCGGCCTTCAGGCTCGTATCCCCCGCCGTTACCAGCCCGGGCTCGGCGATGTCCGCGGCGCAGGGGAAGATATCCACCCGGTTCTGCTTCAGGAGATACTCGACCCCCTTCGAGAGCCTGGCGACCACCCGGTCTTTTCTGGCCTTCATCCGGGCGAAGTCCACGGTAGGCTTCTCCACCCGGATGCCGAATTTCTCAGCCTCTCTGATCCTGGCCAGGAGGGAGGCGCTCTCGATGTAGGTCTTGGTGGGGATGCACCCGGTATTGGTGCAGGTGCCGCCGAACCGTGAGCCCTCGGCGATGCCCACCTTCAGCCCCTTCCTGGCGGCGAGGATGGCCGCCGTATAACCGCCCGGTCCTGCGCCGATGACCATGAGATCATAGGTTTCAGTCATGACCGTTCACCGGCTTTTTGGCCTTTTTGCGGGGGATTGGATAGCAGATATCAACATACCGGTGCTTGCGGACCCCGATTGCCTCCCGGTGTATCATGAGCATCTCCCTGCGTGACACGGCCTGCCTTCTGAGACTGTTGAACGCCTCCACCATGGAGTTGTAGGTGTGCACATCCTCTGTCTTTTCCAGCTCCCTGTCCAGCGCTTCCAGTCTTGCCAGGACATCTTCCAGCAGGTCTCCGCTATGGCCAAGGGCCTTGGCCATTTCCTCGACGATCTCCTCCTGGGTTTTTTCGACACCGTCTCTGCCCATACGGTAAACAATCCTACCATAGAAGGATGGGCGATGAAAGCTCGTCATCGGAATGAAAGGTGATGAGAAAAAGGATAATTCTTTCACTCAGGAGATGGTTCATTTATAATGGATGCGGCCGGGTCCAAGGGTGATCGTATTGAATACTCCTTGGCGTCCGCTTCTTCAGGACGTTGAAGGTAGGGTTACATCCCGTTCGGGCTTTTAGGCTTCAAGAGGGTCCAGGGCTTGCCGTTGAAGGTTCATGCCATTGATTGAGCGGCCTTGAAGATGGGTCGGGAATGACCGTTGCAATGACCCGGCGAGGTATCTTATGGAACTGGGTGGGAGTCTGCCGTGAAAACGATAATACGCCACAGGACAGGGTCGTGCGGATAAAGATAGAAAGAGCAATGACCGATAAGCATGCATAATGGAGGCGCCTTGAATGAATGGTGAAATTATATGCGAGGGGATCGATACGTCCGTACAGTCACTGGGGGTTCCCACCATCGATTCCCCCCTCCTCGCGACCGCGCGGTGCGTGGAGGAACACGAGCGGGTGATCATCGACTCTTCCCTCGCCGCCGTCAACGCATGCCTGCGTGAAAACCGGGAGATTCCCTCGTTCGAGCGAGCCGGCCCGCGCAAGAAGATCTTTTTCGACTCGTCGAAGACCAAGTGCGGTATTGCCACCTGCGGAGGGCTGTGCCCGGGCATAAACGATGTGATCCGGGGCGTCGTGCACGAGTTGTACTACATGTATGGAGTGGAGAATATCTACGGGATTCCCTACGGATTACAGGGGTTCATCCCGCGCTACCGGCATTCCTTCATCGACCTGACGCCCTCGTTTGTGGAGAATATCCATGGGCTGGGAGGGACGGTTCTGGGGTCATCCCGGGGTTCGCAGGATATCGGCGAGGTCGTGGACGCCATCGAGCGGGTCAACCTGAACATCGTGTTTTTCATCGGCGGAGACGGCACCCTGAAGGCCGCCTCCGCCGTCGCGCGCGAGATCCTTTCGCGGGGATATACCTGCTCGGTGATCGCGGTTCCCAAGACCATCGACAACGACATCAGCTTCGTCTCCCAGACCTTCGGATTCGATACGGCCGTGGAAGAGGCGGGGAAGGTGATCCGGTGCGCGCATGCCGAGTCCAAGGGCGCACCCTACGGCGTCGGCCTGGTGAAGCTCATGGGACGGGACTCCGGGTTTATCGCCGCCAACGCGGCACTGGCCTGCCGCGAGGCGAACTTCGTGCTCGTACCCGAAGAAGATTTTGATCTCGAAGGGGAAACAGGCTTGCTCGCTACCCTCGAGCGCAGGCTCAAGGCACGCGGGCACGCCGTGGTCGTGGTGGCCGAGGGTGCGGGCCAGAAATTCTTCGGCGGACTCCCCAGGAAGACCGATCTCTCCGGCAATGTCAGGAAGGGCGATATCGGCCTGTTCCTGAAGGAGAAGATCGAGGAGTATTTTTTCGCCCGATCATATCAGGTCAACCTCAAATACATCGATCCGAGCTATGTGATCAGGAGCGTGGTGGCCAATTCCTCTGATTCCATATTCTGCGGGTTCCTGGCGCAGATGGCCGTCCATGCGGGCATGAGTGGGAAGACCGACATGCTCATCGGTCTGTGGAACAACACATACGTGCATATTCCCATCGCGCTGAGCGTGAGGGAGCGAAAGAAAATCGACACAACCGGGCCTTTGTGGATGTCGGTAAAGGAATCCACCGGGCAGCCGATCATGAGAAATGGGTAAGGAAAGCGTGACGCAGTCGAAACCGAGAAAAGGAGAGGGGTATGGAAGACAAGATTCTTGACGATGACGATATTATCGATCTCACGGATCTCCTGGAAGAAGGGGAACCCAAGGGAGGCAAGGCGAAGAAGGAAGCCGAACCTCCGACGCGCACCCCTTCGCACGAGCCCGATTCTTTCGACCTG
Source organism: Deltaproteobacteria bacterium (assembly GCA_018433085.1). Classification (GTDB taxonomy): domain Bacteria; phylum Desulfobacterota; class Desulfomonilia; order UBA1062; family UBA1062; genus Phosphitivorax. Next base: position 92,030 of record JAHDRW010000023.1, on the reverse strand, counting down.
GGCAAGGAAATATCCATGGAATACGATGTCTCGGTCGAAGAGATCGAACAGGGAGGAGAGGGTCTGGATATAGACGCCAGCCTTTCTTCAGGGGAAGAAATCGCCCTTTCCCCGGAGAATGGGGAAGGCGAGGAAATAGTTCTTCCTCAGGAGCCCGCAGGGGAGATAGAGTTCGACTTCGGCGACGCCGAGCCCGAGGGAAAGAAGAGCGGAGAGGTATCCTCTCAGGAGGAACCGGAAGGGACTCCCATTGAGGATGCCGATGGCCCCGCTTTTGAAAAGGACGAAGACCTGTCCGCAGCTGCGGACTCCGTTGCGGAAGAACAGTCCGTTGAGAGCCCGGGGGAGGATACAGGGGGCGAAACCCTCCGGGAGTTTCCGGAGGATGCCGGAGCCGCGGAAGATCTTTCGTTCGAAGATGAGCCGGCGGCTCGAACGGCCGAAGAAATCGAGGAAGGAAACGACCTGGGGCCGATTCCGGCGGAAGCGCATGGCGCTGTTCAAGAGGACGTGCTCGGAGATCTCAGACAGGAGATCCCCGGGATGCTCGAAGAAATGGTGAGGCCGATCATGTCCGAGCTCGTACGCGAGTTGGTCACGACCACCCGCGAGCAGCTGCCGGGCATTATCGAGAAAGTGATCCGCGAAGAGATCGAGAAGCTCAAGAAACTGGATTCCTGATCCGTTCTCCCCGGAGGCCCGTTGACAGCCCGCTGTCGGCGGGCCTCATGAGAGCCTTTTTCGCCTCCTTGTCACCGATCGGGTTTACATCCCCTTATAAAGAATCGGCGGCCAAGGTCCGATTCCCGCCTACACCCGGCCGATAGTTTTGCCTTTCCCCTGTTTTCATGCTATGAAACCCGCAGCCTACTGGTGAGGAGAAGTCCATGCGAGACAGAGAATACAACCCCAAGGATATAGAACAGAAATGGTATGGTTTCTGGATGGACGAGCACTATTTCCATGCCGATGAAAACGATGACGTCAAGCCGCCTTATGCCATCGTCATTCCTCCTCCGAACGTCACCGGGGTTCTCCACATGGGGCATGCCCTGAACAACACCCTGCAGGATATCATGATCCGCTACAAGCGGATGGACGGGTTCAACGCGTTGTGGATGCCGGGGACCGACCATGCCGGCATCGCCACCCAGAACGTGGTGGAAAAGGCCCTGGCGGCAAAGGGCACTTCCCGGCACGATCTGGGGAGAGATGCCTTCATCGACGAGGTCTGGAAGTGGAGGGAAAAGCACGGCGACCTGATCATCAACCAACTCAAGCGCCTGGGCGCATCCTGCGACTGGGAGCGGATCCGCTTCACCATGGACGAGGGGCTGTCCAACGCGGTCAGGAGGGTGTTTGTCACCCTCTACCGGGAGGGCCTGATCTTCCGGAGCGACTATATCGTGAACTGGTGCCCCCGGTGCCACAGCGCCATCTCGGATCTCGAGGTGGAGCACGAGGAAGAGAGCGGTTTCCTCTGGCACATCCGCTATCCCTTCGCCGAGGGAGAGGGCGAGATCGTGGTTGCCACCACCAGGCCCGAGACCATGCTGGGCGATACCTGCATCGCCGTGAACCCCACGGACGAGCGGTACACCTCCGTGGTGGGAAAGGAAGTCATCCTCCCGATTCTCAACCGGAGGATCCCCATCATCGCCGACCCCGTGGTGGACAAGGAGTTCGGCACCGGCGCGGTGAAGATCACCCCGGCCCACGACCTCAACGACTACGAACTCGGGCTCAGGCACGGCCTCGATGTCATCGTGATCATGGACGAGTCCGGGATCATGAACGAAAACGCGGGCCCCTACCAGGGCATGGACCGCTTCGCGTGCAGGAGAAAGCTGGAGGAGGATCTCCAGGAGCAGGGATACCTCATCGACAAGACCCCCTACACGGTGCCCGTGGGCAAATGCTACCGGTGCAAGACCGCCATCGAGCCGTACCTGTCGAAGCAGTGGTTCGTCGACACCAAGCCCCTGGCCGAAGAGGCCATCAGGGCCGTGAAGGAGGGCAGGACAAAGATCATCCCCAAGCAGTGGGAAAAGACCTACTATGAGTGGATGTACAACATCCGCGACTGGTGTATCTCGCGCCAGATCTGGTGGGGCCACCGCATCCCCGCCTGGTATTGCGAGGACTGCGGCGAGGTCATCGTGAGCGAACAGGACCCCGCCTCCTGCCCCAACTGCAAGTCGGACAGGCTCCGGCAGGAGACCGACGTGCTCGACACCTGGTTCTCTTCCGGGCTGTGGCCGTTTTCCACCATGGGCTGGCCCGAGCAGACCCGAGCGCTTGAGAAGTTCTATCCCACCAATGTGCTCATCACCGGGTTCGACATTCTCTTTTTCTGGGTTGCACGGATGATGATGATGGGGCTGAAGTTCATGGGCGAGGTGCCCTTCCACGACGTGTACCTCCATGCCCTGGTTCGCGACGAGCAGGGCCAGAAGATGAGCAAGTCAAAGGGCAACATCGTGGACCCCATCATCGAGATGGACAAGTACGGGGCAGATGCGTTCCGGTTCGCGCTCACCGCGTTCGCGGCCATGGGCAGGGACGTGAGGATCAGCGACAAGCGCATCCAGGGATACCGCTTCTTCATCAACAAGATCTGGAACGCGGGCAAGTTCGTCCTGGCGAACACCGAGGGCTTCGATCCCCGGAGCGTGTCTCCCGCTCCGGCGGACTTCAGCCTTGCCGACGCCTGGATCCTGAACGAGCTCAACAAGACCGTCGAGGCCACCCGGACCGCTTTGGAGGAATACCGCTTCAACGACGCGGCGGACAGGCTCTACCAGTTCACCTGGCACCAGTTCTGCGACTGGTACATCGAGCTATCCAAACCTCTGCTGAACACCGATGCCGCCCCCGTGACCCGGTGGGTCCTATGGCACGTGCTGAAGTCCGTCCTGGAGCTTCTGCACCCCGTCATCCCCTTCGTCACCGAGGAGATCTGGCAGCACCTGCCCGGCAGGGAGGGCCAGTCCATTGTGGTGGCCGCTTATCCCAAGGCCGATGCGGCCCTGGATTTTCCCGAAAAGGCCCGGGAGATGGAATACATCATCGACATCATCACCGGGGTCAGGAGCATCCGAGGCGAGACGAATATCCCGCCCTCCACGCAACTCGACGTGGTGCTGCGCATGAAGTCGAAAGAGATCGAGGCGGCCGTGGACACCTACGGCTTCTTCGTCAAAGACCTGGCCCGGGTTCGTTCCATCGGCTTCATTCCGGAAGGCGCGCCCCGGCCGAAGCGCTGCGCCCTGGCGGTCACGGCAGAGGCCGAGGTCTATGTGCCCCTGGAGGGCGTGATCGATATCGATAAGGAAAAGGAGCGCCTCTCAAAGCAGATGGGAAAGATGGAAAAGGAGCTGGACGGCAAGCGTAAGAAACTCTCCAATCCCGGCTTTCTTCAAAAGGCGAACCCCGAGGTCGTTGCCGAGCAGAGGCAGATCAAGGAAGAGCTCGAGTTCAAGCTGGAGAGGCTGCTCAAGGCGCGCGAGTTGCTCGAGGGATAATGGCGGGCGCCTCCTTTCCCGCGATCGTACAGGAGGTCGTTGAGCTTCCGCGCGTGGGCTCCACCAACACCCTTGCCCTTGATTCGGGCAGGCCGGGCTTCTTGGTGACCGCCTCCGAACAGACAGAGGGCAGGGGCAGGCAGGGCAGGTTCTGGTTCTCTCCGCCGGGGACGAATCTCTATGCGACGCTGACGGTGGGCATGGTCGATCCCCGGCTGTCACTGGTGGCCGGAGTGGCGCTCAGAGAGGCGCTGGCAGGGATCGCCGGCAATGATGTTCCCGTCGAGATCAAGTGGCCCAACGACCTGATCGTGCAGGGCAGAAAGGTCTGCGGTATCCTCTGTGAGGCGCGGGGAGGGATCACGGCCGTGGGCATGGGCATCAACGTCAACCAGGCTGTCTGGCCTGCAGGCCTCGAATCCCGGGCCACGTCGCTGGCCCTGGTCCTCGGGCGCGAGGTGGCCAGGGAGCGGGTGCTCCACCGGGCTGTCGAAGCCCTGGACAGATGGCTCGCTCTCTTTACCATCCAGGGGTTCGGCCCTGTCAGGAGGAACTACCTCGAGCACGGGCTTCTGGGCATGCACGAGCTTCTGACAGAGGAGGGCGCCCCCTGCTCCATCGTGGACCTGAACGAGGACGGGCACCTCCTGATCAATGTTGCGGGTGCGCTCAGAGAACTCGTGAGCGGCTCTATCGTCATCCGGCGGAGATCGAAATAACGGGGCGTTTCCGGCAGACTTCACAGGAGAATCACCGGTCGTTTCCCGGTCATCGCGCCGGCTGCACCGCCATTCATTCATGGCGCTGTTCCCCTTGCATTTTTTCAGACTGTACCTACCATTAGTACTACAGAATAACGGGAGGGAGTATGCGTTTAGACAGAATCATCCAGCAAAAATCACATGATCCATACAATGAAGGAAGGAAGTATACCGAGGGCATGTATTGTCCTCGATGCCAGGCCCTCTACCGCCAGGGCAGGTGGAGATGGCCGGGGAAAGGCGATACCTTCCGGGAGCCGCAGCTCTGTTCGGCCTGCAGGCGGATACGCGACAACTTTCCCGCTGGCGAGATCCAGGTTTCCGGAAAGTATCTCAACAGTCATAGAAGGGAGATCGTGAATCTCATCCAGAACGTGGTCAAGGAAGAGGAGGCACGATCCCCACTGAAGAAGGTCATCGATTTTTCGAACGAGGGCGACCGGCTTCGGGTCAGTCTCACCGATGACCATCTGGCCCGCCATATCGGCGAGGCCCTTCATCGGGCGTACGACGGCGACCTCGCCATCAAGTACTCGGAGGGAGAGCGGTTTGTACGCCTCCAGTGGCACCGGGATGTATGAAGCATTCCGTTGTGGTCAATGCAGACGATCTGGGGCTGAGCAGGGAAATCAATGAGGGCATTTTCGCCGGGCTTGCACAGGGCGTGATCAGCGACGCGTCCGTGCTGATCGACGCCCCGCATGCCCTCGATGCCGTTGAAAGACTCCGGGAGAAAGGCTTCGGGAGCGTGGGTCTCCATATCCTCCTCGATGGGCATCTGGGATGGAGCTCGCCGGGCAGGGAGCGTTTCTCGCGCATGGAGCTCCTGGAACTCTTTCAGGATCCGGCCTTCCTGGCGCGTTGCCGCGGGGACGCACGCCGGCAGATCGAGAAGTTCATGGCCCGGGGTCTTACCCCGTCGCATATCGACACCCACCATCACGTGCACGGGTTCTACCCGCTCTTTTTCGAGCTCATGGCGCTCGTGAAGGAATACCGGATACCCGCGGTGCGGCACAGCAGGACCGGGTACACCCTCACCACGAGGGAACCCATCCCCTTCGACCCTGTTCTGTACCGCCAGATGGAGGAGCGCATGGAGGGCGAAGGCGTGTTCTTCTGCCGCACCATGGCCGAAGGCGCGGGCAGGATCGGTGAGATAGCAGCGTTCCCTGCGGAGCTGGTGGTGCATCCCTCCCGGGGTGGAGACCCGTGGAGAGAGCGCGAGATGGCGACGCTCACCTCTGAGACCTTTATGCACATGCTCGAGGAGCTCGACATCCGGCTGGTTTCTTTCCGGGATCTCGTGGGCATGGACCGGGTATCCCGGAGCGGCTCATTCTGACGGCGTTCGATCTCCCGGATCGGCCCTTTCCCGGATCGGTGACCGGGCGTCCTGAACTGTGGCACGCCTGTCGAATCGAGCGTTCCTGAGGTACAGGAGGATGTCGGCGGCGATCATGAGCCCGTTGAGCAGATAGAGCAGGATCACCCAGTCAAAGCTGAAGTACAGCTTGTGGAGAACGCCCGCGCAGTATCCGGTCAGAACGATGACCAAAAAGATCAAGCTCTTGCCCTGTGCGGTGCGCGAGGTGTAGGACTTGTAGATGGACGAGGGCCAGGCCGCCCCGAAGCAGACCAGCATGATGATCTCGAATATGCTCATGACGACCGGTCTTTTCTCCGGGCAGGAATTCGTATCCTCTCGCTCATGACCGTGCTGTTCCCTTTCCCGCATCCATGCGATTCTCTTACCGGTGCAGGGCAGGGGAGGTCAACAGGCATGTGGGATGAAACAGGGAAGAGCCCGGAAGGTCTTGAGGCGTTCCGGGCTCTTGTCTTCGGTTTTCTAATGGCCCTTTTTTGTCAGACGCTTCCGGCCATCTTGAATATGGGCAGGTACATGGCCACGACCACGAAACCGATGATGCCGCCCAGGAACACCATGAGCATGGGCTCAAGAGACGAGGTAAGGGCATCCACCGCCGCGTCCACCTCCTCGTCGTAGAAGTCGGCGATCTTGGAGAGCATCTGGTCCATGGCGCCCGTGGCCTCGCCCACGGAGATCATCTGCACCACCATGCCGGGGAAGATCCCGGCCTGCGCCAGAGGCTCGGCCATGGACTGCCCCTCGCTGATGGCGCTCCTGACCGCCCTGATGGCCTTTTCGATGATCACGTTGCCCGCGGTTCGGGAGGTGATATCGAGACCGTCCATGATGGGGACTCCCGATGAAATCATGGTCCCTAAAGTCCTGGTGAACTTGGCCACCGCGACCTTCTTGATGAGCGGTCCGAAGATGGGGAGCTTCAGCATGGTGTTGTCGATATAATAACGCCCCTTCTCCTGTTTCCCGGCCCACTTGAAGGCGATGATAAAGATGACGATCGACCCGAACATCGCCCACCAGTAACTGCGGAAGAAATGGCTCAGATCCACCACCAGCTGGGTGGGACCCGGAAGGGCGGAGCCGAACTGCTCGAACATGTCCTTGAACGTGGGGATGACGAAGATCATAAGGACCGCCACCACGCCGAATGCCACGCAGAGCACGATGATGGGGTAGGTCATGGCGCTCTTGACCTTGGCCTTGAGCGCCTCGGCCTTCTCCATATACACCGCGAGCCGGACGAGGACTGTATCGAGAACACCGCCGATCTCTCCTGCTGCCACGAGGTTGACATACAGGCCGTCGAACACCTTGGGATGCTTCCCCAGGGCGTCGGCAAAGGTGCTGCCGCCCTCGACGTCGGATTTTATCTGGGTGAGAACCTTCTTGAAGGTCGGGTTGGCCTGCTGGGAAGAGAGGATATCGAGGCACTGCACCAGGGGCAGGCCCGCATTGATCATGGTGGCGAACTGCCGGGTGAAGATGACGATCTCCTTGGTCTTGATCTTCTGCTCGAAGAGCACGATCTGCTTCGGCTTGGCCTTGATCTTGGTGGGGATGATCTTCTGCCGCTTGAGCAGAAGCTGAACCGAGGCCTTTGAATCCGCCTCGATCTCCCCTTTCTTGGTAGTCCCGTTGGCAAGTCTGCCTTCCCAAACAAAAACCGGCATGATCTATCTCCTTTCCCTAGCGGCTGGGGGATGCGCCTCTGGACTGGTTGGGGGAGGCCATCATCTGCTTGAGCTCGTCGGGGTCCATGGACCATCCCAGGGCATCGTCAAGGGATATGAACTTGCGCAGAAAGAGTGCGAGCAGGGCCTGGTTCATGGTCTGCATGCCGTGCTTGCCCTGGCCCACCTGCATCTGGGAATAGATCTGGTGGATCTTGTCTTCCCGGATCAGATTTCTGATGGCCGGTGTGGATATCATCAACTCGGCGGCGAGCACCCGGCCCTTGCCGTCCGCTCTCGGCAGGAGCTGCTGCGAGATCACCGCCTCCAGGACGAACGAAAGCTGTGCCCGGATCTGTGACTGCTGGTGGGCGGGGAAGGCGTCCACGACACGGTTGATCGTCTGGACTGCGGAATTGGTGTGGAGGGTGGCGAACACCAGGTGGCCCGTCTCCGCGATGGTGAGCGCGGCCTGCATGGTTTCCAGGTCGCGCATCTCGCCGATGAACACCACGTCGGGGTCCTGCCTGAGGATATACTTCAGGGCATTGGTGAAGTTCTTGGTGTCGGCGCCCACCTCGCGCTGGTTTACGATACACCCTTTGTGCTTGTGCACGAACTCGATGGGATCCTCGATGGTGACGATGTGATCGCGCCGGTCCGTATTGATCTTGTCGAGGAACGATGCCAGGGTCGTCGACTTACCGCTTCCCGTGGGACCGGTGACCAGGACGAGGCCCCGGGGGAAGGCGGTGAGGCGCAAGACGACATTGGGAAGCCCCAGGCTTTCCAGGGGCACGATATCGTAGGGGATCAGCCTGAACACCCCGGCGACCGCGCCCCGCTGGATGAATATGTTGGCCCTGAACCGGGCGAGCCCCTTGATCCCGAAAGACAGATCCAGCTCCAGCTCTTCCTCGAACTTGTGCTTCTGTGCCTCGGTGAGGATCGAATAGAGAAGCTGTCTGGTCGCCTGGGGGTCCATGACCGCCGCCTCAAGGGGATAGAGATCCCCCCGCACCCGTATCTGCGGAGCCGATCCGGTCGTGATATGCAAGTCAGAAGCGCCTTTCTCCACCATCACTTTGAGGAGATCGTAGATACTGTTCTCCAAGGGTTCCTCCTACTGTTTAATCCGCCATTGTGGTCCGCAGGATTTCCGAGACTGAAGTAGTGCCGTCGAGGATCTTCGTGAGACCGCTCTGGCGCAGGGTTTTCATTCCCTGGCCGATGGCTTCGTTTTTGATTTCGTTCGTGGACGCGCCCATCAGGACCAACTCACGTACCGCGTCGGTGATGGGCATCACCTCGTAGAGGGCCACCCGGCCCTTGAACCCGGTGTTTCCGCAGGCAGGACATCCTCTTCCCCGGGTGCATTCCGCCTTGCTCGCGGTCTCGGGGTCCATGCCCATCTGGATGAGGGTCTCGATCGAGATGTCATCCCGTTCCCTGCACGCGGTGCAGACCTTCCGCGCAAGCCTCTGGGCCACGATGAGGTTGACCGAGGAGGCCACGAGGAAGGGCTCGATGCCCATGTTGAGCAGACGGTTGATCGTGGACGGGGCATCGTTGGTGTGCAGGGTGGAGAGAACGAGGTGACCGGTCAGGGCCGCCTTGATGCCGATCTCCGCGGTCTCGAAGTCACGGATCTCTCCCACGAGAATGATGTCCGGGTCCTGCCTCAGGAACGACCGCAGGGCGGCGGCAAAGGTGAGTCCGATCTCCTCGTGCATCTGGACCTGGTTGACGCCGGGTATATTGAACTCCACGGGATCTTCCGCCGTGGAGATATTGCTGTCGATCTTGTTGAGTTCGGAGATCGCGGAGTAGAGCGTGGTGGTTTTACCCGAGCCGGTGGGTCCGGTAACGAGCACCATGCCCCATGGCTTGTAGATGCCCTCCTTGAAGTTCTTCAGGGCCTCTTCCTCGAATCCGAGCTTGGTCATGTCGAGCTGCAGGTTGGACTTGTCCAGGATTCTCATGACCACCTTTTCGCCGAAAAGGGTGGGCAGCACGGACACGCGGAACTCGACATCCTTGCCGCCCTGGATTCTCAGCTTGATACGACCGTCCTGGGGAAGCCTCCTCTCCGCGATGTCGAGCTTCGCCATGATCTTCAGGCGCGAGACGAGCGCGTTTTTCAGCCTTACCGGGGGCTTCATGACCTCCTGGAGCATGCCGTCCAGCCGGAACCGGATCCGCATGTACTTCTCGTACGGTTCGACATGGATATCGCTGGCGCCTTTCTTGATGGCGTCGACCAGGGTCAGGTTCACCAGTTTGATGACCGGGGCCTGATCCGCCTCTTTCTCCAGGTCTCCCACCGCGATATCGGAGCCCTCGGAAGCGACCTCCACGTTTCCCTGTTCGTCTTCGATGCTGCTCAGGGCGTCGTCGAGCGAGGCGGCCTGGTCATAGAAATGGTCCATGGCCCATTTGAGGGATTCCTCGGAGGTGACGTGGACATCGATGGAGTAACCGGTCAGAAACTTGAGGTCGTCCACGGCGAAGATGTTGGTGGGATCGGTCATGGCCACCTTCAGCGTGGATCCGGTTCGTTCAAAGGGGATGGCGTGATATTTCTGGACGATGTTGATCGGGATGAGTTTCACGAACTCGGGATCAGGGGAGATATCCTTGAGTATGATCGAGGGGAGCCCGTACTGTTTCCCAAGAAAATCGACCAGCTGCTCTTCGGTCAGGTGCCCCAGCTTCACGAGTTGTGACCCGAGCCTCGTGCCGGAAATCTTCTGCGCTTTCTGGGCTTCGAGAAGCTGTTCTGCTGTTATCAGGGCGTTTTTAACGAGTTGGTCGCCTATCCGTTCATTTGCCATACATCACCTTGGTTATGACTATCGGCATTTGACCTGCTCCACTTTAACCCAAACCATAAGGTCGCAAACCGGCTTCAACACTATCTTGGTGAGGAAAACGACGGGTGCGTGAACCCCGGGATGGAAACCCCTCCCGGCATTGTCGGCGCAGGCCTTCGTGACGGGGTGGAAGGCCGCGCTGTCCGCCTGCTATGAGTCGTCTTCGCCCGGGCCGTCCTCGTGCTTTTTTTTCTTGCGGAATTTTTCGAACGACACGACCTCACCCGGACTCGGTTTCTTTCCCTTCCTTCTGGGCGGAGGGGGCTCTTCCCCTCCGGGCTTTCCCAGGGGTACGATCTGGACCGGGATGTCCTTCATGCTAAACGGCGAGCCCTCCAGGTATTCATCCCGGAGGATCCAGGTGGTTTCCTGCGGGGGAAAGCTCAAGAACAGGAGGCGGACCTGAAACCAGTGAGGCTTGATATCCGGCGTAATCGCCTCCACGCGTGCATACACCGAGGGCTTGTTATCGATATAAACGGCTATCACATCCCCGATAGAGCGCATGGAGCATGTGTATCACAACTGCTGCATCATATCCACCCGTTCTTGACAGGGGAAAAGATCCCGGGATGCTGGAACAGCTTTCTTGTACTGTGGTTGAAGGGGTGGTATGAAGAAGATAGTTGTTTTGCTCGCAAGAGAATTTTCATTCAACCTTTTCTGCAATTGAGACGAGAAAGATACGGTAATGGCCGAAGATATACTCTTTGTCGATGATGAAGACTTCATACTCGATATCGTAGAGGCGATTTTCGAGCAGGAGGGGATCCCGGTTCTCACCGCGAAGAGCGGAGAAGAGGCCTTGGGCATCGTCAAAACGCACGAGATCGCCGTTATCATATCCGATCACCACATGCCGGGGATGATGGGGCTGGATCTGCTGTCCCGGGTCAAAACCGTCTCGCCCGACACCGTGAAGATCCTCGTGACCGGGTTCGGGGATCTCGATACCGCCATGGAGGCCATCAATCGTGCCGAGGTCTTCCGGTTTATCGTGAAACCCTGGGAAAACACCCAGTTGGTGGAGCTGGTGAAGGATGCCCTCAGGCGGTACCGGCTCATCAAATCCATCGTCAGGGGTGACGAGGCCACCATGCTCTCCCTGGTGCGGGCGCTCGAGCTCAAGGATTCCTACACCAAGGGCCACTCCGAGCGGGTCGCACAATATGCGATGGCCATCGCCAGGAAACTCGATCTCCCCGGAGAGACCGTCAAGGCGATCCAGTACGGGAGCTGGTTGCATGACTGCGGCAAGATAGGGGTATCCGAGAATATCCTCAACTACGAGGGTCCGCTCGATGACGCGGAGATCCATATCATGAGGAATCACCCGCTGTGGGGCGCGGACGTGGCCAGGCAGGCGCGTCTCTCCGAGACCGTGGTGAACATCGTTCTCTCTCACCATGAGCGCTTCGACGGCAAGGGCTACCCGACAGGGTTGAAGGATGGAGAGATCCCTGTGGAGGCCAGGATCGTGGCCGTAGCCGATATCTACGACGCACTGACCACCGAACGTCCCTACCGGAAGGCGTACGACAGGGATAAGGCCCTGGAGATGCTCGTGTCCATGAAGGGGAACGTGCTGGACCCCAAGCTTGTGGATGTCTTCTCCGAGATACTCGATCAGGAAAGGTTCTCCGAGTAGCGGGCGATAACCCCTGAACGAGTGGTTTTCAGTATTCAGTTCGCATGTATGCACTTCTCCAAGTATATCTCCGCACCTGCTCATACCAGCAGTCGAATATAAGAGAAAGGACTGCGTTCGGAGGAGGGGGTGAGGCAGGGTATCCATGGTGACACGACTCGATGCTGCGCGCATAGGAGTCCCCTCGTCCTCGTCGCCCGAGCACCCGGCCAGCAGCATGGCCGCCAGCAAAACCGGCAGTACGATCCCCGCAGCCCGGCCACGAACTAAAATGGTACTAAAAAAAGCGGTAAACAGGGGTAGTTTTCGGTAATTTCCGGTAAGTGCGTCACCCCGGGATCCCGGGTTTCTGGCAAGGAAAAAGCCCGGGAAATCACACGATTTCCCGGGCTCTACATGGTTACGTCCCCAAGGGGATTTGAACCCCTGTCGCCGGCGTGAAAGGCCGGTGGAAAAAAACGTAAGGCACTAATAATTAACTATAAAAAAGCAATGACCGGGGTGAGGGCTAATATAGGGCTAAAAGTTCCCGCCCGGGCACTCATAAAAAGCTGAGTCTGTCCTCCGAGATCTCCCCGGGCAGCAGGTGGATATAGCGCTCGGTGGTGGAGATCCTGGCGTGGCCGGCCAGGTACTGAACACGCCGTAGGCTCACGCCGGACTCAAGCAGGTGCGTGATATAGGTATGGCGGAGCGAATGCAGGGTGATGGAAGCCGGCAGCTCTGCCTTGTCCCGGATCTTGCGGAAAAGTCGGCTCATGGAATCGGGAACGCACAGCGGGGCGTCGCCGCCCAGGAGATAGCGGCCCGAGCGCGGGAGAGCCTTCAGGACCGGCAGCAGCTCCTGGTTGATTCCAATCACCCGCGGCTGGCGCGTTTTCGGGGTCCACTGCTCGCTCTCGTCATCAACGGCATCCACGGCGCCCTGGATGACGATTGTCCGCCGGGCCAGGTTGACGTCCTCGCGTAGCAGCATGAGGAGTTCCTCGCGGCGCATCCCCGTATAGAGATAGACCTGCATGATCGGCTTGACCAGGCCGCCCAGGAGATCGGGAAACTGGCCGGCAGCCTTCAGCAGGGCCGTGATCTCCTTTTTCGACAGCGCCCGGGGCAGCCGGCCGCGGCCGTCCTTCACCGGCTTGACCTCCCGGGCCGGGTTCGCGGGGATCGCCCCGGACTCGACGGCCATATCGAGGACCTGGGCGAGCTTGATGACTTCCTTGTTCACGGTGGCCGCACTGACCAGCGGCGCCGGCGAGCCCTCCTTGAAAAGCCGGGACCGGCTGTTGAGCCGGTGGAGGCGGTACTCGATCACGCGATCTTTGGTGACAAGATCCGCCCGGCAGTCCCTCCCGAAGAAATCGAGAACGGTGTTTATCCGCTGGGTGTTGACCTTGGCGGTCTTCTTGCGGCAGTTGGGTTTGGAGCGTTTCTCGAACGTGTCCGCCAGGTCCCCCAGCGTGGGAACGTCGACGGGCCGGCCGAACAAGAGCGACGCCTCTTCCTCCGAAATGAGACCACCCCGGCAAAAGCGGACGACGTCCTGGCGGGAGAGTTCGCCCCGAATTGCCCGGCGCTCCAGGAGCTCTGCCTCGTCAAAGAGCTCCAGGGCCCGGGCCTTGCTTTTGGAACAGCGGAATTTCCTGGCCTCGGGCCGGTCCGGATAGAACAGCGTGTAATGTACCTGCCAGCCTTTTGATTTATGTTTGTATATCTTGGCCATCAGTCGCGGTCATAGATCACGGCCGCAGTGTTTGCAGACTTTCGCCTCCCGCTTGACCACCTCGGCGCAATACGGGCACTTTTTCAGGTCCCCGCCGGCGAGCTGAGCCCGCTCGATGTTCTTGGGGATCGGCTTGGCCAAGAGCGCAAACAGGAAACCGATCAGCGGGCTCGCAATAATGGACAGGAGAAAGAACACAAACCCCGTGCGGCCTTTATTGTGGGCGTACACGCCCACCAAAATACTCAGAAGAAGCCACCCTATAAATATAAGCATTTACCACCCTCCCATCGAATGCAAAGAATGATCAATAATATACATAAATTGCTAGGGTATCAACAATTAGGATTTCTTGCGATTTTCCCCGGGCGAACCTGGGACCGTGCGCCCCGATGATGCGCCCGGACCCTGAAAACCCGACAACGACTCCTGAGAATTACTTATCAACCTGAGTTCTTTCTCCAGCTGGGCCACCCGGCGCTCCAGCTCGCGCTCCCGCTCAAGCGAGGCGAGGGACTGGATATACGTCCGATAGATCAGGTCTATCGCCTTGGACAGGTCGCCAGACTGTGGCGTGTTCGAGCACAGGATTTCGATGGCCATGGAAATGTCCCGCTGCAGACAGGCGGGGAGATTCTGAAACTCCTCCGGGGTGAGAATCCGGGGAGAGACGGGGCCATGGCAGGGCACTGTGAAACCGAGCCCCTGGGAGGGCGCGGCAAAGCGGTCGCCGTCGCCCGTGGCCAGCCAGGACGGGCTGAAGCCAAAGGCCTGGCATATCCTCGTGATGGTGAGATCGTCCGCCTGGCGGGTGCCGGCCAGCAGCTCGCGGGCAAGATCTACGGGAACGCCTGAACGCTCGGCGAGCTCCTCGATGGTGACGCCGCACACCTCCAGGATCTCCTGGACCCGGGCCCCGACCGTGAACATCCCGGAGGCCCCGGGAACCTCGAAGAAATAATCCCACGGAAGGTGGTAGTGCTGGGCGATCTTCACCAGGTAATCGGTGCAGGCCCGGCTTTTCCCACGGGCCAGGTTGCTGACCTGCTGTGGGGTGACGTGCAGGATCTCCGCAATCTCCGCCAGGGTGATGTCCCTCTCGATCAGGAACCTGGCGAGCTTCGTGGATCCCGACTGTCTGGGCCCGCGTCTTTTAACCATGGAATCAATCATGACAAATTTCATTTGATAATCCCATCAAATAAAATTTGATAAAAAGATTGACAATATCAAATAAGATTTGATAATAGAATTGCCTATGCATCCACCCGACTTAAAAATATGGAAACAAACCATCGCCTTGAGGGGAATCGAGAGAACCGCAAATGACCTGGGCGTCTCGAAGGAAATCGTCCGCCTCTGGGTCAAGAAGACCAACACACCGGCTGGCGAAAATTTGAAAAACCTGGTGGCCCTCCTCCGGGGGGAGCTTGTGACGGCGGATTTCTCGGCCTTCGTCGGATCACTGGCCCGGGACATCTTCGGGACCGAACTCCCGGCCCCGGAGACCAGGAGGGCGGTCAATGAATAATTTTTCACCGTCACCATACGGCGGGATTATAACCGCCTATTTTCTTAATGGAATTTATTTCGCCTTGAGGGTGCTTAAATGCGCTTAAGGAGGTTTAACCATGGCCAGAACAGCCACAAGCAGGGACACAGGGGCGGCAATTACCAGGGAGAAGCTCACCGAGGTGGTGGGAGTGCCACTCTCGGAGGAACAGCGGACCAGGCTCCAGAATTTCATCGAAAAACACTGTCCCGAGGCATCGGAAGGCAAGGTGCTGAGAATCGCCTACCTCTACCTGGAGACGGTGGTGGAACGGCAGGGTCCGCTGCACATCATCGGTAACTTGATGGGGGCTTAGATAAAAATGAGCGAGCAGTTTGTGAACGCGGAGCAGCTCGGGGAACACCTCGGGGTATCGAAAAAAACCATCTACAACATGAAGGCCCAGGGGCGGATCCCCGCGCACTATCTCCCGGGCAGCCGGACGCCCAGGTTCCGGATCTCGGAGGTGGAGCGCAAGATGCCCAGCCGGCGGCCCCGGAAACAGCGGCCGGCAGGTAATGTGATCTGATGAATTTATCATCGGGCCCGGAATTGTGGGAAACCGGGCCCGGTTCAAGGGATGACGGCGCACGGCCGGGACCGAGGAAGGGCCGGCACCGCTGGGAACAGAGGGGGATCATATGGGAAAATTTATACTGGACTGTGTTCTCATCGCCATCATGGCCGGCGCCCTGTGTGCGGCCATCCACTACACCCACCTGGTGATCATCGGCCTGGTGGAGATGTTCCGGAAACCTTCCCTGCCCAGGTATGTCCTGGACCTCACCGGGAGGGCCCCATGGTTGAGGTGACGACGTTCTCATACGAGAGCATGGGCCGCATCACCGACGTGGCCCCGGGCCTGGACTTAATCTTTGCCTGTACCGTGGAGGCCCAGCTCACCACGGGGATCGCGCCCAGGCCGGACGACATCACCATCCGCCACATCACCGTCCACCACACGAACCCGACCGATGGCATCACCCCGCCCGGCTGGATCGCCTTTACCGCCCGGCTTGAGTACGTGATCAACGCCCTGATCACCGTGATGCCCGACATCCAGGAGCGGATGGAGCTCGAAGCCCGGGCGGCCCTGGAGAGCGGGAACGTGACCGTGATCGGCAAAAGGGAATCAGAGTAGACCTCCTTATATTCGGCGGAGCGGGGCGCTCCGCCTTTTTTTTCAAAAGGACGGTGGATGATGGAAGACGAAGCCAGAAAGCGGCAGTGGATGGAGGAGAACACGTTTTACTGCAAGAAGACCCGCGCGGATCTCTCCCCGGAGGCGTGCGCGGCAAACCGGAAGGCCCCGGGCCCGGGAGCCATGGACAACCGCCCGTATCCCTGTATCAGCTGTACCGCGTGGAGGGAGCTGTGCGCCCAGGTGGAGCGCCGGCGGGCGGAGAAAAAGGAGGAGGACGTGGGAAAGAAGAAAATGGCCATCTGTAAACGGTGCGGAAACGAGAAGCCGCACCACGGACGCGGGCTGTGCGGAACCTGCTATCTCTGGGCCGCCAGTCACGGCAAGCTGGACGATTATCCGCTGGGGGGCGTGGAGCGGGAGGAACGGATCCCGGTGGAAGAACCGGAGGGGCAGCCGGAGCGGGAGGCGGCGGAGAAGCCGGAGGCGGCAGCCGGCCGGGAAAGCGGCGGGGAGGTAAAGGCAGCCGCGAGCGCCCAGGACGCCCCGGAGAAAATCACGCCCGCGTCCGAGGCTACCCGGGCAATTATCGCCGGGCAGCCGGGGGGGCCATACCGGGCGATCGCCGCCGGCAGCCCGGAGGGCCAGGACGAGATCATGCCGGAGATGTGCATTTTCAGCGAGGTGTGCGCCAGCTGTCCGCCTGGGGTCCGGCCCAAGGGATGCCCGGCCGAGGAGGGGCTCATTATGTGCTCGTTATACTATGCTGGCGGGGGAAACACGCCGGCAGCCGGGACCGGGAAAATAGAGCTCGACCTGGGCCTCGTGGAGGGGCTGGAGGCGTATCTCACCCGGGCGGCCCGGAATGAAATGCGGCACAGCATCGAGCACCAGGCGCTCTACATCCTCAAGCTGGTGATGGAGGCGGACATAAAGCAGATAAAGCAGGCATATGGCCGGAGCCCTCTGACTGAGTATCTCGGCCTCCGGATCTGAGAGGTGAGCCATGCGAATCATGAGATTCAATGATTTTCTGTTCAGGGAAGGGGAGCAGACCACGTTCCGCAAGGGGGACAAGTGGGCTACGGGAGCCGGGGAGGAGATCGGGATCGCCGACGAGACCGGGGAGGTGAAGGGCCGGGCCTACATTGTTCAGACATCCTTTAAGCCGTTCAACAAGCTGTGCCCCGTGGAGATCAACCAATGGCACCTGCAACCAAAACTGCTTCGCCGTCTCGATCCTTCTTATCGGTGGCAAAGAATACTGGAAATGGTCCAGGCCTACTCTGGCTTGGATGGGTTCAGGGGCACCGAGCTGGTGAGCGTGGTGTGGTTCGAGGTGACCGAACTCTACGGCAAGACGGGCGAGGAACTCCGGAAAATGCTGAGGGGTGAGTCATGACCGCCCTGGGCGTGGCCATTGTCCTGATGGTGCTGTTTTTTCTCCTGTTCGCCCAGGGGGCCGCTCGGCTGGAGGAACGGCAGGGAAAAAGTTCGCGTAAAACGGCCCAGGACGGCCTGGAAGGCGGAAAGACGACCTGTACCATTATCCATTTCCGGGGTCAAAAAGGCCAGGACGGCCCGAGCCGGGCCCTTTCCCGGGCCCGGCCCATTGGGCCGAGGAGGTGACCATGGACCTGTTTTTCGTGACAAGGAACGGGATCTATCACAAGGGCCCGGGAATCACGCTTACCCACCACGTCGAGGAGGCCGGGCTCTATCCGGAGCAGGTGGCCCGGAAGATCGCGGACCGGTACCCGCGGGCGGACATCACGCCGGCGATCGAGCACATGCACAACCTCATTGACCGGCAGCAGGAGAGGCTGGAAACGCTTCTGACACTGAGGACCGACATCCTCAGCGGGAAAAGGACCTTCATCAAGCCAGGCGCCACCGAGCAGCTGGTGAGTCTCTGGGAGATGGAGGACGAGATCAGGGAAATGCCCGGATGCAAGCTCAAGGGGTTTCTTTTGGACCTGTTGGAAGACATCCGGCACGAGGATCGCGAGGCGGCCCGCACATGAGCGAGATCACGCCGGCATGGCAGTTCATCGGGAAGACAGAGACCCGCCTGGGGACCGTCATGATCTACCGGGACCCGGGCCTGAGGGCCCGGAAAGAGGTGGTGACGACCCGCCGGCCCGCGCGCTGGACCGTCACCCGGGAATACTACACCCTGGACGGCCGGCGCCGCGTGTACCGGCGGGAGGATGAGCTCGTCAAGGCGATTCTGAGCAGGAGAAAGACACCATGAAAATCGGCATCGTGGGACAGAGGAAGTACGCCAACATGGACCTGGTGGCCGAGTACGTGGCCACCTTACCGAAGGACACCATCGTGGTCACCGGCGGGGCAAAAGGGGTTGACGAGGCCGCAGCCGTGGCGGCCCGGGAGCACGGGCTCCAGGTGGTCCAGTTTTACCCGGACCTGAAAGGGTGCAAGCAGCAGTTCGAGTACACCAGGGCCTATTTCGCGCGAAACCAGCAGATCGTGGACGAGGCGGAGCGCCTGGTGGCCTTCACGGATCAGACCCACGGCGGGACCTGGGACACGGTCAAGCGCGGCAAAAAGCGCGGGATCCCGGTGCTCGTCATTCACTCGGGTGACACGCTCGGGATAGCCGGGAAAATGCGGGCTGCCGACGAGGCGGACCGGACCCAGATGAAGCTCCCGGGGCTCGAAGCCGAGGACCCGGGCCCGCGGCAGGACGATGGAAAACCGCCGGCAGCGCTCCACATGAGAAACGCCGGCCTGGGGGTGTTCGCCTGCAGGGCCAGGCGTCATTTCACCTACGCCCAGTATGCGGACATCGTCCAGATGAAGGATAACTGTGACGAGCGCCTGGTGGAGCGGATCCTGAAAGACTTTCTGGCCATCTACGAGGAGGCGCACCATTTCGGCTTTCTCGACCTGGTGACCATGCCGCCCCGGTCGGAGCGGAACCTGGGAAAGAGGCACCCCATGGAGGCGGCGCTCTCCCGGTTCAGCCAGGCCACCGGGATCCCGTTCGTGGCGGTGTTCAGGCCCTGGGATAAAAAGACCCGGGGGTATGAGGCCTTTGGCAAACACACACCCACGTGCACGCTCGCGGTACCGGCCGAGGAGCTCCGGGGGAAGGTCATTTTATTGTGTGACGACGTGATCACCACCGGCACCACCATGAAGGCGGCCACCAGGAGCCTGATCGAGGCCGGCGCTCACGTGCGCGGGCTCGCGTGGTTCACGTTTTAGGGCCTGGCCGGACCAGGGAGAACAAACGCCCGTATGGGCAAAAATAAGAGGAGGAGCACATGATCAAGCTGGGAAACAAGGTAAAGGACACGGTGACGGGTTTCCAGGGCATAGCGACCGGCAGGACAGAATGGATGTACGGGTGCGCCCGGATTTGTGTTGAGCCCCAGGAGCTCCACGACGGCAAGCCGATCGAGGGCCAGTGGTTCGACGAGCAGCGACTGGAGGTGATCTCTGACGACAGGCCCCAGGTGAGCAAGGACAGCAGCGCTACCACGGGCGGACCGCGCAGGGACCCGGTGCAGCGAAAGGGCATGTAGTTATTCCGGAAGAGTGAGCCCAGGGGGCACTGAAGAGGGAGAGCCATGGAAGAGAACCCGCGCGGGCTGGACGACGGCCAGGACATCGACGCGATCGCCGACGAGATGCACCGGATCTGCGGGGAGGAGCGGGGGCAGGTCGAGCCAGCCGCGCCCCCCGCGCCCCCCGGGCCCACGGGCACCGAGGTGGTCCAGGCCTACAAGAACAACCAGGACGGCGACGCCTGGCTGTTCATCAGGCTCAACGCGGGAAAGTGGGTGTATGACCACTCCCTCGAAGAGTGGTTCGTGTTCCAGGGCCACACCTGGGAGCGCGACGAGGTGGGGCAGGCCGTCGCCGAGATGAAAGGAGTGGTGGACATCTACCTCGAAGAGGCGGACAGGCAGAAGGGAAAGGCGGCCGAGGACCGGAGACGGGGAAACGGGGAGGCGGCCGAGATCAAGGAAAAGCTCTCTGAGAACATCTACAAGCGGGCCCGGGCGCTGCAGGACCTACCCAGGAAAAAGAAGGTCCTGGAGCTCGCGGCGTCCGGAAAGGACACGCTCGGGATCGCCGGCGAGCAGTGGGACACGGACCCCTGGGTGCTCGGGTGCCTCAATGGCGTGATCAACCTGAACACCGGGCAGCTCCGGCCGGGGCGGCCGGAGGACTATATCAAGACCGTGTGCCCCACGGAGTACCGGGGCCCGGACGAGCCGTGTCCGGAGTGGGACGCCTTCCTCCTGGACGTGTTCGACGGGGACCAGGAGCTCGTTGACTACGTGCGCCGGCTGTTCGGGTACGCCATCACGGGCATGAGGACCGAGCACGTGCTCCCCATTCTCCAGGGCCAGGGGAGGAATGGAAAGGGCACCATTCTTGAAACCGTGAAATTCATCCTGGGCCCGCTGGCCGGCCCGATCGACGCCGAGATGCTCCTGGACCAGTTCCAGCGGCGATCGGCGTCCGGGCCCTCGCCGGACATCATGGACCTGAGGGGCAAGCGGATCGTCTGGGCCTCGGAGACCGACGAGGGCCGGAAACTCAACTCATCCCGGGTGAAGTGGCTCACCGGCGGTGACTCACTCAAGGGGCGGCCGCCACACGGGGCGAAGATGATCGAATTCACGCCCACACATACACTGTTCCTCCTCACCAATCCGCTCCCGCACGCCGCCGGGGATGATTACGCCCTGTGGCAGCGCCTGAGGCTCATCCCGTTCAAGTATTCGTATGTGGACGAGCCGGTGGCCGAAAACGAGAAGCTCGCGGACAAGGACCTGGGGGAAAAGCTCCGGGCCGAGGCCCCGGGGATCCTCGCCTGGCTGGTGAGGGGATGCCTTGAGTGGCAGCTCCAGGGGCTGGGCACGGCGGCCGCCATCAAACAGGCGACCACCGACTACCGCGGGGACGAGGACATCATCGGCCGTTTTCTCAACGACTGCACCATCGAGGATCCGAACAGCAGCGAGAACGCAACCGACCTTTACCGGGCCTATCGGGAATGGTGCCAGACCCAGGGGATCCGGTACCGGTCAAGCACCTGGTTCGGGAAGGCCATCAAGAAGGACCCGCGTATCGATTATGAAAAATCCGGGACCATGATTTACATCGGGATCCGGCTCATCCAGGCAGCCAGGAAGGAAGAGAAAGAGGAATAGCCTGGAGGGTTCGGAGGGTTGGGAGGGTTGGGTTTTCAAACCCTCCAAGCGTAAAGGGTAGTAGATTCAAGGAGATAAGGACAGGTCTGGAGGGTTGGGAGGGTTTTATAAATGAAAAACTTATATATAACTAAAAAATATATTTATATATTGTGTAAATACCCTCCAACTCTCCCAAGTGGGTGTAACAGTCTGAAATCATTCAAGCGGGTCTCCGGAAGGTTGGGAGGGTTGTCTCATGGGTAAGACCATCCTCGATCTCTACCTGGCGGACGGGTACCAGCCGCGGCGTGTCTCATCGGCCCGCGGTGGGGAGTGGGCCGGGCCCTGTCCGTTTTGCGGAGGAGAGCCCGGGAAAAGCGACCGGTTCAGTGTGTGGCCGGAGAAAAGCGCCCGGGGCAAGCACTGGTGGTGCCGGCAGTGTAGGAAGGGCGGGGACATCATCCAGTATGTGATGGAAACCAAGGGCCTGAGCTACCCGAAAGCGTGCGCCGAGCTCGGCATTGAGCCCCGGGAGAAAAAGGAGGCGCCCAGGGCCCTGGCGCCGGCGGACGCGGCACAGAAGGCCCGGCAGTCCGAGTATATCTGGCAGCCCCATGAATGGCAGGCGCCGAGCGAGCTCTGGCAGGAGCAGGCGGCAAGGCTCCTGGAGCGCTGTGGCCGGCAGCTCTGGGGATACGACGGTGCCCACGTCCGGGAATGGCTGTACAACAGCCGGCGCCTGGACAAGGAGAACATGGCGGCCGCGCGTCTGGGATGGTGCCCTCAGGAGCTCCACCTGGACCGGGCCAGGTGGGGGCTCCCCGAGGAGAT
The DNA here is from genome assembly GCA_018433085.1 of Deltaproteobacteria bacterium. Lineage (GTDB taxonomy): Bacteria > Desulfobacterota > Desulfomonilia > UBA1062 > UBA1062 > Phosphitivorax. The sequence goes on along the minus strand of JAHDRW010000023.1, from coordinate 69,743 downwards.
CGATTCCAAGACAGGGAAGCCCATATCCCTATGGATCCCCGAGGGTGTGGTGATCCCGTGCTTTCATGGCGGGATCCTCTACCGTCTCAGGATCCGCCGGTTTGTCTCCGGGAAAAAGAAAAAATACATCTTCATCCCGGGCGGATCGCCGAGGCCCTACTACATCGACACGGGACAAAAGCATGTGCTCATCGTGGAGAGCGAGCTCGACGCGATCATATGCGCCCAGGAGGCCGGGCACCTGGTGAACGTGGTGGCGCTGGGATCCGTGAGCATGAGGCCGGACCCCGAGCTCCACAACACCCTGCAGCGGGCCCATACCATCCTTGTGGCCCTGGATACCGGAGACGTGTCCCTGGCCGGCACCAAGGAGGCATGGGGGTGGTGGGCACAGAACTACCCGCAAGCGTACAGGTGCCCTATCGTGAAAGGGAAGGACCCCACGGACGCAGCCAAGAAGGGCCTGGATCTCTCAACCTGGATCCGTGCGGCACTGGCCGGTGGAGCCGAGAGGATGACCGCGTGATGGCGACCGTGATCACGAGCTCTCATTTTCCGGCGGGTCCTTTCCGAAAAACGGGAGACGCGGTAGCGAAGACCCGCGGGATTTCGTCGCGCGTGATGTTAAAATTTCATGTTACATCACTTAACACTCTGAAAAATCTGACCATAAAATCATGGATTGATTTCAACATAAACCTGGGCGGTCATTTTGACCGTCTCCCCCGGGAAAACATTTCAACATGGAGGAGCCTATGTTTCTGGATGACCTGAGGGGCGCGGGTGACCTGTATCGAAAAATCGTGGCCGGCAAGCGGCTGGGGAAGAAAGAACAGGACCAGCTGGAGGGTCTCCGGGCCCAGTACGGTATCAGCGCGGAGGGGACCGTGCAGACCCAGGAGGCCCTGGCCGAGCTGCTCGGGGTGACGAGGCAATCCATTATCCGGTGGAAAAAGGACGGGATGCCGGTGGAGGTCGATGGCTCCTATGATCCCATTAAGGTCTTGGCCTGGAAGTCTGACCTTTTCGATGACGATGACGACGGGCCCGAGGGCTCGGAAAAAACCAAGTGGGATACCAACTGGAGGAAATTCCGGGCCCTCCTGGCGGAGGAGCAGTACAAGAAAGAAATAGGCCTGTCGATCGACCGGGCCGAGGTGGAGCAGCTGCTCGTCACCCGGGTGGTGGAGCTCAAGCAGAGCCTGCTCGGGATGTCCAGGAGCCTGTCCCCTCGGCTCGCCCACAAGGACGCGGAGGTGATCCAGGCTATCATCGACGAGTATGTGCTGGAACTCCTCCGGGTGTACTCACGACCGAACACCATTTTAAGGAAGCCGACAGCCGAGAGCACCCAGGGCGCACCCTCGGCTGGATCCACAACAAAGGATTAAAGGCGGAGTAAGGGATGATCGAGGACTTGGAAATTACGATCCCCAGCCTGTGGGACTGTGAGCGGGAGGCCTTCCGGCCGCCGGACAAGCTCAGCGTCTCCGAGTGGGCAAACCGCCATATCGTGCTGCTCAAGGAGAGCTCGCGGGAGGCCGGGCCCTACCGGTGGCAGCGCACGCCCTACGCCCGGGACGTGATGGACCTGTACCAGCGGCCCTCGATCCGCCATATCGTGCTCAAGTGGGCCACCCAGACATCGAAAACCCAGAGCGCCTACAACCTCATCGGGTACATCATCGACCAGGACCCCTATTCAACCCTGATCGTCTACCCGTCGGACGATGCGTGCAAGCACATCTCCCGGACCCGGGTGCAGCCCATGATCGAGGCGGTGGACGTGCTCCGGGAGAAGATCCCGGCGGACAGGACCAAGTATCAGCTGCAGGAAATGCACTTTCCCGGGATGATCCTCTCGCTCGGCTCCGGCTCCGGGGTGACCTCCGTGGCCCAGAAATCGGTGAGGAACCTCATCCGGGACGAGGTGAACAAGTTCCCGCCCACCATCGGCGAGCACGGGGACCCCATGGAGCTCTCCGAGGAGCGGCTCAAGACCTACTGGGACATCCGGAAGATCATCGACGTGAGCTCGCCCACCACCGCGGACGGCCAGATCACCGCGGAGGAGGGCAAGTGCCAGGTGGTCTTGAGCTATTACGTGCCCTGCCCGCACTGCCTGGGCCTGCAGGTCCTGGAGTTTTCCCGGAGTAAGCTCGACGGAGACGCGGACCAGGGCAAGGACCCGGAGCGCCGGGGACAGGTGGTTTTTGAGAACAGAAGGGACCTGCCCAGGACTGAGCGGATCGCGCACGCGAAGAAAACCTCCACCTATGTCTGCAAACACTGCGGGCGGGAGATCCCGGACAAATATAAAGACTGGATCCTTTCCCCGGAGAACGGCGCCGGCTGGTACCGGACCGGCACCGAGGAGCCGGCCGCCTCGGCGGACCCCATCGGGGACCTGTTCCGGGAGTTCGAGGAGGCGGGGGTGCGGTTGGAGAGCGTGGCCCTCCGGCTCTCCTCACTGTATTCGCCCTGGCTCACCTGGGGAGACGTGACCGAGGCCTTCCTCAAGGCCCACCTGGCCGAAGAGAAGCGGTTCGACAAGCTCAGGCGCTTTGAGAACGACTGGCTGGGCCGGGAGTACAGCACGGTGGTAGCCGAGAAGACCGAAAGCCAGATCCTAAAGCTCAAGGGGGAGCTCCCGCCCCTGATCGTACCGCCGGAGGCCATCGCGCTGACGGCCGGGATCGACAACCAGAAGCGCGGGAAATACTTCACCGTGTGGGCCTGGGGGAGAGACGAGACGCGCTGGCTCATCCACTACGGGATCCTGTTCAGCTGGGAGGACGTGTACCATCTCATCTACCGCAACGCCTACCAGGTGGAGGGGACCGAGCGTCAGGTGAACATCTGGCGGGCGGCCCTGGACACGGGCGGCGGCGATCTGGACGACCAGGACGCCACCATGACCCAGGAGGCCTACGAGTGGCTCTCCCGGTTCGGGGGAAACGTGGTGTACGGGTACAAGGGATCCAGCCGGCCCATGGCCGAGAAGATGCGGGCCAATATCATCGGGACGTTTCCGGGAAGCAAGAAGCCCATACCCGGCGCGGGCGTGAAACTGTGGATCGTGGATCCGGGATACTTCAAGGACCTGTTCCACAGCCACCTGGAGCTCGCGGCCGGGGCCCCGGGGTGCGTGTACCTGCACAACGAGACCGGGGAGGATTTCGCCTCGCACATCACGAGCGAGGAAAAGCGCCGGGGCCCGAAGGGGGCCAAGTGGGAGCACGTGCGCGGAGAGAATCACTATCTGGACAGCTCGATCATGGCGTCGTTCCTGGTGGACCCCATGTGCCTGGGCGGGATCCGGGTGCTCGTGCCGCAGATTCCGCCGGCAGCGGCCGCCGCAACGCCGGCGTTGGGAGGGGAGCAGCCCGGGGCACAGGCGGCCCGGGGCGGGAGGAGGAGGTATTGGTGAAAAAGGGGGCGGGTGGGTATGGGCGAAGCCCGGAAACATCTGGGCCTGGAATCTGGACGGGCAGGAAGACCATGGGGAAAAAGACCACATTCAACACAACGGTGCATGAAACAATACTGAAGGAAGCCAAGAAACTGGCCATCGACCTGGGGAGGTCATACAATGACCTGTTCGAAGAGGCCCTGGTGGATCTCCTGAGGAAGCACGGCCGGGATGCGGTTATCCCGGAGGATACCGTCCAGAAACGGCTTTTTATGGGGAGGTGAGCGTGGGGGAACCGCTTTATGGGAAAGACGCTATCATCGAGTATACCAACTTTAAGGAAAAGGCACTCGATGAAGCCATAAAACTAGCTGGATTTCCACACTTTAAACTGGGAAACCGACTGTGCAGCCACACGGAGGCAATTGATCGATGGTTTGTGGAGTTATCCTTAAAGAGGGTACAGATCGGGGAGAATTCAGGAGAAGAAGATGAGGATGGGAAAAAGAGAGGGGGAGTATCTTTATAAGTTGAGACATGATCTTATCGTACAATGGATTGATTTCCAGGCATTTGTTGATAAGTACAACGAAGTGAATAATTTTATTCTTTATTATTGCTCTGCAGTAAATTCTATATAATATCAATAAGAAGTTGTAATAATGGCATCAACTAAGCTATTTTCAGAAGTTGAAAAGGCCATTCAAGGGTGCTTTTTTTAACCAGGAAAAAAGCTACAACTGTATGATAAACTTATATGCCCAGCACTAAATAAGGAATCAAAAGGTATATGTTAGAAGAACTAGTGATCAAACGCGATGAGACAACAAGGAAAATCTGGAGCCATGCGCGTAGTAAGTGGCTGTTGGAAACACCCGAAGAGACGGTGCGCCAGGAATACTTGCTGGTACTGGTCAACGAATACGGCTTTGCCATCGATCAGATCGCCGAGGAAATGGACCTGACCGGCCGAGGATCAGCGGCTGCCCGCGCCGATTTTGTCATCTGGCGCACCACCCGGGACAAGGCTGATGACAACGCCCCTTTCATCATCGTTGAATGCAAATCCGATAACGTTACCATCAAGCCGCAGGATTATAGCCAGGGGGAAAACTACGCCCGCATCTGTGGCGCACCGTTCTTCGTCACACACAACTCCCGGGAAACCAAATACTGGCGGGTTAAGAAGGATAAGGTCCCCGGCTACACAGAAGAGATCGAAAATATCCCGCATGGCGATGCCTCTGACAAAGACATCGAGGAGCTGCTTTCCAAGCTCCGCGCGTTCAAGGAAAAGGAGTTCGCCGATCTGCTACACAAGTGTCACAACATCATTCGCAACCGGGAGAAGAAAGATCCGGCGGCGGCCTTTGACGAAATTGCCAAAGTGTTGTTCACCAAGGTTTATGTCGAAAGGCAACTGCTGACGAGACGCAACAAGACCAACCTGTTCACTGTGGATGTCTTGAAAAACCAGATCGCAGAAAATCCTCTAGATAACCTGTTTCAGGAGACAAAACGTTTTTACAGCGCTGACAAGATTTTCGATGACGATGAACGCATCAACCTTAAGCCGGCCACCGGCGAGGCTATCGTCAAGGAGTTGGAGAAATACAACCTCTCCGACACCAGCGAGGATGTGAAAGGCGTCGCCTTCGAGCGCTTCCTTGGCCGAACCTTCCGGGGCGAGATCGGCCAGTTTTTCACCCCGCGCACCATTGTTGAATTTATGGTGCACATGGTTGATCCCCAGGAAGGTGAAATTGTTTGCGACCCTGCCAGCGGTTCGGGTGGCTTTCTTATCCGGGTTTTCGAGATTGCACGCGAAAAGATCCTTGCCGACGCCGACCGAGAATACAACGACTTCAAGGCCGAGGTCGAGAACGACAAGTCGCTCTCCGAGGAGCAGCAGGCCAAAAAACTTCAGGAAAAGTTCAATCAGATTCAAGTGAGCATCAACCAGTCACGCGAAGGCTCGCGCCTTTGGAAGCTCTCAAACCGATGCATCTACGGTACCGACGCTAACGACCGCATGGCACGCACCAGTAAGATGAACATGATCATGCACGGTGACGGTCACGGAGGTGTCCACCACCATGACGGCTTTTTGAACGTAAACGGCATTTTCGAGAGACGTTTCGACATCATTCTCACTAACCCGCCCTTTGGAGCCAACGTCGAACCCACAGACAAGGTGCTGGAAGCGGATATTGCCGTCAACCCGGCAGCGGAAGAGCGTTACTTGAAGGAGTACGGCGATCTCTACCGAGAGGCGCAGAACCGAGTGAAAGCGGCGCTCAATAAGTCAATTGCCAGCCTGTTCGAACTGCCAAAGAGCGACAAGGCCAAAATCAAGACCGAGGTGCTGTTCATCGAGCGCTGTCTCGACCTGATCAAGCCCGGCGGACGCCTTGGCATTGTGCTGCCTGAAGGCGTGTTCAACAACCCCTCGCTCGCTTACGTGCGCGAATTCACCGAAGACCGCGCCTTCCTCCGCGCTGTGGTCAGTCTGCCGCAGGAGACTTTCGTCAGCTCCGGAGCCAGCGTGAAATGCTCGTTGCTCTTCCTACAAAAGTTTACTGAAGAGGAACAGCAGAGGTTTGATGAGACCTACGCCACCGCCAAGGCGGAGGTCGAAGCCCAGTACGCCGACGAGACCAGGGCCGAACGGGAGCGGTTGAAAGGCAAAATCGAGGCAGCAAAGCAGGCGAAGGATGCCGAGCGACGCAAAGCCCTGCAAAAGGAGCTCAAGGACTACCTGAAGGCGATGGAAACCCGGCAGATCACCGAGGCGCGGCAACTCCTCAAGGAGCGCTTCGACTACCCCATCTTTATGTACGAGGCGGAAAAGGTTGGTATCTCTGCCACCGGCGAGGAGGATCAGAACGAGCTCTATCCCAACACCAACCAGCCCGCCGATTGTGACAAGACTTGTTTGGAGTGGTACCGGGAGTTTTCGGCTGATCCCAAGGTGTTTGCGCAAGCGGGAAAGGCTGAGTAATGGACGAAGCGGCTTTTCGCGTTGTTCAATACAGCGAGCTTGAACGTTGGGACGTCAAATATTTTGTTGGTCGAATCAAGTCAAAGTATCCGCTTGTGTCTCTGTCTGAGTTTGTAACAGAACATAACGAAAAAATTCGGCCATTTGAAAGCCCGGATGAAACTTTCAAGATACTCGGCGTGAACAATGTCGATGGAATCTTTCATGCCTATGACGCACTTGGCAAGGAGATTAAACAACCCTACAAAAAGGTGAGTGCTGGAGATTTTGCTTACAACCCGTACCGCATCAATGTTGGTTCAATTGGATGGGTGCCAGATGAGCATGGCGAGGCATACATCAGCCCGGCCTACGTCGTCTTCTCGGTAGATAGTTCTATCGTTCTACCCGAAGTTTTCTGGTTCATACTCAAATCGGATTTTTTCAATCAAACTCTTCGCGCAGCTACCGCAGGTTCAGTGCGGATGAATCTGACATATCCATTATTGAAAACTCTCAAGATCCCGGTACCACCGTTGCCAATCCAGCAGAAGATTTTAACGGGCTATGATTTGGCCAACAACCAACTCTCTGAGTCATTAGATATTTCCAAGGCAATGGAAGATAGCTCAGAAAAGCAATTTATTGAGAGTTTGGGCTTGAAAAAGCCAATACGCACAACGCTCCCCAAAATCATATGTTCATCTTTTAAAGAAATTGATCGATGGTCATTGATGTACAACCAGCTTGCTAGCGTCGGGGCAAATTTGGAAGATGGGAAGTATACGGCTATTCAACTGAGGGAATGTATTGATAATACGGCAAATGGCTATTCAGTAAAGCCAAGCAAAAAACAAAAAAATTATAAAATATTAAAATTAAGCGCCCTTCAGCCACATGGGCTTGATCTGTCAGAAACAAAATACGTAGATATATCTGAAAAGATTGCTGAGAAGTTTTACTTAAAAAAAGGTGACCTACTAATCTGCCGTAGTGTAGGAAGTTTTAGCCATGTGGCAAAAAGTGCACTCGTTGAAGATGACCATCCAGAGATTATATTTCCTGACATCATAATTAGGGCAAGATTTAACGATAGAATCTTACCTGAGTATGCGAGAGAAGTTATTCAGTCATCAGTGGGTAGAGCTTGGTTTCAACAGAATGCAAGAACCGCTGTTGGTATGTGGAAAATTGGTGGTGGCGACATTGCTTCATTCCCAATGCCATTGCCAACACTTTCCGTTCAACAGAAGCTTGTAAAGGACGTAGTTTCCGCTAGAGAGAAAGCTCAAGATATTCGAGAAACAGCAAAACGCAAATATTTTGATGATATCAAGGGAATTGAGAAAATGATCCTTGGCACCCTTCCGGTGGAGGCGCACTGATATGTCACGGAGACGCCAATATATCGAGTTCGAGGGGCTGTTTTCGGAAAGCGTGCTAGGTATATTCCGCATCATCCGAGGCTTCGCCTATCTGCGCGACCTGGCGGCGGTGTTGGTGCCCTACAAGATGGGGGATGTCGAACAGGGCTTCCGGGTGGTCGGTCATTCCACCCCTTTATCGTAGAAATAGGGTTTCAGAGCTCTTTCGCTAGAATAGCAACTGTTGCGTTATTCCAAGAGATTAGATCTTTAATAGTGTGCATTCCTGTTACAGGTATTTCTGAAAGGTCTGTTTCTTCACCATATATTTTTCCTCGATAATATGCACCAAGCCCCATGAAGGGTATAGGGAATACCTTTAGATTTTTTATTCGTGAATTAGGTGAACGGTCTACAAACCAGGAGCTACCCGTGGGAAAAAGAATATCATAAACCTGCAAAGCACGAGGAATCTGATCGGTAGGGATACCAGTATGCTCTGACATATGTTCAAGCTCATCAGTCTCTTTATCTAATAAAATGAAGCCACCATAGAACCACGTGAACCATTGCCAGAACACTGGATATCTATGGAAGTACGGATCGTTACTGATCTTATCTATCCCTTCCTTGAAAGATAGCGGCAAATCATCAAATGATGATAATTCATATTCATAGTCAAGAATTTTAAATTTACGAACATCCTTAGCCGTGTTTACCAGGCCTATTTTGTCGTATAAAACGTAATCAGTAGCATGCTTCAGTAACGCAATCCTAGCACGATGTTCAATATATGAAGATAGTTGTAGGTCATTATATTTACAGCGGTAGAATGTCTTTTTGAATAGATCGGGATCAATCTCGGTATGATCTTCTTCAAATGAAGCGCCAAGCATCTCAGCTGCCACTCGTGCAGACAAATTAGGATAAGATTTATATTTCGAGCACAGCATTTTCATCCGTTCGCTAATAGTCTGCTGAAATAAAGTTTCACTATTTACCGAATATAAATAATCAGCCATGACGCCATATCTATTTTCCCTGTGCGCAGATTTCTTCTTATGGGTCAACTTCGTGGTAAGGACTCTGTCCAACCAAAAAGAGAAGCGCCATGTAGCAACGTCTAGAGGCTTTGGTTCTGGCGTATTGGTAATAGGGGCGAGGAAAGTCGCAGCGTCCATCAAATCAGGGATTATAATGAGATTGATTCCTAGGGGCGAAACTTTATTGCAAATAAAATCAAGATTGTCTTTTGATTTTGTAGCCACAAAAATAGCTTTATTAAGATCGAGATACTTTAGCCAACCACATACCTTAAACAAATCTGGGAACCCCCATTTCCCAGATTTTACTTCAGTTAGGGTAATATCTGGCGGCGTTAAGTTATAGTCTGTAGTTAGAATATCAAGCTCAAGCACTTCCTCAGCTTCGCGCTGAAGAATACTTCTCTCCACATAGGATCCCGCAATTTGGAAGTGTGCAGCAACAAAATCCTCAAGAAATTTTCCATCGGGTATTTTTGGAAGAGATACAGTAATCATTGGTACACACCCCTTTCAAATATCAGATTTATTTCATTATATAAGCTCGATTTATATACTAAATTGGTGGAGCCCTCTACGATAAAATGCCTGTCAATACCAATATCACCCCAAAATCACCCCAATATCGACCCAATATCACACTGATATCGCCTCGGGCGTGAAAACCCCGGGTTACCATGGGCGCCACATTAGAACCGCACGCTAGACGGATCTAAGGGGGGGCGAGACGAGTGCAGGGGATCCAGACCATTGAGGTGACCCAGACGGGCAACGGGAAACGCGCGGACCAGGCGGCCGGACCCGGCCGGACAATCGGAGGGTGAGATGGGCAAGTGGGCCACACTACTCGCGCAGCTCGATGACGACCTGAGCACCGGCAACTGGCGGACATCGAGCTACAGTACACCCAGCGGGAAATCCCGGACCTTCCAGAGCCTGAAAGAATTCACCCAGTTCTATGACTGGGTGGAGGCCCGGGCGAACCGCGAGATCGGGGCCGTGACGGCCCGGACGTATGCCAGACCGAGGAGCTCATGAGCGAGCACACTGACAGGAAAACCGTTTTCGGGACGGCCGGGCGGATGGCCGGGATCGCGGCCGGGGCGGCAGCCTCCGGCGCGGTGAGGATGGCCGGCAACTTCCTGGGCAGGCTGGGGGCGGGATCGCCCCAGGCGGCAGGCGCCCGGGAATTCGTACAGGCGTTCCGCCGGGGGATGGCGGGGCGGACGGGCGAGAAGGACGGCAGCCGGGCCCTGGTGACGAGCAAGGCCGGCGGACTGAAGGGCGGCAGCCGCTACGCCGCGGCCCAGACCACCAGGCTGGGCGAGGGGTGGATCCCGGTCACGAAAACCATCAACGAGATCATCAACTCTCAATCGGGCGTGATCCGGGCCCGGGTGCAGCAGCTCGTCCGGGACATGCCGTATTTTAAGCGGGCAAGGGACGTGATGGTCAACTATACCGTGGGCCGCGGGATCCGATACGAGCCCAAGGTCATGGGGGCGGACGGCAAGCTCGCCCGGGAGATCAACCGCACGCTGGAGGACGGGTGGAACCGGTGGAGCGACGAGGCGGACCTGGCCCGTAAAATGGACCTCTACGGGATGATGCGCCTGTCAAAGGGCCAGGAGGTGGAGGCCGGGGAGTACCTGTGCGTGCTGGTGACCGCGAAGCAGCCCGGGAGATTCCTCCCCGTGGGGATCCGGACGTACGAGCCGGAATGGCTCAGCTCGGAAGGGGCTCGGGGCGAGGGCGGGAGCGCCCTGTGGGACGCGGCCACGGGCCAGCAGGCGCCCGCGGGCCGGCAGCGGGGGATCTTGGGCGGGGTGGAGTACGACCTGGCCACCGGCGAGATCCTGGCCTATCACCTGAAAGAGCCCGGGAGCACGAAGGGGGCGCCCGTGAGGGTGCCGGCGCAGTGGGTGATCCACGGCCACGAGGTGATCCGGCCCAACCAGCTCAGGGGGATCTCCCCGTTTGTCACCGCGATCCTGATCGCGCACAGCCTCAACGAGATCATGGGCTCGGAGCTCGACGCGGCACAAATGGCGTCCAAGTGGCTGGCATTCGTGGAGACGCCCGGGAACGAGTGGGGCATCCAGCAGGGGCGGATCACGGGCACGGAGACGGGCGCTGACGGCACCATCAAGCAGATCGAGCACCTGGAAAACTGCATCGTAGAGTATGTGCAGGCCGGCCAGAAGGTGAATTTCGCGTCCGCGAACCGGCCCGGGAACAACTTCGAGCCCTTTGTCCGCCTGATCATCCGGATGGTGGCCATCACCACCGGGACCTCATATGAGCTGCTCTCCGGGGACTATTCGGGCCTGGCGTATTCCAACCTCAAATCGATCCGGAACGATCTCCTGGAGGGATTCGACCCGCTCATCGACCGCCACGTCTACCAGCAGTGCAAGCCGTTGCAGCGCTGGTTTCTGAGCTACGGCGCCATGACCGGGGCCCTCTATCTCCCCGGGTATGACGCGAACCCGGCGCGGTTTCACCGGGCGTACTGGCAGCCCTCGGGGCACCGGCTCCTGGATCCCTTGCGGGAGACCAAAGCGAACACGGAGCAGGTCCGGGGCCTGACCAAAAGCCCGCAGGAGATCTGCGCGGAGCGCGGCCGGGACTTCGAGGACGTTCTCGAAGAGATATCCTCGGCCAGGGACCTGGCGGCGGAGAAGGGGCTCAACCTCTTTGAGCTCCTGGGCATGGTCGCCACCACCACCAAAAACAACCCGGCCGCCCTGGGCGCTGAGGAAGAGGGCCAGGACAAGGCGGCGCGGACGGGAAAGGAGAGATTATGCCTAGTGCAGTGACGCGGCAGAAACGAGACCAGGCGGCCCCGGAGGCCCAAGGCGACGGACTGCAGACCAGGCAGCACGCGATCCGCATGGAGCCCGACGGGAGGCCTTCCACGTTCGACCGCGAGGCCCGGACCGTGGAGCTGATCCTGGCCACCGAGGAGCCGGTACCGGTCTATGACTGGGAATACGGGTCCATCGGCGAGGTGCTCCTCATGAGCGGGCTCAAGCTCCCGGCAAGCCGGCAGGTACCGCTGCAGGACACCCATGACCGCTACACCGTGCGGTCGACCGTGGGCAGCGTCCGGAACATCCGCGTGGAGGGCGACCAGGTGGTGGGGACCGCCCACTTCTCCCGGGTGGCGGACGCCGAGGACGCCATGACCAAGGTGGAAGAGGGGCACATCACGGACTTTTCCGTGGGGTGGCGGCAGCTCAAGGCGGTGAGGATCCCGAAGAACGAGAGCCAGATCATCGCCGGCCGGACGTTCACGGGACCTTTGAGGGTGGTGACCAGCTGGGCCATCAAGGAGGAATCGATCGTCCCCATCGGAGCGGACGAGAGGGCAAAGGCGCGCAGCGCAGGCGCCGCATATCAGGACACGGAGGAAAAGAGCATGAACGAGAAATTACGGAAGGCACTGGAAGCCCTCGGGCTCAGAACGGGCGCCACGGACGACGAGGCCTGGCACTTCTTTGAGCTGCTCGGGGGAAAGAGGGAGGACGGTGAGGACGCGGCCCTGGGGTTTCTGGCTCAGCGCGGAACCGTGGAGCTTCAGCCGCCTCACCAGGCAGCACCGGGGCAGGCCAGAGCCGGCGAACCGGGGCAGGCCGGAGCCGGGGCTCAGGGGGCGGGCGACGTGACGGCCGCGGCACAGGAGGCGGCGCGGGCCGCGGCACAGGAGGCCGTGAGGGCCGAGAACAAGAGGGCCGCGGACATCAGGAGCCTGTGTGCGGCGCACGGGTGCGGCGAGCTCGCCGATAATCTGATCGGCGGGGGCAAAACCCTGGACGAGGCCCGGGCGGCCGTCCTGGACCACATGGCCAGGGAGCGCAGCACCGGCAATCTGCAGATCCCCGGGGGATCCTTCTCGTTTGGCGCGGACGCCGGCGAGAAATTCCGCTCCGCGGCGATCGATTCGCTCCTCGTGAGGGGCGGCCAGCGGGTGGAAACGCCGGCCCCGGGCCACGACGAGCTCATGGGTTACCAGCTCCGCGAGCTCGCGCGCGAATGTTTGAGGCGGGCGAACCAGCGCACCGGCGGGCACGTGCTCGACATGGTGGGACGGGCCCTCACCGCGAGCGATCTGCCGAACATCCTGGCGGACGTGGCCAACAAGAGCCTGATTCTCGGATTCGAGACCGCCGAGGAGACGTTCGAGCTCTGGACGGTCGCGGTGCCGGCCAACGACTTTAGGCGGATGACCCTGGCCGGGATCTCGGACATCGACGGGCTGCTCCCCATCGGAGAGGACGGGGAATACCAGTACGGATACGCGGCGGACAAGGCCGAGTTTATCCAGTTGGGGACCTTCGGCAGGATCTATCCCATCACCCGTACGGCCATCATCAACGACGATCTGTTCGCCCTCACCACGATCCCGGCACGCCGGGGCGCGGCGGCCAAGCGGGTGGAGGGTGACGCGGTGTACGCGGTGCTCACCAACAACGCGGCCATGAACGAGACCGGGCAGAACCTGTTCAGCGCGGCGCCGGCCGGGCACGGCAACATCCCGGGCGCGGCCCAGACCATCTCGACCGCGGGCATGAACGCCATGATGGCGCTGGTGGCGGGCATGAGGGGCATCAACGGCGAGGCGCTCAACATCAACATCAAGTACCTGGTGGCGCCCAAGGCCCTCTGGGGCACCGGCGAGGAGTTTTACAAGAGCATGTACACCGGGACCCAGGCCAACCCCACCAAGCGCAACATCTATGAAAACGCCCACGAGAGGGTCTATGAGCCCCGGCTCGACGTGGCGAACCCGGCCATCTGGTACCTCATGGGGCCCAAGGGAAAGACCGTGGTGAGGGCCCACCTGAACGGCGTGTCCACCCCGTATCTGGAGACCAAGGTGGGCTGGAACATCGACGGCGTGGAGTACAAGGTGCGCTATGACGTGGCGGCCGCAGCACCGGATTTCCGCGGCATGTACCGCAACACCTAAGGCGCCGGCGGCACGGGAACAGGCAGGGCATACGGAGCAGGGGACAAACGAAAGGGAAAAGGAGTGAACCATGAGCGTGAATTATTTCGGGCCAGGAGATTCCATTGACTACACCAACCCGGGCGCGGCGGCGATCAACGGCGGGGACGTGGTGGTTCTCGGGGATCAGGCAGTCATAGCAAACCAGGACGTGGCCGTGGGCGGCGCAGGCACGGGCAGGAGCCGGGGGATGTTCGATCTCCCGGTGACAGACACGGTGGGCGGCGGGATCGGCATCGGCGACCAACTCACCTGTACGCTGGCCACGGGCGCGATCAGCAACGAGGCCATCGGCGCGGGCGTGGTGTTCTTCGGGTACGCCCGGGAGGCCATCGGCGCCGGGCTGAACGCCACCATCCGGGTGTTCAAACCGTACTGAGGCGACCACCGGGGCGGATAAAAATGCAGTGGAGGGGGGCACACCTCCTCGCCCCCCTCGAATTTTCAAGGAGCAGCGCATGATCATACTGAGTGCAGGCCATGACCCCGTGTACTGGGGGGCCGTCAATCCCCGGTACCGCCTGGTGGAGCATTTCTCGGCGCTCATTATCTGTGACCTGGTGATGGACGCGTTCCGGCAGGACAAGCGGGTGCACATGCTCAACATGGACCAGCACGCGCCCCTGTTCGACCGCCGCCTTTCCAGCCTGAACGCAAAGGTGAATCTTATCAATGAAATGCACGCGATCGAGCCCGTGGACTTGTGTGTGGAGCTCCATTTCAACGCGAGCCAGGGCCACCAGGCAAAGGGCTCGGAAGTGCTCGTCTATGGCAACGAAAAGCGGGTCTCGAAAACCGCGGAGAACTACGCCCGGCTGTTCCGTGCCCCCCTGGAGGCCTTCGACGGCGAGCGGGACGACCGGGGCATCAAGCATTTTTCCACGCTTATTTTTCTTCAGCGAACCCGGCCGCCGGCCATCATCCTGGAGCCGCTCTTTCTGGACCACGAGGATGACGCGCAGCCGCTCCTCACCCACGTGGGCCGGGCGCGGATCGCGGACGCCATCATCGAAGGGATCCGGCGGGCCCTTCAGGAGGTGGGGTGATGGATGCCGGCATCGTGCAAACCTTCGGCCCGGGCATCCTGGGCGCCTGTCTCCTCATCGCCGTGGTCATCATCAAGTACGGGCCCGACAAGCCCGGGACCACCTTCAACCACGGCGGGGATCAGTTCGTCCGCAAGGACGTTTTCGACCAGGAGATCACCCACCTCACCCGGCAGCTCCAGGACGTGAAGACCAGCCAGAGCCATATGTGGACCGGGATCAACGACATCCGGGCCAAGGTCAACCGGATCTGCGGCTATCTGGAAAAGCAATTCAAGGACCCCGACGGGGCCTAAACCAAAAAAACGAGGAGGTTTTATGGTAAGTATCTGGATCACAGCGTTTTTCAATATACTGCTCACCCTGTCCAAGCCGGCCCGGCAGTATATCAAGGCCGGATTCGACTTTTTGAGGCAGTGGTGGACCTCACAGACCACCACCAAGATCGATGACGCCCTCCTGTGCATCATCGAGGCCATCGTCCTGGGCGAGTATACGACCACCGGCACCGGCAAGCTGGAGCAGGCCCTGGCCATACTCCTGGAGAAGGCCACCCCGGCGGTCCGGGCCCAGATCTACGACACCCTGGTCAAAGTCCGCGAGGAGTGTCGGGAGACCCCGGGCGAGGCGGACGACAAGGCCATCCAGTTCGTGATCGACGTGCTCTTTCCACAGGGCCGCGAGCTCGCCCCCGAGGAGCCCGATTCGCTCCCGGAGACCAGCGCAGGCCCCGGCGCCTTTCCCGGAACCCGCTCAGGCTTCGTCCGACCAAACCTGCTTCTACTCCTGTTCGCCGCGTTCTTCGTTCTGGGCGGCGTGAGCCTCGGCTGGACCTATAAGATCTCCTGGGACCCCTACACCCCGCCGTCAGACTTCGCGGGCTTCCAGATCCTGGTGGACGGCGAGTTCGCCGCGGATCTCCCCGGGGACCACACCCTCACCGCCTGGGAGGGGCCGCTCCCCGTCCAGGACGCCGGGAGCTCCATCTGCGTGATCGCCTACGATGTGGCCGGTAACAAGTGCCCGTGCCAGCCGACGGTCAATGTCATCACCTTCGACCCGCCGCCCGGATGTCCGGCAGGAATCAAGGCGGAGCCGTAAGAGACAGCAACCACGGCCTCCGGGGGAGCCCGGGGGCCTCCTCACGGAGGAGAAATTCATGGCCAGGTGGTCGGTAGCAATCATGGGGCATGACAAGAACAACCCGGACGGGCGGGACGAGTTTCGCGCTCAGTTCGGGGACATCATCGCGTTCAAGCCCGAGGGACACCAGTGGAGCGAGAAGGAGCGCAAGCTGTTCCTGATCGTCCAGGTGGACGGCCCGACGGCATCCCAAATGGCGGCGCTGGCGGAGCCATACTATGACGCGCAGAAAGCGGGCATCCAGCGCAAGCGCCGGTTTGCCCTGCCAGAGGCAACCATGAAAAACCTGGGCGTGGACATCTCCAAGGCCAAGGATACCGGCGTGGTCTATCAGCCGCTGGAATCCACCTATGTGTGGAAAGAGGATTTCTTCGACAAAATGACCAGCCGGAACGTGGCAGGTACGGATGGGCTTAACCTCATAAAGGACAGGGCATAATGGGCAGCCGCAGGCTCCCGCTTGCATACAATGTTTCCACCTATGGGAACGCCACCCGGGACTATACCTCCCTGTCCACCTGGGAATCGGCCACCGATAACGATCTCGTCACCGCGCAGGCAGGAGAGGTGCTCGACTGCTACGAGGATGCCTCTCCCTATAACGATGGGGGCTGTTACATCGCAGGGGCCACCACGAACGCCAGCTATTTCAGGGTCGTGCGCAAGGCTCCAAGTGTAAGCCGCACCTATGACCCTACCAGCGGCGTGGTCTTCAGCTGTGCAGGATACCCGGACATCATCTACTGCGGCGAATCCTATGATCAGGTGCAGGACATCACCATGATCAACACCTATACATCGGGCACAGCCTACGCCTGCTACATGCTCGCGGGCAATGCGGCCGTTGTTGGGTGCTTCGCAAAATCAGTCAACGGGGCGGAGACGGGTCGCGGTATTCGTCTGGCGAACGGAGCCCTCGCCATCAATTGCGTGGTGTACGAGTGCGACGGCTGGAGCATCTATGTCTCGGGCGGCACCTGTTACTGCTACTACTGCACATCCGTGGACAACCGTGACGGATACGTTGAGGTGAGCGCGGGTGTAGCGAAAAACTGCATATCCGAGGACAACGCCGTAGAGGACTTCTGGGGTGGTGACTGGACGCTCACCACCTGTGCGGAGCAGGAGGGCATCGCGTTCAGCGATCAGTCCAATGACGACTACCGCCTGGCCTCCGCAGACGGCACCGGCACGGATCTGACATCGGATATTGTTTACCCCGTAGATGATGATTTACTCGGCAACCCGAGGGATCCATCTGCCCCGGATCGCGGAGCGTTCGAGCATACCACCTCCGGCGGGGCCTATGTGGACCTGGCAGGGGCCATCGCAGTGACTCCCCAGCTGGCGGCAGCGCTCAAAAAATACGTGGGCATGTCGGGCACGGCCCAGATCACGGCCGGGGCATCGTGCGGGATGCGGGCCATCCGGGGCATCCAGGGCAATGTGGACACCCGGGCACAGGCGGAGGCCGCCCTGAGGATGACCAGGGGGATCCAGGGCAACGTGAGCGCCCAGGCCCAGGCCGCGGCAACCATGAAACCGGTGCGCGGGATCGCGGGATCCATCGACGCCCGGGCGGAGCTGGAGGCATACGCCAGGGTGTACCGGGCCCTCATCGGGACGGTGGCCGCCCAGGCCGGCATGGGCGGGGCCCTCTCCCTTTCCGGCGTGATCGACCTGGCCGGCAGCATCGACGCGGCCGGAAACATGGCGGCGAATATGCGCGTGATCCTGGGGCTCGCGGGCCAGGTGGACGGGGCCGTGAACATGACCGGGGCGGTGCGGCCTTTCCGGAACATCTCCGGCGCCATGGCGGCGGTGGCCGAGCTCGCGGGCGCGGCCATGGCGATCCGCGGGATCTCCGGGGGGGTGGAGGCGGCCGCGGACATCACGGGGCACGTCAAGGTGGACCGGGAGCTGGCCGGCAGCATCGCAGGCACGGTGGACGTGTCCGGAGGCCTCGGGCTCACCCTGTCTTTTTCCGGATCCATCGACGCCCTGGCCGAGCTCCTGGGCGCCTTAAGCACGTTCATCCCTTCGACCCTGGGGGATCCCATCGACCTGACCATCGAGAGCGTCACGCCACAGCGGGAGACGATCTCGATCACCATAAAACGAACGATCACGGAGGTGTAAGACATGGGGAATATCAGCAATCACTGGGCAAGCTCGATTCTGAATCACGTTTTCGGGAAAGCGGCGTACACGGCGCCGGCGAACATCTACGTGGAGCTGTCCACCACGGCGCCCACGGACGCCGGGGCAAACGTGACACCGCCCGCGGGCGGCGGATACGCCAGGAAACAGACGGCGCCCGCGGACTGGAACGCGGAGGCAAACCGGATCATCGACAACGCCAACCCGATCGAATTCGCGGAGGCGAGCGGCGCCTGGGGGACCATCACCCATTTCGCGCTGTACGACGCGGCCGCCGCCGGCAACTTCCTGGGGTGGGGGGCACTGAATACGTCCAAGCCGGTGGGCATCGGGGACACGGCGAGATTCGCGGCGGGCGACCTGGATGTGACCTTCACGGCCTCGGCGTAACGGAGGAGATATGCAGCGGCGGGAATACGTTTATCTCACCCGGGACAACGCCATCGATCTGGTGCTCATGGCAGACGGAACGGTACCGAGCCTCGCGAGCGTCAATCGGATGCAGCTCCTGGTGGGCGCTGTCACGATCGACAGCCAGACGGCGCCCGGGGTGTTCGACTGGAGCAGGACCCTGACCGCGGACGAGGCGGCCAGGGTGCCCGGGGCCCAGGCAGGAGACAGCAAGCTCGTGCTCGCCCTGGGCGGCCAGGCCCTGGCAGCCGGCGACCATACGGCCAGGCTCGCGGTGTATGACGACGAGCACACGGCCGGGATCGTGTGGGGGGATATCCCCATCCGCGTGGAGTAGCGGGAGAGCGCATGCAGTTCGACATCACCATGGAAGGCGTGGACGACGCCCTGGCGAGCCTGGACCTCATGGACCGGAACATCGAGCGGGGCGCGGTGAGCGCGCTGAACAAGATCGGCGCCCAGGGCGTGACCGTGAGCGTGCGGACCATGACGAACGAGTACAACATCAAAACCCGGGACGTGAAAAAGGGCGTGCGGCTTATCCGGGCCCGGGCGGGCAGCGCGCAGCGGGCCGGCAGGATATACGCCACCATCGCGGCATCGGGCGGCGCCTTTCCGCTGTTCAAGTTCGGCGGGCTACCCAAGGCGCCCGTGAGCCAGGCGGGGATCCCGGCGCCCTACAAGGGCAGGCGCCGGGCGAGCGTCCGGGTGAGGCGGGGGGCGGGCCGCACGACCCTGAAGCACGCCTTCGTGGCCAGGATGAGATCCGGACACGTGGGGATATTCGAGCGCCGGGGACCGAGGAGCCTGCCCGTCAAGGAGCTGTACTCCCTGGGGGTGGCCCAGATGTTCAAGCTCAAGGCCGTAGACGCCCTGGTGAAGCTCATGAGGGAAAAGGGGCCCCGGACCCTGAGACACGAGATCGGCTATCAGATGAGCCGGAACCGGATGAAGAGGAGGGCGGTGTGAGCTTCACGGAGCACGTGCAAAACGACATCAAAACCGTGTTCCTCAACGAGAACGAGGGCGCGGTGACGGCGAGCCTCTGGCGGGACGGGAGAAAGTTCGCCGACATCCTGGTGGACTTCCAGGAGCCTTACCGTCTGGGGGGATCCGGAGACGGGCAGGTGGAGACCACGGCGCCGGAGGCCTGGGCGAGCGACGAGGATATCGAGGGAACCCGCCAAGGGGACCAGCTGGAGGCGGGCTCGACCTTTTACGCCATCATCGGGGTGGAACCGGCCGGCGACGGCATGACCAGGCTCGTCCTGAGCCGGAACAGCGAATAAGGGGGCCTTACGTGGGGGACACGCTGAGGCAGCAGATCATGGACCGGATCCGGGCCCGGTTCGCGGGGATCCGGACGGCGGCCGGGTATGGCACGGACATCGGCGCGCACGTGTTCGAGTGGAAGATAAGCCCGTTTCAGGAGCCGGACATCCCCGGGGTGGCGGTGCGGGACCCGGACGACGAGAAGGAAGCGGCAAGCGGCAGCCGGACCCGGCACCGGCTCATGGTGGAGGCCACCGCGGTGGTCTCGGGCGACCTGGGCGACGTGCCGGCACAGATGCGCGACGCGATAGAGGACCTCCAGGCGGCCGTGGCGGTGGATGAAAAATGGGGCCTCGGCGACCAGGACGCCCAGGGGCGGCACGTGCTCTCCACCGACCCGCTGGCGGACGAGAGCAGCGAGGTGGTCCAGGAGGGCAAGCGGTTCGGGATCGTCAAGATGACGATCGCCGTCAATTACATGACTAACAAATGGGGGGCTTAACATGGCCGAGCTCGTCTTGATCAACTGTCAGATTTTTCACGGGGGATATGACCTGTCGAGCAAGCACAACGAGATCTCGCTCGTCTACGGGGCGGAGATCAAGGACAGGACGGTATTCAACACCAACTCGCGGCTGAAAAAGGCGGGCCTGGCGGACGCGGAGATCTCGGGCGGCGGGTTCTGGGACGCGAGCGCCCTGGACGAGGCTCTTTTCGAGGGCGTGGCCGTGGACGGCCAGGTGTTCAGTATAAGCCCGTCCACCGGGGTGCCCGGATCACGGGCATACATGCTCCAGGGCGTGGACGGGGAGTATGTGCCCGGGGCCAGGATCGGGGAGCTCCTGGGCTTTAACTTCGCGGCATACGGCCAGGGCGAGCTCGTGCGCGGGACCATCATGGAAAACGCCACCCGGGCGGCCACCGGCACGGGCACGCCCCGGCAGCTGGGGGCCGTGGGAGCGGCGCAGAAAATGTATGCGGCGCTCCACGTGTTCGGGATAACGGGCACGGACGCACCCGGGGTGAGCGTGACCGTCGACAGCAACGACGCCGACCTGTGGGACGGGACCGAGAGCCAGCGGATCACGTTCAACCCGGCCACCGCCCCGGGCGCCCAGTGGGCGAGCCTGGACGGGCCCGTCACGGATACCTGGTGGCGGGTGAGGTGGGAGATCACCGGCACAAACCCGAGCATCCGCTTCGCGGTGGCGCTCGGCATCAAATAGCAAAAGACGAAAGGAGACAAGGGAGATGGCAGAAATCATCTATAAAGACCCGTACGTGACGATCAACGGCGTGAACCTGTCCAGCTTTGTGAAGCAGGCCACGATCCGCTACGGCGCGGAGATCCTCGACAAAACCGCGGGCGCCACCAACGCGAAAAAGAAGATCGCGGGACTGACCGACTGGAGCCTGGAGCTCGAAATGAACCAGGACTATGACGCCGGCGCCGTGGACGCCACCCTGTTCCCGCTCGTGGGCCCGGGCATTGACTTCCCCGTGGTGGTCAAGCCGAACGGGGCCGTGACCGCGGTGAGCAACCCGCAGTTTTCCGGGACCGGGATCCTCGGGAACTACAACCCCCTGGCCGGCACCGTGGGCCAGCCCGTGACCACGCCCGTCACCATCGAGGGATCGGGCGACCTGGCCAGGGCCACCGTGTAGGGAGGGCGCCGTGAATTCGACGAGAGAGCAGATCCTGGGCGTCCAGGACCTCAAGAGCGAGACCACATGTGTACCCGAGTGGGGCGTCACCATCGAGCTTCGGGAGCTGAGCGGAACCGGCCGCAAGAAGTTTTTCAAGCTCATCACGCCGGCGGAGGGGGAGAAGGTGGACCTGGTACGGTACTACGCCGCGGCCGCGGCCCTGGGGGCCCACGAGCCCGGCGGCGGGCCCATATTAGCCCAGGACGACGCGGGCATCGAGGAGGACATCCGCGGGCTCATGGCCAAAAGGTTTCCGGTGGTGAAGGCCCTGGGCGAGAAGGTCCTGGAGCTCTCCGGGATCGGGCAGCAGGCGGAGGAGGCGGCGGAAAAAAACTCCGGTTCGGATGCCCCGAGCGTTTGACCATGCTCCGGCTGGCGGAGAAATTCCGCCGGCCCGACGTGGACGCGTTCCTGGCATCCTTGAGCTCAAGCCAGATAACGGAGTGGCTGATGTTCTACAAGATCAAGGCGGACGACATGGAGAACCGGCAGACCCGGGCGGCGCTGAAGAGTAAGGTCCGGGGAAAGAGGCGGACGAATGCGTGAGAAGCTGGCCGAGCCGTATGTAAACCTGGGGCTCAAGAAATCGGATTTCGACAAGGGCCTCAGGAGCGCGAAGTCTGGCCTCAAGTCCTTCGAGAAGGATACCCGGGCCATCGGCGCGTCGATCAAGGCGGGGTTCGCGGCCATTATCGGGGGCGGGGTGGCCCTGGGGATGAAGGACCTCCTGGACACCTACGCCCAGCAGGAAAAATACGAGAGAATGCTCGCGGCCGCCATGAAGGAGCGGGGAACCTACACCGAGGCGGCCATGAAGCACAACATGGACTACGCCTCGTCGCTCCAGGCACTCACCACCTACGGCGACGAGGCGATCATGCAGGCCCAGCGGATATTCACGAACTACCGCATCGAGGGCGAGATGCTCGACCAGATCACCAAGGCCACCCTGGACCTGGCCGCGGCAAAGGACATGGAGCTCGCGAGCGCGGCCGAGCTCGTGGCCAAGAGCGTGGGGAGCTCCACCAACTCGCTCTCCCGGTACGGCATCCAGATCGACGGGGCGGCCGGATCCATCGACCGCATGAGAAATGCCGTGGACGCCATCACGAAACTGTACGGCGGCACGGCCGCAGCCGCGGCGGACAACTACGAGGGCAGGGTCATCCAGCTCACCAACGCCTGGGGCGACATGAAAGAGCAGTTGGGGGCCCTTATGATAGGCCCGGCCACCCAAACGGTGAGCTGGATGAAGACGGCCACCGAGGAGATCACCGCGTTCATCGCGAAGTATCAGGAGTGGTCATCGATAAACAGCATCGCCATCCGGGGCTTGAGATCGGAGATCCAGACGCTCGAGAACGACCTGGCCACCTTCGACCCCGCGATTCCCGGGGACCAGGCCGTCATCGAGCGGCTCCAGGCGGAGATCAAAAAGCGCCAGGAGCTCCTCAAGCTCTACGAGCCGGCGCCGGGCAAGGACGAGCCGGCCGGGGCGGGATCCGGGGCCGCGGCCCCGGGGACCACGGATTTCGGCGTGGAGCCCTGGCGGGCCCGCCAGGAGGCGGAGATCGCCATCAGGAATATTCAGCAGGAGACGGATATCGCGGTGCGCGAATCCATGAAGGCCTGGGACGAGGCGGGGAAGACCGACTGGGGCGACGTGGAGCCCTGGGAGGCCCGGGCCGCGAGTGAGGCCGCGGTACAGCAGATCATCGAGGACTCGGACAAGGCGGCGGCAGCGGCGAACAAGAGCCTGAATACCATGGTGGAGCTCACCGAGCGCACGGCAAACGCCATGGAGCAGAACTATTCCGACTTCTTCTTTAACGTCCTGGAGGGCAGATTCGACAACCTCAAGGACGTGGCGCGGGCGGCCTTGAGCAGCATCAACCGCATGGCGGCCGATCTCCTGGGGCAGAAATTCACGGACCTGCTTTTCGGGGCATCGACGGCCGGCGGGGTGAGATCCGGCGGACTCTTTAATAGCCTGTTCTCATCGCTCACCACCATGGCGGACGGCGGCACCATCACCGAGCCGATCTGGGGCGTGGGCATGAGCGGCCGGCGCTACCTGTTCGGCGAGGGCGGCGAGCGCGAGGAAGTGGTCCCGCACAGCCGGATCGCCCGGGCCGGAGGCGGCGGCCAGGCTATGGAGGTGCGCCATCACTATGAGGTGACCATCGTGGCGGCCGACGCCCGGAGCTTCACCGAGATGTGCATGAGGAACCCGGAGGCGATCACCGGGCCGTTCCGCAAGGCGCTGAGGGCCGGTGACCAGGGCCTCATCGGCGACATGAGGGGGGTGGTGTAGATGGCGTTTCCGCTCTATTCCGCGGTGCAGTTCGGCAACCCCAAAAAGGTGAGGATCCGCTTCAAGACCCTGAAAAGCGATTTCGGCGAGCTGGGCGGGATCCAGAGAAAGCGCAAGTGGCTTTTTCCCCGGCGGGATGTGTACCTGGCGTACAACTGGATGACGTTAAGCGAGGCCGAGACTATCTGGGAGCACTATATCAGCATGGGCGGATCGTACGGAAGTTTTGCGTTTTTCGACATCGAATCGCACACCTACACCCGGGAGTACGTGGGATCCGGGACCGGCTCGCAAACCGTGTGGAACCTGCCATCCAAGGACGCGTCCGGCTATATCGTCTATATCGACGGGGTGGAGCAGACCTCGGGGGTGAATTATGTGTTCGAGGCCGGCGCCGGAGCGGACGGCGAGGACAAGGTGACCTTTGTGGCGGCGCCCACGGACGGGGCCGTCATCACCTATACCTTTACCGGGTGTTTGAAGATCCGGTGCACCTATGCGGAGGATTATCTGGACTTCGAGACGTTCTATAATCGGATGGTCAATTTCGGGATAACCCTGGAGGGACAGCTCAATGCGTGACGTCAACCCGGCGGTGATCGCGGCCCTGGAGAGCAACGAGATCACCGCCTTTCTCCTCTTTTCCATGACCATCGACGGCCAGGGCTACCGGTACACGGATTGCGACATACCGCTTCCCTATGCCGGCAACCGGTACCACCCCAGGGGGATGGAATTTTCCGGGGCCCGCTACTCGACCAACAACATCGTGGACCAGGTGAGGGTGACCGTGGACGACACGGACGGCGAGCTCACCCCGGTCTTTCTCGCCGGCGGGGCCCAGGGATCGCCGGCGGAGCTCTCGCTCGTCCTCCTGGACAATAGCGCCCTCGCGGCCGGCAGCATAACCATTATCGGCGGCGCGGCAACGCCCATATTCCCGGGAGAGATCGACGACTGGGACCTGCAGGCGGAGCGGTCCGTGGCCATCACCGTCACCAGCCCGCTGGCCGCGTGGAACCGGACCTTCACCACCCTGCACACCTCGTCGTGCAGGTGGCGGAGATTCAAGGGGGGGCGGTGCGGGTACACCGGGGAGGAGACCTGGTGCGACCGGAGCTATGCCCGGTGCAGCGAGCTGGGCAATACGGACAATTTCGGGGGATTCAGGTGGCTCCCGAGCCTGGAGAACAAGGAGATATGGTGGGGCAGAGAAGGACGATAAACACGATCGAACAGGGCCGGAGCCTGGCCGCCGTCATCGGCCGACTCATCGGCAAACCGTACGCCCTGGGCGAGGTGGATGGGGGGCTCGACTGTTTTTCGAGCATCTACCGGTACCTGGAGGAGCGCGGAGAGGACCTCCCGGACGAATTCCAGGGCCTCACGCTTCGGAACTACGCGGAGCTGTTCCTCGATGACCCGGCCCGGGCAAAGGCGGTGATGGTGGATTTCATGGACCAGGTGGCGGACCCCATCGACCCGGCCCGGGCATTCGCCGGGGACGTGCTCCTGTTGAGGGCGCGGGACGCGGGCGAGCAGGATTTTCCCTTCCTGGGGATCCACGGCGGCGGGACGAATGTGGTGTGCTCGTCGCGTGAGCACGGGGTGACCGTGTACCAGCGCACAAACTACACGATTGAGAGGGCGTGGAGATGCCGGCGGCAGTACCTACCATCGTAAGCTTTATTATCGCGAGCAACTACACCGGGTGGGCCGCCTTCGGCATCATGGCGGTGGGCACGGCCATGAGCGCGGGGATCGGCTACCTCCAGCAGCGCAAGGCCCTGGGCAATATGAAGAACATCGACACCCAGGGCATTCAGGCGAACACGCGGAGCACCCAGGCGGAGATCCGGAGCTTTTACGGGCTCAACAAGGTGGGCGGCAACGATGTGTTCATGGGCACCACCGGGGCGGACAACAAGAAACTGTGGATCGTCCAGACACTCTCGGAAGGACAATGCAACGGGATCCACCAGGTTGAGGGCGTGCCCCAGGTGTTTCTGGGGGATCGCCTGTGGAACGAGTACGGCGACGCCGGCGAGCTGGTGCAGCTGCACTTTCACGACGGCGCCTCCGACCAGGTGGTGGACCCGGACCTGGCCGCGGCCTTCCCGGACTGGACGGACACGCTCCGGAATACCTGTTATCTCATCTATGAGATCGATTACGATTCAAACTGGTTCCAGAGCCTCCCGCAGCGGACCGTGCTCCTGGAGGGCCGGCTCGTCTATGACTGGCGGACATCGACCTGGGTGTATTCATCGAATGCGGCTTTAGTGCTCTACCACTACATGACCGACGAAACCTATCCGCTGCAGTACGACCCGACGCTGTTCAACCTGATCGCCTGGACGGCCGCGGCGGATTACTGCGACCTCAAGGGATTCACCTGGGAGGGGCACCTCACGCCGGACATGAGCCCCATGGACGTGATCAACAACATCACGGCCCATTTCCGGGGAAAGATCACCTTTTATGATGGCCAGTTTTCCTTGAGATACATGGACCTCAACTACGAGAGCGCGGTCATGACCCTGGACGACCGGCACATCCTGAGGGATGAGGCCGGCAGGGCCATGATCACCGTGAGCCAGCCCGGGAGGTACACCAGGCCGGACGGGCTCAAGGTGCGGTTTATCAACCCGGAAAAGGACTTCACCGAGGACCACGTGATCGTGGGGGACGAGACCGGGGTGATCAGGGATTTTGTGCTCCCCGGGTGCCACTCGCGGACAAACGCCGGCATCATCGGCACCTTTGAGCTGGAGCGCCAGCAGCTGGACCGGGGCATCTCGGGCACGTTCCGGGACGACGCGGTACGGCTGGAGCCCCTGGACCCGGTGGTGCTCAACTGCAGCGACCTGGGGATCGCCGGCTATCTGATGCGCGTGACCGACACGGAGAGCACCCAGAACGGCCTGGTGAACCTGACGCTGGCCTTCGAGGACGAGGCCCTCTATGACGACGTGTACAATCTGAGGACCGACGACCTGTATACGTGCGCTCTCCCGGATCCCCAGGAGGAGCCCCCGGGTGTGGCCAACGTGACCGTGGCCGAGGAGCTCTATTCGTACCGGCTCAGATCCTTCACCCGGCTCAAGGTGAGCTTTGACCCGCCAGCGGGCTACCCCTGGTATGACTACGCCGAGGTATGGCTCAGCTATGACGACATAGAGTGGAAATACCTCTTCCCGGCCGTCTCCACCTTCCAGATCGACCCGGTGGAGGAGGGCGTGCGGTATTACTTGAGGATCAAGGCCGTGAACAAGCGGGGGGTGAAGCAGCGGGACGCGAACGACTACAAGGTATCACGGCAGATTCAGGGGAAGACGGCGGCCCCGGCGAGCGTGGGGGCACTGCAGGCCATCGTCAACTCCAACGCGGTGAACCTCTACGCGGACAAGGTGAGCGACTCGGATGTGGAGCTCTATGAATTCCGCCTCGGGCCATCCTGGACGGGCGCCATCTTCCTGGCGGCGCTCAGGAACCCGAATCTATCCCTTTATGGCGTGAAGCCCGGGGCTCATACCTTCTGGATCAATACCCTCTCGAACAACGGCACATATGGAACGGCTCCCAGGTCCTATACGGTGGTGATTCCGGACCCGCCCCACGGGTGGACCGTCCAGGGGACAGCGAGCTGCGACTACTCGGCAGGCACGCACAATAACACGGAGCTCACCTCCTACAGCGGTGAGAATTATCTCAAGTGCAGCCACGCGGGCGGGGTGCTCACCGGCACGTATCTGTCCCCGGTGTATGACCTGGGATCAAACGCCAGCCGGCTCATCTACATCCAGGCCCAGATCGTGGTGACCGGGGTGGGGACAACCTGGGATGATGTCTTCCCGGTGGGGGCCCTGTGGACCGTGGCCGATCTGACCAGGCCCTGGACGGAAATCTTCGAGCTTCCGGCCGGGCCCACGGTGAGAATGACCCTGATACACGGCGAGGGATCGCCGCCGGCCGCCGAGGTGGAGCGAATGGAGATCCTGGGGACCATGGTGACGGCCAGGTACATCCAGGTGGAGATCGAGATCACGGACCCGGGCGCAGAAGTAAATGCAATGGTGCAGGCGCTCACGATAAAACGGTGCACATAAGGGGGGAGCCATGTCCCAGAATTTCACGGATGATTGTTTTGCGGGCAGCCATGTGGCCCAGGAGGATCTCCAGAACATCGAGAACAATTTCGCGGCCCTGAAATCGAGCTTTTCCGGGGGATCGGCGCCGGCGAACCCGGTGGCCGGCATGTGGTGGTTCGACACCTCGGCCAACATCCTCAAGATCCGCAACGAGGCAAACAGCGCGTGGCTCGATATGTATGATTTTGCAAACCAGCGCGTGCTTATGGCCTTACGGGTGGTGAGCACGGTGGTGGGCGGTACCGGGATCTCGGTGAGCGGTAACCTGGCCAGCGGAAACGTGACGGTCGGCATATCATCGGGCGGGGTGGGAAGCACCCAGCTCGCAGGTGGAGCGGTCACGGCGGTCAAGATCGCAAACTACACAGCGGGGAACTACGTGGTATACCCTCAAGCAGCTATTAGCCCATCTACAACATCGACCTCGATGATAGAGATGTTCAAGGCACGTGTTCATAGGGGGGGCACGGTACGGGTGAGGTGGCGAGTCTCCGTGACGAGCGGCGATCTTTGTGGAACAAGAGTGTATGTGAACGGCAGCGCATATGGTCCGCTGCGCGAAACCCATATTCCGAATACGGATTTCTATAATGATGTCATGGTGCTGGCGGGAGAGACCGTATCAATATATGGGTTCAATCCAAACGGGCATACCCTCACGATACACAAGCCGTCGATCTGCTGTGGCAACCCGATAGAACCTGCGCTGTCATGGACGGAATAATCCCCACAGTGGAATGCGACCAGGAGGAGTGATCTCATGAGGGCAACCGTCGACAGAGACGTCATTGTAATGATAACCGCCGGAGGGGGTACCGAGATCGGCAGCATCCCCAAGGGCGTCGGCATGGAGCGCCTCCGGTTCGACGGAGAAAAGGTGGTGGACCTGGCGGATCTCGCCTCCATCTGGGTCAAGTACACCCATTCGGGGATATTCGAGCTCCACGCGGTGCCCGTACCCGGGGCCCAGCTGGTGGCCATGCGATACCTGGACCGGGGACGGCTCACCATGGACGCCGGGGTGATCCGCCTCAAGACGTCCGAGGAGCTCGACGCGGAGCGGGTGGCGATCGAACAGGGGATCCTCAAGGCCCAGACCAGGGGAGACCTGGCCACAAGGATCGGCGACCGGGACGACCAGCTGGCGGACACCAACAAGCTCGTGTATCTCATTCTCCAGGCGCTCCTGACCCGGGACCCGGAGGTGCTGGCTTTCCTGGAGGGCATACGGGCGGACATCGAGGCCACCTATCCCATGGAGAAACTCGCCGCGGAGCTCCCGGCCACCGTCAAGAGCATCCGGGAGCAGATGCAGAAGTATTACACGGAAAAGGACACCATCTTAGCCAAGGGCTAAAGATTCGCAAAACCGCCCGCACGTGAATTCCGGAGAGCCAGGTATCAAGGGGAAAAGGGATCCCCGCCCCCGGGGACCTGAGGGCTAAAATAGGGCTAAAAAACACGGGAACTATAGGGCAATTCGGTTAGATTCGGGGCACGGGAAAGGGGGCTGGAAAAAAGGGAAAAGGCCTGGAAATCTAACGATCTCCAGGCCCTTCCTTGTTACGTCCCCAAGGGGATTTGAACCCCTGTCGCCGGCGTGAAAGGCCGGTGTCCTGGGCCGAGCTAGACGATGGGGACACACAGTGAGCCAGGAGGGACTCGAACCCTCGACCACCGGATTAAAAGTCCGATGCTCTACCAACTGAGCTACTGGCTCGATTTGCCCCCCTATCTCATGGATGGGCGAAAATATCAAGGGTAAAAAGGGTGAGTTTCCCGGGATGAACGAATGTTTTCCTTGTTAAATATAATAAAAAAGGATCAACAACTCTCCAGGGTTCCACCCGGGAACATACTGTGGTATACATGCCCTCATGGTATGGATAGTCCTGTTCATTCCCCTCTGTATCTGGCTGGGTATTGCGCTCGTCTCCACCCTGAACGTCTATACCGCGGGCGGCATCGGCATCACCGCGCTCATCTACCTGCTTATCGAGCTCCGACAGGTGTCCCGGGACAGGAAGCGATCGAGACTTCCCCTGTGGATCATGTTCCTGATGTTCGCCTCGGTGGTTTTCGGTCTGGTGTGGTGAAGACAAGCACGAGAGAATAATAATCACAAAGTTAGTACGGAGAAATCAGACAGCAGCCTAATAACAATCGATCTGCACCCAGACTGCAAACGGAAGGCGGGCAGATGGGAAAAACAAAAAGGAGAGGGAACACGCCCCTCTCCCTGCCGGATACAGCGATCCTTGCCTTGCCTCTGCGTTATACGTCGTCCTGGTAGAAAAAGTCGTAGACCTTGGAGACCTTGATCCCCTGGATGGAGAAATAGAGCTCGTCCCCCCGCTCCACGCCCTGAACCTCCGCGACGCCGGACTCCTGAGCCTGAAAAATCTTGGTGTTTCCAAAGTCGAAGATGGGCAAGACCTTGGAGGTGTAGGTCCAGATGGTTCCGTCATCGGACATGGTGGAGATGATGTACTCACCCTGCGACATCCACTCTTTCAGCCCCTGGAACTCTAATTTGCCGAAGTCCTTGTCCATGTGTCTGCCCCTTCCCCTTTGAAGTGTGTTTCTTCCTATACGATACTTATCGGTAGGAAAGAAGCGGGTCTTGAAGATAATGAATAGGCTATTATAACTCTTTGGAATCCTTGTAGAGCTTATAGTCCATACTGTCCACCAGCGCCATCCAGGAGGCCTCGATGATGTTTGTCGATACCCCGACCGTGTTCCAGTGGTCTTTCTTGTCCCAGGATTCGATGAGGACGCGCACCACCGACTCGGTGCCCGTGCGCGACGAGATGACCCTGACCTTGTAGTCCAGGAGCTCCACGTCCTCGATGCTGGGATAGAACTTCTGGAGCGCCTTGCGCAGCGCTTTG
Source organism: Deltaproteobacteria bacterium (assembly GCA_018433085.1). GTDB lineage: Bacteria > Desulfobacterota > Desulfomonilia > UBA1062 > UBA1062 > Phosphitivorax. The sequence goes on along the minus strand of JAHDRW010000023.1, from coordinate 38,835 downwards.
TCCAAGGCGTTGACCGGACCGTTCCCCATGGCCGCGGTGTGCTCCACGCTGCCGTCGACCTCGATCATGATGGTCGCCTCCGACATGGGGTCGGTATCGTCGCTGCGGCGCTCGGTGTTGACCCGGAACCCCCTCAGCTTGAAAAAGCGGACATGCATGCCCATGGCCTTGTTCATGAGCAACTCCAGGGACGCATCCGCACCCTCGAACTGGAACCCGCAGTTTTCGAGGTCTTTGATGATTTTCACGATCTCTCCGGCAGTGGTGTCGTCCTTTGCCAGATCGATGTTGAACTCCCGCGCCTTGTAGACGATGTTGCTCTTGCCCGACTGCTCCGATACCAGAACGCGCCGCTGGTTTCCCACCAGCGAGGGTTCGATGTGTTCATAGGTCGCCGGGTCGCCGATCACTGCGTGGACGTGCATTCCTCCCTTGTGTGCGAATGCCGACTCGCCCACATACGGCTGATGGTTGTCGTGCGAGAGGTTGCCGACGTCGTAGACGAAGCGCGAGACCTCGTTGAGGATGTGCATGCTCTCGCGGGGGATGGTCTGAAGGTCCATCTTGAGGCTCAGGTTCGGGATAATGGAACACAGGTCTGCGTTCCCGCAACGCTCGCCGAGCCCGTTGATGGTTCCCTGGACATGGGTCGCGCCCGAGCGTACCGCCATGATGGAGTTGGCCACGGCAAGATCGCTGTCGTTATGGCAGTGGATGCCCAGCGGCACGGAGAAGGCGCCCTTCAGGAATTCCACGATCTCTGCAATATCCGAGGGGAGGCTGCCGCCGTTGGTGTCGCAGAGCACGAGCCGCTGCGCGCCGCCGTCTGCCGCGGACTTCAGCGTGGCGAGCGCATAGTCCTTATTGTGCTTGAAGCCGTCGAAGAAGTGCTCGGCATCGAAGAACACGAAGGGAAGGAAGCCGCAGAGATAGGATATGGTCTCGCGGATGATGCGCAGGTTCTCTTCCAGCGTGCACCCCAGGCCTCCCTGGCCCTGGACGTGGATGTCCCACGACTTTCCGAAGATCGTCGCCCCGTCCGGGCGGGCGTCGACGAGGGCCTTGATCAACCTGTCCTGATCGGGTGAGGTCCCGGGCCTGCAGGTGCTGCCGAAGGCGAATACACGGGAATGATGAAGCTTAGTCTCGTGGATCTTTGCGAACAGACAGTCGTCCTTGGGATTCGCACCGGGCCATCCCGCCTCGATGAAATCCAATCCGAGTTGATCGAGCTTCAGAACGATATCGCGCTTGTCGTCGAGCGAGAAGTTTACATCTCTCGACTGTGTACCGTCTCTCAGGGTGGTGTCGTATATTTCAATCTTCTTCAATGCTTCCCCCGGCGTTCTCCAGCGCAAAGGCCTCGTGGAGCACGCGAACGCCCAGTTCCAGAAACTTTTCGTCAATGACGCAGGAAACCTTTATCTCCGAGGTGGAGATCATGGTTATGTTGATTCCCACCTTCGAGAGTGCCTCGAACATCCTGGCGGCAACCCCTGCATGCGAGCGCATGCCCACGCCGACGATGGAGAGCTTCGCGATGGTGGTGTCCCCCACCGCGTCCCTGGCCCCGAATTCCGGCGCCTTTTTCCTCACGATGTCCATGGTCCGCTCGTAGTCCGCCTTGGTGACCGTGAAGCTCAGGTCCGCGCTCCTGCCGTCAGTGGAGGTGTTCTGGATGATCATGTCCACGTTGATATTCTCGTCGGCCAGCGCATTGAAGATGTTTGCCGCCACTCCCGGCCTGTCCTGCACGCCCAGCACGGTGATCCGTGCCTCATTGCGGTCGTAGGTGATGCCGGAGACCACTTCCTTTTCCATATCCTCGTCCTCCGTGGTTGTCAGGGTGCCTCCGTCATCGGAGAAGGTGCTCTTGACCAGAATCGGCACCTGGTATTTTTTCGCGAATTCGACCGACCTCGTCTGGAGCACCTTTGCCCCGAGCGAGGCCAGCTCGAGCATCTCGTCATAGGTGATTCGGTCCAGCCTCCGGGCCTTGTCGCAGATGTTGGGGTCGCAGGTGTACACGCCGTCGACATCGGTGTAGATCTCGCATACGTCGGCCTTCAGCACGGCGGCCAGCGCCACGGCCGAGGTGTCCGAGCCTCCGCGGCCCAGCGTGGTGACCTCCCTTTCCTCCGTGACGCCCTGAAAGCCCGCCACCACGGCGATCTCTCCCGATTCCAGCGCCTTGCTGATCCGGTCGGATTCGATCTTGGTTATGCGGGCCTTGGAATAGGCATTGTCGGTGAAGATGCCGACCTGGTGCGCCAGAAACGAGCGGGCGGGGACCCCCATATCCTTCAGGGCCATGGCCAGGAGCGATATGGTAACCTGCTCGCCCGTGGACACCAGGACGTCCATCTCTCTGCTGTCGGGCCTCTCAGAGAGATCGCGGGCGAGCCTGATGAGCTTGTCGGTCTCACCGGCCATGGCGGAGACCACCACGGCAACCCGGTTGCCTTCCCGATGGCGCCTGGCGATCTTCTCGGCGACCCACCGGATTTTCTCCAGGCTTCCTACCGAGGTCCCGCCGTATTTCTGAACGATTATTGCCATGGAGCGTCTCCTCTTTCTTCACCAGGAACAGGATTTGCGCGAGCCTCTGACGGCAGTGACACCCTAAAGGGTGCAGAGTCATCCGGAAAGGGATCAGATACAGTCGGTGTCAAGATATGCGCGAGCGGATTCAAGGGTGATCGCTCTGTCCGATTCCCCGACGTGTTCGAGGGTGATGTCGATAATATCCCCTGTGAAAAAGTCGCCCGCCTTTTCAGCCCACTCGATGATCATTACATGTTCCTGATCCATATAATCTTCCAGACCCAGTTCATACACTGCATCAGCATCTAGCCTATAAAGATCTCCATGAACGATGTCAAGCCTCGCCTTGTAGATATTCACCAGGGTGAAGCTCGGGCTCACCACCGCGGAGGGGTCCTCGACCCCCAGCCCCTGTGCCAGCCCTTTGGTAAAGAGGGTTTTCCCCGCCCCCAGGTCTCCGTGGAGGAGGATGATCTCTCCTCCGTTCAGTTTCTCCCCGAGCTTCCTTCCCAGCGCAAAGGTCTGGTCAGGACTGTTTGTCGTACAGGTTTCCGTCACCATAGCGTATCTCTTCGGTCTGTTCTCATTCCTGCCTTGCGTTTCCTGCGGAAAGGGCAGCATATCGCCTTCATGCGGTGGGAAGCAAGACCGTCTCTCTCACTCATGCGGCGGCAGGTTCCCGTTGGTACACGCCACTAAAAACCGATATAACGCCCAGCCGGGCTTGGAGGGGACTCACCCCTCTTTTTCAAGGATGACCATGGCAACCGCCATGAGACGTTCATGGGAAATGCTCACATGGACTCCAGAGACGCCGATATCGTCCGCATACTTCCGCGCCCTGTTGTGGAAGAGCACCCGAGGGGCGCCCTGGGCCGCAACAACCTCGATATCTCTCAACCGTATCCCCTGGCCGATGCCGGTGCCCAATGCCTTGGCGGCCGCCTCCTTGGCCGCGAAGCGTGCCGCGAAATGCAGGCATGGGTTTGCCATGCCACTGCAGTAGCGGATCTCTTCACGGGTGAACACCCTCTTCTGGAAGCGCTCCCCGTACTTTTCCAGGAGTGCCTCTATCCGCGAGACATCGACTACATCGATACCCACCCCGGTGATCATATGCCCCTCTTGACAGCCAGGATCATGTCCCTGATGCGTACGGTACGCCGGACATCATGCACGCGCAGGACTTGGACGCCCTGGATGGTCGCCCATGCACTCACCGCATCCGTGCCCTCCTGCCGTTCATGGACCGGGGTGTCCAGGACGGCCCCGATAAACGATTTTCTCGAGTGGCCGAGCACCACCGGCACCCCCAGTGATGCGAATTCGCCGATATGATGGATGAGCCGCAGGTTTCCTGAAAGGTCCTTTCCAAATCCGATGCCCGGGTCCGCCAGGATGGAGCGGGGATCGACACCACCCTGAAGGCATTGCTCGATCTTTTCATCCAGGAAGGCATAGACATCCCCTAAAATATCGCGGTAGGAGGTATCGTTCTGCATGGTCTCGGGCGTTCCCCGCATATGCATCAGGACAATGCCCGCGCCGGTGCGCCGGACGACCTCGAGCATGGAAGGGTCGTGTTGAAGGGCGCTGATGTCGTTGATCATGGACGCCCCGGCATCGATCGCGGCCCTGGCCACCGGTGCGTTCCTCGTATCGATGCTCACGGGGACATCGAGCCTGGATGCGATCTTTCTGATGACCGGCACGACCCGGGAGATCTCGTCATCCACGTCGATCCGCCGCGCGCCGGGCCGCGTCGATTCCCCCCCGACATCGACGATGTCCGCTCCCGACTGCACCAGGTCCAAGGCATGATCGGCCGCTTTTTGCGGGTCGAGCCAAGCCCCGCCGTCCGAGAACGAATCCGGGGTCACGTTGAGCACTCCCATGATCACCGGGGTGTCGTCCCAGTGATACTCCTTCCCGAGAAGCATGAGGCTCAAACCCTGGTCATCCGCAAAGACCTGCTGTTCGATAAGCCCTGCCAATTCCGCCATGCCGGGCTGGAGGTTAAGCTTTTCCACCAGAAGACGGTAGTGCCTCAGGTCGCCCATGATGATGCAATCGGAGACATCGACCCTGCCAGAGATGACCCCCCGGTGGATCGCCACGTCTCCGCCCAGGGAGAGCATGCTCTGCTTGAGGATATTGGCGGCATAGAGCTTGACCCCCTGGACGAGGAGATTACGGTGGGCGAGCTTTGGCTCCATATAAGGGAGTGAGGCCGGATCGGCGCCGCACGAAAGGATGTCCTGCCCGTTCGCGTCCGCGAGGAGTCTGGCCCTAGGCAGCCACTTCCTGGATGATCTTGTCGATCTCGGCGCCATCAAGGACCTCTTTCTCCAGCAGTCGTTTTGCTATTGCGTGCAGGGCATCGATATTCTCGTTGATGATCTCTTTCGTCTTCTCGTAGCAGCCCGTGATAATGGATTTGATCTCTTTGTCGATCTTCTGCGCGGTCAGCTCGCTGTAGTCCACGCGCTTGGAGATCTCTCTGCCCAGGAACATCTCCTGTTCGACCTTCCCGAAGCTCAACGGGCCCAGTGAGCTCATTCCCCACTCGGTGACCATGTGGCGCGCCATATCGCTGGCCCGCTCGATATCGTTGCCCGCTCCGGTTGTCAGGCAGCCCAGGGCGACCTCTTCGGCGACCCTGCCCCCCATGAGTACGGAGATGGTGGCCAGGAGGTAGTCCTTCTTGTAGGTGTGCCGGTCGTCGATGGGAAGCTGCTGGGTCACGCCCATGGCCCTTCCCCTGGGGATGATGCTCACCTTGTATACCGGGTCGGCATTGGGCATCTTCTTGGCTACCAGTGCGTGGCCTGCCTCGTGGTACGCCGTGGCGTTCTTCTCCTCTTCCGAGATGACCATGCTCTTTCGCTCCACGCCCATGAGCACCTTGTCCTTTGCCATCTCCAGATCTTCCATTTTTACATTTGCGCGCTTCTTGCGGGCCGCGAGCAGCGCCGCCTCATTGACGAGATTGGACAGGTCGGCGCCCGAGAACCCGGGGGTAGCCTTTGCAAGAACCTGAAGATTCACGTCTTCCGCGAGCGGGATGCTCCGGGAGTGGACCTTGAGGATTCCTTCCCTGCCCTTGACGTCCGGGCTTGCCACCACCACTTGGCGGTCGAACCTTCCGGGACGCAGCAACGCCGGATCGAGCACGTCGGGCCGGTTGGTGGCGGCCATGAGGATGACGCCTTCGTTCGACTCGAACCCGTCCATCTCCACCAGAAGCTGGTTGAGCGTCTGCTCGCGCTCGTCGTGTCCGCCGCCTAAGCCCGCGCCCCGGTGCCTCCCCACGGCATCGATCTCGTCGATGAAGATGATGCAGGGCGCATGCTGCTTGCCCTGGGCAAAGAGATCCCGTACCCGCGATGCGCCGACACCCACGAACATTTCCACGAAGTCCGATCCCGACATGCTGAAAAAGGGAACGCCGGCCTCACCGGCCACGGCCTTTGCCAGCAGCGTCTTGCCGGTGCCCGGAGGCCCGAGCAGGAGCACTCCCTTGGGGATCCGTCCGCCCAGCGAGGTGAATCGTTTGGGCTCCTTGAGGAACTCGATGATCTCCTCCAGCTCTTCCTTTGCCTCGTTCACGCCCGCCACATCGGCGAAGGTGATCTTGATGTTGTCCTGGGACATGAGCTTGGCCTTGCTCCTGCCGAAGCTCATGGCCTTGGTGCCGCCCGCCTGCATCTGGCGCATGAAGAATATCCACACCCCCACGAGCAGCAGCATGGGGATCCACGAGATGAGCACTGACATATACCAGGGCGAGTCGTCGCTGGGCTTGGCCGAGATCAGGACATTTTTCTCCGCCAGCCTCTCCACGATTCTCGCGTCATCCGGCACATAGGTTTCGAACGGGGTGCCGTCGGTCAGGCTTCCCTTGATGTCATTACCCTGGATAACGACATCCTTGATCTCGCCCTTGTCCACCATCTCGATGAATTCACTGTAGGCAAAGCTCGTCGCCTCGCTCGTGGGCTGATTGAAAAGGTGAAAGAGCATCACCATGATCAATGCGATGACCACCCACAGGGCAATGTTTTTTATCGTACCGTTCCCATTTTTCAGGGACTTGTTGTCTGGTGTCAATTTAAGGTTCTCCTTGATAGTTAGTTCTCTAGGGATGCAAGGGCCGGCAGGGCGATGTCGTGATAATTCTCCGATATCCGGGCGAGTGTCTCCGACGCCTCCTGGTGTCTGCCCAGGGCCATGAGGGCGCGGGCCTTATAGAAGAGGGCCTGGTCTCGATAGTTCTCCGGCGAGCTCTCGGCCGCATTCGAAAGAAGCTCCAGTGCCCTTTCCGGTTCCTGCCGGTCGAGGTGAGCGGCTGCCAGAATCAGTATCGCCTGCCAGTGAAAGGTGTCTTTCCGCCCCCAGTCATTGATGAATTCCTGTGCATGGTCGACGGCGGCCGTAGAGTCCTTCTTCCCGTATGACAAAGACGCAAGCCTCAGACGTGCGAGTTTGCCCGCCTTGGTGTCGGCATAATTCTGCACCAGGTCCGCGGTGATCTGGGGGTTGTCTCCCGCATTGCTCAGCGCGCTCATGGCGGAACGTTCCCGGCCCGTCTTCCAGGAATAGAAACCGATGCCGCTCGCCAAGACGACAACTACGATGGTCACCAGGGTGATAAACCGCGTGGGATTATTCTTGATCCACTGTATGGTGGACCTGGTGGTGGTGATGAACTCATCGGGCGCATTAAGCAGGTCTTTTCTCGTCGTCTTTGCCATACGCAATTCTCCTCTTGATATGAATACATACCATATAGTAACGAACCGGTGGTTCTGTCAATGCGGATCTCCCATCTACCCGGCGGCGCGGTCAGCGGATACATAGATAGAGAACGTCCGGATATATGTCGCTCCATATTCCGAAAAGGCATACGGCCGTGTGTTCCTGACCCATAGCGTCCGGGAATCACTCCCGGGGCAATAGTCGGAACCGGCCGATGGATTCGGATTTTCTGAACGTATCGGAAAGGTGGCAGCGCGGTCGAGTACCGGCTTAAAGGGATATGACTTGTGAAGCGAGAGAGACCATGCCCGCTTTTTCCAGAGGGCACGGTCTCCCGTAACTGGCTATTTCATGGCTATAGGCTCGAGGACCTGCGGGGTGATGAAGATCAGAAGCTCTTTCTTGGCCCTGTCCTGTGTTTTCCCGCTGAAGAGAAAACCGATAACGGGCAGTTTTCCCAGGAAGGGAACGCGCTGGATGTTCATGCGCTCTTCTTCCTCGATGATGCCGCCGATGACCGAGGTTTCGCCGTTCCTCACGAGAACCTCTGTCTGCGCTTCCCGGGAGGCGATACTGGGATCGCCCAGGGAGTTGACGATCGAGCCGATGGCGTTTCTCTTGACCAGGATCTCCATGTTGACGCTTCCGTCAAAGGCGATCCGGGGGGTCACCTCGAGCACCAGTTCGATGTCCTTCAGCTCGGTCGAGAGCTGGCCCTCATCGTCACGGACCACGTAGGGATACTTCTCGCCCTGGCGGATGACCGCCTTCTTGTTGTCCATGGTGACGATCTTGGGCCGTGCGATCACCTCCGCGCTTCCGATGGTCTCGCCGATGTCCAGCCTGAGGTCGAGATCAAAGGCGGACCCTGCGAGGCGTCCCACCGTAATGCCGAATCCCGCCGCCTGGTTGGTGGGGAAATTGACGGCCAGAGAGGGCTGGGGCACCGTGGTGGTCGTCCAGGTCGGTGTTCCGCCGGGTGTAACGGTGGAATTGAAGAGGCTTCTGGCGGCCCCGGCATTCACGCCGCTCAGGCCGAAGTGGGTCCGGTCGGACTGGTTTCTCCAGGAGCCGCCCCACTGAACGCCGAGCCCCCTGGTGAAGTCGTTGTCGGCCTGCACGATCCGGGCTGCGATGAGCACCTGTGGCGTCGCCTTGTCGAGCCGTTTGATCATGGCATGGATGTCGTCCACGTTTTTCTTGATGTCCTTGACAATGAGGACATTGGTTCTATCTTCCGCGGTGATGCTCCCCCGGTCGGACACCAGCCCGACCTCCTTGCCCTTGATGGTACCCGCGATGTCGGAAGCCTTGGCGAAGTTCACCGGGATCACCGAGGTGATAAGGGGCTCGAGCTGTTCTTCGGTCTTGAGCGATTCGAGCTTTCTTTCCTGGGCCTTCTTGATCTTGTCGGCCGCATCGATCCTCACCACGTTGCCCACCGCCATCTTTCCCAGATCCTTGCTTTCCAGCACCACGTCCAGGGCCTGATCCCAGGGGATGTTCTTGAGCCGGATGGTGATGTTCCCCTTCACCTCATCCGAGGTGACGATGTTGAGTCCACTCACGTCGGCGATGATCCTCAGGACATTGTGGATGTCCGCATTCTGGAAATCCAGCGATATGCGCTCGCCGGTATACTGTGGTTCGATGAACGACCGCTCGACTATGTCGCTTCCCTTGAACACGGGGGGGGTGGTGCTTACCGGTGCTGCGAGCGGCCTGCGCTGCCAGGCTTCCTGTCCCGGCTGTAAGGTCGCCGCGGCCGTCTGAACCACGGTCACCGTGTCTTGATTCTTCTGTTCCTGCTTTCTTGCCCACTCGGGAATATCGAAGTCCATGATGAGGAGATCGTTGTCCTGGGAAACAAAGTAGGGGACGATCTCTTTCATGGCGATGTCGAAGACCACGGAGTCTCCCTGCTGTCTGGGGAGAATCTGCGTCACCGCGCTCTCGAATTCCCTGGTGATGAAGGGGCGGGCGAGCTGTTTGGAAATCCTGGCGTTGTCGACAAGGAGGCTCAAATTATCCCCGTCGCGCTTCACGTCAAAGGTTGCCTTTCCATCGAGACCGATCTGCAGGCGCGACTTGGACTCGACCGTCATGAAGTCCACGCTCTTGACGGTCAGCCCGAACCCCGATGCGGGCAACAACAGCAGGCCGATTATCACAGTAAGGATGGTTTTCTTATTCATTTTCCGGTTACCCCCTCTTGCTTCCTGAGCGACAATATCACTTCCCGAGTGTTCACGCGCCCCATGTAGTCCTTGAAGTGCTGTTTCACGGTGACGCTGTCTTGTTCGACCCTGGTCACGATGCCCGAATTCTCACCGATGAGTGTCCCTACCTTGATGATATATCCCATTCCGGAAGCTTCCTGGATCAGCGCGCGCTTCTCATTGCCCGTGATGACGCCTACGAGTTCGATCTGAGAGAGGGCCAGCTTCTGCAGGGGATCCGTAATATGGGTCTTTTCTTCGGACAGCTTGCCCTGGGCGGATCGTGCGAACGGCTGGAACGGATCCCGGATACCGGTCATCTTATACGGCGGTTTCTTCTGCTCTTCCGGAACCAGAACGGGCTTCACCTTCTCCTTCTTGACGGCCGTGATTTTGGATGAAGGGCCGGGGTGAGCCTGAGGGGCCTGTACCTCGCTCTTCGAGCACGCCACGACACATACCAACAGGATGATGATTAATCCGGATACATATCCCTTCATGGTTTCTTCCCTTTGGACGCTGTTTTGCCTGTCTGTGCGATCTCCGCGTTTTCGATGAACTTGTAGGTTACCGCGTTGCACGATGTTGCGAGAAGAACAGGCTGGACATTATCCTTCCGATTTTTGTTCTGCATGGTGATGTTGGTGATATTGACGATCCGGGGCATTTTGGACACGCTGTCGAAGAAGGTGGCTATGTCCCGATATCTGCCCTCGATCTGAATATCCACGGGGATTTCCGCGTAGAAGTTTTTCTGAACCTCCCCTTTGGGTTTGAAAAGCTTGAACTGGAGCCCCGATGCATTTCCAAGGGCCGAGATGTTCTCCAGCAGCGTCGGGATCTCGCTCTTGTTGGGGAGCTGTTTGAGCGCGAGGTGCAGCTTGGCCCTGGTCTCTTCGAGCTCTGCCTCGTACCTGGGCTTTTCCTTCACGATCTCTCTCTTGGCAGAGAGCTCTGCCTTGAGCTTGTTGAGCTCGGGCTCGATCGCGTTGATCTCCGCTACCACCGGGCTGTAGAAAAACTGCCAGTATACGCCGAGAATCGCCCCCAGGATGATGACGAGAGCGAGCATCTTGACGGCGGGCTTTTGTCTCAGCAAGAGATCTACAATATTCATATATCACCTCAACTCGGCAACTTTATTTTGCACTTGATGGTAAACTTGTGGTTGGTTCCCTGCTGCTGGGTCACCTCGAGGTCCACCCCCTGGAAGTAGGGAGAGGCCTGCAGGTTTTTCATGAAGGTGGCAATGGTGGGGTTGTCCACCGCCGAGCCGTCGAGGACGAGCGTATTGCCGGTGTTTTTCAAGGACGTGATCCACGCCTTCTCCGGAATAAGCAGGCTCAACTGATCGAGCACCTCCACTGGGCCGGTCTTCTTGGCATTGAGGTTGGTGATGATGTCGAGCTTGCGCTCCAGCTCCTGCTTCTGCTGCTTGAACTTCTCGATCTCTCCCGCCTCGGCGGTGAGTTTCTTGATCTCGAGCTTGGTGGCCGTTACTTCCTGCTGGAGCATCTCTTTCTGGTGATTCACCGAGGTCTGCACGAACCAGGAGAGGATAAAGACCAGCACGATGCACAGAGAGAGGAGTGTCACATGCTCGACAAGGGCCTTTTTTCTCAGTTCCGACTTGATGGGGAGCAGGTTGATCCTTACCATTTTAAATCGGCCCTCCTTAGCGCAAGACCTACCGCTACTGCCATCTGGGGTGCGATATAGGCCATGTATTCCGGATCAAAGACCTTGTCGTCCCAGTGGATGTTGTTGAAGGCATTGATCATCTCCACCGGGATGTCCATCTGTTTCCTCAGCAGGGATATCAGCCCGGGTATCCGGGACGACCCGCCCGACATGTAGATCCGTTCGATATTCTCGTTGACCATGGTGGAAAGGAAGAAGTCCAGGGTCCTGCGGATCTCCTGTACGTATGTTTCCGCGGCCATCTTGAAGATGTAGTTGATCCGCTCCAGGTCGATCCCCTCGATGTCCGATCCGGTCTTGATGTTTTCGGCCCGCTCGTAGCTTACGCCGAACTCGCGCTGTATGCGCTCGGTGAGCTGACGGCCGCCCATGGAGATGTCCCGGGCGAAGATCGACATCCCGTCTTTTAAGATGTTGATGTTGATCATGGACGCTCCGGCGTCCACCAGGGCCACGATCGACTCGGGGGCGTCGGGGTAATTCATCTCGTACATGGTCTCCAGGGCGAACACATCGATGTCCATGAGCATGGGCTTTAAGCCCGCGTTCCTCACGGCCGAGGCGTAATCGTCAACCAGTTCTTTTTTCGCGGCCACGAAGAGGACGTCCATCATGTCGGATCGTTCCAGGCTTTCTCCCAGGACGAAGGAGTCCAGGTACACGTCATTGATGTCAAAGGGAATGTACTGCTCCGCCTCGATCATCAGGGTCTCCTGCAACTCGGATTCGCTCATGAGCGGCAGCTCGGCCTTTTTCACGATGACCGAATGGCCCGATATGGCGCTGGCCGTTCCCCGAGCCTTGATCTTAAGGTTTTCTTTCAGATTCTTGACCGTGTCGACCACGGTTTCGGAATCCATGATATCCTTGTCCACGATGCACTCGGCGGGTATCAGTCCCAGGCCCAGGGCCTTGAGCTCGTATCCCCCGCGGACCTTCTCGATATCCACCATCTTGATCGATTGAGAGCCGATATCCAGTCCTAGTAGCGTCTTCTTCTCAAACAGCATCCTCATCACCCCGTGATCATTTCTTTTCCTTCTTGAACACCACTATCTTGTCTCCCGGTCGCACGAGATTCATTTCCTGAATGATTACATGCTCGATGTATGCCAGGTTCTCTTTGAGCATAAGCGCCTCCTGGGCAAGCGATTCGTTTTTCACTTCCAAAGAGGCGTTTTGAGCCCGCAAGTGCTTCAGCTCCTGGTGGAGTTGGTAACTCCTGATCAGGCCTTTGTCCCCGGGAACGGTGAAGGATAGAAACAATACGGTGGTCAGAATCAGTGCATAGACGACTGGCCGCGATATCCTCATCGCCCGTATTATATCCAAATAATAACTGTTTATCACCAAAAATTAATTCTCCCGAGCACATAGCATCACTATCGGGAGGACGTGGGTGAATCTTTAAAAAAATATAGGGGACCGATTTTACCCCCGCACATCGACCAGGGCAGAGGTTGCGGGGTTTCGATTCTTCAACCCCTGTTCCCATCGGATTGCAAAATGGTAATCCTTCATCACTTGCAAAAGAAGTGTTCTGTATGAGAACTGAACAGGATTACGGTCCTGTGACGGGGAGTGAATCTCTCCCGGGCGTTCACGATAAGAACGCGCATCTATTGCATAGACGATCCCTACTTGAACCACCGCATGTTGACCCCCAGGATGACCCCCAGGATGAACCCCCCCATATGGGAAAACCACGCGACATCGGTCTGGGAATGGATGCTTAGGATACCCTGTGCGCCCTGGAGCAGGAACCAGACGACCATGAAGATCACGGCCGGAATCTCCACCACCTCGATGAGAAAGAGCAGGGGAAGGATGGTGAGGATCCGGGCCCTGGGGCTGAAGACGAGGTATGCCCCCATCACGGCCGCAATGGCACCGGATGCGCCTACCACCGGGACAGGCGAGGTGGGATAGAACACGGCGTGGCTGTAGAAGGCCACGAACGCCGCCAGGAGGTAGAAGAGGCAGAAGCGCACGATCCCGATCTGTTTCTCCAGGGCGGGTCCGAAGACCGAGAGAAAGACCATGTTGCCCAGGATATGGAGGTAGCCCGCATGCATGAAGGACGACACGAGGATCGACCAGTGGATTGCGAGGATGTTACCCGATCCCCTGATAAGGTAGTTGTAGACGTCGGCGGGGCTAGCCGCATACAGCTGGAAGATCGCCTCTCCTACACGGAGCTCTTCAATAAAGAAGACGATGTTGATCAGGATGATGACGGCGGTTGCCGGGGCGAATCCACGGGAGACACTCGTGTCCCGTACCGGGATCATCTCTCATGCTTCCTCGACTGCCGGTATGATGCAGAGAAAAACGAGCCCGTTCACGCCCGCGCGGATCTGGTGCTCCACCTGGGGCGGGATGAAAACGGCGATGCCCTCGCTGACCTCTGCTTGCTCCTCGCCCACCTGGATGGATCCGGTGCCGGAGAGCACGTAGATTTCGTGCTCCCAGGGGTGGGAATGCCGGGGGGTGTAGCCGGACGGCTCCAGGGAGAAATGGCGGAGATAAAACCCCTCGGCCGACTGCTCCTTGCCGATGAGTGTGCGTTTGACGACCCCTTCTGCTCCCTTGAATGACGTTAGCTTCGGAATGTCGAGATAATGATGCCGTATCATGGTTCCCTCCCGGAACAGTTCACGTGTACGTGTTCTTCTAAAAAGGAAGGTGTATCACAAGTGTGCTTTCCGGCGCAAGATCGAGGAGGAGGGGAGTGATCCTCTCGCGGTATGTCTTCTTGTGTGTTCATGCTTTTTCCTCTATATATCTGTCCATGAAAGATATGGGGGCGATGCTCATCCTTTTCGGGGCGGTTCTTCTGGTCATCGGGGTGCTGCTCTATCTCGGCGGAGGAATCTCCTGGCTGGGGAAGCTTCCGGGCGATATCCGGATACAGAGGCCGGGATTCAGCTTCTATTTCCCCATCACCACCGGCATTCTCATCAGCGTCGTCGTGAGCCTGGTGATCTTCATTGTCAGGATGTTCAGGTAGGGACATGGTAGTCGAGAATATCATCGCACGAATGGTCAGGGACGCGTCTTCACGCTATTTCGCCTTTGAGGACGGCCGTCCTCAGCCGCCTTGTGCGCCTGAGGACCCGATTTACCTGTACATCCACATCCCGTTCTGCGCAGAGCTCTGTCCCTACTGCTCGTTCCACCGGGTTCTCTACCGGGAGGAGAAGGCCCGAGAGTATTTCCGTGCGCTGAGGCGAGAGATCGAGATGTACCGTGACAGGGGCTTCTCCTTTTCCGGGGTCTACGTGGGGGGCGGGACACCTACCATTCTCCTCGACGAGCTCCTGGACCTGCTCGCGCGTATTCAGCACGATTTCTCCCCTGCCGAGGTCTCGGTCGAGACAAACCCGGACCGGCTGGATGCCCGGACGCTGAAGCTCCTGGCGGACGCCGGGGTAAAGCGGGTGTCCGTGGGCATACAGACCTTCAGCGATCCCCTTCTCAAAAGCATCGGGCGCTACGACAAGTATGGAAGCTCGGATGTGCTCAAGGAGCGGCTCGTGAAGGCGAAGGGCTTTGTGCAGACCCTCAATGCCGACATGATCTATAACTTCCCCACCCAGAGCCGAACCATGCTCGAGCAGGACCTCGAGGTGCTCAAGGAGGCGAGTCCCGACCAGATCACCTTCTATCCTCTCATGATCTCGGACGCCACCCGGAAGAAGATGACCGACCTCATGGGCAGGGTGAGCTACCGGAAAGAAAAGCATTTTTACTCGCTTATCGCCTCGCACCTGGCCGGGGACTACCGGTCGAGCTCGGCCTGGTGCTTCTCGAAGAAGGATACCTCCATGGTCGATGAATACGTAGTGGCGAGCCAGGAGTACGTAGGTGCCGGAAGCGGTGCCTTCGGGCTGGTGGGAGGGGGCATATACGCCAACACCTTTTCCCTGCCTGCCTATTGCGAACGCATCTTCCGGGGGGAGTTCCCCCTGTCCGCCAGACGGCTCTTCTCGGTCCGGGAGCTGAGCCGGTACTCGCTTCTCATGGGGCTTTTCGGCCTGTCGCTGGACACCACGTCCTTCAGGAAGAGATTCGGCTCTCCACCTTGGTGGCTGCTGGGTCCCGAGCTTCTGTTCTTCCTGCTCGCAGGGGGCATCCGCATCGATCGGGGACGCATCAGGCTCACGCCCCGGGGGAGGTACTACTGGGTAGTCATGATGCGCGAGTTCTTCATCGGCGTCGACAACTTCAGAGACTTAAGCAGGGATGCGGCCGGCATCACCGCCCGGTAGAACACGGGGTCCGGTCTGCTCTTGTCGTGCAGCCGCGGCCGGCGAATCCCGCCGGAGCACATAACCGGGCGCTGCCGGAGGAAGATGCCGCTTGCCGCCGCCGTGCTAGGCGGTCTCGGCCTCGAGCTTTTCTATCAGGAAATCGATCTCCCGCTTCACCTTGAGGTTCTGCTTGTACATGGTCTCGATGGTCTCCAGGGAATGGATGATGGACGAGTGTTTTCGGGAGAACGCATTGCCGATGCTCTGCAGCGACTCCCGGGTGTAGCGCCTGCAGAGGAAGATCGCCACCTGCCGGGGATAGACGATTTCCTTTTTCCGGGAGGGGGAGATGATCGTTTCCCTGGGCATGCAGAAGTTCTTGGCCACAAAATTCTGGATATATTCCAAGGTGATGCGCTGCTGCTTCTCCAGGACGCCTTCCAGGAGCTCCTTGGCCAGATCCAGGGTGATCCGGCGTTTCATGAGCGAGCTCATGGCAGTGATGGTCATGACCGCGCTCTCAAGCTCCCTGATGCTCGTGAGCACGCTGCCGCTGATGAACTCTACCACCTCGTCGGGGAGGACGATGCCGTTTTTCTGGGCCTTGTGCCTGACGATCTTGTCCCTGGTGAGCCTGTCGGGCCGTTTGAGATCGATGACGAGACCGGCAGAGAACCGGGAGCGGAGCCCCTTGTCGATCTGGGACATGGAGGTGGGCGGACGGAACCCGGAGAGGACCACCTGCCTGCCCGCGCTGATCAGGTCGTCCAGTACGTGGCAGAGCTCCATCTGGGTCTTCTCCTTGTTCTTGAACAGGTGCACGTCGTCGATGAAGAAGATGTCCAGGGACGAGGCATGGTAGGTCTTTTTGAAGCTCTGCTGACAGTTGTTGCGCACGCTGTGGACGAAATCCTGGGAAAAGTCCCGGGCGGTCGTATACTTGACCGAGACGCCCGATTTCGACGAGAGCAGCCGGTTGCCGATGGCATGGGCGATATGGCTCTTGCCCAGACCCACGTCCGAATAGAAATAGAGCGGGTTGTACCTGCTGATGTCGTTTTCCGTGACCGCCATGGCGGCCTCGTAGGCAAAGGCGTTGCATCTCCCCACCACGAATTCCTCGAAGGTGAAGTTCCCGTTGAGACCGCTTACCGGTGAGGGGGTCGAGAGCGACGGGAGCGTCATCTGAACCGGGGGCTCGGAAACCGGCTTTACCTGCCTGATCTTTCCCTTCTGCCGTACGCAGAAGTGGACATCGACCGGCTGATTCAGCGTCCCCCGGACACACTGGACGATGTGGTCCTTATACTGTCTGCTCAGGTACTTCTGGGAGAACGCGTTCGGGCAGGATATCAAAATGGCTCCGTCTTCTTCGGTGATATCCATCTGCTCGATGAGCACCCTCTCGGATGCCCCGGGAACCATGGCAAGGATAGATTCCTTAATGATATCGAAGTGGTCCACTGTAACCTCCCAGGTAGATGGAAAATTCGAACGTATGCGGGGCATAGTGGACTCCCGGATAAAAAACGTCAAACCCGAACCTCTGCAGTTATTCCCATCTGTGTTCACTTCGTGCGGTCGCTGAAACAACGAGTCTTTTCTTCGGTATATGATTGGAAACCCCGTAGCTCCAGCATCCATACGGCTCAGGGGAAGGCGGGATATCCACTGGATCCGAGGCAATTATCGACATTTTGTAGAAAACTCGGAACTCGGATTATCTCCGTCTTTCTCGAAAATTTATCATTTTGGTATACAGGTTGTAATACTGTATTGCAGAATGCCTCCAGCTCACGTCTTTTCGCATGGCGTTTCCGCGGGTTGCGAAAAGGAGTCCCTTCTGGTCCTGGTACAGGCTGTCTGCCTGGCGCACGGCGTTCAGGAGGGCCGCAGAGGTGGGGCTTTTCACCCTGATACCGGTGGGGCTGTCCCCCTCCCCAAGGGCGGTGACCGTATCCCTGAGGCCGCCCACGCGGGTAACGATGGGTATCGTGCCGTAGCGCATGCTGATCATCTGGTTGAGGCCGCAGGGCTCGAACCGGGACGGCATGAGGAAGAAGTCGGCCCCGGCCTCGATGACATGGGCAAGGGATTCGTCGAACCCCACGATCACGCCGAGCTTTCCCGCATGGCCGGCGGAGAGGCTGAGCAGGTCCTGTTCGTGCCGGCGGTCTCCGGTCCCCAGGACCACCACCTGGGCGCCCAGCGAAATGATCTCGTCCATGGCCGACACGACCAGGTCGATGCCTTTCTGATCCACCAGTCGGCCGATGAGGGCCATCAGCGGTCCGGAGGATTTGCCCAGGGAGAATCTCTCCTGCAGATCGCGCTTGCACGCGGCCTTTCCCGAGAGATCGTCTATGCTGAAGGTTTGCGCGATATGTTCGTCGTGGAGCGGGTCCCACACCCGCGTGTCGATGCCGTTGGCGATCCCGGCGAGCTTGAACGATATGGCCTGCAGCAGTCCGTCGAGGCCCACGCCGAACTCGGGCGTCTGGATCTCGGCGGCGTAGGAGGGACTCACGGTGGTGACCATGTCGGCGAAAATGATGCCGGCCTTCATCACGTTGATGTGGCCGTAGAACTCCATGATATCCGGGTGGAACAACTCGTAGGGCAGAAAGAGCATGGGCCAGAGCGAGGACTCGAACACCCCCTGGTAGGCGAGGTTGTGGATTGTGTAGCAGGTGGAGAAGCCCGTGATGCCCAGCGAATGGAGATACGCAGGTACGAGCGCGGTTTGCCAGTCGTTGCAGTGGATGAGGTCCACATTTTCGAGGATCGTGGCCAGCTCCACGCATGCGCGCGAGAAAAAGGCGAACCGCTCGAGATTGTCGGGAAAATCCCTGCCCCGGTAGGAATAATACCCGTCCCGGTTGAAGTACAGGTCGTTTTCTATGAAATAAGTAGGGCCGTGAGAGAAGATCCTTCCCTGAGAGATGCCCTGGCCCGAGAGGAACGAGATGTCGGCCACGTGTTCGAGCGCGATGCCGGATTTTTTTACGGACCGATAGAGCGGCATGACCACGTCGCACTGCACCCCCTGGCCTCTGAGCTCGGCGGGCAGCGCGGAACTCACGTCGGCCAGACCGCCGGTCTTGGCGAAGGGGACCACCTCCGAAGAGCAGAAGAGTACTCTCATGAGGTATAGTAATAACAGAATTCAACGGCAAGGGTAAGTGGCTCGTGCCGCACGGCCTTCCGGGGAAGGGACGGCCGGAGGGGGGAGGAGAGAACATTGATTTGATTTTTCATGGCCGGTTGTTTATGGTGGGGTCCATGAACAGGGAAGAATTCCAGAAGATCCTCAAAGACTTCGAGATCCAGATCAGGAAGAGGCTGCCCGGTATGATCAACAGCTATCTGGCCAACAAGGGCAACCGGGAGTACGAGGCCGCCTTCAACCATCTCATCGATACGCTCCAGAGGACCCGCAAGGAGCTGCTCAAGGAGCTGCCAAAGGTGGCGCGCCACGAGCAGAAGGTGCGATATTTCAACGCCATCTACAACCTGGACTCGCAGCTCAGGAGCATGGGCAACAAGGACGCCCACCAGAAGCACCTGCGGTTCCGCCGCCACCGGCTGGCCGCCCCGGTGGTGTACGATATCGGCGAGGGGCCGGAGCAGGGGGACCTGCTCAACGTCGCCGAGGAAGGGGTCCTGCTGAAGACCGCGCAGAAGGTCTGCGTGGACCGCGAGATCCGGGTATCGGTCTGTGGGAAGCAGGCCCGGGGCAAGGCCGTCTGGTCCCTGGCGGACGAGTCCGGCAATGTGGAGACCGGGGTCAGGTTCCTTGAGGTGTCGGAAGATTTCCTGAAAGAAATCAAGGAGAAGCTGAAAGAGTAGGGCCGGTCCCGGCTTTCTCCCCTGCTTCGTATCGGACGAAAGCCCCTTGTAAGCCGGTTCCTTAAAGGGGTTGCCGCATTGACACCCGAAGGCATACGGGAGTATGCCTTCTTACGAGCCATGATATTCGCCATAACCACCCTTGGATGCAAGGTAAACCAGTACGAGAGCCAGCTTCTCAGAGAAGCGCTCGCATCGCGCGGACACCGTGAACAGCCGTTCGGCCGTCCCGGGGCGGAGTTGTCCATCGTCAACACATGCACGGTGACCCATCGCTCCGACGCCCAGGCGCGCAACCTTCTACGCAGGGCCCTTGCCCTGGGCGGGCGCGTGATCGCCACCGGCTGCCAGGCAAAGGTCTACGGGGAGGCGATCCGGGCCCTGTCGCCCGCTGTCGAGGTGATCCCCTTCGAGAACCTCGGCCCTGCCCTCGAGGTACAGGTGCCCTCCCGCATTACCGGCTTCTGCGGACACAGCCGCGCGTTCGTGAACATCCAGCAGGGGTGCGGCAATTTCTGCACCTACTGTATCGTTCCCTACGCCCGGGGCGTTCCCCGGAGCAGGCCGGGGCAGGAGATCATCGAGGAGATCACCGGGCTGTACGCCGCCGGGTTCCGAGAGGTCGTGCTTTCCGGGATCAATATCGGGCTCTATGAAGGGGGCGTGGACGCGCTGGTGGGAAAAATCCTTAAGAAAACGCCTATGCCCGCGGTGCGTATCAGTTCCATCGAGCCGTGGACCCTCACCGACGAGCTCATCCGCCTGGTCGCGGGAGAAACGCGGGTGTGCAGGCATCTTCATGTCCCGCTCCAGAGCGGCTCCGACGCCATACTCTCCCGGATGGGCAGGCCGTACGATGCCCGGTATTTCCGCTCACTGGTGGAGAAAATCAAGGCGCTCGATCCCGGAATCAGCATCGGCACCGACGTTCTGGTCGGGTTTCCCGGGGAAGGCGATAACGAGTTCGGTCAGACCCGCGCATTGCTGGAAGAGGCCGATGTTTCCTATCTGCACGTCTTTCCCTACTCGCCCAGGCCAGGCACCCCGGCCGCCGCCTGGGGGGGCAGGGCGGACGCCCGCGTCGTAAAGGAGCGGGTGGCCCTGCTCAGAGAGCTTTCCCGAAGCAAGCGCGAAGCCTTTGTCCGCTCCCGGATCGGCGGGGAAGAAGACCTGCTCGTCACCCGTGCCGAAAGGGACTCTTTCCGCGGCGTCACGTCCAACTATCTCACGGTCGAGGCCGTGGGAAAGGCGCGGGTGAACGATCGTGTCAGGGTTCTCCTGGAAGAGCCCTGTGAGGGATACGTCCGGGGGAGGCCCATTGGATAATCTGCTCGTTGTCCGATACCTGCTGGAGACGGCCAGGGCGCTCGAGTACCTGGACGAAAACTCCTTCAAGATCCAGGCGTACCGCAGGGCGGCCCGGTCGATCCTGGAGCTCCCCGTCCCGGTGAGAGAAGTGGTGGAAGAGGGCGGGCTGTCGAGTGTGCCCGGCGTCGGAAAAGGCATCGCCTCGACCGTCGAGGCATGGGTGAAGGACCGTGATTTCTCGACGCTTGAGGAACTCCGTGCCGGTCTGCCCAGGGGGCTCGACGAGCTTCTCAAGGTGCCCGGGATCGGGCTCAAGAGGGTAAGGATACTGCACGGCCGGCTCGGGGTGGAGACCGTGGATGACCTGATGGAGGCGGTACGGCAGGGAAGGCTCGCCGGCGTAAGGGCGTTTCCCGGGAAGTTTGTCGAAAACCTGCCCCGGTCCTTGGAGCGGGTGATGGGTTATCGGGGCAAGTATCTTCTGAGCGACGGCCTGGCCCGGGCGGGCGAGACGCTCTCCCGGCTCGCCGCTCAGGGGTTGAAGGCAGAGGTCACCGGGGCCTGCCGGAGGCACTCGGAGATCGTCGAGCGCGTCGAAATCCTGGTGGAGGGCTCGGTCCGGGATGGCGAAACTCTCCGGAACGCCCTGGACGAACCCGGATGCGAGCTTAAGGGAGATACCCTGGTGCTGCCGGCCAGGGCGGGAACGCCCCCGGTGGTGGTGCGCCTGGTGCCCCGCGAGGACCGGGCCGTGAGGCTTCTGGTCACCACGGGCTCCGATGCCCACCTCGTAGCGCTCAAGGAACATGCATCCGGGATGCAGGTGGAGATCGAAAGCGGTGTCACCCTCCAGGGCAGGGAGGTGAGGATCGAGCGGGAGGAGGATATCTACCGCCTCCTGGATCTGCAGTACCTGCCTCCGGAGGTCCCCGAGGGCCGGGATTCGGAGATGGCCCGTGCCCGGGCGCACACCGTGCCCGAGCTCATCCGCTCAACGGATATCCGGGGCACGATCCACAACCACACCGAGATGAGCGACGGCGTCTCGTCCCTGGCGGCAATGGTGCGCGGCGCCCGGGAGCGGGGGTACCAGTGGATCGGAATCTCGGATCACAGCCAAAGCGCGCACTATGCGGGCGGTCTGAGTGAGGATGCCGTGGCGCGGCAGCATCGGGAGATCGATGCGCTTCAGGAAGAACTCGATGACATCGCCATCTTCAGGGGCATCGAGTCCGATATCCTCGCCGACGGTTCCCTGGACTATCCGCCCGAGGTGCTCGAAGAGTTCGATTTCGTTATTGCCAGCATCCACTCGCACATGGACATGGACTGTCGCAGGATGACCAGAAGGATCATCAAGGCCCTGCGCAACCCCTTCACGACCATTCTCGCCCACCCCACCGGGAGGCTCCTCCTCTCGCGGGAACCCTATGCCGTGGATATGGACGCGGTCCTGGAAGAGGCTCTTCTGAACCGTGTGGCCGTGGAACTCAATGCAAACCCGGTGCGGCTCGATCTCGACTGGAGGCTCATGGATTCGTTCGTGAGCCGGGGCGGGACCGTTGCCATCGGGCCTGACGCCCATTCGGTGGCCGGTCTCGACGACATGACCTACGGGGTCATGATCGCCCGGAAGGGGTTCGTGACAAAGGATTCGTGCCTGAATACCCGGGACGCCCGGGACGTGAGGGAGTGGTTCAGAAAGGCATGAAGATCGAATGCCGCAATGTCTCGTACCGCTATGATATCCCGGGCTCCGGATGGGCCCTGCGTGATGTGGGCTTTACGCTGGACCAGGGGGAGAAGGTCGCGGTGATCGGACCGGCGGGCTCGGGCAAGACCACGCTGATCCAACTCATCGATGCCCTGATTCTCCCGGTTCAAGGCGACGTCCTCTATGACGGGGAGAGTGTCCTATCCCTGTCCAAGGCCGGGAAGCTCACTTCCATCCGGAGGCGCATCGGGGTCTTGTTCCAGTTCCCGGAGCACCAGTTTTTCCATGAAACCGCGTATGACGAGCTCACCTTCGCCCTGAGGAACTTTTTCGATCTGGATGAGGGAGAGATCGAGCGCCGGGCGCGGGAGGTGGCCGGAAGGTTCCAGCTGGATATCGACGTGCTCGGGCAGGTCTCTCCCTTCTGCCTGAGCTCCGGCGAGAAGCGAAAGCTCGCCCTGGCCTCGGCCCTGCTCTCCTCGCCCGAGGTACTGATTCTCGACGAGCCCACGGCCGGGATGGACGCCTCGGGAAGGAGGGAGCTCACTCGGCTCATTGCGGGTCTGAAGGACGTGACCATCGTTCTGGTCACCCATAACCTTGAGGATTTCCTGGGGATCGTGGACCGGTGCATCGTGCTCTCTCAGGCCCGGATGGCGGAGGATATCCGGAAGGATCAGCTCATCCGCCGCCTGGATGCCTTCACGTCCGCGGGCATCGTGGCGCCCCTGGTGCTGCGTGTCCAGAACTGGCTGGCAGAGGAGGGCGTGAGCCTCGGCCCTGCGGTGTTCGACATGGAGCAGCTCATAGGGCTGCTGAGACGTCCGGCATAGCTTCGGCCTTTTTATCCTCCTTATAAGCGGGGATACTTCGTTCTGAGCCCGGGAACTCTCGATCCTGCTTAAGGCTGTTGCGTATTGACTAATGGATGACGCGGTCTTAATGTATTCTATAGGAGGAAGAGCCATGCCAGGTTTCGTGGAGATGAAGGTCGCCGGAATAGCCCTGGACCCCACCAACAATGCCCCCATCGTTGTCCTGCGGGATACCGAAGGCAAGTTCGTGCTCCCCATCTGGATCGGCATCATGGAGGCGAGCGCCATCGCCGCGTCGCTCGAGGGCATCCGCTATTCCCGGCCCATGACTCATGACCTCTTCAAGTCCGTGATAGAAACACTCGGCGTACAGGTGGATAAGATCGAGGTGGTGGATATCCGGGACAATGTATTCTATGCCCTGATCACCCTGGACGATAACGGGAACAAGGTCACGGTCGACGCCAGGCCTTCCGACGCCATCGCCATCGCCTTGAGGCTCGACTGCGCCATTTTCGTGGCGGATCACGTGGTAAAAGACGCAATCCGGGTGGAGACCAACAAGGAGACGGGCGGCAAGGTCATCGTAGGCTTTGAACAGGACCAGGAAAAGCTTAAGGAGATCCTGGAGAAGATGAGCCCGGAAGATTTCGGAAAGTTCAAGGCCTGATTTCCCCTTGTCCCGATGCACTGCACGGGAGAAGAAAGTGCGTTCCGTTCCCCGGTGAGAACCGGGGACGATCCCTTCTGACCAGGCATCCCCGGATGAGAAAACAGCGGTTTTCTTTTCGCAGCAAAACGGCCTGATACCAGGTAAAGACCTGAAAAACGGGTTTTATTGTTGATACAAGGCTACTCATTGTGTATCTTTACAAGGAGATATGGGTTCCCGGGGCACATCAAAGACCAGTGCGAAACGGATCAGCAAGGCCATATTCCAGACCATGGTGGAAAAGGCCGGTGATGGGATCTTCGTCTATCAGGGCAGCCGGTTTTTCTATGTAAACCCCGCCTTTGAGAAGATGCTGGGCTACAGCGCTGAAGAGCTGGAGGGCATGAGCTGGCACGACGTGCTCCACCCGGACTCCCTGGAGATGGTGGAACAGCGCTATGCGCATCGGCTCCGGGGTGATGACGTTCCCTCCCGGTACGAGGTGACCTTCGTCACCCGGAAGTCCCGGAAACGGATCATATCCCTTTCACCTTCGGTCATTCTGCTTGGCGGCGAGCCGGCGACCCTGAACATCGCGCGGGACATCACCGAGCGCAGGCAGATGGAGGAATATCTCACCTCGTACAACGAGTTCCTCAAGGGACTCATCGAGAACTCCAGCGATGCGATCGCCGTCACCGATCTGAAGGGAAACATCCTTGTTTTCAACAAGGCGGCAGAGGAGATCACCGGATACTCGGCTACGGAGATGCTCTCGCGCAAGATCAGTATCGATGATTTCATGGGCCGGGGCGAGCGCGGGCGGATTCTCTCGCTGCTGGATCAGGGCACCCCGGAGAAGCCCTACCGGCTGGTCGCTGAGGAGACCACGCTTTATGTCAAGGGCGGGGCTCTCATCCCAATCTCGCTCTCGGCCTCCTATGTCTATCAGGCGGGCAGGCCCATTGCCGGGATCAGCATATTCCGCGATCTGAGGCCCTTGCAGGAGGTGCAGGAACGGCTCAAGGCGTCCGAGGGGAAATACCGGGTTCTGGTGGAGAACGCCAAGGAGGGCATTTTTGTCTACCAGGATCATGTTTTCAAATACGCCAACCCGCGGTTCCGGGAGCTCATGGGCTATACCGGCGAGGAGCTGAGCTCCATGGGGTTTCGTGATCTGGTGAGGCCCGAGCTCGCGGAGCTCATCGAGTCACGCTACGATAAGAGAATCAGGGGCGACACGGTACCCGAGGAGTATGAGATCGCCCTGCGGGCCAAAGACGGGTCGTGGCGGGCATTCGAGATCTCGCCTTCCATCATCCGGTTTGAGAAGAGGCCCGCCACGCAGAATATCATCCGCGACATCACGCAGAGGCGCATGCAGCAGAAGGCCCTTCGTGCCTCGGAAACCAAGTACCGGACCACCGTGGAGCACACCGGCACCGCCATCATGCTCCTGGAGGAGAACCGCATCGTCTCCCTGGTCAACCGGCAGTTCGAAAGGCTCACGGGTTTCAGCCGGGAGGAAATCGAGGGCAAGGTCCCTTTCACGGAGATCGTCCACCCCGACGACAGGGAACGCATGGTGGGGTATCACAAGGCCCGCAGGGAGGGAAAACGGGGTGTTCCCTCCGAATACGAGTTCAGGGTCGTGGACAAAACGGGCAGGGTCAGGGATGCCTTTCTCACCATCGGTCTGATACCGGGGACCAAGCAGAGCATTGTCTCCATCATGGACATCACGGAAAAAAAGAGCATGGAGCGCGAGCTGGAACAGGCCCGGAGGATGGCGGCCCTGGGAGAGATGTCCGCCCACGTGGCCCATGAGGTGAGGAACCCGCTCCAGAAGATCAAGACCGGGATGGAGCTTCTCCGTAACTCGCATCCCCTGGAGGAGCGGCAGATGAAGATCCTTCAGGGGGTGACGAGCGGCATCGACACCCTGGAGAAGTTCGTGACCCAGATCCTCGAGTGGACGCGGTCGGGCAAGGTAAACCTCAAGAGCTACAGTATCAGCAATATCATCGAAGGCCTCCTGTTCAACCGCGCCGACCAGTGTGCCGACCAGGGGATCGAGGTGAGGACCTCATTCGATGATGTACACGACCGGATCATGGTGGATGGAACCCAGATCCGGCAGCTCATCGAGAACCTCATCGACAATGCCCTGGACGCCATGCCCGAAGGGGGGACGCTGACGGTTTCCACCTCCGTGTCGCCGGGCCGTGCCTTCCAGAGCCGGGGCCGTGAATTTATCTCGGACGCCATGGAGATCCGCGTGGCCGATACCGGATGCGGCATGGAAGAACAGGACATTCAGCAGATCTTCCATCCGTTCATTACCAAAAAGGCCCGGGGCACCGGGCTCGGGCTGGCGCTCGTGAGAAAGATCGTGGATATGCATCACGGCCAGGTGGAGGTGTCGAGCTCTCCGGGAAAGGGCTCCTGCTTCGTTGTTTCCGTTCCCGTGGATCAGCCGGCGGTCGAACATGCAGCCGCCGGCAGTGGTGAGGACCTACCATGAGAAAAGACAACACGTCCATATCGGAAGAAAGCGGCCGTGACAGCTGGGGGAAGAAGAGGATCCTTCTCGTCGACGACGAACAGGTTTTCCTGGAGCAGCTCAAGGAAGCGCTTTTGTCATCGAGCCTGGATCTTGTCATAGAAACCGCCAGCGACGGGCTGGAGGCGCTGAAGAAGCTGAGCGTTACGCCACAGGACATCGTGATCACGGACATCCGGATGCCACGCATGGACGGATACGCCCTGCTCAAGGAGATCCAGGAGCGCTACCCCTCGACCTATGTGGTGGTCATCACGGCCTTCGGATCGGTATCCGGTGCCGTGGAGGCCATGAGGTACGGCGCCAGCGACTTTCTGGAAAAGCCCTTCAACATGAACACCCTGGAGCTATCGCTGACCAAGATCATCCGCCAGCAGGAGATTCTCCGGGAGAACATCGAGCTCAAGGGCCGCATTTCCCAGTATGCCGAGGGTCTGGATCAGCTCGTGGGCTCGAACGTGAAGATGCAGAAGCTCTACGACCAGATCCTCACCGCGGCCGACACCAACCTCACCGTGCTCATCCTCGGGGAGACCGGAACGGGCAAGGAGCTCGTGGCCCGGTCCATCCATTCCCGCAGCGACCGGCGGTCGAAGCCGTTCGTGACCATCAACTGCGCGGCCGTGCCTGAGAATCTTCTGGAGTCGGAGTTTTTCGGGCACGAGAAAGGCTCATTCAGCGGGGCCGTGACCCAGCGCATCGGAAAGTTCGAGAAGGCCCACACCGGCTCCCTGTTCCTGGACGAGATCGGCGACATCCCGCTGGATCTTCAGGCCAAGATTCTGAGGGTCCTGGAGGACGGCAAGATCACCCGACTGGGAAGCAACCTGGAGATCGACCTGGATTTCCGGGTTATCTGCGCCACGAACCGCCCCATTCAGAGCATGATCAAGAAGGAGCTCTTTCGCGAGGATCTCTTCTATCGCATCAGCGTTCTGCCCATCATCATCCCGCCGCTCAGGGAGCGCAAGGACGACATCTCGCTTCTGGTGAGTCACTTCATCGAAAAGCACGGGGGGAAGTTCAACTCCCCGGTCAGGGGTGTGTCGCGGGAGGCCATGAATCAGCTCCTGGCCTATTCCTGGCCCGGCAATGTCCGGGAGATGGAAAACGTGGTCCAGCGCGCCATGGTCTCCTGCCGCTCCGAGCGGATCGAGCACTTCCCGGATCTGGGCAAAAACCTCCACGAGGCGACGACGAGCCCGGTGGAGGAGGCGGCGGACGATCCCACCATCTGGGTGGACGCAGGCGAAGGGGCGGGGTACCACGCCATCAAGCAGAACCTCATCGAGCAGTTCGAGCGCCGGTATTTCGAGCACCTCCTGAAGAAGCACCGGGGGGTCATCGCCGAGGCTGCGCGGGAATCCGGGCTGAATTACAAGACCTTCTATCTCAAGGCCGAAAAGTACAACCTCACCAAGAAGAGGACCCGTGAAGGTTAGGGAAGTACACCTTAAGGCAGATCACCGGGGCCTCGTTGACTTTCCCCGGCCGCCCGTATACATTCGAGCCCCGCTTTGCAGGAATTCCGGTCATCGGCGTACGCCCTGGAGACGATAAGTGGAGAATTCGCGCAGAAGAGTGATCGTTCTCGTGGTGGCGTCCCTCTCGTCGTTCCTGACGCCGTTTCTGGGTTCCTCGGTCAACATAGCGCTGCCCGCAATCGGAGAGGCCTTCTCCATGGACGCACTGATGCTCAACTGGGTCTCCACCTCCTATCTTTTCGCCTCGGCCGTCTTTCTCCTGCCCTTCGGCAGGATGGCGGACATCTACGGAAGAAGGCTGGTTTTTGCCTGGGGCATCGCGATCCTTACCCTGGGCTCGTTTCTCATCGTCCTGAGCCCTTCGGCGGGTTTCGTCATCGGGTTTCGCGTCATGCAGGGGCTCGGAAGCTCCATGATATTCGGCACCGGGGTAGCCATCCTCACCTCGGTCTATCCGCCGGAAGAACGTGGGAGGGCGCTGGGAATCAACGTGGCAGCGGTTTATCTGGGGCTTTCCCTGGGTCCGTTCCTCGGCGGGGTCATGACCGAGCATCTCGGGTGGGAGAGCATCTTTCTGGCAGTCATCCCCATGGGCCTGGCGGTCCTTGCCCTGACAATCCTGGGCGTGAGGGAGGAGCGGGGAGGCGAGGGCGGTGCGATCGACATCCCCGGGTCTGTAGTCTACTCGGGTTCTCTGGTAGCCCTCATGTACGGGTTCTCCCGCATCCAGCAGGCACTGGGGATGGCACTGGCGCTCGCCGGGGTCGCGGGCATGCTCGTATTCCTCGCGTGGGAGAAAAGGGCTCGGCACCCCCTGCTGAACATCGGCCTGATCACCCGGAACCGCCAGTTCGCCATGTCGAATCTGGCCGCCTTCATCCATTACAGCGCCACCTTTGCCCTCACCTTCCTCATGAGCCTCTACCTCCAGTACATCAAGGGCATGAGCCCCCAGCAGGCAGGTCTGATCCTGGTGTCCCAGCCGCTGGTCATGACCCTGTTCTCGCCTCTGGCGGGCAGGCTCTCCGACCGGATCGAGCCGCGGATTCTGTCCTCGGTGGGCATGGCCGTTACCAGTCTGGGGCTCTTCCTCCTGGTTTTTCTTACCGATACGGCGGGTACCGTGCAGATACTCGTTCCCCTCCTGATCATCGGCCTGGGGTTCGCGTTTTTTTCCTCCCCCAACACCAATGCGGTCATGGGAGCGGTGGACAGACGGATGTACGGCCTTGCCGGCGGGTTCATCTCCACCATGCGGGTCACGGGGCAGGCCATGAGCATGGGAATCGTGCTCATGCTCTTCGCCCTCTTCATCGGGCCCAACGCCATCACCTCCGATCTCCACCCCGCCTTCATGCAGAGTACGAGGATCGGATTCGTCGTTTTCTCCCTTCTGTGCGGCCTGGGCGTCTTTGCCTCGCTGGCCCGGGGCGCGAATCGCGAGCAGGCCAACGGTTCTCCCCGACAGCGGATCTGAGCCGGTTCAAGGGCATCTGCTCCGGAATTTGCGGTTGATCGGGGACCGGGATATTTTTATTATATACGTTACTTAAAAAAATGCAGGATTGCGGAGGGATATGCCGTGGAGCTGGAAGATCTGGTTTACGTGGAGACAGGGGACCCCGCCTTCGGTGACGCCCTGGCGGTCGTCGACATGCAGAACGATTTCATCCCCGGAGGGGCACTGGCCGTGAGGGAGGGAGACGTCATCATCGAGGGGATCAACCGGGTGATGGAGCTCTTCAACGGATTCGACCTGCCCGTGGTGCTCACCCAGGACTGGCATCCCGCAGGGCACCGCTCCTTTGCCTCCGTCCATCCGGGCAGGAGGCCCTATGACCCCTTCGAGACACAAGGGATCGGCCCGGTTCTCTGGCCCGATCACTGCGTGCAGGGGAGCCACGGAGCGGATTTTCACAAAGACCTGGAAACCCGCTATGCCCATGCCGTGATCCGCAAGGGCTATCACCGGGATATCGACAGCTACTCAGGGTTTCTGGAAAACGACGGCAAGACCCGGACAGGCCTGGACGGCTATCTCAGGGACCGGGGCGTGAGACGGCTCTTCGTCTGCGGCCTCGCCCTTGACTACTGCGTCTTCTTCACGGCCTCGCACGGCCGCGACCTGGGATACGAGGTTTTTGTCATACCGGACCTCGCCAGGCCGGTGGGCTCGCCCCCGGACAGCCTCTCCCTGGCGTTGGAAACCATGACGGAAAAAGGGGTTCGCTTTGTCCGTTCGGCGGGTCTCTTTCAGGGCTAGCATCTTGTCGGGATGAAATCCGGGCGCTTTGATAGCCTTAGAGGCTTTCTGTATGCGAGCATAGGGACATAGCGATCGTGCAGGGGTTTGAGGCGGCATTGAATCGGAAGATGCAGAAGCATCCATCAAGGCAGCCGAATCTGGATGGGGAGGCTGAGACCATGCTTACGGCGTTGAGGTGCGGGAGACCCCTTGAAAGATATGGCCGGTGGACCTTGAGACTGCCGGAGGATAAAACGGTAGAGTCGGGGACAGAGGACACGACCAGCCATGAGACCGTGCCGCAGGCGCCAAAAGGAACGAGATGCGCCCGTGTCTGAAGAAGGCATGGGCACAATCCCGCCGGAATGGAGTCGAGATACATCTTGCCGCTCGCGATGTCCGCATCAAACCGGGAAAGATCTTCCCCTCAGTATCAGAACTGACTAGGCGCTAATGAACTGTCTGATATTTCTCCGTGAATTCCGCCTGCTGGGTGAGCTTGTTGATGTCGAGGATCAGCGCAACGGTGCCGTCTCCCATGATGGTGGCCCCGGACACCCCTTCCACGTGCCTGAGGAATTTGCCCAGGTTCTTGATCACGGTCTGGTGCTGGCCCACGACCTTATCCACCACGAACCCGATCCGGCGCTCGCCGATCTCGGTGACCACCACCTGCTCGATGGCCGGATTGTCGCCGTCGAGAGAGAAGACCTCACGCAAGGGGATATAGGGCACGATCTCGCCCCGGACCCGGGCCAGGTTTCTGCCATGGGTGTGCCGCCGGTCGTCTGCGCTGAGCTCCACGCACTCCACCACGGCGTTCAAGGGCATGACGAAGTATTCGTCGGATATGGTCACCAGCAGTCCGTCGATGATGGCAAGGGTCAGCGGCAGCTTCAGGGTGATGGTGGTCCCGCTGCCTTTTGCGGACGCGATCTCCACGGTGCCGCCGAATGATTCGATACTGCTGGTCACCACGTCCATTCCCACGCCCCTCCCCGAGACCTTGGACACGCTCCGGGCAGTGGAGAAGCCGGGCGCGAGGACGAGCTCGAAGATCTCCTTTTCGCTCAAGTTCGCGTCAGGGCTGATGAGGCCCTTTTCCATGGCCTTGGCCCGGATGGCCTCGGTGTCGAGGCCGGCGCCGTCATCGCTCACCGAGATGAGCACATAGGCCCCGGAATGCTCCGCGGTCAGGCGAATGGTCCCTCCCGCCGGTTTTCCCGCGGCCTCTCTGGCCTCCGGCGACTCGATGCCGTGGTCGATGCTGTTGCGGATGAGGTGGACCAGGGGGTCGCCGAGCCGGTCGATCACGGTCTTGTCGAGCTCGGTTTCCTCGCCCGAGGTGGTGAAGTCCACCTCCTTGCCCAGTTCGGTGGAAAGGTCCCTCACCAGGCGTTTGAACTTGCCGAAGGTGGTCCCGATGGGAAGCATCCGGATGCCCATGGCGTTGTCCCTGAGCTCGGCGGTCAGGCGCTCAACCTCTTCGGAAACCAGGGTGAGATCGGTGTCGTTTCTCTGGGCGGAAAGCTGGGTGAGCCTCGCCTGTACGGTGACCAGCTCGCCCACCAGATTCACCAGGGAATCGAGCTTTTGGGAGGCCACCCGGATGCTGGATGCGCCGTCTACGGGCATAGTACCCATGCGCTTTTTGCGCAGATTGCGCACGTGCTCCTGCTCCACCAGGGCGGACTGCACCTCGGAGCGGCGGGCCTTGCCAGATTCCACAAGCAACTCCCCGATCCTCTTCTGCCTGCCCAGGATGCTCTCCAGGTCGCCCAGGCTGATGTCCCCCCGGTCGAAGAGGATCTCGCCGATCTTCTTGTATTCCTCGTGATCGATCTCGCCATAATCGTCGATCTTGGTCACCTCGATATCGCTGATGTGCTCCACGAAGATGAACACGTCGCGGATGGAGTCGATATCCTTGTCCGTGGTGAGGATGATGTCCCAGTAGGTGTAGCACGCCTCGGGGTCCAGATCCTTCAGGCCGGGAAGCTCCTTGAGGTGGCAGATGACGTGCGCGTGGCCGAGCCCCCTGATCTCGTTCAGCAGGGGGATGGGGTTGGTCCCGTTCCGGAAAAGCTCGCGATGGGGCTTGAAACGGATGCGGTAGGTGGTTTCCGCCTTCAGGCCGTTTCCCTGCTCCCCGCCGGTGTCCGCCGGGCAGGAATCGTCCCGCTCCTGGGGGGTGCCCTCCACGGAGGAGATCAGCTTCCTGAACGAGGCGGTAATCTCCCCGGTGAGGGACGCGTCCGCATCCTCGCCCCCCTGAGACGCATCCAGCATGACCTTGATCTGGTCGCAGGACCGTAAGGTCAGGCTGATGAGCTCTTCGTCGACGGAAAGTTTCTCCTCGCGGATGAGGTCGTATGCCGTCTCGATTGTGTGGGTGAACGAGGCGATGTCGTCGAAGCCGAACATGGCCCCGGATCCCTTGATGGTGTGCATGGCCCGGAAGATCCGGTTCACGGTATCCAGGTCGCCCGGCTGCTGCTCCAGCTCGATGAGTGCCTCCTCGAGATCGGCCAGCAGCTCGAATGCCTCTTCACGGTAGAGCTGTTTAGGTGCGTCCATGTGTATATCTCCTGAATGCAAGAATTCGTACGCCTCTGTTTTATCCGAGCAGCCTTTTCACCACGGCGATAAGCTGCTCGGGCTTGAAGGGCTTTACGATCCAACCGGTCGCGCCCGCCTGTCTGCCCGAGTCCTTCTTGTCCTGATGGGATTCGGTGGTGAGCATGACGATGGGCGTGAATTTGTACGAAGGGTCGGTGCGCAGGGCCCGGATGAGCTCGATCCCGTTCATGTTGGGCATGTGCAGGTCCGTGATCACCATGCTCACCCCTTCGGAGCCGATCTTGGACAGCGCGTCTTTGCCGTCGGAGGCCTCGATCACCTCGTACCCTTCTTTTTTGAGGGTAAAGGAGACCATCTGCCGGATGCTGGCCGAATCGTCCACGGTCAATATCCTCTTACTCATGGCCTTCCCCCTTCCTCCACGGGCACTCCGGGGTGCAGGGTGAGTCGCATGCATCAGGGCTGATGGCCAGGGCCTCCAGTGCGGCATGGATTCCTTCGGGGATTTCTCCGGCAAGGGTCATTTTCCGGTTCGCCTGGTGAAAGGAACAGTGTGCCGAGCAGAGCACCTGCACGCACGCCAGATCGATCGACTCCACCGCGCTCATATTCATCTCAAGGGGTTCTGCCGTCTCCAGGACCTGAAGAAGGACGTGCTTCAGCTCCGATGCCGTTTCGATGGTCAGCGCCCCCTCCAGTTTCAGGGTCCTGCCCCTTCCTCCTGCCTTGTCATGCCAGGTGATATTTCCCATCACTGCTCTCCTTTGCGAGCCGCTTCATTTTCCTGCCCGTATTTAAAACAACTCCACATTGTCGCCCAGATCTTCTCCGGCCGGTCGTTCCGGGCTGACATGTGCCCTTTCGGTTTTCCGATCCATGTGCTTGAAATGGACTTCCCGCTCGCTCTCCATGGTATATCGCCCGTCCAGGGACTCGAGGTAGGTTTCGGCGGCCGACCTGTCGTGATCGGGAAAGGCGGCTGCAATGCCGCTCGCGACCTGACCGACGCGTTCCCGCGCATCGGTCAGGGCCTCGTTCACCTCCCGGTGCACCGTGATCTCGCGGATCATGGAGGCGATGTCCCGTGCGAGTGAGTCGCCCTGGCCGTTCATGTCGGAGACAGCGGCCATGACCCGGGTGTTTACCTCGTGAAGCGAGGCGATGATGGCCTTAAGGCTGCTCATGAGCCTTTCCACCTGTCCCTGCTGGTCCTCCTGTATCGCCTCCAGGTCCCGGTCAAAGGACTGGGCAGCTTCTCCCACCTCGGCCAGGGTGCCCGAGAGCGCGAGGGTATCCGAACGCGAGTTTTTCGAAAGTTCGTAGATGCTGCCCGAGATGGTGTCCAGGGCGGCGCCCTCGCTGCCGATATGGGCCGCCTTGATCCGGGCGTTCAGGGCTATGAGCTGGAGATTCAGGCCCAGGTCCTCGATCTCTTTCACGAAATGCGACATCTCCGAGACCATGTCGCTGACCGACCTGATGGTGGAGGTCAGGCGCGACTGTTCCGAGATATCCTGATCCAGGGCGGCGAGAACCGACGAGATGCCCGAGTCGATCTCCTCCATGAAGCTGATGCCCTCGTAGTCCGACGCCCAGGCAACGGCATTGGCTTCGCGCATGATTTCCTCCACGCTCCGGGCTATGCTTCCCAGGTTGCCCAGGATTTCCTCCACCGCGCTGGAAAACTCGTCCTGAGACTGGGAGAGCTGCAGGTTTTGGAGAGAACAGATCTCCGTCGCGATGCCTGCGAGCTGGGGCAGGGGTTTCTCCCCTGCCTCCATGTCCGCGGAGATGCCTTTAAGGGCCTCTCTGACATGACTGATCTGCTGGCGGGTGATGTCGTGGAACTGTAGCCCCGATACGATTTCTTCGATGTTCCCGGTGATCTCTCCGGTGCTCCGAGCGATGCGGTGCGCACTGCTGGTTGCGCTTTCGGTTTTCGTGCTCAGGACCGCGTGGTTCGATTCGATGTGCTGGAGCATCATCTCGGTCTGTGTTCTCTGGGTCTTCTGAGAGGCCGACATGTCCGAGAGGGTTCCGCTGATGGTGACCAGGAGGGAGTCGGTCTTTTTCTTCATCTCGATGGATTTTTCCCTGACGCTCTCCGAGAGGTTCTTCACGTCGTCGGTGAGCGAGCTGAATCCCGTATCGCTGGTGAAGAGATGAACGTTCTCCACCCGGGTGAAGAATCCGAGCATCCGCAGATTGAGCACGAGGAGCTTGAAATCCTCCAGGGACGATGACACGGACCGCAAGGTGTTGTGATACTGCCGGAGCACCTGCGATGTCCTCCCGGAATGATTCCGCGACGTGTCCAGATGACGCCGCAGCTCCTCGATGATATCCATGAGCGAGCTGACCGACCGGTGAAACTCCTCGCCGGTCATAAGGCCCAGTACCCGGGAGGCTGTCTCGGCCATCTCCGTGGATCGCTGGTGGAAATCCTGGAGCTTTTCACCGATCTGGAGAAAGTCCTGCTCGGTTTTGGTCTCCAGCGTGCTCAGATCCTTCGAGACCTTTGAGAGCGCAGCGATCCAGGGGTCCGCCAAGGCTTTGCCGGTGCGGTTTTCTGCGTCTCCATCGTCAGTGTGCCCGTTCCTGATGAACCTGGTGAGTTGTCGTATTGTCATGCCCTCTGTCCAATCGTTATGGCTGCGTTGTATGCCTTCATGATCTCCCGGTGTATGGCCTGAAGCGGCAGCACCTTCTGCACGCCCCCAATCCTGACGGCCTCCGCCGGCATTCCGAACACGACGCAGGAGCTCTCGTCCTGCGCGATGGTGTACGCCCCCGATTCCCTGAGCTCCAGCATGCCGCGGGCTCCGTCGTCCCCCATGCCGGTCATGATCACGCCGATGGCGTTCCTGCCGGCATAGCGTGCCGCCGAGCGGAACAGGACATCCACCGACGGCCGGTGGCGGCAGACCAGGGGACCGTCCTTGATCTCCACATAGTACCGGGCGCCGCTCCTCTTGAGCAGGAGGTGCCTGTTTCCCGGTGCGATCAGCGCATGCCCGGGGAGAACCGTGTCGTTGTGGGACGCCTCTCTGACCGTGATGCGGCACAGGCCGTCCAGCCTCTGGGAGAATGCCTTGGTGAATCCCTCGGGCATGTGCTGGACGATCGCGATGCCCGGGCAGTTTTCGGGTAGCGCCTCCAGGAATACCCGCAGGGCCTCGGTCCCTCCCGTGGATGCACCCACCACCACGATCTTCTCCGTGGTCTGAAGCTGCGAGTCGGGCCTGGCACGGGGAATGACCGCATCCGCGCTGAGCTTGGGCGTAGCCAGGGAACGATCGGGGGATCTCTTTCTCGCCCGGGTTCTCGACGCGGCCACCACTACGTCGCAGATGAGCATGGTCGATTCCTGCAGCATCTGCTTGGTCCCCAGCGACGGCTTGTGAATCACCTCGACGGCCCCGAACTCCAGCGCCTTCATGGCCGTCTCCGTGCCCTTGCCCGCCAGCGACGAACAGATCACCACCGGGATGGGGTGCTGATCCATGATCTTTTTCAGGAAGGTGAGGCCGTCCATCCTGGGCATCTCCACGTCCAGGGTAATCACGTCGGGAACCTCGGCCCGCATTTTCTCCGCAGCCGCGTACGGGTCGGACGCCACCCCCATGACCTCGATCCTGGAGTCGCACGAGAGTATCTCCTGGAGCGTCTGACGCACCAGGGCGGAATCGTCGACAATGAGCACCCGTATCTTCTTCATTTCCTTCCCCTGTAGTCGATCTCCGATGTATCTGCCCTGGTGATGAACTTGGCGAGAACCTCGCCGGTCAGGGTGTTGAAAATGAGCTTTCGCCCCCGGTTTCCCCCCACGTTCCAGGCCTTCAGCGGGATCCGGTGCCTCTTGAGGAAGGCAAGGGCGGCATCGACGTTCCTCTTCCCGATGTTCATGTCCTCTCTGAGAGAGCGTGTGTCCTGGAACATGGCCGCCCCGCCGAACATCTTCACCTCGATGTCGCGCAGCCTGATTCCCTTGCCGGTGTACTGCCCGATCATCCACTGCAGGGAAGAGTCCACGTACTGGAACGCCGCATCCTTCTTCCCGTCCCTGCCCTCGGCGATACTGGGCATGACCGCGTGGCAGATCACGCTCATCCTTGTCGTCCGGTGATGCATGGTGATGGACAGGCATGAGCCCAGAACCGTGGTAACGAGCGAGGGAGCGAGGGCGAGGTGGATCTCGCCCGGTTTCAGGTAGCAGGTCTTGATTTCGGGCTCGGCCGTACGGGTCACGATTGGATCCTCCTGGACACCGTGTTGGCCACCGGCATCAGGGGAACCCTCATGCCGTTGATGGTCTCCGAGTGACCGGTGAAAAGGTACCCGCCCGGGTGAAGGTGCCCGCAGATCCGGTTGATCACGGCCTCCTGGGTGGGACGGTCGAAGTAGATGAGCACGTTGCGGCAGAAGATGACGTCCATCTTCTCGCGCATGCCGAAATCCTCGGCCATGAAGTTGAGCCGGCGGAACTTCACGTGAGCCCTGAGCTCGGGCGCGATGCGGACCAGCTCCCTGCTTCGGTCCCTGCTCCTCATGAGATAATTGCGCCTGAATTCAAAGGGGATGTACTCCGCGCGCTCATCATCGTAGATGCCGTCCCGGGCGGTTTGCAGCACCCGGGTGGAGATGTCGGTGCCCAGGACCTGGAAGGTGAACCCCTGTGCCTTGCGGGAAAACTGGTCGAGCACCATGGCCAGGGTATACGGCTCTTCCCCGGAGGAACAGGCCGCGGACCATACCATGAATGGTCTTCTGATCCCCGCGCCCCTTGCCTGAATGAGCTCCGGCACCACGTTTTCGATAAGATATTCGAAGTGCTGGGCCTCGCGGAAGAACTCGGTCTTGTTGGTGGTGACCACGTCGATCATGTGCACGAGCTCGCTGGCAATGCCCTCCGGGCTGAACAGGTAGCTGCAATACTCGTCATAGGAGCCCAGGCCGATGGACCTGAGGCGCTTCTGGAGCCTGGCCTCCAGCATGGTCTTTTTCGTCAGCGGCATCTTGATCCCGCTTTCCCGGTAGATGAAGTCGCTCAGGCGCGAAAAAAGATCCTGCGACATGCTGGCGCGCGGGAAGGCGGTGGTGTTTGCTTGCGTTGATCCCATCTTCTTTTGAGGCCTTCTCTCTGTTTCTCTATCCGCCGCCGGCCGTGCCGTGGCGTGGCGATACACGGCCGGCAGGCGGTAAAGGGGGCTGATTTATCCCGGGATCTCCGGTGAGCAGGCCTCCCGGAGCTCCTCCCGACAGCCGTTCGAAGCAGCACCTGGTGACGACTGGCTGACGAGCGAAAGTTCGTCTGCGGAAAAGATCCTGTCGATGTCGAGGATCATGATGAACTCTTCATCGCGTTTGCCCATGCCCCTCAGGAACTCGGTGTTGAGCCGGGTGCCGATCTTGGGAGCGGGCTCGATGTGCTCGGGTTCGATTTCCATGACCTCGTGCACCGAGTCGGCCAGTGCACCCAGGGTGGTCATGTCGCCGTCCACGTCGATCTCGCAGATGATGATCCGGGTATTGACGGTTTTTTCCGTGTCTCCGATGCCGAACTTGTCCTTGAGGTCCACCACCGGCACCACGGTGCCCCGCAGGTTGATCACGCCGCGCATGAAGGGCGGTGACTGGGGAACCCTGGTGATCCGCGTGAAATCCAGCACCTCTCTGACCCGGGAGATCTCCAGGGCGAACTCCTCCTCGTCGAGGTGGAACGAGAGATACTGGGTTGTCTCGGTTATTCCTTGTACGCTCATGATTTTCTCCTCATCTCTTCAGTAACGCTCGAACTCGTTGTCCTTGGAGTCACCTTTGCTATCGGCATCGTCGAGGCTGATGTTTACACCCGAGGTCCGTGATCCGTGAGATGAGGAGTCCGACGGGATCTTCGGCACATTGCGGTGAGCGAGATGCGGTCCCTTGACCGTCCCATTGGCCGGTTTCTTCGGCGTACCCGAAGCGGCCTGGGTCGCGGTCATCCTCCTGGTGCCGGTGTCGCCGACCTTGAAGAACGCGATGGTGTCCTGGAGTTGGAGTGCCTGAGAGGAGAGTTCTTCTGCGGTAGAGGACATTTCTTCGGATGCCGAGGCGTTTTGCTGGACGACCTGGTTGAGCTGCTGGATGGCGGAGTTGATCTGGTCTGCG
>JAHDRW010000065.1 GCA_018433085.1 Deltaproteobacteria bacterium | reverse complement strand
CTTGAGGTTTGCTAAAGATTTGTTGACAAACCATAGGGCATATTCTATTAGAGTAACTCAGTGCGGGCATAGCTCAGTTGGTAGAGTGTCAGCTTCCCAAGCTGAATGTCGCGGGTTCGAATCCCGTTGCCCGCTTTTGATGCACATACGGGAAGCGAAAGAACAGGAAATGTGTGGGGGATACGAAGTGGGCGATAGCCCACTTTTTTATTTCATAATGACACAGACGGAACAGGAGAAAAAATTATACAAGCTGGTGGCGCCGGAGATAGCCGTGATGGGCTTCGAGCTCATCGATATGGACTTTTCCCGGGGACTCCTGCGTCTCACCATCGACAAGCCGGGCGGGGTCACTCTGGACGACTGCGTTTCCGTCAACCGCAGGGTGAGCCTCTTGCTGGATACGAACGATCCAATAGAGGGGTCATACCGGCTTGAGGTTTCGTCGCCCGGTCTGAATCGAAGGCTCAAGACGCTGAGGGAATTTGAGCACTTTGCCGGAAGAAAAGTCAAGATACAGACAAAAGAGGGAACATTCCGGGGAACAATCAAGGGATTGGCAGAAGAGAGTGTTCTGATTGATATCGACGGCACGCAGCAGGAGGTGCCGTTCGAGGCTATACAGAAGGCCAATCTGGAATTCGATCTCTAGGAGAAAGTATGGTTTTAAATCTTTCAAAGGTCATTGAGTTGATCGTAAAGGAAAAGGGCCTCAGGGAAGAAGACCTGGTGCAGGTGGTAGAGGCTGCTGTGCAGAGTGCCGCGAAAAAGGTCTACGGCGATTATGACAATATTGAGGCACACTACAACCCTGAGATCGATGAGGTGGAGGTCTTCCAGTTCAAGGTTATCTCTGAAGAGGTCGAAGATCCGAATGTTCAGATAGCTTTCAAGGAAGCGCGGAAGCTCGATCCCAACTGCCAGATCGGCGATGAGCTCGGAGAAAAGCTCGATTCCTCCAGGCTGGGAAGGATAGCCGCTCAGAGCGCCAAGCAGGTAATTGTACAGAAGGTGAAGGAAGTCGAGCGGGACGCTGTCTATAATGATTTTATCGACCGGAAGGGCGAGCTGGTGTCAGGCTTTGTCCACCGGTTCGACAGGCGCGATGCCGTTGTCAATCTCGGGAAGGCCGAGGCGATCCTGCGCGAAAAGGAAATGATCCCCGGTGAATCCTTCAGGAGGGGTGACCGCATCCAGGCCCTTATCCTGGACGTGACCAAATCGTTGAGGATGCCCCAGATAGAACTCTCCCGGACGCATCCGAGATTTCTCGTCAAGCTTTATGAGATGGAGGTCCCGGAAGTTACCGAGGGGATCGTGGAAATCGTAGCCGTTGCGCGGGAGCCCGGGATCCGGGCGAAGATCGCCGTGCGCTCGCACGACCCCAAGGTGGATCCGGTAGGAACCTGCGTCGGCGTAAAGGGAGCACGGGTGCAGAATGTGATCCAGGAGCTGAAGGGAGAGAGACAGGATATTGTCGTGTGGTCTGAAGACCCGGTCAGATTCGTCTGCAATGCCCTTTCGCCCGCCCGGGTGTCCAAGGTGATCGTGGACAAGTCCGCCTGGAGCATGGATGTGGTCGTCGCGGACGACCAGCTCAGCCTTGCCATCGGGAGAAAGGGGCAGAATGTAAGGCTTGTGGCCAAGCTCACGGGCTGGAAGATAGACGTACGCTCCGAGCATGCAGAAGAGAGCATGTCTTCCGATGAGGGCAAGGCGTTGACCAGCATCGACGAGCTGGATGAATCGCTGGCCGAGCTTCTGATGGAGGCCGGTTATCGGACGATAGAGGATCTGGCCAAGGCAAAGGAGGAAGATCTCCTTGAGTTTGAGGGAATCGATGAAACTCTGGCAAGAGAGCTGATAAAAAAGGCGTCGGTGGGAGTGAGTGGATAGCAGGCACCAGCCGCTGAGACAGTGTGTCGGATGCAGAAAGGTCCGGCCAAAGACGGAATTGCTGCGGTTTGTCAGGAATTCTTCGGCAGAAGCCGTCTTTGACCGTGAAGGCCGGCTTGAGGGCAGGGGTTTTTACCTCTGTCCCGGCGAGCAGTGCTTTGCGAAGGCGTACAGAAATAAAAGAATACGAACCGTTTATTTTCGGAAACGGGAGCAGGTTAACGAACTCATTTACGAGGTGCGGGAAAACTTATTGGATATGATCAAAAAAGACCTCATACGGTGTAAGAAAATGGCCTTTCTGACGGATGGCCTAAGTAAAGAGAATACGATTCGGGAGGATGATCTGGTACTTTATTGCAACGATAATCCTCCGGAAAAGAAAGTGGGAATGCATACGGCTGCACAAGCCGGCGGGGTAAAGGTCTACCACCTGCCGGAGGGATGTGAATGCAGCAGCCCGTGTCTGATCGTGGGCAGAGAGTGCCCGATCGCGCCACGGCTGTCGATGAATCTGCAGAAGTATGATTTGCTTTCTTCCAAGGGGCTGGCGAGATGAAAAAAATGCGGGTTTTTGAATTAGCAAAAGAGTTGTCCATCGATGCAAGGGAACTGATGAAGGTCGCGAAAGACCTGGCGATATCGGTTGAGAACAATATGAGCCTGATCGATGTGCACGATATCGACAGGATCAAAAAGCGGTTCGTGAAAGAGAGTGAAAAGCAGCCCGACGAGCTCCCGCAGGAATCGTATGTCGAAAAACGCGTCAGCGCCAATGTCATCAGACGGAGAGCCCGGGTCGCCCCTTCTCCTGAAAAGAAAACGGAAGAGCCTTCCGAGCCCGAAGAGGTGACGGCCGTCGAAGCTGTCGAGGAAAAACCGGAAAAGAAAGAACGGAAAAAGGCCCCGAGGCCTGCCGAGGAGGAACATCCTGTCGCCGGAGAGGCAGAGGCGGTGAGCGCCCCGGCCGGCGAAGCCGCCGAAGAGGCACCGGCACCGGAGGCACCGCAGGAAAAGCCTGTAACGGCGACGCCGGCTCCTGAGGAAAAGCCGGAAGTCCCTGAAGAGGAACGGCCCCGGGAGGAAGAAGCCCCGGAGGAGAAGCCTGCGCCTCAGGGTGAAGGTAAGGAAGCAGAAAAGGAAGACGAGAAGAAAAAGAAGGATAAGAAAAAGGGCAAGAAGGGCAAGGCCCCCGAGGTCGTCGAGGTCCCTGAGAAAGGAGAAGGCGCCGCCGACCGCCATGCGGCAAAGAAGCCCAAGAAGCCGAAGGAAAAAGAGAAAGAAGTCTATACGCAGAGCGATCTCTACGGATCCGAGAGATCCGCATTCGGCAAAAAGCAGAAGAAGCGAAGAGATAGAAGGGGTGCGATACAGCCCACGCAGGCCAGGAAAAAGAAGATCCGCATCGGAAGAGCCGTTATGGTCTCCAGTTTCGCGAAAGAGATGGGGGTGAAGGTCTCCGATGTCATCCGTATTCTCA
The DNA here is from genome assembly GCA_018433085.1 of Deltaproteobacteria bacterium. Taxonomy (GTDB): domain Bacteria; phylum Desulfobacterota; class Desulfomonilia; order UBA1062; family UBA1062; genus Phosphitivorax. Next base: position 31,144 of record JAHDRW010000065.1, on the reverse strand, counting down.
TGGATCTCGGTGTCATGGCCAATCAGAATCAGTACATCAGTGCAGACGAGGCGACGTTTGTCGCGTCCGAGCTCGGCTTCGAGGTGGAAGAGGCACGAGACGAGATCAAGGAAACCTATCTGGTCCAGCCCACCTATTCACCGGAAGAGCTGGAGCCCAGGCCGCCGGTCGTCACGGTCATGGGTCACGTCGACCATGGCAAGACATCCCTGCTGGATGCCATCAGGCAGGAAAACGTCATCGACAGCGAGTACGGCGGAATTACCCAGCACATCGGCGCGTACCAGGCCCGATGCAACGAGAGGACTATCACCTTCATCGACACCCCGGGACACGAGGCGTTTACCTCCATGCGTTCGCGGGGCGCGCAGGTGACGGATTTCGTGGTGCTCGTGGTGGCCGCGGACGACGGGGTCATGGACCAGACGAAAGAGGCGATAAACCACGCCCGGGCCGCGAACATTCCCATCCTGGTGGCGGTCAACAAGATCGACAAGCCTAATGCCAATCCCCAGAGGGTCAGGGAACAGCTTGCAGAGGTCGGACTCGTCCCGGAAAGCTGGGGCGGCGATACGATCTTCGTCGATGTGTCCGCAAAGAACCATATCGGTATAGACGATCTGCTGGAGATGATCCTCCTGCAGGCAGATGTTCTGGATATCAAATCCTCCCGGAAAGACGGCGCCAGGGGTGTCGTGCTGGAGTCCAAGCTCGATAAGGCCAGAGGCCCCATGGCCACGGTCCTTATCCAGAGCGGCGAACTCAAGCGCGGCGACACCTTCGTGGTCGGCACTACATGGGGCAGGGCCAGGGGGGTTTTCGACTTTACCGGGAAGCCCATCTCCCAAGCCGACCCCGCAACACCGGTTGAGATCATCGGGTTTTCCGAGCTCCCGTCTGCCGGGGACACCTTCTTTGTCGTCCCCAACGAAAAGAAGGCAAAGGATATAGTCTCGTATTTTCAGGAGAGCGACGAGTTCCAGCGGCAGCAGAGACAAGAGCCCAAGGAAAAGGTCACCCTGGAGGATCTCTACAGCCAGGTGAGGGAAGGGAAGATCAAGGACCTCAACCTCATTATCAAGGGAGATGTCCACGGCACCGTGGAGGCCATCCAGGGCACGGTGATGGGAATAGACACCGGCGAGGAACTGAGGATCAGCATCATTCATTCCGCAGTCGGCGGCATTACCGAAAACGACATTCTGCTCGCATCTACGGCACATGCCATCGTGGTCGGCTTCAACGTGAGACCGGAACCCACGGCCAGGGCACTGGCCAAGAAGTATAACGTTGAGATAAAGCTCTACACCATCATTTATGATCTTATCGAAGACATCAAAAAGGCCCTCAAGGGTATGCTCGAGCCGGTTTATGAAGAGGTCGTCCAGGGCAGGGCCCAGGTGAGAGATCTTTTCAAGGTGCCCAAGGCCGGCACCATTGCCGGATGCATGGTGACCGATGGTCAGATCACGAGGGGGGCAAACGCACGGCTTCTGCGCGATAACGTTGTTGTCTTCGAGGGCAAGGTGGATTCCCTGAAGCGTTTCAAGGAAGATGTGCGCGAGGTACAGAGCGGATATGAATGCGGCATAGGCCTGAGCGGGTTCAACGACATCAAGACAGGCGATGTTATCGAGGCCTACACCCATCAGAAGGTGGAAGCGGAGATCAAGTGATCATCGGTGCCTGTGAGGTCAAACTCAGGATCATGGGGGCGCGGTCCCTCAAGGAGAAGCGCAAGACCCTCAAATCCATGAAAGACCGTGTTTCCAAGATGAACATCTCCGTGGCCGAAGTGGATGATCAGGACAAGTGGCAGGCCGCTACCTTGGGGTTTGCCCTGGTCAGCAATGATTCATCGTACGTGAACTCGGTTCTGGACAGGATCGTGTCGTTCCTTGCCGAGTTTCCGGATGTGGAGTTGGTTGACCGCAAGATGGAGATCATACACATATGAAGCTGGTTACCAAGAGGCAGGCACGGGTCGGCGACCTCATCATGCAGACCATTGCCGAGCTCATTCAGCGCAAGGTAAAGGACCCCCGGGTAGACGGGGTGACCATTACCGGTGTCGATGTCAGTGTCGATCTCCGGGTGGGGCGCGTGTTTTTTTGCGTTTTGGATCCTGACCGGCAGGAAAAGGCACAGCAGGGCCTTCAGAGCGCAGCCGGTTTCTTGAGGCGTGAGTTGAGCAGGGAGCTTCGGATAAAGCACGTGCCGGAGCTGACATTCATGTACGATGCATCCTTCGATTACGGGTCGAAGATAGACGAGATTCTGGAAAAGCTTGACAAGGATGAAGAACCGGATAGCTGAAATCATACATCAACACGATCGCTTTGAGATCATCACTCACGAGGGTCCGGACGAGGATGCCGTCGGTTCAAGCCGGGCCCTCGCCCATGCCCTGAACGCCCTGGGGAAGTCGGTGCGCCTGATCTATCCCTCCCCCATTCCCGAGCTTCTGCTGTTCACCGTTGAGCCCAGGCAGAAAAAGGGGATGATACCTGAAATTTCCATTCTACTCGACGTCTCCGACATGAAGCTCTTGGGCGGGGTCAACCCTCAGGGGATGGTCGTGGTGATCGATCACCACCGCACCAACGGCGCATGCGGCGAAGTATCCTGGATCGATTCGCAGAAATCCTCGGCCTCGGAGATGGTCTATGACCTGATACAGACGCTTTCGGTGAAGATCACCCCGGCCATTGCATCGAACATCTACATGGGTATTTTCGGCGATACCGGCGGGTTTATCCACGCCAATACCTCGCCCAGGGTGTTCAAGGCGGCCTACGAACTCACCCAGGCAGGGGCGGATGCGAGCCAGATCGCCTACCGGCTGAAGCGCACCAGGAGCGTGAAGTATTATCACATCCTCTGCCTGATCATGGACAGGCTCGTGCAGTCTGGAAGAATATACGGCAGTTATATTCGCTATCAGGATTTCGGGGCCATACGCGCGACCCCTGACGACGCCTCAGGCATCGTCGAGGAGCTGGCGTCGCTTTCCGGGGCGGAGATGGTGGTTCTCCTGCGTGAATTGAACCCGGACACCGTGCACGGTTCCGTCCGGAGCAAGGGCTCCGATGCAGCACTGAAAACGGCCCGGGCCTTCGGCGGGGGCGGTCACGGCATGGCCGCAGGATTTACCCAGAAAGGCCGCGCCGACGAGTTGATCGAGCAGGTGATCGAGGAAGGAATGAAGTGGGTAAGCAAGGCGTAGTACTCATAGACAAGCCCAAGGGCATCACATCGCGCAAGGCGGTCGATCAGGTCATGAAGATCCTGAAGGTGAAACGGGCCGGGCACTTCGGCTCACTGGACCCCTTCGCCACCGGACTTCTGTGCGTCGGGGTTGGACAGGGCACCAAGCTGCTCCCCTTCATGCACGCCCATCAAAAAGAGTACCTTGCAACCATCGGGTTCGACATGTTCACCGATACGGACGATGTGACGGGAGAGACCATCGAGCACTTCCCCGATATCTCTGTGGATGTCGAAGCCGTCCGGGAATGGTTCCGCGAACATACGGGTTGGATCAATCAGATTCCGCCCCGCTACTGTGCCCAGAAGTTCCAGGGCCGTCCACTGTACAAGTTGACCCGGGCGAATATCGATATCCCGCCGAGAGAAAAACAGGTCCACATCGAAAAGGCGGAGATTCTGTCCCACGGAGCCGACTGGATGGATGTCCGCATCGTCTGTTCCCGCGGGACGTATATCCGGTCCATTGCCCGCGACCTGGGGGCGTATCTGGGATGCGGGGGTTACCTGAGGGAGTTGAGAAGGCTGCGCAGCGAGGGATTCCACGTGGACTACTCCATGACGATTCAGGAGCTGAAAGAGAAGGCGGGAAACGGGGAAGGGGTCATCATACCCCTTTCGCGAGCGCTGCACATTCAGAAGGTGCGGGTTACCTCCACGGGGCAGAAGGGGATCCTGGACGGAAATCCCATCCAGACATCCTGGGTTCTGGATACGGTAGAGAGCACCGAGGAGAACTATATCGCCGTGGTCAATGGAGAAGACAAGCTTCTCTGCGTGGCACGCCATCAGCCCTCGGGAGGAATCTGGGGCTATATTGAGCGGGGGTTCCGTCCGGATTAGCTATTTACAGCAGATCAGATGGTATGTTAAGTTCCCTCGTTGCCCATAAAAATAGAGAACAAACGGTCATTAGGAGGACAAAGAAGTGGGTTTAAACGTAGAGGAAAAGAAAGAGGTTATCAATCAGTTCAAAAGACATGAGAGCGATACGGGTTCCCCCGATGTTCAGGTTGCGATACTGACGAAGCGGATCAATTCTCTCACCGAGCATTTCAAGGTTCACGACAAAGATCATCATTCCCGGAGAGGGCTGCTGATGCTTGTCGGACAGAGACGGAGACTTTTGAATTACATAAAAGACCGTGATATCAAACGATATCGGGAGCTCCTCCAGTCCCTGAACCTCAGGAAGTAGGAGATATCATGAAAATCGAAGCAAGAGGCACAGGCACACCGCTGAGCTTTTCCGTGGGAGAAGTTGCCAGACAGGCGGGCGGCTCTGTTCTGGTTCGCCAGGGAGACAGCGTGGTCCTCGTTACCGCGACCGCGGCGGCCGAAGAGCGCAAGGGCGTGGATTTTCTTCCCCTGGTGGTTGACTATCAGGAAATGAGCTATGCCGCCGGGAGAATCAAGGGGGGCTTCATCAAGAGAGACGGCCGTCCCGGCACCCAGGAGATACTCACTGCGCGTGCCATAGACAGGCCCATCCGGCCCCTGTTCCCCAAGGGTTTCCGCAAAGAGACCCAGGTGATTGCCATGGTGCTTTCTGCAGACCCGGCATTCACACCCGACATACTCGCCCTGAACGGGGCGTCAGCCGCCCTGCATATCTCGAACATTCCCTTCAGCAGCCCCATCGGCGGCGCACGAGTCGGACTCATAGACGGTGAATTCGTGATCGACCCGTCGGTTTCCCAGCTCGAGAAGAGCCAGATGGAGCTCATCGTGGTAGGCACGCGCGACGCCATCGTCATGGTGGAGGGAGAGGCAGGAGAGATGCCGGAGAGCGCGGTCCTCGATGCCATCAAGTTTGCGCATGTCAGGATCATCGAGGTCATCGACGCGATCGAAGAGCTCAGGGAACAGGTCGGAAAACCGAAAAACCCGCATACTCCTCCCAGAGAGAACGAGGATCTTTACCGGAAGGTCAGGGAGACCATGGTTCCGAAGATCGAGGGAATGGTATCCGGCTCTTATACGAAACAGCAAAGGCACGCGCTCACCGACCAGCTCCGAGCAGAAGTTCTCGAAACGTTCTCCGACGGCACCGAAGAAGAGGACGCACTGGTCAATGGCGTCTTTGACGCTGCGGAGAAGAATATCATCCGGAGCATCATGAAGGAGCGGAAGACCAGGGTCGACGGCAGAAATTTCGACGAGATCAGGCCTATCGACTGTCAAGTTGGGATACTGCCGCGAACGCATGGCTCAGCTCTCTTTACGCGGGGAGAGACTCAGGCACTGGCAACCACGACCCTGGGAACCCCCCGGGACGAGCAGCGGGTGGAAACCCTTCTGGGAGAAACGACGAAATCATTCATGCTCCACTATTCCTTTCCGCCGTTTTCCGTGGGAGAGGCCCGGATGCTCAGAGGACCGAGCCGACGTGAAATCGGGCATGGAAACCTGGCGGAGCGTGCCCTGACCAAGATGCTGCCCGATGAGGGGGTCTTCCCCTACACCATCAGGCTCGTCTCGGAGATCCTCGAATCCAACGGGTCTTCATCAATGGCCACGGTCTGCGGGGGGTCGCTGTCCCTGATGGATGCGGGCATTCCCATGAAAAAGCCGGTGGCCGGCATCGCCATGGGGCTCATCAAGGAAGGTGACGAATACATGGTACTCACCGATATCCTCGGCGATGAAGACCACCTGGGCGACATGGATTTCAAGGTGGCCGGCACCGCGGACGGAATCACCGCCCTGCAGATGGACATCAAGATCTCCGGCATCCCCGATGCGGTTCTCGGACAGGCCCTGGAAAAGGCCAAAGCTGCGCGGCTTGCCATTCTCGATAAGATGAATCAGACCATAAGCGCTCCCCGGGGAGATATCTCCCCCTATGCGCCGAGGGTCTACACGATGAACATCAATCCCGACAAGATCAGGGATGTCATCGGTCCGGGTGGAAAGATCATCAAGGATATCATCGCCAAGACAGACACCAAGATCGAAATCGACGACTCCGGCCGGGTGGACATCTTCTCTCCCGACGAGGATCACGCACAGATGGCGGTGGACATAATCCAGGCCCTCACCAAGGAGCTGGAGCTCGGGCGCGTATACAGCGGCAAGGTGGTCAAGATCATGGATTTCGGCGCCTTCGTGGATTTCCCCTCCGGAGAGTCCGGACTGGTTCACATCTCCCAGCTTGCAAACGAGCGGGTGCAGAATGTGCGCGACGTGGTACGGGAAGGCGACGAGGTTATCGTCAAGGTGATCGGCATCGACAGCAAGACCGGGAAGATTCGACTCAGCCGGAAAGAAGCACTCAACGAAACCAGCAGCTGATCATTCATGGTGAAATGTACGGTTCTCGATAACGGAGTTCGCGTCCTGTCGGCGAAGATGCCGGGGGTGCGCTCCGTTTCTCTGTGCGTCTGGGTCGGTGTCGGCTCGCGAAACGACCCGCCAAACAACGCCGGCGTGGCGCATTTTACCGAGCACATGCTCTTCAAGGGCACAAAGAGGCGCAGCGCTCTGCAGATCGCCAAGGAAATCGATGCACTGGGAGGTGTTCTCAACGCCCAGACCGCGAAGGAATATACCGTCTACTACACCCGGGTGCTCGACGAGCATCTCGACAAGGCCGCCGACATCCTTTTCGATCTCTTTCTCAACTCACAGATCGATGAAGAGGAGCTGGACAAAGAAAAAAAGGTGGTGCTCCAGGAAATCCGGATGACCGAGGATACGCCTGACGATCATGTCACCGATCTGTTCACCGAGGCGTTTTTCCCGAGCTCGTCTCTGGGGGTCCCCATTCTCGGAACAGAGGAGATCGTCGGTTCGTTCCGGAGGGAAAACGTTCTGAATTTTCTCTCCTCCCGTTACACCTCTTCTTCCATCGTGATCGCCGCGGTGGGCAGCCTGGATCATGACCGGATCGTCGATCTGGTGAGGCCCAGGTTCGGGCAGCTGGCCCGTGTCCAGGAAACGGTGACGGAACAGGTTTTTCCCGAAGGAAACGGCGGATCGCGGGTCTTTACCAAGGACATCGAACAGGTTCACGTCACCCTGGGGACCACCGGGCCCTCCATGCTCGATGAAAAGCGATGGGCCTACATCACGCTCAACACCATGCTGGGCGGCTCCATGAGCTCCATGCTGTTTCAGGAGGCCCGCGAGAAGCTCGGTCTGGTGTACTCCATTTACTCGTACCTGAGCTCCTATAAGGACTGCGGTGTCATGGCCGTATATGCCGCCACCACTCCCGACTGTCTCCGCAAGACCATGGAGGTGATTATGCAGCAGATGTCCAGGGCCAGAAAGGGTGATTTCGGCGGCGCCAGCCTCGAAGACGTGAAGGAGCAGATGAAGGGAAACCTCCTGCTCGCCAGGGAGAGCACCATCCACCGGATGTCTTCCCTTGCAAAGAACATGATGTATTACCAGCGGGACGTCACCGATGATGAGATCATCGAGAAGATCAGGAAGGTGAGGAAGGACGATATCGTGGATCTTGCCGAAGAGATTTTTCAGGAACGGAAAATCACCGCAGTATACCTTGGAAACATCGAAAGGGACGATGTTCGGGGACTCGGTCTTCCTTAAGCCACACTACGGCGAGACGTGCCTGATCTCCGTGAAGAACGAGGGCCGGGGACTTTCGGCGACGAACCTTTTCCAGGCAGTCCGGTCGGGTTTGCTGATGAGAATGCCGATGAGATAGATTTCTCTCTCGATCGTGTACCCCATGACCGCACCTGTTACGGTTACATTCCCGGTCTCTAAGGTTACGTCCTGGTTCAGGAGTTTCAAAAGCGTAACCTTGATCTGAGTGGTAGGCACCTCTATACAGAGGTCGTACGGTGAGATGTACTGTGTCTTGCCCTCGAACGAGCATTTTTCCAGGGGACAGGATACCGTCATGCGTATTGACTCATGTCTTCTGTTCAGGCTCAAATTCAGGGGAAACATGATTTTTCTTGCATCTCCTATATATATTTGCTTATTCTTCTGCAAAAATGATGCCTGCTATGAGAAACCTGAAGATTATCCTTGCCTATGACGGGTCGGCCTTTCATGGATGGCAGTTTCAGACGGCGACGAGGACGGTTCAGGATACGGTTGAAAAGAGCCTTCAGGATATCCTGGGGCACGAGGTCAGGGTAACCGCCTCGGGCCGCACCGATGCAGGGGTCCATGCCTTGGGTCAGGTCATCAATTTCCGGACCCGATCAAATATTCCGGCCGAAGGGCTGCTCAGGGCATTGAATGCCGTGTTCCCGCCGGACCTTTCCGCCTGTGAAGCCCGGGAGGTTTCGCCCGATTTTCATGCCAGATATTTGGCGCTCTCCAAAAAATATGTGTATGTTATTGACACATCCGCGATACTGAGTCCGTTTCTCTCCCGATACGTCATGCATCTGCCGGACGAACTCGATATCCGGGCGATGGGGCAGGCCGCGCGCGAGCTGAAGGGGCAGCATGATTTCAGCTCGTTCATGGGTTCGGGCTCGTCGGTCAAAACAACGGTAAGGGAGATCTTCGATTTCGAGATATTCGGCAAGGGTTCCCGGGTGTTCTTCTGCATACGGGGTAGCGGCTTTCTGCGTCATATGGTAAGGAACATCGTGGGTACGTTGATCCCGGTGGGGCTGGAAGCGATGGCGCCCCGGGACGTGGTAAGGATCCTGGCACTCAGGGATCGCACCCAGGCAGGTCCCACGGCTCCTCCACAGGGACTCTATCTCGTGGAGGTCGAGTATGGCGAAGGCGGCGCGCGCAGGAAAAGCGATGCGTTTTCGCCTTGCCTGCAGGATGGGCAGCCCGGAGCAACGGGGACCGGCGGGAAAAAATGAGAGCTCTAAGGAGGGTTTGGACGATGAGGGGTGTTGTGCTGGCAGGCGGCCTGGGGACGAGACTCCATCCGCTGACCAAGGTGACCAATAAGCATCTCCTGCCGATCTATGATAAACCCATGATCTATTATCCCATTGAGGCGCTCACCAATGCCGGGATAAAAGAGATCATGGTGGTGACGGGCGGGAACAATGCAGGGGATTTTCTCCGGCTGCTGGGAAACGGCAAGGATTTCGGGCTGAGCCGGATTCACTACGCCTACCAGGAAGGCGAAGGCGGGATCGCCGAGGCCCTCGGGCTGGCGGAGTCCTTTGCCGAGGGAAGACCCATCTGCGTGGTTCTGGGGGATAACATCATCGAGAAGAATATCATCCGGGCCGTCGACGAATATCGGCAGCAGGGCGGTGGAGCCCGCATAATGCTCAAGGAGGTGCCCGACCCGGAGCGCTTCGGCGTGCCGGTCTTTGAAGGAGACCGCGTCACCGGCATCGAGGAGAAACCGAAAAGCCCCAGGAGCAGTTATGCCGTGATCGGGATCTATATGTACGATTCGCGGGTCTTCGACATCATCCACGGGCTTTCGCCCTCCGAGCGGGGAGAGCTGGAAATCACGGACGTGAACAACGACTATATCCGTGCGGGTACCATGCAGTGGTCGGTTCTCGACGGCTGGTGGACCGATGCGGGGACCATCGAGAGCCTGCTGAAGGCAGGAAACCTGGTGGCGAAGACGGGCGCCAACAAGAGAAAATAGCGAAGGGATATCGTAAAAAAAGAGGGCTTACATGAAGGTACTCGTGACTGGGGGAAGCGGATTCATCGGGACAAACCTTTTGCGCTACATTCTCGAGAACAGGTCTGACTGGAGCGTGGTGAACCTCGATCTTCTCACCTACGCCGGGAATCTCGAGAACACCATGGATCTGGCTGATGCGTATCCTGGGCGGTATGAATTCGTCAAAGGGGACATTGCGGACCATGCATGTGTCGACGCGCTGTTTTCCCGGCATTCGTTCGATCTGGTGCTCAACCTCGCCGCGGAATCCCATGTGGACAGGAGCATCGAGGATTCGGGCATATTCGTGAGGACGAACATCCTTGGCGTCCAGGTGCTTCTCGATGCTGCAAGGCGGCATAAGGTCGGGCGGTTCTTGCACGTCTCTACCGACGAGGTGTACGGCAGCCTGGGCAAAGAGGGGCGTTTCAGAGAAGACTTTCACCTTGAGCCCAACAGCCCGTATTCCGCGTCAAAGGCGGCCGGCGATCTCCTGGTGAGGTCGTACGTAAAGACCCACGGCCTGGACGCGGTGGTCACCCGGTGCTCCAACAACTACGGGCCCTACCAGTTCCCGGAAAAACTCATACCCCTTATGGTGATCAATGCCTTCAATGATCGGGATCTCCCGGTGTATGGAGAGGGCAGGAACGTGAGAGACTGGATCTTTGTGGACGACCACTGCCGGGGGATCGTCATGGTGGCGGAGAACGGGAGATGCGGCGAGGCCTACAACATGGGCGGAGACGCGGAGAAAGAAAACATCCAGATCGTCCGGCTCATCCTCGGGAATCTGGCCAAGCCCGATTCCCTCATCCGGTTCGTTACCGACCGACCGGGCCACGATTTCCGCTATGCCATGGACTTTGCAAAGATTGAGGCGGAGCTGGGCTGGCAGCCGGAGTTCGGGTTCGATGAAGGGCTGAAGAAGACCATCGCATGGTATCTGGACAACCAGTCGTGGTGGGAAAAGATCCTTTCGGGAACCTACCGGCACTACTACGAGAGGATGTACGGAAGCCGATGAAGATTCTGATCACAGGGTCATTGGGCCTCCTGGGGCATGAGGTGGTGGAGGTGTGCCGGAACCAGGGAGACGATATCCTTGCCACGGATATCGCCTCGCCGGCGACCCCGCTGGACATCACGAGCCCTGCAGCCGTGCGCGGATTTCTTGCATCGAAAAGGCCGGACTGGGTCGTCAATTGCGCGGCCTTCACCGATGTTGACCGCTGCGAAGAAAAAGAGGACCTTGCCTTCGAGCTGAACGCGAGGGCTCCGGGAAACCTGGCCAGGGCCTGCGAAGAGCATGGCGCGAAGCTCCTGCACATCAGCACCGATTATGTCTTCGACGGTGAGAAGACCGGTCCCTACGAGGAGCACGACGCGCCGAACCCCCTGAGCGTGTACGGAAAGAGCAAGCTTGCAGGCGAGATTTCCATCCAGGAGGGGGTCGAGCATTATATCATCGTCAGGCCCCAGTGGCTTTTCGGGCCGCACGGCAGGAACTTCGTGTCCACCATCCTGGGCCTGGCGCAGGAGCGGGACACACTGTCCGTGGTCAACGACCAGTGGGGCTCGCCCACCTATTCCAAGGACCTGGCCCGGGCGTTGAGGGTGCTCATCGACTGCGATGCCCGGGGCCTTTTCCACGTGAGAAACCGCGGAAAGGCGACCTGGTTCGATCTGGCCAAGCGCGCCATCGACCTCCTGGGATTGCCCACCCGGGTCGTTCCGGTGGATACATCCGCCTTTCCCCGTCCGGCCCGAAGGCCCATGAACGGCATTCTCTCCACACGGCACTTCACCCGGACCACGGGGAAGGTCATGCCCTCGTGGCAGATCTCGCTGAAGAGCTACATCAGGGAATATCTACAGGAACAGCGCAGGGAAAGCCGGGATTGAATCCTCTCTTGGCCGTTTCGCCCCTGGGGATCCCTGATGAGCGACTACAGGGAAGGAATATATGCAGGACTGTTGTGATTCTAAAGTGGCTCGAGGAATCATCTTTCGTTCGGGTTGATATTTTGATAAACAGGAAAATCGTGGATACTCTGCGAGAGAGTGTGTTCAAGAGATGTGATGTGCCGCCGCACAGGATGCGGAAGGCCGCACCGGAATGAAAAGGAGCAGCTATTGAATAAGAAGAAGCAGAAAAGCGCGGCGAGGGACTGGGCTGAGGCTCTCGTCGTCGCCTTTATCATCGCCATGATCATCAGGGCCTTTGTCCTCCAGGCGTACCGGATCCCGTCGTCTTCCATGGAAGACACCCTCCTCAAGGGCGATCACATTCTTGCCACCAAGTACAACTACGGGCTGACCGTTCCGTTCACCACCGAGAAATTCTGGGGGGGCGACAGGGTTCCCGACCGCGGAGACATTGTCATATTCACCTTTCCCGGAAACCGGTCCATGGACTTTGTCAAGAGGGTGATCGGACTGCCCGGAGACACCATCGAGGTCAGGGACAAAAAGGTGTATGTCAACGGGGAGCTCTTGAAGACCGCGGCCGAGAAACATACCGACCCATTCATCCTCACCCAGGGCCAGGGCAAGGTCAGGGATAATTTCGGGCCCATCACCGTGGACCCGGGGCACTGCTTCGTCATGGGAGACAACCGGGATCAGAGCTATGACAGCAGGTTCTGGGGCCTGGTGCCCATCGAAAATATCAAGGGCAAGGCCTTTGTCATCTATTTCTCGTGGGACAGTGCCGAACACTGGATCCGCTTCGGCAGAATCGGAGATCTCATCCGGTAAGGAGGTCGATGTATGGCTGAAAAAACCATGAGTGGAAAAGAACTTGGGGAAATTCTCCATGATCTTGCCGGACGGCTCATGGATGCCATGGAGTTGTGGAACGATGTGGTCTTCATCGGCATTCGAAGCGGCGGGTTTCTGGTAGCCAGAAACGTGGTGAGCCTTATCGAGAGAAAGACCGGAAACACTGTTCCCTTGGGCGCCCTGGATATCGCCCTGTACCGGGACGACGTGCACCGCAGGCCGTTCACCCCCGAGGTCAGGAGCACGGATATCCCGTTTTCCGTGAACGACAAGAGGGTGATCCTGGTGGACGATGTGCTCAATACCGGGAGATCGGTGAGGGCAGCCATCGATCATATCGTGGATCTGGGAAGGCCCAAGAGGATATACCTCATGGTCCTGTTCGACCGGGGCGGGAGGGAGTTGCCCATCCAGGCGGACTTCGTGGGGCGGCACGTGGACCTGCCGGAGGAGAAGATCATCAAGATCGAGGCAGGGCCGGACAAGATAACAATCAAGGATGTCATCGTGAGCGGAGTCAAGAAATGAACTGGCCCCACAAGGACGTCATCGCCATCAGTGACCTGACGGCGGGCGAGATCGGTCATGTTCTGGACATGGCCTCCTCATTCAAGGAGATATCGAGGCGCGATATCAAGAAGGTTCCCACCTTGAGGGGCAAGACCGTGGTGCTCCTGTTCTACGAGCCGAGCACGAGGACGCGGTTGTCCTTCGAGATCGCGGCGAAGCGGCTGAGCGCGGATACCGTGTCCCTTTCGGCCTCCGGGTCGTCCTTCTCCAAGGGAGAGACCATCATGGATGCCGTCTACAACGTGATGGCCATGGCGCCCGACTGCATCGTGATCCGGTATCCCTATGCCGGCATCCCGGCGAAGATGGCGGAGCTCCTTCCCTGCTCGGTCATCAACGGTGGGGACGGTTTCCACGAGCATCCCACCCAGGCCCTGCTCGACATGTATTCCCTCCATGAGCACTTCGGGCGGCTTCAGGGGCTCACCGTGGCCATCGTGGGCGACATTATGCACTCCCGCGTCGCCAGGTCAAATGTATACGGGCTGAAAAAAATGGGCGCGACCGTTGTGCTCGTGGCACCGAAGACCCTGCTCCCTCCGGGAGTGGAGACCTGGGGGGCGCAGGTGACGACCGAGCTCGATCCGGTCATCCCCGAGGCGGACGCGGTCATGATGCTCCGTGTGCAGAAGGAGCGTCTCAGCGAGCGGTTTTTTTCCGATGAGCGTGAATACGCGGTTTTTTACGGCATGAACAAGAGGAGGGTGGACATGATGAAGGACGGGGCGGTGATCATGCACCCGGGGCCCATGAACCGGGGGGTGGAGATCACCTACGACGCGGCCGACGGTGCCCGGTCCATCATCCTCGATCAGGTGGAAAACGGGGTGGCCGTCCGGATGACGCTCCTGTACCTGTCCATGGGAGGAACGGTCAATGTGGATTAAGGGAGGAACCATCATCGACCCCGCCAACGGCATCGAGCAGGCGGGGGATATCCATATCAGGGAAGGCCTTATCGCAGACGTGTGCCTGAACGGGAGCAGGGAGACGGACGAGGAGGTGATCGACGCCTCCGGGCTGTGGGTCATCCCCGGACTCATCGACATGCATGTCCACCTGCGGGAGCCGGGCTTCGAGTACAAGGAGGACATCGCCTCGGGAAGCCGCGCCGCCGCGGCAGGGGGAATAACCACGGTGGTGTGCATGCCCAACACCGACCCGGTGAACGACAACCCGTCCGTGACCCGGTATATCGTGGAAAAGGCCAGGCACCAGGCACTGATACGGGTGCTCCCCGCAGGGGCCATCACGCGGGGACTACAAGGAACCGAGCTCTCCGAGATGGGGCTCATGAAGGCGGCGGGCATCGTGGCGGTGACCGATGACGGCAAGTCAGTGACAGATGCCGGCGTGATGAGAAGGGGCATGGAATACGCCGCCACCTTCGATCTGCCTGTGATCTCCCACTGCCAGGATAAAAGCCTGGGCGTCTCGGGGGTGATGAACGAGGGGGGCCTCTCGTCGCGTCTGGGTCTGGCAGGCATCCCGAGTCTGACCGAGGATATCGTGATCTCCCGGGATACGCTTCTGGCACGATATACCGGACTGCCCATCCACATAACGCATGTCTCCACCGCCTCAGGTCTGGAAATCATCAGGCAGGCAAAGGAAGCAGGCGTCCGGGTAAGCTGCGACGCGACCCCGCACCACCTCCTTCTTACCGAGGATCGCGTGCGCGGCTACGACACCAATGCCAAGATGTATCCTCCGCTTAGACGGGAAGAAGACCGGCTCGCACTCATTGAGGGGATCAGGAGCGGGGCCGTCGACTGCATCGCAACGGATCACGCGCCTCACGCAAGGGATGAGAAGGACCTTGACTTCGACCTGGCGCCGTTCGGCGTTATCGGGCTGCAGACCCTGCTTCCCGCCATCTATCGGCTGCACCGGGGGCATGACATCGACTTCGGCCGGATCCTTGCCTGCGTGACCGTAAATCCGGCCCGCATCCTCGGCATCGAGGGGGGATCGCTCTCCCCCGGGGTACGGGCCGACGTGACCCTGTTCGATCCGTCGTCGTCGTGGGTCTTCACGAGGGAAAGCGTGCTTTCCAAGTCGGCTAATTCCCCTTTCATCGGCACGGAGATGCAGGGCAGGGTCATCCGGACCATCGTGGAAGGGCGCAGCGTCTACCGGATCTAGTATTCCTTCGGCAGGCAGCTGTAACGATGGGATTTTCCACAAGCGGCGCCTTTGGGCCGCAGGATGGAACTCGCTGATCGATGCGGGAATGTCAGGGAACCAGACCGGCCTCTCTGATCATATCCGCCACGTACCTGCCCAGGGAAAGACACGAGGTGAGTCCGGGAGATTCTATCCCGATGAGGTTGATCATTCCTGCAAGTCCCTGCTCTGTTTCGTGGCGTATAACGAAGTCCTTTGCCGGTTCTCCGGGCCTCTGAATCTTCGGCCGGATGCCCGCCATGTCGGGCGCGAGGTCGGCAGGCTCCAGGAAGGGGAGCATCCGCCGGGCGTTTTCAAAGAACGCCCGAGCGTGGGAAGGGTCAACCTCGTACGAACGTGATTCCACCGGGAACGCGTTGGGCCCCAGGCGCAGCGACCCGGACAGGTCCTTTGTGGTGTGTACGCCCAGGCCCATGAGGTTTTGCTCCGGGACGGGATACACAAGGCCGGAGACGAGGCCCTGCTTTGCGGCGCTCACCCGGAAGTATTCTCCCTTAACCGGATAGATGCGACAGCCGGCGGCATCCACATCGGTACCCGCAAGGGAGGCCACTGCATCGGCATCCAGTCCTGCGGCATTGATCACCACCCGTGAGGCGAACAAATAGTGTTCGCCGTCCGGCCCGCGAGCCGTACAGAGAAAGCCTGATACCGTCTTCTCCACGGCGGTGAGCTTTGTCCGGTAGAGGATGAGGGCCCCTTGTTCAAGGCAATGGATCTCAAGGCGCCTTACGAGCCGGTGCGAGTCGATGATCCCGGTGTGGGGAGAAAAAAGGGCGCTGACCCCGCGAACATTCGGTTCCCGCTCCTTCAGCTCTTTTCCGCTCAGTATTCTGAGGCCGCTTACGCCGTTGGCCGTGCCTTTGCGGTAGAGGTCCTCGACCGCATGCTCTTCTCCCCGGGATGCTGCCACGATCACCTTCCCGATCTCCTTCAGAGGCACGCCGGTCGCCGCGCAGTACTCCCTGAGCATGGCGGATCCCTCTATGCATAGCGTTGCCTTCAGAGACCCTTCAGGGTAGTAGATGCCCGCATGGACGACCTCGCTGTTTCGCGAGCTGACGCCCTTTCCCGGGGCCGACTCCTTCTCGAGGACCAGTATCTGCTCAGCACAGAAACCGAGCTCGCGGGCTACGGCCAACCCCACCACCCCTGCGCCGATGATCGTGATACCCACCTCAATCATGATC
The DNA here is from genome assembly GCA_018433085.1 of Deltaproteobacteria bacterium. Taxonomy (GTDB): domain Bacteria; phylum Desulfobacterota; class Desulfomonilia; order UBA1062; family UBA1062; genus Phosphitivorax. Next base: position 14,563 of record JAHDRW010000065.1, on the reverse strand, counting down.
TCTCTCTATAGCAGGAAAGGAATACCGGGAAAACCGCAAGCTCTTATAATCAAATATAGGGAGGAGGTTACGATCATGATAGATGAAGCATGACTGCCGGCAACAGAAAAATCGGAAATTCACAGGGTGAGGCAGTTAATCCATGCACATGCTGATCGAGGCGGGAGCAGCATCTCCGGAAGGAAAGGGAGGGCCTTGATTTCCTTGCCAGAAAAGGGCCAGTCGTGATATGGACGTCTCAGCTCCCGGAATTCTCGATTCATTAATAAAACACTTGGAGGATACCATGGATATCAGAGACAAGGTTCCGGTTATCAGAGTCGCTATCAGAGGGGCAAATGGAAGGATGGGTCTGCAGGCCGTCTATGCTTCCATGGAGAATAACGAAGACATCCTCACCCGGGCCAGACAGAAACAGCTCAGAGATGACGATGTCTGGATCGATGTCGTATTCGGGGCGTTTACCGCGGATATTCCAACGGTTCAGCAGCTTCTTGCCGGGGTGTTGCGGTCCGAGAAGACCAAGATACTCGAAGGCTACGACAAGAACGGCCATCCGATCTACCGTCTCAAATCCGACGGCAAGCACGAGCTGAGAACCAAATACCTGGAGCAGACCCTTGCCGAGGAACCGCAGCGGGATCATGTCATCCCCTTCGACCGGCAGGAGATCGTGGACACCCCTGACGGGCTGCCCGCCATCAAGATCTATTCGAAAGACAAGCAAGACGTGCTCTCCATTATACGCCACGCAAATGTCCGTCTCGGCGAGCTCTCGGCAGAGGCCATCATCGACCGCGTGATCGATACCGCAAACGACCTCGGGGCCAACGTGCTTCTCTCCTGCGTGGGGGACACGGCCAAAAAGGCCGACCGGATGATGAAGTGGATGGACCGGATCCACGAAAAGAAATATGCCATCGGCTTCCTCGAATCCGCCCCGGCCAAGGGGTGGGAAAGCCGGATGCTCTCGCGCCAGGACGAGATCAGCGTTCTGTGCTCGCGGAACTACAGCCCCACTGGGACACTCTTCAGGACAGGCCTGGCTCTGAAGGAGCCGCTGTTCGACTATAACCCGTACGAACTGGGCAAGGCGGCGAAGAAGTTCAAGGGCATATTCACAAGAATCCTCGAGCAGATCATTCAGACCGACACCTTTAGCCCGTATGCCCAGTATCTCGAGAAGAAGCCGACCACTATCCGGGAAATTGACGGCGAAGGCACCATCATCAACTTCCCTCCCGATTTTCTGACCATCACCTCGCCCAATTACCTCACCTTCAGCTTTTACGAAGACAACGAATACGGGTTCATCTGCGCCTCCCTCATTCCCAATCTCAAGGCCCTGGGTATGGTATTCCGCGACCGGGAGACGGTTGACAAGCACCGCAGCAACGGGTTGAAGTACGAGGCGATCACGAACGTGCCCGGCGTGTTCGGCACACAGTGGTTCCTCCAGGCCCCGGGCGAGATCGTCAAACGGGGCGGGGCGCTCTCCACGAGTTCCTGCACCACCAACGGCAACGTGGTCGCGGACTTCATGGTGTTTCTTGCGCTGCATAGCTACTTCGACTATTTTCGGGAGACCGTCCGGGATTACTACACCTGCACCGACAGGGTCCTCTGCCGCAAGATAGAGGATGCCATCGACAAAAAATTCGCAGGCTTCAAGGGATATCTCGACAAGCTTTTCTCCCGGAGGGCGACGATGATCAAGACGGTCTTCGGTTTCTACTACGACAAGATCATGTCCATGAATACCGACATGCAGCACGGGCTCACCCGTTCCGAGTCACCGGACGTGATCGACTTTCTGCGCGAGACGTCGTCCGGATCACAGACCGAGGTGCCCAAGATCCTCTCGCTGCCCGACAGGGAGCTGGCCTATCTCAAGGGGCTCAAGAAAATCGTGGAGGACCAGATCGTCCGGGAAAAGAACGAGGAGGAAAAGGCCAGGCTGAGCGCCGAACTCGACAAGATCGCGGGCAGCATCAAGACGATCAAGGAAAACATCAAAATTGTGAATATCCTGGAGGAGGTGGGTTCCAAATAAGAGCTTGACACTCCTTTTTCGTTTGGATTATGACCTCTCAACAGAAGGGCCCATAGCTCAATTGGTAGAGCCACCGGCTCATAACCGGTAGGTCCCTGGTTCGATTCCAGGTGGGCCCATAGTCCGTTGCGGAAACGAGGGAGTAGAGATTTGCTTTGCCACAGAAAAAACATGCACACGCTCTCGGAAGAGGTGAATAAAGGGATGCTCACACGAGCATCCCTTTTTTCTTGGGCGCGCCGGGTAGCGTCCCTGGAACAGGTGAGCGGATGCTGCTGAAAGACCTGCTCACCGTCCTGGACGGCATCGCGCCCTTTGACGCCGCAGAGCCGTGGGACAACACCGGTCTCATGGTGGGCGAAACCCTCCGGGAGGTCCGGTCGGTCCTGGTGGCCCTCGACCCCTCGACGGAGGTCATCCAGGCGGCGCAGGAGTATGGTGCAGACCTCATCATCACCCACCATCCACTCATATTCACCCCGCTCAAGCGGCTCGATTTCCAGGAGAGCGTCTCCCGAAGGATCGCCCGGCTCATTCAGACATCCATAGCCCTGGTGAGTATGCATACGAACCTCGATGCCGCCGAGGGCGGGGTGGCGGATGTGCTGGCGGACAGGCTTTCCCTGCGGGATGTGCAGCCGCTCAAGGTGCTGAGGATCGGAAAAGTCGAGCAACCGTGCGACCTTCGCGCATGGGCCGCAAGCCTGCCCTTCGACACGGTCCGGGTTGTGGACGCAGGGCGGCCCGTGAAGAATGTGTGCGCCTGTCCGGGAAGCGGGATGGACTTTCTCGGCCAGGCCATCGACCGGGCCTGCGACACCCTGGTGACCGGAGACGTGCGCTACCATGCGGCCCTCGATGCAAAAGAGGCCGGCATCAATGTCGTTGACCTCGGGCATTTCGCCACGGAAGAGATCATCGTTGCCCCGCTGGCCGAGAGGCTCGGCAGCCTTCTGCCGGGCGTCACGACCCGGGCGTTTGGGGCAAAAGACGTATTCGTGCAGATCAAAGGAGAGAATCATTGAAAGATTTATTACAAGGACTCATCGCTTTACAGAACGTGGAACTGGAGATCTTCAAGGCGGAAGAAGGTCTGAAGGAACTTCCCAAGGAGATCGACGAGATCGAGAGCATCATACGCGCGAGAAAGGGCTCACTCGACGCCGTGGACGAGGAGATCGCCCTGCTCGAGGAGAAAAAGGGCCCCCTGGAGGCGGAGCTCAAGGAGAACCAGGAGATTCTCGATGCCGCGGATGCGCGGATCAAGCGGATCAAGACGAACAAGGAATATCTCGCGCTCCAGCGGGAGATCGACCTGGCAAAAAAACGCAAGGGCGACATCGAAGAGCAGCTCCTGGGCATTATGGACAAGATCGAGAAAAAGGGAGCGGACAAGGAGCGGATCCAGAAGTCTTTCGATGCGGACAAGGTCATCCTGGACGAGAAGAAGGACAAGCTCCTTGCCCAGATGCGGGAGCTCGAGACGGTCGTGGCCGAGTACAAGGGGAAGGACGAGAAGCTGCGAGCCAGTGTTGACCCCTCGCTTCTTTCCAAGTACGACCGGATCAAGCAGGGCAAGAAGGGACTGGCCGTGGTGGAGTGCCACCATGGGGTCTGCCGGGGCTGCCACATGCACATCCCGCCGCAACTCTATAACGAGCTCGTCCGGGGAGACAAGATGATCATCTGCCCCACCTGCCAGCGGATGCTCTATGTCGAGGACGAGCCCGGGAAGGGAAAGGCCGAAGAAAAGTCCAAAGAGGAGAGCAAGAAATAGCGGCCGGGAGTTTCCCCGCACCAGATACGCGCGCACCAATGGCCGGAGCCGGATGCCGGAAAGAACGGCTTCCGGTCTTTGCCCCGCCTCCAGTTTGCCCTGTTTTTTTCCAGGAATATCTGATAGTAAAAAATCAATCCATCATAATTTCTCCACGAGAGTCATCACTCCCGCCGGTTGCCGGACCACCCGAGAAAAGAATTTAAAAAATAGTTCTCAAGTTTTTTATGAATTATCCGTAAAGATAACATTGGATACGGATGAATTGAAGATGCATATTTATATGAACATACCGGGGCTACACAGGCTTAATAAATCTATTGTTAAGCAAATTATCCAAAATCTTTTACCCTAAGGAGGAGTTGGGCTATGTTAACAAACAAGAAAGGTTTCACCCTGATCGAGTTGATGATCGTCGTGGCGATCATCGGTATCTTGGCGGCAGTAGCCATTCCGGCGTACAGCAATTACACGAAGAAGGCCAAAATGACTGAGATAACCAATGGAATGGGAGCTGTTGGGGGTGCACTGGTCGAGTATTATCAGTCACGCGGCAACATGCCGGATGGCCCCATAACGTATAATGCTGCAAACAATCTTATTGCCACCAGTTTTGGCGTGACCGTCCCCGGGACCTACATCGTCGATGATTCTGCTGGAGGCACGGTAGTTGTAGATGTAAACGCAGAGGATGCCACAAAAGCGGATATAACGGTAACCTTTGGTGGCAATAATCCGTTAGGCGATGAGTTTGATTCCAAAACGCTTACACTCACCGTTGGGCAGGCATCACGTGGAGTATGGTCAGGAACAATACCCACAAATTATATCCCAAGACAATAATTACTGTATAGTGGCTGAGTATAGAAGAGCCCGGTATGGACCGGGCTCTTTTTTGTTTGTGCGCTCGGTCGGGCGCTACCCACTTGGAGGTGCAAGTCTTACTCCCACTCGACAGGGGGGGCAGCCGGAAGGCAAGTGCGCTCATCGAGGTGCCCGGGCATGAGTTGCGGACCAGGGTTTGAATTTAGATAACCACACATGCGCTGAATAATTGGACTGAGATGCCCGGCACCCGGAGAAGACAAGCCCGAGGGAATCTGCTGAGGCCGCCGGCGGTGCATCAAGTGGCACGGCAAGGGAAAGGCGCTTCTGGACGGAAACCGGGATTTCGAAGAACTGGACGGGTAACGACGCAGATTGCGCTTTGTCATCTGGCGGCAATGGAAGTGCCGGTATGCCAGGGGAAAGGGTTTGATAAAAAGGGGCTTGAGGGTCGGGTTTGGAAGCCAGCTTCAAATGGCAGAGCCTTCCGGCGGGATTCAGGGACCTCTCATATGAACCAGGCTTTCCCTGAAATGTTTTTTGATCAAATTGGACTTGTGTGGTTGCCAGACACGGTTCGAATGTTTCAATGTAACTCATGAACCGCCGTACACGGAACCATACGCACTGTGGTGTGGGAGGACGGAGAATGCGAGTTCTCCTCCTGCCCGATGAGAGTTTATTAAACCTCTATTAGCTGCCAATATTAAAAACGGGGCATAAGCGGGACGTCCGAGAATAGGCAAATTACAGCGCGCATAAAGAATTTTATGAATGACCAAACAAATCCGACCAGTTACAAGAGGATGCTGCGGAGATCGGCACAAGGGACATACAGGAATATATCTTTGACAAGTTGTCTGCCGAAAGTTACGTGCACCTAATATCCCGCGGGCCTTGCTCCTGGTTGCCAAAGGTGATAGCTTTGGCACCGTCTGCATTCAGCCTATCAAAATCATGGGTGGGCTGGGATACGTGAGGAATCAACGCTGGCAGAGCACTAGTAGATGCCTGGGCATAGGATAATGGCTTCAAAAGGGACTGCAACGAAAGGTAACCATCTGCGAGGATCTTTGGTATCGAGATAAAACCGTTCGGGAAAGTATGTCACGATAATCCCGATACAATACCTGAATAACTAGGATGTTTCAGGATAAAATCTATACCTACTATCGCCAGCATGCTCGTTCATTCATCTGGCGGAAAACCAAGAACCCTTATCACATTCTGGTCTCCGAGTTCATGCTTCAGCAGACCCAGACCGAACGGGTAATGGGGAAATATGAGGAGTTTCTTGCCCGGTTTCCGGGATTTTCCGCCCTGGCCGGGTCCGACCTCCAGTCGGTGCTGCAGGCCTGGCAGGGACTCGGTTATAATCGGCGGGCCATCTCCCTGAAAAAAACGGCCGTTTGGGTTATGGAACGGCACGGCGGAAAACTGCCACGGGACCTGGACAAGCTCATGGGGCTGCCCGGCATCGGACGTTCCACGGCCGGCGCGATCCTCGCCTTTGCCCATAATGTCCCGGTTGCCTTCATCGAAACCAATATCCGCAGGGTCTTCATCCACTTTTTCTTTCACGACCGGAATAACGTGAAGGATAACGAGATCCTCCCCTTTGTGGAGCAGACCATGGACCGGGACAATCCCCGGGACTGGTACTATGCCCTCATGGACTATGGCGCCATGCTCAAGGCAAAGCTGCCTAATCCCAACCGGAAGAGTGCCCACTATACGAGACAGGCCCCCTTCGAAGGCTCGAACCGGCAGATCCGGGGCAAGATACTGAAGATGCTCCTGTCCCAAGGTCCCCTGAGGGAGGGCGAGCTTATCGAAGGGCTGTCCGGGGAACCCTCACGGGCTCGGACGATCCTCCGTGAAATGGACCGGGAGGGGTTCGTAAGGATCTCCGGAAGCCTGATCTCGATCCGGTAGGACTGATCTCAGCTCAACCATCTTTCAGCGCCGGGGCGACCGCTGCCTCAAGTTCCTCCCAGAACCGTTTTCTTTTCTCTGACCCCGGCTGGGACTGCGCGGGAAACTCCAGGAATGGGACATGGATCCCTTCGTTTTCCAGCTCTTCTGCCACGATTTCGGCCATGATGCCCATGAGCACGGGGTCTTCACTCTCGGGAGTGTCTTCCGTGCTCGGCGACTCGGTCCCGTAGCGGTTGACCTTGTGAGCACCCCAGTGGATGCCGCAGGTGGGACTGTTTTCCAGTCCGATAAAGCAGCAGAGCCGGTAGCGGTTGCGGATGAACTCGCGCACCATGAGCATGGGGGTTTTCAGCAATTCCTTGCAGTGGTCACGGAAAAAGATATTGTCATATTGCTGGCGGCCCTGGGGGTTGCGCATGAGGCCCATGGCCGTGGTTTCCGGACAGGGGTACTGGATGACGCCGATTTTTTTCCCCAGGAGATAGTCCATCAGCTCTATTGACAGGGGAAAATTCTGCCCGAGCAGGTGGACCCGGCAGTAGGGATTCACCAGGCACTGACACACAAGAACGATCCTCCGGTCTTTTCTGCTCATCTATCGCTCCATTCATCACATAGTAGGTAGTCGCGACGGCACCGAAAACAAGAGCGATAAACGGGGACGGGTTCACATTAAGGTGCGATGAGATGTGGGTTTTGCCTAGCATGGAAGATACAACTGATACGTCAGAATGCCCCCGGCAGGAATCGAACCTGCGACACCAGGATTAGGAATCCTGAATATACTACTTTTTTAACTGTTTCCGGTAACTTCGAGTAACTTTAGGGATGCCTGCAAAACAGGTTGTAGAGCCGATATTGAAGGATTGCACTTGTATATGATGCCTCTGGTAATAAACCAGACGTAGAGGTATTTCCATAAGCAAAAGGTACTCAAATGGTACTCATCTTATGAGATGCCAAAGCACCATCTATTTAAGGGGGGATGCGGAGGCACTATGGGTGAAAACTGGCAAAGAATCATATAAGGTTTTTCTCGCAGAATGATTGAGATATACGATAAGGGTTTTTCTATGATCAACCTGTAGGGCTTCGGAGATCTTTATGTGGTATATGCCGGTATGCTCCCGAGATTCTACGTTCACTGAGAGAATAAACCCAATAATCTGGTATATCCTGTTCTTCTTTTGAAAGTGCATTCGGGGCAAATCAGAATGATCCAGTTCGACACTCCTTTCTACCTGTTACAGAACAATCATAAATACAGAGCAATGGTCGGAATCGCCGGTGTTGGTGAGCAACAGGGTTCTGTTCGTTTGAATGCCTCACATGATTATGGCTTGATCTGTAAGCCTGATAGTCCATTCCTGATCCACAAGTTATTTGTAAGTTACCGATATAATTATATAATATCTTATCAAATGCTCTAAATTATGGTATATATTGTATATTGGTGATCAGGGAGAGAGGCGTTAAGGATAGGGCAAGGCACAAGAAGGAGGTTCGCCATGAAAGATAGGGACAGGCATTATGAGAGGGGGTACCCGGATGGTAGGTACTATCCGACCCATTGCAAACCGTACAGAACTCCGATGACCAGGGGGGAGAGAATTGCGAGATGGGCCATTGCCTCCTTCGTGGATATGTTTGGGCTCTTCCTGCTGTGGGGAGGCGCAGAGGAGGCATGGTTCGTGTTTGTTGTGCTCATAAACATGTTCATTTTCCCTTATGGTGCGTACCGGGACATCAAATACTCGTATGATGTTGGTGAGGCCGAGCGTGTCCGCATGGAGAGGGGGTTGCCATGAGCAGGGTATTTAGGGCGGTTTGGGAGTATCTGAAGAGTGCCAGGGGTAATGGTAGGTACGATACAGGATGGTTTCTCGCCTTTTCCGGCATCATGATGATCATGTCGATTGGCATAGTGCGGAACGTGTTCCTTGGGATCGAGGCAGGCGACTGGGTTCTGACTGCTTTGTCGGTCACCCTGGTTTTTGTGACGTACCTCAATGTTGCCGTGCTTCTCTTTGCACACTTCAAGATAAGAACCATCAGGAAAAGAAGGGATGAGGAGAACGCGATAGCCGATCTTGAGGACAGGATGATGGCCCAGAAACTCTGCCGGGGGCAAGGGGATGGCTATATATACTCCTGGCGAGAAAGGGCTAAGGCAGTTCTTTATCATGGGCCGGGACGAGTATTTGAGGAACCATTGATATGCCGATACCCCTGGAAGTCTACAAAGATCGAGCATATGCGATAAAAGCTGTGCGCGAAGGGCTCCCGGTGGAGGTCTACACGGCTCTAAGAGCAGAAATAAATATCTCCGACAAGGCGTTATCCAAAAGACTAGGGATCTCTGAGCGGACCATTCTCAGGCGAAAGAGCGAGGGCCGGTACAAGCCTTATGAATCTTAGAGGATCATGAGGCTTGTAAGGCTGTTCGATCTTGCTGAGAGCGTTTTTGGTAGCAAAGAAGGTGTGGCCAGCTGGTTCCAGGAAAAAACCCTTCGCCTAGGCCTGAAAACGCCCCTTGAGTATTCCAGCATGAAGCTTGGGGGCAGAGAGGTCGAAGAGCTTTTGTACAGAATTGAAAATAGCTTGTTATCATGACAGGTTGATAACCTTTTTCCCGATGACTATCTGACAGATTAGATCTGACCTGACAAAACTTCAGAAAAGGGGGGTCATCTGTTAGATCGCACCATAGCTACTCCAGCAAAAACAGAGGCTCGCAATCCATAATCATATGGAAGGAATATTAAGCAACAATATAATTTAGTTAATTATTAAATTGCATCCGTGATCTGACACCGGACATCTATTGATGAGCTTGATGACGAAGAAGAGGCCGGACATCTTCCCCGTTCACATTCAACGGATGGGGTCCGTCTATTAATTAAAAGTATTAGGTTTGCCGAATAATTATGTGTTTGCTGTTATTTTGGGGGGATATACAGAACAGATTTTGTATGTCCTTATGTCCGCCGAGGAGAGGAAATGAAAGAAGATGTCATGGCAGCACAAAAGATAGGAGCGAGGATGACAGATTATGACAGGATAGTACAAACAGCCCAGTTTTCTGATGAAGAATTGCCGGTTCTTATCAATTGTCTGGCGTATGTCGCCAATGCAGACGGTGTCTTCTCGTCTGACGAACGTGCCTTTCTTTGTGGCATCGTGGAATCCTTCACGGATAGCCCCGAACTTGCTGAAGCCTTCGTTGACTCTGCCGTGTCACTCCCCGAATCCGTGGACGTCAGCCATCCAGAAGTTGCAGTCTTGCTGTCATACATGCTCGCGTACACTGACGGTTGTTTTTCCAACCCTGAGGCGCAAGCCATAGAGTCTCTAACCAGCCGTCTTGGGGTGTCAAATGAGCGCTGTTCTGAACTGCATCTACTCGTGAAAAAAAAGGTCTACAATATGGTGATCTTTAACATCTACGAGGATATGCAGAAGACGGCTGACGAGCAGAAACTCCTTGATGAGTTGAGGGCCTTACTCAACATAGGCGAGGAAGATGCCAATGAAGAAGAGAGACGTGTGTGCAAAGAACTAGAGGAGTTGGCCAATGCCTGATACTGACGATATAGGAGTCGTGCTCACAAGTATTAACAAACGAATAGACGATGTTGGTAAGGAACTGGACGCATTCGAGGCATTCATTCGGGGTGACGCTGAAGACTATGCGCCGAAAAACTTAATTCCAGCTCCGATCTCAGCCTCCACTGGGCCGCACGATGAATGGCAATCGTTAGTCACGCAGTCTACCAATGACTTGAACGCAAGAGGCGTGATATTGGAGCATGCTACGACCGAGGCACTTCTGAAGCATCTTAGTATACACCAATCCGAGTGGGATGCAGAAGGCGACTTAGAAGCACTACGGCCTTCTGACATTGCTGTGGGACTGGTTGCTGGCTTCGCCGGTTCTCTGACTTCAGCCGGGCTCGAAAAGCCACTTGCGAAGGTACATGACCGCCCACCTGGGATGAAGAAGGACAATCCCATCTTGTGGCGCATCTCAGAGTATCTGAAGCATGAGGGTAGCCCAATGGATGCGATGCGTGGGCGGAAACACAGATTTAAACATGGTCATGATATTTTCAATCCATTGGAAGTCTGGGATGACCTCGTAAAGCAATACGGTGGCAACTACGGTGCAGCCCTTCATTGGGTGCGACACATGGTCTGTGATTCTCTTTCGAAGGAGGGACTCCCTTTGCCAGGGCATTCTCTCTTTTCGGGTCGGCTTCGCGACTTTTTGGTCAAGAATTTCAGGGCTGACGAACTAGCGTCGTATTTCTCCGTGAGGACTCGTGACCTTTTAGGCGCAGGTCTCGTAACTGCAATCTTGTTTGCGTATCACAGGTATCGTATGCACGCGGAGGGGTCTCCAAGGCACCAAAATTACAGGTCGTACCTCACAGCGATGCTCGCGCATGGTACATGCCTCATTTCAGGGTTGATGCTTGGTACGCTCAACTATGGCTCCCTTGTTCTGTTTGGGAAGAACGCACTCCGTGCCACGATATACGATATGAAGATCTCAAGAAGGCTCGACACCCAGAGACAAGAGCTGTTGCAGCGTGTGTCCTCCCCAACCGACATGGGGCCACCCCTTTCTGAGCTTATCAACGGTATTCCCGACATGGGGCCATTCCCTATGGTCTCTTGGGCGACGTTTGTGGGGGATGTCCAGATAGCCGATAACATTGTGTGCGAGGATTAACGAAGAGGAGGTATTCATGAGTGGTCATGTGATCAAGGCCGCAGCTGGTGCGGGCGCCGCAGCTGGTAGCTCATTTGGTCCAGTTGGCATGGCTATCGGTGCGGCGGCGGGCATCTGCATCGGCGCCGCAATCGGTTGGTTAGCGCGTGGACATAAGGAGAACAAGAAACACGCTCAGAACCAAGAGATCATCTCCGGCCTGGAGAAGCGACTCCGAAAGAACGAGGAACTTCTCCGTGACACTACTGGTCTCGCAGCTGATGAGATACGTCGGCTGCGCACTGAAAACTCGCAGCTTCATAGCGAATTGCGGAGAGCGAAGGCAGCTGCGTGAACATGAAGGAATACACCAAAAACCTATGCAGGGAGCCTTATCACCCTGACGATACTCCTGGCTTCTACCTGTCTGAGAGTACTGTCGAGGCGGCTTTGAAGCCTCTTGCCGCTCGGTGCACCTCAGAGAAGGATCGAGACACTATTAAGTTCATTCGCTTTCATGAAGGTCTTCAGCGCGAGCTGGCGAAAGGGCAGATAACTCCGGTAGAGCATAAGAAGCGCATCGATGTGAGGGCGGATCAGTTCAGGCAGAAGCACGGTGATTGGGTACATCACGCGAATCCGATATACTGGCAGTTCTATGAGAGTCTCTAGTCGCTGGAGGCATGTTTGGGATATTCTTGTTGAAGGAATCAATGGACGCGAGAACGGAATGGACCTTTGATATCCTAGAATTCAACAACGCTTGCAGAGACTCGGGCTTGTCACCGTATCCAGCACAAAACTTCAGGCTAAGCATTCAAGATACTGAGCTCCCGAAGCAGTCCGTTTCCGAAAAGCAGAACCTAATTGCGCAATGGGTGAATGAAAAACGACGAGCAAGACGATGAACTGGGCGCGCAAACGCGCCGGTTATTTCAATGTTCAACAGAATAGAGACGCATGAGTCACCCATTGCATCGAGCAGTCGCAGACAGGATCGCCGAGGGAATTTCTAATGGTGTCGAGCTCCTTCGAGATCCTGCTTGCGGTGGGAAACAAAACCTTCCTCTATTTGCCGGTACGCGTAAGACGAGAGATATGCGAATGTGTTGTGTTGATCTTCTGCTAGTTTCTGGCAGCCGTGTTCGTTGCATCGTCGAGATTGAGGAATCAGGATTCCTACCTACTAAGATCTGTGGAAAGTTCCTCCAAGCTGGCCTTGCCGACCATTTCATCCACGACGCTCAGGGAAATGGCCCCGTGCCATACATGGAGCATGTGCTGTTTGTCCAAGTAATGGATGGCTCTGCATGTCTAAAGGGATGGTCGCAAAAAGCTGCAAGCGGAGCTGATCGAGTCGAAGATACACAAGCTCTTGCCAGTAGGTGACCTCAGCGAATATCGTCTCATCTTTGTCAATGGACAGAACGATGATGTGGGTCTCGACGTGGTGTCTTCCGTGATCAATGCCCAGAGCCTAACATGATCTTGCAGTAGAATGCGCAAACGCGCGTCGCTGAAGAGTGACGTTCCCATGAAAAGAAATAACAGAAACTGAGGGTATCGCATACAATAATGATGAAGGCGGGGCTTTTGTCCTCGCCTTTTTTTCTTAATAATTCCCAATATACTTATGGATCAGGAGCGCCGCCAAAAAAACCGATATGCCGAGCTCACGGGGATCATAATTCTACCATCTCCCCAGAGGGGAGGTGCTGGAGGTTTTTCTGTGGAACCGTGATTAAAAATCGGCACAAAAAAAGCCCGCTCTTAACGAGCGGGCTTTTTATCTATAACCTTCTTGGTCACTTTGAGTTAGAGCCGAGATATTGGGCAACGGTAGAATCCCGGCCCAATCCATGACCCATCTCCACCTTGATGATTCCACGGGCGGATTTGTCATAGTCTTTCCAATTCTTGCCCCTTGCTTCAATGGCTGCTCGCTCAAAGGCTTCCTTGCTATCAGACTTCACCCGACACTGAAACCCTGTCAACTGCTCATACCGTGATTGAGCATAGGCATGCCTCGCTGAATGAAATTTCTCGTTTTTCTTGTCAGCCCCGGCTTTTTCAAGGATCTTATACCCTTTTTTCTCCCACTGGCGATCTCGCATACCGGGAGGTATCATGCTACCGGTCCCAGCCACGCTGCGAGCGTACTCAATGGCCTTCCGTCCTTCGGGGCTTACCTCGGAGAGAACCCTCTCTTTTCCGCCCTTCGTTCCTGCGGAGGCGTGGAACCGGCCATCTGGTAAGACATCTCTTGTAGGAGAGAACTTCCTGGCTTCTTCGTGTCTGAGGCCCAGGTGACGGCATAATTCAAGTTGTGCCGCCACTCTGTTTTCATAGTTGTCGCCGGCCTTCAGCTTTTCCACGATGGAGTTGTATCTCTCGTCAGGCATAGATTTATCGATGTTGAGGACATACAAAATATTCTCTATGCTGAACGCTGAGTTATCCTTATGGATGCTGTTGTTGTCATATGCCTCTGCCGTGGCTCTTACGCCTGATAAATACTCTTTGATTGTCTTCGCCGCCAAGCCACGGTCCTGCCAGGATTTAACAACAGCTCCAACATGTTTACTCGTTACATTGTCCCATTTTTTCACCCCAAAACCTTGATTTCTCAATTCCCTGACGAACTGACTTACCTCCCTGAGATGAGCTACCCTGGTTTTTGAAGAGCCGGGGTACCTCGTCCTGGTTGCCGCCCTCATTAGTGAATCTTTTGCTGGTTTGAATCTCATAAACACACTCCTTTGTCTTTTATTTGCCGGGTGAGAATTGGCCCGGCAAAACCGCTCCCATCGGAGATAGAAGCGGTTTTGCCGGGCCAATAAAAGGGGTTGGTCAACGTGGGGTTGTCCGTTGACACTGATTTGGTGTTTCCATCAGCGTCCTCATTACGAGGAGATACGGAAGCTCACACCCTTATGGCGTCAGCTCACATGAGCTGTTCAAAAGAATTAGGAGGGAATCCGAGATAAATTGTTCCCATTTTTATGGATTGAATGGTTTAACTATTGATAAACACGCGATAAAATGATTCTTGGATAGCGCGTCTATTTCCCTTTTATCTCTCACGAGATAAAAATCTAAACAGACGCGCTTATTTGAATTTGAATTGGATTGATCCCGGATTGATGATTTTCATCGTGCGCTACAACAATGTGCGCCAAGATGGAAATCTATTCCGGATACACTGATATCCTTTAGAACACTGAATGGCGTTTTCCTTAGCGGAAAACTTTTTGAT
>JAHDRW010000038.1 GCA_018433085.1 Deltaproteobacteria bacterium | reverse complement strand
TCTTCAAAGGCCTGTTCAAGCATTCACTCAAGTGCATCTTCGCGCTCTTGAAAATCGAAGACGATTTGTCCCCTTTCATCGACTCGATCGATCAGGCTCTATGCCCTCATCTCAGGATTAAGGGGTGCGAAACTTGAGTATCTAACTAACCGGTTGGTTAATATGATAGGTCGTCAGAGGTTCGTAATGGATGGAAGAGAAATCGGGCAAGGGACGAAAATAAAGGATGAGAGAATGACCAAGGAGAAGATCCTGGACGCCGCGGAAGGGATTTTTGCAGATAAGGGCTTTGACGGGGCCAAGGTGCAGAAGATCGCGGATGCGGCGGGGGTGAACAAGGCCATGCTCTACTACTATTTCAAGAGCAAGGACGACCTGCTCATGGCCGTGATCGGACGGTTCATCGAGGGGATCAGGGATTCGATTCCGCAGCATTTCGCCGCCGCCGGCGACACCGCCCGGAGCATCGAGACCTTTCTGGATTTTTACATCGGGTATCTGGCCCGCAACCGGGCTTTTGTCCGGCTCATGGCATGGGAGCTGCTCTCGGGAAAGCATCTGGACGCCATCGCACACAACTACATCATTCCCACCTTCGGGCTCATGCGGGACAAGATCACCGAGGCGATCTCCACAGGTGCCATCCGGCGGGTTTCTCCCGAGCACACCATATTCTCGGTATTGGGGATGAACATCTTCTATATTGTTGCCTCTCCGCTCTTTACCCTGATTCTGGGCGACGATCCGCTCACCCCGGAGATGATCCGCAAGAGAAAGCAGGCCGTGGCGGACCTCGTCATGAACGGCCTTGTACCGGCAGAGCTCAGGCGTTCGGCCGGTGATAAGAGGGACAGCTGAGCATCCATGCAGACAGGAAAGGGAAAAACGGCGGCAGTTGTGACGCCGGAAATCATCAGGTGGTCTTTTCTTTGATAGGGAGTGGAAGGGAGCGAACATGAAAAGGCAGGTGGTGGTACCTGTACTGATTCTCGCGGTGCTGATTGCGGGGGGTATCCTGTATGCGGTGTTCCGTGGCGGGAATGATCGCGATGTCATCCGGGTGTCCGGCAATATCGAGGCAACCGATGTGCAGCTGAGCTTCAAGATCCCGGGCAGGCTCCGGAGCAGGCCGGTCAGCGAGGGTGACCGGGTGGAGAAAGGGCAGCTCGTGGCAGAGCTCGACAGGAGCGATGAGGAGGTCGCGGTCGAGCAGGCCCGCTCGGGCGTGAACTATGCGAGGTCTGTGCTCCAGGAGCTCAAGACAGGGAGCAGGGCCCAGGAGGTCGAGGCCGCACGGGCGGAGCTGAAGAGGGCACGGGCCGGGCTGGGGACGGCGCAGGCACAGCTCGATTTCGCCCGGTCGGATTTCGAGCGCTTCTCCAGGCTCCAGGAGCAGGGAGGGATCAGCCTCCGGGAGCTTGAAGAATATAGCACCCGATATGCCGTGGCCCAAAGCGCCTATGGAGAGGCAGAGGCGCGCGTGAGGGCTGCGCGGCAGCAGCTCAGCCTCGTCGAGGAGGGACCCCGGAAGGAGAAGATCGAGCAGGCCGCCTCGCAACTTGAAAAT
Source organism: Deltaproteobacteria bacterium (assembly GCA_018433085.1). GTDB lineage: Bacteria > Desulfobacterota > Desulfomonilia > UBA1062 > UBA1062 > Phosphitivorax. Next base: position 106,549 of record JAHDRW010000038.1, on the reverse strand, counting down.
GCCGAAAAGGCCCTGAAAAAGGCCGAGCTCGCTCTTTCGTACACCACCCTGCACGCCCCTATGGACGCCGTGGTCCTGAGCACTGCGGCAGAGGCGGGCGAGTATCTGAATCCGGGCACGCCGGTCATGACCATCGCAGATCTCGAGCACCCCTGGCTCCGCGCCTATGTGGCCGAGACCGATCTGGGCAGGATACCCCTGAACCAGGAGGTGGAGGTCACGACCGACACCTATCCGGGCAGGGTCTACCGGGGGCGCATCAGCTTTGTTTCCTCTGAGGCGGAGTTCACCCCAAAATCCGTCCAGACCGAGGAGGAGCGTGTCAACCTGGTCTACCGAATCAAGATCGCACTCGAGAACCTCAACCAGGAGCTCAAGCCCGGGATGCCGGCCGACGCCGTCATCAGAATGGATGAGTGAATGACGGATAGCGCCATGGAATCCGCGATTCTCGCCCGGAACCTGAGCAAGCAGTTCGGCGATCTCACCGCGGTGGGCGGCGTCTCCCTTGAGGTGCGCCCGGCGGAGATCTACGGCCTCGTTGGTCCGGACGGGGCGGGCAAGACCACCACCCTGCGCATGCTGAGCAGCATCATGACCCCCACGTCAGGCACCGCGGAGATCGTGGGCTATGACGTGCGGACGCATTCCGGGCAGGTCAAGGACAACATCGCCTACATGAGCCAGCGCTTCGGTCTCTACGAGGATCTCACCGTGTGGGAAAACATCAGATTCTATGCCGATCTCTACGGGGTCCCCATCCGGGGAAGAAAGGAGCGGATAGAAGAGTTGCTGGATTTCAGCGCCATGAGGCCGTTCACGGGCCGAAGGGCAGGGGCGCTCTCCGGCGGGATGAAACAGAAGCTCCAGCTTGTGTGCGCGCTGGTGCACACCCCCAAGGTCCTGCTCCTGGACGAGCCCACCAACGGCGTCGACCCGGTGAGCAGGCGGGATTTCTGGCGTATCCTCTACCAGCTCCTGGCCCGGGACGTGTCCATCCTCGTGAGCACCGCCTATCTGGACGAGGCGGAACGGTGCAACAGGGTGGGGCTCCTCAGCAACGGAACACTGCTTGCTCAGGGGAGCCCGGCCGAGATCAAGAGGCTCATGAGGGGCGCGATCGTTTCCATCCGTTCGCCCCAGGCCCGCAAGGTGCAAGCCCTCTTGGAGAGAAGCGGCTCGTACGAGGATGTCAACGTGTTCGGCGACACGGTCCACCTCGTGACGCAGGACGAGGCGGCCGCGGGTCAGCAGGCACGCTCGCTCCTCGAGCGCGAAGGTCTGCCGTTTGACGAGATCCGCAGGCAGGACCCCACCCTGGAGGACGTGTTCGTGAGGGTCCTTAAGGAAAGCGGCGAGGCGGAAATCAGGCCATGGTCATCCGTTTCCCGGTCGAGTTTTGAAGATCAGGCGGCGGGTCCAACGGCCCCGGGCAGACCGGCGGTGGAGGTGGAAGACCTTACCCGGCGCTTCGGCGGCTTCACCGCGGTCAACCGGGTGAGCTTCTCGGTGCCCGCGGGCCAGATCTTCGGCTTCCTCGGGCCCAACGGCGCGGGAAAGAGCACGGTCATCAGGATGCTCTGCGGCGTCCTCGAACCGAGCGAAGGACGCGGCGAGGTCCTGGGCTTCGACATCGCCCGGCAGTCCGAGAAGATCAAGGAGCACATCGGCTACATGAGCCAGAAGTTTTCGCTCTACGACGACCTCACCGTGGAGGAGAACATCGAGTTCTACGGGGGTATCTATTCCCTTACCGGCAAAAGGCTCGAAGATCGCAAGGCGTGGGCCATGGAGATGACAGGGCTCATGGACCATGCCCGGAGCATGACCGCGGTGCTGAGCAGCGGGTGGAAACAGCGTCTGGCCATGGCGTGTTCGATCCTCCACGAGCCCCCGGTCATCTTCCTCGACGAGCCCACCAGCGGGGTGGACCCGGTCTCCCGCAGGAGGTTCTGGGATCTCATCTCCACCATGGCACAGGCCGGGGTGACCGTGTTCGTGACCACGCACTACATGGAAGAGGCGGAGTACTGCGACCGCCTGGCGCTCATCTACCGAGGGAATATCGTGGCCATGGGGACCCCCACCGAGCTGAAGACACAGGTCATGCGCGAGGCGATCCTCGATATCCACTGCCCGCGGCCGTTCGAGGTCATGGATGCCATAGCCGCGCTGCCCGGCGTACGGGAGGTAGCCCTGTTTGGATCGGGGCTGCACGCCGTGGTCAGGGACCCGGACGAGGCCGGTCGGAGAATACGGCAGGAGCTCGCGGATATGGGCGTGCCGCTCGAGAACATGGAACAGGTGGTCCCCAGCATGGAGGACGTGTTCGTGGCGCTCATCGAGGAGACCGACCGCAGGGAATCCGGGCAGGGGGAGGGCTGAGAAATGTTCAGCACCAGACGGTTCATCGCTGTTGCCCGCAAGGAGTGGATACACATCGTCAGGGACTGGCGCAGCCTGCTTCTGGCCATCGCCATCCCCGTGGTGCTCATCCTGCTCTTCGGCTATGCCCTGAACATGGACCTGAAGAACGTCCCGGCCGTGGTGTGGGACCAGTCGCGCACCCCTCAGAGCCGGGAATTCCTGAGCCTGTTCGACGGGTCTCCTTACTTCTCCGTCAGGCAGTACCATACCGGGTACGACCGCATACAGGACGATCTCGACTCCGGCAGGGTCATGGTTGCCGTGGTGGTGCCCGATGATTTCGCCCGGAAGGTCCAGCGGGGGGAGCCGGTCGACGTCCAGGTGATCGTGGACGGGAGCGACGCCAACACGGCCCGCCTCGCCGTAGCCTATGCGAACAGCGTGGGCATGATATACTCCCGGAAGGTCGGCGTCAGGAGGATCGGGCTCATGGGCCGGGGAGAGCTGGCCGAGCCGGTGGAGCTCAACCCCAGGGCGTGGTACAACCCGGACTTGGAGAGCCAGAATGTCATCATTCCGGGCATACTGGCCATCGTGATGATGGTGATCGCGGGGATGATGACCAGCGTGACCGTGGCCCGGGAATGGGAGACCGGCACCATGGAGCAGCTCATCAGCACGCCGGTCCGCGTGCCCGAGATCGTCTTCGGCAAGGTGCTCCCCTACTTCGTGCTGGGCGTGCTCGACGTGGCCATTGCGGCCGCCCTCGGCGAGTGGATGTTCCACGTTCCCTTACGGGGGTCTCCGGGTCTGCTCTTTCTCTCTGCGTCGATCTTTCTCACCGGGGCGCTGTTCTTCGGCCTGGCCGTGGGCATCATCATGAAGACCCAGGTCCTGGCAACCCAGATCGCCATGATCGCGGGCTTTCTGCCCACCCTGCTCCTGAGCGGGTTCGTTTTTGCAATCGAGAACATGCCCCCGCTCATCCAGCTCATCACCTATATCGTGCCCGCACGCTATTTCATCGCGCTGCTCAGGGGCATCTACCTCAAAGGGATAGGGCTCGAAATCCTCTGGCTCAACCTGCTTCTGCTCGGCATCTATGCCGCGATCATGGTGATCGTGGCAAACCGCAAGCTCAGGCTCAAGCTGGAGTAGGCCATGCTCAACCGGATAAAGCGCATGCTCGTCAAGGAGTTTCTCCAGATGTTCAGGGACCCCCGCATGCGGGTCGTGATCTTCGGCATGCCGGTGATTCAGCTCGTGGTCCTCTCCTTCGCGCTCACCATGGACGTGACCGACATCCCCACGGCGGTGTACGATCAGGACAACAGCGTGGCATCCCGGGAGCTGACGGCGCGGTTCGGAGACAGCGGGTACTTCGAGATCGAGGAGTACATACACCGTCGCGACCGGATGGTCGAGCTGCTCGATGCCGGGGATGTACGGGTGATGATCCGCATCCCGTCCGACTTCGAGGAAGACCTGATGAACCGCACCACCGCCGATCTCCAGGTGATCGCCGACGGCACCGACAGCAACACCACCTCCATCGTGTTCGGCTACGTGTCCCAGATCGTTGCCCAATACAACCGGGAAAAGCTCCGTGAGCGCTTTGTCTCGCAGTTCGGCCCGCAGGCCGTTCCGGGCGAGATCGAGATCGAGCAGCGGGCCTGGTACAACGAGAACCTTGAAAGCAGGTATTACTACGTCCCGGGCCTCGTCGGGGTCATGCTGATCCTGGTGAGCATTGTGGTGGCGAGCATAGCGATCGTGCGGGAGAAAGAGATGGGGACCATCGAGCAGGTCATGGTGACCCCGATCGGGAAGGTCGAGTTCATCCTGGGCAAGACCGTGCCCTATCTCATCACCGGCTATATCATCATGGCCGTCATGTTCGCCATCGCCTATATTATCTTCGGTATCCGCATCGAGGGCAGTGTGATCCTGCTCACCGTGCTCACGGGCGTCTACCTCGTGGGGAACCTCGGAATCGCGCTCCTCATCAGCGTGACCTCGCGCACCCAGCAGCAGGCGCTGCTCACGGCATTTTTCGTCCTCATGCCCGCAATCCTCTTGAGCGGTTTTGTCTTTCCCATCCACAACATGCCCGCGCCGGTCCAGTACGCCACCTATCTCAACCCCATGCGGTGGTACATGGATGTGCTCCGGGGGGTGATCCTCAAAGGGGTGGGCATACAGGCCCTTTCCAAGGCGATCCTCTGGCAGACGATTCTGGCGGTTTCCTTTCTTCTCGTCGCCATCTCCCGGTTCAGGAAGACGCTGGATTAGGGAGGTCTGGTACAAACCGCCGGGGTGAAGGGTCCCCCGGTGAGGTTGTCTTTGGAGAACAAAGGAATATTAACGGGTTGACGAAGTCTCCTCGCGCGCGGGAATGCACTTACCGCCGCCGGGGGCCCGGGTGGCTCGCGTCCGCTCCCACGCGCAAACAGCGTTGTGCTCCATGGAGGATCATCCGTGGAAAGGAAGACAGGCGCACTGAGAAGATTCCCTGCGAAAAGCCCCGGAAAAGTTCATGAGCTCGGAGCATAAGATGCCGTGCTACGCCATAAACCGGTAACCCTTGCCCCGGATGCTGATGATGTGCCGGGGCCTTGACGGGTTTTCCTCGATATAACGCCTGACGCGGGAGATAAAGGTGTCCACGGTCCGGGTTTCGATGTCAGGGTCGAGGCCCCAGACATTCTTCAGTAGTTCGCCCCGTGTCACGATGCGGTCCTGGTGGGATGTGAGATACTGGATGAGATTCGCCTCGTGGGGGGTGATGCGGAAGGTGGTGCCGTCTTCCCTGGTGATCTCCAGGGTGCTGAAGTCGAGCACGGCCCCGCCGATCTTCTGGATGTCCCCGGCCTTGTACCATTCGTAGCGGTCAAGCATCCGCCTGATCCTGAGCAGGAACTCCTCGAGGTGAAAGGGCTTGGTGAGATAGTCGTCCGCCCCTGCCCGCAGTCCCTCCACCTTGTCGATAGCGTTGGACTTGGCCGTGAGGATGAGAACCGGAAGCCGGGGATCGTCTTTCCGGATGTGCCGGAGCGCCTCGATTCCGTCCATGCCCGGGAGCATGAGGTCAAGCACCACGAGGTCGAAGCTCATGTCCTCGAGCAGGGCGATGCCTTTTTCCGCGCTCACGGCGTGGAACACCTCGTAGCCCTCGGCCTCGAGGTTGATGTTCAGACCCAGGGCCATGGCCTGGTCGTCCTCGATGATCAGGATCCGCCACCGGATGCTCATTGTTTCACCACGGGCAGGCGGATGAGGAACGAGGTTCCCTGGCCTTCCAGTCCCGGGCTCACCCGGATGCTGCCGCCGTGTGCCTTGATGATCATCTTTACCACGTAGAGACCCATTCCTGTTCCAGAACCCCACAAGGCCATTGCCTCGGGCAGCCTCTGGAACATTTTGAAGATGTCCCGATACCGTTCTTTTGGAATGCCGGTCCCATAGTCCGAAAATCGAATATATGCCCATGATTCTTCCCGCCACGCCTCCAGGTCGACCCGGAGTATGTCTTTGGAATAATGGATAGCATTTTCTGCAAGATTGGAAAACACCAAATTCATGGCCCCCCTGTCGATGAGGAGATCCGAGTTTTCACGGATGTTGACACGGACGTCCACATCCTTGAGCAGGTTCTCGTTCCTTTCCAGAAAATCGTTCACGAATCCGGACAGAGACATCCGGGTAAAGACATAGGGTCTGCGCGAGTAGCTGAACCGTGCGCTGGCGAGAAAATTGTCCACCAGCGACTTGAGACGCTGGTTTTCCGCCATCATGCCCTTGAGGAGCCGGCTTTTGGTCTCTTCCGGGAGATCTCTCTTCTCTATGGTCTCCAGATACAGCTGCATGGTGGCAAGGGGGGTCTTGAAGGCATGGGTGATGGACGAGATGAAGTGCATCTGGGTTCGCATGAGGGTGAGCTGCCTCTGATAGAGGATGAAGAGCACATAGATGCCGGCGAGGATGAGCAGAAGCAGCACCGCGCCCTCGATCATGATCACGATGTCCCAAGTGCCGATGGGGCGGCCCACAACCGTTGCGTTGTTTCTGACATACCAGACGACCCCGATGACCACGATGAAGATCCACGCCACCTGCAGCGTGATGAATATGACAATCGTGGGCCATCTCTTCAGCTTTTCCATGCTATCGATCCATAGCATTGCACCGATATTTGTTCCAGGTCTATTTCCCGGGCACTTTCCCGTCATGCGGCAAAGAGGGACGATCCGGCGAATCCTCGGCGTGCGGTGATGAAAGGACGACGGGTCCGCGGGGCAGGATCGGGGAATCTCTCCCGGATATGCGAGGCTGTGTGCTGCACGGGAACCCCGCGGGATTTCAGATGGGTAAAGCCTCCCGCCCTGCCGCCGGGACTTCCCTATCGCCGGTCAGGGAGTTGGGGTTTGCCCGGGTGATGCATACCCTCACGGTGCTCGAGATGAGCGACGGGGACCCTGCAAAGTTGACGATCGCGTTTTGGGTGGTCCGCCCGTGGACCTGGTCCGGGTTACGGGGACTCACCCCATCCACGAGCACCTGCGGGGTGGTGCCCACGCGTGACTGGTTGATCTCCAGGGTGATGGAGCGCTGGATGCCCTGCAACTCGCTCAGGCGCCGGGACTTTTCTTCCGGGGGGACATCGTCCTCGATGGCTGCGGCCCCGGTTCCGGGGCGGACCGAGTAGCGGAATGAGTAGAGCGTGTCGAACCTGACCTCACGGATCAGGCTCAGCGTCTCCCGGTATGCATCGTTGGTTTCACCCGGGAACCCCACGATGACGTCGGCGCTGAAGGCCATGTCGGGCCGAGCCTTCCGCAGCTTTTCGATGAGCCCCAGATATCTCGTGCGGGTATACCGCCTGTTCATGAGTTCGAGCACCTTGTCCGAGCCGGACTGGAAGGGCAGGTGCACGTGGCTGCAGAGCCTTTCAAGGTCTCCGAAGCAGGCGATGAGTTCGTCGCTCATATCCTTGGGGTGCGAGGTGGTGAACCGGATGCGTTCGATCCCGTCCACCCTGTCTATGCGCCTGAGCAGCTCCGAAAAGCTTATCCCGCCCGAGTACGAGTTGACGTTCTGCCCCAGGAGGAAGATCTCTTTCACCCCGGAGGCCGCATGGCCTCTCACCTCTTCCAGGATGCCCGCGTGGTCCCTGCTGATCTCCCTGCCGCGCACATAGGGGACGATGCAGTAGGAACAGTAATTGTTGCAGCCCTGCATGATGTTGATGTAGGCCCGGTGAGCAGGGGTCATGAAGGCCTGGTCAGGCACGATGTCGAGCGAGGGGATGTACTCGCCGAACTGGGTGTCCACGACCTGGCGGTGTTCTTCGCGTCTTCCATCGACCGCCTCGCAGATGCGGTGCATCTGGTGGGTTCCCAGCACGATATCCACGTGCGGCATCCGGGAGATGATGTCCCGGCCCTTCTGCTGCGCGATGCAGCCCGCAACCGCGATGATGAGCGAGGGCTTCTGCGTCTTATAGGGCCTGAGCCTGCCGATATTGCTCAAGGCCTTCTCATAGGCCTTCTGGCGGACCGAGCAGGTGTTGAGGATGATGAGATCCGCTTTCTTCAGGGACTCGGTCGCCTCCCATCCGTCCCGCGCGAGCAGGGAGTACATTTTCCGGCTGTCCAGGTCGTTCATCTGGCAGCCGTAGGTGAAGATCTTCACATACCCTTTCATGGGTGATATGCATAGACCCGTCGCGGTTTTGAAGTCAACACCCGGTATGGTCCGGGAGGAGCCCGGAAAGATTTTGTTGTTGTCAGGTCTGGGAAAATGCCGATAATGATACTAACTTCTACCTTCACGGGAGAGCGTTTATGGGAAGAAAAGGATTCAGTCTTATGGAGGTCATGATCGTCGTGGCGATTATCGGTATTCTCGCGGCCATAGCCATTCCTTCATATACCGGTTACGTCAAAAGGACGAAGAGGTCCGAGGCCGTTACGGCCCTCCAGACCGTTGCGCTCTATCAGGAAAAGCACATGGCTGAACACGGGCAGTACGGCAGCGCCGCAAACCTCATCGCCAACGCGGGGCTTCCCGACCCCGACGGCGACAATGTCTACGAGCCCAGCGATTTCTATGCGATCACGGTAAATCTCGGCGCAGACAACAAGTCATTTGTTGCGAGCGCGGCCCCAGCAGGAGGTTTCGTCGACAACGTGGGCGGCTCTCCTCTCGTTTTTGCAATCGACTCCATCGGCAGGGTGGGAACCCTGAGCGGAGGAGCGGTCGCGGTAAACGATGAGTTGTGGAGATCGTTGCGGCCCTGATAGTCGCCTTCCCGCCACTGCCTTCTCGCAAACGTCCGATGCTGCCCGGGGCCCTGTGTTCAAGAGTATGAACTTGATCATAATTTGAACGTTCGGAATAGTCATCCCATACTTCTCAAGATTTCCCCGTGTAATCCCGATACCTTGTTCTGTGATCAAGGGACGGTGGATTCTTCTTTTTATGATGCTCCTCCTGACAGGGGGTTGTGCCGCCGAATCCGGGATACCTTCAGACCAGATCTGGCCGGATGACCGGTACATGACCCGGCTGGAGCGTGATGTCCAGACCTTTTGCTCAGACGTGACGCAGGACATCCGCCCGGGCAGCGTCCGCTTCACCTGGTACGATAATCTGCACCCGCATGCCCCCATGCTCGCAGAGGCGTACGTGGCCTCCATGTTCGAAAGGAGCCTGATCCGCAGGGGGTTCTCGGTGAGCATCGGGGATGACGACACCGTCTACAGGCTCACGCTGGTCATGACCCCTTCCCAAAGATCACTGCTCACCCTGGCGACGCTGGCCAAGGGCGAACGGGTGATCGCCACCAGGGAGGCGCATTTTATCAATGGCTCCGAGAAGTGGAATCGGGCCTTGTGTTCGTACCGCTACCGGACAACGACCGTCATCCCAATACGGAGCTCGCCATGAGAATATGGCTGATGCTCGCGGCGGCCTGCATTCTCTCGGGCTGTACCTACATCATACTCCCCGGTCGTGCAGGCAGCCTCGAAGGTTGTGCAGACCGCATTGCCGAGTGCATGGCAGGCGGGCTCGAAGATTCCTACAAGGGGATCAGTCTGCTCGTGGGCACCCCGGTGGAGGCGGTCTCCTTTGCACCCGGAGACTTCGGCCTTGCCCTCCAGGAGCTTCTCATCGGCGCCCTGGCAGAGGAAAAGGTGAATGTGCTCGACGTGCAGTTGAGACCGGAACCGTATATCACCTGTCAGGACGGGCTGATGGTCCTGAGCAGGGATGCGGACAGTATCAGGAAGGGGTTCAGGGCGGAAGTGGTCATTGTCAGCATGTACCTGGTCCGTGGGAATGAAGTCGTGATAACCTCCCGGGCCGTTGATTTTACGAACAGTGATGTGATTGCCTCCACCACCGTGGTTCTCACCACCACGGGGGGGATCAGGCATCTCTTGAGGAGCAGGGGACAGGCAGCAGTGTATGAAAAATAGCACAGGGAGGTGTAAAGTGTCCGGAACCTGCCACTGTATCCGGAAAATCATGCTCTTGGGCGTCATTTTTTTTATCGCGGGCTGTGCCATGGTCAAGCCCGATCGCCACCTGGATGAGGTCACGCCCATCGACTGGGGGTTGAGCGGCGAGTCGTTCGAGAGCGCGATCACGATCCTGCCCTTCGATGCCCAGGACCAGAAGTGGGGGGTCTACGCGGCAAAGCGGATGAAGGAATATCTCCTGGAGGAGAAGGCGTTTCAGCGGATCGTGTTCGGCGGAAAAGAGCCTGCCGACACACCCTATGTCCTTTCGGGAGAGCTGGAGTACCTGTTCTACGGGGGAACACATTCACCGTCACGGGTCTGCGTGAGCCTCCGGGTGATCGACGCCTCGGATGGACACACCCGGTTCTTCCGCATATCCAGGGCGTCCTCGGGGAGAGATGCCTTTCACGTATCCTGGCTGAGCAGGGTGTACGTGGCGTCCCCGTATCCTGAAGAGCTCCTGAATGGCCTGCTCAGGCACATTGCGCGCGACATCGCCCAGAGGACCTCTCTACCAGCGAAGAAGTGCCCCTGAAGTAGTCTGGAAATAGACGAAGCCTTCGTTGCTTGCCGCCGACCTCACTACGTCCATGTCTTCGAGCCCGGCCTGAACCTGCCATGACGTGCCGTCCCACTGGTATTTGCCGCACCAGACGTTGCCCTTCAGATCCACGTCGAGGCTGCAGACCGTTTCGCCGTCAGGGGGCTGGACTGCGAGCGCCTGACCGTTCCTGCACACGTACCCGCCGGTGATGTGCCAGACCGTGGCAGCGTCGTTATCTTCGATTTCCTGGGTCGTTGCGTCGTCGCCGATGATTTCCAACACCGCGCAAGAATCACCCGTGTACAGAGGGATGTCGTCGTCATCGTTTTTGCCGTCAATGGCGAAGATTCCCGAACCGGCGGCCGCATACACGAAGCTCCTCCCCGGGAAAAGGTCATGGGTCTCGCCGATGGCGTCCGCTTCATAGGTCCCGTGGTTTCCGGACTCGGAGTGGTACCAGTGGAGCCCGGAGTCGGACGCGATCCACAGCAGATCGGTATCCAGCACGTCCACGGCGAGATCGTGGATCGTCCCGTCGGACCCGCACTCCTGGCAGACCAGGACGGACGTGCTGCCCGAAGACTGCACAGATATCTCGTTGCCCTGAAGCGGTGCCCCCCAGAGGGCATAGGAGAAGCCATAGAGGTCGATGTACATGGCTCCGAACACGCCCGTCCACGAGGACTCATCGTTCGCGGAAGACGATACATACCTTATCTGGCCGTCACCGGTGGACACCCAGGCCCCTCCGAGCAGGGAGACGCGCTGTTTCTCCAGACACGAGACCGTGCCGTCATCGAGGATGGTTTCCAGCTGCCGCTGGCTTACCGAGACCTCGAACGCATGGACCGCGCTGTTGTCCTCATCGTCCGTGATCGTGCAGGTGATCGAGCATGTGTCAGGGGAATCGGGGGCTATCCAGTAGGCATATGGCTGTTCCTCGTCACCCTCCAGCAGTTCTCCGCCGTCGGCATGCCAGGCGTATCGCACGGGGGGATTGTCGCTCAAGCTCCAGACCTGAAACAGCACCTTCTGCCCGGTGACTGGGGTGTTATCGGAAGTGGAAGATTCGAGTATGGAGGGATCGGACGAAGAGCAGCTCCAGACAAAAAACGCCAGCAAACACCATGGAATGATTTTTCTCAAACATGCCCTCCAGAGTCTTTTTCCTGATATGTCCTAGCAGATCGCACCATTTCAGGCAAGAGCGCAGTGCCGGATCACTTCTCAAGGGGCCGCGTTCCGGGAATCAGCCGGCCGTGCCGTGAATGCCCCGTCAGGCCGGAGGTGACCTCCAGGCATACTCATTGCCATTTCACTCATATGCTGATAAAGTATATTCATGTTTTCATCCCCCTTTTTATCCATGAAATTCAGTGCAGAATTTCCATGGACTTGGTATGGATTCAAAGCAGCAGCCCCCGGAGCGGGGAGCCTGTGCAGAGCTTCAGGAAGGCGCGCGAGCAGGGGAGTGGAGCGCTGCACTTCTTAGAAAAAGAGGTAGGAAAATGATCGTAGGGATAGACATAGGCGGCACACACACCGATGCCGTGTGCATCAGGGGAAGGAACATCGTCGCGACAGCCAAGACCGTGACCGGGGACGATCTTGTCAGGTCCATCCGCGAGGCCGTCGAAGCGCTTTCCATCGATTATGCCGGGATCAGGCGCACCGTGCTGTCCACCACACTTTCCACCAATGCAATCACCGAGAAAAAATATGCCCCTGCAGGCATGATCGTGTCCGCGGGGCCGGGCATCGATCCGAGGCGGTATTTTATCACCGATGATTTCCATCTGGTCAAGGGCGCCATAGACCACCGGGGAAGAGAGTATGTTCCCATCGACCCCGACGAGGTCACCCGCGTTGCGGACGGGCTGAAGAAAAAGGGCATAACCGGCGTGGGCATCGTGTCCAAGTTCTCTGTGAGGAATCCCTCTCACGAGACGAGCATATGCTCTCTGATCGAGAAGGATTTCGAGCACGTTTCGCTCGGTCATACGTTGAGCGGCAGCCTGAATTTCCCCAGGCGTATCCACACCGCCTTTTTCAACACCGCGGTGATGCCGGTTCAGGAACGTTTCGTGCAGTCGGTCCGGCAGGCCCTGTCCGAGCTCGGCATCCGCTCGCCCCTGTTCTTTCTCAAGGCGGACGGCGGGACCTTCTCCGATTCGGCCGCGGACCGGCATCCGGTGGAGACCATCCTCTCGGGCCCGGCGGCGAGCATGATGGGAGGGCTTGCCCTGTGCGACGATCTGGAGGCGACCACCCTGATGCTGGATATCGGGGGGACCACCACGGACATCGGGGTGCTCATAAAGGGCATCCCCGTACTGGAGCCCCGGGGTGTGGACATCGGCGGTTACAAGACCCTGGTTCGGGGTCTCAAGGTCATATCGGTGGGCGTGGGCGGCGATTCCCGCGTCAGCATTGCGGGAGGGGACATCCGGGTCGGCCCTCACCGGGACGGCCCACCTGCCTGCATGGGCGGTCCGTCTCCCACCCCCATGGACGCCCTGGCAGTGCTCGGCCGGCTTCCGCAGGGCGACAGGGAAAAGGCCGTTCACGCCATCGCCCCCATTGCAGGGCAACTCAAGCAGGACATCTCCGAGGTGTCCCGGCATATCGTCTCGATCATGGTCGGCGTGATCCGCAGGAGCGCGCACGAATTCATCGACGAGGTGAACCGATATCCGGTGTACACCATTTTCGAGATGCTCCATCCCGAGGTGGTGGAACCGGATCGGGTCATGGCGATCGGCGGGCCTGCAGAGTTGCTCAGCCCGTTTATTGAAGAGTCGTTTGAAACGAGATGCGTGGTGCCGGATCATGCCATGGTGGCCAATGCCCTGGGCGCGGCCATTGCCAGGACCACCCGGCAGATCACCCTGACGGCCGATACTCAGCTTCGGCGCATGATCTGCCCGGAGTTGGGCATGGACGAAAAGATCTCACCCACCATGAGCATGGATGAGCTCAAGCAACGGGGAGAAAGGGCCTTGAGGGAGAATGCCTCCCGTCTGGGGATCCTCGACAAGGGGGAGGTCAGCATTCTCGAGGAGCAGGTTTTCAACATCGTTCGGGGTTTCAGCACCACGGGGAAGAACATGAGGCTCAAGCTGCAGACAAAGCCCGGCGTGATAGACGAATGGGGTGAGGCATGATTACCGCGAAGAGAAAGACCGGCCTGATATTTTTTCCCGCCTATGACTGGGAGATCTCCCCGTCGCATCCCGAACGGCAGGAGAGGCTCCTGTACACCCAGGATCAGGTCATGGAAGAGGGCGTGCTCGATATCGAGGGGATCACCGAGTTCAAGGCCGGCCTGGCCACGGAGAAGGACATCTGCCGGGCCCATTTCTGCGTGCCGGACGTGGAGTCGCGGATCACGCCCTCGCACAACGTCTCGGCCGGCGGCTGCATCGAGGCCGCGCGGCTCGTCATGGAGGGCGCGGTCGACAATGCGTTCGCCCTGGTGAGGCCTCCGGGACACCACGCCATGCGGGTGGTGCACGGCGCCCGGGGGTTCTGCAATATCAATATCGAAGCGGTCATGATCGAATGGGTGCGGAAGAACTATCCGCATATCAAGAAGATCGCGGTCGTGGACACGGACTGCCATCACGGGGACGGCACCCAGGACGTCTACTGGCACGATCCCAACGTGCTCTACATCTCGCTGCATCAGGACGGCAGGACGCTCTATCCGGGCAGCGGGTTTCCCGAGGAGTTCGGCGGGCCCAACGCGCTGGGCAGAAACCTCAATGTCCCGCTTCCCCCGAAGACCAGCGACGAGGGCATCCTGCATGTCATGGAGCACTTCGTAATGCCGGTGCTGGGCGAGTTCAAGCCCGACTTGATCATCAATTCCGCAGGACAGGACAACCACTATTCGGACCCCATCACGAACATGTCCTTCACCGCGGGCGGTTATGCCCGGCTCAACGAAATGCTCGGCCCCCATATCTGCGTGCTGGAGGGGGGCTATTCCATCGAGGCGGCGCTGCCCTACGTGAATACCGGCATCATCCTCGCCCTTGCGGGCGTGGACTACTCGTACATTCGCGAGCCCGACCTCGACCCGGAGAAAATCAAAGAAGACCCGCGGATCATCGACTACATCAAACAGCTCACGGATACCCTTCTGGATCTCTGGGGCTCACGGGACAACTACGAGGTCCGGGGAGAGGAGATCGTTCGGAGGAGCAGGAACATCTTCTACGACACGGACGGAATTTCGGAAAACCAGCAGGAATCCGTGCGGGTATGCGCCGATTGCCCGGGAGTCTACAAGATCGATTCATCGGCATCGACCGGGTACCACATCCTGGCGGTCCACATTCCCTGGGGTGCGTGCCCCAGGTGCAGGGAGCAGGGCCGCGCCTGGTTCGAGAAGCCCGGCAGGCACAATTATAACGCCGTGTACCTCCAGGACATGGACAACGACGAGTATACCGTGAAGATCCCATGAGGCTGAGGCGGAGGAAAAAGGTCGTGCTCGCCCTGGGGGCGGGCGGGGCGCGCGGGCTGGCCCATATCGGCGTCATCAGGGCGCTCAAGGAAGAGGGCGTTCCCATCGACGCGATTGCCGGCATATCTTTCGGTGCTATTGTCGGCGCCCTCTACAGCCTCTATCTCGATATCGACACGGTGGAAGAGAAGCTCCGCGAATACATGGCCTCCCCGCTGTTCCAGGAGACCAGTGAGAGCATGAGCCTTCCGCAGTCGGACCGGGCCTTGGGTTTTCTCGAAAAGATCCAGGCCACCCTCAAGAAGGGATATTTCTATTCCCGGGCGCTCAGACGGCAGTCGGTGATCACGCCGGAGACCTTTGTGCTGCACATCAGGGAGCTGGTGGACGACCACGACTTCCTCGATCTGAACATCCCCTTCCGCTGCTCGAGCGTGGACCTCATCACCGGCCACCCCATCATCTTCTCCGACGGCCCGCTGATCACGGCCCTCCAGGCAAGCTGCGCCACCCCGGGCTTTTTCCCGCCCGTCAGTCTCCACGGGATGCTCCTGGCGGACGGCGGCGTGGCCGAGATGATGCCGGTCTTCCTGGCAAAGACCTTCCGGCCCGATTATATCATCGGGGTGGACGTCACGCGGGAGATCGAGAGCATCGTGGAGGAACAGGAGCTTCATCACAGCCTGGACGTGGTGTTTCGCAGCTACGACATTACACGGGATTTCGCCAGTGTCTATACGAACCGCGAGCTGGACTGCGTCATCCGCCCGAATATCGGCTCGCACCACTGGTCCGACTTTAAGCTTTTCGACCTCTACATGCAGGAGGGCTACCAGGCCGCCAAGGCCAGGGCGCCCGAGATCAGAAGGCGCATTTTCTGGTTCGGAGGGTGAGCACGGAGCCCCGGCAGCGGGGAAGCGGACGGTTCCCCGCCTGGAAAGGGTTTCGCGCCGGACGGGTTCCTGAAGGATATTTTGCCTGCGCTGGGATTCCCTTCCATAAGAAATAACGGTATGTGTCGGGGAAGGATGACCCACTCCGAACGGGCTCCGGAATTATTTGGACGCCGGCAGGATTTCGGGGCAGAACCGCTGTAGGGCAGCGCTTGTACGCACCCTTCCTTCCTGGTCAACGACGATCCAGTCCATGTCCCTTTTTTCGAGCTCTCCCCCGAGCTTCTCCTCACCCTGGACGAACAGGGCCGTGGCCCATGCATCCGCCTCGGCACAGGTTCCCGCGATCACGGTGGCGCTGGAGCGGCCCCGGGCAGGCAGCCCGGTCGCAGGGTCGAGGAGATGGCAGTAGCGCGTCCCTTCCTCGACGAAAGAGCGCTCGTAATCGCCGGATGTGGCCACTGC
The DNA here is from genome assembly GCA_018433085.1 of Deltaproteobacteria bacterium. GTDB lineage: Bacteria > Desulfobacterota > Desulfomonilia > UBA1062 > UBA1062 > Phosphitivorax. Next base: position 90,283 of record JAHDRW010000038.1, on the reverse strand, counting down.
GCGGTTCCTGACCGGGATGGTGGCGAAGACCCCCTGGCCGCCGGGATGTTTGATGCCGATCTTCCAGGTGCGCTCGCCAAAGGTGGCGATGTCGCCTCCCGCGTTGACGAGGCCGCTTGAGATCCCGGCCTTTTTCATGATCTCTGCCGCCCGGTCGGCGGCGTATCCCTTGGCGATGCCTCCCAGGTCGATCTGGGTGCCTTCCGGCGTTCGAACGGTGAGGCCGTCCCGGTCGAGGGTGACGGCATGGTCCGAAGGCAGGCGCTTCCATGCGGCAAACTCGCTCTCGGTGGGCAGGCGATAGGGATGGGTGCCGCTGAATCCCCAGGCATCCAGGATGGGTCTCAGGGTAATGGAGAATCCCCCGGACGAGGCATCGTGGATCTCCCGGGAGAGCCGGACGAGGAGGTAGAGCTCCCGGTCCTTCAGCGTATGGTTGCTGTTGAGCTCGTCGATCAGGGAGTTCCGGTATCCCAGCCGGGAATCCACGCGGCGCAGCTCGGCGATCGCGTCCTTGAAGGCGGCATCGGCCTGCCCGCGCGTCCCTTCGGCCATGAGCTCCACAAAGGTGTCCATGAGAAAGATCTTTGCGTGGCGGGTCTCTTCGCGGGATGCCCGGTGCCAGACGGAAACGCCCAAAGCGACGAGGAGGACTATGATAACGGCGATGGTCTTTTTCACAGGGGGGTGTTTTTCTCCATGGTAAACGGGAAAAGGGGGCGGTTTTCCGCCCCCTTTCTATCTCTTGCTACTTGATGCTGTACAGCACGTCCTTGCCTCTGAATACCGAGTCGGTCCCGAGCTCTTCCTCGATGCGGATGAGCTGGTTGTACTTTGCCAGGCGCTCGCCTCTGGAGGCGGAACCGGTCTTGAGCTGGCCTGCGCCGCAGCCGACCGCCACGTCGGCAAGCCAGTTGTCTTCCGTCTCGCCGGAGCGGTGGGAGAATACATAGGTGAATCCTGCACGCCGTGCCATCTCGATGGTCTTGGCGGTTTCGGTCAGGGTCCCGATCTGGTTGACCTTGATGAGGATCGAGTTGGCGGATTTCTCCTCGATGCCCCGCTTGAGGAACTTGGAGTTGGTGACGAACAGGTCGTCGCCCACGATCTGGACCTTCGATCCCAGGCGCTGCATCATGAGTTTCCAGCCGCTCCAGTCGTTCTCGTCGAGCCCGTCCTCGATGGACACGATGGGGTATTTTCCGATAAGCTCTTCATAGAAGTCGATCATCTCCTCCGTGGTGCGCTCCGGGTCGGTCTCGGATGCCAGGACGTACTTGCCGTCCTTGAAGAACGAGCTCGCCGCCGCGTCGATCGCGATCCCCACATCCACCCCGGGTTTGTATCCGGCCTTTTCGATGGCCTGCACGATGAGCTCGAAGGGTTCGGCATTGGATTTCAGGTTCGGCGCGAACCCTCCCTCGTCACCGACGCCCGTGGCGTAATCGTGTTTGATGAGGATGTCGCGCAGCGCGTGGAAGGTCTCGGCGGCATACCGTATTGCCTCCCGGAAATTGGGGGCCCCCAGAGGGGTGATCATGAACTCCTGGAGGTCCACGTTATTGTCGGCGTGCTTGCCTCCGTTGATGATGTTCAGTTGAGGCACCGGAATCTCCCGTGCGAAGGCACCCCCGATATAGCGGTACAGGGGCATGCCCAGGAAAACGGACGCCGCGCGGGCGACGGCCACAGACACGCCCGTGGTGGCATTGGCCCCGAGCTTGGATTTGATATCGGTCCCGTCGATCTCGAGCAGCAGGTTGTCGATCCCCACCTGGTCGAACACATCCATGCCCGCAAGCTGGGGGGCGATCGTGGCGTTCACGTTTTCCACCGCCTTGAGAACACCCTTGCCCCGGTATCTTTTCGCGTCGCCGTCGCGCAGTTCTATCGCTTCGTTCTGACCGGTGGAGGCCCCTGAAGGAACGGAAGCTCTGCCCATGTCCCCGGTGGAGAGGTATACATCGACCTCCACGGTGGGATTCCCTCGTGAATCCAGAATTTCCCTTGCAATGACATCAAGAATTTCACTCATATGGATATTCCTCCTTCGTCTTTATTTTCCGCAAATTTCTTAAAGCCCGATGACCACGCAGACCATACCGCGGCCGTTCAGCGAATCCGCGAGCTTCCGGGCCTGTTTCAGAGAATTGAACGCTCCGTGCCGTACCCGGTAGAAACGTCCCCCCTGGGCGGTTGCCTCCTCAATGCTGGGTGTGTAACCGAGAGACTGGAGTCTTTGTGCCACTGTCACGGCATTTCGCCTTTCCGTAAACGCACCGAACTGCAAGGTGTATCTGGCCGCGGATGTGCGTGAAACCTGTAGCACTTCCACCCGCACCTTTGCAATACCTTCTTTTACCATTCCGAGATGTCTGGCCGCCCCGTACGACAGGTCGATGATGCGTTCCCCCACGAAGGGGCCGCGGTCGTTGATCGGGACGACGATGCTGCGGCCGTTGCCCAGATGGGTGACCCTCACCGTGCTGCCGAGCGGGATGGTCTTGTGGGCCGCGCTGTACCCGTACATGTCGTAGATCTCGCCCGATGCGGTGGGCCTGCCGTGAAAGTCACGGCCGTACCACGACGCGAGCCCTACCTCCTGGGAGATGTTTCTGCCCGGCTGCCACGAGGCGCACCCCGAGGCTAGGAGGATGAACAGCAGCACGGGGACAAGGTCAGGGCGGCTAATTCTCCAGGAAGGTTTCCACATCGGCAATGAGCTTCTGAAGCGCCTTTTCATCGGTGAGCCTGTTCTTCTCGTTGACGAGCCCCTTCTTCCGGAAGGTGTCCAGTGCCCCCTTGTAAACGGGCAGGCACAGGGCCTCGTACCGGTGGATCTCACCCTTCTTGTAGATGCGCGAGGCGAATTTGTTGATCGCCTTCAAGGGATCTTTCTTTCCCAGGTCTTTCACCTTCTGGAGGTAGCGGGCCGCGCACAGGTACGACTCGAGGTAGTTCTCCAGCAGGCCGTCGAACATGAGGGCCATGTCACGTTTTTCAGGATGTATGGCATACACGGACTTGCTTTTGACGACAATGCCGCGGTCCAGCATGTATGCAAGCGCGTCTTCGCGGCTCTCCACGCCCAGGATAAACTCGTTTTCAAGAAGCTCCGCGAGCCCCTGCACCTGTTTCCTGAAGGTCTTCTCGTCGAGCCCGTCGGGGTATTTGAGAAGCACGTTGCTGACCAGCGAGGCGGGCACGAAGAAATTGAGAATGGTGTTCTTGTAATATTCCAGGTGTATCCTGTTTTCTCCCTCCGCCGTCAGGAGGGCGGGGTCTTCTTCGTTGTCGGGCATGTCGAGGTTTACGAGCTTCTTGCCCTTGATGAGGGCGTAGGCCTCTTCAAATGCCGCCTGCTCGTCGGAGAGCGTGGAGGACAGGTTGCATCCGAGGTGAGAGAGATAATCCAGGAAGGTATGGAACCCCCTGCGCAGCACGTCCTCTTCAATGGCCGACACGGTGCTGGTGATCACGCACGAGAGGATGGAAATCGGAGTTGCCACGGTCTTCTGATAGATGGCGGAGATGATCTCGCTCGCCACCGCGTCGTAGAGGTCGTCCTTCTGGCCGCTGTCCATCCGGGAATACGAGGTCCTGCCCTTCATGAACTCGTTCAGGGACATGGGCCTGGCAAAGCGGATATAGACCTTTCCATACCGGTTCTTCAGGATGGAACCCGCCTTGAGGAGCTGCCAGAAGCTTTCCTTTCTCTTGGTCTCTCCCTTCATCTCGCGGATGTAGGAGCCTTCCTCCACCACGATATCGTACCCCACGTAGACCGGCACAAAGATGACGTCCCTGCTCACCCCGGACTCCCACCCCTGGATGATCATGGAGAGCAGCCCCTTCTTGGGAAGCATGAGCTTGCCAGATCTGCTCCTGGCGCCCTCGATGAAGAACTCCATGGGGATCCGTTCCTGGAGGATGGTCCGCACATAGGCGGCAAAGGTCTGGGCGTACACGGGATTATCCCTGAACGTGCGCTTCATGAAAAAGGCGCCGCCCTTTCTGAGCAGGGTGCCGATGGGGAAGAACGAGAGGTTGATCCCGGCGGCGATCACCGGTACGCTCATCCAGTTCTGGAAAAGGCAGTAGGAGAGGATGAGGTAGTCGATGTGGCTTTTGTGGCAGGGGACATACACCAGGGAACCCTTCCTGGCCGTATCCCTGACCGCCTGGACACCAGCCTCGTCCACGTCGAGGCCTTCGTAGATGTTGTTGAACACCCAGCCCAGGGTCCGGTTGAGGAAGCCGATGACCGAGGGGCTCAAGTCGGATGCGATCTGGTCGAGATACCGGAACGTCGCACCCTCGAGCTTCTCGATGCTTTGGCCCGTTTCCGCCGAGTGCGACCGCAGGAAGGTCTGGAGCACCGGATCCTTCATGGTCTTTCTGATCAGGAACCCCCGCTCCCGGATAGGGGCGCCGGAGATGTTCCTCCCCAGGGAGGCGAGCTGCTGCATGAGGTCGTTCCGTACCTCGGTGGCCACCTCCTCGAAGAACTTCGAGCTTCCCTGGGCCTTTCTGATCACGTCCTTGAGATTGATGGGTTCTCCATGCTCCAGAAAGCCGTGCTCCTGGGCCCTCAGCAGGGTCATGAGCTTCCGTCCGCCCTTGATGGACGCCTTTTCCTCCTTGGTGGCATCCTTTATCTTGAGCGGTGTCCGCTTGTAGACGATGCGCTGGGGGAGGAGGTAGATCGGCCTGTCGGTGTCGCGCTGTATCTTCAGGAGCTCCATGATGGGGTCCGTGCCCTGCTTGGCCGGCACCATATCCAGGGAGATCAGGGAGGCATTGCTTTCATCCAGGAGAAACTCCTTGTAGAATTCATTATCGAACGGCGATGAGGGCGAGCCGAAGGGCGAGGCGAGAAACGATGCGAGTCTGCGCATGGGCTGCAGGAGAATGAACTTCCTGCCGAAGATGATTCTGGGCGAGGGTAGGCCTTCCCGGGAGAACCGGTAGTTCATGAGCATGCCGTCGATGGTGCTGGAAATGCTGTGTACAAAGACGATGTGCCCCTTCTCCGCAAGCCCGGACACGGATTTCTTGTACAGGTCGGGGATCGTGATCTGGCTGAAGAGCCTCCGCACAACAGGCCTGAGGAGAAAACCGTAGTCGCCTTCGAGGATGAACCCGTACCCTTTCTTTCTCGTGCTCATGAGCCGAACATTATAGACCAAGGCCCCAGCCTTGGGAAGGCCATTCTTTTCTCACTCTTCTTCGGTGGTATCAAGGAATCGAGGTGCCATGTGGGTTCGAGGGGGTTGACGGGTGAACTGTTATCGTTTTGAAGCATATGCAGCCATCAGCTATGCCGACAGGATCAGCGATCCCATCTGTTTGAGCGAAGCGAGTCGATGGGATCGCCCTGCCGGCATACGTGACTGCATCAGGAAATGATTCCAGTTCACCCGTCAACCCCTTCGGACCCACACTCCCCGATCCCTGTTTTCACCCCCATCTTTAGAACGCCCCAACAGCAACGCCCTCGAATCAAGCAGGTCTCGTACCAAACAAGACCTATGGAAACATTTATACCAATCCCATCATATGATCCCATCTAGGTCTCGCGGAAAATGTGCAGGAGGCCATGCATTTTAAAGAATGACGGGTCACATGCGGATCGGACGCAAAGAAGGATTAGCTCGTCTCGTGGAAAAAGGCGAGCACCCGGTCGATGTCTTCCCGGGTCAGGGAAGGGCACCCAGCGAGGTCCTCGGGCTTCCATGACGAGGGCTCGGGAAGACGGGCGGTGTGCATGAGGATCGAGCGGGCCTTTTTCGGGCCGATCCCGGGTATGCCCTGGAGGAAGTTGGTGGCCGACTTCGATCGGAGGTGCTTGTGATAGCTCACTGCAAAGCGATGGGCCTCGTCCCTGATTCGCTGCATCGTCTTCAGGGCCTGGCTCCGGGGAGGCAGAACGACGGCGTCCTTCCTGCCGGGAAGGAAGAAGCGGTCCTGCTTCGATCCCCTGGGCTTTGCCATGGCCACCACCGGGATGTGGGTCATGCCCAGCTTTTCGAGCACCTTGCAGCAGGCACTGAGCTGGCCCTTGCCGCCGTCGATCACCAGGAGGTCGGGCCGCGACTCGTCGCCGGTGAGCCTTCGGGTCAGGACCTGCTCCATCATGGCGAAATCGTCCTGCCCCTCGATACCGTGGATGCGGTAATGCCGGTAGAGGGATTTGTCCTCCTCGCCTCCAACGAAGACAGACCGTGAGGCAACAGGATGGCTGCCCTGAAAAGAGGAGATGTCGAAGCACTCCATCCGGTAGGGAATCGCGGCGAGGTGAAAGTGCCGGGCGATGTCGTCCAGGGCCGAGGTCTCGGTCTTTTTCCCGTGGGAGAGGGCGTTCTCCCGGGCCATGTTCATCCACTGCCTGGGCTTGCCCCGCACGGCCCGCCGTATGGAGACCTTCGATCCTTTCAGCTCCGAGAGGATCTGCTGGAGATCTTCCACGTCCTCGGGCACGGTGTCGGCATAGATGACCGGGGGGATCTCGTTGTCCTTGAGGTAGAACTGGAGGATGCAGTTGCTCATGAACTCGTCCTCCTGGGTGTTCTTCACCACGAACGACTGGCTGTCGGTCATGAGCCCCTGGGAGACGTGCAGCACCGCGATCTGGACCTGCTCGGTGTGGCGGTAGGTCGCGAAGACATCCGTGTCGGTGCGGGTGTTCCCCACCACGACCTGGGGGACGAGGGTGGTCTGAATGGCGGAGATCTGGTCGCGGATCTTTGCCGCCTTTTCATAGTTCTGCCGGGCGGCGGCCCGCTGCATGCGCTCGGTGAGCCGCTGCTCGAGAACCATGTTCCTGCCGTCCAGAAAGGCGATGAGATCGTCCACGAGCTGGTCGTACATCTCCTTGGATATCCGGTTCGCGCAGGGGCCGGTGCACAGACCGATCTGGAAGTACATGCACGGCCTCATCCGATTTCTGAACACGGTATCCTTGCATCTTCGCAAGGGGAAGATCCGGCCGATGGCGCTCAGGGTCTGCCTGGTGGCCTGGGCGGAGGAGTAGGGGCCGAAATAGCGGGCACCGTCCTTGAGCACCTTCCGGGTGATGGAAATCCGGGGCCACTGCTCCTGCGTGCTGATCCGTAAGCGCACGTACGACTTGCCGTCCTTGAGGTCGATGTTGAAGCGAGGCTTGTGGGTCTTGATGAGCTGGTTTTCCAGGAACAGGGCCTCTTTCTCGTTGCCGGTGATGATGAAGTCGACCTTGACGGTCTGCTCGGCGATAAAGGGCACGTTCGGGCGGGTGTCCTGGCCGAGGTATGCGTGCACCCGTTGCTTAAGGTTTTTGGCCTTGCCGATGTAGAGGATCTCTCCGGCGGCGCTTCTCATGAGGTATACGCCGGTGGAGCGGGGCAGGTTCCTGATGAGGTCCGGTGTCAATGCCATAATTTCTCCATACCATGAATAACGCTATAGTCAAGGCGCTGAAAAGAACGGGGAGTAAGTGACAGAAAACCCAAGAATAATCATGTCAAACCGACGGAAAGCACACTTGACACCAGGGGGGGATAAGGTATATACATCCCGATGATGAATGAGTATTCATTTTTTGGGTGCGCAAATGAAATTGATATACGGGCTGGGAAACCCAGGCGATCAATACAAATATACCCGGCACAACATCGGCTTTCTCGTGGCGGATTTCCTCGCGGAGAAGTGGCATATCTCCCTGAAAAAGCAGAAGAACAGGCTGGTCTGTGGAAAAGGCCGGGTAGATAGGACCCCCGTGATGCTCGCCAAACCGTACACGTACATGAACCTGAGCGGAGAGCCCTTGAGAGCCATGGACGTGGACCCCGGAGATCTTATCGTCATCCACGACGACATGGACATCCCTTTTGGACAGGTTCGCGTGAAGTCAGGCGGCGGAACAGGTGGTCACAAGGGGATCGTCTCCATAGTCGAGGCACTTTCCGACAATGAATTCGTCAGGATACGCTGCGGGATAGGCAGGCCGGTATACGGTTGCGACCCAAGGGATTATGTGTTAGGGCATTTCACCAAAGAAGATCTGCCGGTTATCCGCACACAGATTGACGATGCGGTAACCGCAGTGGAAATATGCTTGCGCGATGGCGTTGACAGGGCGATGAACGTCTACAACAGACGGGACAGAGATATACCAAGTACGTGAAGGGAGGTTAACGTCGTATGGAACAATGGGCAAATTGGGCGTGGATAGTAGGGGTAGTAGGGTTTATCATCGCCTTCTTGATGTATCTCAACCTCAAGAAGAAGGATGCAGGCAACGAGGTCATGCAGGATCTGGCGAAGCAGATTCACGAGGGCGCCATGGTATTCCTCAGGAGGGAGTACAGTATCCTCGCGGTCTTCATCATTATCGTGGCCCTGCTGCTTGTATGGGGGCTCGGATGGCAGACAGGCCTCGCCTATATTGGCGGCGCAATCTGCTCGATCGCTGCAGGGTTCACCGGCATGAATTCCGCCACCATGGCGAACGTCCGGACGAGCCAGGCCGCAAAGACCGGCGGACTCGAGGCCGCGCTGAACGTTTCCTACTTCGGCGGCGGCGCGGTCATGGGCATATCGGTTGCCTCCCTTGGTCTCATAGGTGTTGGAATATTCTTCTATTACTTCAATAGCATGGGTACTCTGCAATACCTGAGCGGTTTCGGCATGGGCGCTTCTTCCGTTGCGCTGTTCGCTCGTGTGGGCGGCGGTATCTATACGAAGACGGCGGATGTCGGGGCCGACCTCGTGGGAAAGGTCGAGGCAGGCATTCCTGAAGACGACCCCAGAAACCCCGGCGTCATCGCGGACAACGTGGGCGACAACGTGGGCGACATCGCGGGCATGGGCGCAGACATCTTCGAGTCGTACGTGAACTCGATCATCGCGACCATCGCCATTGCCGCCACCATGAGCCTCGGGGCCCTCGGGTGGGAAGGCGCGCAGACATCCTACATCACACTGCCGCTCGTGCTCGCCGTGGTCGGTTTCATCACCTCCCTGGTGGGCGTGTGGTCCGTGAAGGTATGGGGCAAGGCAGGCCCTGCAGCGGCTCTGAGATACTCGAGCCTCACCGCTGCCGTTCTCTTCCTGATTCTTGCCTACATCATTGTCCGGAGCATGGACGTGCACAACGGTGTGTTCTGGGCGGTGTTCTGGGGCATGGTCGCCGGCGTGCTCATCGGCTGGGTAACCGAGTGGTACTGCTCGGCCAGCCCGGTCCGGAAGATCGCGGAGGCATCCCAGACAGGTCCGGCCACCAACATCATCACAGGCCTTGCCGTGGGTCTTGAGTCCACTGCCATCCCGCTCTTCATCATCGTGGTGGCCATCGGCTTCTCGGCTTACTTCGCCGGCCTCTACGGCATCGGCATCGCGGCTGTGGGCATGCTCGCCACCGTGGGCGCCACCATGGCGGTCGACGCATACGGTCCGGTCGCAGACAATGCTGGCGGCATCTCCGAGATGGCGGGCCTGGGCCCGGAGATCCGGAAGATCACCGACGAGCTCGACTCTCTGGGCAACACCACCGCGGCCATCGGCAAAGGCTTTGCCATCGGCTCCGCGGCCCTGACGGCCCTGGCACTGTTCTCCGCATTCGGACAGGCTGTGGGTCTGGAGTTCATCAACATCACATCGCCGGTGGTTGTCATGGGTCTGTTCATCGGCGGCATCATCCCGTTCCTCGTGGCTGCCATGACCATGACCTCGGTGGGCAAGGCTGCATACAAGATGGTCGAGGAGATCAGGCGGCAGTTCCGCGAGATCCCCGGCATCATGGAAGGAAAGGGCAAGCCCGATACGGCCAAGTGTGTTGACATCGCCACCAAGGGCGCTCTGGTCGAGATGCTCAAGCCGGGCATCCTGGCGATTGCAGCCCCGATCGCGGTCGGATTTATCCTCGGCGCAGAGGCCCTGGGCGGCATGCTCGCAGGTGCGACCCTGGCAGGTGCCCTCATGGCCCTGTTCATGGCCAACGCAGGCGGCGCCTGGGACAATGCCAAGAAGTTCATCGAGGCCGGTCACTACGGCGGCAAGCACAGCGATGCGCACAAGGCCGCGGTTGTGGGCGACACCGTGGGAGACCCGTTCAAGGATACCTCGGGTCCGTCCATGAACATCCTCATCAAGCTCATGAGCGTTATCGCACTGGTCATCGCACCGTTGCTCGTCTAAATCCGTAAGACAACAAGGGGGGAGGGATCGTTCTCCCCCCTTGTCCAATCCGCATTCTCCCACCCATGCCGTTGCCTTTCGACAGGCGGCACACACCGGTTTCGCACCGCCCCATACGCTCGTTCCTGCAGTTCCACCGGCTCACCGTCCTGCGAAGGACGTGCACCGGCTGTGAAGGTATTACCTTGAGGCCTTTTTCCCATCCGTCTCCATGGGCATGTTCGAGATGTGTCGACCCTTACGTGTGGAGCCGCGGGGCAGGCGATTCTGTGCGACATGCAGCATGTAATGCTTTATTATGATGAAAGATATTTTTCGTGCCGCTCTTGACTTTCGTGAAGCCCTCATTATTTTTTAATTCCAGGGATTCAAAGGCTTTTCGTTTTTAATGTAAACGATTGCTGTTTTTCGATCGGCTTTGTTTGATTCTCATGAATGTGAATGAATATGGGGGTTTTATTTTCATGACAGGATTCGTGTGCGTGGCAATCAAGGCTCTCGGGGAACGGACAGAAACAGGCCCATGCGCGCCCTGCCTCATGCCGGGGCGATATAAGCTTGGAACATATTTCTCATTTTCACCGCCTGCAGAACTTCCGACGGCCTAGTCTGCGCCTTAAAGGGGGTTCTCGGGCGGCAATTCAGGGGTAATGAACCATAAACGGAGGGGAGAGAGACATGGGTGAAATGATTTATCAGAAGATCGTCGAACTGATTCAGGAAAACGCAGACCATCTGACCAAGCGTCTGATGCGGGACATTCTCAGCAGGGAGGAAACCAAGAGCTATAAAACCCTGCCCGAAAAAGAGGTCTACTGGCGTGTATTCGATGTGTACAGCAGGCTCGATTCGTGGCTCAGCAAGGATAAGAAAAAGGGCGAGATCAAGCAGCACTACACCGAGCTCGGGGCCCAGCGCTATAACGAAAACATCCCCCTGAGCGATCTGGTCATGACGCTGCTGCTCATCAAGCGGCACCTCTGGATCTTTGTCATGGAAAACCAGTTCTTTTCCTCCTCGTTCGAGCTCTCCCAGGCACTGGAGCTGAACAACAAGGTGGTCCTGTTCTTCGACCGGGTAATCTATTTTGCCGTCATGGGCTATGAGGAGGAAATACGCAAGGCACTGAAGAAGGTGGGTTAGCGAGCCGGGAATGAATGTCTTGTTCGTTGTGGAGGCGCTAGAAAAACAGGAATTTGTCATGGCATAAACCGTACCTGCAAGAACGTGGATTTCCACCCCAGGCGAAGGGATGACGACCGGAAAGGGAGGTTCTATTGCACATGGTCCCGATATTCATCAATTACCCTGAAGAGATGTTGCGGGTCAGAGTGGCCGCCTTGAAAGAGAGCTCGTCAACAGCTCTCGCCGATCTGCAGAGGCTGGGGGTGCTCCATGTTGAAGAGGCCAAAGAGCTTTCTCCCCCGGAGGTGGAAGAGATCACCTCCAGAAAGCAGCGCACGCGAAGGGCCGTACAGGAAATAAACGAAATTCTGGACAGCCTCAGGGGCGTTCGCGAGGTGGCCATCCCGCCCCAGGCGGAGCCCATGGAGCCCGGGGAGGTCCTCGGCCGGGTTGATGCCCTCAAAGATAGGCTCTCGTCTCTGATGGAGCGCAGGGAAACGTTCAGAACCAGGATCAATGCCCTGGACACATCGGCCAGGTTTCTGGAGGCCCTGGCTCAGGCAGTCGATGTGCCGCTGGCGGATCTCCACTATACCGGTCCATACCTCTTTTCACGGGTGGTTATCTTCCCGCGCGAGGCCACCGGGCCATTCCTGGAAGACGTGGGGGCTTTTCTTCTGCACCGCGTGGAGGCACAGTCAGGCGATGAAGACGTGATCTATCTTCTCGCCCGGGTGCATGACCGGGACCGCATTGAAAAGGCGGCCGCGAATCTGGGCGGCAGCCAGCTTCCCCCCATGGACGAAGACATGACCCTGCGCGATTTCAATATCCGCCGGCGGACGATCAAGGAGGAACTGGCAGAGAGACTGGGGGTCCTGGAGAACGATATTCAGGCCATTATCGAAGAACAGCTGCAGAAGATCGTGCTCTATCGGGATATCCTTCAGGGGGAGTACTCCCGGCTCGATATCCTGGAGATGGCGGCAACCGCCCGGTATCTCACCGTATTCGAGGGCTGGGTGCCCAAGGGCAGCATCGATAGGGTTTCATCGGAGTTTTCCCGGAACGGCAAGCAGGTTTTCGTCGACTCACGCCCCCCCGATCCGCAGGATATCCCGCCCACCAAGCTGAAGAATCCCGGAGGGATCAGGCCCTTCCAGGTCATCGTCAAGCTCTTCAGTACCCCCCGGTACGGAGACTGGGACCCGACGCCTTCCATCGCCTATTTCTTCGCCTTTTTCTTCGGGCTCATGCTCAATGACGTGATCTATGCCGTGGGGCTGCTCCTGGTTGCGGGGTTCCTGCTGAACAAGCTGGTGGACGATCCTCACGCCGAGGGCACCAGGCTTTTCCGGAGGGTGCTCATCATCTGCGGCGTAGCATCGCTCGTGATCGGCATTCTCTCGGGCTCGTTCCTGGGGGATTTCCTGGACCGCTATGCGGGAATACCGCCGGAAAGGCTCGCCCTCGTAGGGTCCGTCCAGTCCATGCTATCGCAGCCCATCTCCTTCATCGTATTATCCCTGGTCATCGGCCTGGTCCATCTGAATATCGCCCATGTGCTGAGCTTCATCAGGGGCGTCAAAACGCGGAGCAAAGGCATCGTGATCAACAAACTCGGGCTCTTCGCGGTCCAGATCTTCGGGATACCCTATCTCTTTCATGTGATGCTGGGCATGGATCTCCTGAGTTTGAGCGCGGCCGCCTACACGGTGTTCGGCTACCTCCTCGCACTGGGGGTTCTGGGCGTCATCATCGGGTCCTTCCTCCAGATGGGCGGGCTGGGCTCCATCTTCTGGATTTTCGACCTCACGGGCATTCTCGGCGATGTCATGTCCTATTCGCGGCTGGCCGGTGTCGGGCTTGCCACCTACTATCTGGCATCGTCGTTCAACCTTCTCTCCAACTGGGTATCAACGGGTCTGGGGAATGCCGTTCCCGGGGTGGTCGGGGCAGGCTTGAGTTTCCTGATCGGGGTGGTCCTGCTCACGATCTTCCATGTATTCAACCTTCTGCTCGGCGCCTTGGCGGCGTTCATCCATTCCTTGAGGCTCTGCTTCGTGGAATTCCTGCTCAAGTTCTACGAAGGAGGGGGAAGAGATTATTCGCCATTTCAAGTACCCCAGCAGCGTACCGTCTTGGTGGGGAGAAAATCATAATAAAGGAGAGGTGAAAAGTATGACCCTTATTCAGGCCCTGGCACTAATAGGTGGAGCACTTGCATTGGCCGGCGGGCTTGCCGGATCGGCCATCGGAATCGCCAATGCCGCATCCTCCGGCGTGGGGACTCTCTCGGAAGAGCCCGGACAGCTGAGGAATGTCATTGTGCTGGCTTCTCTTCCCATGACCCAGAGCTTCTACGGGCTGATCATCCTGATCATCATTCTTACCGTGGTGCTCCCGAATCTCACCGTGGGAATCGCAGGCGGGATCGCCGTACTCGCCATCGGGACTATGGCTGCCTTTGCCGAGCTGTTCTCCGCCATATTCCAGGGTTCGGTGTGCGCATCGGGCATCGCCCTGCTGCCCAAGACCAGAGGACAGATACTCACTTCGTCGATGATGCTGGCCGTCTTCGTGGAGCTGATCGGTGTTCTGGGGCTGGTCTTCACGATCATGGCCCTGAGCATCCTTGAGCTCATGTAGGCCGGCGGGAGGACAAAGGTCATGGAAACTCCAAAAATGCGGGAGGCCATTCTCTCCAAGGCCAGGCAGGAGGCGCAGGAGCTCGTCGACGAGGCGCGATCCAGGGCCGGGGAGATGGCCCGAAGGGCCGAGGAGCAGTGGCGGCAGCGTTTCGAAACCGAGAAGCAGAGACTCCTCTCCGATTCGAGGCGCGAAGCGGCCCGGATCATCGCTCAGGCCGAGCTGCGGGCCCGGCAGGAGCTCCTGAAGGAAAAGTACGACATCATCAGAGAGATGATCAGCCGGGTAAAACAGAGGCTGACCGGCAACGCCCCGGAGGCGGGTACCCTGTCGCATCTCATTGGCGAGGCGGTGGATGCGTTCCAGTCCGACCAGCCGCTGATGATCAAGACCGCGGGCAAGGATGTCGCGAAGGTAAAGGATATCGTTTCCCGCGACCCGAAGCTCAAGGAGCGCATCACCGATGTGCAGGAGACCATCTGCATGGGCGGGGTCGTCAGCGAGAGCACCGATGGTAGGGTGAGCGTGGACAACACCTTCGACACCAGGCTCGAAATGCTCATACCCAAGCTCATGCCCCAGGTGGGCGATATCCTGTTCGGAGACGGCAGACAATGAGACTTGTCAGCAACCGATTCGCGTTTCTCGTGGCCGTCCTGAAGGCCCGGGAGGCAAAGGGCGTGGAGCATGAGATGCTCGAAGAAATCCTTCTGCGTGCCACGTCCATGGCCGAGGCCGTGGATTTCATGAAGGGAACCGACCTGGGCGGGTTTCTCTCCGAGTATGGAGTGGCAAGGTTCGATGAGATGGATGAGCTGCTCTGGAAATATCTCGACAGGTATTTCGACCGGATCAGAAAGTTCAGACCCGATCCACGGGTGGCCGGGCTCATCGACCGCTACCTGCACAAATATGACGTTGCCAACATCGTCAGTGCACTCAGGGCGGCGGTCTTTCAGAGGCCCGCACACATGATCCCTGCAGGGAGGCTCTTCGATCAGGGGCTGCTGAACGACCTGTCCCGCATGCAGTCTCCGGGCGAGATCGTTTCTGTTCTCGTCATGGGGGGCATGGCCGAATACGCCGAGCCCATCCGCAGGATGACCGATATCGATCGCAGGACTCTCCGGCAGGCGGAGAGAGGGCTCGACCATCTGTATCTGCAGATGCTCCGGAAAACGCTTGAGGGCATGGACGATCGCGAGATTCTCCTGCGGGCCCACGGCATACTCCTCGACTACCTGATCCTGGGGAGGGTCCTGCGGGCGGCTGCCTCCGGGATGACGGGCACGATCGATGGAGGAGGTGTTGTCTCGGGAGGGTATCTGCTCACCCCGGACCTGGTGCGGGAGCTTGCGGGCCTCAAGGTCCAGGAGATCGCAGCCCGGCTCGAGGATACCCCGTACCATGCCATGGTCCAGGAGATAGTCCGGCAGACCGAACAGCAGGGCGCCTACGTCATTGACCGGATCATGGAGTCCGAGCTGATCATGAGGCTCCGCGAGGTGCTTTCACCCCGATCGCTGTCTCCCTGCGCGGTCTTGTGGCACCTCATCTTCAAGGAGCACGAGGTGCGCAATGTGCGGTTCGCCCTGAAGGCCGTGGAAGACAGACTGCCCCCGGCCGAGGTCAAGGATTATCTGGTGGTGGGGTTATGAAAAGACGTGAGAATCTGACCATGGCGGTCATCGGCACAAGGGACCAGGCGGCGCTCCTGCGCCTGGCCGGGGTACAGAAGTACCGGGTGGTCGATGAGGGGCGGAATACGGCGGAATCGGTGCTCCAGGCACTGGAGACCTTTTTGGAGGACGGCTCGGTAGCCGTCATCGTGCTGCCCGAGGTGTGGGCGGAATATGTTCAGGACGTCATCCGTTCCCGGAGGGAGAAAAAGCAGTACTCCCCGGTCATCGTCACCGTGCCCTCGGGGTACCGGGCCGCCGCGATGGACGTGAAGGCCTTCTACGAGGCCTATACCAAGCAACTCATCGGATTCAATATCGAAATCTAGTATGTGAGGGCTTAAACCATGGGAAAGATCTGGAGGATTTCAGGACCTGTGATCATCGCGGAAGACATGCGCGGTTCCCAGGTATACGAGGTGGTGGAGATCGGTGAAGAGCGGCTCAACGGCGAGATCATCGGACTGGAGCAGGACAAGGCGGTAATCCAGGTCTACGAGGACACCGTCGGGCTGACCGTGGGCGAGAAGGTCACCCGGACGGGTGAGATCCTGATGGCCGAACTGGGGCCGGGACTCGTGGGTAACATTTACGACGGTGTGCAGCGCTCGCTGGTGACCATGAAGAACGAGGTCGGTGACTTCCTGCACCGGGGCGTACGGACGCATGCCCTCGACCGGGACAAAAAGTGGCGTTTCACGCCCGCTTTAAAGGCGGGGGCCAAGGTGGAGGGCGGAGATATTATCGGCACCGTGCAGGAGACCGGCCTTATCGAGCACAGGATAATGGTCCCGCCCGGGATGAGCGGCGTCATCGACTCCATCGAGGAAGGTGACTACACGGTGGAAGAAACCGTGGCCATGCTCGGGTCGAATGGCAAAACCAGGCCTCTCAGCCTCATGCAGCGGTGGCCGGCGAGAAAGCCCAGGCCCTATAGACGGCGGTTCGACCCCGTGGACCTGCTGGTGACCGGCACCCGGATCATCGACTATCTCTTCCCCCTGGCCCTGGGAGGAAAGGCCGCCATTCCCGGCGGGTTCGGCACGGGAAAGACCGTGAACCTTCAGCAGATGGCCCGCTGGTCGCAGACCCAGTTGAATATCTATGTGGGGTGCGGCGAGCGGGGCAACGAAATGGCGGACGTTCTCCACAGCTTCAAGGAGCTCAAAGACCCGGGCTCTGGACGCTACCTGCAGGAGAAGGAGATCTTCATCGCCAATACCTCCAACATGCCCGTGGTGGCACGCGAGATCAGTATATTCATCGGGATCACCATGGCGGAGTACTATCGCGACATGGGCTACGACATACTCCTGGTGGCGGACTCCACCTCGCGCTGGGCAGAGGCCATGCGCGAGATCGGCGCCAGGCTCGAGGAGACCCCGGGCGAAGAGGGGTTCCCCACCTATCTGGGCTCGCGACTGTCGGCCTTCTACGAGCGCTCGGGCAAGGTGGAGTGCCTCGGAAGCCCCGACCGCGTCGGGTCGGCCACGGTCATAGGCGCGGTGAGCCCCCCGGGCGCGGACTTCAGCGAACCGGTGACCCAGAACACGCTCAGGATCGTGGACGCGCTCTACTCGCTGGACGTGGCCCTGGCGAACCGGAGGCACTTCCCCACGATCAACTGGCTCCAGAGCTACAGCCAGTATGCGGATTCCGTGGACGCCTGGTGGGAAAAGGTGAGCCCGGACTATACCGAGGTCCGCAACCAGGCCCTCATCACCCTCCAGAAGGAAGCGGAGCTCGAAGAGATCGTCCGGCTGGTGGGCCCGGAGGCCCTGCCGGAAAACGACAAGCTGCTGCTCCTCATCGCACGCATGATCAGGGAGGATTTCCTGATGCAGAGCGCCTATCATCCCGTCGACACCTACTCGGACCCCAAGCGGTCGCACCTGATGCTCAGCACCATCATGAAGTTCAACGATTTCGCCGGAGGCCTGGCCGAGGCGGGCATGATGGTGAGCGAGATCTCCGCGTCGAGGATCAAGCAGAGAATCTCCCGTATGAAGGACGTGCCCAACGACGAGATCGATCAGTATATCGATTCCATCCGGCAGGACATGGCAGGGGGGGCGGTCTCCCTTGAAGAAGGAGGGGTGTGATGGATTCCATGCAGCTCTTTACCAGACAGACCAAGGCCATCAGTACGGCACGCAGATCCCTGCTCATCATCGAGAGCATCCCGGGCATCCAGTTCAGCGAGATCGTCGATGTGGAGCTGGGCACGGGTGAGGTTCGCAGCGGCCAGGTCATCGAGGTCGGCAAGGGCACCACCGTGGTTCAGGTGTTCGGCGGGGTGAGCGAGGTCGATCTTCTCGACAGCAAGGTGAGATACAAGGGCGAAACCTTGAAGCTCCCGCTTTCCCCGGACATTCTCGGGCGCATTTTCGACGGGAGCGGCAAACCCATCGACGGTGGGCCTGCCATTATCTCCCAGAAATACCAGGACATCAACGGCGTGCCTGCAAATCCGGCGTCCCGCATGCCCCCGGCCGAGTTCATCGAGACCGGCATCTCGGCCATCGACGGGCTCAACGTGCTGGTGAGAGGCCAGAAGCTGCCCATATTCAGCGGCTCGGGCCTGCCGCACAACAAGATCGCGGCCCAGATCATCCGCCAGGCATCGCTCAAGGGCAAGTCCGACGACTTCGCCATCGTATTCGGCGCCATCGGGGTCAGCTACGACGACGCCGCATACTTCATCAACAACCTGGAAGAAACGGGCGCGCTGAGCCGGGCCGTGGGCTTCATCAATACCGCCTCGTCCCCGGTCATCGAGCGCCTTTCCACCCCGCGGCTGGCGCTCACGGCGGCCGAGTACCTGGCCTGGGAGATGGACATGCACGTGCTCGTCATCCTCACCGACATCACCAACTATGCCGACGCACTGCGCGAGCTTGCCGCCATGCGCGGCGAGATACCGAGCCGCCGGGGCTACCCCGGGTATATGTACACGGACTTGGCCTCTCTCTACGAGCGCGCCGGGCGGATCTCGGGACGTGAGGGCTCGGTGACCATTCTTCCCATCCTCACCATGCCCGACGATGACATCACGCACCCCATCCCGGACCTGACGGGCTACATCACCGAGGGGCAGATCGTGCTCTCCAGGCCGCTCGACCGCAAGCGGATCTACCCGCCCATCGACGTGTTTCTCTCGCTTTCGCGGATGATGAAGGAGGGAATAGGGGAGGGCAAGACCCGGGAGGATCACAACAACGTCTTCATGCAGTCCTATGCCATGTATGCGGAGGGGAACTACCTGCGCGAGATCACCACGGTCATCGGCTCGGAAGCGCTCACCGATCGCGACAAGGTGTATCTCGAGGCGGCGGACCGGTTCGAGCGGGATTTCATCGCCCAGGCCGAGCACAGCCGGCGTACCGTGGAGGAGACCTTGAGCGTTGCATGGGATATCTTCTCCATGCTCCCGGAGGAAGACTTGAAACTCATCAACGAGAAATACATCAAGAAGTACCTGCCCGAGTCATCGGAGAGCGAGTAGAGACATGGCGGCGAGAATACGTGTTGCCAGACCCACGAAGATTGAGCTCGCCCGGCTGAAACGGCGTCTGAAGCTCGCCACGCGGATCCAGAAGATCATCAAGGACCGGCTCTCCATCCTGGTCATGGAGTTCCTCCAGACCGTGAGGGAGAGCGCGGACGTGAAGGAGCGGCTCCAGAAGGAGTATGACGACGCCTACAAGGCCCTGTCTCTTTCTCTGGGCTATCACGGGTATGCACCGGTGGAGCAGACGCTCATGATCTCCGAGATGCCCTTCAGCCTGCATGCCGCGACCCGCAACGTGGCAGGGGTGCGCCTTCCCACCTTCCAGATGGAGGAGAACCGGGAGGCGGCCCATGCGGTTTCTCCTGCCGAGAATTCCTCGCTCCTGGAATATACGTCCGACATGGCGCGGAAGTGCCTCTCCACCACGGTGGAGCTCGCCGAGCTCCAGAGCGCCCTGGAGCTGCTCGGCGACGAGATCAACAAGGTCAAGCGCATCAACAACGCCCTGGAGTATGTGGTGATACCCGGACTGGACATTACCATCAAGTATCTCTCCATGAAATTCGAAGAACGCGACCGCGAGGAGGTGGCCCGGCTGAAATACGTGAAGCTCCTGATCGAGAAGAGGGAGGCCTATGCCTATTGATCAGGGTCAGGACGATGTGATCGCCCGCTATCTGGGGAGCGAGCTCAGCTCGGTGAACGCCCAGCTGCCGAAAAAGCGCAAGACGCTTTCACAGCTCCTGCGCGAAGAACATCCCCGGGTCTCCTGTCTCGACGGGTCGGAGCATTTTTTCAGAATCGACGAGCTGAGACATCTGGCCTCTATCCTGGACGATCATGAGCGGGAAGAGCTGATGCTGCCCATGATCATAGAGGTGCACTCCGGCCGAAGCGACATGCTGGTCCGGAGCCGCCGGGGCGACGAGGAGCAGGGAGTGGAGGCAAAGGTTTTCGCCGAGGTCCTGGACATGCCGGTGAGTGTGGAGAAAACAGGCGTCAGGATTTATCGGTCCCAGCTCGGTGCCATGCGCAGGGCGCTGAAGACCACGACACAATATGTATTCACTCTCTAAAAGAGAGCATACGCACTTAGGGAGGAAATCTCATGGCAGAAGATTTCATCGGATCGGTAAAGGAAATCGAACAGGAGGCTGAAGCTCTGATGGGGCAGGCGAGGGCAGAGGCCGGGACAATACTCGAAGAAGCCAGAAAACAGGCCGGTGACATTCTCTCTCGCAGCCTTCCCCTGGATGAGGTAAAGAAAGAGCAGGAGCAGATTGTGCAGACCGCCAGAACACAGGCGGAAACCATGATAGAAAACGCCCGGCAGCAGGCCGAAGCCCACCGGAAAACCGCAGGCACCAAGCTCGACGAGGTGGTGAGCCTCATGCTCACCCGTCTGAAGGGGAACAACTCGAGCAGCGCTTGAGAGAGGAGCCCGCTCCGTCCGGCCCGAAATGCCGGCGGGATCGGGTACTGGCCCCGGCATGACCCTTGTCCGTTGGATTTGATGTCACAGGATCGGGGTCATCACAGGATCGGGGTCAGGTCTCAACATATGACACAGGGAGTGTCATATGTTGAGACCTGACCCCATGACTGCTACTGACCCCATGACTGCTATATTTCGTTCAGGACCGGGAAAAGATACATCCTCCCAGGCAGATGATCCTCCATAAGGATTCAAATCTCCACCAGAAAAATACCGGGAGTTGCGCCTGGGGAAGAGGATATCCGGGTCGAGCCCATCAAGATTCCGGCACATCTCCCACCAGTAGTCTACGGATAATGCATCCAGGGCAATGCTTTCAGTTGTACAGGATGCTCCTTTCGGGAGTTCCAATTGTCGCAGATCAGTTGATCTTGACATGGCTGGAATGTCGGGTTATAAGTTAGGTATGGCTAACAAGGCTGACGTAAAGGAGCTTTCGCCTAATCAGGAAGATTACCTCGAGACCATCATGCTATTGGATAATGAGCAGGAGGTGGTACGGGTAAAGGATGTGGCCGCAAGAATGGGGGTCAAGAAGCCCAGCGTGGTTTCCGCCCTCAAGTCGCTTGCGGATAAGGGCATGGTGGAGCACGAACGTTACGGTTCTATCAGGCTGACGGGTGACGGCAGAAAGGTTGCCGACAGCGTCTATCGCAAGCACAGGCTGCTTTTCGAGTTTTTCACCCGTGTTCTGGATGTGGATGAAGAAACAGCTGACAGGGATGCATGTTTCCTGGAGCACCATATAAGCAACATTACCAGAGATCGCCTCATAAGATTTATCGAGTTCGTCAATAATTTTCCAAAGCAGGATCAGGAAGCGCAGTGGCTGATAAATTTCAAGGGTTATCTGAAGACCGGGAAGGTGAATCCTTGCCGCAATTTTGAGCTGACAGGTGATGTTTGTTGCGAGGATTCCGGTGATAAACCCGCTTAGCAGTTGTCGATCCGGAGACAGGGTAGTGATCAAGGAGATCTGCGGCGGAGCAGGGATCAGATCGCGGATCCAAGCTATGGGATTCTTGCCCGGTGAGGAGCTGAGGGTGGTGAATGCCTCAGGCGGCCCTATGCTTGTGATCCTGCATGGTTCCCGCGTGGGCATCGGGCGAGGCATGGCCCGGAAGATATTAGTCTCTCCGGAATAGCTCATTACGAAGCAGCCGGTTTCCGCTCATAAATACCTGATTCCCCTGCTGCATGAAGTGCGGTTTCCCGTTCTTTCCGTTGCAGGCCCTCCCCGATACAGAGAGAAGGCCTGCAACAGGGGGTTAGAATCCAAGCAGCCTGCCTGTCTGGAAGACGATAGCAGACAAACCGAAGGCCAGTGAAGTGTTGAAGACCACGGAAAAGGCCCCCCATTTCCAGGATCCCGCCTCTCTTGCTATACAAACTACAGCCACTATGCATGGTGCATAGAAGATCGTAAATATAATCAAGCTCCATGCCGCCAGGGGGCTCCAGTGAGGGGATTCTCTGAGGGTCTCGGCGAGAGAGGAGCTTTCCTCGGGATCTGTCTCGCCTAGCGAATATACCGTGCCCAAGGTGGAGACAACCACTTCCTTGGCGGCAAGGCCGCCTACAAGAGCGATATTGGTGCGCCAGTCGAAACCTGCAAGACTGCTGATTGTCTCAAGTGCGACGCCTATTCGTCCGGCCAGTGAATATCTTACCCTGGCTTCATTTTCCGCCCTGTCGATTGCCTCTATCCCGGTCTGCAGAGCCGGGGACTCTTCTGTAGGCAACGTTCTGCCTTGTGCCGTCTCAACCTCGTGGATCGTCTCAGAAGGTGTCGAGGCCAAGAGACCTTGCCTCTGCCTTTCGTATTCCGTCTGTTGTGATTCCGGCAGCGCAGGGAAGGTCATCATGGCCCAAAGGACGATGGAAATGCCCAGGATAACGGTGCCCGCCTTCTTAATATATTCCCAGGTTCTCTCCCAGGTGTGTATGAATAGCCCTCTGAAGGTGGGCAGATGGTAGGGCGGGAGTTCCATTACAAAGGGTGTGGATTCGCCCCTGATGATCGTAAGGCGCAGTATCTTTGCAACGATCAATGCCCCGCACCAGGCGATCAGTGTTATGGCGAGCATGACCATTGCCTCGTTTTCGGAAAAGAAGGCGGCAACCAGAAGGGCGAACACGGGCAGTTTGGCTCCGCAGTTCATGAAGGGTGCGGTAAGCAGTGTCGCGAGACGTTCCTTTGGTGATTTAAGGACTCGCGTTGCCATAACTCCCGGCACTGCGCATCCGCCGGCAATTCCCCCGGAGACGATAAAGGCCATCACCGAGCTGCCGTGCAGACCGAAATACCTGAAAACCCTGTCCAGCATGTAAGCCATACGGGCAAGGTAGCCTGAGTCTTCCAGCAGGGATATGCCCAAGAACATGAACATGATCAAGGGTACAAAACCCAATACCCCTCCAACCCCGTCGATAACACCCGAGATGATGAGTGATTTGACAAGACCGTCCGGCAAAGCGGCGTCAGCCGAGGATGAGAGCCATCCGAAAAGGCTCTCCAGCCAGTTTACCGGTAGTTCGCTGTAGGTGAAGGTAAACTTGTATAGCCCCATTATCACGCCGATCATGATCAGGGGGCCGACAAACCGGTTTGTCAGGACCATATCGATCCTGTCCGAGAGGAAGAAGCGGTCCTCGCCGTGATGCCTGGTTATCACCCCCTTTATGATCGAACGTATATATCCATGACGATGATCTGCAATGACTGCCTCGGGATATGTGTTCATCGTCTTTTCCAGATGATCTGCAACGCGCCGGGTGATCTCGCCCAATTCGGCGGAGAGTTCAGGATCTCTTTCCCTGCCCTGGGAGATTATCTTGCCGTCCTTTTCAAGGTATTTCAGGGCAATCCAGCGTGGATGGCAGATATCACCGAGAAAATCTTTTCCCGAAATAAGATCCTCCATTTCATCAAGTGCCTGATCCAGGTCGTCTCCGTAGCTGATCGTCAGCGGCGAACGGTCGTATTGGGATGCCTTGGACGCTGCCTCGATAAGCATTTTACTGCCTTCGCCGGTGCGAGCGATTGTAGGAACGACCGGGACGCCCAGCAGTCGGGAAAGCTTTTCAGTATCGATCTCGATCCCCCGGGTTCTGGCTATGTCGATCATATTCAGGGCCAGGCATACATTGAGTCCCATCTCCATTAACTGGATCGCCAGGTAAAGGTTGCGCTGAAGATTGGAAGCGTCAACGATATCAATTACCATGGCAGGTTGATCATTCAACAGGAAATCCCTGGCGACCTCTTCTTCCATGGAATAAGGGTTCAGGGAATAGGTGCCCGGCAGATCGACGATCTTGATATCGAGACCGCCCCTTGAATAGGTGCCCTGTTTCTTTTCGACGGTAACCCCGGGGTAATTGCCTACATGCTGTCTGGCTCCGGTAAGTGTGTTAAACAGTGTGGTCTTACCGGAATTCGGGTTGCCTGCCAAAGCGATCGTGGCCTCCATTATTTCACCTCCACTTCGATGTAGTCGGCCTCGTTATTTCTGAGTGTCAGGGTAAAACCCATAACCCTGAGCGCAACAGGATCGAAGAGCGGAGCGCGGCCCATGATCATGACCTTAGTGCCAGGAACGAGACCCATGTCACGGATACGACGTCCAAGTTCGCCATCGGCCTTGATATTTACTATCTCACCACGCTGGTTTTTTTTCATATGACGCAAACAGACCAATGCCATGCATACCTCCAGAAGACCGAGAAATAAGTTAGTTTTGGCTAACAAAAAACATGTGAGGTGTCAAAGGTAAAATTAGCCCCGGCTAACTTTGGTGCGTTTGCCAGGCTTTGATATGTCCAAATCCATCTCATGTGATAGCAGATTGATCGCCCGCCGGACATCCATATATCGCCTCAGGGTTAGTCGAAATGCATAGGGGCCAGTCTCCGAAGGTGTTGTTTTCAGCAGCGTTGCTCCCTAAAATACATTTGATAACGTCCAAGTTCACAAAGGAACCGAGGGCAGCGATGCTGAGATCCACCCGCTATGCTTCCGGAAAGATTCAGAATACGTTCCAGACCCTGGTCATACTCGCCGCCATGGTGTCGCTGTTCGGCCTGCTCGGGTGGATGATATTCGGTGCGCTCGGCGTCTTCTGGGCACTGATGATCGCCGGCTTTATCCTGGTGTCCACCCCGAAACTCTCGCCTCTGCTGGTCCTGCGCATGTATGATGCCAAGGCCCTGTATCGGGAAGACGCAGGCAGACTGTATGAGATCGTGTCCGAGCTTTCCCGTCGTGCCGATCTCCGGCACGTTCCCCGGCTGCACTATCTCCCGAGCCGGATGATGAATGCATTCAGCGTGGGCTCGAAAGACAACTCCGCCATTGCGCTCTCCGACGGGCTCATCAGGGTCCTGAACGAACGCGAGCTCGCGGGTGTTCTGGCACACGAGATCAGCCACATCAGCAGCAACGATCTGCGATTGCACGCCCTTGCGGACATGATGACCAGGGTGACTTCCATGCTCTCGTTTTTCGGTCAGATTCTCATCATCTTCTACCTTCCCATGATCTTCTTGGCAGATGCCCATGTGCCGCTGTTATTCATCCTGATACTCATATTCGCACCCGTGATAAGTATTTTCCTGCAGCTTGCCCTCTCAAGAACCAGGGAGTTCGATGCAGACCTCTCCGCTGTGCGCCTGACCAACGACCCCAGGGGACTCGCTTCGGCGCTGCAGAAGATGGAGAACTATGATCGCAGTATCTGGGATATCCTGGTGAATTCGCGAAACAGGGATTCCCATCCGTCTATCCTGCGAACCCACCCCCATACCCAAAAACGCATCGAACGGCTCATGCACATGGAGGAGGCCAAAGAGCGGGATATTCTCGAGTCGCGGGAGAGGATCGTTCTGCCCGATCATTTTCCCGAGGTGCTGCGTCCTCCGAGATGGCACTGGTTCGGCCCGTGGCGCTGATCCCTTCAGGGCCGATCGGCCCATCTTCTTCCCGCTCATCTTAAAAAGACGGTTTTGTGAAACAAAGGCATTACAGTTTGACAGACAACCACCTACAGTGATATTTTACCAAACGCGTACGTGGCCTGAAAAGCACTTTTCTCTACACCAGGCACACTCTATTTTAACAGGGGGAGAAGATGAAAAGGATTATCTGTATATTGACTGGAGCATGTTTTGTCCTGTTTTCAGGGGCGGCAATGGCGGAAGATGCCATCAAGCTTGGAGTGCCCGGGGCGCATAGCGGCGATCTGGCCTCTTACGGTCTGCCCTCGGCACACGCAGCCAGGCTCGTGGTGGACGATATCAACGCCCGGGGCGGCGTGATGGGGAAAAAGGTGGTCATCCTTCAGGAAGACGACCAGTGCAAGCCCGAGGTGGCGGCAAACGTGGGCACCAAGCTCGTGTCGGAAAAGGTCGACGTGGTCCTGGGCCATATCTGCAGTGGCGCTACCAAGGCCGCCATGAATATCTACAAGGACGCGGGCATCATCGCCATGTCCCCTTCGGCCACGAACGTGGAGCTCACCAAGAGCGGAGACTATCCCAACTTCTTCCGGACCATATCCCCGGACGATGCACAGGCACTGCTCCAGGTTGACTTTGCCCTCAACACCCTCAAGGTCGAGAAGATTGCCGTCATCCACGACAAGGGCGACTACGGCAAAGGGATTGCGGAATTCGCATACGGCTTCATCGAAGAGCGGGGGGCCAAGCCCGTACTGTTCGAGGGGATCACTCCCGGTGCCGTGGACTATTCCGCCGTGGTCCAGAAGATCAAACGCTCCGGCGCGGAAGCGGTGATCTACGGCGGGTACCATCCCGAGGCCGCAAAGATCGTCTCGGGCATGAAAAAGAAGAAGATGGATACGATCTTCATCTCGGATGACGGCGTGCGCGACGACACCTTCATCAAGGTCGCGGGCAAGTATGCCGAAGGCGTGTACGCCACCGGGCCCATCGACACCACCAAGAGCCCCATGGCCGTCGCCGCCATCGAGCAGCACAAGAAGGTGTACGGTGAGGAGCCGGGGGCATTCTATCTGAATGCCTATGCCGCGGCCCTGTGCCTCCTTCAGGCCATCGACAAGGCCGGCTCCACGGAGTTCGACGCCGTTACAGAAGCCCTGCGCTCCAACTGGTTCGACACCCCGCTGGGGAGTATCAGCTTCGATGAGAAGGGCGATGCAAAGGGCATCGGCTTCGCCGTATACCAGGTCCAGAACGGCCAGTATGTAGAAGTTGGGAAATAGGATCCCGGCTTTGATTCGAATGAGTCCGGAAAGGGAACAGGGCAACCGTTCCCTTTCCTCATCTGAGAGACGAGAGCACCCGTAGACATTCATGGACTATTTTCTTGAACTATTCTTCGGAGGTCTCACCAGAGGCAGTATCTATGCGCTCATTGCCCTGGGCTATACCATGGTCTACGGCATCATCGAGCTGATCAACTTCGCCCACGGCGAGATCTATATGATCGGCGCATTCACGGCCCTCATCGCGGCGAGCGCGCTGTCGCTGCTGGGGCTCAACGGGCCCGCGCTTCTCATTCTCGCAGGCCTCATCGCCGTGATCTATTCGGCGGCGTACGGATATACCATCGAAAAGATCGCGTACAAGCCGCTTCGCAAGGCCCAGAGGCTTTCTCCTCTCATCAGTGCGATCGGCATGTCCATCTTTCTCCAGAACTACGTGCTTCTCGCACAGACCTCGGATTTTCTCTCGTTTCCCACCCTGGTCGACGAATTTGCGTTCATGGAGCCGGTGTCTCACATCATGCGCTCCTCCGAGCTCCTCATCGTCGCCACCACCCTGGTGTGCACCGTGCTCCTGACCCTGTTCATCAAGTTCTCCCGGACCGGCAAGGCCATGCGGGCCACGGCCCAGGACAAGACCATGGCCATGCTTTTAGGGATCAACATCAACCGGGTCATCTCCGTAACCTTTATCATCGGGTCAGGCCTGGCCGCCATCGGCGGGGTGCTCATCTCGAACCACATCGGCCAGATAAACTTCTATATCGGTTTTATCGCGGGCATCAAGGCGTTCACCGCGGCCGTGCTCGGAGGGATCGGCAGCATCCCCGGGGCCGTTCTGGGCGGCCTGATCCTGGGCTGGACCGAGAGCTTTGCCACGGGCTATGTCTCGAGCGATTATGAAGACGTATTCGCCTTCGGACTGCTGGTGTTCATCCTCATCTTCCGGCCTGCCGGCATTCTCGGGCGCTCCTCGACAGACAAGGTGTAGAACGACGCCATGACCGCGCAGATCTCACCATTCATCCGCAGGGCCGTCTCGGAGGTTGTCCAGTCGTTGCTGGTTTCCTGCTGGTTCATGTTCCTCACCTTCCCGATCATGGTCATCAAGGTCAACCCTCTGGAGAGGACCATCGACTGGCAGTGGATGAGGCTCGTCTGGATAGGCGTGGCCGTGTTCCCGCTCTCCTTTGTCTGGCGTTATCTCATGAGACGCAAGGAACATGGGGGCGCGCAGGATGGCGAGGAGAGCTGGCAGAAACGGGTGGGTGACAGGCTGCGGACCGACAGGAAGATCTCCGGCCCGCTCCTGGCCCTCCTCGCGGTCTTCGTGGTCGCCTTTCCCTTCATGTTTTCCAGCTATCAGACACAGATTATGATATCCGCGCTCATGTATGTCATGCTCGGCCTGGGGCTCAACATCGTGGTGGGTCTTGCTGGCCTGCTGGATCTGGGCTATGTGGCGTTCTACGCCGTGGGCGCCTACAGCTATGCGCTGCTCA
The DNA here is from genome assembly GCA_018433085.1 of Deltaproteobacteria bacterium. GTDB lineage: Bacteria > Desulfobacterota > Desulfomonilia > UBA1062 > UBA1062 > Phosphitivorax. The sequence continues at coordinate 61,901 of JAHDRW010000038.1, read as the reverse complement.
ACCATCATTTCGGTCTGGGCTTCTGGCCCGCGCTTCCCCTCGGCGCCGGCCTGGCAGCCGTGTTCGGCATCCTGCTGGGATTCCCGGTCCTGAGGCTCCGCGGAGACTATCTCGCCATCGTGACCCTGGGGTTCGGAGAGATCATCCGGCTCGTCCTGGAGAACTGGAACGCGTTTTCCTTCGGGCCGAGCGGCATCGCCGGCATATCCAGGCCCTGGTTTTTCGGGGCCGATCTCAGCCTGGGCCAGCATACGGTCTTTCTCTATTTCATCGTGCTGATCCTGGTGGGTTTCACCATACTGGTCGTGAACCGGCTCAGAAACTCGCGAATCGGCAGGGCCTGGATCGCCCTGCGTGAGGACGAGGTCGCCTGTCAGGCCATGGGCATCGACAAGACCAGGACCAAGCTCACCGCCTTTGCCTTGGGCGCCACCTGGGCGGGATTTGTGGGCTGTGTCTTCGCGGCCAAGACCACCTTTATCAATCCGGCGAGCTTCACCTTCATGGAATCGGCCATCATCCTGTCCATCGTGGTCCTGGGAGGCATGGGGTCCATTATCGGGGTGATCGTGGGCGCCATGGTGCTCATCCTGTTGCCGGAGTACCTGAGGGCGTTTTCGGAGTACCGCATGCTCGTTTTCGGTGCCAGCATGGTGCTCATCATGGTGTTCAGGCCGCAGGGCATCATTACCGGGGTCAAGCAGCACTACCGGTTCGGACAAAAGGAAAGCGCGCAAGAGCAAGGTGAACGGGATGCTGCAAGTGCTTGACATACAGCAGCTCACCATGGATTTCGGGGGGCTGCGCGCCATCGACGGTGTCGATCTGAAGGTGCACCAGGGAGAGATCGTGGCCCTTATCGGGCCGAACGGCGCTGGCAAGACCACCTTCTTCAACTGCGTCACCGGGGTCTATGAGCCGACCGGAGGCCGGATGACGGTCCGTCCCCCGGGAAAGAACGTCGCCGTCAGCCTCAACAGGCTCAAACCCAATATCGTTACCGAGCACGGTCTGGCCCGCACCTTTCAGAACATCCGGCTTTTCCAGAACATGACCGTCCTTGAGAACGTCATGGTCGCCAGGCACTGCAGGACCCGCTCCGGAATCCTGGGTGCGGTTTTCAGAAACGCCGGTACCCGCAGGGAAGAACAGGAGACAGTGGATTTCTCCTATGGCCTGCTGGAGAAGGTGGGACTTCAGGGGCATGTGAACGATCTCGCGAGAGAGCTTCCCTACGGGGCACAGCGAAGGCTCGAGATCGCCAGGGCCCTCGCCACCGAACCGTTCCTGCTGCTCCTGGACGAGCCTGCCGCCGGGATGAATCCCCGGGAGACCAGCGAGCTCGATACCCTGATCACCCGAATCAGAGACAACGAAGGGGTTTCGATCCTGCTCATCGAGCACGACATGAAGCTCGTCATGAGCATCTCCCAGCGGATCTACGTGATGGACTACGGCCGGCTGATCGCCCAGGGCACGCCCAAGGAGATCGCGGAAAACCCCAACGTGATCAAGGCCTACCTCGGAGAGACGTTCGATGCTTAAGGTAAAAAGTCTCCACACCTATTACGGCGGGATTCACGCGCTCAAGAGCGTCTCGTTCAATCTCCCGGAAGGGGAGATCGTCACCCTCATCGGCGCCAACGGCGCGGGCAAGTCCACGGCGCTCATGTCCATATCCGGGATTGTCCCGCCCCGCTATGGGGAGATCACCTTCCTCGGCAGGCCCATCCACCAGATGTCGCCCGACAGAATCTTCGCCCTGGGCGTGGTGCAGGTGCCCGAGGGCAGGAGAATATTTCCCCTGCTCACGGTCACGGAAAACCTCGAAATGGGCGCATATTTGAGAAACGACCGGAAGGGTATCGCACAGGACATCGACTATATCTTCAGTCTCTTCCCAAGACTGGCAGAACGGCGTCATCAGACGGGCGGAACCCTGAGCGGCGGAGAGCAGCAGATGCTCGCCATCTCCCGGGGTCTCATGAGCAGGCCCAAGCTCCTGCTTCTGGACGAGCCCTCGCTTGGGCTCGCCCCCGTGCTCGTTCAGCTCATCTTCGCCACGATCGAGAAGATCAACCGTGAAAACAAGACCACCATCTTTCTCGTGGAACAGAACGCCAACATGGCCCTGCGCATCGCCCACCGGGGTTATGTCATGGAGAGCGGCGTCATCACCCTTCAAGACACTGCGGCAAACCTTCTGAACAGCGAGAAGGTCAAGCAGGCCTACCTGGGCATCTGACGGGCAGGAAAGCCCGGTCCCGGGCTCCCGGGACCGGCAGTCATAGTTGTTTCACCGTCCTGGCGGCTCCCTGCACCACACATGCCTGAAGGGTCCTTCCCGTGCCTCGCATGGACAGGATCTGGCGCGAAAGAGGTGGGCCCGCATCATCGTTTCCACAGATCCTGCCGTGTACCCGATGAGCTCCAGCTTACGGGCGTTGTGTGGTGCACGTTCTCGAGATGGGGCGGGTATGTGTTTCGGGAGTGTGCACTCGAAAGGCTCGTGTAAAGACGGACACATACCCCGGACGGTCAAGCTCACCGTCTCTCTTGCCGCTTTTCAATGTATCCCGGCTACCAACCAGGAATCACACCCCGAAGCGTTCAGCTGACTCCTGCTCTGATTGATATGAGCCCGGTGTAAGAGCAAGGCCCGGTTTTCCAGGCGAAAAACGTTCTGGAGAGGCAGCCGAAACGGAAATGTGAACCCGTCCCCGATTGGCAGTTGCTTGAGAATCGCCAGTGCCACTCTATTTAACTTCTTAGATTGCGAGTAGTGGGGATGCGCCCTTGCGCTGTGCTGTCGAGGAAGAGCGGATTCACCCGCAGTAGCGGAGCTTTGATCTCATGATATCCACGGTCGATTCCACATGTACCCTGCGGCCCCTCTGGTATCTTGTCCTGTTCGGGATGCTGGCCGTGCTTCTTTATGCGCCAACCCTCATGGAGCTCGCCACCCTGTGGGCAGGAAACGAGGACTATAATCATGGCTTTCTGATCATCCCGATATCGGCGTACCTCGTGTGGTGCAGGAGACGACAGATCATGAGGCAGCCGTTGCACTCGAGCCCGTTGGGGCTCGTATTTCTTTCCCTGTGGGCCGCGTTCTATCTGCTGGGGGTCGGCGCGCAGATACTGATGTTCCAGTGCTGCTCCCTGATCGTGTTTCTGCTGGGCACCATGCTTTTCACCGCAGGGGTGCGTTTCACCCGGGCCGTGCTCTTTCCCGTCATGTTTCTGACTTTCATGATCCCCATCCCGGCAGAGGTGTATACCCTGCTCACCTCGCCGCTGCAGGTCGTCACCACGGGTCTGTCCGCTCATATCCTGGATTTGGTCAACGTTCCCGTGTTCCGGGAGGGGAATCTCATCCACCTTCCGAACTACTCCATGCAGGTGGTGGTCGCGTGCTCGGGGATTCGCTCTCTGCTTTCCATTATCACGCTGTCGCTTCTGATGGGATACCTGCTCTTCTCCTCGAATGTCGAGAGGGCGCTTCTTCTCTCGCTGTCCGTTCCCGTGGCCATGGCTGGGAACATACTCAGGATCACCGCTGCCGGCTTTATCGTCTACCGGGTTTCCCCCCGCATGGCCGAAGGGCTCTCCCATACCCTGGCAGGCATGGTGACCTTTTTCCTCGCATTTATCCTCCTGCTGGGCGGTGTTTTCCTTGTCAGATGGATAGAACGAAAAAGAATGCAGTATATATCCTGGTTCTTGCGCTGAGTGTGTACGGCTTTTCCCACAGCCTGAAGAGGGCCCTGTATTCTGAATGCGCCTGCCCGTATGTGGTCCCTGACATGATCGGCCAGTGGATCGGATCGGACATCGATACCGACATTGAGGGGCTCAAGGAGGCGATCGGCGCCCAAGGGATTGTTTTCAGGACATACCGGAGTGGCAATGACGAGGTAAGCCTGTACCTTGCATATTATCAGGATGTGAACTCCGCGAACATGGTTCATGCCCCGGAGGTCTGCTACACGGGGCAGGGATGGACCGTGAAGGAAAACGATATCGTGTCGAGGAAACTGGGCTCGCGGCACGCCATGGTCAACCGGATGGTGATCGAAAAGCTCGAAAGGCAGGAGCTGGTCTATGCCTGGTGGCAGACCGGTGACAAGACCATCCCGTACAACAGTGTCAACCGGCTCTACCAGGTGATGCGCAGCATTACCGGCAAGCACCCGTCGACCGTATGGGTGAGAATATCGGTGGCGCTCAGCGATGATACCACGTGCGACGAACACAGGCTCACGATGTTCGGAAGCCGGCTCATGGCCCTTCTCGGCAATTATTTTACCGGCTTGTGATAAAGCAATATCCATGAATCCGTGAACAGCGCTCCCTGATCGACCCCAGGCACAACCACATTCTCCCGCTCATGAGCATGATCATGCACACCCGTTATCTGCCGGCAGTCTTCTGGTCCTGTTTTCTGCTGACCGGGTATGTCTACTTCATTTACCCGATTCTCCTCACCAGACTGTCCCGGTTCATCGGCAGGCACTATATCCGAAACGAGATCGTTCCCCCTGTTTCGATCATCATATCGGCCTACAACGAGGAACGCACGATCGCCGAGAAGATCGAGAACACCCTTTCACTCGACTATCCCCGGGAGCTCGTCGAGATCATCGTGGGCTCAGACGGCTCGACCGACCGGACCGACGAGATCGTGAGGTCGTTTGCGGACAAAGGCGTGCGTCTGCTCGCGTTTCCCGAGAACCGCGGGAAGACCATGGTGCAGAACGACTGTGTCAGTCAGGCCTCCCACGAGATCGTGGTCTTCATGGATGCGGCGTCGATGTGCGACAAATGTTCGCTGAAGAAGCTGGTAGCGAACTTCGCCGACAGCCGGGTGGGGGCGGTGGCCGGCAAGGTGGTGTTCACCCGGGAGAACAGAACCCTCACCACCGAGAGCCAGGGGGTGTACTGGAAGTACGAGCAGATCCTCAAACAAGCGGAGAGCTCCCTGGGCTCGCTCGTGGGGGTGGACGGCCCGCTGTACGCGATCCGCAAGTCCCACTACACCAACCTCGACCAGGACATGATGAGCGACTTCATCTCGCCGCTGCTGGTCATCAGCCACGGCTCCAGCGTGGTGTACGAGCCCGGGGCCGTTACCTATGAGGAGGCGACCACCAGCGCCGGAGACGAGTTCAACACCAGGCGCAGGATCGTGACCCGCGGGTTCACCGGCATCTCCCGGCATCTGGAGCTTCTCAACCCCGCCAGAAAACCGCTGCTTGCCTGGCAGATCCTGTCCCACAAGATCCTCAGATGGCTGGTGGGGTTCTATTATGTGGGGATGCTGGTCTCCTCGATGTTCCTCGCGGGCCGGAGGTTTTTCCTCCTGGCGTTCTGCGGCCTGGCAGCCGTCCTGGGCCTGTCATTCTACGGCATGAGGTCCCGGAGCGGCTCGGGCGGCGGGTGGTACACCATCCCCTATTATTTTATCCTGGTGAACCTGGCGGCCATGTTCGGCGTTATCGACTATTTCCGGGGCAGGAGGGTGATATCCTGGAAACCTGTCCGGCAGGGAAGGGGGGTCTGGGCATGAGCATGAAGGCAGTCCTGATACATTCAGAGGAACGGTTCGAAGCGTTTCGGAACACGCTCCGGCAATACGGCATCGATCCGGTGGTCCTGTCCTTCGACAGCCAGGAATGGATCGATTTCGACTACGCGAGTGTGGATTTTCTCATCTTCTACTCGAGCTTCGAGTTCTCTTCGCACCATCCGCTGGCGCTCTACCGGGTGTACGACAACCTGGCGCACATCCACCGCGACTTTCCCGGCCTGGTGATATATCCGGATCCGGGTCTGATCTACTTTTACAACGACAAATACCGCCAGCATCTCTTTCTCAGGTCACACCGGTTCCCCATACCGGAGACCGTTCCCCTGCTCTCCCGGAACTCGGTGGAGCTCGCCCACCAGCGGCTGGGATATCCCATGGTGGTGAAGAACCGCTACGGCGCGGGAGGCGGGGCCGTGTTCCTCGTCCGCGACAGGGAGGAGCTCGATTCGTACTACCGGCTCTCGCAGCTCGACCTCGTGCACCCCGGGGCATTGAGCTATCTGTTCCGGATGTTGAGGCAGCGCATGTTCTACTACAATCTGTTCAAGGAGCGGAAGATGACCTATCCCTTCCTTTCGCCGCCGCTTCTCGCCCAGAAATACATCACCACGGACCGCGACCTGAAGACCGTGGTGGGAGACGGAAAGGTAGTGGAAGGGCACTGGCGCTTCCAGGCCTCCAGCGATCAGTGGAAGGTGAACATCGACGGGGGAGGAATCGGCCAGTGGAGCTATATCCCGCCCGAGGCCCTGGAACTCTCGGAGAGGCTCGCCCGCGAGCTCCCGGCGAGCTGGGTCAATCTCGATCTCATGCCCGCGGGCAAAGGCTTCCTTATCTCCGAATTCTCGCCGGTATGGCATCATTACGCCTACCGGGAAAAACCCACCTTTGTCTATAAGGACGACTACAACATCGACCCGCCCCTGGACGTCTCGCTGGACCTCGAGCGAATCATCGTGGAATCCCTGATGAACAGGCTGAATGCGGCAGATCGATACCCGTACCGGGGAACGGTGTGATCGAGATCCTCAAATACCTGTACTGGGACATGGCATCCCGCACGGGAAGGGAGCAGTACATTGCCCTGCTGTTGCGGAACATCCCGGGCGACTTCGGCGTTATCCTCAGGCGTAAGTGGTACACCGGGAGGTTCGGGAAGGCGGGCAGGGATTTGAGCGTCCACCCGGGAACCACCATCCTGAACCCCGGTTGCATCCAGTGCGGGGACTGCGTCGACATCGGACTCTTCAACTATATCCAGGCGGGCGGCGGCGTCATCATGGGCAACAATGTGCTTCTGGGGCCTTATACGAGGATATGGACACAGAACCATAACTACAAAAACCCGGACATCCCGGTCCATGATCAGGGCTATACCTTCAGGCCGGTGATCATCGGCGACGATGTCTGGATGGGTGCGAATGTGTTTGTCATGCCGGGTGTCGTGTTGGGCAGCAGGTGCGTCGTTTCGGCAAATTCCGTGGTGGGCCGCAAGGAATACCCACCCGGTACGGTTCTGGCAGGGTATCCTGCACGGAAGATAGGAGCGAGGTAATATGGATACAGCGGATCTTGAACGGAAAAAGGTGTTGGTCATCGCTTACGGATTCCCTCCCATTGCGCATGCAGGGGTCTACCGGACCATGCGTTTCTGCCGGTATCTCCCTGATAACGGGTGGAAGCCAACGGTCATCACGATCAACGAGTCGGAAGACATCTACAGTGATTACAGACTCCTGAAACGCATACCCGCGGAGGTCCGGATACACAGAACCTATATCCTGGACCTCTGGAGAACCATCCAGCGGTATAGGGCAAAGGAGGCCCGGAAGGACGCCGCCCGCGCGGCCCTGGGCGATCGGGGCGTTTCCCGGCGCGGTGTGGCCGGGGTGATAAAGAGAATCGAGGGCTTTGTCCTGTCGGCGCTGCTCAAGATCTTCTCCATACCCGATCACATGGTGTTCTGGATTCCCTTTGCCGTGATCAGGGGTGTCAGGCTCATGCGCAGGGAAGACTTCGATGTCGTATTCACCACCTCTCCTCCCCATTCAGAACACCTTGTGGGGCTCATCCTGGCAAAGATGTTCGGCAAGCCCTGGGTGGCCGATTTCCGCGACCCCATTGTCGACAACTTTCATACCGAGGAACTGTTCCGTGTCGAGCTGTGGCTGCACGGTCTGCTGGAGAGGCTCATCGTCAGGTTCGCGGATACCGTGATCCTGGTCACCGAGTCTCACAGGCAGTCTCTGAAGAACCGCTATCCCGCTCTGAGCGGAAAGTTCATGGTGGTCAGAAACGGCTTTGATCCGGCACTCTTCGAAAACATACAGCCGGAGAGCTTCGACAGGTTCACCATCCTGTTCGGCGGGACCCTCTACGGGACCATCAGCCCCGACTTTTTCATCCGCGGCCTTGCGAGGTGGCTGAAGACAAAGGATCCCTCGGTGCGGGACAACGTCCAGGCCCTCTTCTACGGCATGGGATGCGAGAAGGCGGGAGTCCTGGCGCAGGAGCTGGGGCTGGATCATGTCGTGAAGACGAGCGGACTCATTCCCCACGACGAGATTCTCCGCAAACAGAAGGGAGCGGATCTTCTCCTTCTCATCATAGGGCACGACAGCAAGAGCGCCGGGGTCATCACCTCAAAGCTCTACGAGTACATGGCGGTGAACAGGCCGATCCTCGCGATCATGCAGGAAAGCGAGGCCCTCGATATCATCCGGGACTACGGCAATTTCTACCACGCACCGCACGATGACTATCCCGCGCTCGTGCAGGCACTCGACGATGCGTATAACGAGTATCTCCGAAAAGGCCAGGCCAAAGAAGGAGAGGAGAAACACACGCCCGGCTTCGACAATTCCCGGTACGACGTCACGGTCCAGGTGAAAGACCTCATACACATCTTTAACGAGTCGAATATCCGTCGGGCAGGGATCGCGGGTGAACACCCGCTCCCGTAAGCGGCCCCATCCATTGGGTGAGGTTGCACCTGTCTTTTTCTTAAGCCTGTCTTTCCGAGACCATACATGTGGCAATAAGCGTCGGGAATGAGTCAAAGCTGCTGGCCAGGCACTCGATCATCTACGGGATCGGGACGAGTGCCAACAAGATCGTGGGTTTTCTTCTCCTGCCCATCTACACCCAGTATCTCTCCACCCGGGAATACGGCATCAAGGAGCTCGTGGGCCTGAGCACGGACATACTGGGGATCCTCCTGGCAACAGCCATTTCATCCGCCTTTTACCGGTTTTATTTCGACTATACCGAGGAGAGCGACCGGAACATGGTGCTGAGCTCGTCCTATATTTTCCTTGGCATATTCGGGTTGATCTTCGTGTGCATCCTTTCCCTGGGATCTCCGTTCATGGCCTTCTACATCCTCGACTCCTCCGAGCTTTACGCCTATTTTCTGATCGCGTTTGCGTCCCTGTGGTTCCAGACCATCAACACCATCGGGCTCAACTACCTCAGGGTGACCCTGAAGTCCGTCCAGTTCGTCGTGCTCTCGCTCTTCAGGCTCGGCCTCGCCATCGCCCTGAACGTCTACTTCATTATCGTGTTGCGCATGGGGGTCCTGGGCATTCTCCTGAGCACGCTGATCACCTCCATCGTCATGTCCCTGGTCCTCAACGTGCCGCAGCTGGTGAAGGCCGGGCTGGGGTATTCGCCGCGGATCATCAAAGACATGCTCAAGTTCGGGCTTCCCATGATTCCATCGCAGTTCGGCACGCTCATCGTGAATCTCTCGGACCGGTTCTTCATCAAGGGCTACTGCTCCATCGCCGAGGCAGGGATCTACTCGCTCGGGTACCGTTTCGGCATCCTGCCCGGCACCTTCGTGTCCGAGCCCTTCAACCAGGTCTGGCAGCCCCGAAGGCTCGAGGTGTACAATCAGGAGAACGCCGAGGAGATATTCGGCCGGATATTCACCTACTTCCTCCTGTTCATCTCGTTCGTGGCCCTGGGCGTGGCCGTGCTCACCGAGGAGATACTGGTCGTCATCGCGGACAGGGCGTTCTGGCCGGCGTACAGGATCGTCCCGATCATCGTTCTGGCAAACGTGATCTTCACCTTCCATTATCATTTCAACATGGGCATCATCATCGAGAAAAAAACCAAGTACCTGGCCTATATCAATGTCTCGAACGCGGCACTCGTGCTGCTCCTGAACTTTCTGCTCATCCCGAGGTACGGGATGTTCGGCGCGGCGTACGCCACGCTCATCGCATACATCTACAAGGCCGCCTCCACCTATTTTTTCAGCAACCGGTTTTTCAAGATTCACTTCGAGTTCATCCGGATGGGAAAGATCTTTCTGGCGGCTTCCATCATCTATGTTGTGTCGCAGCAGGTGGACACGGCCTCGGTCTACGCCGATGTCGCCATCAAAACGCTGCTGGTTTTCATGTTCCCCCTCGTGCTCCTGCTCATGAATTTCTTCACCCCCGAGGAAAAGAGCCGGATCGGATCGATCTTCCGGCCCGCCGAGGGCGTGGTGAGACCCTGGGAATGAACGGCCCGGCCCCAAGTCCCTCATGCAATCCTCCTGTAGTCCTTGTGGGTCCCTTCGTGAGTTTCTCTCCGGGGCCTGTCCCGGTGTTCACTGCGGTGACGGTCGGATCTCAGGGGCAGGGTACGTGAAAGGTTAAAGAAAGGAGTCAGTCTCGATCTCATGCTGCCTTCCGCCGAATCTGTTCAGATCGTCCTGCCCATCGCGTGTGTCCTGCTCCTGGTCATGTCGCTCAGGAACCCGGTGTACGGGGTGATCGCGTATTTCATTGTCCTCAACGCAAAGCTCGGCGATATGTATCCCCTGCTCGGGTCCATCCGGTTCGAGCTGCTCGTCGCCGCCTATGTTCTTTTCAGGATCCTCGTCTCGGGCAGAGGGCTCGGCAATTTCCTGCCCGGGTTCAATCCCATAAACAAGGCCTTCTGGGTGCTCTTCGCCGTGGGAATGATATCCGTGGCCTTTTCCGTGAACCCTGTCGTCTCCTGGAACGAGGGGGGATACTTTCTCCTGAAACTCACGGTCTTCTATATCATGATCGTGTCCACGGTCCGTTCGTCCGCGGACCTTGCCAAGATCCTCTGGGCCTTTATTCTGGTCACCGCGTGGATCGCCTATGAGCCGGTGGTGAACTACCTTTCAGGGGACGTAAGCGAGCAGATGTACGGCGCCGTGGCGTACGGGAGATTCGGGGCTGCATCCGGCCATGTGGCACTGGCCAACACCCTCAACCAGGTTATCCCCGTGCTTCTCTACTTCGCCATGACGAACACAAAGAGATTCGTCCGAGTCACCTCTCTCATGATCCTCGCCCTGCTGGTGTTCGGGGTATATGCCTCGAAGTCCAGGGGCGGTTTCCTGGGGCTCATGGTGACCGCCATGGGCGTGGTCTATTTTTCCCGTGACCGGCTCAAGGCAGGGCTTATTGCAGGGGTCTTCGTCGCCTTCTTTTTCACCCTGGCCGCGTCGGACTATCTCTCCCACATGTCCACCATCCAGGAGGGGGTCCACGCGAGCAGGACCAGCTCGGACCGGTATCTGGGACTGCTCAACGGGATCTCCATGATGGTCAAGCGGCCCGTGCTCGGCGTGGGCATCGGCTGCTATGCAGAGGCCCGCAGGCAGTTCTTCCACTATTATTTCTATGCCCACAACCTCTACGGCGAGCTGTTCGGCGAGCTCGGTCTGGCGAGCATTGCCTGGTTTTACCTCATCTACCTGGTCTTCAGACGAACGGGCGCCATCAAGAGGAACCTCGTCCGCGGCAGTCCCCGGGATGCGTTCTATTTCAACATCATAACCGCCATACAGCTCGGGCTCTTCGTCAGGCTGTTCGTGGGCAATTTCACCCACGGGTCCTTTATCTGGTTCTGGTTCCTGATGGCCGCCCTGACCGTGGCCGTCCAGAACATCCTGCTGCAGGAGAGACGCGCGCCCCTGCAGAATATCTGAAAAAAACAGGAGTCACTCTTCATGCTCAGAAACGTGATCAAGAACGTCACCTTCCCGCTCATCGCACGCCGTGATGGTCTCGGCGGGATAATGGGAAACCTGCGCTCTCTCGAAGAGAGCCAGTTCTGGCCGTATCACCGGATCGCCGAGTTGCAGCGGGATCGGTTGAAAAGGCTCCTGGTACATGCCTACGAGAACACGGACTTTTACCGGGAGAGGTTCGACGACGCAGGCTTCAACCCCTATACCTTCCGGCATCCGGACCATCTGTTCAAGATACCCGTGCTCACCAAGGAGCAGATACGGGACAACATGTCCCGTCTCATTGCCCGCAACTATCGCCCCGAAGAGATCCACTACGCCGAGACCGGCGGGACCTCGGAGGTGAAGATGCGGTTTTACCGCGACAACGGATGCCTGTCCATGAAAGAGGCTGCCATCTACCGCTTCGGGCGTTGGTCGGGCTGGGAGTTCGGCGACTATCTGGGGCTGGTTTGGCCCGCCCATCAGGACCTCATGGGGTACGGCACGTTCAAGTCGAGGATGCGAAACGAGCTCTATAAACGGATCGTGCTCTTTGCGTCCGCCGTGATCGATGACCGGGCGTGCAGCGAATACCTGCACGTGCTGAAGCGCAAAAAGCCCACCACCATCCTGGCGTTCAGCAGCCCCATCCACGAGCTTGCGAAATACATGGCAAGGAAAGGAATCGATGGATACCGGCTCAAGGGTCTCATCACCACCGGCGAGCCTCTCTACGACCATCAGCGCAGCCTGGTAGCCGATATGTTCCACTGCGATATCCAGGACTCGTACCGCTCGCGCGAGGCAGGCCCCATGGCCCAGGAGTGCGAGGCACATTCGGGCATGCACATCAATGCCGAGTGCCTCTACCTGGAGCTGGACAATCCACGGCCCATGGCCTCGTCCGGAGAGCAGGCGGGCAACGTGCTCGTCACCGACCTGCTGAACTACGGCATGCCCCTCATCCGCTATTATATGGGCGATACGGCGGTGCTGAGCGACAGGCCCTGTCCCTGCGGCAGGGGCCTGCCCCTGATGAAGGAGATCGTGGGCCGCGCGCTCGATGTGTTCGTCACACCCGAAGGCCGACTGGTATCGACCATTGCCATGGTGATGTACATGGTGAACGCGGCCCCGGGGTTTTTCGGTCAGATGCAGGTCGTCCAGGACGCGGCGGATCACCTCACCCTGAAGATGACGCGCGATCTGATTCCAAGCAAAGAGGTCATGGATCACCAGGCCCGGATCGTGGAAAAGCTCTTCGGCACAAGGATGCGGATCACCTACGAGTTCGTGGACGAGATACCCCGCGAGAAGTCCGGCAAGTATCTCTTTGCCAGGAGGCTGATCCCGCTGCCTCGGTAGTTCTCTGGTATGGACCTTTCAGGGCAGGCCCCGGTTCCTGCTGAGGCCTGAAAACGGCAGGGGATGTGACCCCTCCTTCCCGTCCTTAAGTAGCGGACTTTAGAAGGAGGATACAAATACAAAGACAAGGACAAAGACATGATCAAGATCGGTTTCGTGGGCGATATCGCCCTGACACACAGTTACGACGCACTGTACGAGGCAAAGGGTCCCCATTACCCCTTCGAGCGCATCCGTGAGACGCTCGCGGGGTACGACATCCTGATCGGGAATCTCGAAGCCCCCCTGTGCCTCGGGGGTGAGCCGTATCCCTTCAAGGTGAGTCTCAGGACTCATCCGGGATATGCCGCGGGCATGAAGGACGCAGGGTTCACCGCCCTGTCGCTGGCCAACAACCACATCCTGGACTACCGTGAGCAGGCCATGTACGAGACCATGGGCTCCCTGGACTCGCAGGGTGTCGGCTGGTTCGGCGCGGGTGCCGGCCTCGAAGAGGCAAACCGGCCTGCGATCATCGAAAGAAAGGGCATCTCGCTCGGGGTTCTGTCGCGCTGCGAGGTGACGATCGACTCGCCGTTTTATGCCTCCGGCACGGAGCGGGGCATAGCCCCCCTCGATCTCGAGGAGCTTGCGCACGCCATAGCATCGCTCAAAGGCAAGGTTCATATCGTCGCGGTCAGTCTGCACTGGGGAAAGGAAGACTGGCGTTACCCGTCCCCTGATCAGGTCCGGACCGCCCGCGGGATCATCGACATGGGGGCCGACCTCGTCATCGGGCATCATCCGCACGTGCTGCAGGGCATCGAACGCTACCGCCACGGCCATATCGCCTACAGCCTCGGCAATTTCCTGTTCTCGGATCTCGACTGGCGGTGGGTGAACGGCGAGGGCGAGGTGGTGCATGCATTCATGAAGCTCAACCGTGCCAGGAGAGAATCCGCGATTTTCTCGGCCGACATCTCGGAGACAGGCATCCAACGGGTGAGCCTGACCGGGTGCAGAACCGGGAAAGACCTGCGTGTTGCCGTTGTGGACGATCCCGGGCGTTTCGATGTCCGGATGCGGGCCTTGTCCGCCCCCATCGCCATGAGCCGGTATGCCGCGTTCTGGACGATGTACGATGAGTTCCGCACCCGGTGGATTCAGATGGAATATCAGATGAAAAGGGCACGAAAGGTGTACAAGATAGGCCCCTATATCGCCCGGCAGATCCGTGCCGGAATCCCGGTCCGGATGCACACCAGGGCAGCGGCCGGTTCACTGGAACAGGAGAACCGGCCGCAGGGCAATCACAGGGCCCGATCCGGAACCATGCCGATCCAGGCGGAACCGGCAAATTTTAACGATGAAGGACGGACAGGAAGCCGGGAGCAGGGAAAGCAGCCGCCCGGCGAAATTAATAGGGATCCCGATACCCTTGGAAAACACAGACAGAAGAACCAGACTCTTATCTCGTGAAGCAAAAGAGAGGATATACCAAGGACTTGCCATAACCCGGTTACCACGGTTTCTGAATAGAACACTCTTCAGGAAGGCGCATACCGTTATCACGTATCATGGTGTCAGGAATGCAGCCCTGGCGATCCCGGACGAGTGCTTTATCGCCAGGGACAGGTTCATCAGCCAGATGCTCTACGTAAAGCGGCACTTCACCGTGGTGTCGCTCTCTCAGGCGCTCGACCTGGCGGCCTCACGGAGAAAACCGGAGCTGCCGCTCTTGTCCATCACCTTTGACGACGGTTTTCAGAACGTATACGACAACGCCTTTCCCGTATTGCGGGAGCTGGGGCTTCCGGCCACGGTGTTTCTCGTTACGAGTCTGACCGACACCGACGATACCATCTGGTACTGTGCCCTGAACCATGCATTCTCGGAGACCAGAGAAAGAAGCATCGTGTGGCGGGACCGGCGCTTCGATCTGACAAATCCCGGGAACCGTGTGCATGCCTGCCTGACGCTCCAGGGAATGCTCAAGGAAATGCCGCAGGGTATTCTGGTGCGGGAGGTCGAGGACATCATCTCGGCACTCGGACTCGATCCCGGCAGCGGACTCCCGGAAAACAGTCCCTTCCGTATTCTGAGCAGCCGTGACATACAGGAGATGCACAAGAGCGGGCTCGTCGAGTTCGGTGCTCACACCCATACCCACTCGATTCTCAGTCTGCTGACCGAAGACGCGCAGGAGCACGAGATCCGGTCTTCCATCGACCGCGTGTGCGCGATCACGGGAAAGCCGTGCACCCTGTTCAGCTATCCCAACGGCGAGGCAGGGGATTTCGGGGAAAACACCCGGGATCTTCTGATCCGCAACAACATATACTGCTCGGTAACCATGATGAGAGGCCCGAACTACCCGGACACAGATCGCTTTTGCTACCGCCGCTACGGAATCGAAAGCGCCATGAGCGATCATCGGTTCGCAATGAACGTTCATCACATGGTATGGGTGAAGCGCTCCATAAGCCGGGCGAACATGGCTTGCCCGGGGCAGGGTTCCGCGCATATCCGCTAGGCAGGTACAGGTGTTTCCTCGCGCGCGGGTACGGACGTGCCCGCGCATGATACCGAGAATCGTTTCACGAACAAGGTTCCCCGGATAAAACCCATGGATATCACCGGTCATCCCGACCAGGGCGACAACAGCTGTGCCCGGTGCATGCGGCGATACCGGCAGGGTGATCTGCACACCTTTGAACGTTTCTGGAATGCCCAGGCCGGAGAGGCGTTTGCCTCGGAAAGGGCGCGTGCGTTTCACCGGCTGCTGAGCGGGAACCCGTTCAGCAGCACCCGTGACGATTACCTGGTGCTCGAACTGGACGGCAGGGTCGTTGCCTATGAGGGCCTGATGCCGTTTCGATTCAGTGTCTCCGGTCGCGATGTGGACGGGTTCATCTACCACGACACCATGGTCGACCCGGGAATGAGGGGTAAAGGCGTGGGCAGGGCGTTTGTGCAAGAGGTCCTTCAGGGACGGCCGGAGTTCTCCATCGCGGTGTGGATGAACGCCCCCAACAGCCACGTCTTCGGAAAGTGCGGGTGGCTGCCCGTGGATAATCTCCCCACCTATGTGAGGGGGTATAGCTTGAGGAACATGGTGAAGACCCGATATCGCCTCATCGATCCCGCTGTCGAGCGCCTTGCCGGAAAGACCCTCTCGCTGCTCTACCGGATGGAAAAAAAGGTGTTCGACTTCTCCGGCCGGGGCTATCGTATCGAGTTCGCGGATGGTTTCGATGAGCGGATCGATGCATTGTTTCACTCCGTGAAGCATGAATTCTCCTTTGTCGCGCACCGCAGCGGCGACATCCTGAACTGGAAGTTCGCGGACAGTCCAGAGTCCCGCTTCGTCAGGTTGATCTGCATAAAGGGGGATGAGGTGCAGGGATACCTGATTTTCAGGACCAGGCACGCGCAGGACGGCAGGAGGATCTCCACCATCTTCGATTTTCTCTGCTCCCCCCGTGATGCGGGCCTGTTCAGGGCACTGATGAGGAGGGCCGTGCTCGAGATCGAGAAGGCCGGCCCCGACACGCTGGAAGTGCTGTGCACGGACAGGAGGTTTGCCCGCGTGCTCAAGACGATGGGGTTTGTGCGCGCCAGGGAGAACCCCGGCGCGCTCAAATACATTCATGCCGGGGCCGCAGGCCGGCAGGCAGGGATCGGGAAGGGCGAAAACTGGTTTTATACCTTTGGCGACGGTGACAAGGTCTTCTGGGATTTTTGACCCATCGAAAAAACCGACGGATCTGTGTGTAAGGGGAATCATGGACCGAAAAATACGTATAGCGTTTCTCATTGACACCATCAATTCCATCGGGGGCACCGAAAAGCAGCTCCTGAGCCTCATGGCGTCGTTGTCTCAGGAGAGGTTCGAGAAATATCTCATCAGCCTCCGGCCGCCCAACGCCTATTTCCAGCCACGGGACGACTGCTTCAGCTATCAGCAGATCGGCATCCCTTCTCTCTTGAGCGTGCAGTGCATCGGCCGCACCATCGAGCTCGTCCGGTTTTTGAGGCAGAGGCGGATCGACATCGTTCAGACCTACTTTGTCGACGCGCAGTTCGTGGGGCTCCTCGCAGGCAAGCTCGCCGGGGTGAAGAAAATCGTCTGCTGCAGGCGGGACCTGGGATTCTGGCATTCCCGCGCCCTGCTCCTGCTGCTCCGGCAGGCCGACAGGCTGGTGGATCATTTTCAGGTGAACTCGCAGGCGGTCAAACACCAGGTGGCGTCCGACGAGCTGGTGGACCCGGGCCGGATTCACGTGATCTACAACGGGATCGATTTACAGCTCTTCGAAGGCCGGGAGGCGCTCGGGAACGCACCGGTCGCGTCTCGGGAAACCGAGAGCCGCCCCTGTGTCGGGATCCTGGCAAACTTCAATCGGAGGGTGAAACGGGTGGATGTCTTTATCCGGGCCGCTTCCGAGGTGGTAAAGGCCGTCCCGGGCGTGAGGTTCTGCATTGCCGGAGACGGAAATCAGCGCGGCGAGCTGATGGCCTTGAGCCGGGAACTGGGTATCGGCCCACAGGTGGATTTCCTCGGCGCCGTTACCGACGTGCCCGGGACCATCGGATCATGGGACATCGGGGTCATCTCCTCTGATTCGGAAGGCTTCTGCAACTCCATCCTGGAATATATGGCCTCGGGCCTCCCGGTGGTGGCTACCTCGGTGGGAGGGAATCCCGAGCTTGTGGAAGACGGCGTGAACGGCTTTCTCGTGCCCGGCGGAGATCACCGTGCCCTGGCGGAGAAGCTCTGCATCCTGCTGAACGATGACCGCCTCAGAAAGGGCTTGGGAGAGCAGGGCAGGAGGATCATTGCCCGGAGCTACGACTGGCCCCGGGTCATTGATCGATACGAGTCGTTCTATCGTGAAATCCTGGGATATGACTATGAACGCGATATGGATCACATGGGAAAACCAGAGGAGAAACCGGGAGATCAGCCGGGCCCTGGGGATACCGCTCTACGAATTCAAAGAGATCGATGAGCTGAAGAACCCGGTCAGGAAGTATGCGACCGGCCTCCTGAGGACCTGCGCCGCGCTCCTGAAGGAACGCCCCGGCCTGGTATGCTGCCAGAACCCCTCCATCGTGCTTTCCGCCTTTCTGGTCACCTTGAAGAAGGCGGCCGGTTTCAGGGTCTGTGTGGACGCCCACAATGCGGGGCTCTTCCCAGCGGAAGGAAGATCCCCGCGGCTCATGAGGCTGAGCGCATACGTCCAGAGGCGCTCGGATCTCACCCTGGTGACGAACAGGGACCTGCACGAGCAGGTGAAAAGAAACCGGGGCAGGCCGTTTATCCTCCAGGACCGGATACCCGATATCCCCCGCACCCGCCCCGCACCGCTCAAGGGCAGGCACAACATCCTTTTCATCTGTTCCTATGCCGCAGACGAGCCGTATCACCTGGTGTTCGAGGCGGCGCGCAGGCTCGACTCCGGCGTGCACATCTACGTGACCGGCAACTACTGCAAGAAAAACATCGACCCCGGCCTTCTGCCAGCCAATGTTTCCCTCACAGGCTATGTCCCGGAGGAACGCTACGTCGAGATGCTCAACTCCGTTGACGCGACCATCGACCTGACCGAGCGCGAAGGCTGCCTGGTCTGCGGGGCCTACGAGTCGGTTTCCGTGGAAAAGCCGCAGATCCTCTCAGACACCCGGGCGCTCAGGCGCTACTTCAACAAGGGGGCCGTGTATACGCCGCATACCGCGGAGGGCATCCGCGATTCGATTTATACGCTGCTGCGGGACCGCGAGCGCCTCGAGCGGGAGGTCCGGGAGCTCAAGGAACAGCGCACGAGGGAATGGGAGGTTAAACGATCCGCGCTCGCGTGGCTCCTGGAGGACATGGCGCGTGGAGTTGACGGGCATCGGGAGGCGCCCTTTGTAGGAGCACGGTCCGATGGCGATAGTTTCGATCCCCGGCGGAAGGTGAAAGGGGAACGTTCACCGGAATGCGCTCAAGAACGAGGGGATTAGCTGATCTTCCAGCGAGCTTGCGCAGGTCTCGGGGTGGATCGTGATCGGTCAAGACGGATTGAATGTGAACCCGTCCCCGAATAGGGTCCTGCATATACGCGACAGCGGCGGCATGTTCGGGGGCGAGCGGGTTATCCTGACCCTGGGCAGGAATATGGACCGGGGGGTCTTTGACTGCTCTCTCATGTGCATGGACCGGGGCGACGGCCGGAGCCGTCATCTGATGGCCGCTGCAGGGCGATCGGGCATGCGTGTGGAGAGCGTGCGGGTGCGGGGCAGGCTCGACTGGCGCGCGATCCGGCATCTGGGCAGGTTCATCCGGGAGCGGGAGATCGACCTGATCCATACCCACGACTTCAAGTCCGATTTCTACGGATTCCTGGCCACGACGGGCAGGAGGGTCAGGAGGGTTGCCACGGCTCACGGCTCCACGCGGGATTCTTTTGTAAAGAGGCTTTACCTCTCGTTCACCGAAAAGCTGGTCTACCCGCGGTTCGACGCGGTTATCGCCGTGTCCGAGGACCTCCGTCCCAGGCTCGAGGGCAGGTGCTTGAGGCCGGAGAAAATCCGGGTCATCCAGAACGGCCTCGACATCCGTGTCCTCGATATGTGCCGCGACGATAATGAACCTCCGCTTCCGCTCACCGGCAACGGGAATCACCGGGTCTTCGCCGTGATCGGGAGGCTGTATCCGGACAAGGGGCACGCGTTCTTTCTCCATGCCTTTGAAACCCTGGCACACGAGTTCCCGGACATTACCGGCCTCATTGTCGGGGATGGACCGGAGAGGGAGCGCATACAGGATCGCATCCGGTCGCTGGGTATCGAGGAGCGGGTCTGCTGCTGCGGGGTGAGGAAAAACATGCGGCGCGTGTACGACTCCATCGACTATCTCGTCATCCCCTCGCTGACCGAAGGGCTGCCCTACGTGATGCTCGAGGCGATGGCGTGCGGCATACCCGTGCTTGCCACCGCGGTCGGCGATATCCCCCTGCTGGTCCGGGACGGCCGGACAGGCTACCTGGTAAAGCCCGGCGACACCACCGGCCTGACGAGGAGAATGCGGGATCTCGTCGCCATGCCCGAGACAACCCGGGCCATGGCGCACGAGGGCAGAAACCTCGTGGACGAACGCTTCTCGGCATCTTCGATGGTCGGGAAAACACAGGAGCTCTATCTTTCCCTGATCAACAGGCAGCGGTGAACGATGTGAAGAGAAGAAAACCAAGAAAAGGAGAACCATGTACATACCCAAGATAGCGGTCATCGGCTGCGGCGCTGCCGCACGGAGATACTATGTTCCCGTGCTGAAGAGGCTTCGGGGCCTGAAAGAAAACCTGTATCTGGTGGACACCGACAGGGCCGGCGCCGAAGAGACCCGGGCCGGGCTGGGGGGAGGAACGATCCGGGAAGACTTCCATGACGTGCTCCACGAGATCCGGGGCGCGGTCATCCTCCTGCCCAATCACCTCCACCACCCGGTGGCCATGGAGTGCCTCGGCGCAGGCGTTTCCGTGCTGTGCGAGAAGCCCCTGGCCGTGCTGCCCGAACACGCGCAGGAGATGGTGCGGAAGGCCCGGGAACAGGGGGCGGCCCTGTGCGTCAACAATACCCGCAGGATGTTCCCCTCGTTCAGGGCGGTCAGGGAGATGATAGCATCGGGCAGGCTGGGCAGGCTGACAGGCATCGAGTATGTGGAAGGGAACGTCTTCGGGTGGCCGAGCGCCACGGGATTCGCCGTCGATCCCAAGGTCTCCTCCCGGGGGATCCTGATGGATCTGGGCGCGCACGTCATCGACACCCTCTGCTGGTGGCTGGGGGGAAGGCCCGTGCTCGAAGAGATGCGGGACGACTCCTACGGCGGGCCGGAATCGGTGGTCAGGATCCGCGCCCAGAAGGACGGGTGCGCGATCGGCATCACCCTGAGCCGGCTGAGCGACCTGGACAACCACTACCGGGTGACAGGAGACCGGGGCAGGATCTCGGGCGATATCTTCGACTGGAAGAGGATCTCCCTGGAGGACGACAGCGGAACCACGAGCGAGCGCAAGCTCGAGAGTGTCTCCCGGAATTACCCGGGGTTCGTGGCGCCCATCGTGGAGAATTTTCTCCAGGTGATCCAGGGCAAGGCAGAGCCCCTGGTCAGCGGGGGCGACGTGCTCGACTCGATCGAGTTCATCCACGAATGCTACGGGCGAAGAGAGCGCCTCGATCTCTCCTGGGACAGACAGGCCTGGACGCGGCCCGGTCCGGCGGGAGGGCAGCCGGCACGGAAGCCGGGCAGGATCCTCGTCACCGGGGCCACCGGGTTTATCGGTGGGCGGATAGTGGAGATGGCCCATCTGGACCCGGAGGCGCGCTACCCGGTCCGGGCGGGGGTGCATCAGTGGTCGAGCGCGGCCAGGCTGGGGAGGTTTCCGGTGGAAACCGCTGTCCTGGATCTCACGGACCCTGTCCGGATCGAACGCGCGCTGGAGGGCATCACCCATGTCGTCCACTGTGCCAAGGGCACGCCCGAGGTCACGGTGCAGGGCACAAAAAATCTGCTGGATGCGTCGCTGAAGAAGGGGATATTCCACTTCATCCACCTCAGCACCGCCGATGTCTACGGCGACGCCGGCGGCGTCGTGGACGAGAACAGCCCGTATCGTTATACCGGAAACCCATACAACAAGATGAAGATAGACTCGGAGAAACTATGCTGGGAATATCGGGGAAAGGGGCTTCCCATCACCATCTTCAGGCCGTCCATCGTATACGGGCCCTTCAGCGCGAGCTGGAGCCTGCGCTTCGCGGCCATGTTCCTGGCAGGCGAGGGCGGGGTCTATGAGGGCTATGGCGAGGGCAGGTGCAACCTCGTATATGTGGACGACCTGGCGAGGACGATCCTGGGCGCCCTGGATTTTGCGGACGCGCAGGGCAAGGTGTTCAACATCAACGGACCGGAGGTCATCACCTGGAACGAGTATTTCGCGAGGCTCAACTCGGCCCTGGGCCTGCCGCCCTTACGGGTGATCAGGGCAAAGAGGGCGGGCGCGGCCACCTGGGCCATGACGCCGGTGCGCACCTTGGGGGGGGTCGTGAAGAGGCACTTCCTCGGACCCGTGAAGATGATCGCGGAGCGGGTGGATGCCGTCGACTCCCTGATGCGCACGGTCGAGCACCGGGTGAAGATCACCCCCTCACCGGATGAGCTCAGGCTCTTTACCAAAGATGCGGTGTATTCGGACGCCCGTGCCAGGAGCACGCTCTCCTGCTGCCCGGACACGGGATTGGATCAGGGTCTGGCTGATACCAGCGAATGGGTGAGGTACCTGGGAATGGTACCATGAACGAAGGGCAGAAGGAGGAAGACCATGGCAGGCATTCTCATAACCGTGGGCGCGCGCATGGGCGACGATCACGAGGACATGCGGCAGTATTTTATCCGGCACAAAGGGCTCCAGCCGACCCACGACGAAGGCTGGGGCCAGGTCCTGCTCTCGAAGTTCTCCCGGAAATCCGCCGTCGACTTCAACTTCATCATTCACGAGAAGATAAGCGTCTGGGTCATGGGCACGCTGATATACGGCAACCGGATGGGAAGGGACGCGCTGGAGAATCTCTGGCAGGATCTCCATGAACGCCCCCTGGAAAGCCTGATGGAAAACTGCGACGGGCCTTTCTTTCTGGCGGTCAGGGACCATCTCGACGGCAGCCTCGCGCTCGCGACCGATCACGCGGGCATCGTCAACGTCTATGCCTGCCGGTCGGGGCGGAACTGGGCTGTCAGCTCGTCGTCCATGGCGCTCTCCACGCACTTCCCCGTGACGCCCGATCCGGACAATGTGGCGCAGTTTCTCCGGACCGCGAATACGTACGGTTCCGGCACCATCTATCAGGAGATCACGCTGCTGGAGCCGGCCGGCATCTACCGCATCGCGGGCTCGGGCGAGGTCCCGGAGCTCTCGTGCAGAACGTACTGGAAAAGCCCGGTCGAGATACGCCGTGACCTGTCGTTCGACCGGGCGCGTGACCTGCTGGCAAAAAACCTGATCGAGAGCACCGCGCCCCTGTCGGGAGAGAAGCTGGTGTGCGACTTCACCGCAGGCTTTGACTCGCGACTGCTCGTCGCCGCCCTTTCCCGGCACCGGCCGTTTTCGGAGCTGCCCACCTTCGTGTTCGGGCCGAAGGCGTCAAGGGAGGTGCGTCTGGTCAGGGGCTATTGCGAGAGCCTGGGTTTGCCGAACCATCACCTGGAGCTTCCCGAAGACTGGCCCGATATACTCCCTGACTATTTCGAGCAATCTCTTCAGGTGACCGACGGGGAGGAAAACCTCATGGTCTACGCGCCCATCCTCCTGGCCCAGGAGCACAAGGCCAGGGAGAGTTCCTGCTCCATAAACGGGCTGGGCGGAGAGCTGTACCGCGACTTCTGGTGGATCCAGGAGCTCTACGGCTCGAAGAGGCCTGCAAATATCGACAGGCTGATCAACATGCGGATGCTCCAGTACGAGTACGACCATTCCGTCTTCTCCGAGCCCTGGCGCCGGAGGATGCTGGGCGTGAAGGACACGCTCAAGTCGATCTTTCTGGAAACGCTGGCCGACATGGACCTGCACGGCTCCCACAACACGCTGCAGATCGACAACCTCTATCTGCGGCAGAAGATCAGGAGATGGGCGGGCAGGACCATGAGCAGCTCGAGCCAGGTCGTGAGCTCCCTGGCGCCGCTCACGCTGAAAAAAAATCTGGGCCTTGTTCTTGCCGTGCCGCCCGGATACAAGCAGAACGGCAGGCTGGTCAAAAGCGTGATCACCCTGCTCTGTGAGCCCCTGTCCGGCTTGAGGATGTTAAACGGCGCACCGTGCCGGAACATCACTCTCGGCAACGCCCACACCTTCCTGCCCCTGCTCGCCGACTATGCAAAGAGAGGGACGCGCAAGGTCGTGCAGAAGGCCCTGAAGCGCACCATTCTGCTGGACACCTCGGTGAGCTACCAGCAGTCGTGGTTTTTCTCCTGCCTGTTCTCCCACCCGGAGGTGCGAAAGGACTTCGCCTATTCCTCGCTGCTCACCCAGGACCTGTACGATCCCCGCGGATACAATCGGTTTTATGAGGAGGCGGTTGGGGCGGGCTTCCCCTACTACAGCCAGCTCGGCAACATCATGACCCTGGAGAAGAGAATGAGAAGGGACAATATCCGGCCCCACTTCTCCTTTCAGGAGATCAGGGAGGCTGCCCCTGCGGAGAGGAATCGGGCATGAGCCGCAGGTGCCCGGGCTCAAGACGGTGCGTTCTGCAGGGGTGGTGTTTTGTTACAATTGTGGCCGGGACGTTACAAATCACGCCCGGGTACGGTCGGCTGAGACTGAGGCCGGTGTGAAACATCCATTGGCTGTTCCCGGACCCTCGACCGCTGCCTGGACAGTCTACAGGATATAAATCGTCGGGCCGGTACGTGATGAAAAATAAGGGGGTGTCCTCCTTCGACAATACGTAAAAAGGCCCCGGTAGTTTTCGCGGGGCCTTTTTCGCATCGTCTTTTTATGCTGGGCGTGAATGACATGATACCACTGGACCTCTGTGCGAAGCATGCACAGAAAGGCCGGATCAGGGCAGGTGAAACAGGGCGTCCTCCCTCTTCTGCCCGGATGCTGGTCGCATCCGGAATGTGTGACGGCCCCGGTCTAACCGGTGATAATCCATGGCCAAAACCGAAGGACTGCTTGCCCGAGGCAAGAGGCGGGGCCGGTGTTTCCGGCCCGGGACCCTGTGCCGCCTGGTATGCTTGTTGCTGCCCTTTTATCCAAACAACGACGAGGGGGTTATAGCCTTGAGCACCATAGGAAAGATCACCACGATGGTTTTCATCATCATCGCCTTGACCGGTATCGACGTCCTGGCAGCCAACCGTCTCCTGTACGAAAACTTCGATGACCAGGCCGTGGACATGAGCAGGTTCGTTGTCTACGGCCACAACTGGGCGGTTTTGAACCCGCCGCAATACAATCTCAGCCAGGTGGGCAGAGAGGGGAAGGGATACTGCTTCTCCTCCGGAACCGTCAGCGAGGCCCACCTGTGCTGGAAAAAGAACGTACCCAATCCCTGGCCCACAGACGAGTTTTACGTCTCGTTCTGGATGCGCTACCCCACCTTCAGACAGACCGACAACCACGAGAACCTGAAACTGTTCTATCCCCACTGGGACGGGGTGGACAGCTATGTCCACTATGCCATGTGCAACGACGACTCGATCTACTACTCTGCAAAGGGCAAGGGCCAGTTCCTCACCTCGGGCAGGTGGCTCAACTGCCCGAACCAGACCGACGGCAAGTGGCACCGCTATGAGTTCTACGTGAAGTTCTCCGCAGGGATCCACAAGTTCTGGTACGACGGCAAACTGACCGTGAACGACAACTTCGGTTCGGGCAAGTGGACCAGGGCCATGTATTACATCTCCACGCCCTCCATCGATGCCGAAGAGCCCGGGTCGTTCTCGCGCCAGATCGACGACCTGGAAGTCTGGGACGGCATGCCCACGGCAACCCAGCCCCAGGACACCGTTCCTCCCTATCTGACCGATGTGAGCCCCCTTTCGGGCGCCGCATCGGTTCCCGTGGATGCGAACATCACCTTCCACGTCAAGGACTCAGGCAGCGGCGTGGACAAGAGCTCCATCTCCCTGACCGTGAACGGGACAAAGGTCGCGCCGGCAATCACCGGAACCGCGGCCGACTATACCGTCACCTATGATCCGGCCCTGGATTTCAGCTATGGTACGACCACTACGGTCGTGGTGAGCGCAGAAGACCTGGCCGGCAACACCATGGCCCCGGTGAGCTATTCGTTCACCACCGGGACAGCCCAGAACGTCAAGCCGGACCCGCCCCACGGGGTTTCGGTCCAGCTCGTCAACCCGAACGGATAAAAGTCTTCGAGTAAGATATCTCCTTAAAATGCCTCACTCTGCCCCCGCGACCCCGGGGGCTTTTTTTTGTCCGGCCTTTCATTCCCCCTTCGTGTTCGATACCCTTTCTTGTTTGCGGTGAATGGTCGTATTTTATTTATGATGCCTCGTTTCCCTTCCAGCCTGCTCAGAGGGGTGGTTCATTGCGTTTATTATGGAGTATCAGGGGCTTGAGAATCGTGCATGCCCGCATACTAATAATGGTAAACGATCGAAAAGGAACCGTCCATGGCCAGTGAAGACGTGAGAACACTCGAACGGGGCAATATCTATTTCTTCTACCGGCCTCAAACAGGGGAGACCCACCCGGAGGACCTCGGTGATGTCCAGAGGATGTACATGGTCCTAAGCCCCGAGGAAAAGGCGCGGTACCGGCTCGCGGTCATCGGTCGTAAGCGCCTGCCCGATCCCGCCAGGAAGGGCCGGGGGAGGTTCTGGGGATTCATCGACCAGGTGACCGGGGCCCCCGAACCTATCCGCGACGAGCTCAAATCTCCCCGGCCGGGGCCGGACACCCCGGAAGAGGTGAGAACACCCGCTGCCAGGCCGGTGGGGGAAGGTCTCTACCGAATTTTCAAACACAAGGACCACACGCACCTGGTGTATTCGCTCGAGCTCCCCCAAAAACCGGGCGAGGCCCAGGACCTCTTCAGGGTCGAGGACGAGGCGAGCTATATCATCATCGTCAAGAACCCCCGGAAGGGAGGGCGCAGCGCCGAGTCCGGCCTGGGTGAAGGCGAGCGGGCGGATTTTCCCGAGGATCTGCAGCAGGCCTTTCACGGCGAAGACTTCGGCAGCGCCGAGCCTCCTGATCTTCTCGACTACCGGGGGGCCGAATTCATTCTTGTCTCGGCCTCGGAGGACATCTCCGAGGAGTTTGGCATCGAACTCCAGCCGGAGCGTGAAACGCAGGATACGGCGGACATATTCACGGACCTGAAGCTGCAGAGGGGCGAGAACCCGGTCAAGCCGCTCTTCGAGGGCAGGATGGCCTGACCGGGCCCAGCCTTTGCCGGCACGGCGGCATATCCCCCGGCCGGATGCAGCGGTACGGCCACGTGTCCGTTTGCTGCCGGGGCGCACATGCCTTTTGAGCGATACTGTCCTGAAATGGGTGCTGGAATGAGGAGATCCTGAGGGGCTTGTCAATACAGTCTATGAAGGGCACCTTTCTCTGCCCGTGGGAAACCAGGCTTGGGGAAGGGAAGGGAATATGATTCTCGGGGAGGAGGTATGCAGTTTACCTATCTGCGGTACGATCTCTACCGGTATATCTATCCCACCGACGAGGTTTCCCGGGTGACCATGCTGGGCAAGATCAAGATCCTGCTGTTCACGCAGGGGGCATGGGCGACCGCCGTGTACCGGCTCAGGAGATGGGCTGAATACGAGTGCGGATCACAGGCGGTGCGCGCGGTCATGAAAATCGTCGGGGGCGTGCTCCAACTGCTGGTCGAGCTCACCACCGGCATCACGATCGAGACCGGGGCCGATATCGGCCCGGGACTGTACATCGGGCACTACGGCAACATCTTCATCGGCGGCGATGTTACCATCGGCAAGCTGGTCAACATCAGCCAGGAGGTCTCCGTGGGCTACGGCGGGAGAGGCCAGAACTGGGGCCGTCCGAGGCGCATAGGTGACTTCGTGTATATCGCGCCCGGGGCGAAGATCGTGGGGAACATCACCATAGGAAGCCACGTGGTGGTCGGCGCCAACTCCGTGGTGTCGAAGTCCATCCCGGACAACGCCGTGGTGCTTGGTGTTCCCGCCCGGATCATCAACTATGACTCCAGCAGGGATTTCATCCGGTTCAATCGGGAGAAGAACAGTCCCATTCTTGAAGGGATGGAGCGGGAGCTCCCCTGCACGGGCCAGGAAGCCGGGCTGCGAATCGCCGGGGGTGCCTGACGGGCCGGGAGGCAGGCGTGTACGGGTGCCTGCAGGACCGGCGCTACTTGTGAGCCAACACGTTTTTTTTATTACTATATTTTGATACCGTTGGAAACGAATATGCCCTTTTTAAGGGCATGATTGAAGGGGGTCTTTTCACCTGCCGTAGCGGAGCTTTCACTCCGGCCTGAGGGGAACGGCCGCCAGAGAGTCTCCAACTCGATACCCGATTACCGAATGATTGCCGAATGATGAAAAGATCCCTTCACTTCCCGGGAGCGGTGATCCTGCTCCTGATCGCCCTGGGGTGCCTGCAGGCCATGGACAGGGCCGGACAGACCCCGCTCGTCAGGCCGCTGGACGATATCCCCCTGAGGCTGGGCGCATGGAGCGGGATTTCCATGACCTTCGATGCCGGCACCCTGGAGAACGCCGGGGTCGACCAATACATCATGCGGGCATATGCGGACGACGATTGCCTGCCGGTATCGGTCTACATCGGGTTCTACAGCCGCCAGGGCGTGGGCCGCACCATTCATTCGCCGCGCCGCTGTTATACGGGAAGCGGGTGGGAGGTGGCGTCCTGCGAGAGAAGGCTTATCCCTCTGGTCAGGGCTCCCGGCGGGGAAATCCCCGTAAACAGGCTCCTGCTTCGCAAGGATGACCGGATGCAGGTGGTGTACTACTGGTTTCAGTCAAGGGGCAAGGCGATCACCAGTGAATACCGCGAAAAGCTTCACCTGGTTCTGGACACCATCGTCCTGGGGAGAAACGACGGTGCATTGGTGCGCATCTCCACGGATGCAGCCCTGTCCGTGTCCGAGGCCGAGGAGCGCCTGCAGGCGTTTGCCGGTTGCCTGTATCCCCACATGATGCAGTGTCTTCCCTGACAATCGAGATGCCCTATCTGAAAACCATTGCCTTGATCGCGCTCGTGGTGCTCGTGTACCACGAAGTCCTGATAAAGCTCGTTCTCGACTGGTGGAAGGACCCGAACTACTCCCACGGCTTCGTGGTGCCGGTGGTCTCCCTCTACCTTCTCTGGCGCAAGGGGGATCGTCTGGCCCGGATAAACCGGACAAAAAGGCCCTCCTTACCCGGGCTGCCGCTCATGGCGGCCGGCCTGGCCATGCTGGTGGCCGGGCATGCGGGCGCCGAACTCTATCTGCAGCGGGTTTCGCTGCTCGTGGTAATGGCCGGCATGGTGCTGCTGTTTTTCGGCAGGGAAATGCTCAAGTCCGTCTCTCCGGCGCTGGCCTTTCTCGTGTTCATGATACCCATACCCTACATGCTCTACGACAGCATCGCCTTCCCCCTGAAGCTCTTCACCTCCTGTTGTGCCGCCATGAGCCTCACCCTGCTCCATATACCGGTCCTGCGCGAGGGAAACCTTGTGCACCTGGCGAACACGACCCTGGAGGTGGCCGATGCCTGCAGCGGCATACGCTCGCTGATCTCCCTCTTCGCCATCGGGTCGGTCGTCGCCTGCGTCATGCTCAGGAAGAACTGGAAGAGGGCCCTGATCATCCTGCTGGTGATTCCCATTACCGTGTTCGCCAACGCGGTGAGGGTGGTGGTCACGGGTGTTCTGGCGCACTTCTACGGAAGCAGGGTTGCAGAGAGTTTTTTCCATGAATACGCAGGGCTCGTGATCTATCTCGTGTCGCTCCTCATGCTGCTGTCCCTGTGCAGGGTCATCCGGGGGGATGGTCCCGAGCCGGCCTATGAACGGGCCGAAGCCCCATACCGGGGAAAGGCGGGTGCCGTATGATCAGGATAATGCTCGTTTTCGGAACCAGGCCCGAGGCCGTGAAGATGGCACCCGTGGTCCTGGAGCTCAACAGGAGAAAGGCCGGTGGATGTCCGGTCGAGCCGCTGGTGTGCGTCACGGCCCAGCACCGGCGGATGCTTGACCAGGTGCTCGTCCTGTTCGGCATCGTTCCGGACTTCGATCTCGATGTCATGCTGCCCGGCCAGAGTCTCTCCATCCTGACCGCGCGGATTTTGGAAGGGGTGGGCGAGGTGATGGAGCGGGCCCGCCCGGACATGGTCCTGGTTCACGGGGACACCACCACCACCTTTGCCGCGGCCCTGGCCGCATATTACCGCCGCATACCCGTGGGGCACGTCGAGGCCGGTCTTCGCACCCATGACAAATACCGCCCGTTCCCCGAGGAGATGAACCGCCGCCTCACCGGCGCCGTGGCGGACCTGCACTTCGCGCCCACGGAAACCGCAAGGGCGAACCTGCTCAAGGAGAACATCCCGCCCGAAACCATCCGGGTCACCGGCAACACGGTGATCGATGCCCTCCGGCACACCGCGCGCCGGATCGGAAAAGGCCCGGCGGGCCCGCTTTCCCGGTACGCCGTGGAGCTCGGGCCCCTGGACGGACTGAAGGGCACGGACAGGATCGTGCTGGTCACGGGCCACCGGAGGGAGAGCTTCGGGCAGGGCCTGGAGAATATATGCCTGGCGGTATCCGATCTTGCCCGGCATTGGCCCGATGTCTTCTTTGTCTATCCCGTGCATCTCAATCCCAGCGTGTTCGAGCCCGTGCACCGGATCATCGGGAACAGGGGCAATATCCTTCTCCTGCCCCCCCTTGACTACGAGCCGTTCGTGGCGCTCATGAGCCGGGCATATCTCGTCCTCACGGATTCGGGGGGTATTCAGGAAGAGGCGCCGAGCCTGGGCAGGCCGGTCATTGTCATGCGCGAGACCACCGAGCGGCCCGAGGCGGTGGAGGCAGGCACGGTGAGGCTGGCAGGGACCGACAGGGAGAAGATCTTCCACGAGGTGGATCGCCTTTTACGGGACAAGGTTCTCTACGGGAGAATGAGCTTCGCCCACAACCCCTATGGTGACGGCAAGGCTGCCGGGCGGATCGTGGATCACCTGCTCGCGGAGTTCGGCATAGCCGGATACCAACCGGCGCGCGCCGCCGGAGACGCAGATTGAAGGGGTGTGCGGATGCGGGCGGCAGGAGAGCTTTCGTGAACCCTCCTTCTTCGTCCGCTTCTTAGGGGCCTTGAAGGTGGGTAACGTTTCCTGTCGCTTGAGGTCTTACGTGGGTCCGGGGCTCGCCCGGTGCCCATGGCCATTCATTTGTCGTGAAGGAGGTAGGATGTATGAGCGGAAAGGCGGAGAGAAGCACTGTTAATAGGATGATTCACCAGAGCCTGCGGCCCCGGTTATGCATTCCCCTTAAGACAGGCCTGCAGGCATCGAAGCACGGGTCAAGGGCGGGGAAACCGCCCGGCGGCGCGGGGCGGGGGCTCGTCGCGGCAGTGATCGCGCTGATGCTGCTGATATGCACTCCCTCGGGCGCCCGTGCCGATGTCCTGGTGGACAACGGCGACCCCGGGACATCGTTCACCGGGACCTGGCCGGTCTCGGGCGGGACCGACCATTATGGCGCTGACAGCCAGTGGTCGCGCGACGGGAACACCTACACCTGGGCCCTGGGCTCCCAGCCCGCGGGCACGTACGAGATCTTCATGTGGTGGTCGTCGTGGCCTTCCCGCGCATCGTCGGTTCCGGTCCAGGTCCGTCACGCAAACGATGTGAGCACGTTCGTCATCGACCAGCGCGAGAATGCGGGCAAATGGAACAGCTTGGGAAGCTTTTACCTGGATTCGGCGAGCCTGGTGACGATCACCGCGGCCTACGGCCCCACGGTGAGCACCTGCGCGGACGCGGTCCTGTTCGAGTATGTCGGGGGCAACAGCCCGCCCTCGGCCTCTATCGACTCCATCACGCCCAACCCGGCTCAGCCAGGGCAGGCCGTCACGTTCACCGGCCACGGGACAGACAACGAGGGGGCGGTCGTGGCCTGGATGTGGGAGTCCGACCTGGACGGCGAGCTCGGTGATTCGGCATCGTTCACCGCCTCGTTCCTGAGCGAAGGCACCCACACGATATCATTCTCTGTCCGGGACGAAGATGGTCTCTGGTCCGAGCCTGCCTCCGCAAACCTGGTCGTGAGCGGAGTGTCCGAAGAGGTGATCATCGACAACAACAGCAGCGCCGCGTCGTTCACCGGCGTGTGGCCTGTCTCGGGCGCCGGGGGATCGTACGGTCCGGATTCGCAGTGGAGCCGTGACGGCAACACCTTTACCTGGACCTTCACGCCCGTGGTTTCCGCCTATTACGAGGTGTCCATGTGGTGGACCGAGTGGCCTTCGCGGAGCCCGAGCGTGCCGGTGACGATCGAGCACGACGACGGCGGCCCGGCGTCCACTACGCTCACGGTCAATCAACAGCAGGACGGAGGCCGGTGGAACGGCCTGGGCGTGTATTACTTCGATGCGGAACAGTCCTACCGGGTGACGATCACCGCGGCCTACGGCTCCACGGTGAGCACCTGCGCGGACGCGGTGCGGTTCGTCATGACCGACGACCCGGGAGACAGCCCGCCCACAGCGAACTTTGCGGCCGACAAAACCACGGGCGGTGTCCCGTGCACGGTCCAATTCATTGACCAGAGCACCGGACAGGTGGACAGCCGGCTCTGGGATTTTGGAGACGGATTCACCAGCACGCTCAAGGACCCCGTGCACCAATACGTCCAGGCCGGAACCTTCCGGGTCTCGCTCACCGTAAGCAATGCCTACGGCTCCGATACCATGGTGCGCGACGCCTATATCCGGGTGTATGAGGCAACGGAGAGGATCTATCTCGTCGACGGATATTCCAAGAACGCCCTGTTCCTGCCCCGGTGCTACGAGTATCTGGCAGGCATCGGCGCCACCGAGCAGGGCGGCGTGTGGGTGTACACCAATCCGGTCAAGGGCGTGACCTACCAGATCTTCACGGTCCGCACCCCGGAGGGCATGGAGCTGGCCCTGAAGGACGAGGGCTCCCATCTCGTGTTCAACGGCCACTCCAACTTCGGCTTCGGCGCCACCTTTGCCGACTCCCGGGAGATCCAGAACCAGCGGATCGACGACATCTTTTTCGTGGACGACGACCGGTTCACCAATTACTCGACCGAGATGGTGTCCGTGAAGCCCGACGGCATGAGGTACGGCCAGGCCTACCCCAACTGGAACCCCATATTCAAGGACGGTACGAGCGCGCTGATGCCCTACACCTTCCAGGAGGGAGCCCCTCCGTACAACTACTTTCTCACCTATACCATCCCGGGAGATCCTGCCGTATACAAGGTGGAGCTCTCGGACGGGAGCTACCTGGAGCGGTTCCCGGACTCCAACACGCCGGCCTGGTTCTCGGCTGACGGGTCGCCTCCCGATCCGGCGAGGAACCCCGAATATTTCATCACCAATCCCGATCCCGACTTCAACCGCTGCGATTTCACCGGCACCTGGGCCATAGGCCAGATCCCGGGCGGCGGCTACCTGGGAGAGTCCGGCTACCTGGGCTACAATTACCAGTATCGCCCGGCGGGCACGGGCGAGAACAGGGCGGCGTATTCCATCTATCTGAAATATCCCGGCAACTACAACGTGTTGGCCTCGTGGTATCCATCTTCCGGCAATGCCACCAACACCAGATACATCATTCACCATGCAGGAGGTTCCACCACGGTTGAGGTGAACCAGCAGGAGGTCCTGCTCACACTGGCCAAATCGCTCGGCACCTTTTCCTTCGAAGCCGGAACGGCCGTGGTCGAGATCACCGACGAGGCGGATGGAATGGTGGTCGCCGACGCCATAGCATTCATATGCGCGGACAATCCCACGATCCTCCAGGCGGAGTTCGATGCCGACGTAATGTCAGGAGGCGCTCCTCTGGCCGTGCAGTTCTCAGACAGGAGCATGACGTACAACGAGAGTCTCTGGGATATCTTCGGCGAAGGCGCCTCGATACGCTCGCGACTCTGGGACTTCGGCGACGGCACCACGGGCACGGAGAAAAACCCGGGGCACGTGTACGAAGAGCCCGGGGTCTACACCGTGAGCCTGACCGTCACCGATGTCCTGGGACAGGAACATACCGAGACAAAGGAAGGGTTCATTATCGTGGACAATCCTGCGCCGCTTCACGCCGAATTTTTTGCACGCAGAAGAAATAGTGCGCAGAGGACCATCGTCGAGTTTCAGGACCGGAGCACCGGCAATATCGACTCGTGGTTCTGGGACTTCGGCGACGGCACCACGAGCACGGAACAGAACCCAACCCACGTGTACACGGACATCGGCCTCTTTACGGTGAGCCTCACGGTTTCCGGCCCTGACGGGCAGGACGGCGAAACCGAGGAGAACTATATCTGCAACATGGTGGCCATCGAGTTCGTGGACAACACCTTCCATGAAAAGCCCCACTTCTACTCGGGGTCGCTCATCAAGTTCGGCAAGGTCATCTGCAACACGGGCACGGTCAAGATCCCGTCCGAGGAGATGCGGTATTCCCGGATGTTCTACGGCGGGTGTAACTCGTCGAACTATTACGTGGGGGCCTTCAACCGGGGCATCTTCTTCTTCGCGCGCAGAGACACCAACGAGATCCTCGCGCCGGAATATCTGAGGCGCTATCTCCTGGGCTACACCGACGACCAGATTCTGGAGCTGCTCAACGCCATCGAGCCCGCATACGAGTACTACGACTTCAACCTGAGACCGCCATCCATGCGATAAGCACGCATTTTTTAAGCGGCGCCGGAAGAATGGTATGCGTATTGTAGAAGCCATAAACGTGATCAGGCGATATGCGGCCCACTACGGCAGGATCATGGACCTGTTCGGGGGGTTCGACACCCCGGGCCTGGGCGGAGACGGCAACCACTACAAGCCTGCCCTTACCCGGGTCGTAGACTATCTCTATCTGTTCTTCGTGCTGGGGGTCCTGCCTTCGCATTATCACCTGTTCAGGTTCGATACCATGGAGAGAAGGAGGTTTAAGGAATTTATGGACGATCCCCATGCACCCCTTTTACGGCCGAAGCTGTGGAGCACCCTGTGGAAAAAGACCCACTATATCCTGGTGCACGACAAATACCTGTTCTCCTGCCTGTGCGAGCACCACGGGCTGCCCTGCCCGCGGTGCTACGGGCTGGTGAAACGCGACGCCCTGCCCGAGGCCAGGGTGTTTCTCAAGGATCTGATGCAGGAGAAGGGTCTGGAAAGGGTGGTCTTAAAGCCGGTGCTGGGCCTGATGGGAAAGGGCATCCACTTTATAACCCTGCAGAACGTGGAGGCCCTGGAACGGATTGTCGCGCACGACGATGTGGACGATGAAAACAGCGACTACCTCGTCCAGGAGGTCATCCGCCAGCATCCTGATCTCGAGAGGATCAACCCGCATTCGGTCAACTCGGTGAGGATCGTCACCTTTCTCACCCGTGACGACCGGGTGGAGATCGTAGCGGCCATGCTGCGCACGAGCTCGTCGACAAGCCCGGTAGACAACTTCTCCGCAGGAGGCGTGGTGGTGGGCATCGACGTGGCGACCGGGAGGCTGAAGCGCGAGGGCCTGATCACGACCCCCCGGGGCAGGGTGATGACCAGGCATCCCGTGACCGGCACGGAGTTTTCCGGGTTTCAGCTGCCGCACTGGGACGAGCTGAAAAAGATCGTGGCGCAGGCCCAGCGGGTGTTCCATTACATCAAGTCCATCGGCTGGGACGTCGCGTTCACCCCGCAGGGGCCCGTGATCATCGAGGCAAACCAGGAGTGGGGCACCGCGGGCCTCCAGGCGGCGAACGGCGGCCTGCTCACCCCGAAGAACCGGGATCTCTTCGCCCAGTACGGGGTGTTTTTTTACGAATAGGCAGGAGCCGCGGGGTACCTGCCACGATTATTTTTAAAGAAAGGCGGATCATTGGTATGGACCCCATGGCAAGACCCGAACCCGGTTCTGTTGCAAGCAGCGGGGAAGATGACCCCTCATAACGTTCTTAACACTACAGTGGTAATCAGTCCTGGGGTCAGGTCTCAACACAGTCATGGGGTCAGGTCTCAACATATGACACAGGGGGTGTCATATGTTGAGACCTGACCCCGATATCTGACCCCGATATCCAAGCTCCGCCACTGTAGTATTAAGAAGCGCACGCCAAGGAGGATTCAAAAGATAATGGCACGCATCATCGATTCAGCGGGCCTCGTGCTGTTCCGCAACGGCATGAGGCTCGGGAACAGGCTGAGCTCGGCCGTACGGCCCGGGAAGAAACCCGATACGGTCGGGCTCGAACACTCCTACTACCTGCACGAGGCCCCCGGCCTGGGCGTGCAGGCCGGTATTCTCGAAAACAACGTGCTCCAGCTCAGAAAGAACGGCACGGTGCAGAACATTTATCACGCCTTCACCGACCTGGACGGCGAGGCCTCGCTCATGATGGCGGGAAACAAGATATTCTGCCATTCCCTGTTCAAGAGGCACGGAATCCCCGTGCCCGATCACGCGGTCCTCAGGAGCGGCGACTACCGTGGGGCGGCGGAGTTTCGGCGGCGGTGCGATGCTCCGGTCGTGGTCAAGCCCGCGAAGAACACCGGCGACGGCAGGGGCGTGTGCATCGATCCGGCCACGCCCTTTGCCCTGTGGTACGCGGTCAACCATGCCGGCATGTTCGGCCGCGAGATCCTGGTTGAGAAGTTCTGCGAGGGCACGAACTACCGGCTGCTCTACTGCCGGGGGTCGTTCCTGGCGGCAAGCTCCCGCGACCCCGCCCGGGTGGTGGGCGACGGGTTCCGCACCGTGCGCGCCCTGATAGACCAGGCCAATGCGGGCCGGATGGAAAACGGGCGCTGTGTGGAATACGACCCTCAGACCAGGCCC
Organism: Deltaproteobacteria bacterium; assembly: GCA_018433085.1. Classification (GTDB taxonomy): domain Bacteria; phylum Desulfobacterota; class Desulfomonilia; order UBA1062; family UBA1062; genus Phosphitivorax. Next base: position 25,394 of record JAHDRW010000038.1, on the reverse strand, counting down.
ATCCTCTATAAGATCCCGGTCACCAGGGGCCTGGCGGGCCTGCTGAAAAGACAGGGCCTTACCCTGGACTCGGTTCCGCTCAAGGGTGAGGAGGTCCGGGTGCAGGACATCTGCCACTGGCTCTTTGGCGGCGCGTATCACGATGTGACCGACGAGGTGTCGCCCGATTTCATCGCTCTGGGAAAAAGGGTGGTGGACCTTTTCGGCATCAAGCTGGCAGGCATCGACCTCATCGCCGGGGATATCCGCACAGCCATTCCCGGGACCTATGTGATCAACGAGGTGAACACCTCGCCAGGCATCCTGGTGCACTACGAGGTCCAGAACCGGCACAAGGTGCGTCCGGTGGCCCGGGAGATCATCAGGGCCATGTTTCCGCAGGACTCGTTTTTTTCTTCGACATGATCTCCCACAGGGAAAAAGGAGGTGCTCGTGATGCATACCAATCTCAATTGGTACCGGAAACATGTGTTCTCCCTCTTCATGGTGGATATGATCAAGTTCCCGGACTTGAGGGTGTGCCCGCAGATCCCGCCAGCAGGCGATATCGAGGTGTCCCTGCTGAGCAAAAGGGACATCCCCGCCCTCATGGAGCTCCACGACACGAAATGCATTGCATGGAACCATGCCTTTACCGCCGAAGAGGCCGAAGAGAGGCTCGCGTCGGGGCAGATATGCTCATGCGCCCGGATCGGGGGGCGCATGGCCGGTTTCGTCTGGTTCGCACCCCGGAGCATCTACTCGCCCGATCTGCGGTGCACCTTTGAGCTCGACAGCACGAGCGTGGTCATCCACAACGGATTCGTCGACCCCGCGTACCGCGGGATGAAGGTAGGGCCCAAGATGATCGAGATATCCTTCCGGAGGCTGGCCGAGACGGGATACAAAACCGTGTACGGCTACCCCCGGGTCACGAACCGGGCATCCAAGAAGGCCATGGGCCATCACGGGTTTGTCACCTTCGGGCGCATCGTCTACGGGTATGTGCTGGGGTATTACTTTTTCCTTCCCTTTCTGCACAACGAGCAGGGCATACGTCTGCGGCTCGAGGTCAGCCCATGGCACCGCTGGCGGACATTTGCCCGGAAAAGAGGTCTTGTTGCATGAGCATGAACTATCGATGGTATGCGAAGCATGCGTTCAGTCTGCAGGCGGTCGATGTCATCAGGAAATCCGGACTTGACTCCTCTCCCGGAATACCGGGGGTCGACGGGTACGAGGTGTGTCTGCTCGAGGAAACGGATATTCCAGAGCTCATGGATTTTCACGACAGCCGGTGCGTCCAGTGGTCGAACGTCTTCACCCGGGAGGAGGTCGGCATCCGGCTCGCCTCGGGTCATTCGTGCTTCTGCGTGTGGTGCCGGGAGGATTTGGTGGGCTTTGTCTGGTTCGCCCCCCGCACGATCTTCTCGCCCGACCTGCACTGCAGGTTCGATATGGAAGACAGGGGCGTCATGATCTACAACGGCTTTGTCGCGCCTGAGCACCGCGGCAGAAACGTGTTTCCCCTGCTGATGAACGAGTCGTTTCGCGCGCTCGCAAGGCTCGGCTATACCCGGGTGTACGGGTTCGTCCGCCACCGGAATTTCCCGTCGAAGCGGGCCCTTGCAAAGCACCGCTTTCAGACCTTCGGGATCGTGCTCTACGGCTTTGTGATGGGCTGTTACTTCTTCCTGCCCTTCGTCAGGCAGGCTGCAGGCGTCCGGGTGTATCCCTGCGCCAGCCCATGGCACCGGTGGCAGGAGTTCTTCCACAAAAGGCTGGTCAGGGAAGAGCCGGTCCGATGACGGGGCAGATGCTTGAATCCTCCCCAGCGTCCGCTTCAAAGGGCAGGGAAGGCGGGGTCGCATTCCCTGCTGCATGCGCCGGACCCGGGTCCAGGGCCTGCCGTGGGACACATGCCATTGATCGTCTGGTCGCTGGGCTCTGCGCCCGGCAGGCCTCGGTGCCCGTCGTGCTGGGAGGCCACGGACTGGGCCTGATCCGGAGCCTCGGCGAAAAGGGTATCTTCAGCATCGTGATCGATGACGGGCCAATAAGCGTGCGGGACTTTTCACGCTACTGCACAAGGATCACTGTGGCCGACATATCCACGGCCCCGGGCAGGCTGTGCGAGACCCTGCGGTCCCTGAGCTCCCTGGTCCGGCGCTACTCCGGCAGGCTCCCGATCGTTTTTCCCACCACGGACGCGGTCCTGAGCCATCTCATCGACCGGTACGACGAGATCGAGGAACTGGCCGACCTTGTCTCCCCCTCGCGCGAGGTCCTGACGCTCACCCTCGACAAGGCCGCCTTTTACCGGCGGCTCGCCGGCCGTGGCTTCCCGTGCCCGAAGACCGTTTTCCCCCCGGCCTCCCCGTTGTCTGACGACCCGGACATCGACGGCGTTTCCTTTCCCTGCATCGTCAAGCCGTCCCTGACCTTTCTGCTCGAACAGGCCACGGGCAGGAAGCTCTTTGTCGCGGAAAGCCGCGAAGAGCTGGCGGGCTGCTGCCGGGACCTGTCGGAGAAGGGAATGAGCTACGTGATCCAGGAGATCGTGCCTGGCAGGGACCAAGACCAGTTCTCCCTGGCGGGATACTGCGGGCGGAGAGGCGGGATCATGGGGTATGTCATGACCAACAAGCTCAGGCAGCGCCGTTTCGGGGCGGGGACCTTTGTTTCGGGCGCCCACGTTCCCCCGTTGCTCGCACTGGGGGCCAGGCTCCTGGACGACCTGGATTACCGGGGCATATTCGAGATCGAATTCAGAAGAGACGAGCGCGACGGCACCTACCGGATCATCGAGCTCAACCCCCGCTGCTGGTCCCAGATCATGCTCGCCACCCGCATGGGGGTGAACGTGGCCTGCTGCGCATACCGCGACCATGCCGGGATGGAAGCGGAACAGGAGGGGCGGGCGCCCTCGGGCAGGAAGAAATACTGGATCGACATCGAGCGGGACCTGGGCAACCTGAAGCGGAAATGGAAGCAGGGCGACTACTCGCTCAGGGACGTGTTCTCCGTGATGTTTTCCATACCCATCGTCGAGCCCTTCAACCTGCGCGACCCGGGGCCGGGCTTTCGGTACCTGAAGCGGAAGATCGGCCGCAGGCTCGTCAAGAGGCACGCGCAGGCAATCTTTGCCGGCAAGGCGGCAGGCTCCCTGCATGACTGACGATTGCCCTGCGTGCGGCCGATCCACGTCCCGTTTTCTCTGGAATACCGACAATATCCCGCGAGCCGGGAACCCCCGGCCGGACAAGGAGAGGGAGATGTCCGAGGCACAGGAATTCATCGCGTCTATCTATCCCCACATCATGCGCCACGGCTGGAGCGAGGGGCTCCGGGATCATTACCGCACGCAACGTCGTGAATCGGCACACGAGCCGGGCGGGTTCACCCCTGCCTGGTTCACCCCCAGGCAGGGCGTGTGGAAGCTGCTGCTGCCCGGGGATTTCGCGACCGACCTGTTCATCGCGGATGCCTCGCTCGGGGCGATTCCCATCGATCTCTCCAAGAGCTACTCGCGGGTCATCGCGTACTCGTGGTACGAGAGATCCGCGGACCTGCTGAGAAAAAGGGCTCAGGAGGCGGGCGCGTCCAACGTGCATGTCTGCGACCGTGTCGATGCCAGGGAGCTGGCAAGGCTCGGCTGTTGCATCGGCATCAGTCTCATGGTCGTCACCCGCGACCTCGTCTCCACCCTGGGCGAGCAGGGCACGGAGAATGGACTTGCCCGGATCCTCGACTGCCTGAGCGGATTCAGCACCGGGACCTGGACGAATGTCTTCGTGTTTCCCAACAGGCACGGGAAGATTGTTTCCGGGTGTTTCCCGCATTACTGCAGCTCCACGGGCATGACCGCGGCCGGTCTGAGAAAAACCGGCGCGCCTCACGGGCTCAAAGATGCAGGCACGTATCATCTCAGGGGTTTTCCGGAGAACATGGCCGAGGTCGGCATGAAAGGCTTCCGGGCTTGCCCGGGCTCCGATCGTTTACCGGCTGGGGGCTTGAATCTCCGTCCCGGCGGCATGGCCAGGGCCCTCAGGGGCCGCATAACCTTCTCTCAGTCGCAGGTCCTGGTCCTGCAGAGAGGAGAGAAGCGCCCCCAGACCTGGCTCCACGGCCTCCTGTCCCACCTCCAGGTCCAGGGAGGCGGACGGCCGTACGTGCGGAGATGCCTTGCGGGCAAGCCCAACACGGTGCTCCTGGAAATAGTACAGGGCACGGGCTGTTCCGCAGTCTGCAGGATGCCCCTGGGAAGGGGGGAGATCACCGACAAACGGGCCGAGAACAATTATGCGGCACTCCAGAGGCTCGAATCGTGCGGTGAGCTCTCGAGGCTCGTTCCCCGGCCTTTGTGCCGCGGCACCTACCAGGGGCAGAGGTATTACGTGGAGACCTTTCTTGCCGGAGAAAAGCGCGTGCTCGCATCCGAGAACCATGCCCGGGTCTTTGGGATGGTCCGTCCGGCGCTGCTCTGGCTCCATCTCGACGCCGGCCGGGACATGCACATCGACGGGCAGGTGTTCCGGAGTCTGGCGGGAGAGGGGCTCTCCATGCTGAAGAGATACGCGCGCGACAGAGAAGACTTGAAGAGAATCCAGGATCTCGAGCGCATGCTCAAAGACATCCTGCTCGACACTCAAGACCGGCTGCCCCAGATTCACGGCGATTTCAAGCTGGAAAACATGCTCTTCGGCAGCCACGGGCTCGCCGGGATCATCGACTGGGACCTCTCCGCGGCCTTCGGGCCGCCCTATCTGGACCTGCTCTATTTCTACGCCTATTCGTTTCATCACAGCCCGTTCACCAACGGCCGGGGCATCATGGATTTCGTCCTCAACCGGTTGCTGCGCCCGGACCCCGGACCCGTGCTGCGGAACTGGCTCGAGGATTATTCGTCGTCTCTCGGCATCTCACCAATGTGGGAGGAGATATCCGGAATCCTGTTCTGGCTGCACTATGTCACCCGGATCATGGGCATGGCGCTGCCCGCGTATGATCCCAGGGCCTATCGGGAGAATGTCAAGGCCCCGCTTGCGGTCATCTCGGAGAAGATGATGAGGATGTTTGAGTGAACAAGAGGGCCCTGCTGTCGTCGCTGATGTGCCGGCCCGTGATGTATCCGGTCATGGCCGGGGTCTCGAACAGACGATTCGTGCGCATCCTCGCGTATCACCGGGTGCTCGACGTCGACGAGCGGACCTATCCCTTCGACTGCGAGCTGATCAGCGCCTCTGTCAGGGACTTCGAGCGTCAGATGGAGCACGTCTGCTCCCGCTACCGCGTGGTGACCTTTGCGGACCTGGAGGAGTATGAGCGAAACAACGAGAGGCCCCCGGAAAACGCCCTGGTCATCACCTTTGACGACGGGTATGCCGACAACTACGAGCATGCCTTTCCCATCCTCGAGCGCTACGGGCTCAAGGCGGTGTTTTTTCTCTCCACCGACTATATCGGGACAAACGCGCCCTTCTGGTTCGAGAGGCTCGCCTACCTGGTCAAAAAGGGGCTGGTCGACACCTCGCGGCTGGATCTGGGCCCCTGCGGGGACATCGCCGGCAGATGGCGCGACCGCAGGGGGGTACTGCCGCAGGAAGACCTCTCTCACGTGATCGTCCGGCTGCCCAACCGTGAACGGCTTCGCCTGCTCGGGCAGATCGAGGAAGGAATGCCGCCCCTGCCGGCCGGCGACGCCGCCCTGGTGAGGCCGCTCACCTGGGATCAGGTCAGGGAGATGGTCAAGCACGGCATGGAGATGGGCTCCCACACCCGGAGCCATCTGATCCTGGGCAACGGCTCGCCCGCCGAGGTGGCCGAAGAGCTTGAGACATCGAGGCGCGTCATCGAAGAGCAGGTCTCCCGGCCGGTCCGTGCGGTATCATACCCCATAGCGTCCCGCGACTTTGCCGTGAACCCTCTGGTGATCAGGTTGGTGCAGCTCGCAGGCTACCGCTTCGGGGTCGGCTATACCTCGGGGCCGGTCAGGCGTCTCGAAAAGGAGCGCTACCTGCTCAAACGCCTGAAGATCGAACGGTACGTGACCTTCGACCGTTTCAGGGCAAAGCTCCTGTTCCCGGCCCTGTTCGCCTAAGGGCGGGGTCACCTAAGAGTCGGGGTCAGGTCTCAACATATGACATTTTCTGTGTCATATGTTGAGACCTGATCCCGCCTTGCTGAAAATGTCATATGTTGAGACCTGACCCCATGATATATGCTTTATAAAAGCAAAAACCGCTAGCCATACCGCACGGATGAAAAAAGAGCTCAAAAGCCTGGGCAGGCAGACCGTGATCTACGGCGTGGGGAGCATGCTGGGCCGGCTGAGCGCGTTTCTGTTGCTGCCGGTATACACCAGCTATCTCACGCCCGCCCAGTTCGGCACGCTGGAGCTCTTTTACATGACCAGCGCCGTGATCGCCATCTTTCTGGGAACCCAGCTCTCCCACGCCACCTTGAGGTTCTACTTCGATTACGACACCGAGCCCGAGCGCTACCGGGTTATCAGCAGCTCGTTCATCCTGTACTTTGGGTTCAGCGCCGCTGTCTTGGGCGTCTGCGCCCTGTTTGCGGAGCGGTTTTCCCTCCTGCTCTTCGGCGGAACCCAGTACGCCAGGCACTTCGTGGTGCTGTTCCTCTGGCTGCTCCTGAGCCTTTCGAACGAGATCCTCTTTGCCTTTGTCAGGGCCCTGGAGCGCGCGGGCCTCTTTGTGGCGGTCATGCTGTGCGAGCTCGTAGCCAAGCTCGGGTTATGCGTCTTTTTCGTGGTGTCGCTTCAGTGGGAGGAGTTCGGCGTGCTCGCGGGAAACCTCGCGGGCACCGGCGTTGCCTTTGCCGTACTGGCCGTATTCACCTTCTCACGGTGCCGCCTCGAAATCGACGTGCCCCTGTTCTTCGGGCTGGTGCGCTACACGCTCCCGCTCATCTTCGTGAGCATGTGCGGCACCATCATGGGCATGGCGGACCGGTTTTTCCTCAAGACCTACACCACGCTCGCCGTGGTTGGGCTCTACGCGCTGGGCATGAGGTTTGCGAGCGTGGTGAACTTCCTGGTGTTCCATCCCTTCACCAGGGGCTACGGCCCGTTCAGGTTCTCCATCATGAACCGGGACAACGCCAAGGAGATCTACTCGCGGGTGACCACCTACTTTTGCTTCTTCTTCCTCTGGGCGTGCCTGGGCGTGATCGCCCTGGCGCGGGAGGTGATCGTGATCATGGCCGACGAGAGCTACTGGGATGCCTATCGGGTGGTGCCCGTGCTCCTGGTGTCGGTGTTTTTCTCCGGGCTCTACTACATGGTGCAGATCGGCGTGTATCTCAAGAAGAACACCCGGGTGCTCTCCTTTGTGTTTTCAGCGGCGGCGATATTCAACCTCGCCTGCCTGTGGGCGCTGGTGCCTGCCTTCGGGATCATGGGCGCGGCCCTGGCCGTCTGCGCCACCCGCGCGCTCGTGGTTCTGTTGGCGTGGCGCTGCTCGCAGCTCGTCTATCCCATAAGATATGAATGGGCGCGCTGCACGAAGATCGCGGTGGTGTTTCTCGGGCTCGGGCTCGCGACCTCGTGGCCGTTTCACGAGAGCCCATATCTCTCCATGCTCATGAAGACGCCGGTGCTGCTCCTCTATCCCCTGGTTCTCTACAGTATCGGTTTCTACAGCCGGCAGGAGAGGGAATTCATCGGGAAGCTCCCCGCGCGGATGGTCGCCGCAGGTGCGCTCAGGCGAGACGTGTCATAGCGCGGCGGCCCGATGTGCGGGAGGCGGAACCGGTCCATATGGTGCCTTGTCGCGCCCCTTGTTTTTCCAGTGCCGGGTCATAATTATTGATTTCATATGGACGGGAGAAAAGATTGCGACCGTGTCCCGGCATGATGAACGACCGGCCGGATAAGGGATGGAGGCGATCCCTTCCTGGACAAGGCATGTCCGCGTATCTTTTAGAACGGCCATGACTGTTATGGGGAGGTTCCTTTTTCAGCCGGCGATCGGCGTGTGGATGATTTTCACCCCGCACGCACTATTCTGCTCGTGAAATAAGGCGCGTCACACAAGCTCTCTTCTCGGGCAAAGGAAGGCCCTTGTCCGCCGGGGAGACCCCTTCCGGTCAGAAAGGTCGGTTTTTTCCCGGGGAAACGGGTGCGGCGATGACCGTGCCCGGGCTTGGGAAAATGGTCTGGAGCACGCCCCCCCGACTGCCGGCGAAAGGCTTAAAAAAAGGGCCCCGCTGTCTTGAAAAAAGAGATTCACCCTCCTGAGCGGAGCTCTGTCTTTTTGTCAATGGCACGGACCTCTTGGAGGGCAAGCCCTTAGACACGGTCGATAGCCACAAGCTCAAGGGGAATGCGGTCCTGCCTTGTGAAGTTCTCCGTAGTGGAAGCCAAGGAGGATTCAAGTCTCGAAGGAATTCGAAGATGAAGATACTCATCCATCACCGGACACAGGGAAAGGGCGTGGAGGCGGTCCACGTGCAGGGGATCGCGCGCGGCATGGAGGCCTGCGGGCACGAGGTGCGGATCGTCTCGCCCCCCGGGGTGCGGCTCTCGGTGCACGAGCAAAAAAAGGGTGTCGTCCGATCCATTGCCGGCAATGTATCCCAGCCGGTCTTCGAATGCCTGGAGCTCGCGCACAACCTGGTGGCGCTCGCCCTGCTGGCAAAGGCGAAAAAGGAATTCGGCTGCGACCTGATCTACGAGAGATATGCCTTTCTCGGCTTGGCCGCCGCCCTGGCCTCCAGGGCCTGGAAGGTGCCCCTGGCGCTCGAGGTCAACTACACCTCGGCCAGCGACCTGGCGGTGCGCACCCGGTCGAGGCTGCTGCAGCCGCTTACCGGATACTGCGAACGGATCGTGTTCGGCAGCGCGTCGACCCTTCTTCCGGTGTCAACCGCGCTCGCCCGCGAGCTCGAGGCCCGGGGCTGCGCAAAGAACAGCATCCATGTTTCGCCCAACGCCGTCGACCTGTCGTACTTCCGGCCCGGCAGTGGCGAGGGCCGGGAGCAGGGCAGGGAGACGTTCCGCCATCCGCCGGACGTGGTAATCGGATTCGTGGGCAGCTTTGCCCCGTGGCACCGGGTCGACCTGCTCATGGATGCATGCCGTGCCGTCGCAACAGCGGTGCGCGTAAACCTCGGGCTCATGCTCGTTGGCGAGGGGGGCAACCGGCGTGAACTCGAGGCCCGGGCCGGACGGGTGCCGGAGAACCTTGAAGTCGTTTTCCCGGGGTTTGTGCCCCACAACCGGCTTCCCGGGTACATCGCGTCCATGGATATCGCGGTCATGCCCCACTCCAACGACTATGGATCTCCCATGAAGGTCTTCGAGTACATGGCCATGGAAAGGCCGGTGATCGCGCCCGGGCTGGGGCCACTGCGGGATGTCGTCGACCACGGCCGGGAGGGTTTCCTGTTCACCCCCGGAAACCGCGAGGAGCTTTCGGCACTGCTCCTGCGACTGATCAAGGACCCTCTCGCGAGAAGGGAAATGGGCCGCCGTGCACGGCTCAGGGTCGAGCGGGACCACAACTGGAAAAACCGGTGCGAAAGGATTCTCGGTGCGCTGGACGGTTCGCTCCCCCGGGTATGAATATCCTGGTTCCCTATCTCTCCCGGTGGAACTCGATCAATTGCTCGCGGTATGTGCAGATCCTGAGCCGCCTGGCGCGGAACGGGCATAATGTCTACCTGGCGCAGCCGCCCGTCATGGACTCGCCGGACTCGGGCTTTATGGAGGCCCGGGACGACCAGAGAGACAATATCCGGCTCCTGGACGTGACAATGCCGCCCCTGTTCTGGAACGCTGCCCTGCCGATGGAGAAGGTCGTGAAAAAAGGGGCCTACTGCCTGAAGCTCAATGCCGAGATCGGGCGGATGATCAGGGCGCACCGTATCGATGCGGTGCTGTTTTATTCCATGGCCCTGTACCCGCTGGCGGGCCGCGATGACGTGGTGAGCGTCTACGACCTGGGCGACGACCACGTGGATCTGCTGCGCCATGAGCTCGGAAAATATTCCGCCCGTCCGGTGATCCGTTTTGCGGAGATGCTGCTGGAGAAGACACTGAGCCGGTGCGACTGCGTGTTCTCCGTATCGCACCACCTCGCGCACAAGTACTTCCCGGGCAGCATCCATCTCCCCAACGGGGTCGACATGGACACGATCCGGCCCGGAAGCGGAAAGCACCTGAGGCCGGCGGGGAATGGCCCGGTGGTGGGCTTTGTCGGGTCCCTGGAATACTTCATCGATTTTCAGCAGATCCTGGAAGCGGCATCGCTCAGGCGCGACTGCACCTTTGTCGTTGCGGGCGGAGGCAGGCAGTACCGAAGGCTTCAGGATGAAAAGCAGAGGCTCGGGCTCGGCAACCTGATCCTGACCGGGGGGCTCGACCACGAGGAGATCCTCAAATACGTGGACTCCTTCGACATCTGTCTCAACCCCTTCCGCCTGAGCCCGCTCACCCATGGCGCCTGCCCCATCAAGCTCTTCGAGTACATGGCGTTCCGCAAGCCGGTGATCTCTTCGCGCATTGCCGAGGTGCAGAGAATCGGGGACAAATTTCTCTACTGGGCGGATAGCGCCCCGGAGCTCGTTGCCCGCATCGACGAGATCATCCGGCAGCCCCGCGAGGCGGCCGGGCGGGCGCAGCAGGGATTCGAGGTGTTGCAGCGGCACTACACCTGGCCCGGAATTGCAGACCGGTTCGCCGAGGTCGTGCAGGCGCATGTCGAGGAGAAGCGCCTATGCTGAAGTCCGACCTCCATTGCCACACCGTCTATTCCCCCGACTCGTGCAACCGGCTCAACTGGGTGGTCCGGAGATGCAAAAGGGCGGGCATAACCTGCCTTGCCGTGACCGACCACGACGAGATCCAGGGCGCCTTCGAGCTGCAGAAAATCGCGCCCTTTTCCGTGATTCCGGGCGAGGAGGTGGACACCGGGCAGGGCGAGATCATCGGGCTGTTTCTCAGGCAGCGGATCAGGCCCATGCAGGGCATAAAAGACACCATCGGGGAGATCAGGTCGCAAGGGGGCCTGGTGTATCTCCCGCACCCCCTGTCGCTCTGCCGGAACCAGCCGCTCGATGTGGGCGTCATTCAAGGGTTTTTGAGCCAGGTGGACATCGTGGAGGTGTTCAACTCGCGCAACCTGCACGAGAGCACGGACCACGCATGGCTGGCCGAATGGATCAGGCGGGGCAGGGTGGTCATCTCGGCCGGAAGCGATGCTCACGCGCCGCACGAGCTGGGCAACGTGCTGATAGAGATGGACGGCTTCTCTTCGCCCCAAGAGTTCCTCAGGTCGCTCGCCCGGGCGCGCTTCTCGGTAAAAAAGACCTCGCCCTTCCTGAGGGCGGTGATGAACCACCGGGTTCGCAGGATCATCAGGTTGGGTACCTTGAGCTCACTGAACCACCCGGTCAAGCATCCTTGAGCGACATCCGTGCATACGATCTGAGCGGCACCAGCACAAGGCCCGGGGTCAGGTCTCAACATATGACAATCCCTGAACAGGGATTGTCATATGTTGAGACCTGACCCCATGATGACCCCCATGACGGGGGCGATCTCTAAAATCAGGGAGAAACCATATCATGTATATTCCCGATATATTCAATAACAAGGTCAGTCCGGCTCCATACCCGGACGTTCCGGCGGGCGACCCGGAGCGCGGGATAATGCCGGACCCTGTTCCGCATCCCGTCATTGTCAGGCCGGCCGGGCACCCCGGCCTGCACGCGAGGCGGGTCATGGTCACGGACGCCTCTCAGAGAAAGTCCGTGCCCATTATCCGGTCGCTGGGCAGGAAGGGGGTGCACGTGGTCGCCGGTGAAGACGGGCCGATGTCTCTCGGCTTCTATTCAAAATTTGCAAGGCAGAAGCTCACCTATCCGCCGCCTGAGAAGGAGGAGCGGTTCGTCGACTGGCTCATCGACTCGGGCCGCTCGGGCAAGTTCGATATCGTGTTTCCCATAGACGAGCGCACCATGGCCCCGGTCACCAAGTACAAGGCCGAGATCGAGCAATATCTGACCGTGCCCGTGGTGGACTACGAGACCTTCATGCTGGCGCGGAACAAGGCCAGGACCATGGAGCTGGCGCGGAACCTGGGCATACCGATCCCACGCACCGTGGCGTGCACCCGCGAGGAGGATCTGGGGGAAACGCTCAGGCTCATGCCCGTGCCGGCCGTGATCAAGGCCAGGGAGAGCTCGGGGTCGCGAGGGCTGTGCTATGTAAAGGACAGGAGACAGATCTTCGGCGAATACCGGAAAATCCACGCGCGCTACCCCTTCCCCCTGGTTCAGGAGCTCATCCCTCCCGGGGGAGATACCTACGGCGTGGAGGCCCTGTGCGATCACGGACGGATCCTGCGGCTGTTCGTCCACCGCAGGATCCGGGAGTATCCCATCAACGGCGGTCCCAGCACCCTGCGCGAGAGTGTGTACAAGCCCGACCTCCTCGAATATGCGGTGCGGATGCTCACGGCCATAAAATGGCACGGGGTGTCCATGCTGGAGTTCAAGGAAGACCCGAGAACCGGAAAATGCGTGCTCATCGAGATCAACCCCAAATTCTGGGGGTCGATCGCGCTGCCCATAGCAGCCGGGGTGGACTTCCCCTACCTGCTGTACCTGCTCGCCTGCAAGCGCGAGATCAGGGAGGATTACAGCTACCCCGAGCACGTGCTGTGCCGGTGGCTCCTGCCGGGCGATCTGCTCCATTTCATCTCCAACCCCAACCGGCTCAACCTCGAGCCCAGCTTCTTCGACTTCAGGAACACGACCTACGACATCATGGACGCGGAAGACCCGGGGCCTTTCTTCCTGCTCCTGCTCACCCTGGTCAAGGACATATTCGCGCCCAGGACATGGACGGACAAGATATTGAGGAACTAGAAAACCCCTTTGTCATGATCTTCATGTATTTCTACGTGCTGCAGCTTATCCTGAGGCCCCAGGACTTTTCTCCCATGTTCCTGGGATGGCCGGTGGCCTGGATGACGGTGTTCCCTGGTTTCTTCCTGGGCCTGCTGCTCCATGGAGAGGTGCTCCGGAAAAGGCTGCCCCAGTTTTACCTGCTGCCGTTTTTCCTGGGCGTCATCTTTATATCCACGGTCTTCAATGCAGGGCCCATGGAGTTCTATCCCCCCACCGCCATCTTCATGAAGCGCATGCTGGTGTTCTATATGGTCGTCTTTCTCATAGACAGCGAACAGAAGCTGCGCGGGGTGCTGTGCCTGTTCATGATGCTGGCCGGGCTGCTGGGCCTCCACGCCGTGCTCCAGCTCACCACGGGAAAGGGCTTCGGCGACATCGGCCCGCTCATGCAGTATAGCCCGCCCAGGGCCGTATGGTGCGGAGAGTGGGACGGGTCGAACTCGTTCGGGGTCATCTTCCTGCTGGCCATTCCCATCTGCCTGGAGTTTCTCTTCAGCAGGTCCGCCCCGGTGCACCGGGTGGTTGCGGGCTTGAGCCTGCCCTTTGCCGCCATGGGAATATACTATGTCGATTCCCGGGGCGACACCCTGGCCCTGATCGCGTGCCTGCTGCTGTACCTGGTGATGCGTTTCTTCAGGAAAAAGCTGGTGCTCGCAACGATAGCGGTCTGTGTGCTCACCGGGGCGGTGCTGCCCTCGAGGATGGCCCAGATGGACACGTCGGAGTCGTCGGCCCGCCAGCGGTCGTGGGTGTGGGAGCAGGGCATCGACCTGCTGCGGGACAATCCGCTGCTCGGTGTGGGGCCGGGCAGGTTCGTGATGCACACCGAGTCGGGTCTCATTGCCCATAGCAACTATGTCAACGCCTTTTCCGAGACCGGGCTCCTGGGGTTTTTCGGGCTCATGGCAATTCTCTGGCTCACCTTCAAGGGCCTGTTCGCGGTCATGGCGGGCCGGGATGCCGGTACAGGGGGCTGCAGGTTCAGGGATATCCTGCCCCTGATCCTTTCATACCGGGGCGGGGGCGCCGGGCAAGAGCCCGACCTGGCCCGCGCGCTGTTCTGCAGCTTCACGGGTTTCTGCGTGGCGACGCTGTTCATCGTGCTCATGAACGACCTGTTCTTTTTCCTGCTCGGGCTGTGCGCGGCCCTGTTCATCGTTTCGCGGCCCGCAGGGGACGACGCCGCTTTGCGGTTTACCCTGGAGGATCTCAAGATAGTGTCCGTCCTCATGGCGGGCATTATCTTCGTGTATTGGCTCGTGGCGGTGTACGAGATCATCTGAGATGGGAATCAGACCAGTGAGGAGGAAATATCCATGATCGAGAGGCACCGCATGGCCTGGCACAGGAACCTGCACCGGTGGATCGTGCCCTATGCCCTGCAGACTATCAGGATGGGCCTCCGCGCTCATGCCTGCGGCGGGCAGCATGTGATGTTCTGCGTGGCCGACCATTTCGAGCCGTTCACCGCTGGCGCGCCGCCCGAGGTGGCCCAGAGGCGGCTCGCCCGGTGGACGGAGCACCTTCCCCTGCTGGCCCGGGGAATCACCGGCGCTGACGGCAAGCCGTACAGGCACACCTTTTTCTACCCCTATGAGCAATATGCCCGGAAGATCATGAGCCGGCTCTCCGACACCTGTAAAAAGGGCCTGGGCGAAGTTGAGGTACACATCCACCACGACATGGCGACGTCCGAAGAGTTCCGGGCCGACATGCTCCATTTCAAGCGACTTCTGCGTGAAAATCACGGCCTGCTGTCTGCGGACCGGCGCACGGGCGAGGTCGGATACGGTTTTGTCCACGGCAACTGGGCCCTGGACAATGCGCGGCCCGACGGGCGGTTCTGCGGGGTGAACAACGAGCTGATCGTTCTGAAAGAGACCGGGTGCTACGCGGATTTCACCCTTCCTTCCGCCCCGAGCGTCACCCAGACCGCGAAGATCAACAGCATCTACTATGCCAGGGATCATCCCCGCAAACCCTTCTCGCACAACACCGGCAGGGACGTGCGCGCGGGCGGGGGCTGCTCGGGCGATCTCCTGCTGGTGCAGGGGCCCCTGACCCTGGACTGGCGGGCGCGCAAGAAAGGGATCTTGCCCGGGATCGAAAACGCGGAGATCGGCGGAGGCAGGCCGCCCACGATCCGGCGCTTCGAGCTCTGGAGGAGGCAGCACATCTCGGTGGCGGGCTGTCCCCAGTGGGTATTCATCAAGGTGCACTGCCACGGCGCCCTGGAAAAGAACGCGGACATGTTCTTCGGCGGCCCCATGAGGCGGTTTCTGGAAGATCTCATCGAACATGCATCGCGCCGGGGCATTCACCTGCATTTCGTCACGGCCCGGGAGATGTACAACATCATCAAGGCGGCCGAGGCGGGTGAAAACGGCGACCCTGACTCCTACCGGGACTACGTGCTGGCGTGAAGAAGATCCGGGTCGTGCAGATCGTCAATTCCCTGGATATCGGGGGGGCCGAGCGGGTCGCGGTCAATATCGCCGCCCACCTCGACCCGGACAGGTTCGATTCTTCCCTACTCACCCTGGAAAAGCCGGGTCCCTTCGCCGTGATTCTGGAGAAAAGGGGCATACCGTTCACATCACTGCACAAAAAGCCGGGCGCCAGGCCCGGGGTTTTTCTGAGCATCGCGCGGCACATCAGAAAGAGTGAGATCGACATCGTCACGACCCACAACTATGGCGCGCTGTTCTACGGGTCTTTCGGCGCGCGTCTCGGCGGATGCTCCCGCCTGCTCCACGTGGACCACAACCCGCTGCTCTCATCGAAGAGAAAATACCCCATCCCGCACAAGCGGCTTTCCTCCACGGCCTTTAAAGTGATTGCCGTGAGCGGGGAGGTGCGGGCAAACCTCATCGCACAGGAAGGCATAGCTCCGGAAAGGATCGACATAATCGCCAACGGCGTCGATGGCTGTCTGTTCGACATGCCCATTGACAGGCACGCTCTGTCGGTCCGGCTGGGCATCACGGAAAACCGGACCGTGATCGGCACCGGGGCCAGGCTGGTATACGAGAAGGGGCTGGTCCATCTCCTGGATGCGGCCGGCCTCATCAAAAAGAAGCGGGACGACTTTGTCCTGGTGATCGTGGGCGACGGCCCGTTGATGGGCGAGCTCCGGAAGAGGGCCCATGAAAACGGCCTGGACGGTCATGTCGTGTTCACGGGTGCAAGGACGGATTTTTACGAGATCATCCGGCTCTTTGACATCTTCGTGCTTTCCTCTGTGTCGGAGGGCCTGCCCCTCTCCCTGTTGGAAGCAATGGCCGCGGCACGGGCCATTGTCGCGTCGCAGGTGGGCGGAATTCCCGAGGTAATAACCCACGGCCGAACCGGACTGCTGGTGCCTCCGAGTTCCCCGGCGCAGCTGGCGGGTGCAATCGGGCTCTTCATGGACGCCCCTGGATACCGTGCGGAATGCGGGGAAAGGGCGCGGCTGAGGTTCGCGGAAAGGCACTCGGCCCGGGCCATGGCCGCCTCCTATGCCCGCCTGTACGAATCCGTAATGGGGTCAGGTCTCAACATATGACATTTCTGCAAGCAAAGCGGGGTCACAAGCAAAGCGGGGTCAGGTCTCAACACAAGCAAAGCGGGGTCAGGTCTCAACATATGACAATCCCTGCACAGGGATTGTCATATGTTGAGACCTGACCCCTATCTGACCCCTATCTGACCCCTATCTGACCCCTATCCCTGATCCATGATGCTTGATAAAAAAACCGTGGTCTTCTTCACCAATTCATTCCCCAACCGGCTTCAGCCGCACCGGGGGGTGTATACAGAGCATCTGGTGGCAGCGGCGGGAGGTCGGATCGACCCGGTCATCGTGTGCCCGCTTCCCTGGGTGCCCAGGTTGAGGCTGCTGAAGCGCTTCAGCTCGCAGTATCTCTTCGCCCGGATTCCCCGGGAATATGACTATAACGGTTTTCATGTGTATTCTCCCAAATATCCGGTGGTGCCCAAGGTCCCCTGGCTGAGCCCGTGGTCCATGGCCCTCGGCTCGTATCCCCTGCTCAAGAGGCTGGCATGCACCAGGCGCATCGACGTGATAAACGCCCAGAACGTGTTTCCCGAGGGCATCGCCGCCGTGTGGCTGGCGGCCAGGCTCGGGCTCCCGGTGGTGATCACGGCCGTGGGCTCGGACATAAACGAGGCCGCCGGAAGCAGGCTCAGGCTTCGCATGACGAGGAACGCCCTCCGGCATGCACGGCATGCCACGGCAAAGAGCATGATGCTGGGCGAGAAGATCGTCGGCATGGGGATGGACCCCGGTCGCGTGCATTATACCCCCAACGGGGTGGACACGGCCCTGTTTCACCCGCAGGACAAAACCGCGTGTCGAAAAGCCCTGGGCCTGAAACAAGACATCAAGATCATGCTCTTCGTCGGCAAGTTCAGGCCGGTCAAGGGAATACACTATCTGCTGGAGGCACTGCACATCCTCGATGAGCAGGGAGCTCTCGATTTCCAGACCGTGCTCATCGGCAGCGGCCCGGAGGAGCGGGACTATGCCCGGATGATGCAGTCCTTCGGCATCGGCGACAGGGTCTTCTTGGCGGGAAACCGCAGGCACGACGAGATCGCCCGATGGATGGGGGCCTCAGACCTTTTCTGCCTGCCCAGCCTCCGGGAGGGCATGCCCAACGTGGTGCTCGAGGCCCTTGCCTCGGGGCGGCCCGTTGTCGCAACCCACGTGGGCGCGGTTCCGGACCTGGTGAACGAGAGCAGCGGCATCATGGTGCCGCCGGCGGACGCCAGGTCTCTGGCCCGGGCCATCTCAGAGGCCATGGGCAGGACATGGAGTCCGGAGCGGATCCGTGCCCGTGTTCAGGACATGAGTTGGGAGAGCGCGGCGGCCCGGTATGCCGACATTTTTTCCCTATGCTGAATCCGATGCAGGTACCCATGATGAAGACATTGAATCCATTGAATCAGATGCATGTTCCCATGCTGAATCCACGGAACTATCCCGTGTCGTGCAGGCAGATGCTGCTCGGCCTTGCAGGCCTGCCGTGGACGCTTTCCCTGATGCGGATGAGCCGGAGAAGGGAGCGGGGTACCCTGCTCGTGCTCTGCTACCACCGGATAACGGAGGGCGTATCCGCCGGGGGCTTTTGCGACGACCGCTATTTCATCACCCTGCCGAAAGGAGTTTTTTCGAGCCAGATCAGGTGGCTGACCCGCCACTACCGGGTGGTGGGCCTCGACGAGGTGCTCTCCGGAAGGCCGCTGCCCCCGAGAGCCGCGCTCATCACCTTTGACGACGGCTTCAGGGACGTCGCCGAAACCGCCTTCCCGGTCTTGAGCTCTTTCGGCCTGCCCGCGACCGTGTTTCTTATCGGATCGGTCATCCGGGAAAACAAGATTCCCTGGATCACCCGCCTCCACTGGCTGCTCGACCGCGCCTGGGAGAGGGGTGCGGACGCGGGTTGTCTGAATACCCTTGGAGTCGAGGCCCGAAGCGGCAACGTCCGCAGGGACGGGATACCCGGCGTGCTCGCTTCGCTGAAGGCACTTCTGAAGCGCAGGGACATCCATGAGATCGACGATAGCCTCGCCGGCCTGGAGGAAAAGCTGGGCGTCGAAACCCCTCCCGGCCTTCTCGTGCAGCGGTTTATGGACCAAGGGCAGATCGCCGGGCTCGTCGGCCACGGGTGGACGGTGGGCAACCACACCGACCACCACCTCAACCTTGCATCACTGGATGACAGGCGAGTGCGCGAGGAGATCGCACACGCGGGCGACACCCTGGCGGCGCTGCCCGGATACCGCCCGGTGCTGGCCTTGCCCTTCGGCCTGGCAGAATCGTTTACGCCTGCCACCGTGGATATCGCCCGCGGATGCGGCATGAGGCATGTGCTCACCTCTCTGGGAAGCCCGAACCGGTTTCCCGGGCAGGGCGTCCTTCTCGACCGGGTGATCTGCGAGACCTTCTCGGGCCTGTACTTCAGGTTCGTGGCATCGGGCGGCAGAAAGGCCGTCAAAAGTATGCTCGACAAGACCATGCCGGGTAATTCCAGGAGGATCATATGAAAATGCTGCAATACGAGGCAGCGGACAGCCCCGTGCCTCCGGCCGTGGTGCTGCACATCGCCTACACCGGCTACGGGGTGGTGCGCTCGCTCGCATCCGCGGGCATACCCATCGTGGCGTTTCAGAAAGACCTGACACCGCCCGAGGCAAGGTCGGGCCTGTGCAGACGGATCGTCACCTTTGCGGACGAAGACGACCTGCTGGCGCGCCTCGTGTCCCTGGCCGGCGAATGCGGGGAAAAGCCCGTCCTGTTTATCACCTCGGATGTCTACGTGGAGTTTTTCATCAGGCACCGCGATATCATGGAGGATCTGTTCCTGATCCACTATCCCGCGACCGAGACCGTCGATTTGCTGCTCAGGAAGGATGCCTTCCTGGATTATGCATCCAAACGCGGTCTCCCTATGCCCCGGAGCTGGAAGATCGGGAGCGTGGACGATCTTGAAGAGCATATCCGCAGCATGACGTTTCCCGTGATCGTCAAGCCCTTTCACAAGACCAGGGCCTGGCTCGCAGCCAGGCTGGCCAAGGCATATCTGGCCGGGAGCCGCGAAGAGCTGGTCTCGCTGTACCGGAAGATCTCTGAGGTGGAAGCGAGGCTGCTCGTCCAGGAGTGGGTGCCCGGCCCCGATTCGAACGTGGAATACTGCCTCGCCTATTTCGATCAAGACTCCCGGTGCCTGGCGAGCTTTACCGGGGCCAAGATCCGGCAGTGGCCGGTCGGCACCGGGAGCACGGCATCCACCAGACCGGTGGACAACGAGCTGATCAGGGTGGTCACCATTGCCCTGTTCTCGGCACTGGGCTACCAGGGTTTCGGATCGGTCGAGTATAAAAGGCACGAAGAAACCGGCAAGTATTATATCATGGAGCCCACGGTGGGCAGGCCGAACCAGCAGTCGTACGTGGCCACGGCAAACGGGATCAACATGCCGCTCATCGCCTATAACGCGCTCACCGGCCTTTCCCTGGGACAGCCGCACACGCCCGCGGATGAGCCGGTCTATTATGTCGATGAATGGGCCGATGCGGGCAGCGTGCTGATGCACCTGCTCAAGGGCAGAAACTGTCTGGGCGAACTCCTGGACCTGCTGGGCAGAAAGAAGGCATTCAGGTATGCCGACCGGCGCGACATGCGGGTGTTTCTCGGGTCGTGCATGAGGCTTGCGGAGTTTGGCTGGGACAGGCTCTCGCGAAGGAACCACAACGGCGCCCGACCGTGAGATATGAGCCGGGACGCGCCCTTTCACCGCCGCCGTCATCCTCAGACCTTGGCACCAAACTTGCTCACTCCTTGCTGTCAGGAAAACAACAGCTGGTTTTCCTCAAGCCGGAGGGCGCTGGGGTTTTTAACCACCGGCCCTTTGGCGTGACAACACAGTTAATCAATTCGGTACAACAGGGATTGTCGAGCGGTCCGGTTCTTTTTCGAAGGTGCCCCTCTAGGGCAGGGCAAGGAAGATGAACAGGATCAAAGGGTTGGGCAAATATTCTTGTAATAACAAGAGGAGTGCTCCATGTATCAGAAGAAGTCTATCACCTTGAGAAGCATCGGTCTCACCATTGTGTTCACCCTCGTGTTCATGAGCGTGCCCCTGCACGCCGCGGTCCTGTATGTGAGCACGGGAGGCACCCGGACATCGGGCGCAAGCACGGAAGGAAACTGGTCGAATTCCAACTGCTATGGCACCATTTCCGCCGCGATCCAGCGCATGAGCGGGGGCGACGAAGTGGTGGTTGACGACGGCACCTATACCGGGGTCAACAATGTAATCGGTCGTTACAATTCTTTCAACGTTCCGAGCGGAACCTCGTCGCGCTACACCGTGATCCGGGCGCGCAATCCCTTTCAGGTGACGATCGACTCCGGGCAGTCTTCGGCCTGGGACTATTACGGCATGATGATCTACATTTCATCGGGCAGCAGCTATATCCAGGTCGACGGCTTCAAGGGCATCAACCGGGACGGCTCCAACAACACCTTTGTAGGCATCCTGGGCAGCCACGTCAAGATCACCCGGTGCATGTTCAAAACCCAGGGATCGGCCAATAATGAAAACTGCGTGGTGTCGGTAACAGGGAGCGCCTCCCACGTGCTCATCGAAGACTGCGCGCTCACCGGCGGTTATCGCTATGGCTTTATCGTCAGGGGCGTCAGCTCGGACCCCCACAACATCATTTTCCGGCGCTGCGTCGCCAGGGGCGACTGGGTGCAATCGTCAGAGCCCAACTCCATTTTCGCGGTATACGGTCACAACAGCAGCGCGGCCAGCGGCCCGTACAACATCATGTTTCAGAACTGCATCGCCATCAACCAGAACGCCTCGGTGCCCGACGCCGACTGGAAGCCCTACGGCCCCTGGTACATCTTCAAGGGCAACCACGACATCACCTTGAACGGCTGCATCACCCTCGACAACGACCAGACCGGCTCGACCAGCGGTTCGTGGATCCGCAACGACTACGGCGGAGAGAACATCGATGTCGTCAACTCCGTGTTCTGGGGCTTCAGGGGCATCGGGACCGTGTTCGCGGGGGACGTCGTCGATGTCAGAAACTGCACCTTCGGCGGCAACACCACCAGCTACAGCCTGGTGAACTACGCCTCGCCGTCGAGCTTCAAGAACAACCTGGTGATCCGTAGCGCAAAGGGCACCCTCTATGGCTCGGCGTTCAGCACCGCGAGCTACAACTCGTTCGACAGCGGCGCGTTCGGATCGAACGTGGTGGCATACAAAAACGATCTCCTCCATCTCCCCAGGGTCGAGAGCACCTCGAACCGCATCAACGCAGGGGAGGGCGGCGGCAAGGTAGGGGCCCACATCATGTACCGGATGGGCAGATCCGGCACCCTCTGGGACGAGTCGGGCTGGAACACGCAGACCTCCGAGCCCCTCTGGCCGTGGCCGAATGAAGACAAGATCCGCGAATGGTTCAGGGCGTCCAACAACCCGCCCGCAGGCGCGAGCCCGTCGAGCAACAACACGGCAAGGGGCTTCTGCGCCGACGGCCAGACCCTGACGAAATATATCTGGGAATATCTCGGCAGGACCATCCCGTCTGATATCTACAGCGGCGATCCGGGCGACCCCGTCGACCCCGTCGATCCGGGAGACCCGGGAGACGACCCGGACGACCCCGACACCATCCCGCCCGCCAAGCCAACAGGGGTCGCGGTCAAGCAGCAGTAACTAGTAGCTAGAGGGGGTCATAGAGGGGGTCAGGTCTCAACATATGACATTTGAAATGTCATATGTTGAGACCTGACCCCCTTACGAGTCTGAAGCGGTCGAGATACACCACCCGCTCTTCCTCGAGACGGTAAGCGAACACGCAGATGTTCGCCACCCGGCTCATGTCCATCTCCCGCCCCTGCGGAGCGGTCCTCACCTCGTCCAGGTCGATCCTGATCCGCTGGGCGCCGGGATGCAGGACGAATCGCTTGTTGAACCGGTCTGAGTAGCTCTGCACCTCGGATCTGCCGTGGATCTCGTCGTGTATCCTCACCGTCACTGCCAGAGGTCTGTCTCCTTCCAGGAACACATCGAAGCACAGCCCGTCATACCCCCGCCAGTCGCCCTCCAGCCATCGCATCGATATCCCCGGAAACTCGCCCGGCGCGAGCTGCGTCTTCAGGGCATACACTCCGTGCGAGGCATGCTCCTTTGTCCTGTGCACCAGGCATTCCGTGGTTTCCCACCTGTCCATCTCGATCCGTGTCTCGAAAGATGCGAGCAGCGGAAACTCCCCGCCCATGTGCCGGACATCCAGCGCGGTCAGGGCAACAGGCATTGCGGCCGCCACGATCACCCCTGAGCATGCCGCCTTCAACCACCACACACCGACCCTCCGGGGAACCCGGGGAAAGGGATAGACGAGCACCAGGAAGGTAAACGCCCCCAGGGCATCGTACATGATATCCTGCAGCTCGAAGTACCGCTCTGGGGTAAACGACTGAACGACCTCTGTAACAACCCCCAGCCCTAGGGCGGCCGCAAACGAGACAACGTATTTCCGCCAATCCCGCACCGGCCAGGTGCGCCCGCCAAGCACCCAGAGGATCACGAGCGCCGTCACCCCGAACAGGGGCAGGTGGCCGAAGTTGAACACCTCGTCCGCAATCCGCGAGCTCTCTCCGCCGAAGTCGACAAAGAGCAGCACGGAGAGCACGGCCAGGAGAACAACCAGAATGCCTGTCCCGAAAATCACACCCCGCAACCTCATGAGCATGGATTACGTCACAACCCCAAAGAAATCAACTACAAGGCTGCTCAGCCTTAGAATCTCCTTGATAATGCTGATATTTTCCGATAAAGAGGACCCAGAATTCTGCATCAAGTTTCGCTTGATCGATGCCGAACACCCCTATATATTTTGAGAAGTGGCAGCCCTCACTATGGTTTTTTTTTGTTATCCTGTCGGGGAGCGTTGGAGACACCCGCAGTGGCGGAGCTTTTGACTTTTTCATGCCCATGAGGAGAACAGCATGCTGAAAAGATCAATCGTTTTAACCTTCATATGCCTGTCCCTGGCAGCGTGCGAATCAAATGAAAGACCGGAGAGTGTTATGAACGTAAAGACCCTTGACCTGTCGAGCTATTCCACGGAAAAACCCCGGGAGCCCATCCATCTGCTGTTCATCCACCATTCCTGCGGAGGGCAGCTCTTTGCCGAGCAGGGCAAAGAAGACGGCCAGAGCTGCATCTATGCAAGCCACCCCAATGGCGGAGGCCTGCGCAAGCTGCTCCAGGAAAACAACTACATCGTGCACGAGGCATCCTATGGCTCGCTCATCGGCGACAAGACCGATATCTGCCACTGGAATGCAAAGTTCAGGGACCATATGGACAAGATACTGGTGTGCCGCAATCAGGACGAGTTTTTCACCGACGGCACGAAGAACCGCATCGTCATGTTCAAGTCGTGCTACCCCAACAACAGGATCGACTCCGATGGTGTGGAGCCGGGCAACCCGGACTCATGCGAGCAGACCACGGCAAACTATAGGGCGGCGTACCAGTCCCTGCTGGGCTACTTCGGCGAGCAGCCCGACACCCTTTTCGTCGTGCTCACCGCGCCTGCTCTCGTGCAGCCGCAAACAGGCATCAAGAGCATGATCAAGAGCGTGCTCAGGCCCGAGAGCTCTGTCGACAAGGTGGGCCTGCGAGCGCGCAAGTTCAACAACTGGCTCAAGGACGTGGAGCAGGGATGGCTCAAGGATTATAAGCTGAATAACGTCGTTGTCTTCGACTACTACGATGTCCTGACAGACTACGGCAAATCGAACTGGTCAATGTATCCAAACGGGCCGAGCGACAGCCACCCGACGAGCGAGGGCAACGCAAAGGTCGCTGGAAAGTTTGTGCCGTTCATCAACAAGGCTGTTCAGAGGATGGGGCTCTAGCGTCTTGATCCGAATTCGGCGGGCTGAGGACAGTGATCGTCAGAGGTGGGATAACTATGCTCTGTCTCACCCCATGTGCGGGCCGTATCACCTCTTCGCCTGGAAACAGGCCGTTGAAAAGGCATATTACCACACAGGCCTGTACCTGATCGCCGAGGACGGGCAGGGATGCATTCAAGGCGTTTTACCCCTCATCCTCATGAAGGCGCCGTTTCTCAAGGCCGTGCTTGTTTCGCTTCCTTTTTGCGATTATGGAGGCATCCTCGGCAGCAGTCCGGATGTCATCGACGAGCTCATCAGACACGCCATTGACCTGGCATCGCGGCACAAGGCGGAATTGGATATCCGCTGCACAAACGCCGTGCCTCTTATCCAGGAGTCGCCACTGTTTTCTGTGAGCAATCACAAGTCGAGAATGAGCCTCGACCTCCCTGAGTCATCCGAAGCGCTCTGGAGCTCGTTCAAATCAAAGCTGCGCAGCCAGATCAGAAGGCCCCGGAAAGAGGGCCTTACTTTTCAACTGGGGTCATCAGAGCTCATCGAGTCTTTCTATCTGGTTTTCTCAAGAAACATGAAGGACCTGGGGTCGCCCGTGCATGCGAAGAAATGGTTTGAGGCAGTGCTCGATTCCTTTGGAGAAAGGGCTCATGTGGGAATAGTGTACCGGGAAGACCTGCCCATGGCATCAGGCATTGTTCTCGACTGCAGACAAACAGTCTCCATTCCCTGGGCATCGACCTTGAGAGAATATAATTCCTTAAGCCCGAACATGCTCCTGTACTGGGGTTTTTTGGAATATGCCTGCAGCAGCGGGTTTAAAACATTCGACTTCGGCAGATCAACCCCTGATGAGGGCACATACCGGTTCAAGGAGCAGTGGGGCGCAAGGCCCGAACCTTTGTTCTGGTATGCGCAGGGAGAGAAGAAGCAGGAACAATTCTCCAAATCAAACAGCGGCACAAGGAAAATCGCGGAAATGGCATGGTCAAGGTTGCCTCAGGTCGTAGCCGACAGGCTGGGACCGGTG
>JAHDRW010000001.1 GCA_018433085.1 Deltaproteobacteria bacterium | reverse complement strand
GGCCTCGCCTTGAGCCCCGGTCCCTCAACGATCAGCTCCCGGACATAGTCGCGGCAGACCTGATAGCTCTGCCCCTCCACCGGGAAGCCCATGGCATCGCCCAGGCACTGGCCGATGAGCGATCCGATAAACTGTCCGCTGTCAGGAGGTTTCACAGCGATTCCCCTTCTCCTCGATGGTTTTTTTCAGCACCATGCTGAGCGCCTGTATGTTGTACGGTTTTGCGATGAGCGCCGAAAAGCCGTACTTCATCGGGTCGGCCATGATCGGGTCGTTCGAGTAGCCGCTCGACACGATGGCCCGCACGTGAGGATCGATCTTTTTCAGCTCCCGGATGCATTCCTTGCCTCCCATGCCCTCCACCACGGTCAGATCGAGGATGACCGCGTCGAAGCCCGCGCCCTCCCGAAGGGCATTTCTATACGCTTCGATGGCCTCGTTTCCCTCACGCGCGAATGTGAGCTCATAGCCGAGGTGAGAGAGGATGCTCATGGCGAGGTCCCGGATAAAGGCCTCGTCGTCCATGAACAGGATGCGCCCTCTCCCGGTATAGGTCTCCTGTGTCTCGGTGGCGTCTGCTCGGCCCGTGTCGGCAGCCGCGGGCAGGAACAGGGTGACGGTGGTCCCCTGTCCCGGGGTGGAAGCAGCGGTGAGATGCCCCCCGTGTTTCCTCACGATGGAGTATGAGGTGGCAAGCCCGAGCCCGTTGCGTTTCTTTTTGGTGGTGAAGAAAGGATCGAAGATGCTGCCGAGGATGTTCTCCTCAATGCCGCAGCCGGTGTCGGAGATGGATATCCTCACATACTTTCCTCCGGAGAGCGGCAGGGTGCTTCCCTCTTCTGCGATCCAGTTCTCCGTGGTCACGTTTACGGTGCCTCCCTGGGGCATGGCTTCCTGTGCGTTCTGGACGATGTGCCCGATCACCTGCCCAAGCTGGGCTTCGTCCGCATTCACCCGCCAGAGGGCGCCGTCTGTGTGGAACCTGGCCGTGATATCCGAATCCTGGAGTGAGAAGTGAATCGTGTCACGCAAGAGCTGATCGGCTGCGACCGGTTTTTTCCGGGGACTTCCGCCCCGGGAAAAGGTCATGAGCTGTGAGGTGAGCTCGCGCGCCCGCATCGATGCCTTCTCGATATCGTCGAGCCTTCCCCACAGCCTGTCCTCGCTGCTGATCAGCATCTTGGCGAACGAGATATTCCCCATGATAACGGTCAGGATGTTGTTGAAATCGTGTGCGATACCACCTGCCAGCGTACCCAGTGAATCGAGCTTGTAGCGCTTCTGGTTCTCTTCTTCGATCATTTTTCTGTCCGTGATGTTCCGGACGATCCCGATGGACCCCCTGATCGATCCGCGCTTGTCTCTGACCGGATAGCCCGTGATCTCCCAGAGGGACCCGTCCGGGGTCTTCATGGTGCCTTCCCGGTGCCTGCCCGTCTTCATTGCCTGGGTCAGCGGGCATTTGTCGCAGGGGTCGGTTCTTTTCCACAGGGCCTCGTGACACTTTCTGCCCCGGATCTCTTCGGGGGGCAGTCCGGAGACCTCGGAGGAGGCCCTGTTGGCCCAGATGATGTTCCGGCCCCTGTCGTTGAGCATGATGATGTCGGTGATGCCGTTGAGCACCACATCGAGCTCTTCGCTGATCCTCCGGTGACGCTCCTCGCTCGTCTTCAGCTCGTTCTCGATCTTTCTGCGCTCCCGGATCTCGCAGGTCAGGGCCTCGTTGGCCTCCACGAGCTCTCTGGTGCGGGTTCTCACCTTTTCCTCCAGATCGTCGTGGGCCCTTCTCAATGCCTCTTCCGTGTCCTTCAGCTCGGATATGTCCCGGATGATCGCCGCGATGATCTTCCTGCTCCCCAGGGGAAAGGGGCTCAGAATGATGTCGGCCGGGAAAACCGACCCGTCGGCGCGCCTGAATCCCCACTGAAAACGCTCCATGCCCGCTTCGATCGCCCGGTTCAGGTGCCGGTCGATTTCCGCCTTCACCCGTGCGCCGCTCTGCGTGCCGGGGATCGACAGGTTTTCGAACCTGCTCTGGAGAAACCCTTCTTTGTCGCTGCTGCGGAATATCCTGAGCGCTGCGGTGTTGCAGTCGATGAACCGGGTGCGGTCGAGGAGGATGATGGCGTCGTTGGTGGACTCGAACATGGTTGCATATTTTTCCAGGGCATCGATCAGGTCTTCCTCGATGCCTTTGAGCAGCGTGATGTCGCTCCCGGCGAGGATATAGTTTGCCGGCTTCCCGCTCTCGTCAAAGAGCGCTTTGAGTGTCCACTGATACCAGCGCGTCTCACCGTCCGCGGGACGGGTGCGGTACTCGAACTCTCTGACAGACCTCTTCGGTGTCAGGGTTTCCATGTACATTATGAAGCGCTTCCGGTCGCTGCGGGGCAGCAGGCCGAACAGGGATTTTCCCAGGATTTCGGGCTTGGTTTTTCCCATGCATGAGCAGAACGCGGTGTTGGCATAGGTGATGACGCCGTCGGTCTTAAGAAGGCACAGAAGATGAACGATCTCCTCGAGGATCAGATGCGGGGGCTCCGGGCTCCCGGCTGTGCTTGCCATTTTCTCTGCCTCTGCGAGCCTTCTGCGAAGCCTGTCGATTTCTCTGTGGAGGTCCCTCACTGAAGAGGGCGCAGGCGGGGAACACCTCATCTTAACGAAACACTCCTTATTCAGAATTCCTGACCTCAAGGTGTGCAAGCAATTGCAACTAGAACTATATTGTAAGCGGATAACTGGTGATTTCAATCAGAGGATTCCGATGCGGCCCAGGCCTTTATGGAAGACGTGCCGTGTCGGGCAGGGCGGCAGAGGCGTCCGGTCTGCAGATGAAAACGGATTCGGCGGTAGATGACCGAAAACGACGATCCCGGGAAAAAAGGCAAAAAAATAGGATGGCGGTTAGGGCATAGGACGCGCCATCCATAAGAGGAGGTTAAATGTTTGCTTTTTCGTTACTTGGCTTTTCTAATTGTTTTGATGATCCTCAATGCAAAAGGATGCAGAATGATTTCTCAGAAGCAGATCCATGAACAAAACGCTTGGACTGCAGGAAAACCGGCCGTGCCGCCGCCTTCCGGGTTATGAGTGCGGGCGGCACCAGGGCGGTTTTCTGCGCCTTGGGGAGCTGCAGGCACCGGAATGGATGCAGGAGCCCGATGCACCGGCCCGGCCCTCTGGAATGCGCCGTGGTTTTAAGGTAATGGCGGGCAGGGCGGAACCGCGGCTAGGTTCCGGTATGGGTGCAAAGGAGATCGTGTGCGTTTTCCCTGAAAACGCGGCTGTAAAAGTCCTGGGAGAGCCCCATCCCCAGGAGGGCGTCGAGCTCTTCCCTGCGGTGGTGGAAGAGATTCGGAAAATCCGAGCCATAGAGGAGGCGGCCCTTCAACGACTCCAGAACGCTGTTCCCCAGCCGGAACATACGGAAGTTGTCCGGGAGAAAGCAGTAGGATGTGTCGAGATAGATTCCCGGGTACTGCTGAAGGAGATCGAAGAAATCCCGGAACTCGAAGGCACCCATGTGGGCGATGTTCAACTTGAGGCCGGGATAGCGGTCGAGAACCTTCTTCAGGTGGGCGATGCCCACATACTCGTTGCCGATGGGACCGGTGCCCACGTGGAGCAGAATCCTCTTGCCCTGCTCCAGCACCTCTTCGTAGAGCGGAAAGAGCCGTTCGTCGTGCGGGTAGAACCTCTGGACCAGGAAATGGAGCTTGCACCCGAGCACTCTGGGATGAGAGAACACCCGCCTGATCATCCGGACGGCGTCGTCATCCCCGGGATGAAACGCTGCAAAGCAGTAGATACCCCCGGTTTCGTCCAGCAGGCGCAGGTTCCAGTCGTTGAGCGTGCCGGCCACGCCTTCTCTATGGGCATAGTTCGAGTACACGATGGTCTCCACTCCCCGGGCTCTCAGATAGTCGATGCAGTCCCGCGCATAGAGCTGGTGAACCACGGGCAGCCCGTACTCTCTCTGGAAAAATCTCCAGATGGCCTCGAACAGCTCATCGGGAAACAGATGTGCATGAAAGTCGACGATCTTTTCCGGCAGTGAAGGCATGCGTTCTCCCATATCCTTTCAAGTTATTCCAAAGAGAGTATTAAATCAACAACTTGTTGGACGCGATCCGGAGGCATCGAGTCTGGGGGCGCAAAAAGCCGATCCGTGTATCATGACAATCTGGTAGCCTCCTGGTAGCCTCCGGTGACTGAGAGGAAATGAAGATCGCCAACCACGGCCGTAGCACTGTCCGGTTTTCCATACCGTTCGGGCATCCCCGGCATGCGAGATTGCACCGGTTGGTAAGCTTGAAGCTCGCCATCAGGTGAATGCGGCGGCGGCGAACCTTTGTATCCAGAAAAAATCTCAGCAGGCTGCCCAGCTCGCTCATGGACGCAAAAGCTCTGCCCCTGCCTGGATCCTGTCGCGTTTTTCAGGGGCATCCTCCCGGAAGGACTTCGCATATGCCGTGACCCTGGCAAGCGCGCGCACGGCCGGTTCGGGAGACGGGTAGGCGGTTATGCCCCTGCTCTCCAGACAGGCGAGCGGGCCGCGCTGATCGGGTATATCAAAGGCCATGATATCCACGACCGGCACGATGGGCCGCCCGAACTCACCGATGAGATCGGCGATGAGGCCGAAGACCTCCAGCTCCGCCTTCATGAGGTGTTCGGCCGGGCCCTGAGCCGCCTCTTTGGGCACGACCTCCGACATCAGCCATCTTCTCGCCCGGAGAAACATGTATCCGAGCCCCATGACCAGGACGGCATCCAGGGCGGCATGCTCCAGGAGGATCCGGACGGTATCGGTCACGGTACGGGTGTTGCCCGGCGCTACGAGGTCGATGGGATTGCCCCGGCTCCAGTAGGGCGGGAGCACCCGGTCGAGCTTCCGGATCACCGCCTCGCCCAAGGGCTCCACAAGGAGACCCTCTCGAATGCAGAGGTCGGTCGCGATCACCCCCCAGCCCCCTCCCATGGTGAGAATGCCCACCCGGCTGCCTGCGGGCAGGGGCTGGCTCAGGAGCATGCCGGCCACGTCGATCATCTCGTCCATGGTATCCACCTGGATGATGCCGGCCTGGCGGCACAGGGCGGAAAACACCCCGTCGTTGCTCGCCATGGCGCCGGTGTGGGAGAGGGCGGCTTGAGCGCCTTTTTCCGTGCGGCCCCCCTTGATGAGCACGATGGGCTTTGTCTTCGCAATCCGCCTGGCCAGCCTGAAGAAACGCTCGCCCTGCCTCAGCCCCTCCACATACAAACAGATGACGTGGGTGTGGGGATCGTGTTCGAGATACTCCAGAAAGTCTTCCAGGGTGAGATCGGCCTCGTTCCCGGAGCTGACGAGCCTGCTGATGCCGATCTTCCTCCGCAGGAACCGGTACGATATGGACGAGCCGAGGTTGCCGCTCTGCACGATGAGGCCCACATTGCCCGCGGTGAGCGGCATGGACCCCATGAGGGCGTGCAGGATGCAGGGGTAGGCGCTGAACACGCCCATGGTGTTGGGACCGACGATCCGCATCCCGCCCCTGATCGCTGTCTCGACGATCTCCCGTTCAAGGGCGGCGCCTGCTGCACCGGTCTCGGAGAATCCGGCCGTGATCACGATGCCGGCCCTGATCCCCTTGGCCGTGCACTTGCGGACGGTCTCCAGCACCAGGCTGTCCTTTACCACGATGATTGCCAGGTCCACAGGGGCCGGGATCTCATTGACATCGGAAAATACTTTTCTGCCGAACCAGGTCCCGCCGTTCGGATTCACGGGATGAATCTTTCCGGCATATCCGCGCTCGATGATGTGGTGGAGGATGTTGAACCCCCACTTGAAGAGATCGCTGGACGCCCCGATAAAGGCGACGGACCTCGGCTCGAAGATGGCTTTCATTGGAAATAATCCCTCCTGTGTCTGGCTTGTGGACTTCCCTCTTCATTCTTTCCGTAAGAGAACGCTTGCCGGAAAACCGGGGGCCACAGGAGCGAGAGGAGGAGCAAAGATCCTTTCACAACCCCTTCTGGTCGCAGCAATGGGCCTGTTTCCCGCCGGCGCGCGGAACGGCTAGTACTTGCAGGGGAAGTCGGGCTTGCGCTTTTCCTTCTGGGCCTTCACTCCTTCCCGGGCGTCCTCGCTGCCGAAGACGGGCATGCCGATCTCCACCTCACGGGTGAAGGCGTCTTTCATCTGCATCATCCGCATCTCGCGTGAGAGCCTGATGATTCCCTGGGTGGCAAGCGGGCCGTTGTCAGCGATCTTCTGCGCGAGGTCCAGGGTGGCCTTCATGAGGTTCTCCCTGGGTACGACCCGGTTCAGGAACCCCCACTCGTAGAGGGTCTGCGCATCGTAGTTGCCTGCAGTGAGCAGGATTTCGAGGGCCCTGCACGGAGACACGTGCCGGGAGAGAAAGACATTACCTCCGCCGGTGGGCATGATGCCCAGGCTCGCCTCGCGCATCTGAAACACCGCATCAGTGGATGCGACCCGCAGGTCCGCGCCCATGACCATCTCGAACCCGCCGGTGAGGCAATAGCCGTGGATAGCCGCGATGACCGGCTTGTTCACGATGTTTACCTTGAGCATGGCCTCGGCCACGCCGCCGGCGACATCCCAGCCCCCTGCGATCCACTGCTCGGCCTCGTTTTCCGGCTCGCGCGCCCTGGTGAGTATGGGGATGGCCGTCTTCAAGTCCATTCCGGAGCAGAAGATGCCGGGCAGTGCAGAGTAGAGCACGGCGACCCTGACAGAGCTGTCTTCGTTCACGTCCTTCCACGCCTTGTGCAGCTCCAGCAGTATTTCCGGATCAAGGGCGTTGAGCTGTTTCGGACGGTTGAGGCCCAGTCTGGCGATGTGGCCCTGCTTCTCATAAATCAGACTCATGGTTCCTCCTCATGGTATGATAATGTATGCAAGTTACTCACATGTACCCCATTGGAAAAAATATTGTCAATGAAACAAGGGAATAGATGACGATATCTGCATGTCTGTCCTGCCTGGATAAAATATTAAACAAAATAGAAGACCTGCAAAAAGAATCTGTGGTTTCGCGCAGCAAGACACCATGCATGCTTTATGATGGTGCCCGGTCTGTGGAGAAATTCAGTAGCTATAAAAAAATCTTATCCTGGAATAAAAATATTTGTTTTGCTTCCCGGAGGGATCTCCTTTACGCAAAGAATGGTACCGGTCTGGAAAAAGGCTTCAGGACTTGTGCTGCAGGACACATTACGAGGTCTCCGGGAGGGTCCGCGCAAGAAATGTTGTGTTTACAAAGGAGAACGCACCATGACCCAGGTTGATCCGGCACAGTTGAAAAAACAGGGATTCATCCAGCAGAGAGAGGAAGATTACTTTACCGTCCGTATCAAGATCCTTGCGGGGAACATCACTGCAGAGCAGATGCGCGGGCTGTCCGAGATCTCGAACGCGTATGCGCGGGGTTACGCGGGGCTCACGGCCCGTCTGGGTATCGAGATCCCCTGGGTGAAGCTCGAAGACCTCGAAAAGGTCAGGGTCGAGCTGGAGAAGATCGGTCTGAAGCCGGGCGGCACGGGACGTACCGTCAGGGCGATCGTCGCGTGCAAGGGCACTGTGTGCGCCCACGGTCTGATCGACACCCAGGGCCTGTGTGCCATGCTGGATCAGGGTTTCTTCGGGGAGGAGCTTCCGGCAAAGTTCAAGATGGGGGTGGCCGGGTGTCCCAACAATTGTGCAAAGGTGCAGCTGCACGATCTCGGCTTCATGGGGCAGTGCCTGCCGCAGATCGATGAGGACCTGTGTGACGGATGCGGGGAATGTATCGGCCTCTGTCCCACGGGCGCGCTGAAAAAATCAGGGGGCAGGGTTTTTCTCGACGAGTCCCGGTGCATCCTCTGCGGTAAATGCATCAAGCATTGCCCAGCCCATGCCGTTTCCATGAAAAAACACGGAGTGGCCCTCTTTCTTGGCGGAAAGTTCGGCAAGCGCTACACCATCGGGCAGGATGCGGGGGTGATCCTGTCCCCGGACGAAGCCCTGGCGGCGACGCGGGTCCTTGTGGATTTCTACCGGGACAATGCAAGGCCGGGTGAGAGATTCGGGATAATCGTGGGGAGGGTGGGTATCGAAGAGGTGAGGGCGGTACTGATGCGCAGACTCGGACGGCCGGCAGCGTAAGCCCGCCGGGTTTCCCTTATTGACCCCGGTCTATAAAAAACAATTATCTCTCATTAAAAATTATTAATTTGTCATTGCCCTTGATCAGGGCTACGCTTTTCACGAGTGGAAGTCTTCCAGCTTCAAAAATACGAATCGAGAAAGGGGTATATGCTATGATACAGGGAAAAGTGGTGCTTACCGGCGGGACCGGTCTCATTATGTCGAACGTGGCCGAGAGGTATGCGGAAAACGGCAACGAGGTTGTCATCTTCGACAACCAGCAGCAGCACGCCATGTACGAGGAAACCCAGAAGCTCATCAAAGAAAAGGAGAACGTCAGGTTCGTCGAAGGTGACATCCGCGACCCCAAGGCGATGGCCGAGGTCGCCAAGGGCGCCGAGGTGTTCTATCACTTCGCAGCCCTCATGGGGACGAGCTCCCGCTTCAAGCAGGAGGTCATCACCACGGAGGTGAATGTCATCGGTACGATCAATGCCTGTCAGGCTGCACTGGACGCGGGGGTGAAGTACTATGTCTATCCCCCCAGGCCGGCACTTTCGGTCTGGATGACTCCTTACATCATCACCAAGACAGCCGGGACCCAGTTCACCCGGATGTACAACCAGATCTACGGGCTCCCTACCATCGGCCTGAACATCCAGAACTGCTACGGGCCCAGAGAGCGGGCCGTGCTCGAGGCGAACTCGTACAAGCCGGGCGAAGGCAGGAAGATGATGGCCACGTTCATCGAGGCCGCCCTCCTGGGCGAACCTCTTCCCGTGATGGGTGACGGCGAACAGGCCTCTGACTTCGTCTTCATCGACGATATCGTGGATGCCTGCATGAAGGCCCCCTGCGACAAGGCCGTGGGCAAGATCATGGATGCCGGCACGGGCGTGGCGACCCAGGTGAAGAAGGTGGCGGAGCTCATCATCGAGCTCACGGGCAGCAAGTCAGAGATCAAGTATGTGCCTTTGAGGACCGGAGAGGTGAAGGTGGAGACCAAGGCGGATCTCGCCACGATAA
Organism: Deltaproteobacteria bacterium; assembly: GCA_018433085.1. GTDB lineage: Bacteria > Desulfobacterota > Desulfomonilia > UBA1062 > UBA1062 > Phosphitivorax. The sequence goes on along the minus strand of JAHDRW010000001.1, from coordinate 6 downwards.
AGGAGG
>JAHDRW010000044.1 GCA_018433085.1 Deltaproteobacteria bacterium | reverse complement strand
TAACCTGAGTTCCCGAGTTATTGTAACGAGGCAGGGGTGGTGACGCCCAGTTTGGCATAGAGATCCATCTGGCGTTTCGTAATTTCGCCGACCTGCCGTTGCTGACCTGGCACCTCAAAACATTCAATGACATCGAGCTCATCGAGGACCTCCTGCAGGGTGTAGTCCTTGAACAATTTGTTTTCCTGCATTTTCTTCGTGAGGTATGAAAGGAAGATCAGCGCGATGAACTGCACGAAGAGCTTGCCGTCCAGACTCTGCTCCGATGAGACAGCCACACGCCTGAAGTTCAACCGCTCTTTGAGATTGTCGAAGGCCTTCTCCACCAGGTCCTTGTTCCGGTAGATCTCAAGGGCCTCCACCGGATCCTTGATCTCATTGCTCAGGAGGGCAAAATACCCGTAATTGCGTTTCGCCTCCGCCAGGGCCTCTTCCTTGGCAATGGCCTTCGTGCCCCTAACCGGCGTGCTCCTGACCTCGAAATACCTGGCATAGAGCCTCTCATGATCCGGGTGGCGCTCTCCGCTCTCCAACTCCTCTTGCAAAGAGACAAGCCGGTTGGTGAAGGCCTTCTCATCCTCTAAGGCCCGCTCCGGGGAATAGTACAGATGGAGATACATCCGGCGATCCTCTTCGATGGTGTCCCCTTTATAGGGGCGGTCCTGGACATACTCCCAGGTAATCGGCAGACAGTAGGCATAAAGCTGGTAGGCCTGACTGTAATGGGTAAAGTTGCGCATCTTCTCCCGAACGGGGTCGAGATGCTTCTCGATGAGCTTTAAAGGCAGCTTTGCGGCAATGAGGAACTTCAGGTGATGCTTGTACATGGCATTGATGTTGGCTGCGCTGAAGAAGCCCCGGTCTAAGACCACCTTGACCTTCTCATGCCCAAGCGTGTTCATATCGTGAAGCAGCTTCCTCAAGGTCTTCACATCGGGAATGTTGCCTGCGAGCTTGCGGTAATAAAAAGGCAGACGGGACTGCTGCCCGAAGAGCAGGCACAGATTGAGCTGGGCCAGATGCTCGTGATCCTTGTTCTTGCCGTAGCGCACCTGCCTTAAGCACTGCGAATAGCTGGATATGGACGTGCTGTCATAGGCCAGGTATTCCTTCTCTACCCGACGTTTTGCCTGAAGCCGGAAAAACCGCTGCCTGGCTTCTTCGGTGATGGATGCGAAGAGCTCGCTGCTTCTCTGGGATGAGATGACCTCGCCATGGGGGTGATGATGGATTAGCGCCCAGCGGGGGAAACGGCTCAACGGGTTCCTGTTCTCCAGGATCAGGTAGTAGGCAATGGAGAGGATCTGCCGGTAGCTCTCGGGGAAGCATGCCTTCAGATCCTCCTTCACCCCGGTATCCTCCCCGATACGGTCGAAGAGG
>JAHDRW010000029.1 GCA_018433085.1 Deltaproteobacteria bacterium | reverse complement strand
GGGGCATCCCCTGGAAGCTCCTACGGCATAAGACGCTCTACAGGCAGCGCATGCCTGGCGGTACTCTTTCAGCCGCAGAATGCGCGCAGGATAAGCCGGTAGTGCCTGTCTCCAGAAAAACACCGGCAGCGGAAGGGGTTGGAAGCCTCGAACCCGCACCCCGGCCATTATGGGGCAGTACCCTTGTTGTTTCTCAGCGAGGGCGTCCCAACTGCCCCGGCCGGGTATTTTAATTGAAAGGATGAAGAGATGGCGAGATCGGCACGGCACAAGCGAGACAGAAAAAGAGATATCAAACGCGGCTTCATTCCTATGCCGAGGAAAAAGAACGCACAGAATCCCCGAGAACGAATCAGGCCATACTCGGACATGGACCGGGACGATAGAATGCAGTGGTGGGCGAATGGTGAGCCCGTTTGAGGGCACTGGTAAGGGGGTACTCTCATTCTTGCCGAAAAACGAGTTTCCCGAAACCGCGCTGGTCCCCATTCACAGAATTAATTCCTGTGTTTGATTATCAATGTTCATAAATAATCAGAAACCAGAGGATTCATGAAAGTAATACTGGAAAAGTTCAAATGTATATGAATATTAATCAAACAGGGCTGATAATGCCAAGAAATCCGCACCAGATGCCCGAGATTGAAAAGGGCCATACAATCACACCGACCAGGGCGATGAAAGAGCGTGGTGAGGCGATGGCAAGCCCGTTTGAGCACTACTGCCGGGAAAGGTGGCAGTTCAACGCAAGCAGGGCAAGGCAGTTGATCGGTTCTGTTGGCGTCATAGAAAACCTAAAAAGCGTTACCCAGGTAACACCCACAACAGAAAAGAATATTTCGCCAATTGGCGAAAATGAAGAAATTCCCGAATCTCAACTTCGCCCCCTCACCAAACTAGAGCCGGAACAGCAGAAAGAGGCGAGGCATTCAATATTATGCTTGCTTTCTCGCTGGCAAGGGCGTATCAAGAAAAGCGAAACCGGCAAGAGCGGGGGCTCTCACCGGCTTCTGACCACCACGCTTATTGGAGGTAAGCGAATGGCTATCAATCATGTAACGTTTTTCCTATCTGGAATCAATCACAAAGCCAG
>JAHDRW010000057.1 GCA_018433085.1 Deltaproteobacteria bacterium | reverse complement strand
CTCCACAGGCCTGCCAGGATTGAAATAATTGTACGGCCACGCCGGATGCGTCCTCTTGCTCAACTCCTCAGCCGTGATCGCCCGACCAAACGGCATCCTTCCCCAATCATCCATCGCCTTGCTCATGCACTCGCTCCTTTCTCTTCATCCGCGCCGGCGGCATGCAACCTGCCTCGGTCCGTCCGTTCACGGTCTGCCGGGTAAAGTAAGCCTCCCTCTCCTCATTTTCGCTTACGTGCGCGCCATTTCCATGCCGTCGGGTGCATCCAGCGCACTGAGGCCCAGGACCTGCCCGGCCTTGCGATACTGCCACGGAAACACCGACTCCAGCTCGGCTATCTTGCGCCAGTTCTTCTTAAAATCGTCCATGTCGACACCGCGCCACATGAATCCCATGAACAGCCCGGCATGATCGGCGAACCTGCCGATCGCCTGCCCGCCGACGATCTTTCCGTCTTCGAGCAGCAACCGGAGATAGCCGTCATCCGTATCTCGCTCGATCACCCCCACCTGATCCGGCCGACAGGTTCTCTCGAGCCCTTTGAGGGTCTTGCCGAAGGTGACCGCATGGGTATCGAAGTAGTGCGCCCGGGCAAAGGGATAGGCACCCCGGTACCGCGCTTCCTCTCCGAGTATGTTCCGGGCCGCGACCCGCGCCTGTTCGATGGCGTTGTGCTTGAGCTGATACATGCAGCCCTCGCCGCTCACGGCGTCGAACGTCTGCACGCAGTCCCCGCAGGCATAGATATCTGCCGCGCTGGTGAGCATCCGGTCGTTCACCAGGATGCCCCGCTCGCAGGCGATGCCCGCTGTCTCGGCCAGCGGCCTACCCGGAACCACGCCCGTGGCAACCACCACGGTGTCGCACGGGATCTCGCGCCTGTCGGTCTTCACGCTTTCCACAGAGCCCCTGCCCTGTATCTCAAGCACCTTTTCCGAGGTGTATACCTCGATGCCGTACCCGCGCATCTCATCCGCGAGAAAGCGCGAGGCTCCTTCGCAGAACAGGGTGGGCATGATCCAGTCGAGCAGCTCGATAATGGCGACCTGGTATCCTTTGAGCTTGAGCGCCTCCGCCGCCTCGATGCCGATAGCGCCCGACCCGATGACCACGGCCCTGGTTCCCTGGTGCCCGGCGAGCCTGTCCGCCTCAGCGAGAACCTTGCAGCTGAAGACCCCGTCGAGATCGATCCCCGGGATCGGCGGGATAAACAGCGATCCGCCGTGAGCCAGGACCAGGCTGTCATACCCGAATACATCGCCCTTTTCGGTTCTCACCTCCCGGGCCTCCGGATCGATGGAAACAGCCTTGTTGTCGAGCACCAGGTTTATCCGGCTGTTCCGGTAATAATCCTGGTCTTTTCTGAACACCGCATCCCTGTCGACCTCTCCTCCGACAAAATAGGGAAGCGAGCAGGGGTCGTATTCTGGAAAGCGCTCGGCGGATAGAATAGTGATATCGACATCGTCCGCCTGCGGACCGTGCTCTCTCAGGTACGAGGCGACCTCGTTTCCCGCTATTCCGTTTCCTACTATAACTACCTTCACAAAAAGGTTACTCCTTTGTATTCTTTGTTTGGCGGGCGGCCATGCACGAACATGACCGCCCGCCTTTATTGCTGCCCTGATTATTTTCTGAGTCCCGTGGGGACGAACATGGGAGTAACCGCCTTCTTGTCGCTATCCAGCCACTGTCTGATGATCTTTTTGCCGCTTTCCATGTCCGGCAGAATGTCTTCGATCTTCAGCTCCCGCGCCTTGTCTTCCGTGATGAAGCCCAGCTCGTCCCATCCGTGGGTCTTGTAGTACTCCTGCTGGGCCCAGGCCCATTTCTCGCGGTCGATCACCATTCCCTTGAACGGGCCGTCGTGCACGCCCTCATCGAAGTAGCGGTCGATATGCGTGTCGTCCTGGATCCCGCTGCCGTCCCTGAGCCAGTGCGCGCGTTCGATGTTGATGACCCGTTCTGCGGACTGGAAGACCTCTTCAGGTGTGAGGTCGATCCCGGTCGCGGCGGCCAGGAGCGGGTAGTAGGCCTCCTGCCAGGTTCCGGCGCCGCCCCAGGACCCGATCGCCTGGCAACAGCAGCTCACCAGGTCGGCCACGCACTTGTTCTTCTCGGACCATGTGCACAGGACCGGTTTGGTGTCGAGCTCGTTGAGCTCCTTGGGGAAGTCTTCCCAGAACTTCTTGGCTCCTTCCGGGCCGAATATCTCCTCGACCTGGTAGCTTCTGCTCTTGGCACAGCCCGGGAACTCGACGCAGGAGTAGTTCTTCAGATGGTCGGACCCGCGGGTGGACATGGCGTAGCCGAGGCTGAAGCCCATGGTGATCCGGGGGTCGACGCTGATGTGCTCAAGACCGCGGCAATGCGGAACGATGTCCTGCCCTACCCCGAGCTTTTCGGCCACGCGGATGTTTCCCTCGGCGAGAAGATCGCCGAAGCCTTCCCTGCGGGCGATCATCTCGATCACCTTCATGGAGGTCTCGGTATCACCCCACTCGAGCCTGATGCCGCCGGTGTCCTGCTCGGTGATATAACCCTTCTCGAACGCCTCCATGGTCCACGAAAGCGCCGCCCCGGCCGAGACACTGTCCATGCCGAGATCGTTCACCATGCCGCAGAGCACGTTGACCGCGGCCACGTCATAGGTGTCGATCCGGCAGCCGAGGTTGCAGACGCTTTCCATCTCCGGACCGCCGCAGCTGAAGCCCGCGTATTTGCCCTCCTTGATCAGGGTGTAGCGCCCGCATGCCACGGGGCATGACCAGCACGCCTTTCTCCTGAAGAGGAATTGCTCGGCCCACTGCAAACCGCCGTAGGTCTCTTCGATCCCGGGCATGAAGCCGGTCGAGGCGTTGCGATGGGCATTGATGCCGATGGCGTTGCCCACGTCGAAGAGGTCCATGCTCCCTTCGGCCTTTCGCCTGATGGCCGAGGGTGAATTGTGGACCTTGTCCCTGAGCGCCCAGGCGAGCTTCGCGAACTCATCGGGACGTGCGATGGTGATGGGCTTGGTCCCCCGGACCGCGATGGCCTTGAGGTTTTTGGAGCCCATGACGCAGCCCATGCCCGTCCTGCCGCCCGAGGAGCTGAAGTTATTGAGTATACAGGCGTAACGGACCAGATTTTCTCCAGCGGGGCCGATCAGCGACACCTTTACGTCGGGGTCTCCCAGCTCCTCCTGGATCTTTATGGTGGCCTTCTTGGCGCCGACCCCCCAGAGATGCGAGGCGTCCCTGAAGCTGACCTTGTCGTCGTCGATGAACACCCAGACGGGTTTGTCCGCCTTGCCCTTCACAATAATCTGATCAAAGCCCGCATATTTCATGAAGGGCCCGAACGCACCGCCCATATTGGTGTCGCCGTGCCCGTGGATTCCGGTGTCCATGTTGGAGCAGGTCATGGGGGAGCGGCAGCTCACGGTCGTTCTTCCGGAAAGCGGGGCAAAGGTTCCTGCGAGCGGCCCGGATCCGAAGCACAGCGGGCTCTCGGGATCCAGGGGGTCCATGCCCTGGTAGGTTTCGTGATACACCACATCGGAATTGAATCCGCGTCCCCCGATCCATTTCTTGTAATAGTCAACGGAAAGCGGTTCGATTTCATATGTTCTATTCGTCAAGTCGAGTCTGAGCCTGCGACCTTTCCATCCGTGCATGTCTTCCTCCTTGGGTGATTTTCTCTCGATCAATTCTTAGGTGAATCTGCGTGCAGCCTTATTCAACACTGAAGCTGAAGCTGAAATCAGCATCATCCTGATGCGGGGGCTCGTTCTGCTCCTTGAGCATAGCGGCAAAGTCGCGCCCCTTCGCCCTCGCTGCGTCCCTCGCGTCGACGAACTTCAGGGCCTGCTGCATCGTGCATGCCTTCACGCACCAGGGGCCGAGCTCGTCGTCCATGCACAGGTCGCAGCTCATGGTCTTGCCGTTCTCCGGATGAATCACGGGAGCGCCGAAGGGACATGCATACACGCAGGCCCTGCAGCCGATGCACTTTTCTTCGTCGGTCACGACCGCGCCGCTTTCGAGCCTTATACGGGCGTTCATGGGGCACACCTTGATGCATGCCGCATCCTCGCACGCCTGACAGGTAACGGGAACAAAGGTGTTCACCTCTCTGAATTCCTGAATCCGTATGCGCGAATAGTGTGGATGGCAGACGCCGAAGTGCTTCATGGCACACGCCATCTCGCAGCTATGACACCCCACGCACTTGCTCGGGTCGATAACGATTACTTTTTCCTGTCTTAATGTCATACTGTCTTCTCCCCCATTTCTAAGTAAGATGGTTGCGAAACGTTTTCCTTTCTCTGGAGCCTTGACGAGTCATCGGGTGGGCTTTTCCAAGCCCCGGGCAAGCTTTTCAAGGCCTTCGCATATGTTCACTCTCTTTCAGGCGTGCATGGCGGGTTGTTTTGTATTTTCCGGCCATGTCATGGGTGACCGAGGGAATGGACCTCATGCCGTGCGGCACAAGCTGGAGATTGTTCATCGAAACATAGGACCGATCCTGCCGTGCCGACCTTTCCGACAGCGGTCAAAATGGCGGGAACCACCACTCCGCATGAATTTCCGGAGGCCGGAATTCTGGAAAAGTGTCTGAATTCGATGGCATCCGTGCCTTTCCCCGCTAGCGATCCCCACATAGACTGATTCCCTTTTATTACATTTGCCTTCAATATATGATGACCACGGAAACGCATTGATGATCTATCAGTGCATCCCTGATTCTTTTTTCAGAGCCGGGCCTCTTGACGTGTAGGTCGTTTCTTTCATTGGATCGGTCTTTGTCCTATGCCTTGTCAGATTATCACCGCCCACCAACGGGTCATTTCCCTGGGAGATTCCCCGTGGCCCGCTTGTTGCCGTCCGAACGATTCCGTGCCCGAAGTCACGGATTCTGTTCAGCGCAGCAAGAGAGAGGGCCAAAAAGATACCCGCTTCGTTCGCGAGCTCCTGAGCGCCCGTATCTCTGTAGGAACGCTCGTCTTCGAGGATTCGTCTTCATACAGATTATGCGGGTGCTGCCGGCACGAGCCGGCGGCACCCGCAGGTAGTCTGAATCAGTAGCCTTCTTCGTCGCTTACCCAGTCCGCGATAGTGCCGCGGCCGTCCCAGACCTCTTCGCCGGTGTCGGACTTGACCATCCTGACCGCCCACTTCGGGCAGTGCCCGACGCACCAGCCGCAACCGTAGCAGATGTCCCGGTCAAAGGTCGGCTTATCGCCCGAGGCCTTGTCCACCTTGATGGCGCCGTATGGGCACAGGTCTTCGCAGATTCCGCACATGTTGCACTTATCCGCGTCGAACTCGGGCACGACCGGGGTGGTCTCCTGCATGTAGGGTCCTTCCCGTTTCCAGTCACGCAGATACATGAACTTGTCCGTAAGAACCGGAATGTCCTTGATGGTCTTGTAGCCCTTCCGATCGCAGAACTCGTCGAGCTCCTTGATGATCTTCGGAATTACCGCAATACCGCGGGAGTACACCGAAGAGCACAGGCCCACGAGATCGCATCCCGCCATAAGATGGCGCGCCACGTCGTCATAGGTGAAAATTCCGCCGCCGCCCAGGAACGGCATCTCGGGGATGGTCGCCGTGGTCTCCAGGATCTTGGCGAGGGAAAAGAGCTGCCAGGGCCGTCCGATGAGTCCGCCCATGGAACCGGGCACCCCGTAGAACTCCGCCTTCTCGTGATCGATCCATGCGCCGTAGAATGCGTTGTTGCCGGAGATGGCGTGCCCGCCGCCCCGCTGGATGGCAAGGGCCAGCGCCGCGGCGTTTACGCACTGCGGGGTGGTCTTGAAGATGATCGGCACCTTGGCAACCTCGACACACGCCTTGGTTACCTGGTAGGCGGTCTCGGGGTCCAGGGCCAGCGGCGCACCGCAATCCTTGTGTGCGTCGACCGCCCCGAAGGTCGCGTGGGGGCCGCCCGTGTCCAGCTCTATGATCTCAACGCCCCGCTCCTGAAGATCGATGATAAAGGGCACCCAGGTCTCGGGAATCGGACCGATGCCCGATACCGAGCCGACATAGAGCACGTCGTGCTCCTTGGCCGCCTTCAGACTCTTGGGAAGTTCGTCGTCCAGCCACTGCTCGTATGGCATGTTATGGAACATCTGCGAGCAGATCCAGGCGTCCTTCATGTCGTTGCCGAAATGCCTGAGCGAATAAAAAAACGGCCTGGGCCAACGATGCACTCCGTCGATCTTGTGGACTGTCTTGCCGATGATCCAGCCTATCCCTGTCTTGCTGTAGCGCTCTATAAGCTTTGCCGTCCCGCCGAAATCACAGGACGTGATCCCCACCGGATGCTTGACAGGTAAGCCGCAAAAGGTCGTACTCAAATCAGCCATGTTTCCTCCTAACTGTGATGTTTGATCGTTTGCTCAACCGCTACATCATCCGCCCGATGGTCACCTGAAGGCCATGGCCCTGAATGATATCCCTGGCGTTCAGCACGTCCTGTTTCTCCATGGTTCCGAGAGTCTCGTAGGGAGACTCTATTCCCAGAAACAGGTATTTATCGGCACCGAGGCGGTGCAGCGGATTGATGTCGATATGGTCCACTCCCAGAGAGAGCGCGAACTGGGCCGTCTCCGAGAGGTTCCTTACGTGGTCATTGTAGCCTGGGATCAGCGGCAGCGAAATCCTCACCCTGGCCATGGAGGCCATGATTTTGGCATTCTTCAGGATCAGCGTGTTGTCCACCCCTGTGCCCAGGCGATGCATCTCGGGGTCCATGTGCTTGATGTCCAGCAGAACCATGTCCGTAAAGGCCATCACCTCACGCACGACCTCGTGTGACGCGTATCCAGACGTGTCCAGCACGGTGGATATCCCGGCATCCCGGCATTCCCGCAGGATTGACAGGGCGAATCCCGGCTGGTACAGGGGCTCGCCGCCGCTCAAGGTAACCCCACCGTCCTTGCCGTAAAAGGGAATATCTTTCGTGATCTCCCGCACGACATGGGACACGCTCATGAGCTCTCCGACTTGCCTGAAGGCCCCGTTGGGGCATTCCCGGGTGCATTCCATGCACAGGGTGCACCTTGCACGGTCGACCTTTGCATCTTTGTCCATGCCGATCGCCTTTTCCGGGCAGATATCGACGCATCCCCCGTAATCCTTGCATCTCCGGGGGAGAAAATAGAGCTGGGCGCGCCTCGAAATAGTCTCGGGGTTCGAACACCAGGTGCAGCGAAGCGGGCAACCCTTGAGAAACACCGTGGTCCTGATCCCGGGCCCGTCGTGAGTGGCAAATTTCTTGATTTCGGTGATCATTCCCGCATCAGCCGGCACTATCCCCATACCTGAATATTCCTCTCCGCGCACACGGTGCGCCTTTATGCCCAAGGGTTCCTCTTTTCCTGAAAAATACTCTCTTCCCGCGAGTGAAGCCTGCTCAGGGTGCATCATTAGGATGCATTTCTTCAGGGAGATCGTCCGCACCCTGAGCAGGCGGGAGATTATTCAGCGTAGATGAGTTTTGCGGGCACTTCCTTGGCCATGACGTCGATCATCTCCTCGCTGATGCCCTGCGCCAGACAGTACTTGATGAACATCTTCCACGCCGGCACCGGCTTGTTGCCCGGCTGTCCCGCATCCGTGATCAAGACCAGCTGCTCCGGACCCTTCTCCTTGAGCAATCCTTTAAGCATGTTGAACGAATAATCATACGCCACGATCCAGTCCGCCATCCCGGGCCACGGTATG
>JAHDRW010000064.1 GCA_018433085.1 Deltaproteobacteria bacterium | reverse complement strand
CTACTCGATGACCTTGACGATGACGCCCGAGGCGACGGTTCTCCCGCCTTCTCTGATGGCAAATCTCAGGCCTTCGTCCATGGCTATGGGCTGGATGAGCTTCACATCCATCGTGATGTTGTCTCCGGGCATCACCATCTCAACACCCTCGGGCAGCTTGATGTCCCCCGTCACATCCGTGGTCCGAAAATAAAACTGCGGACGATATCCAGTGAAAAACGGCGTGTGACGACCACCCTCTTCCTTCTTCAACACGTACACCTCGGCCGCAAAATGCGTGTGCGGCATGATCGAACCCGGATGCGCCACCACCTGGCCACGCTCCACCTCGTCACGCTTCGTACCCCGCAACAACACACCAATGTTGTCGCCCGCCCGACCCTCGTCCAAGGTCTTGCGGAACATCTCAACTCCCGTGCATACCGTCTTGGCCGTCGGCCTGATACCCACGATCTCTATCTCCTCACCCGTCTTGATGATCCCGCGCTCAACACGACCCGTCACCACCGTGCCGCGTCCGCTGATCGTGAATATGTCCTCAACAGGCATCAAAAACGGCCTGTCTATGTCCCGCGTGGGCTCAGGTATGTAACTGTCAACCGCATCCATCAACTCAAAAATGCACTTGACCTCGTCTGAATCAGGATCCTCACTCTCCAACGCCTTTAACGCACTCCCCTTGATAATCGGTATCTCGTCACCAGGAAAATCATACGCGCTCAGCAACTCCCGAAGCTCCAACTCAACCAGCTCCAAAAGCTCAGGATCGTCCACCTGATCAACCTTGTTCATGAATACCACAATCGCAGGCACGTTCACCTGCTTGGCCAGCAATATGTGCTCGCGCGTCTGAGGCATCGGACCATCACTGGCCGCTACCACCAAAATCGCACCGTCCATCTGCGCAGCCCCCGTGATCATGTTCTTGATATAGTCCGCGTGCCCGGGACAGTCGATGTGCGCATAGTGTCGCGCCGCCGTCTGATACTCAACGTGCGCCGTGTTGATCGTGATCCCTCGCTCCTTCTCCTCAGGCGCCTTGTCTATCTGATCAAACGCCACGTACTCCGATAACCCCTTCTTCGATAAATGCTTCGTGATCGCAGCCGTCAACGTCGTCTTTCCATGATCTATGTGCCCAATCGTCCCCACGTTCACGTGCGGCTTGTCCCTCTTGAATGTCTCCTTAGCCAT
>JAHDRW010000035.1 GCA_018433085.1 Deltaproteobacteria bacterium | reverse complement strand
CCATTGCGCAATATTCCTCACTGCTGCCTCCCGTAGGAGTCTGGACCGTGTCTCAGTTCCAGTGTGGCTGGTCGTCCTCTCAAACCAGCTATGGATCGCAGCCTTGGTGAGCCATTACCTCACCAACTAGCTAATCCAACGTGGGCCCATCCAAGAGCGATAGCTTGCAAGCAGAGGCCATCTTTCCTCAGCAGACTTGAGTCTGCTGATCGTATGCGGGATTAGTCAGCCTTTCGGCTGGTTATCCCCCACTCAAGGGCAGGTTACCCACGCGTTACTCACCCGTTCGCCGCTTTACTCGCTCCCCGAAGGGAACTTTCTCGCTCGACTTGCATGTGTTAGGCACGCCGCCAGCGTTCATTCTGAGCCGGGATCAAACTCTTGTGTTTAATCTCGTTTATACGCTGTTTACTGCGTATTAATTACCTTACGTTACGCCTTCCACTATTCAGTTTTCAAAGATCTATCATTTCCTCGTGCTAAACTTTTTCTTTAAGCACGCCTGTAGACTTTCTGTCAACTATTTTTTGTTGTTGAAAGAGCTTGTCGTGTTCAACGCGGTTTGCTTTCTATTAAAGATCAGCTGCGTTGTCAAGAGGGATGTTCAACTAATTTTTCGTTCCCCTCTTGCCCTTTAAGGTCTGCACTTTCTAAGTCAAATCCTTTGCAATGTCAAGAGGGATGTTCAACTTTTTTCTTCGCCTCTTGCCCTTAAGGCCTGCCCTTTCTAGGTCAAATCCTTTGAAGTGTCAAGGGGTAAATTGAGATAAAATATTTATTCTCAAAACACCCGCCAAAAGGGCAAATATATTGGATAAAGCACCGTGAGAATGTATTCACGGCGCTCACCGGCCTCTGGCAAAAAACCGCTTTCCTATTGATTCGCGGCTGGTGATCACTTCATTTTCAAAAGAACAAAAATTTAGACGAATCGTATCGGAAAAGGATTCATTGACGCCCTTGGCACAACCTTATTAGAAGATCGCTTTTTCTTCCCCTCGGCTATATCTCATCCAGACGACAGAGACTGAGGTGATAACAGCTCTATTGTTCCCTTATGGTCACTTTTGCGAATCGCCTTTTCCCTACCTTTATAATATAGGCGCCACTGTCCAGCACCTGTTCGGGATCAGATACCTTCTCGTCGTCGATGCTCACCGCGCCCTGGGCAACGAGGCGCTTGGCCTCTGAGGTGCTCTTCACCAGGGATGCGTCCTTGAGAACCGAGCATATCCACGGCCTCTCAAGCGCGAGGGTGACCTCGGGCATGTCCTGAGGCACGGCCTTTTCCTTGAACACCCGGGTGAACGACTCGTTCGCAAACTCGGCATCATGCGCGCCGTGGAACCGCTCCACCATCTCGCGGGCAAGGGCCATCTTGGCGTCCATGGGGTGAACCGCCCCTTTCAGCACCTGCTCCCTCAAGTCCTGGATCTCGTCGAGCGACCGGGAGCTCAGCAGCTCGTAGTATTTCCACATGAGATCGTCGGATATGGACATGACCTTCCCGAACATGTCGGAAGGCGCATCGTCCACGCCCACATAGTTGTTATAGGACTTGCTCATCTTCAGTACGCCGTCGGTCCCTTCCAGGAGCGGCAGTGTCATGACCACCTGCTGTTCCTGGCCGTAGACCTTCTGGATGTCCCTTCCGATGAGCAGGTTGAAAATCTGATCGGTCCCGCCCAGCTCCACGTCGGCCTCCAACGCGACGGAATCATACCCCTGGATAAAGGGGTAGAGAAATTCGTGGATACTGATGGGGTGCTGCTGCTGGAACCGCTTCTTGAAGTCGTCGCGTTCCAGCATCCGGGCCACGGTCTGCACCGAGGTCAGCTTGATGAAGTCCGAGACCACCATGTTGTCCATCCACTGGGAGTTGTACGCCATGGTGGTGCGGTCCGGGTCCAGGATCTTCTTGACCTGCTCCTGATATGTCTTGGCGTTCTCGAGCACCTCCTGCCTGGTCAGCGGAGGCCTGGTGGAGCTCCTGCCGCTCGGGTCGCCGATCATGCCAGTGAAGTCGCCGATGAGGCAGATCACCTCATGGCCTGCATCCTGAAACTGACGCATCTTCTGGAGCACCACCGTGTGCCCCAGATGGATGTCGGGAGCTGTCGGGTCGAAACCCACCTTCACCTTCAAGGGCCTGCCCTTCTTCAGCTTGGCAACGAGTTCTTCTTCTGAAATGATGTCGACGATCCCCCGCTTGAGCTCTCTCAACTGGTCCTGGATACCCATGATTCTCCCCTCTTATTTTGCATACCGCACTGCCCGGGTCTCTCTGATCACCACCACGCGAATCTGCCCGGGGTAGGTCATCTTCTCCTCGATATCCTTGGTGAGCTGCTTGGCCAGGAGGTCGGCCTCCTCGTCGTTGATCCGGTCGACATCCACCATGACGCGCACCTCTCTGCCGGCCTGTACGGCGAACGCCTTTGCCACCCCGTCAAGCGAGCAGGCGATGGCCTCCAGATCCGCAAGCCTCTTGACGTAGTTCTCCAGCATCTCTCTCCTGGCCCCCGGCCGTGCCGCGGAGAGTGAGTCGGCCGCCTGGACCAGAAAGCCGTAGACCGAGTTCACCGGGGCCTCGTTGTGGTGCGAGGCAATGGCGTCGACCACCTTGGGCGATTCGCCGTGACGCTTGGCGATCTCCGCACCAATGACGGCGTGCGACCCCTCGACCTCGTGGTCCATGGCCTTGCCGATATCGTGCAGCAGGCCGATCCGCTTTGCGATCTTCTGGTTCACACCGAGCTCCGCGGCAATGATCCCGCAGAGGTGCGCTACCTCAAGTGAGTGCTGGTATACGTTCTGCGAAAAACTGGTCCGGTATTTGAGCTTGCCCACCAGCTTGATGAGCTCGGGACTGATCCCGTGGACGCCCACGTCGAACGTGGCCTGCTGACCGGCCTCCCAGATGCCGTCGTTGAGTTCCTTGGTTACCTTCTCCACCACCTCTTCGATGCGTGAAGGGTGAATCCTGCCGTCGATGACCAGGGTCTCCAGGGAAAGCCTGGCGACCTCGCGCTTGATGGGATCGAAGCTCGATATGATCACCGCATCGGGCGTATCGTCGATGATGAGATCCACTCCGGTGACCGACTCGATGGCCCGGATGTTGCGCCCTTCCCGTCCGATGATCCGCCCCTTCATCTCCTCGCTGGGAAGGTTGACCACCGAGACCGTACGGGAGCTCACCACATCCGCCGAGTACCGCTGGATGGCGGTCGCCAGGATTCCCTTGGCCTTGCGGTCGGCCTCGGCCTCGGCCTCGTCGGAGATCTGTTTGAGGAGCTTGGCCGCCTCGTGCCTTGCCTCGCTCTCCAGAGACTGCATGAGCTCCTTCTTCGCCTGCTTGGAGTCCATACCGCTGATCTCTTCCAGCTTGGCTATCTGCTGCTTGCGCAGGTCTTCGGCCTCGGCCCTGACGTTTTCCACGTGCCGCTGCCGGTCGACCAGGGACTGCTCGTTCTTCTTGAGCTCCTGCTCACGCTTGTCCAGGGTGGTCAGCTTACTGTCGATCAGCTCTTCTCGCTGGTGGATCCGCTTCTCGATGGCGGACACCTCCTTGAGGCGTTCCTTGGCCTCCTGATCGCTCTGGCTCTTGGCGGTAAAGATGATCTCCTTGGCCTCGATCTGGGCGTCGGCAATGATGTTCGACGCCTCCTTCCGGGACTCTTCGGTCATCCTCCGGGATATCTCCTCGGCATCCCGCCCCTTCTTTCTGCTGATATACGTATTGAGCACGTATCCACCGGCAAGGCCGATGATCACGGCAATGAGTAAAAAGAGCATCTCCATTATCGCACCTCATTCTTTGATCTAGAAAACACGTTTGTCTGAGTCACTACATATTCCACTTGAACATCCCAGAAATCCGCAGGCAAACGATCCACCAGGCACTCATCGAAGCATACTCCGACGGCTGTAACATGCCCGTTCACCCGCATCAGCCTGTCATAATACCCTTTCCCGTATCCGATACGGTGACCGGTGCGGTCGAAAGAAATACCGGGAACAAACATCAGGTCGATGTCGCCGACAGGAAAAGCCGGGCCCTCAGGCGGCTCGGGGATCCCGAACCGTCCGGGAACGAACATGTCGATGCCCGCTGCGGGATAAAACGCCAGATCCTCTCCGTGGACCTTGGGGAAAAGGGCTGTCTTTCCGGTGTCATCCAGGAGCGGGAGCAGATCAACCTCACCTCGCACCGGCACGTAAAGCGCAACCGTACGCGCCTCCCGGTATTGAGGGAGAGCACGAATGCTGGTGATAATTTGCGATTCCGACCGTATCTTGTCTTCGCCTGCGATGCGCTGGCGACAAACGAGCATTGATTTCCTGATTGCCGATTTGCTCCCCATCTTCTCTTTATGGCATACGGTTGTTTTAAGGAGAGAAGGGAACAGGAAAGTTAAAGGGGGCCGAATAACGGTTCTCTTGCCTTCTGTTCTCTTTCACGTCCGTCACTGCAATCACGCCAGCCCCGGGTGACTGCGACGGACTATCATCTCAAGGGAGAATGTGCTCTTGCCGGACTGTTCAAAAAAAAGCCGCTGCCCCGGCTTCGGGCATGGGGCCTTTGAACGGCCCTTTTACCCGGAAAGGCCATTATTTCACTCCTCTGTCGATGGCTTCCACGAGCTGATCGACCTTTCCGGCAACCGATTCTTTGTAGCTCCTCAACTCCGATTTCGCCTGCGCAACATCGTCAGCCAGATTCAGCATCACCACGGTCACAAGCTCCATGGTGGAAACAGCCGAGCCCTTCTGCTGAATGTCGAGAATCCTTTCGTTCACATACCGTGATAATGACTGAACATGTTCATCATTACCGCCGGTCTTGACCTTATACTCCTGCCCTAATATTCGTATCGTTATCGTGTCATGCACAAGATATCAGAATGTTTCCACGCACTCGATGAGGTGCGCGACCTTTTGCTTCACCTGTTCTTTTTCTCCCAAGAGACTCTCCATCTCCTGTCTCAACCCGTTTACCTCTTCCTCCTTTTCTTTCAGCTTGGCGGCCAACTCTCCATTGAGGTTTTTGAGCGTGGCAACCAATTCTACTAAGCCGAGAATCTTTTGCTCCAATATATCGAGTTTTTCCAACAGTATCACCTCGTGTATCAGTCGTTTGATTATACATCTATTCTACCCTCCCAAGTCAAGAACCTATTCTCCATCCAACGGAGCCGCTGTCCGCCTCGTTCTCCTAGAGGCAGGAAATTTCACAACCTGTCGAAAATCTCGGAGCTGAAATTTACCGTTTCGTTCCCGAGGGCGAGCGTGAAGATTGCCTAACAATCCCGGGCAAAATGACCGATAGAGACGGGTAATATCAAACCATGGAGGTAACGATGAACGAGTCCCATCTCGATATGCTCTATACCCTGGCAAAGGAACTAAACAACTCGGAAGACATCCCCACCATGCTCGATGCCGTCATCACTCACCTTCCCAAGGTAGTAGGCGCCAAATACTGCTCGCTCTTTATAAGAAACCCCTCTTCCGGCGAGCTCGAGATCAAGGCGCACAACCATACCGATATCGGAGAAGACCCTTTCATCCACGTGGGGTCGCAACAGGAGAGCATCATGAATCTCGTTCTGGCCCGCCAGGCCTCGCTCATCATCCGGGACATCGAAGAGGAAATCGGCATCCAGAATAAAGACAAGTATACCACCAAGTCTTTCATGTGCATCCTCATCAGACACGCCGACGATACAAAAGGTGTCCTGAATCTCGCAGACAAGCCAAACGGCGGCTTTACCAAGGAAGACATGCTCATCAGCTCGATTATCAGCGAACTTATCGCCGCTCTGCTTGCGCGCATCGACCTGAATACCGTATAATAGGGTTCATGGGATTCTTAAGCGGGATTGTCGGGCTTCCCAATACGGGAAAATCGACCTTGTTCAACCTGATCACCAGGGCAGGTGTCCCGGCCGAGAACTACCCCTTCTGCACCATCGACCCCAATGTCGGGATCGTGAACGTCCCGGATGAAAACCTGCTGAAGATCGCCGAGATCATCCATCCCGAGAAGATCACCCCCACCACCCTGAAAATCTATGACATCGCGGGGCTGGTCAAGGGCGCATACAAGGGCGAAGGGCTCGGCAACCAGTTCCTCGGGCACATCCGGGGAGTGGACGCCATCGTGCATGTGGTGCGGTGCTTCGAGGCCACGAACGTCACCCACGTCTATAACGAGATAAACCCGGTCTCGGACATGGAGATCATCCTCACCGAGCTGGTCATGGCCGACCTGGAGATCGTCCAGAAACGCAAGGAAGCCGTGATCAAGGGCTTGCGCGTGGGCAAGAAGGACGTGGCCAGGGCGGAGATCGAGACGATCGAGGAGATGGAGCAGATCCTTCTTCAGGGCAAATGCCTGATCGATACCGGCATGGATCTGGA
This sequence comes from Deltaproteobacteria bacterium, assembly GCA_018433085.1. Classification (GTDB taxonomy): domain Bacteria; phylum Desulfobacterota; class Desulfomonilia; order UBA1062; family UBA1062; genus Phosphitivorax. Next base: position 44,241 of record JAHDRW010000035.1, on the reverse strand, counting down.
CCGGTCTCTCATGAAATCCTGGGGGATCCTCACGGCAAAGCCCTACCTGGTGGTGGCGAACATCGGCGAAGACGACGTCATCGAGCATACGAGCAAGTACGAGCAGCTCGAACAGTGGGGGAGAGAACAGGGGAGAAAGGTCATCCCCATCTGCACGAAGTTCGAACTCGAGGCCTCGGAGCTCACCGAGGAAGAACGCAGGGAGTTCCTCTCGTCCGTCGGGATCGAGCGATCCGGCGTGGATATCCTGATCCGCGCCTGTTACGAGATCCTGGACCTGATCACCTTCTATACCCCTGTGGGCCAGGAGCTCAAGGCATGGACCATCAGGAAAGGCGGCACCCTCCATGACGCCGCCGGTCTCATTCATACCGATATCCAGGAAGGATTCATCCGGGCCGACGTGGTGAGCCTGCAGGAATTCCTCTCGCACCGGGGCATCCACGGGGCAAAGGAGGCAGGTGCCGTGCTTACCGAGGGGCGGGAGTTTGTCTTGCGCGACGAGGACGTGGTCGTCATCCACTTCCGGTAGGCCGAGAGGCTGCCCCCCTTGAAGGCCGAATGCCCCTTCCCATATCCAAGGCCCTTTAACGGCCGATTTTCTCCCTCTCCCGGTTCACCACCTCAGGCGGGAAGTAGTGCGAGGTGTTGTCCTGCATGTCATACACCGTGACCCCGCCGAGAGAATCCCTCTGCGAAGAGTAGAGAACCTTTCCCCCTTCATCCATGGCAATGACGCCGCTTCCGGTAGCGGCGAGATAGAACGGCTCACCAGCGCCCGCATCGGGGCGGACCTCCACCACACCGGTGCTCGAATCATACCGCATGGTGACACCTTCTTCACCCTCCCCGGCCGTCACCTCCCGATCGCTGCCCGGGATGGTATCGCCCCCGCTTGCTTCCAGGGGATTCTCTCCTGTCCAGAATTCAATCGAGTTCAGGAGAACTGCATCAGCAATCAATGCCGTGCCATATACCGGGGTCACCGCAAAAACGAGAAACAGCGCTTCATCCACCCACCGCTCCTTTTCCCTGTGGAACTGATACAGCTCATTGGTAAGAGGGAAAGGACCCGTACATCCGGCAGCGATAACAGCAGCAAGGGCAAGGCCCATGAGTGTCTTTTTCATGGCTTCGTCTCCTTTGAAAATGGCAATGTTTCACTCTCTTAGAATAATGAATAACCGGATACGCCGGGAAAGCAACCAGCGCTCCCACAGGGGTATTGGACGGATTCCCACTTGATCTCGTAGACTTACGGAAGATTCCTGCCGGTAGTCCCCGGCCGGCAGGATTTACGGCCGGTCCGCCTTCATCCGGTTCATCCGGTAGACGAAGGCCAGCACCTCGGCTATGATCCGGTACAGGTCTTCGGGTATCTCCTCATTGATATCGAGACGGTACAGGGCATCGAGAAGCGCCTTGTCCTGCCTGACCGGGATGTTGTGCTCCCGGGCGACGGCAAGGATCTTCTCCGCCACGGCGCCCCGCCCCTTGGCCGCCACCCGGGGTGCGGGGTCCTTGCCCCGCTCGTACTTCAGCGCAACCGCCTTGTTCTGTTCCTTTTTCATACGAGGACGTCCACTCCCTTAAGCTGCCCTTCCCTCAACGTCGCAAGGGAGATCCCGACGTGCCGGACGCCGAAGGGCCCAAGGCTCTGCTCAAGCTCGTGCACGTGCCGGCTCAGATAGTCTGCGGTTTCGGGCAAGGGCGTTCTGATCTCCACGTCGATAGCCTGATCCACCCGGGCGGTGCACTCGAGGCTTCCCAGATGGTCGGTCTCGATCCAAAACTGGAGGGTATATGCGTCCCCGTCCCGTTCGATCCATACCTTGGCACTGCCCTGTGAGCCGTCGTCCTTCAGGGGGATGAACAGAAAAGCGAGTGCCTGGGGGTACTGGAGCACCTGTTCGATGAGCGAAGCGATTGCCTGATTCTGCGACGCATCACCTTTCGATTGCGATGTAAGTCGACCGAGAATTTCCTGGATGAGAAAGGCCTCCACCGACTTTTCGCCAAAACTTCCCGCCAGACGGCTCACCACGGACCCGATATCCTGCTGTCCGCCTTCCGGGGTATCCGCCCCCGGCCCTGCCGGCTTCAGCACGATCCTGGGGCTCAATGCATGGACCTTCAGATTGATGACCTGTCCCTTGTGAAGCGCCATGGCGGTCTCCACCTGGACGTGCTTTCCGAACATGGAGACCAGAACCCGGCCTGCCTTGGGAGTGGACAAAACCGTGACGACAAGGGTCTTGCCGATGGTGAGGGAGGGTATCTTCCCGCTGAGAACGATCGAGTCTGGACGGATCTGCCCGGCGAGGATCTGCATCGGGAGGTTATGCATCATCCTGTTGGTTCATTTTGATCATGAGCTGAATCTCGCCAAGGGGGATGCCGGTCAGCCGTGAGATATCTCCGGGCTCGTACCCTCCCCTGGACAATTTCAGCACATCCGAGGCCGTAAAGTCCCTTGACTGCCTGATGACCAGATTCACCTTCTCGATCTCCTCCGCCGTCAGGCGGGCCTCGCGGATCTTGTCGTCGAGCTCGGCCATTATCCGGTTGACGAGATCGATCTTTATCTGGATCTGCTCCTGGAAGCTCCCCGAGAGATCCCTTGTCTGCTGGATGACATCCTTGAGCTCGTCGAATGCGTTCGGCAGGGGCTTTTTCCTTTTATCGAGAACCAGGAAGAATGTCACCACCGCCAGGAGAACGACCAGCACGGCAATCTGAACCAGGAGCAATATTTTGGTCGGGTCCAAGACTTACACCACCACGTCTATGAGATGTTTTGTCACCTGATCGGGCGAGGACTCATCCGGTGTATCGCCGTTCCTGTCGGCCGGCTTTCCCTTGCGCTCATCCCGGGGCCCCCGCCTGTCACGATCCTTGGCAACAATCTGCTGTCCCTTCTGAGACTCGTTGACCTCCCTGCTCTTCCGGAGCCGTTCCTTGGCCTCTTCTTCCGTGAGCACCTGTTTGGCGATATCGGGCTGGACAAACGAGCTCTGACTTATCTTCTCGATCCTCCCACCCTGGGAGAGTATTGCAGATATGTCGGACGGCCCTGGCATCAAAGCACCTCTCACTTACTCTATCGTCCAATAATCCTACCAACTTAAGCTTGCATTTGCAACTCTAAATCAACGGTTCGGGTGAAGGGAGATCATGAAGATCGCGCCGATTCCCTTCCGCCCGATATACGGCTGGGAACCCGCCAAGGCTTCTGGAGCGCCGATGCGGTGTGCCCGATCTGCAGAAATGAAGTCAGAAGGCCGGCAAAGCCTTACGAGGCTTCGCCGACCTTCTGGATGGATCCTCTCATACCTGCGGAGAACAGCCTGCCGCAGGATTCGAAGAGAATGAACTTGGTTCCGAGCAGGGGGATGTTCTTCTCCTTTGCCAGCTTCACGGCATCCGGAGACGGATGCTTCCCCCGCACGAAGATGATGGCCCTCAAATCCAGCGTCTCCGCCGTCCTGACGACCAGAGGATTGGTAAGTCCGGTCAGGAGAATAGACCCTTCCTTGGCGAATGCGAGAACGTCGCTCATCAGATCCGCTGCAAAACCGGTGTTTACTTCCATGTTCAGCATTTCTTCCCCGACGACGACGTCCGCGTCAAGAAGGTTCTTGATTTCAGCAAGGGTCATATCCTCTCCTCTAGAGACCGTATTTTACTTTGACATCACATACTTGTGAATCGCCCTGGCCGCCTTTCTGCCGGCACCCATGGCCAGGATGACCGTTGCGGCGCCCGTGACGATATCGCCGCCGGCAAACACGCCTTCGCGCGAGGTCTGGCCCGTTTCCTCATCCGCAATGATATAGTTCCATTTGTTGGTGTCCAGACCCGGGGTCGTGCTCTGCACCAGGGGATTCGAGCCCGCGCCGATGGCGACCACCACGGTGTCGACGTCCTTGACGAACTCGCTCCCCTTGATGGGAACCGGCCTGCGCCTTCCGGAGTCATCCGGCTCGCCCAGCTCCATCCTCAGACACTCGATGCCCGTGACCCAGCCTTTGTCATTGCCGATGTACCGGATGGGGTTCGTGAGAAGGTGAAGCTCTATCCCCTCTTCTTCCGCATGGTGGATCTCTTCGATCCTTGCCGGCATTTCCTGGCGCGACCTGCGGTAGACGAGGTAAACATGGTCGGCGCCGAGCCTCATGGCGGTACGGGCCGAGTCCATGGCCACGTTTCCGCCGCCAATGACGGCCACGTTCTTGCCGCGGACGATGGGGGTGTCGTACTCGGGAAACCGGTATGCCTTCATGAGGTTCGACCGGGTGAGGTACTCGTTGGCGGAATAGACGCCGTTGAGGTTTTCACCGGGGATGTTCATGAAAGAGGGCAGGCCCGCTCCAGTGCCCAGAAACACGGCATCGTAACCCTCTGCAAAGAGTTCATCCACGGTTGCCACCTTGCCGATCACATTCGACGTCTCTATTTTTACACCCAATTTCTTCAGATAGTCAACCTCTGACGCCACAATGGCCTTCGGCAGCCTGAATTCGGGAATTCCATACACCAGAACTCCCCCGGCTGCATGCAGGGCCTCGAATATCGTGACATCATGGCCCATCTGCACCAGGTCCCCCGCCACGGTCAGACCGGAGGGTCCGGACCCCACGATCGCTATCTTCTTGCCGGTTTGGGTCTCGATCTTCGGGATGGACACCTCACCCGCGGCACGCTCGTAGTCGGCCACGAAACGCTCAAGCCTTCCGATAGCCACGGGTTCTCCTTTCCTTCCGCGCACACACCTGATCTCGCACTGAACTTCCTGCGGGCATACCCTGCCGCAGACCGCGGGCAGTGCATTGGTCTGCTTGATCTTCCTTGCCGCATCGATGAACTTGCCTTCGGCGATCAGGGCGATGAACCCGGGAATATCGACCTCGACCGGGCACCCTTCGACGCACTCGGGCTTCTTGCACTGGATGCACCTCAGCGCCTCGGCCTTCGCAACTTCGGGGGTATAGCCCAGCGGAACTTCTTCAAAGTTTCTCTTGCGTACCTGCGGATCCTGTTCCGGCATCGGCTGACGAGGGATCTTCAGTCTTTCTTTCATTTCCATGGTATTATGCCCCCTTTCCCTGCTGTCTGCATGTGCAGTAATGGTCGTAGCATTCTTTTTCCTGGTCGAGATAAATGCGCTGCCGGTCTATGAGCTCCTTGAAATCCACCTGATGCCCGTCGAATTCCGGCCCGTCGACGCAGACGAAACGGGTCTTGCCGCCCACCGTAACTCTGCAGGCGCCGCACATTCCCGTTGCATCGACCATGATCGAGTTCAGAGACACCACGGTGGGGACATTATACTTCTTCGTCACGTCGCACAGCGCCCGCATCATGGGAACCGGCCCGACGGCCACCGCCAGATCAATTTTCTTGTCTCCCGCCATGAGATACTTCTCTTCGAGGGCCTGGCTCACGAACCCGTGATACCCGTAGGACCCGTCGTCCGTAGTCACGATGATCTCATCGGAGACCGCCTTCATCTCGTCTTCCATGATGATGAGATCCTTGCATCTGGCTCCGATGATGGAAATGACATAGTTTCCGGCGTTTTTCATTGCCTGGGTAATTGGATAGACCGGTGCCACGCCCACACCGCCGCCGACGCAGACCACTGTTCCGATCTTTTCGACATGAGTCGGCTTGCCCATGGGCCCCACGAGATCCAGCAGGCTGTCGCCGACCTCGAGCCCGGAAAGGTGAGCGGTGCTTTTCCCTACAACCTGGAAAATGATGGTCAGCGTTCCCTTCGCAGGATCGGCATCAGCAATGGTGAGGGGGATCCGCTCTCCCTCTTCGTGGATTCTCAAGACCACGAACTGTCCAGCCTTTCTCTTCTTTGCGATCTTTGGAGCGTCTAAGACCAGTTTAAAGACGTTCTCTGACAACTGCTGTTTTCCCAAGATCTTGGCTGACATATTTCCTCCATTCTTTCGATCTGTATTTTTCGATTGCTGAAAACACTCCTGTAAGGACCCCCAGTGTGAGGAACGCACCCGGCGGCAGTATCATGACCAGAACCGGCTCAAAGCCGCTGCCGAAGATGCTGAAATCGAAAATGGTGCCGTTTCCGAAAATCTCCCTGACGCCTCCGAGCATCACCAGCGCCAGGGTAAAACCCGCACCCATGCCTACGGCATCGGCAATGGAGAGCGGGATGGACTTCTTGGAGGCAAAGGCCTCGGCCCGTCCGAGGATGATGCAGTTCACCACGATCAGGGGGATGAAGAGCCCGAGCGCGTGATACAACCCCCGGAAATACCCGCTCATGGTGAGATCCACGATGGTGACGAACGAGGCGATCACCACGATGAACACCGGGATCCTCACCCGGTCTGGAACATAGGAGCGTATGATGGAGACCACGATGTTCGAGCAGATGAGCACAAAGGTCGTGGCAACGCCCATCCCGAGGCCGTTGATCGCCGAAGTGGTGACCGCAAGCACGGGGCACATCCCCAGAACGAGGATAAATACCGGATTTTCTTTCCAAATTCCTTTTATCAGTTCCTTATTGAACGACATCACTGCCTCCGAGAATCTCCTGCTTGTCTTCCTGGTATGCCTGCAGCCCCTTCTGAACCGCACCGGTGACCGCACGCGGCGATATGGTGGCCCCGGAGATCTGTTCGAAGTCTCCGCTGTCTTTCTTCACCGCCCACCTGGCATTTTCCAGAGATTTTCCCTTGTACTGATCGACAAACCAGTCTTCGGTGATCTTCGATCCCAGCCCCGGGGTCTCCTTCTGCTCGAGAATCCCGATGGAGACGATCTCTCCGTCAGGCTGCACGCCGACGATGACCCGGATGAGACCGCTATAGCCCTTGTCAGACGAGGTGATGAACGCGATACCGTTCACCTCCCCATCCTTTTTGGCGAGATAATACGTGTCGCCCGTGACTTCCACGACATCCTTGTCGGCTTCGTTGTCATGCGCCGGAAGAACCATGTTGAGCGAGCTCAGAAGTTCGAGCCTGTCCTGGTAATCGCGCGCCTCCTGGGTGGCATCACTGACAAAGGACAGAGACAGTCCCGCCAGTACACATACGACCGTTAGCACAGAGATGAGTTTGACGATCTCTTTCATCGCACGGCTCCAAATTTCGTCGGCCTGGTGGCTCGGTTGATCAGGGGGACAAAGGCGTTCATGATCAGGATCGCGAACGACACCCCTTCGGGATATCCTCCCCACAGACGTATCACCACGGTGATCACCCCGCATCCTGCGGCAAAGACGACCTTGCCTGTGTTCGTGATGGGCGAGGTCACCATGTCCGTTGCCATGAAAAACGCACCGAGCATGAGCCCGCCGGCAACGAGGTGAAAGCTCGGACTGGCATAGCCTTCGGGGTTGATGAGCCAGAGTATGCCGGTAAACACAGCGACCGTCGCGATGTATACCACCGGGATATGCCAGGTTATGATCTTCCTGGCGATGAGATAGATGCCTCCCAGGATCAGCGCCAGTGCCGATATCTCACCCAGAGATCCCCCCACGTTGCCGAGGAACGGGTCCATGAGGTTCATTCCGGGTGCAGCCGCGATGGTGCCGTGCTCGAAAATCGCGGTCTTCAGCGCGCCAAGCGGCGTTGCACCGGTAGTCGCGTCTGCGGCCTGGGAAAAGAACGACCGCGGCTCGGGCCAGGTGGTCATGGCCACCGGGAAGGAGATCAGGAGAAACACCCGCCCGACCAGCGCAGGGTTGAACGGATTGTTGCCGATCCCGCCGAAAAGCTGCTTGGCTATGATGATAGCCACCAGCGAGCCGATCACTACGAGCCACCAGGGAGCCCCGGAAGGAAGGTTCATCGCCAGCAGCAGCCCGGTCAGCACGGCCGAGCCGTCCTTGACGGTAATGGGGTTTCCCGTGAGCTTCTGCCACAGCACCTCCATGACTACGCAGGACACCACCGCAACGGCGATCACCTTGAGGGCGGGGATGCCGAAAAAGTAGACCCCCACCAGGGCGCCGGGAATCAATGCATAAATGACCTGCCTCATGATCCATGGCACATCCTCTGTCGAATGCACGTGGGGCGAGCTCGAAACATACACGCTGAGTTTCGTCGCCTGCTCCCTTGCCGGATCCTCGGCAGGGTTTGAAGCGGATATATTCTTCATTTCATGCCCCTTTACTTCTTGGCGCTCGCTGCACGGCTGAGCGCCTTCAGGTGTTTGACGAAGTGAACGATCGGCCTGTTGGCCGGGGAGACATAGGTACAGCTCCCGCATTCCACGCAATCCAACAGGTTGTTCTCCTTGGCCTTCTGCCACATTCCCTTCTCGCCGAGCTTGCTCAGGGTCGAGGGAATGAGCCCCATGGGACACGCCTCCACGCACCTCCCGCAGGATATGCACGCGGAATAGTCGGTTATGTTGGTGTCTTCTTCCCTCAACACCAGCACACCGGATGTGCCTTTCATGATTGCGATGTCCTGCGTGAACTGCGCGATGCCCATCATGGGTCCGCCGAATATGATCTTGGCAGCGCCATTGAGCCCGCCGCTGAATTCGATGACCTCTCTTAAGAGCGTGCCCACCCGCACCCGGATGTTCTTCGGCTGCACGATTCCCCGGCCGGTCACCGAGGTGATCCGCTCGATGAGGGGAATGCCGCGGGCGCATGCATCCCAGACTGCGGCGCAGGTCCCCGCATTCTGGACCACGGCCCCCACATCCATGGGCAGCCCGCCCGAGGGGACCTCGCGGCCGGTCAGGGCATTGATGAGCTGTTTCTCAGCACCCTGGGGATACTTGACCTTCAGGGCCTCCACCTGGATCTCGGCCGGTGCCTTTTCCCGCATGAGCTTGATAGCGTCCGGCTTGTTCGCCTCTATGGCGATGGTGGCCCGGTCGAGGCCGAGAATCTTCATGACCACCCCAGCCCCCTTCAGAACCCGCTCGGGCTGTTCCAGCATGAGCCGGTGGTCGGATGAGAGATAGGGTTCGCACTCGGCACCGTTCACGATAAAGGTGTCGATGGTCTTGTCCTTTGGGGGGGAGAGCTTCACGTGGGTGGGAAAGGTTGCGCCGCCCATGCCCACGACCCCTGCCGTCTTTATGGCGTCCAGGAGCTCATCCCTGCTCATGGCGAACGGGTCGCGCTCCATGGGAAGCCCTTCGGCCCACTCGTCACGGCCGTCCGCATCGATGACGACACAGGGGGCCAGAAGACCGGTCACGGGATGAACGATCCTGCCGATCTCCTTGACCCGCCCGGAGGTGGGTGCATGGACGGGCACGGATACGAACCCCAGAGGCTCGGAGAGAACCTGTCCCTTCCTTACCTCGTCTCCCGCCTTTACGACGGGTTTTGCCGGGGCGCCCAGATGCTGCTGAACGAGCACGTGATATCGAGAGCTCAAGGGGAAATCGACAATGGGATTGTCTTTGACGAGCTGCTTTTCCTCAGGTGGATGAATGCCGCCCTTGAACGTTTTCATGAGATGATCCTCTCTATGGCATCGGACGGGCACTTCTCTATACACAGGCCGCAGCCGATGCACTTGCCTTCATTGACGAAATATGGTTCCTTCACCTTCCCGGAAATGGCCTCGGCCGGACACACCTGTTCGCAGATGCTGCATCCCTTGCACTTCTCGGCGATGATGCGGGCCTTCTGAGGCACTCTCAGGGCCGAGATGACGCCGGTCGGGCACGCGCTCACGCACAGGCCGCACCTGCGGCACTTGTCCTGATCGATCACGGCCGATGTGGTCTTGGAAACCGTAATCGCATCGAAGGGGCATACATCGGCGCAGATTCCACACTTGATGCATCCCACCTTGCACAGCGGCTTCATTTCCTTCGCCGTATCCCTGGAAATACAGCCCACAATGTAGTTCCCGGTCCTGGGAATGAGCTGGATGATCCCCCGGGGGCATGCGCTCACGCACTTGCCGCACCCGGTACACAGCGATTCGATCACGTGGGGAAGTCCGTCCTCGCCCATGATGATGGCCCCGAAGGGGCACACCTCTTCACAGGTTCCCAGACCCAGGCAGCCATACTGGCATCCCTTTGATCCGCCGGCCACGATCTGCGCGGCGCGGCAGTCCCTCGGCCCCACGTAGCCGTACCGGTTTGTCGTCTCCGCAGGAGAACCCTTGCAGCGTATGCACGCGATGAGCGGAGCACTGCCGCCCAGGGACCTGCCGAGGATCTCCGACATGGCTTGAAGAGCCTCTTCGTTCACCGCCGGACACGCCATCTCGGCCTCCGGGTTTACGGTGATCTCGTGCGCGAAGGCGGCACATCCCGCAAAACCGCAGGCACCGCAGTTCGCACCAGGCAGCTGATCGAGGACCGCCTTTTCCCGTGGATCCATCTTCACGGCAAAGGTCACCGCGGAAATCCCGAGGATGAGGGCAGCCAGAAAACCGATTCCACCCAACAGCAAGATTGAACTGATCATCTTATTTCACCAATCCTGAGAATCCCATGAACGCGAGGGAGAGTATACCGGCCGTGACGAGTGCGATAGGGGTCCCACGAAAGGCCTCGGGAATGTTGTTGAGTTCGAAGTCCTCGCGCATGCCGGCGAATATCACCAGGGCCAGACCGAAGCCCAGCGCTGCACCCACCGCGAAGATACACGCATCGAGCAGGCTGTGCCCCAGCTGTATATTGAGGATGGCCACACCCAGCACGGCGCAGTTCGTCGTGATCAGGGGAAGAAAGATCCCCAGTGCCTGATACAAAGGGGGGCTGACCCGCTGGATGATCATTTCCACGAGTTGGACCAGCGACGCGATCACCAGAATGAAGGCGATCGTCTGCAGATACTGCAACTCAAAGGGAATGAGCAGGTAAAAGTTGATCAGCCAGGTGACGAAAGTGGCGAGGGTCATGACGAAGATCACCGCCATGCTCATTCCGACCGCTGTGTCGATGCTCTTGGATACCCCCATGAACGGGCATATGCCAAGGAAGCGCGCCAGAACGAAATTGTTCACCAGAGCCGCACCTACGATTAATAATATGTAGTACATGTGCTGCCTCCTGTGCGATTCGAGCCTGAAGTTATAAACCAGAAAGCCATGTATATGTCAATAACTTCTTTCAATTCGGTTTTATAACTTATTGTAATTATTTCATATTATATCATTCATGAATGAGCGCTCATTGTGGGAAGTGCGTTAAGTGTTGTTTTTTCAACAGGAAATAGAGCCGGCATGAACATCCTGCCGGAAAGTCTCCATGAAAATGGTCCCATACGTGAACCACCGACGTGCAGGCTTTTCCTGGAGCAGGTCTTGAATTTTCCTTCTTCGTCCGCTACGGAGGACCTTGAAGGAAGGGGCACATTCTCCGCCGCTTTTGCTGGGGCCAGGGCTTGCCCTGAAAGGCCTATGCCACTGTTTAAGGAGTGCTCATGAAGATAAGGGTGGCAGCTCCTGCCGGAAGCCGCCACCCATGGGGCACTGCCATGGTAAGGATAAAATTATTGCCTAGTCTTCGTCGTCATGCCCCGGCATCGAATCCGTGTCTTCCGCGGCCCTCTGAATGGAGCGGTAGAGCCCGCGCGCAAGGATGAGCGCGATGATGAAGAGGAGAATGAGCGACACGAAGACGACCACAATGCTCGACTTCTGCCATCTTTCGACCTTGGCACGGATTTCCTCGACCCTTTCCTGGCTCAGGTTGTGATACTTGTCGATATCGACGATCATCCCCACCCAGCCGAAACCCTGCGGCTTGGAGAAACCGTTGCCGTAGTAGGGAACGGGCGCGTACGCCGCGAAGATCCGGGTATTGTCCAGGTTATAGGTGAGCGACCCAGACCTGCCCTCGGAGGCAAGCGCGTGGATCTTGGGAAGGTTCTCGTCGAGGAACCCCATATTCAGGACATTTATCCCGCCTTCGCCGGTCTGTGATAGCTGTGCGTAATTCGTCTCGTCCCATACCGGTGCAGGCTCATTGTCTTCATCGTACCCCCAGATCACGTAATCCGCAGGATGGGATATGATGAGGCCGTTGCGATATACCATGAAGGCATAGTTCAGGTCTTCCGCCTGCACATCGGCAAAGACCATGCCGGGCTCTGTCGGCACGATATGATCCGTGAACTCGGCGAGGTGCACGACATTGAGCGCCAGCTCAATGACACCGGCAAAACCGGTTGAATCGAACACGGGAGACGCCAGACGGATAATACCCTCAAACTCTTTTCCGGCCGCGGTCTCCTCCCTGCTCACATCGGTCCCCACCACCGGACCCATGTAGAACTCCCCGGGCGCGAGTCCTTTTGCCCGTACAAAAAATTCCTCCAGCGCATACGATCCGTCCCCGGTAACGGCATTGCCGTCCGAAGTGACCCTGAGAACCGTATTCCCCTCTCTGTTCAGGAAGGCGATCTCATGGTACACGGGTACGGGAATCCTCACGGTCCCAGCCTGAGAAGACTCAATGACCCCCCGGGTGTTGGACTTGAGAAAAGTGGCATACGAGCCGGCATCACGGGGAAGAATCGAAGCTATCCGGACATCCTTCTCCACATCGGAGAGAAACTGTGCCACGGCATCAGCCACAGTCTGTGCCCGCGCACCTATCGTCAGCTTCTGACTATCATCGAGTATGCGCAAGTTTGCCTGCGTTGCCTCTTCCCCCACCTTGACGACCCCCTTACTGATGATGACACCCGTGATGGTGAGGGGAAGCACGATGAGGATGAAGAAGCTTACGGCGATACTGGCAAAACTAAAACTGGACTTGGCTTCCTGATCCATATCAATCTCCTACAACGTCTGAAAACAACCCGCTTGTGAACCGGCAACCCGTTGTGGTCGTCTTGGACCCGGGAAGAATTGAACCCGCCTCCCCGGACGCCGCCACCCGAATTCCCCACACAAATCCATCTCCTTCTACAAGGAGTGGGGGTCTGCCGGCTGCCGGTTGCTTGGAAATCATCGATTCTGCTTTCCCTAACCCAGAATGATAGCCTTGAAGGGGTTTGCGTAGAGGATGATCAGGGTAACAACGAGCGCATAGATTGCAATGGATTCGGTCATTGCCAGACCGACCATGAGGGTGAGCATAATCTTTCCCTGAGCGTTGGGATTGCGGCCAACCGCTTCTGTTGCTCCGGACGTCGCGTTACCCATGCCAGCGCCGGCTCCGATCGCGCCAAGACCCATACAGAGACCTGCCGCCAGCAGCGAAGCCGCCACAAAGATTATCTTGGACCAGTCTACGTATCCTGCCGCCACACCATCAGTGGCAAAAGCAACGCTGGAAACTGCGAATAACATAAAAGCAACGGAAACAAAGGTCTTAGATCTGCTCATCGCACACTCCTCGAGATTATTATTTGTGAATTCAGAGAATTATTCTGAATCACGGTTCATTAAATACACTATCGGACTATATGATGCAAGCGAAATTTGCACTGAATGAGGGCTCGTTTCTGATTAGTCGCCCGGAATCTCGATGTTATTACCTGTCGAGATAGATCCTCAGAACATCCTGATTTATCCACGGCTCCGTCAGTATCGTCTCTCCGCTGAGCAACCCGCTCTTGACCGCCCGGGCCAGGCTCTCTTCGACGGGGAAATACTCGCCCTTGAGCGATGTCGCCTGTCCCTTGATATAGTATATCTTGTCATCGCGGATGTATTTCTGGATCCGGGGGGTTCCCAGGAGATGCTCCCAGATGAGCACCCTTTTCTTCGAGCTCTTCGACCAGACAAGTCGCTGGGCGAACGCGGCAAGCAGCGAGCGGGAAAAAAGCGCCTTCATGTAATCGTCCGAAAGCGTGGAGATGAGCTGTTCGATAGCGCTGAACACATCGATTGCGTTGAGCCCCACGATCACCAGTATCCCCTTCTGTGCGGCGAGCACCGCGGTCTCGACCATGAAGGTATCCTTGATGCTGGAGATCACGAGCACATCCGGATCGTGGTTGTTGACGCGGTCGAAGATTTCGTCGAAATTCCGCCCGGTGTCCTTGCCCAGCTCGCGCTGGTTGACGTTTGATGACTTGTGATGGTGAACATACTCGATGGGATCTTCGAAGGTGATGATGTTGCAGCACCTCGTCGAATTGATATGGTCCACCAGGGCCGCAATGGTCGTATCCTTTCCCTGTCCTCTCGCCGAGCTCACCACGAGCAGCCCCTTGCGGTCGAGCTGCGAGGTAAGGGAATCCGGCAGACCCAGTGAAGCGAGAGAAGGGATGTCCTCCACCAGCTTCTTTGCAGCGACCGTGACCTCCCCGCCCTTCTGATAATACATGTTCATGCGGTATCTCCCGATACCAGGCTTGAGGTAGGTGAACTCTATCTCTTTTTTCTCTTCCAGTTCCCGCCTTTCATCCTCGGTCAGGACCTCTCTGAGGAACTCCTGCATGATACCCGGCGTGATGATGGGCATGCGGCATCGCGTGAACACCCCACCGCTCCGGACTGCGGGTGCAGCTCCCAGAGAGATGTGAAGATCAGTGCTCTCCGGGTCGTCCAGAATCTTCAGGATGTTGGAAGGCCGCATCTCCTGGATGGTTATGCCGGATATGCTCCTTCTTACCTCCGAGAGCACGAGGGGCTTCTTTCCGTGCCCATTACGCTCCAGCTGTTCCTGAATATCCTCGACCTGTGCCTCGGATGCGAGAACGGGTGTCACGTCCCGGTTCAGAAGAAATTTGACGTTTTCGACCGCCACATAGTTCAGGGGATCGGCAAAGGCCACAACCGCCATCTTATCCTTTATATCGATGGGTACGACCTTCAGCTCTCTCATCCTGTCGGGCGGCAGCACGGTCTGGGCCTGTTTCCCGATCACGCCATCCTTCATGTCGATGGCGGGCACACCGGTAAGGTTCTTCAATATTCCCAGAACCTGGTCCTCGCTGAGATAGGCCAGGCGGATGAGTGTTTCGCCGAGCTTTCTTTTCTTTTTCTTGGCAATATCCAATGCATGCCTGAGCCTGTGTTCATCGATCAGGCCGAGCTCCACCAGAATCTCGCCCATCCGCCTCTTTTCGGTCATGAACCCTCCCCTTGCACATGATCATTCTTTATGTGAGGATTATCGGAATTCATCGCCCGGAACCTTAACGGGTTCTCTCGTTCCCGCCCATCCAGCGCGGTACAGCGGTCACGACGGGTCTCTGGTTTTCATGCGCGCAGCCCTTTTGACAATGCAGACCGGTTTGATCGAACGAATGTGCTGATCGGTTCCCGGTTCCCGCGGACCCTATCAATCAAGCGTCATGAGCTCGAAGCTGTTTTCCTGCAGATCGATCATCAGGATGCCCCCCCTGATCGGTCTACCCTTGTTCAACAGAACCTTGATGACCTCGGAGCCCTCGATGCCGGCTGTCATGATCGCTGTCTGCGGCAATGTCCCGATCACGGTCTCGATTCCCTTTTCGGGTGCGTCGAGAGGATTGCCGTAAAGGACTTCCAGTCCGGGATCGCCCGGGAATATCGTCATGACGTGCGCGGACATACCCGCCACCGCAGCGCTCACGAACGGACGGTCCGTTTCCCCAGCGATCCGCTGCAGGACGAACCTCGCGGGAATGGAGTCGAGGCAATCCACGATGACATCGGCTCCCTGGACAAGAACATGCGCGTTTTCTTCGGAGAGATACCCGCCATGAACGTGCACGTCCAGGAAGTGATCGATCTCCTGTACGCGTTTCATCGCGACATCCGCCTTCGATTCTCCCAGGTTCGCCTCCGAACTCATAATCTGGCGGTTGAGGTTGTGATCCTCGAAACTATCGTGATCGACCAGGGTCAGGGTACCTACGCCGGCCCGTGCCAGTATCTCGGTTACCGTACCTCCGAGACCGCCGAGGCCGATGACTGCCGCGTGGGACTTCAGAAGGCGCACCTGATCCGCAGGAGAAAGCGTATCCATGTTCCTGACGTACCTCTCGGGAATGATGCCCATCTTAAGCGCCCTTAACGCAAGGGCCTTTCCCGCCATCCCCACCTCAGCGGAAAGCCGGGCAATGTCCTTGACCGATATGACCGAACGGCCGGCTGCATCGGGGCATACAGATACAGGTTTTCTTGCCAGGCGACGGATCCTTTCATCCAGGTCCGGCGGCATATGCTCCTACCCTCCTCCGATCGCGATAAACATCTTGACTTCGTCCCGGTCGGCCAGATTCGTATCGAGGTCCTTCACGATCCGTCCGTTTACGAAAACCACCAGCCCCTTGTGTATCTTCTCCGGAATGTCCAGGGCCCTGATCAGATGAGAAAGACTTGCGCCTTCCGGAATCGGATAGCTGGCAGCGTTCTCGGGCATATATTTGACCAGAATGCTGTAGAGCTTCACCGATACATGCATATGAGGTCCTCTATCCGGTTTTTCCCGGTACTTACCGTAATCCGTTTCCTGTTATAACATGTTGACGCATGATGCAGAGTCGTACCTGCCGGCCTTACCGGCAGGTACGACTCTTTTTGGTGCAATTGGCTCGAATCGTATTTTGTTTTTCTTTGTATTTTGACTATTTATCCCATAATCTCGTCAATAAATTTCTTGTCCAGGGGCTCGGTGTTCTTGCTCACTGCAAAGTAGGTGATGAGCGAACAGATCAGACCCGGGATGATGGGGTGGATCCCCATGGCCTTCTGTCCGTTCAACCCGAAGATCAGGGCCCAGAGCAGAACTACGAGAAACCCTACCCAGGCCGTTGCAACGGCGCCCTTGCTCGTTCCAACCCGCAGGAACACCCCGCCGACGAGCAGCGGTATGAACACTGCGCAGCTTACCGCGGCGCCGATGTTGAATATGGCCGCAATGTTGGACATCTCCATGTATGCCATGATGATGGATATGATGATCACCACCAGGGTCGTTATCTTGGATATCTTCAGAATCTTCTCGTCACTGGTGTCCTTGAAAAAGGTCTTCTGATAGAGGTCCCGCGCAAAGGCAAAGGATGCCTGCAGTGCGGTCGCCGCCATTGTGGACATGGACGCGGCAGCGATCGCCGCCAGAACCACACCGATTCCGAACGGCGTCATGACGGTCTTGATCAGGGTGGGTATGACCTTGTCGACGTGCACACCTTCGCCGAGGATCACGCGCGATACCGGGCCCACATAGTACAGCGAAAACAGGATAACGGCCGACCAGATGGTAACGATGGGCACTGCCCTGTTGACGTCCTGCGGCTTACGGGCAAGGAACATGTAGTGCACGATCTGCGGCATGCCCCACGGGAGCAGCGAAGTTATCAGACAGACCGATATGAGTCCCCACCAAGTGATATTCCCGGGCAATGTCACGAACTGATCGCCGAACTGGGCGGCGAGCTCCGCATACCCGGTGGAGAATCCCGTCGTGCCGAAAACGGCTATTCCCAGCCACAACATACCGACGAACATGACGATCCCCTGGAGGAAATTATTGTACACCGTTGCGACGATGCCTCCGGTCGTTACGTAGAATCCCACCACCACCGCCACGATGATGAGTGACCAGAAGAACGGTATATGGAAAAGCACCTCGAAAAGCCGCGCTGTTGCCGTGAGCACGGCGATGGTGTAGGCCATCATGGCAAAGAGGATGACGATTGCCAGAATCGGCCTGAGCCTGGGTGCCTGATAGCGTGCCACGATCATCTCGGTCACGGTGAACGATCCGATACGCGCCACCAGATTCCGGACCTTCTTGCCGAGGACCACCCAGACCAGATAGGTCATGAAAAACAGGTTGGTGGCAGCGATCCAGATATAAGAGGCCCCGACATTATATGCCGTTCCGCCGTACCCGATGATCAGGGTCGCGCTGTAGCAGGTCGCGCCGAATGCCAGAGCAATAGCCCACGGTCCCATACCCGTCTCCGAGGTATAGTAGCCTGCGGCGCTCTTGACCTTCATCATCGACCAGACCCCGATCCCGACATTGATGAGGATGTATATGATAAACACCCCTATTGCTATGGTGATATAACTTTCGTTCATAAACAGCTCCTGATGATCCTTTCTTGCCGTGTCTATGAGTATGGTCTTAATCCTGGCTTATTTTCTCTACCCATTCACCTTCGCTGGCCATAAACGGGTAAACAACAGCGAGGACAACGGTTACCGCCCCGATGATATAAGCCACAAAATTTCCCCAACCCATTCCCATTATCATACGACTCCTCCTTTACTTCGCTTCGTTGGATTCTCTTGCTTAAAAAGAAGTGACGTTATCGGCGATGCAACTTCAGAGGGTGGGTTTGTCTGCGGACACGTATCATTCTCGCAGATTTCATATGAGATGCCGAACCCACCTTAGGGCCCAAAGACTGCATCTTCATCCGGATATCCGGTTCTTAGCTGATGAACTCCTTCATGCAGAAAAAACCGCATCGGCATTTGAAGCCGACGGTCTTTCCTCTCATCCTGGCAATATTTCTTTTTATGGTAGCATTCAGAATATGATTCATAATCGTTCCTGTTTCATTCATCCCGGATGACTGTCCCGGCGAAAACACCGGCCTCTGACGAAAACCTGCCAATCCGGCATACCCTTTCAAGTAAGATCTGGAAAAAATGCCTTCTCCCCGAAATCCGTTACACTGTCGACTGATCGCAATCCACAGCATGACGGTTAACTGTAAGGCTTGGCGGGAACCCCTTGATCAAGGGGTTCCCGCCGTCTTGCGCCTTGTTTTCCTGATTTAAGACATGCCGATTACCTGTTTCCCCTGCTCTCTATCGTGTCCATTCCTTCGCGATCTCACGCGAACGCGGATGATCCATGATGAGATTGTGTTTGAGGTAGAGCATGGTCAGGATGAACCCTACCACGGCCGCGATCGATATCATGACCAGAGAGGAATTGAAGCTGCCGGTCTTCTCAATGGATAGGGAGCCGACGAACAGACCCACAGCCGCGCCAAAGGTTCCGCCGCCGAACCAGAATCCGATCATGGAACCTGCCACTTCCGGCGGGTAGACCTTGACTACATAGGCACTCAGAGCCGGGTTCTGGAATGGAATTCCGAAGCCGCCGAGCATGAGAATGACCACGATCAGGAACATGCTGCCCTGTACGCCCTGATAAATGAGCAGGAATGCCACCATGGTCGATACGAAACCGAGTGCTACAGGAATCTTGGCCTTGCCCTTCATGACCGTATCGAAGAACCAACCGCCCAAGAGCACGGCCAGAATTCCTATGAGGGTCAGTGCGAGATTGAGCACGCCTGCGGTCTCGGCACCGAGGCCTGCACCCATCGGCTGGGGCTCTGCCAGGAAGGCCGGGATGAAATTCGTGAGTCCGAAGAATATCCAGGCATTCGCAAATACGATGAGCATGCCGATCCAGCTGATGGGGAACTTGAGGGTGTCTGCATAGGTCATGGGATTCTCGATGACCTCTGTCTGACCCTGATCGGCCATCTCCTGCATGGGGCCCTTCTTGCCTGCCACCATGTAAGCGAACACGATGCCGAAGACATTGAAGATGCCGAGTATCGCTATGGTCCATTCCCAACTTCCGGTAGCTGACACGATGAAGGGAGAAAGGAGCGCACCAACCGCTGCGCCTACACAGACCGATCCGAAGAACAGGCCATTGGCCAGGCCGTGCTCCCTCTCGGGGAACCAGTGCGCCGCCACATACCCCACGACCGGGAAGATGGTCCCGATGCCTATGGCCTGCAGGAAACGCGTGACCAGGAATCCTGCATAACTGTGGGATATGAGCGGTGTGGCCAGTACGGACAGCAGACCGACACCCAGACCTACGTAGATCGCCTTGGAGATGCCGTGCTTGTCAACGTACCAGCCTACAAAAACCATCCAGACCGCCTCACCCAGCATCCTTGCCGTGAAGAGCTGTGTTGCCTGGCCCATGGTGAGATTCATCTGCTCTGCAATGGTACCCAGTATCGGGGCAATAGAGGTCATGTGAACGTACATGCTCGCTATTGCGAAACAGGCGACAAATAAAACAAACCAGCGATACGGGGGGAAAACTACTGCTGCTTGGGCATTGTTATTGCTATTCATTTCTTGTGTTGGATTTTCCATAAAAACCCTCCCAGTTTTCCGTTTTTTATATATCAAGCCCCGCTCTTCTCACGGTTCCATGGCTGCGGAACGATCCTGCGCGGTTAAAGAATCCGGCACCAGGCCGGAGACCTTCATCCGCACAATTCTCATTCCCGTTTTGAAAAGGCGTGAGTTTCCCGGAGCAGTCGCAGAGTAAAGTACCCGTTGTGGAAAGCCTGTGTCCCGCTGCGTTGCTCGAACAAGAGCCCGTGATCGGGTATCCCGAGTCCAGCCCCTTTCTCGTGTCGGTATGGTTATTCACCAGACCTGATGCATGAAGAAATTTAAGCAAACGCGAGGACGCGAAGAATTCATGCCCTCTTTCCGTCCGGGTGTATCCCTGGGGAGTCGTTACGAATGCTGACCGTACATGTCCTCGGCCCAGGCATGAGAGGTACATCCCGTGTTCATCATATGAGAATATCGTGTGATTTTTCTGGTTCGTACATCGATTTGATTCATGATCCGGATGTACATGGACATCCGGTAGAGGATGCATGCTCTCGGATATGGCCCGAAGATTTGCGCTTAAAACGGTCTCTCTCCGAATGGACACCCTCGGGCTAACCTGAAAAACTGTTGCAGGGTTTCTGAGCTGATTATGAATCATGAGTTTCGCATCAACCTTCCCAGTCGCTTTTCCCGCTTCCTTCTCAGCTGCAGTAGATATTATCCCAACCAGACCCATACGCCCTGCAACAATTGTTGCTGACAACCTTATCTTTGATGATTAACGATCGTGAACCGCCTCGATCTCCTTCGGATCCACGTCGAATACCTGCCCGCAGGTATCGAGCTTCTCGGTGTAGAAGAAGTCGGGCAGCTTGTCATCCGCCTTGGTGATGCCGGCGGTTTCGTTGAACTTGAGCTCCATGTTGATGACATCCGCCCCTAGCTCGATGAAGTAATTCTCCGAGACATCCTCGCCCAGCATGATCCCGGCGCATGGGTTGATATGCTGATAGAGCGCGGGTACTGCGCAGCAGATAAGATAGGGGAAGAGGCAGAATCCCATGCAGTCGACAGCCGTGTTATGCCTCTGGACAAACGTGGACACAGGGCCCTGACCGGTCTGTGCAATAGGATTATAGTCACCGTCCGGTGTCGGCATGATATTCCCGGAGGTGTGGTCTGCCCCCATGGTCGATGTTGCATAAGTGACGCCCGTTCCCTTCAGGAAGCGAGGATCATAGCCAGCGAGGGCCTGGCGCTTTACGGTGGGAATACGGGTGACTCCGAGTTTTTCGCCGGTCGCCTGGGCGCCGTCGATGAGCATGGTCCCTCTTTCGGTCCCTTCCCTCATCTCGGCTGCAAGCTTGACAGCGGCATCTCCGTCGCCCCATGCGAGGAGCCCGGCATCCATGCAGATCGCCAGGGCACAGCCGATTTCCATGGTGTCCACCCCGACATCGTTGCATATATAGTTGATCTTTGCGACTGCATCGAGATCGGTGATGCAGCAGTTGGTACCCACCAGGGCCAGCGTCTCGTACTCGACGCTCGCGCAGAGCAGATTGCCGTTCTCGTCGGTGATGATATTCGAACAGCTTACGAGACAGCCGTCGCTGCACTTATGGGTCATGACAAAGTTCGGCCTTTTCTGGGAGAGCTCCATCATGTATTCGCCCGAAAGCTTCTCATGGCCTTCGCAGCGCCCGTAACGGAAATTCTTGGTCGGCGCGCAACCCATCTGATCAACCAGGTTCACCAGCACGGCCGTTCCCAGGGCCTTCAGACCGCCCGTCATGGGGAAATCCATGATGGCCTTGCTCATTGCCTTGGCGTGTTCCCTGAAAATGGTCTTCTTGTCTTCCGGTATCTCTACCTTTCCGGCCCCTGTATCGTCAACCAGCATGAGCTTGAGCTTCTTCGAGCCCATGACGGCCCCGATGCCGCCGCGGGCAGCCATTCGCGGGTGACCGTCGGATGTGCCAATCGATATCGATGAGCCCTTCGCAAGCTTTTCGCCTGCCTGCCCGATCGAGATAACCGACGCGTAGTCCTTGTTGTACATATTCAGGAGATCATAATTCCCCTTACCCACCAGGTCGGACGCGCTCTCGAATGTTGCGCCGTCCTTGGTCACCTTCACGGTTGTCCAGTCATCGGCCGTATCTTCGAAAACGACTGCCGCGATACCCATCTGGGCCAGAACCTTTGCTGCGGTACCGCCGGAGTTCGCCTCCTTGATGCCTCCGGTCAGCGGGCTCTTGGCGCCTATGCTGACTCGGTTGGCATTGGGGAAGGGTGTCCCTGACAAAAGACCCGGAGCGATGATGAGCTTGTTATCCGGGCCGAGCGCATCCGCTTTCGGGTCCATCTCGTTGAACAGTATGCTGGTGATGAGTCCGTGTCCGGCGTATTTTTTATACGTGGAATTCAACTCCTCCCAGGCATATGTCTTCTTTTTCAGATTGACTCGTAATAACCTTCTCATTGAGTTTCCCCCATTTTTTCTCTTGCTTTCTTTTTATGAGATTACAATCACGGTGGCATGTAATCCCTCTCGATAATTCAGATTCTTAAACGTTCACGGGAAGAACCGGCTTGATATCAGCGACACGTGAACATCTATGGGCATGTGCATCCTTAAAAATCGTTTGCTGCATATTCTCTGCACGTTTGGACATGGGATGCTGCTTTTGCTTTTCGTCATCCTTGTATGGATGATCCCGGCTCCGGCTTTAAAGCCGGAGCCGGGATGTCGTTCACGGGGTACGTTCGTACTATTTCTTGCCTGCCATCTTGTCCTTGAACTCGCCGAGGGTTTCGATGACGATGTCGAGCGCCTTGTCGAAATGCTCCTGGGTGATCGTCAGAGCGGGCATAAACCGCATGACGTTCGCAAACTTGCCGCACGGAATGCACAGAACACCCTTGGAGTAGATCGTGGGAAGCAGCTCGTTGAAGAGTTCGGGATCGGTCGGTTCCTTGGTTGCCGGATCCTTGACCAGCTCGATGGACCTGAAGAGGCCCACGCCCCTGATGTCACCGATCTGCTCGATGGTCTTCTGGGCTTCCTTCATCCTTGCCTCGAAATGTGCACCGAGCTCGTTGGCGCGGCCCATGAGATTCATCTCGGGATCGAGCATGACGTCGAAATTGGCCTTTGCCGCCGCCATGGTGATTCCGTTGCCGGAAAAGGTGTTCGGCTGAGACTGACCGGTGAGCTTATCCCAGTACTTGCTGTCGGTCATGACACCGGTAACCGGCATGTCGTTGCCCACGCCCTTACCGAAAATCTCGATGTCCGGGTCGAAGTCATAGTACTCGGCCGCCCAGAGCTTGCCGCTGCGGCCGAATCCGGACTGAACCTCGTCGCAGACGCACAGGGCGCCGGCTTTCTCGGCTGTCTTCTTGAGCATCGGCCACCACTCCTTGGGAGCGACCAGGTATCCACCCTCACCCTGCAGACCTTCGCATATGATGGCCGCGACGTTGTCCACACCGGTGTAGGGGGTGTTGATTTTCCAGTCGAGATACTTTGCGCACTGCATGTCGCACTTGGGATACTCCATGCCGAAGGGGCAGCGATAGCAGTACGGATAGGGCAGATGCACGACGTCGGGCATGAGCTGGCCATAACCGTGGCGATAATTCTCGCCGGTGGTCATGGCGTTGGTGTGCCCGAACACGCCGTGATACGCACCCTCGAATACCACGATCTGATTTCTGCCGGTGATCATCTTCGCCTGCTTTACAGCGGTTTCGCCGGCCGCGGTGCCGCTCTGGCAGAATGCCAGGAAGCAGTTGTCCTTCAGTCCGTTCGGAGCGGTCTTGCGCATGATCTTGACGAGCTCATGCTTGACCGGAGTGGCGAAGTCGACCGCGTGGCCCTGAATGCCGGCCTGCTTTCTGATGGCTTCAACCACCTTGGGGTGGCAGCTTCCGGTGGACTTTACGCCCACGCCGCCTGCAAGGTCGATGAGAATGTTTCCATCAAGATCCTTGATGCACGCGCCATAGGACTGTGCTGAGGCAATGGGGAAAACAGAGCCAGCAGGCCTCTGAATGGTCTCCCACTTCATTGCCTCCTGGAACATCTCAAGACCCTTGGGCCCGGGAAGGCTCGTGACGAGCTTCGGGGCTTCAGGCCAATTGAGTTCCGCAATCTTTGCTTCTCTTTGTTCTTTGGTCATTTCATCCTCCTAGTTGTTTGTCAGTAATGGCACCGGCAGATTCACCCTCACTCTTTTTCTCGTGAAAACCCGGTAATCGCGATTCATGCCGATGCCATGTGCTCGCTGCTGACGTTAGAGAACGGACTCGGGGGCCACGCAGGGGATATTCTGGTCCTTACCCACCGGTGCGCAGGTGAGTTTGCCGTCATGGGCGTTCAGTCCCATCAGGAAACCCGGATCGCTTGCCAGGGCCTTTTTCCAGCCCATGTTCACCAGCTTCATCGCATAGGGGAATGTTGCATTGGCAAGGGCCTGCGAAGAGGTTCTCGCATAGGCGCCGGGCATATTCCCTACACAGTAATGACACACACCGTGCTTCATGAAGACCGGGTCCGTATGATAGGTGACATGAGACGTCTCGACGGCGCCTCCCTGGTCGATGGCCACGTCCACGATCACGGCGCCTTTCTTCATGGTCTTGACGATATCTTCGGTCACGAGCTGGGGTGCCTTGGCGCCCTTGATCAGCACGCTGCCCACGAGAATATCGGCCTGAGCGGCATAATCGGCGATCGCCGCCGGTGAAGAGGCAATGGTTTTCACTGTACCGCCGAAGATATCATCCAGATAGCGAAGCCTGTCGAGGTCGATGTCCGTGATCGCGACATTGGCGCGGAGGCCGACCGCCATCTTTGCAGCGTTCGTTCCCACGATGCCGCCGCCCACGATCAAGACGTTGCCTGGCGCAACACCGGGGACGCCGCCAGGCAATGTGCCCGTGCCGCCCGCATGAATCTGGGAGAAGTATGCGCCGCAGATAATGGACATGCGCCCCGCGATCTCGCTCATGGGTGCGAGCAGGGGAAGCGTTCTGCCCTTTTCAATGGTCTCGAACGCAATACAGGTTGCCTTGCTCTTCAGACAGGCCTTGGTGAGCTCCGGTGCCGGGGCGAGATGGAAGTAGGTGAAGACCACCTGGCCTTCTCTCATCCTTGGATACTCGGCCTCGAGCGGCTCCTTGACCTTGTAGATCATATCCGCCTGGGCCCAAACCGTATCGGCGCTGTCGACGATCTCTGCGCCCGCAGCAGCGTACTCGCTGTCGGGAAAACCTGCACCGGTGCCGGCATTCTTCTCTACCAGAACCTTATGCCCGGCAGCAACAAACCCGTAAGCCTGCACTGGGGTTGCTGAAACTCTGAACTCCTTATCCTTGATTTCCTTTGGAACTCCAATGACCATCTTGTTCCTCCTGGAGAATTTATTCTAAGGTGTTTATCCACTTTTGGCCTGGAAAGGTCCATAGAGCCAAAACCTCATATTCCTGGGAGATAACATCACCGGTATGGGAGGATTCCCCATGCGACCTGGGGGTATCACCCAGCTCGAACTATCGTTACTCAATCCTCACGGAACGAGGGCCTCCAGACGCCGCACCTGTTCCCGGTGTGCAGAACAGTAACCATCCGGATATGTTCTTGATCTGTATGCATCTTTGGTTGTACAAAAGCAGGGAAGAGACGTTTCACACCAACAGTCGAGGAGAACATCATGATAACTTTCAGCTACGATTGCGGCGGCGTGAACTGGGCACAGGTACGTGATATCATCGCAGAGGTGGGATGGGGCGAACGTGGTCCTGATGACGTGAGAAAGACCTTTGAGAAAAGCAGCTTCGTGGTCTTTGCCTTTGAGGAGGACACCCTGGTGGGCTTCGGCCGCACCATGGACGACGGCATGTATTATGCCCTGCTGGTCGATGTAGTGGTAAGGCCGGATCACCAGCGCAGGGGCATAGGCACGAAGATGGTCGAACACCTGAAAGATCGGCTGGAGAATTATCAGTTCGTCACCCTGACCTCTGCGGCGGGCAAAGAGGATTTCTACCGGAGAATGGGTTGGCGCAGGCAGACCACGGCATTCATGTGGCCCCGCGACTGGCAGAAAACCGACTATTGCGAATAGGGTTCGCGCATCTGAACCGGACAAGGGGCGACAACGACATTGCCCCCTTGATCCGGCTCTACCGTGTTGGGATTGGTTTCCAGACCGTAGTGACGGCACCCGGATCATCGCACCTTTTCTGAGGCTCGGGATTTCCGCCTCCCCCATACGTACCCGCTATTCCTTCCAGCTGTCCACATCGATCAGGCCGAGCCGCGCGGCGTACCGGATCAGCTCGACCGTCCGGTGGATGCCGAGCTTGTTCATGATATTGGTACGGTGATTCTCGACCGTCTTGGGACTGATGCAGAGCTTGTCGGATATCTCCTTTGAGGTGAAACCCTCGACCAGCAGCCGCATGACCTCCTGCTCCCGCGACGTCAGATCCCGATAGGCGATATCGGACATGCTCTGTTCCTTTGCCGAAAAACCGATCAGGTTCGAGACGATCTCGTGGGAAAGGGAATTGTCCAGGAAGTACTCGCCCTTGGCGACCTTCTGGAGCCCCTGGATCAGCATATCCGACGCGGTTTCCTTGATCAGATAACCGGATGCGCCGCTCTTGAGGGATTCCGTGACATAGTCTATCTTCGAGTGCATGCTGATGACCATCACCCTTGCCTTGGGCAAGATCCCGCGAATCTCTCTGGTTACCTGAATACCGCTTTTATCCGGCAGCGAAATATCCACGACCACGAGGTCGGGCTTCATCTCGCTCGCAACCCGGATACCTTCCCTGCCGGTCCCTGCCTCTCCTATGACCTCGAAATGAGGGTCGCGTGAAATCATTGACTTCAAGCCTTCTCTGAACAGCGGGTGGTCATCGATGATCACAATGGTTTTCTTATCGCTCATACCTCTTCCCTTCAGGCCTGGGTGGTGATTCCACCAGGATCTTCGTTCCTTTCTTCAGTTTCGACTGGATCTTCATCTTACCCTGAATCAGGCGGACTCGTTCGTGCATGCTCTGCAGCCCCATGCACTTCTTGTTCAGGAGAATATCGTAATGGTCCGGCACTTCGAATCCCTTGCCGTTGTCCTCTATGCGGAGCAGTATGTTCGGATAGGACGCCACCAGCCTGACGACAACCAGGTCGGCCTCGGCGTGCTTTTTGATATTGTTGAGGGCTTCCTGCACAATGCGGTACAGGTTGATCTCGGTATCGAAATCCAGTTTGAGGTTATCCATCCCGGCGGAATAAAAATCCACAGCGATTCCGCTGCGCTTCTGAAAGTCCTCGCATAGCCGGTAAATAGTCCGGGCGAGCCCCATCTGTTCCAGGCCCGGGGGCCGCAGGTCGTATGACAGATTGCGCACCTCGGCAATGGTGAGCTGGAGGATGTCCGACATCTCGGACGCCTTGCCCTCCAGAACCGGGTGCTGCACCGAGAGATCCTTGCACAACGCCTCGCAGTCCATGCGCACGGTCGAGAGATTCTGCGCCACGTTGTCGTGGAGGTAGCGTGAGATCCTCTGGCGCTCGATTTCCTGGGCCTTGATCAGCTTCTGGCTCAGCGAGAGGATGACCTCCTGTGCTATCTGATAATCCGATACATCGAGCGAAAACCCGATGACCCCGATGGTTTTCCCGGTCTTGTCCGTGTACGGGATCTTGTCGGTCAGCACCCACTTCGGCTGGTTGTGAATGGTGAACTTTCTGAGAATGCGACGCCTTGGCCGGCCTGTCCGTATGATCTCCTCGTCTTCCTTTGCAAACGCCTGTGCATCGCTCTCATCCAGACCGATGGAGAAGTACGACTCGCCCTCCAACTCTTCTTTGGTCTTCCCGAACAGCTCGGCAAAGGCCTTGTTGACCCGGATCATCCGATAATCACTGCTCATGAAGAATATGAGGGCGGGAACCGTATCGAGCAGGATCTGCTGCTCCTGGAGCAACTGGGTTATCATCTGCTCCGCCCACTGGTACTCCTCGATCTTTTTCCTGAGTTGGAGGTTGGCATCGCGCAGCTCGGCGGTACGGGCCTGCACCCGCCTTTCGAGATCGTCTCTGGCCGTCCTGAGGTTGTCCTCGATCTTTTTCCGTCTGGAAATATCGTGCGCCAACCCCTCGATGGCGACGGCACGCCCCCCTTCATAGGAAATCAGAATCTCCTGCACCTCCAGGGTGACCTTCTGGCCGTCCTTGCGAACGGCCTCGAGCTCGTAGGGCTCCTGCGGGATTCCCTGGAGGCTCTTCAGCGTCCGCCCAATGACCTCTTTATTGATCGGGTTGTCCGTGAGATATCTGGTATACTCGGTCAAAAATTCTTCACGGGAATATCCCAGGACATTTATCACCGACGAGCTCACATCGGTGAATATGCCTTTGGCGTCGTGGCGGTAAAAGAAATAATCGTCCTTGAGCCGCTCGATGATCCGGCGGGTTTTCTCTTCGCTTTGCTCAAGGGCATCTTCCATCCTCTTGCGCTCCAGGGCGTTCACGAAGATCTCTCCCATGATATTGAGCAGGGAGATGGCATGCTGAGACCAGACCTTTCGGGAACGGACGGAATCAAAGCCGAGAAGACCCCAGAGTGTCCCCCGGGTTATCATGGGAACCATGACGCACGACTTGATGTCCTGCATCTCAAAGAGCCTCTTCTCTTCCGACGCTTCTTCAGGGAGGCTGCCGACATCGGGAACATAGAGGGTTTCGAATCGGTTCAGCCGCTCGGCCTGCCAGGGATAGTCGGCGACCTTCAGGTCCTTGAGCAGGTCTATCTGTGGCTCGATACCGGGGGCGCACCACTCATGGGTGTTTTTCCACATTTCACCCTTCCGGTAAAACTCGAAGACATAGGAACGATCGACCCCGGCGAATTCACCGATTATCTTCAGGGTATTTTCTATCTCCCGGTCGATCATCTTCGGATCGATGTTGATGAACCTGGTGGATATATTGGTCGCCAGGCGCTCGAACTCGGCCTGGTACGCAAGTGATTCCCCTGTTTCATCATGCGTCCGGTCTTTCTCCCGGAGCAGCGAGAGCTCTGTCTCGAGCTCGTTTATCCGCTTATGGAGCAACTTGCACTGTGAGCATTCAGACATGGGTGAATATCCGGTTCTCTTTCGAAACAAGAAAAGCCGGCTCCTTTTGTTTTTCTCTCTTGATGTCGTTACCCCGGCGCTCCGCCGGCTGTCATCCAGCCTCCTGCCCTTTCCGGCTGCAATGCAGCGCGCCTTGCCTGCGGGAAAAAGGCGACCGTTCTGACGTGAGTCCGCCATCATACTGGTTTCGACCGGTCATTCCCTTATGCCGCCTGTGGAACTCGCCCTTGTTCATAGGTTCACATTTTTAGGTTTACTGTTCAGACAGGCTTGCATTTATCATGCTTCTTCCGAACAAGCAACCGGTGATCCGGCGGGAAACCCCGCACAGCGCCTTATCAGAAGCGATGGTTTTGCCACTCATCATTACGGTCACAATAAAACCCGATTAGTTTCCGTCCGCTTACCCTGCTCCCCCGACACGTCGAAAGGTGACGGCAGAGCAGATCGATTTTCTCCTCCACATGTTTTTCCCAGGAACCAGGAATCGATGGTAAAGCATACGCTTTCCATGGGTGAAAAACTTTCATCTGTGCCCTTTCCCCTTCAGATGCCTCCAGGGACATCCCCTGCCGGAAAGCACTTGGACCCCATCGTTTTTAACAAACCGCGCAGGATGGGTATATAGACCAATGTCCTTATTTCCCCATGATGCCATAGTACCTTTTCTCTAGGAGATTCCCCGTCCCCTACCATGCATTTACCTATATGGTACACATGCGAAGCCCCGTCATCCCCGATCTCCTCTTTGTCCTGAAAAGCAGGGATGACGCCCCGGCGAATCAGGGGTGACGTTTCAGAAAAAAGGCGCAATCCGTGCGCAACAAAAAAGACGGGCTCCCTGCGGGATACCCGTCTTCATTGTGTCGCCGTTTTTCTTAGACCGATGTTCGGTTAGAACACATAAACCATGTGGGGCATGATCACGTATGCAGTCTCGTCGTCGCCCCACATCTCTTCAGCGGCGTCGCCGGGCTTGGCCATGCCCACCAGGACTCCGCCGAACACGAAGTCAGGAGCAATAGGGAATTCGAAGAGCAGGTTCACTTCGTCTGCATAATCGTCTTCCGTCAGGCCCATGGCCTCTTTTTCGTTGATCATGGTCTTGAAATACATGGCCTTTGCGTGAAGCCACTCGGTCGGATAGAAACCGGCCTCGGCCTTGTAGCAGGTCATGTTGGAGTTGAAGACCTGCTGCTCGCCCACGATCTCGCCCAGGAACCAGGTGCCCCAGCCGGTGAACCCGTAGGAGAAGCCGTAGAAGTTCTCGTTCTCATCCGCGGTGTCGACATCATCGCCGGAGAAGCTCAGAATCGTGGCCCTCACGTAGGGAGAGGTCGCCACATCGGCGAAGGTGTAGTCGGCCGAGAAGAAGTAGGCCCATGCATCGCGGTCCACGTCACCTGCCATGTCGCCGAACTCGAGCACGTACTCGCCTTCGAGGTGCAGGTTGCCCATGGTCAGGTCTGCACCGGCGTATGCGGCGGCGGTGTCGTCGTCGAAATCGGTGTCTCTCTGCTGCAGGTAACCGCCGTAGGCATAGAAGGCGTCCGAGACGTTGTAGTGCAGGTTTGCGTTGTAGAGGTAGAGCCCATTTCCGAACAACTCCTCCGCGCGCGCGTCATTGGTGTCGAGCTTTGCGCCGAACAGGGTTGCCTGGAGCTTGCCGAAATCCGCATCCACCCGCACCGCAATGGGGAAGGCCCGCTCCGAGTTCAGCCAGGTCGCGGAATCTGCGTCCTTGGTACCGTCGCTTACCAGGAACTGCTTCTCCAACTCATAGTACTGCTTGCCCACGGTAATGCTGAAGGGGCTGTCGAACACGGTATTGAACTTCAGGTATGCGGTATCGACCGTGAAATCGCTGCTGTTGCTGGTTGCCAGCCCATCATCGCGATAGGTGTAGCCGAAAAAGAGCGGATCCGAATAAAAGTCCTCGCCCGCCGTCCATTTGTACACGAGGCCGAAATTGGCCTCCACATCGTTGGCCATCACTGCATTCACGTGCAGCTTAGCGTGCCCTTCAGCCCATCGGTAGTCCTTATCCTTTGTAAAGAATGCCGAGTTGTCGCCGCGCCACGTGGTGAACACCTCGCCGCCCAGTGATGCGCTCTTGACGATGCTGGGCAGGTCCTTGAATTCCACTTCGGCTTTTGCAACGGCAGGATTCCACAAGCAGATAATCGCTACCAGGAATGCTGCCAGACTAAGTTGAACATGTTTCCAGAAATAACTTCTCATTGTTGCCACCCCCTCGTAGTAATCTTGGCCGCAATTATCCGTGAACATCTTAAATTCATCCATAGAGATGACCACTCATTTAAGTGGGTTGTTTACCCTAGTCTTCCGGGTGTATCGACCGGCCCAAACGGGACATTTCCCCATTATATAAGCATTTCACACCTGTCGAAAATGAGGGTTTGGGTCTATGGACAGATCACCTTCCCTGTGAAAAAGCATAGGAGATCTACCCGGGTTAATCTCGCGAGAAAATCTCCAGCAAAGGAGCGATACAACATGAAAACTCTGCCGGCCGGCAAGATCAACGCGGATATCCTCAGCGGGCTCATCTCGAACTACACACAGTCCGGAGACCGGGTCGTCCTGGGTTCGGCGATCGGCGAAGACGCCACGATCCTCGACATGGGGACCCACTATCTCATCGCCAAGACAGACCCCGTCACCGCGGTGACCCAAGAGGCGGGATACTATGCCGTCAACGTGAACGCCAACGACATCGCGTCCATGGGGGGCACCCCGCTGTGGTTTCTGGCCGCTATCCTCGTGCCGGAAAACACGGAATTCGACGACCTGGAGCGCGTGTTCGCCCAAATCTCGACCGCATGCAGAACACTGGGCATCTCGTACTGCGGCGGGCACACCGAGGTCACATCCAGCGTGAGGAATACGGTCGTGAACGGCCTGATGCTGGGCGAGGTGGATAAATCCGATCTGAAGTCCACTGCCGCCGCCCGGCCGGGCGACGACCTTATCCTGACGAAATGGGCGGCCATCGAGGCGACGTCCATCCTGGCACGGCGTGAATGCAAGAAGCTGCTGGAGCATTTTCCCGAGATGCTGATGTCACGCGCACGGGATTACCTCTACAATCCCGGCATCAGCGTGGTGGAGGACGCACGCACCATTGCGCACCACCAAGACGTTCACGCGCTCCACGACCCGACCGAGGGGGGCATAGCGACCGGCATATTCGAGATGGCGCAGGCCAGCGGGGCGGGGGTCGAGGTGTACTACGAGCGGATACCCATCAGTCCCGAGACCATGAGCCTGTGCACGTTCTATGATATCGACCCCCTTGGCACCTTTGCGTCGGGCTCCCTGCTCATTGCGGCCGCACCGTCGATTTCCTCCCGGGTGATCGCGGACCTGGCGGGCAAAAACATCAAGGCAACCGTGATCGGGCGGCTCCTCGACAAGGAGCGGGAACTCACCCTGATCAGGGACGGCAGGAGAACCCCTTTGCCCGTATATCACCAGGACGAGCTTTTCAGGGTCCTTCCCTGAAGAACATACCGAATCAATGGCATGGACCTTAAGGGCAAGCCCTGGACCACGCTCGTCCTCCGAAGCGGACGCGAAGGAGGATTGACCGAGAAAGGGGACGAATCATGAGAATGCTGGCCGAGTTCTTCCCCGAATTCACCGAGCTGCTGGATTCCTGTGACGAGTTGTACCGGAATAAGCGCACCATCGACGAAAAGACCTACCAGTTCATCTGCTTCGCCCTTTCTATCAAGGCCCGCTCGAAACCCTGCGTAATCAAACACTTCAAGGGCGCGCTCGAGGCCGGGGCCACGGTCAAGAAGCTGGCGTACATCCTGGCCCTGGCCATGCGGGAGGTGGCCGGCGCTGATGACTGCTGGACCCACGATGTTCTTGGAGACTTCCGCGAGATCCTTGCGGGCAATATCATCTGCAGCTGCGAGGAATAAGTATTTCCCTTTTTACGGTATGATATATCGGGATCATGAGATCAGGCTGTTCACGATTACGATAAGGGCCTGATCCCATGATCCCTTCGGCACAAAGAAGATTACTCTACTGGGAGGGCAACGCTTCATCTTCTCCGTGTTTCATCCGTGTGTCCGTTTTTTAGCCCCATCCTTTTTACGTGATGAGGTTGCTGCCTGGGAGCACGGCTCCCAGGCAGTTGTTCGAAGGTGCTCTGACCAAAACAAATCCTATCAGTTGTGCCTTGTCTCTATACCCTCTATGATTAAGCAATCCCCATGCCACCACGCATGAGCGGGGACTGCTTCTGTCAATTAGATAATTTTATTGATTTATTATCCGAGGATTCCTGATCGGCAACCATCTCGGCTGTCCGAATGCGTATCGCCTTTTCGCACCAATCACCCTGATATGGTTCATGTTCCCGTTTTCATTGACTATTCATCTGCGAAGTCTCACTACTCACCCCTGAAGTTCTCGATGTTGAGCCCGTGTTTCTTCATGAGGTTCTGAATCTGGCGACGGTCGTATCCGCTCATATGGGCTGCCCTGGTGACGTTTCCGCCGGTCTCCCTGAGAAGGCGCGACAGAAAGGTATACTCCACCTCGTTGATGATCTTTTCCGTCCTCAGAAGCTTCTCCTTCTGGACCGACTCCTTCCTCAGCGGTATCTCGGGCAGTCCGGATTCGTGATGATCGCGGATTTCCGAGGGAAGGAGTTCGGCGGTGATCACACCTTCCCGGGCGAAGATCATTGCCTGCGAAATGACGTTTTCGAGTTCGCGTACATTCCCGGGCCAGGGATATTGCTGCAGGATCACGAGTGCCTCATCGGAGAGGGAGCTGATCGGGATGGCGTTGAGCTCCCGGTGCTTCCGGAAGAAATGCTGCGTCAGGAGCGGGATATCCTCCGGGCGATCGCGCAGGGGCGGAACGTGGATGTACACGATCTTCAACCTGAAATAGAGGTCCTGCCTGAAGTCACCCCTGCGGACAGCCTCCTGCAAGTCCCGGTTGGTCGCCGCGACGATCCGGGCATTGGTCTGGATGAATTGGGTGCCGCCGACACGGGTAAAGGTCTGTTTCTCGATGACGTGCAGCAGCTTGACCTGCAGATCGAGGGGCATCTCGCCGATCTCGTCCAGGAAAAGCGTGCCCTGATCCGCCAGCTCGAACTTTCCCTTCTTGGTCTGGACCGCGCCGGTAAAGGCGCCCCTTTCATGGCCGAACAGCTCGCTTTCCAGAAGATCACGGGGGATCGCCCCGCAGTTGATCTCGATGAAGGGGTTCGGGGCGCGCTGGCTCAGATAGTGCGCTGCTCGTGCGAACAGGGCCTTGCCGGTTCCGGAATCGCCCTCGATGAGAATCGTGGCGCGGGTCGAGGACACCTGCCGGACACTGTCCAGAAGGGACTGCATGTGGGGATTGGCAGTGATGATGTCCTGTAACCCCTCGTACTTTTTCAGCCGCGACTTGAGTTGAACGTTTTCTTCCAGCACCTGACCATAGTGAATCGACTTTTCGATGATCTTTTCGATCTCCGCGATCTGAACGGGCTTGGTGATGTAGTCGTACGCGCCCATCTTCATTGCCTGTACGGCGTTATCCACCGTGCCGAAGGCAGTGATCAGCACCACCGGTATATAGGGATATTCCTGCTGGATATGCTGCAGGAGTTCGATCCCGTCCACCTCGGGCATGCGCACATCGGTTAGCACGAGGTGAACCCGTTCATGCTTGAGATAATTCATGGCCTCCAGGCCGTTCTGCGCCAGCAGCACCCGGTAACGGTCCTGGAAATTGATCTTCAGGATCTTCCTGGTCTTTTCCTCGTCGTCCACCACCAGGATGGCGGGTTTCTGTACCTTCATGATTCTTCCTCGCAGCTTTCTCGCACCAGAGGCACGCTCACGGAGATTACCGTGGGGTCCTTGATCGACTCGATCCGGATCTCCCCATCCAGTGTTTCAATGATGTTGTGGACAATGTACAAGCCCAGGCCGGTGCCGCTCTTCTTGGTTGTGTAAAAGGGATCGAAAATGGTCTCCTGGGAACCGCCGGGAATGCCGATGCCGTTGTCCCGGACCGTGAAAACGAGCCGGCTTGAGCTCCCGGAGACCGTGAATATGATCTCGCCTGAATCCATGGTGAACGATTTCTGGGTCCGTGACCGTTCGCGGATCGCCTCCACCGCGTTGATGCCGAGGTTCAGCAGAAGCTGGTAGAGCAGATCGCCGTCGCTGAACGCCGTCTTTTCGCCGCGATGCATCTCGGTTCTGATGATCACGTGGTCGGAAAACTTGTTTCTCAGCACAAAGACGACCCGGTCGATGATCCTCTCGATATCCACGGACACGATCCGCGCCCGGGGAATCTGGGAGAGCAGGAGGAAATCCTCCAGGATGCGGTCGAGCCTCCTGGCCTCCTCCAGGATATACTGCTGGAGCTCCCTGCGGTCCTCAAGGGGCAGCCTTTTATTGAGCAGGGTCTCGGCGGAGGTGCAGATGGTGTTGAGGGGATTGCGGATCTCGTGGGCTACGCCTGCGGTCATACGGCCGAGAGAGGCCATCTTGTCCTGCATGGCCACCACGCGTTCGAGCTCCCGCGCCCGCGTGATATCCATGACGTTGACCAGGATGGCGCCGTCCCCCTTGTACTGGATCTTTGCCGCCCTGCAGGAGACCCACCGCAGATCTCTCCTGCTGCCGGACCTGCCCGGTGGATAGAAACGGAAATCCACATCGCCCGCAGGCACCCTGCCCTCTGTTATGTCGTCGAAAAGATTCTTTATCTTGTTCTCGTCATCAGGGTCGACCTCGCTGACGCTCCAGATATCGGCCCCGGCCTCGATCGCGCCCAGCAGATGCCTCATCTCGGGATTGAAGTATACGATGCGGTTGTTCTGGAGAATGAATATCCCGGTGAGGGAATGCTCGACCACGTCGCGGAAGTGCTTTTCGCTTTCCGCGAGCTCCTCCTCGATGCGTTTTCGCTCCAGGGCGTTGACAAAGATCTCCCCCACGATGGTGAGCAGGGAAATGGTGTTCTCCGAGAAGGCCTGGGGCCGTCGGACCGAATCGAACCCGAGCATGCCCTTGAACTGCCCGCGCGACATCATGGGAACCGTGATGAGGGACTGGATCCGCTGGGACTCGAAGATCTTTCTCTCGCTGGCGGCGCGGGCCGGGAGGTCCTTTACCCGGGGGATATGAACGGTCCCGCTCAAGAGCATCTGCTCCATCTGCCAGGTGAGCTCGGATACCGGGATGATCTGCAGGCTGCTGTTCTGGGGCTCTATGCCCTCGGCGCACCATTCGTGCGTATACTTGAGCGCCCGGGCGTCATGTTCGTACAGGAACATATAGCTCCGGTCCACTCCCGCGAATTTCCCCACCCGTTTCAGTGTAGCCTCGATCTCTCGATCGATCTCTTCCGGCTGGAGATTGATGAACCGGGTGGAAATCGTGGTAACGAGTCGTTCAAACTCTGCCTGATACCGGGATGTTTCAATATTTTTCTCATTCATTGGACTGCTCTTTTGCTGGAGGTTGTTGACGTTTGTCCGGGCATACGGTCCTTAAAAAGGCCTCCGGTCCGGGACTCTCTTCTCTTTGATGCCACAAAAAACGTCTGACCGCGCCGAGCCGGCACCATGTGTTCCTTTTCCCGCAAGGGATGCGGACACGCTTGAATTTTTCTAAAGGGTGCTTCCGGGCAAGTCAAGCGGAAACGGCAAACAGAGGAGGGCACGGGCAAGGACGCTCGTCCGGGACAGCCCTGGTGAGGTCTGCAGAAATCGGACCGGCCGGGTGGAGCATGCCGCTCCTTCAGGTAGTCCCGCTTGTTCAGGCATTGACACGCCGCGATATCGACAGCTCTTATCCGGGCGGTCTCCCCGGTTTTTCCCATAGTCATTCACTTCCTTTCCTTCCTCCGGTCCAGACAAAACGCCTGCACCCGGCCATGCCCCATCCTGAAGGGAAATGACATGCCGGGAATCTGCAGCACTGGGAAAAGGGGGCATGAAACCGAAAAACGTCTTTCAGGCCCGAGGCGTTCTGCGCTGATACCCAGCCCTGGTGACGTTGTCTGCCGGGCTCCTTTTCCCTGCCTCCTGATGAGACGGATCGTCGGCTTCTTCCATGTTGACCGAGCCGATATAGGCAAGCAGCAAGGCCATGAGTGCATTGTTCATCAGGAAGAGGTAGAAATTTCCCGCAAACGCAGGGAGTAATCCCGTGATGGCCAGCCAGGTACCGATAGCGAGCGCTCCGAGCGCACTGTACATCCTGTACCAGGCGGTGTCGCCTGCCCGGTATATTTCGAAATAGGCAGTGACCCAGACGACCAGGCCCGCCGTCACGTTCACCCAGAGATTACCCTCCCGGGAGAAATTCAGCATCGCCGCGATGAGAATCCATATGGCTGCCACAATGTATATCCATGATTTCCTGTTCATAACCCACCCTCCTTCAAAATATTCACTCATGATCCTGACTAAGCACAGACCGTACCATGCAAATGTCTTCATGTATGATTATGATTTTATTGAATTATTAAATCAAGCAGGAAATACCTCTTCCCATTTTACCGGCAAGTGAGCATTCGGGTTTCACAGTGTTCTGGTTATTAATTTCATGGCTTTGATATCATTGGTTTATTATTGCTATCGACCTGCGTAACGGCTTTTCGCACCACTGTCGGCACACCGGTATTGTTCTGTTCGATGAACTCATCCTTTCCCGAGGATGCGGAAGGACGGCGCCCGGCAGAAAAGTGCGCCACACCTTCGGGCAATGCGGACATGTACGGCTATTCCCGGATGAGGCCGGACTCCCGGAGGAATCTATTTCTTCTTTCCAGGAAACCCGTTCGGATATCGCCTGATCATCTCCTGCATCACGTTGTACATGAACGACCCCTGATCGAATCCGTCCCCGCGATCCTGATAGCCCCAGGAATCCCCGTCTGCGGAGGCGGAAGCGCCGGATACGTCATAGGCCTTGCGTTTGCGGGCATCGGAAAGGATTTCGTACGCCTCGCTTATCTCCTTGAACCGTTCATGTGCCGCTGTCCCGTCGGGATTCACGTCGGGATGGTACAGCTTTGCAAGCCTCTTGTAGGCACTCTTGATTTCCCTGACGGATGCGCCTTCGGAGATGCCCAGTATCTCGTAGTAGTTCTTGCGCATAGATAAATTAAAATACCACGCCTGCCGGGAAAACGTAAAGAGAATTCACGGGAGCTCACTTCCAGACCGTGTTCCGGACCATGTTCGGGATCGCGGGCCGCGGCAGGCCCTTTTGAGGATACACGGGAGAAATCCGTGCCCGCTTCCGGAACACCCGGGACTCCCCGGAGAAGGCATCGTCCTGGAGCCGTTGCAGCCCGGCCGTCCGAATCCCCTGTCGGGCGTTTTCCGTGCCCCTGCCGGGGGCGGGATCAGACGGCCGCGGCCCTGACCAAGATCTCTTCCATAACAGCTTCGAGTTGCCGCAGGTTCCGGCACTCGAACACCTGGTCGCAGCATCCGGCGAAGAGCCCTATCACGCTGTCGTCGGTGTCCCATTCCTCCCTGGGCTGGGGGTTGATCCACAGAACGCCTTTCACCTGGTCCCGAATCTTTCTGAGAAAGGTCAGGTCGCAGGAAAGGCCGTTGTTTCTTGCATCCCCCAGAATGATCACCGTGCTGCGCCGCGAGACACCATCCAGATACCTGTCGGTAAAGAGCTCGAACACCCTGGTATAGTCGGAGGCGACACCCTCGGCGTACCCTGCGTGGGTGATGGCGGACCTGACGGCCTCGTCGACCTCCGGATTGAGAAAATACCCCGTGACCTCGTCGATGCGGTCGACGAAGAGAAAACTCCTCACATGACGGAAACAGTTCTGGAGGGTATAGACCAGAAGCAGCATGAACTCGCTGAAGGCCTCCACGGACAGGGAGACGTCGCACAGAAGGACGATCTCGGGCCGGGCGACGACCCGTCTCTTGTGCAGCAGCCGCATGGGGATTCCCCCGGTCTCCTGAAAGGCCTTCTGCATGGACCTTCTCAGATCGATGCCGCCCCGCCTGGCCTTTCTCAGGTGCAGCGCATACCGGTTTCTTAAGCCGCGGGCCAGCTTCACCACCCTGCGTTTCATCTCCGCCCGGTACGCATCGTCGGAAAAATACTTGTCCAAGAGGGAGAATTCCCGGTCCTCCATCTGGGAATCGTCGAGATAGCGTTCGATCTCTTCCACCTCGAGGATCCGGGCGAGCTGCGTGAGGATAATCTCTTCGACAAAGTCGAGACGTTTCCGGTAGATATCTCGGGGCCCGGTCGGCTCCATACCGGGTTCTCTCTCGCTCACGGCTGGTACCCCGCTTGGAAAAGGACGGCAGACACCCTCCGGCTCATGCATCATCCTTTCCGGATGGACTTGGATTGCAGAGGGTGTCCCGTGCACGCTGCCAGCCGATGCCCCTCTTTGCCTTCGCCAGGAGTTCGCGAATCCTGAAGACATCGCGGGAATGCAGCGTACCGAGGCTGTCCACCGCCGATTTCCCGATCCGGTGCAGCATCAGGTAATCGCCTTCCTTCACGGCCTTGAGAAGCATCTGATACCGCGGGTCGTCCTCTGCGGCTTCGTCGTCCGGGACCGTGTCCCCGTCTTCTTCCTCGGCTTCTCCGGCATCCTCCTCGCGGAGCGCCTCTTCCTCTGCCTGCTCCTCATCCGGGGGGGGCTCGCCGAAATACCTCGGGAACAGTTCCTCGAAGACCGGGAGATCTTCGATGTCCTTGATCAGGGTACACGACAGGGCCGTCTCGAAGCCGGTCCTGTCCGTTCCGACCAGCACGGCCGACTCCAGGGCGTCAGCGATCTGGGAATGGGTGACGTTGACCCCGCGTCTCCGGAGCAGGTGGCCGAACTCGAGGATCTTTTCGTCGAGGTTCTTCGCGGATGGCATCAGTCGAGCAGCTCCGACAGATCCCGGGAGCTGATCTTCTCGATGTCCTCCCGGTATTTCAGAAACACGCCGGCAGTCCGATCGACGACCTTTTCCGTGATCTCGTCGATTCCCAGTTCCAGCAGGGCCTCTGCCCAATTGATGGTCTCCGCGATGCTCGGGGCCTTCCGGAGCCGGTCCTTCCGGAGATTCTGGATAAACGATACGATCCGGTACGCGAACCGCTCGTCGATATCGGGCACCTTGAGACGGACGATCTGGAGTTCCTGTTCGAAGTCAGGGTAGTCGAGATAGAGATGAATGCATCTTCTCTTGAGCGCGTCGCCGAAGTTGCGAAAATTGTTGCTCGTGAGCACTACTGCGGGGATCTGCTCCGCCCGCACCGTTCCCAGCTCCGGGATGCTGATCTGATACTCGGAGAGAATCTCCAGAAGAAAGCTCTCGAATTCCTCGTCGCTCTTGTCGAGCTCAT
The DNA here is from genome assembly GCA_018433085.1 of Deltaproteobacteria bacterium. Classification (GTDB taxonomy): domain Bacteria; phylum Desulfobacterota; class Desulfomonilia; order UBA1062; family UBA1062; genus Phosphitivorax. The sequence continues at coordinate 3,698 of JAHDRW010000035.1, read as the reverse complement.
CGATAAGCAGGACCACGGGTTCTTTCTGCGACAGGGCCTGCAAGAGCGGCCGGTCCAGCAGAAACTCAGGGGTATAGATGGACTGTCTGATGTGCTCCCAGGTCTTGTTCTCCTGGTGATCCGCATATATCCTCAGCAGCTGCTTGTGGTAGTTCCACTCGTAAAGCGCCTTGCACTCGTCGAGACCTTCGTAGCACTGAAGACGGATAAACCGGCTGCCGGTGGTCTCGGCCAGAACGCGTGCAAGCTCGGTCTTTCCCACGCCCGCGGGCCCTTCCACCAGCAGGGGGCGGTGAAGTCTCAATGCGAGAAAGACCACGGTCGCGGGCTTGAGCCCGATAATGAATTTACGCCTCGCGAACTGATCCTGGATGTCTTCCGGTGAGGTGAACATGATGCCCTCCTGATATTATATGCAGTGATATTCTTCCATAAGACAGGTCTCTTCGGCTGATACCCGACAGCGACACCATCCTTTCTTTAGTCCCGGATATGATTGATGCGCCTCCTGAAGAGGAGAGATGCCCCTGCTGCAGGTCGGAGCCGGTCGATGAACTGTCGACGAACCATGAAATTCTGTGCCGCAGACACACCTTCGAGCCATCATGCCGGAGACCTCTCACACCAGGGTATCCAGGATCTTTTCCAGCTGCTTGAGGGTGCTGCATTCAAACACCTCATGGCAGTGTGTCCGATATACGTCCATGATATTGTCCCGGGTGTTCCACTCGTCTCTGGGCTGGGGATTGAGCCAGATTACCCGCTTCACCCCTGCGCAGATCTTTCCGAAGGATTTTCCGTAGTCCGGAAAGTGATTGTTGCGGGCATCGCCAAGGACGATCAGGGTGCTCCGCGCAGGGATCGTGGGAAGATAGATGCGCGCAAAGGTATCGAACACCCTGCCGTAATCCGAGAACACCCCGCTCGAGTATTTTCCCCTTTCCAGAGCGTCCTGCATGGCCTTCTCGACAGTGCGGTTCCTGAAGTACGGCGTCACCTCATCGATCATGTCGACAAAGAGGAACGACCGAACGTGGGAGAAATGCATCTGGACGGTATAGACCAGATGCAGCATGAACCGGCTGAAACTCGCGACCGACTCGGAAACATCGCACAGAAGGACGAGCTCGGGACGGGAAACGATGCGCTTCTTATAGTGCAGCTCCACCGGGACCGAACCGGTCGCGATAAAGGCGCGCCGAATGGTCTGCCGCAGATCCACACCGCCTCTCTTTGCCCTCTTCCACCGGGCGGAGTACCTGGTGGAGAGCTTACGTGCGAGCCTGACCACGACCCGTCTCATCTGTTCCTGCTCGAAACGTTCCATGTCCTCGATGCGCAGGTGGTACAGGCTCATCTCGGCAGGGTCCGCCCTGTCCAGGAAATCATCCGTGCTTTCATGCGGCCTGTCTTTTTCGAGCAGCTCCGCGACGAGCTTGACAATGGTATCTTCGACATATTTGAACCGCTTGTAGTATTCGGGAAAATTCGATGCGCGATTCTTCGGGGTATGGCCGTCACTGCTCATGCACGCTCCTTAAGCCCATTGATCCGGCTCGCTGCAGCGATCTCAGAAAAAGATCGCCCGCGAGGACAAAACACCTTCGAACACCTCGTCCATCGCCTTTTCCCAGCCCAGAAAGATCTGGGCCCTCTTCACCAGTTCCCTGGCATCATCGAGGCCCTGCGGGCGTCTTCCGCCAATGTTCCGCACCGCATGGTGGGCAAGGGCCTGGAGCAGATCGTAATCGCCCTCCTTGACCGCCTTGATGAGCAGTACACGGGGTTCGCCCTCGATTCCCGGCCTCATCCGCTGCTCGCTGACCACGCCGGATGAGTTCGCGGCCTCCACCCGTGCGGGCTCTCTTCCATCGTTCCCCCGGCTGTTCACATCCTCGAAGGGATCCCCGATGTCCTCCTCTGGGGCTTTCGTGGATTTCCCCTTGAAATATATCTGGAAAAGGCTCGCGAAGATCGGCCGATCCTCCTCTTCCTTGATCAGGGTGCAGGAAAGCGCGGCGTATACGTCATCACGTTCCAGGCCCACCAGGGAAAGGGCGCGCAGCGCATCTGCAATCTCGGAGCCGGCCACACTGATTCCAAACCTTCGGAGACAGCGGCAGAAATCCGTGATCTTCTCCTCAAGGGGCTTCACGGGCGCTATCCGTTTCCCCGGCACGCAGGGAGAGACGACTTGATCTGCTCGATATCGCTCTTGTACTTGAGCAACACGCCTGCGGTGTCTGCGAACATCTCGCCGTCTATTTCGTCGGCCTTCAACTCGAGGAGCGCCTCCGCCCAGTTGAGGGTCTCCGCGATGCTCGGGACTTTTTTCAGGTTGACCAGCCGGATTGCCTGGACGAACTCCACGATCTTCCGGGCAAGGGTCTCGCGGATGCCGGGCACCTTGAGCATCACGATCTTCAGTTCCTGTTCAAGGGTGGGATAATCGAGGTAGAGATGGACGCACCTTCTCTTGAGCGCATCACCGAATTCCCTGAAGTTGTTGCTGGTGAGTATCACCACCGGGATGTGCCGGGCGGTAATCGTGGTGAGCTCGGGTATGCTGATCTGATACTCGGAGAGGATCTCCAGGAGAAAGCTCTCGAACTCCTCGTCGCTCTTGTCCACCTCGTCGATGAGGAGCACGGTTTCGGACTCGGCCATCAGGGCCTTGAGCAAAGGTCGCCTGAGGAGAAAGTCTTCCGTGTAGATGGTCTCCTTGATCTCCTTCCAGTCTTTGTACTGGCTCTGATCCATGAAGATCCGCAGAAGCTGCTTCTGGTAGTTCCATTCGTAGAGTGCCTTGCTCTCGTCGAGGCCCTCGTAACACTGGAGACGGATGAGCTCCCGATCCGTGCACCGGGAAAGGACGCGCGCGAGCTCGGTCTTGCCCACTCCTGCCGGACCCTCCACCAGAAGAGGCCTCCCGAGCTTTATTGCCAGATACACGACCGTGCTTACCGACCGGTCCACGATAAACTGATGCTGCTCGAATCTGCTGCGGATTTCTTCGGGTGAAGAAAACATGTTCCGCTCCTTCCTGACCAGAGGTCGTGTCGTCCCGGCACGCCGGCAATGGCCGTGGCAAAGGCCCTTCTTTTTGCCACGGCCCGGAAAACAGCGCTCTCTTCACCTGCGAGTCGGGCACCGTCTCAGGCGACGATGCCCGTGCTGTTCACCCGGCATGAGAGATCCTATGCCAGATCCCTTCCCGGCCGATAACCCTTGTCCTTTCGATGGTTGACGCCGTCATCCGGCCACTCTGCTCATCGCGCTTGGCATCCCGGCCCTGTATTGTTTCTTCGGCGTGGATCGTCCCTTCCGGCCGTGCGAGTTTTCCTGATCCGCGAGAAAGACCTTCCTCTTCCCGCGAGTGAAGCCTGCTCAGGGTGCATCATTAGGATGCATTTCTTTAGGGAGATCGGCCGCACCCTGAGCAGGCGGGAGATTATTCAGCGTAGATGAGTTTTGCGGGCACTTCCTTGGCCATGACGTCGATCATCTCCTCGCTGATGCCCTGCGCCAGACAGTACTTGATGAACATCTTCCACGCAGGCACCGGCTTGTTGCCCGGCTGTCCCGCATCCGTGATCAAGACCAGCTGCTCCGGACCCTTCTCCTTGAGCAATCCTTTAAGCATGTTGAACGAATAATCATACGCCACGATCCAGTCCGCCATCCCGGGCCACGGTATG
>JAHDRW010000045.1 GCA_018433085.1 Deltaproteobacteria bacterium | reverse complement strand
GCCTCGTATACTGATCGAAATCAAATCCGCCTACAGAATGCTCCAGTATCCATTCATTCATCACCGCGTGTTCTGTTTTCTCATAACCCCAACATTCCATGCCGGTAACAATAAAAACCAGAAAACAAACAACAAGCTTATCCCTGGACATCATTGTACCTCCTCCCCTCAATACTATACGGTTGATTTTCAAGCGCTTTCATCAACAAGGGCAGTTCCCTTGATTTCAAGGTAACCATGGATGGTACCAATCCCCTCGCCTCCCGTTTCTCCGCAGGCGTTACGGCCCGCTTGAGACCAATGACTCCATATAGCGTTCTTACATTAAAACTCGGTATGCGCTTGACATCCGTCGGATATTGGAAATCAAAATCGAGTATATGCAACTTCTCCTCAGGATTCTTGGTCGGAATAAAAGGATAGCAATGGCAGTCTCCCCATTTATCTAAAAATCTCCTCTTTTCTTCCTCCGTGTCTCCCATCCGGTATAGTATGATCCCTTCAAGATCCTCTGCTTTATTCACGTATGCATAAGCTGCAAAACCGCCTAACACAGTAAAATGTGGGAAATACCCCGCTTTGTAATACCCGATTCGAGGAGATCCAATCCATGAGATAAGGTACCCGATTATTGAACGAATATAGCCAGGATCATCGTTCCCTTTCGGGCCTGTTATCCTCCACTCGCCCTCAGCATCCGTGAGAACTTCCTTGGCCGGACCTGTTCCACAGGATCCGCTTCCTATGCCAGGACGACATTTCCTCCATACGGCATACACGACTGCCCCTTCTATGGGTTCAAGCGTGTCTGCATCGATTACCTTGCCGTGCATGGTCATGTATCCGGGCAGGTCAAAGCCGAAAAGCAGGGCCGGGGCAAGGATAAGAACCAGGATCAGTCCCTTGCTCCACTTGAAGCTGTTCATACGGTCGTTCTCCTTTCTTTAGAAGCTGGCGATCTTCCATCTGCCGTCTTCGTCCAGCTCGAAGAGAAGGAGGAAGGAACAGAGCCTCCCGTCCCGGGTGGTCCGGATATCGTATTCAACCGAGACACCCCGCATCTTGACGATCTGGATATCCTCAAGCTCGGCTGCAAGATCGGCGCGATGCCCCGGGGTGAGCGAAGTGAAGATATCCTGATAGTCGATTTGGGTCCGGCTGGAGATGTCTTCCACAGCGGCCTCGATCTCGTTGTTCAGAAGCGCGGTGCGCATAGCCTCCCATTTCTGCCGGAGCATTGCATCGAGCGCATTTTGATCGTAAACCGCCACGCCGATGGTATCCGTGAAGACAGAGCCTTCGTAATACGCCCGGGCCGTTATGTAGTAGACGCCGGGATTAAAGATGCCGGCAGTGCGCTCGTATGCTTCGGCGCCGTCGAGATACCGGACAATGCCCGGGCCGGTGTCCGTGAATGTCAGCCTGTCGGGTGTGAATAGGGAATCGACCCGCAGAAAGGTGTCAAGCGGCGCTATCCCCAGCGAGTCGATAGACGAGAGGGTGATGCACGGCTGCGTGGTGTCGGCAGTGACAAGAATGCTCCTGTCGAGCACATTTCCCTGGATGTCCTCGGCGTGGACAATGATGATGTTCTCTCCGTCGACAAGCGGCACGTGATTCGCAAAGAACCTGCCCTGATGAATCACTGCGGGCGTTCCATTGACAGTGACACCGGTCTCGTTTTCGTAGGCGTTGCTCATCGTTCCTTGTACCAAGATGTCGGGACGGTTGATGACAGCACCGCTTACGGGCGAATCGATACTGATGCCGATGATGCTGTTTACGGTCACGGTCGCCGATACGGTCCTCACGCCTCCCGGCCCGGCGGCGGTGACGGTATATGTCATGGTCTGCCCGGGACTTACCGTCAGGGAGCCGTTCGGATCCACCTCGCCTATTCCGTTGTCAATGCTCACGGATTCGGCATCCGCAGAGGTCCAGCTCAGCTCCGATGATTGACCGGGGTAGATGGTGGCGGGATTTGCGGCAGCAGTCACCGTGGGCGGAACATATACCGTTATCGTGACGGAATCGGTTGCGGTTCCGCCCGGTCCAGTCGCTGTTATCGTGACAGTGCATGTTTCTTCCAGAATATCGGTCAGTGTTCCGGCCGGCTCTACAGAAAGAGAATACTCTTCGAACTCAAGCCTGAGCGTATCCGCATCGCTGCTCGTCCAAGACAAGGTGACCTCCCCGCCCTGGATGACCGCCTGCGGCTCTGCCGTGATGTGCACCGTCGGCGGCCGGTAAACCGTGACCGTTACCCGGTCCGTCACGGTCCTTCCCTGGCTGTCGGCAGCCGTTACGGTGTAGGTTGTCGTCTCGTCCGGGTAGACGCTCAGAGAGCCGTCCGGTCCCACACCGCCTATGCCGTGATCAATGAAAACGCTCTCCGCCTTGACCGTGTTCCAGTGCAGCACCACAGGCTGGCCCGAGACGACGGCGTACGGCTCTGGCCAGATCCTGGCGCTGACGATGACCTCTACATCGGGAACAGCCACCTCCGTGCCAAGAACCAGTACGTCGAGGCTCTGATCAGACACGAGGCATTCCTCTTCCGGGAAAGAAACGCTGTACTGGCCCGCCGGTACATAGAAGAAATATTGACCCTGAGCATCCGTGGAGAGGCATCTGGTGATCCGCCCGTTCGACAGGATCACCCTGATTCCCTCGACCCCTTTCCCATCTGCCAGGACCCTGCCCGAGACGCGCTCCTTGTGCTCTGCAATGAAATGGCCGACCGCGCACGGCCCGTCGAAATCCTGCCCGACCGTGCCTGCAAGGTTGTTCGTGTCATTGAAAACCATGACCTCACCAAACCACGCATCCGCAACGCACAGAAGCGACCCGTCAGCGGTAAAATCCAGATCAGACGGCCATATCGCCGGGTAGACTTCCAGGATATCAAGTGATCGGCTATCGATGATGTAGACGGTTTGAGGGATATTCGCCTCCGAGACATCGCTCAAAGCAACTCTTTCGCCATCAGGACTTAACGCCAGATAGCATTCCTGTGCCTCCATCTCCAGGTATTCCCTGGTCTGGATGACGGAATTGGTTTGACCGTCGATCACACTGAGCCTGCACGAGCGAGATGAAACGGCATATACCCTTGAGCCGTCATTGCTTACTTCGACGTCCCAGACCGGATCCTCTGGATCTGTTATGCGTATGGCGGTGATGATGCTCATGGTCGAGCTGTCGATCACCTTGATTGTACCGTCCACAAGGGAGGTTATGTATATGCGCGTGCCCTCACTGTTTATCGCAATGCCCTGGGGAGCGGAACCGGTATCCATCGCCCCCGTCACTTCCCCGGATGAGATATCGACCCTGTATAAGGTGTCATCCGATAGTGAAACAGCATAGAGCAGAGTTCCATCCGGGCTTACGGCAAGGGTGTCCGCATCCACGGGGATCTGCCCGATGACGGTGTGATTTGCGGCATTGATGATGGAGATCCCGTTTTCCGTGCTCGTCACGTACACCCGATCACCGTCCGGGCTCACCGCCACGCCATAAGGGTCATACCCTACCGGAACGCGGTCTATGACGGCATACTCTTGAATGTCTACGACCGAGACATCGTTGGCCCAGTTGTTCGGGATATAGGCCAATGGTTTTCTCTGTTGCCAGGGCCGGTTCACCTCCAAGGTAACAGCGGCTGTGGCCGTCCCGCCGGGCCCGCTTGCCGTGATGGTGTAGATGGTGGTCTCGCAAGGGCTCACCGGTATGGAGCCGCTGGCACCAACCGCACCGATGCCCTGGTCGATGGTTGCGGAGTCGGCGTTCGTGGTGCTCCAGGTAAGGATCGCGGCCTGCCCTGCGTCGATGGGGTTCGGTGAGACCGTGATGGTGACCGTGGGCTCATGGAACACGGTGACGGTCGCATCTGCTGACGATGTACCTCCGGGTCCCTGGACCGTGATGGTGTAGGTGGTTGTCTCTGAAGGCGAAACCGCGAGTGAACCGCTTATATCCACAGGGCCTATGCCGTTGTCCAGAAGCGCCGTGTCGGCATGCTGCGATGTCCAGGTGAGCGTCGCGCTCTCACCTTCGATGATGCTTCGGGGCTGGACCGATATGCTCACCCCGGGAGGCTGATACACGGTCACGGTCACGGACCCGCTCACGGTCCCGCCCGGGCCGGATGCCGTGATGGTATAGGAAATGGTTGTTGTGGGCGACACGGGCAGGGAGCCTGCCGGAAGAACAGTCCCGATCCCCTGATCGATGTCGACCGTATCGGCATTCGCGGATGTCCAGGACAGCTGCGATGTCTGACCGGCAACGATGGATAAGGGCGATGCCGTGATATTCACGGTCGGGGGTTGATGGACGATGACCGTGACCGATGCGGTTGCCGTGCCGCAATCCCCCTGGGCCGTTGCCGTGTATGTTGTTGTGGCCTGGGGATGAACCGTGGCAGTGCCCGCTGTGCCCACTGTTCCGATCCCATTGTCTATCTCCACGCTCCGGGCGTTCGTCGAGGTCCATACCAGCGTGCACCCACCCCCCGGCAGCACGGCGGCCACATCTGCGGAGAGGCTCACCGACGGAGGCCGGCACTGAACCACATCGGCTGTGGCGGTGTCGGAAGATTCCCCTCCCCTGCCGTCGGATACTGTGAGCGTTACCGTGTACGTACCCGGGGCCGGATATGCGTGGATTGGACAGGCCCCGTTCCCGGACGATCCGTCGCCGAATTCCCAGTGAAAGGTGAGCGGGTCGTTGTCCGGATCGAGGGATCCGGTGCCGTCAAACGCAATCGGCTCGTTGACCTCGCCGGAATACGGGCCTCCCGCATCTGCTGCCGGGATCCGGTTGAGGGGCGGGATACCGTCCACCACGATTGCCCAGCTCAGGGTATCCGTGCCGCCCTTTCCGTCATTGACCAGGGCAGTGACATGATATTCGCCGGTGGCATCCGGCAGCCAGGTAATCTGCCCGTTCGACTGGTCGATCCACATATCCGGAGGAAAACTCGTAAGGGTGTATGAAAGGGGGTCGCAGTTAGGGTCTGCCGCCTTTGTCGTGAAGTTATACATGATGCCCGCCGTGCCGTTTGTGACTGGAGGAGTGTAGATTACCGGGTTGTAGTTCACGGTTCCCCGTGTTCTCAAGACCGTGGGATGTGCGCTTTCCACTGCCGAGAAACACCATGTGCCTTCCACCAGGGCACCGATCACGTAGAGGTACGTCTTCTCGTTCTGTACCGAGGTATCGTAGAATGTCGTATAGGCTGGGTCGATCTCGGCGACCTTGACAAAGCTGAACGGGTCGTCCTCGTCGGTGCGGTACACATCGTAGCGCTCGGCACCCGATATGTGCTGCCAGTAGGGTTGTGCAACGTCCCGCTTGGCCCTTACGATCACATCGAAGCAGGGCTCGATGGTGATGACTGACTCGTCGATTTCCGAGCGGCTGATACCGTCGTTCACGGAAAGCGAGATGGTGTATGTCCCTTCAGGGATGAAAACGGCGGGATTCGGGCCTGTGACCTTGGGAAACGGACCGAACCATTCGTATTGCAGAGCCGTCCCCTCGTCATGAGAGGACTGGGAGCCGTCCAGGTTTACCTCGCCGCCCACGGGTCGATTCTTCTGAAACGGCCCGTATTCACCGGCCGCGGCAACAGGCCCTTCCGCCCGGGCGGGAACCGGGCGCATCAGGCCCAGAGCGAAATGAATGCCGGGCAATGAGCTCTGCGCCTTCACCCCTTGATCAGGGCGCTCTCCCGGAAAGAAAAACCCCTGCAGAATGATACACAAACACAGGACCTTGACCCATTGCCTGAAAACACCGCTGTTCTCTCTCGCCATATCAAAACCTCCTTCTCACTGTTCAAGATGAAGAACCCCGCTACAAGCAGCGGGGCATCAAGAATCATTTGATTTCAAACTCCTCCTGCAACTTCTCGGTACCCGCTGAAGTAGGCGCCCGGGAAGAGGAAGGAGAAAAAACTCTGAATCCGAACTGCATGGTCTTTTTTGAATAAGATAGCACTGTCATCTCGGCATACGTCTTCCGACCTTGACAGCCACTGCCGAGCCCAAACCGAACAACAGCATGCTTGCAGGCTCGGGTACAGGCACGGGGGCCGGACCCTTCTCGCGTATATCCACAGCGCTATAGAAATACAGCGTCTCATGGGATAGCTCGTTGATCTGCGCAAGGTAAAATCCTGTATAGCCGGCAAGGAAAGATGCATCGGCTGTCAAATGCCATCTGATCAGAGCTTGTTCGTTCCCGTTCAGAGAAAAACTCCAGCCCAAGGCAAGGGATACGTCATTCTCAAGCCCTCTAGGCACGGTGTTCTCGTTGTCGAGGGTGCCGGATAGGACATTGGAATAGATATCGCCAAAGACATAACCCGGCTCGTCTATCTCCCAGGTCTGACCCGCCGACAAGGTGCCGCCCGAGATGCCAGAATCATTATAGAAAAACGACGTGGTTTCAGGACTCAATTCGTGATCAAAAAACGCCACGATGCTTGAAGAACCGGGACTTACAGGATGATAAAGAAACGACAGTTCTCCAAGCCCGCTCTCCCAGTCAAAGAGCGAGTCATCGAACCCGCTGGGCAGCGTGTCGCCCGGATACGACTCATACGTTTCCCCGCGGATATTGAAGGCCCAGTCGATCAGTATCGGAGCCGCCCGGGCAGGAGCGGGGTCAAGAGCTTGAAAAAAAACAGACAATGACGCCGCAACAAGTACACACGTATTTCTCATTCTCGTACCTCCTCACGACAAATAATTGCAAATCCCGAGAGCGACGGCCCGCTCTGCAACGTGCCGCATCAAGCCCGCTGTCTCGGAATAGATTTCCCCGCATGGCTCCCGTCTGAATAGAACACGCTCTTGCCGTTCTGTTCACCATGCGCGTTCTTCACCGGAACGGCATATGCCCATCCCGGCTCTTTCAACATTGCTTTTCGGAGCCAGAGAGATCAGGGATGCATTACGGAAGGGAGGCCTTTTTCACCACCGGTCCTGTGGGATGAATGAGTGATGCACGCAATTGAGAATGGTCCACGCATGATCCAGGAGTGATGACAATTCTTGCCCTGACCCACGAAAATCATTCTATTATTTCTCCTAAATATCAAAGCATTCAATTTCAGATACTTCTTCTGATACAGAAAGAGAAAAAATATTTCAAGCAGAAAAACGCATATGAAGTGGAAGGAAGAGTGGTAGCGGAGGAGGGACTTGAACCCCCGACTCTGCGGATATGAGCCGCATGCTCTCACCAACTGAGCTACTCCGCCACGGGAATATTTTTCTACTCAACTCGCTCCGGTTTGTCAACGGTTTTCACTTCTTGAGAATCGAGCATCCATGAGGCTCCATGATTTGGATAAAGAGGTTCTGACTCGTCAGCTTTGAACGTGTGGATTCGTTGAAGGGGCATGGCCGCGGCTGCCTGCCCCAGTTTAACGATATGAGGGGGCATACTGGGAAAACCTTGCGAGTCAACGTTGACAAAGTGCTGCGGCATCAGCCGGGAAAGGTTGTTGCAAGGATGTCCCTGGACGCCGGGAGCCCGCCCATGGAGCAGGCATCGCGGACCGCGTTCAACAGCGCATCCTTGGCCGCCTGTGCGGCGAGCACGCCGAGATGGAGGGGGTGGACCTCCTTGTCTCCAATGGAAAAGCAGAACACCATATCACCGTCAAAGGGGGTGTTGTACGGGCAGATGTGCCGGGCAAGGCCGTTGCCGCCCATACGGGCGACCTGCATGGCCGTGACCTTGTCCAGCCTGGCATCGGTCACCAGAACGCATAGCGTAGTATTGCCCTGTGCGCCCATTCTCGTGCGGACCTCGCCCTTGCGGATCGCCTCGAACGAGTTGAGGAATCCGGCGCCTTCCCGTGCTCCGGCGATGATTCCCCCCTGCTCGTCGAGCACGTCTCCAAAGGGATTGGCCACGACCAGGGAGCCCATGCGCACACCCCGGTCTCCCCTTGCCATGCTCGATCCCAGGCCGGCCTTGGTGGCGGAGAGCACGCCCCTGATCTTCCCGGAGGTGGCTCCGGTGCCTGCGCCCACGCATCCCTGTTCCACCGGATGAGACGATGCCGCGCGGCATGCCTCGTACGCCATGGACGGGCTCGGCCTGGCGGAGGAATCCATGAACGAAAGGTCGAAGATGACCGCGGTGGGGACAACAGGCAGCCGAGCCACCGCGAGGTCTAGGCCCACACCCTGCTCCTCGAGATACCTGACCACGCCGGTGGCCGCATCGAGGCCGAAGGCCGATCCGCCTGCCAGGCACACCCCATGTACGGCCACGCCCGGGTGCATCATCTCCAGGGAGTCCACCTGCCGGGAAGAGGTCGCCATGCCGGTGGTATCGACCGCTCCCACGCCGGGGCGCTCGAACAGGATGACCGTGACCCCGGTGCCGCCGGTCAGGTCCGAGCAGTGCCCCACGTGGACGCCCTCAAGCGCGGTGAGGGTGTCATTCACCGGGTTTGACATCCCTGACCACACCATTGAACTCGGAAAGGATCTCCTTGACCACGGGAGACTTCATGACGTTGGCGCGCACCTCGGAAGGGCGCGGCTTTTTCTCGGCCGGTCCGGAAGCCTCCAGCATCTCCACCCGGATCTGGAGATCCTTTTTGAAAAACGCCTGCGCCTTTTTCCGGATGTCGGGCAGCTCTCTCCTGAGCTGTTCGGTCATGAACTGGTTGGCGCAGTACAGCGTCACGCCGGCGTTGTCCTGGTCCTCGACGGTCCGGCCCGCCGAGGTGACCATGGCGTACATGGGCTGGTCATGGTCTTTCAGATAGGCGACAAAGCCTTCCCATGACTGGGGCAGCGAAGACAGGGGCTTACGGTGCTTGTCCGGGGCAACGGCGGCCGGGGCGGCCGGCCTGACCGGCGCCGGGCCCTGCCTGGACGTGACCGTCTGGACAAGCTGCTGGATATCGGCCAGGGCGGGGGCGGATATGATGCGCAGGAGGATGGTCTCGAGCGTCACCTTGGGCAGGCTCGAAAACTTGAGATCCTCCTCGGAGTGGATAAGCACGCTGAGCATCCGGTGCAGCTCTTCGAACGGGACCGGCCTGATGAGCTCCTGCAGAAAGGCCTTTTCCTCCTGGGGCAGGGAAATATTCGCGTATCCGGCCTTGAGCACCATCATGTTCCGGAAGCTCTCCATCAGGGACCGGTAGAGCTGGAGAATATCATGCCCGAACTGGTAGACCCTGCCCACCACATCGAGCACGACCGTGACATCCCGCGCGATAACGCCCTGAAGCAGATCGTGCATGGTCGCGCGCTCCACCAGGCCGAGCATCCTCTCCACGGTGGACGCGTCGATTTCCCGGGCCTCGGCTGCCGCGGTGTGCTCGAGCATGCCCTGGGCGTCGCGCATGCTCCCGTCGGCCTGCAGCGCAATGATCATGAGGGCGTCTTCGCTGATGGAGATCTGCTCTTGCGAGGCAATGGAGGAAAGATGCGATATGATCTCGGGCACCGGGATCCGCCTGAAATCGTACCGCTGGCATCGCGAGAGCACGGTGACGGGCACCTTGGCGAGCTCGGTGGTGGCCATGATGAAGATCACGTGCTCGGGCGGCTCTTCAAGCGTCTTGAGCAGGGCGTTGAAGGCGCTGCGGGAGAGCATGTGGACCTCGTCGATGATAAAGGTCTTGAACCTCGCCGTGCTCGGGGCATAGCGGGCGTTTTCGATGAGATCCCTGATGTTCTCCACGCTGGTGTGCGAAGCGGCATCGATCTCGAAGATATCCACGGCCCGAGAGGCCGTAATGTCCTCACAGATCTTACAGGCGTTGCAGGGAGTGCTGGAGAGCCCCTTTTCGCAGTTGATGGCCTTGGCCAGGATCCTCGCAGCCGACGTCTTGCCCACGCCCCGGGGGCCTGAGAAGATGAACGCGTGAGGCAGACGGTTCAGGTCGATGGCGTTTTTGATGACGCCGGTCACATGCCCCTGCCCGACGATGTCTTCGAAGGTCTGGGGTCTGAACTTGCGTGCGATTACCTGATACATGGCCTGATCCTAGTATCCCGGGAGAAATTATTCAAGAAAAAAGGCCGCACAAGGGGGCCATGCCTTACATACACATACAACGTACCGTTTACCGCTGCTCCCTTCCGGGCCTGACGGGGTTCACAGCGTTGTACTGCATGAGACATGGCCCCTTTATGCGGCCTTTTCTGGCGGAGAGAGAGGGATTCGAACCCTCGGTACCACTTTTGGTGGTACACACGATTTCCAATCGCGCCCCTTCGGCCTCTCGGGCATCTCTCCAGATTCCGTCGCCATCCATCCGGGGCGGCTCGCCCCTGCCGGGCTGCCGTGCAGAACCGCTCGAGAGATGGAAGTGTCAAAGAACGCTCAAGGTGAACTAACACAAAGTTCCGTCAAAGTAAACGCCAAAGCAATCTCCTAAAAAAACGACGGCATAGATGACGCCCCGGCCATCGCTCTTAAAAGAATTAATTGCAACCGGCACTTGACAGAGCCCTGGAAAATATCAAACAACTAGATAGAGAAGGTGATATGTCATGAAAAAGATTGTACTGAGTTTGCTGATGGTTGTGCTCTGGTCTTCTCAGGGGTTTTCTGACGAGTTTGCCATCATAAAGGATTCACTCTTCGGCACGAAAAAGATCGAGATCTACGCCACCCTTGAAGAGGCCCTGGAGCACTACAGCGGAGAGGGGAAGGTCTATCGGATCACCCGGAAGGAGATCCAGGTGAAGAAGATCGAGGCCAAGAAAAAGATCGAGATCACCGAGTACGAGTGGATCGTGGACGACAAGACGGGGAAGGAAAGGAAGTAGTGGCGTTTCCCTTATCGGCCGCAACCCGGGAACGGGTATCCATTCTTTCAAACGGCAAAAATCGTCTCGTGATCCGTGTGCCTTTTCAGCTATTCCGGTATTGACTCAGAGATAACCGATTTCGTCTTCTTGACCATGTTGAACAGCACATACTGGTTCCACGAAAGCAATACCCCGCGCCTGTGGGTCCAGCATTCCCCCTTGTCGGCCAGATGCAGCAGAAAATTGTTTGCGCGACATCTCATGACGACCGACGTGATCATGGCTACAGGGGCCTCGAACAAACCGCAGTAAGCAAGCTCTGCCTCCCAGTCTTCCCGCCTCAGCAACCTTGCGATCTCTTTCCCGGAAAAGGCCTTCTCGTCCTTTGTCCTCGCGTGAGGGGTCAGATGACGAAACAGCTTCAAGAGAGGGTTATCCGCCAGGGGCTCGTACAGGAGAACGCGGCCTCCCGGTTTGAGCACGCGGTATATCTCGCCGAGTGCGGTATCGGCATCGAGATGGTGCAGAATGGCACGCCCTGAAACCAGATCAAAGCTTTCGTCCGGAAAACTCAAGGAATGGGCATCCATGACATGAAACCCATACCGGTTTTCGGGAAAGCCGGACTCTTGCGCGTACTTTGCCGCATATTCTACGTAGACCGGTGAAATGTCTATCCCATGGACCTTTTCCGCGCCGCGCCGGAGAAAGGTCAGACTTTCTTCACCGCGTCCGCATCCATAATCGAGTACCGTCTTACCGGAAAGATCGCGGGTGTGCTCCTCGATGATCGCATCGAAACGCGCCCTTGATGGGTACGATTCGAGATGGGGAAACCGGCTCTTTATCCGGGCGTTCTCGGCCAGGACATCCCGTTCGGTGTGGGCCTCGCGTTCGCGCTCTATACGGTCCTGCAAATCATTATCCCTGATCAAGGCATTGCCCCTCCACACGGCATCTTGAGACGATTTTCAAACAAAGGATCGGGTGATCGGATCGTCAGGACTTTTCAAAGACGATCCCCTCATCCCCTTCTTCGTTTTCATACATTTCAGATAGATAATCAAGGAATTCGGAAGAGCCCACCGTCTTATCCCTGGAAGGTATCGTCATCCTGCTGAAATGAGGGGCAATTACCGAGAGAAACTGGCCGACTGTGACACAACTCACGTTTTTCAGATGATGCGGCAGAAATTCTATCATGAGAAGTTTGCACTTCGAGAGTATGCTCTGCATTCCTTTCAGGGCAAAGTACTCCGACCCTTCTATGTCCATGATCACTATGTCAAAATCCTTTTCTTCCAGGTACTCGTCGAGGCTTACCGCCCTCACTGAGATCTCTTCAGGGTCGTCGTAGTAGTACATGTATTCTTTGTTTATGGGGACCCGTTTGCTCCCCCCTGAGTTCGCCCTGCTGAGCAGAAACTTGATCTCTTCGTCCTTGTCGCTTGCGGCAACGTTTATCGCCGTGCAATTGGTGACGGAATTCAACGCGATATTGCGCACCAGCAGATCATATGTGCGCGGATTCGCTTCTACGGCTACAACCTTGCCGCTGAGCTTCGCAAGGGGTACGGCCAGTGTCCCTATATGAGCTCCCACGACTAATATTCTGCTGTCCGGTGTAATGTGCGGCTTCAGCCTCTCAATCTCAGCCGTCCCCCAATTCCCGGCCTTTCTCAGGCGCCGGCTGACACCGTAGTCTTCATAATCTTCGGGGTCTACCGCGAATATGCCGTTGTCCGACTTCACGAGCAATGCAAACACATACGGCCCGAGCAACATCTTCGTGACCGAACAGATCAGTGACCCGATCACTGTTCTGGCAAACATTTTCAGTTTCATCTTCATCAGGACCATACCTCGAAAAAGAGATCCGGCTCTTCATCATATCAGCAGAAACTGCCGGGTAAGCACCCATATGAGCACATACCTGATGTTGGGTGTATCATATAAGGCCAAGGATCTTCCATAAGCATTTCATGAGACCCGCAGTTTCGGGCTCAACCGAACGGGACGAGGATCACGGCCTTTGATGTCGATGAGAAAAATCCCTGTCACTTGAGGAATGCGCCGGCCATAATGCTACAGTGCTGGGTGATGGGGAGATAAATCAGCGAAAGACGGACTTGCTGCATGGATACGATCCAGGGTCCGGACTGTCCGACAGAGCCGAATCATTGGATGCCCTTACCAGGACCATGCCGGGGGGGGGGCGAAAGGCCGAAGACCGATCGGAAAGTTACGTTGAAGTAGCAGAAAGGTAGCTTGCAAGCAGCTTATTTAACAAGAAATCGTGCCGGATAGGGTTTGAATTTGTGATAATCTGTTTCTCAGAAAGGAAAAAACAGAATCACTTTGGCCGATACACCTCGCGCCTATGTCCGGTTTCTATGACATATACAACAAACTCATCATCCATAATCTCATACAGGAGCCTGTAATCCCCCACCCTGATAAGATAGGCGTTGTCCGAGCCTCTCAACTTTTCAGATCCCGGCATTCTCGGATTATCCCTGAGTGGTTCTATCGCCGCGTACAGGCGCACCTGGATCTGGCGGGGGAGCTTGCGGAAAGACCTGGCGGCATGGGCGCTGAACTTGATCGTATAGCCCATTACAGCTTGAGCTCTTTCTTGAGATCATCCCAGAGAACATCATCCCCGCCCTCTTCCTTGATCTTCCGGATCATCTCCAGATCGGCCTTGTCCTCGATGGCTTTCAGCAGCTCATAGTCCTCGACCGAGACGATCACGGCAACGTCCTTGCCCCTGCGCTGCAGGGCTACCCGGTCACCACCGTAGGCCACCTTGTTCAGCACATCAGCCGTGTCTTTTCTCAGATCGCTTGTGGATATGCGTATCATTTGTATCAATCTCCCTATTCGTACCTTTTGTACTATTTGTATTGTCTATCGGCATAATTGTCAAACCACATCATGAGTGAAGAAGAATGACAGATGCCTATGCAGAGACTAGATGGTTTTGCAAGGGTTTGTTTTCTAAGAGTTTGAACTGGAACTAGGTTATAGAAGAAGTTTAGATGAAAATATTTTTGTTTACAGGGTTTTTTGACGTAAGTCCTTGAAATTATGGCGGAGAGGGTGGGATTCGAACCCACGGTCCCCGGTTAAGGGGACAGCCGATTTCGAGTCGGCCCCGTTATGACCACTTCGGTACCTCTCCTTTTCTTCTCGCTTCAAAGAACTGTGTCAAAAGCTCACCGGCCTGCTCCGCCAGAATGCCCGAGCATATGGCCGGTTTGTGGTTCAGATCGAGATCGAATATCTTCACCATGGATTCCACAGCGCCGTAGCGCGGATCCCTGGCGCCGTAAACCAGCCGCTCGACCCTGGCCTGGACGATGGCGCCCGCGCACATGATGCACGGCTCCAGGGTCACGTACAGACACGACCCGGGCAGCCGGTAGTTGCCCACTTCCCGGGCTGCCAAGCGCATTGCAACTATTTCGGCATGCGCAGTGGGATCGGAATCCGTTATCACCCGGTTATGTCCCGGGAAGATCCTGCCTCCGATCACGAGCACGGCGCCGACCGGGACCTCGCCGTGCCCGGCGGCCCTTTTCGCCTCTTCCAGTGCCATGTTCATCAAAGAGCAGTCGTCCAATTCAGCAATCATCTATCACTTACCTCCCTGTTTCGTCAAGATCCCCCTGACCGGGGGAGATAAATGAAAATGGACCCGAACCGCTTGTCAGGGAGGATGCCCTGGCTGTCCAGCCTTTCCTGAAGCATCTTCCCGTCTTCTTCACCGGTGTCGGTCGCCAGGGCCTTGTCCATGGCTGTGCTGTCGTTGAAGGCGTCGAGAGAAAGGCCGGTCCCTTTTGCATAAAAGGCGAGCCTGTCACGGTTCGACAGAATTTCGTGTCCGGGACCGAGCTGGCTGAGAATCCACTCTCCGGCGTCTCTCCGTGCGAGCTTATCGGGATCGGGCGGGGTGAAGGAAATGTGCGCCCACATCACCACGCACGAGAGGATAGCGATCACGGCAAACGACCTCGACAGCGCGGCGCCTGAACGAACGGCCCTGAGGGCCTGAAATGCGGCAAGGGGATAGAGCCACATGATGGGCGCGAGAAAATACCGGTCCGAGGCAAAGATCCAGAACGTCAGGACCATGAGAAACATCCCCAGAACCAGGGCGAGGTGGCCGGTATAATAACCTCTCCTGTACCGGTACATGCCTGTCAGCCCCAGGAGGATGACAAGGGGGTTGCCTGTGGAAAAAAACTTGGCTACGGCGTTGGTCCCAGACCGCAGGATATCGCCTGCACTATGAGAAGAGACAAAGAAGTAGCCGAACTGGTAGCTTTTTCTGAACACCGGCAGATCGGGACTGACTGCCCATACGGCGAGAACCCCGCATACCGGGGCAAGGAAGAACGCGGCGCGGGCAAGCCGCCCCTTCTCTTCGTGGAATATCCATATGATGAGCCAGGCGCACGGAAAAACCAGGGCAGTGCTTCTGAAAAGCCCCCCGGCAAAGAACATCAGTGCGCCGAGTGCGAGGTACCGTCTCTTCTTCTCAATCGAGGATATCCCTCTGAGAACCAGGTAACTCCCCCATATGATACAGCAGAGCAGGAGAGACTCCTTCAGACAGTCAATTGATCGGTCCACCAGCTGCCGGTTGGTGATGAGGAAAAGAACGGCCAGAAGGGAAACCTTGCGATCCCTGAACAGGATCTCCCCCACCTTGTACATGCCCACGGCGGTCAGGACATAGGCAAGGTAGGAGGCAATCCTTCCGGAGAGCTCCGGTTCGAACCCGGTGAGCCAGGCTATGCCGGCGATAATGAGGGGGAAAAAGGGATCGACCTCTCCCGTCAGGCCTTCGTGAAACCGTGCTTCGAGAAACATCTGCGCCAGGGGCACATACTGAAATGCGCCGTCCCGCGAGATGATGTCATAGTTCAGCCATGCAGGCAGGAGCGCCAGGAAGGCGCCCGCCCCCACCACCATGAAGATCGCGGGTGAGGACATGGTCTCGATGATTCCCCCAAGCCCGGCAAGAAAACCTTGGTTCTCACCCGGCCCGCGGGGTGCCGGTTCTCGATCACCTTGGCTGTTCATTGGCTGCGTCGACATATGCATTCCCTGCTCGGCACGAAAGCCGGCGGCCCATCAATAGGCACCCTGCTTTTTCAGCACCGCTCCGAAGGTGCGGATAATCACCTCGATATCGAGCCAGAGCGACCAGTTTTTCGCATAGTACTCATCGAGGAGCACCCGCTCCTCATAGTCGATGTCGTTACGGCCGGAAACCTGCCAGAGACCGGTGATCCCCGGGGGAACCTTGAACAGGTATCTCGCCTTGTCCCCGTAACGTTGCACCTCATCGGCCACGATGGGCCTGGGACCCACCAGGCTCATGTCTCCCCTCAAGACGTTCCAGAGCTGCGGGATCTCGTCGAGGCTGGTCTTTCTCAAGAATGCGCCAATTCTCGTGATCCGGGGATCGTTCTTCAGCTTGAAGTCCTTTTCCCACTGGGCCCTGGCCTCGGGATCGCGCCGAAGCAGCTCCTTGAGCACCTGTTCGGCGTCGGGCCGCATGGTGCGCAGCTTATAGCACGTGAAACAGCTCCCGCCCTTGCCCAGCCGCTTGTGTCCGAAGAACGCGGGGCCCCGGGAATCAAGCTTGATCAGGATTATGATCAGGAGGAACAAGGGTGAGAGGATGAGAACCCCGGCCAGGGCACAGAGGATGTCGAACGCGCGCTTGGCCATGGAATTGCGCTTCAGTGCCAGCCGGTCTTCCATCTCCAGAAGGAGCATGCCGTCGAGATCATAGGTCTTGACACCAACGGAAGCGACTCCATAGAGGTCGGGCAACATCTTCACGACCGGCGATACCTCCATGGCGTCTTCGACAACCGCCAGAAGCTCTGCCCGTGATACGCGGGGAGCCGCAACGATAACCTCCTCGGGCCTGATCCGGGCATCATTCAGCTGCCGGACATCCCGATAGACAGGCAATGCCTTGTCCAATGCCTCGTCCCGCCCGTCGAGCGAGACCACCCCGATCGGGTGCAGCCCCCAGTCAGGATGCTTCCTGAGATTGCAGAGAACCTGCTGAACGGCCTCCGGAGACCCGATGATCAGGACGTTTTTTCTCCACAGCCCGAAACCTTTCAGAACCCGGCGCGAGAACTGCCTCATGAAGGGCAGGAAACCGATGGAAAAGAGCAGGGCCAGGGCGATGACCGGACGGGAAAAGTCGATGGTGGTCTTGGTGACGAACGTCAGAATGATGAGAATCACGAAACACAGCATGTTCCCTTTCAACAGGGACTTTGTTTCATCCCAGAAGCCCATGCCGATGGAGGGATAGAGCCCCTCGTAGGCGAATATGAGCACCCACAGAGAGCCGAGCGCCCATGCCTTCAGGTATACATCGATGCCGTGAATCATCTTCGGGAACAGGGAGATCACATCCACCAGGAGCCACGACCTGATGTAGTACGCCAGGACAAAGCTCGCCAGAATGGCGAGAAGATCGTTGGCCATCAGCGTGAGCGCAAGAAAGATCTTTTTGATGACTCCGTTTATCATGAGCAAGCGGGGTGCCTCATGTACTGCGTGTCCTGTATTTCCTCATACCCTTCACGGCAGCCAATATGCCTTATTCATCGATATATACTGCATATATTTCACCGGCAACAACCGATAATTCTTTCCGACCCGGTATCCGAGAAACCGCGCGATGCTGTCGAGAAGGAGATGCGGCAGCTGCCAGGGTTCGTTCTTCTCGATGAGATACCTCGCAGCCGCCAGGATATATTTTATCCCTTCGGTTTCATTCCGGGAATATGCCGCCAGGTCCGGGTTGTTCGAAAAGAACACCCCAATGTCCACATAGCGCCTGAACTGCTCGAACAGGGTGTAGTTGTGCGAGTGCCAGACTCGGGCGTCCGCGGCATAGTGGACCCTGTAGCCCGCCATCACGGACCGGTAGAAATACTCCATGTCCTCATTCATGATGGTGTCGCTTCTGAAGCCGCCGAGCGTGCGGAACACCTCGCTCCGGTATGCGGCGCAGGCATTGCTGCAGAAAAAAGTCTTTACCCCCAGGGTGGAAATGTCGCATTTCTCTTTTGTCCGGCTTTCTGCCGGATAGTTGAATCCCCGGATGAACCTTTCGATGGGATATGCATGCTCGTAGGCTATCTGCCTGCCATATGAGGCGGCGATCCGCCCATCATCTTCCAGCGGTGCGGTGAGGTTTTCCAGCAGATGGTCGTCTACCGGGAGCGCATCCTGCGTGAGAAAGGCGAGGTATTCGCCTGATGCCTCGTCTGCAGCGACATTCCTGGTCCGCCCGTGATTGAATTCTCTCCGGTTGATGGGCTTGACGGTCACGCCGAACGAGCGGGCGATCCCGGCTGTCTCATCGTCTGATGCAGAATCAATGACGATTATTTCCTTCTCGGATATTGTCTGAGAAGAAAGCCTCTCGAGCAGATTCGGCAGATATCTCCCGGCATTCAGAGTCGGGATGATAACTGAGAGTTTCATCGGCATGCCCCTCGGGGAGTCACCCGGAAGAACCGCAACCGCAGCAGGGTCTATGATCCTTCGGTCTTTGCAAGGCGAGATCTCCCCTCATGAAAAAAAACATGCGCAACAAATGCAATCCCCTTTCATTTCTGCTCAATCGCAGATTCGATCACCAGATGCTGCCATGAGCCATGTGATCTTCGCGACTTGAGCATACTACATCCGGTCAGGCATGAAGAGGCCGGTCTTAAATCGCCTGCCACCAGCCCCTGCCGACGGTAATCCGATAGGCCGGCGGTTCCTTCATTTGCCTGCCTTGAGTACGAGTTCTTCTCCTATCCACGGCCGCCAGCGCGACAGCAGCAGCTCGACAAAAAAGAATCCGGCGGCCCGGACAAGTCCGCTGAGAGACTGAGCCACCGGCCACGCATGCTCTTTATCCTTTATCATAATACCGTGGCTTATCCAATACATCCCTCCGGCATTTACCGCTTCGGCCCGCACATCGATGCGAGGATACCCTGCCTTCTCCGCGCACGATCGAAGGGCATTGCCGGAAAAGAGCCGGAGGTGCCTCGGCGGCTCCAACCCTCGCCAACACGAACGGAACACCTGGTGCCCCCGGCTTTCGATGTTCGGCGTTCTCGCCACCAGCAACCCTCCCTGCTTGAGCAGACGCCTGCACTCGGCCAGCAGACCGACCGGATCGTGGACATGCTCGATGACGTGATTCATGATGATCGCATCATAGCTTGCCTCTCCGAGACCAAGGTGCTCTATGCCGCCCTGATGCACCTTGATTCCATACCGTTCGTGCACCCGTTCGGCCGCTCTCTGATCCACCTCCTGACCTTCCACCGCCCATCCGCGTGACTGGAACAGGGCGAGACGCCGGCCGTCGCCACAGCCGATCTCCAGCAGCCTGCCAGGGGGCACCCGGTCGAGATACATCAGGTAAACACGCCGCCATCGCCGCTCAACCCCGAAGAGCACCCGGAAGGTTCTGTACAACACCCGGGTAAACCTGCGGAGAAGAGTTTCCCTTTCATGGGTGTAATACGTCCGGTATGCCCTCCCGATGTCCTCCTCGATGGGCATCGGGTCCAGCCAGACCAGGCCGCACCCGGGGTTGGAGCACTTTTTCAGATTCCACCGGCCGGGCGAGCCGAAAAGCCGGTCTTCAAGCCCCTCATACAGCGGCTGGCCGGGTGCGCCGCAGAGTGAGCAGTCAGGGCAGGGACGGGTTCTTATTTCCTGGTTTTCGTCTAGGATCACGGCTCACGCACACCCTTTCCATACCGGGGCTGGAAAAAACCTTTTATAAGATCCCGGTCCTCCCCATCCAGCAGCCAGACCCAGGTGATGACCGGGAAACACACGAGTACCGCAATCAGAAACAGCCCTTTCTCGAGCAGACCGGTCAGGCATCCGGCCGCGACAAGAACCCCTGAGGCTGCGACGATCCTGACCAGGCTGCCGCGTATCAGGGCGCTCGTGACAGGCAAAAGGCGCCTGGCCATGACAAAGAGGATCAGGCTGTCGACACAGACCCTCACCACCCATACAATGGCCACGCCTTCTATCCCATAGACGCCGATCAGCCACCACAGGGCCGACAGGTAAACCGGCAGTTCGATAAGATGCATCTTGGCGGTAAGGTCGGGACGGCCGGCACCCTGTACCAGGGCAAAGGGGACCCGGGCGATGCCGTTGATAAACACCCCGGCGGCCAGCCATTTCAGCACAAAGGTGCTGTTGTCCGCAAACTCCCTGCCCAGCCACACGGTCAGCCCTTCGTTCGCCAGCGCGACCACAATCAGGGTCAGCGGAAACAGGGCGAGAAAGGTATAGTTCATCCCCCGGCAGAACAGCCGTCCGGCGCGCTGGCGGTCCTGAGCCAGGGCGGTCGAGAAGGCGGGGAAAAGTACCCCGACCATCGCGCTGGGGATGAGCCAGAACTTTGTCACCACCTCGTAAGGCGTTGCATAATACGCGACAGCCGTGACCGAGATGAAGGCCCCGATCAGGAACCTGTCCATATAGGTCATCAGGGGGCCGACGATATTGGTCACCGTCATCCAGCTTCCAAAGCCGATCAGCGGCTTGACCATGGACCTTTTCGGCCTGATGCTCTGCCGCAGCTCGGGCACCAGATGCAGGCACACCATCAGGAAGACCACGCCCGCCAGAAAGCTGCCCGCGACCAGCATGCCCACCACGGGAAACAGGCTGTTCGAGAAGGGCAGGATGAGGAGCGGGCACAGGAAGGTGAGCACGCCGAAAGGTATGCGCACCTTGTTGGCCAGGTCAAAGCGCTGATACGCTTCGAGCACCCCCCGCAATCCGATCGTGACGATCACTACGGGGACGGACAGCGCGATCAGATAAAAGGACTTCAGGGTCTCATCCTGCAGCGCCCGGGGGATTTTCAGGACACCGTGCACCAGCCAGGGGGAAAGAGCCGCCGCCGCCAGTGCGCCGATAATGCCGAACATCCCCATGATCATCAGCGCCGTCCAGATGAGCCGGGGAAGGTCCCCTGTCTGCCCCGTACCCAGCCTCTCGGCAACGAGCTTGGTCAGGGCGCGGCCCAGCCCCAGATCGAACAGGCTGAAGTAGCCGATAACCGCCCATGCGAGCGTCAGCACCCCGAAACGGTCAGTGCCCATGCCCCTTATCAGGAGCGGGATGGCAAAGAGGGCGACAAGCAGGGGGGCGCCCAGGCCGATCAGGTTCCAGACCGTGTTGCGCGCAATTACATGCCCGCGAGTCAGACTGCCGGCGCTGTCCAAAACGGTATTGGTCGTATCTTGTTCTTCCATTGGGTTCTTCAGCCGATCATCGGTCACCGAGCAGGGATACCATCGATAGAATCCGGAAGGTATATATGAATGGTGTCGAAAACACGAACAGGGCTTTTCCCGAGTCCTTCCATACATGCCTTCCCGGCTTCACCGCCTTCTTTTTCAATGTCTATGGCGAGTATGCCTTTGGATTTCTTCGCATCCGAAGCCTTTTTGAGGGGTACATACGTGCCTTCGGCGTAAAAGGCAAGCCGGTCGCGATTGGTGATTATCCTCCGGTCGGGTCCAGCAAGCTCCCGGATGTACAGGCCTGCCTCCTTGCGTGCAAGCTTATTCGGGTCAGGGCCTTCCATGACCTTGTCCGCCCAGAAGACACATGCGGCCAGCACCACCAGTAATGAGGCCGCCCTTCCCGGTCTGCTCATGGAGCGGGCCATCCTCACGGCGGCATAGGCGGCAAGGGGATATATCCAGGCAATCAGCGCCAGGAGATATCTCCCCGAGGTGAAGCCCCATGCGGTGAGAACTACCAGGAATATGAGCGCGGTCAGGCACAGGTGCGTGGTGTACCGATCTTTCTTCCAGAAGAAGAGACCAGCGCATCCTGCGGATATGACGAACAGGTTCCCGGTGCCGAAGAGCTCGACAACCGCCCTTCCCGCAGCTTGCAATATGCCGGGGATCGTGTGCGGGTTGTTGAATATGAGCCCCAGGTTATAGCTTTTTTTATAGAACGGCAAATCCGGGTTCACAAACCAGAGGATGACAAACAGCACGGCCGGGAAAACCAGCAGCGCCATCCTCAACATCCTGCCTCCCTTTCCGTTGAACACCCAGATAAGCATCCACGCCCCGAGAAAAAACATGGCCGTGCTCCGGACGAACATCCCGAGCAGGAACAGGGGCCCGGCCAGAAACAGGGCAGTCCACCTGTGATCGGTCTCTTCTTCCAGGCCTTTCAGTACGAAGAAATTCCCCCAGAGGATACAGGCGACGAGCAGGGACTCCTTCAGGCAATCCACCGAATCCTCCGCAAGCTCACGGTTGGTGATGAGAAAGAGCACGGAGACCAGCGCTGTCCACCTGTCGTGGAAGATGAGCTCGCCGAGTTTGAACATCCCCAGGGCGGCGATGATGAAGGCGCCTGCTGAAATCAGCCTGCCCGCGAGCTCCGGAGAGGCCCCGGTCACCCACGAAACACCCGCTATCAGCAGAGGGAAGAGGGGCTGGGGTCTCGCGAACCCCTCGAGGAAAGATCCTTCGAGAAAGAGCCGGGCCGTGGGAATATATTGGAAGGCCCCGTCCGGTGAGATGATATCATAATGAAGCCACAGCGGGAGGAGCGAGAAAAAGGCGGCCGCGGACACCAGCCACAGCATTGCATTCGTCGAAACCGAATCTATCCTGTCCCGGGGCGCAGGCCCGGTCAGGATGTTCCGTTCAGACTGCACAGCGCCTTTTCTCACCGATTCTCGGATCCTCTCGCGCCTGTGAGCAAAAAAGGGCCCTCTTTTTCGAGCCTGTCGTCCTTGAGAGCGGGTGCTGCATGAGGTTTCATGGATGCCGGAAAACGAAGGGAACGGTCTTTAGAAAAAATCATGCCCTGATCGTGTCACGCCCGTCCATATGCGGATTTTTCACCTGCATCCTTTGTTTTCTGGCCCGTCAGAAGGTCTTCGAGGGTTCCGGCGACTTCTGCCTTGAATCTGTTCCGGCTCCATCCGGAGGCGTGTCTCCGCACGGCATCCGGCTTGAAGATGGCCGGGTTCTTTTCGAACTGTTCGATGGCTGCAACCAGGGCATCCCTGGATTGCTCCTTGAAGAAGATCCCGGTTGGATTGCCATGCTCCAAGCCCCTCACCGTCTCCAAGGCGCCGCCTTTTGCATATGCGATGACCGGTCTCCCCGAAGCCATCGCCTCCAACGGGGTGATGCCGAAATCCTCCTCTCCAGGAAAGACAAAGGCCTTGCAGCGGGAGTACAGATCGGACAATGCGTCGTCTTGAGCCCAGCCGAGAAACTCTACCGTGGGGCCCGCCATTTTTTTCAGCATTGCTTCGTCCGGGCCTGTGCCCACTATCTTGAGAGGCAACCCCAGTTGATTGAACGCCTCTACGGCCAGGTCGACCTTCTTATAGGAAACAAGGGCGGAAACGATCAGGTAATAATCGTCTGCCTTTTCGGATATCCTGAACCTGTCGACATCCACCGGGGGATATATCACCGAGGCCTCTCTTCGATAATACTTCTCGATCCGGCGGGCGACATGGTTGGAGTTGGCGATGAAATGATCCACCCTGGCCGACGACACGACATCCCATGTCCTGAGGTACGTGGCAAAAAGCGAGATGATCTTGTCCATGATGAAGTTTACCCTGCCCTTCCCGAAATAGTCACCGTACATGTCCCAGACATACCTCATCGGCGAGTGCACGTATGAGACATGCGGAACCTCGGGACCCGGGATAATGCCCTTTGCGACACAGTGGCTCGAGCTCAGGACAAGGTCGTAGTCTTTCAGGATAAAGCGCTCGATGGCAACCGGGAACAGGGGAAGCATATGGCGATAACAGCGCTCCTTGTAGGGGGCCCTGTCGATGAAGGAGGTGATGATATTCATCCTCTCGATGGTATCCGAGCATCTTCCTTTTGCGTGGAGCAGCGTATAGAGGTCGGCATCGGGGAACAGTTCGCAGAAGCATTCAAGGCATTTCTCCCCTCCCCTCATGCCGGTCAGCCAGTCGTGGATCAATGCGACTTTCATAGTGTTCCTTTATATTATGGTAAGTTATGATCGATTTTCTTCAATAGCCTGTTTCGTTCTCGCATGGCCTGCTGGGTTTGAGATTGGTCAAGCATTCAATATGTTATCATGTAGCACATAATGCTTCAAAAATCTTCATGTGCTTTTCTGCAGATGCCCTCCAGGAGAAACGTGCCGCCCGCGCGAGACCCTTGCCGACGAGCTCGTTCCGGAGTGAGTCTTCACGAAGAACCCTGATGATTTCCCGGGCGATATCCTGCGGGTCATGGGGATCCACATACATCGCTGCGTCGCCGCACACCTCGGGGACAGACGAGGACCGGGAGGCTACGACTGGTACGCCCGATGCCATGGCCTCAAGGGGAGGAAGTCCGAATCCCTCGTAGAAGCTGGGGAACACGAACAAACGGGCATTCTTATACAGCCCGTACAGATCATCGTCCTTGACGAACCCGGTAAACATTATCTGCCGGTCGATACCCAGACTGGTTACATATTCGTCCAGGTTATCAATGCCATGAATGAAGTTGTCTTTCTTCCCCGCGATCACCAGCTTCAGATCGGGCAAAGATTTGTGAATCACGGCAAATGCATTGATAAGCCCGATGATATTCTTGTGAGGTTTGACGTTTCCGACATAGAGAAGATAGGGGCCTGATGAACTTGCTCCATCATCACTTTTTCTTTCTGTATCCCGGAATCCGGCAGAATCCACCCCGTTGTGAATGACCTCTACCTTCTCCGGCCCGATGCCGGTGTACTTCACTATCTCGCTTTTCGAAAAGGCCGAGACCGTTATCACCTTCTCTGAAAGCCTGGCTGCGAGGGGGATGACCGTCCTGGCGTACAGCCTTTCGATATGGCTCAAGGTGTGTAGATAAGCAAGGTGATAAACATCATGGACGGTCACGACGCGGTGCCTGGCCCTGATCGGGAGGATGGGGATATTATAGTGGGGAGACCAGAATACATCGCACCGGGGCACCTTCAGGGGGACCTCGGCCTGCTCGCGCACGGAGTATATGCCGGCTCCACACTCAATGATCGCGACTCCTTCCATGGATACTTCCGGCTCGCTTGCCGCACAAGCCTCCTGCACCGCCTGTTTTTTCCCCAGGAGGGAGACCCGGTAATTCCCGCTTTCCAGGATATACGGCAGCAGTTTCCGGAGATATACGCCGATGCCGGAGTTCTGAATGGCCCTTGCGTCGATGACCAGCGATATCTTTTTCATCGGCCTGTCGCAATCAGCAAATCGAGCAGCTCTTCCGCTGCCTGTTCCCACGAAAAGCCCTCTGCCCTGGTAATGCCCCTGGCTCTCAGGTCGTCATACAACCCATCGTCTTTCAGAAGCCTCTCCATGGCATGTGAAAGCTGCCTCACGTCGCCTGGGTCGACGAGCAGGGCCGCATCCCCGGCGATCTCGGGCAGGGACGAGACATTCGAGGTTATGACCGGGCAGCCGCAGGCCATGGCCTCAAGCACGGGCAGGCCGAAGCCTTCGTAAAGAGAGGGGAAACACAATCCCCGTGCGCCGTTCATGAGCAGCGGAAGATGCTCATCCTGGACGAAACCGGGAAACAGGACCCTGTCCTGTATGCGCAGCTCGTTGACCATCCGCTCCAGAGCCGAAGTGCGGGGACCGGTTTTCCCTGCCAGGACGAGCATGCATCTGTTTCCCGGTCTCTTCACGGTCTCTGAAAAGGCCCTGACGATGTTCTTTGCATTCTTTTTCGGATCCGATATGCCCAGAGACAGGAAGTACGGATCGTCTCCTATTCCATAACGGGAACGAATGTCCCGGATACCCCTGTCGTCCCGGTCCCTTGGACAAAACGCTTCGTTTTTGCCCTCATGGATCACCTTGATCTTGCTCTCGGGGATGCGGATATGTCTGAGGATATCCTTCTTCGTCGCCAAGGACACGGATACAACAGCCGAAGCGTTCCTCATGGTCAGAGGCAGCAGGAAGCTCCCGACAAGCCTGTGCTGGAACCGGGTGATGCGGGGATAGACTATGGGTATGAGGTCATGGATGGTGATTACTGTCCTGCACGGCATGGGGAGAACAGGCCCGAGGTAATCGGCGGAGTAGAACGCATCCAGCCGGTCTTTCCGGGCCAGGGAGGGATAGGACAGCGACCTCAGGATGCCCCGGGAAGTGAGCCTTCTCCGCGAGAATCTCCAGTTATCCGGCAGATCGACGACATCGATGTCTTTCCCGGGATACAGGATAAACTCATGATCCCTGGCCTTTTCCCGGGCAGCCATGGACCTGACCATCTCCAGCATATATCTCCCGATGCCGCCCAATCTGACGGACATAACCCTGGCATCGATCCCGATTCTCAAGCCTGTCTCCTGGTTTTCATATGGCGGATAATGATAAATGCGGCTATGCACGCCACCGCCGCCTCGGTGATGATCGTTGCCGCCGCAGCGCCTTTTGCCTGCCAGAGCGGGATAAAAAAGCAATTCAGTGCAATATTGATAATTGCAGCACTTATGGTGGCAACCAGGTATGCTCTCTGTTTTCCCAGGATAACCAGGGATTGCGTCATCAGATAACCGGGGTACACCATAATGACGGTACCTGCCAGCAAGCCGAGTATTCCGGCAGAGGGCTCGAATTCTCTGCCGAACAGGGTAATCACGATCGGGGTGGACAACATGGCGATACCGATCCAGACCAGCAGAGACATCAGAAACAGGGCGGCAACCGCCTTTTGAATGGTTCTGCGGAAGCCCTGGAAATTATCGGTCCACAGAAGTGAGAGGCGCGGATACAAGGTGTTGGTTATTATCATGGGAATCAATAAGGATGCCTCAACGATTCGATATGACGCATTGTAAAAACCCACCTGCTCGTCTGTGGAAAGAAGCCCCAGGAGAACGATATCGATCTTGTAATATATAAAGCCGAAAAAGCTCACCCCGACAAGGGGCAGTGTCTTGAGAGCAAGGGCTTTCACCTCTTCCGCATCTATCCTTGCACCCTTGAGCCCGGGAAAAGCAGGGAGCATCAGCCTTGTCAGCGAGACAGCCACGACAAGCCCGAACAAGGCCGAACAGCAGAAAGCGGCCCCGCTTGCGTAGAGAACATGGACTTCAGAATCGAGCTCAAGGTATCCGAGGTACAGAATCGTCAGCGCGCCGAGCAGGAAGACCCTCTGGCTCAGCATGGTCGCAGCTTCGCCATGCATCATGCTCTTTGCACGGAAGACGCAGAAATAGAAGTCGGTGAAGGAGTTGAGCATGGCCCAGACCACGAGCGATACGGCCAGGACAAGAGGAAAGTGGAGAACGGGTATCAAGAGCAGGAAGAGCATGCCCCCGGCTATGCAGCCCCCTGTTTTCAGCCATAGCGCAGGCCGAAAGATTGAATCGTTGTCCACGGACAGCTCTCTCGTCACGATCAGAAGAAGACCGAGATCGAACAAGACCCCGCTGATGATCTGAACGGCGGAGAGGGTGTAGCCGAAGACGCCGTACAGGGCAGGGCCGAGTATCCTCGCGAGGAGCATGTAGACAAAAAACATCAAGCCCTTGCCCCCTATCTGGGCAAGGGCTTGATAGAACATATTCTTTTTTATGGCAACCACGGTGCTACATGCTCACAAACAAAAGACCTATTTCGCGATCACAGCCTGTTGATCCGGCTGGTCTGTGACATCCAGGAGAAACATCTCGTCGGGTTTCCTGGTCGTCAGCGCGACCAGCCATGGTGTGAATATCAGCCATATCGTGTTGTACGGGGCAAAACAGTCGAACATATGAGAAACGAACAGGGTGATGATCAGATATACCTGCCAATCGCCTTTTGCATTTTTAAACCAGACCGCCACGAGAGCCATGAATAGGGCAAACCCCACAATCCCGTGATTCACAAGGATGTCGCCAAAAATATTGTGCATATGTATTGTCCTGCCGCCGGGATGATGGTTTCTCATGATAAACTGGCTGGCACCTATTCCGAAAACCGGCTTTTCGAGAAACAATTCCCAGCCATCCTCCCATATAGTCAGACGCTGTTCCAGTCTGAGTGCTGTTACCATCTCCTTGCCTCCGAAGGCTTGGCCACTAAACATTGTGGGAGCAAGAGAGACAATATTGGAAAACCTCTTAGCTATAGGTATAGGTTTGTGAGCAGAAAAAGCCGCAACCAGTATGGCGAGAGTGCATGCAGTTATGGCAGCCACCTTCCAGAAACTTTTCCCCCCCCTGACCAGCGATACAGCAAGAAGTGCTGTACCAGTTACCATGGCCAGGAACCCGTTCCTGCTGGTAGAGAGAAAAAGCCCAACAATGCACAGCAGAAGGGTGAAGCCGAACAAGTACCGATTCACGAGGCGGCCATGATGAAGCATGATGGAAAGAGTTGACACGATGAATATTGCGTTGAAGACCGAAAATGTATTTGTATTGGGGAAGACCGAACTCACACGCATCAACCGATAAGGCACCAGGCTCTCCTGTGATCTGAAGAAAAGCAAAAAATCCCTCATCCTGTCGTAGTAGAAGTATTCAAGTATCCCGATAATGTTAATGACCACCATTATCGCCAGGATCACCGTGAGAGTGCCCCGCGAAACAAGCGAATGTTGAAATATCAAGGCAAGCAGGAAAAAGAGTATGCAAATCTTCACGCAATATTTGATGGAAACAAGCAGGTACTCATTGTTCATGCAACTGGTAGTCAATGAGATCAGAATAAACGCCAGACCGATGGCAACAGGGGTAATGTTTTCGCACACAATATCTTTCAGGCTTTCCCATGAGCAAGCCATGTAACCGAAGACTGCCGTGAGTATGATCAGATCTCCCAAACTGACCCGGACCGGGCTCTCCCCCTCGACCAGCGTGAGATTGATCTCGGAGAGAATCGCGCCCATGAGGAGAATCGGCAGGATGTATGATCGTATAAGCAAGTGAAGGCCTGGATGTCGCTGGAATTTCATCTGCGGGTCAACTATTCTTTGGCAGTGGTCCCGACGCCGCGTTCATTACATTACAGAACTGCCGGCCCCTCTAATGGACCGTGTCCTCGACTTCGGTTGCGGTATGTCCGGCCACGGCAAAGCGAATTTTCTGCTCTTTTGCTTTCCGAACGACTGTATCGCGCTGAAAAGCGGGCACAAGCCTTCTCAGGACTTCGACGACAGCTTCGTTATCACGGGAGTCCTTCAGCAACAGGTTGAACTGCTCAATGGCTTCATAGAGCATTCTTTCATTGAACCCATTTGCATTGTTGCATACCTTGATCTTGTTGTATGCGGTGTCGAGGATGCCCTCACCGTCTATGAGAAGCTCTTCATACAGCTTTTCTCCCGGACGCAGTCCCGTGAACTCTATCTTGATATCCCGGTCCGGAACGAGCCCTGCCAGACGGACCATGTTCCTGGCAAGGTCGAGAATCTTCACCGGCTCTCCCATGTCGAGCAGGAACAGCTCACCACCCTTGCCGATGGAGCCTGCCTGCAGAACCAGCATGACGGCCTCGGGTATGGTCATGAAGTAGCGGGTGACTTCCGGGTGGGTGACCGTGACCGGCCCTCCCGAAGCGATCTGCTTTTGAAACAGTGGCACGACGCTGCCGTTGCTTCCCAGAACATTCCCGAAACGCACCACCACAAACCGTGTGCCGTTGCCGTTGAGGGATTGCACGACCATTTCCGCAACCCTTTTGGTCGTGCCCATGACAGACGTGGGCCGCACCGCCTTGTCGGTTGATATAAAAACGAATTTATTCACATTATGCTTGCAGGCCACTCCCGCCAGCTTGAACGTGCCGATGATATTGTTGTTTACTGCATCAAGCGGGGACAACTCCATCATCGGCACATGCTTGTAAGCAGCCGCATGATACACGAACTGGGGCTTGTACTTATAGAATATTCGATCCAGTCCGCGTCTGCTCCGCACATCACCGATGCAGGGAACGATCTCCGGCTCACTTCCTCTTGATCGAAGCTCCATTTCTATCTGGTATAAGGGCGTTTCTGCGTTATCCAGAAGAATGATCCGCCTGGGATTGAATGCATGAATCTGCCTGGCGAGCTCCGAGCCGATCGACCCGCCGGCACCGGATATCAGGACTGTTCGATTTTCTATCTCTGCCCTGACGAGCTGCAGATCGAGAGATATCGGTTCCCTTTCGAGAAGGTCCTCTACCTTGATATCCCTGAGGTTTTCGGCCACATTATTCACGAGCATCTCGGAAAGCGAAGGAACGACCTTGAAGCGGACCCCCAAGCCGTCGCATGATCCGATGATCTCTGCAATCTCATTGGACTTCAAACCGGTATGGACAATAAGTATATTCTTTATATCGTAATATCCAACCAGCCGAGGAATATCTTCCAGAATACCGAGAATGGGAACACCGTGTATTTTCATCCCCTTGTTCTGTTGGTTCAAATCGACGAAACCTGTAACACGGTAATTGAGCTTTCTCTGATCCCGGATCTCACGCAACAGGCTTACTGCAAGAGAGTCTGTACCGATGATGAGAACATTCATGGCGTCTTTTCGAGCCGTACGCCAGAATAGTATCTCGTTGAAAAAAAACTCGTCGCGCTGATAGTAAAGCCGGATCAAAAGCCTTATTCCGCCGATAAACATTATGGTCAACACCCCGTCTGCAATCAGGACACCCCGGGAAATCCCGGAGAAATGGTACATGGTTGCAAGGTAGACCACGAATAGCGAAGTCCCGCAGACCGAAGCCTTGATGACATTGACGAGATCTTTTATGCCTACATATCTCCACATGCCGTTGTACAGGTCGAAAAAGACGAAACAGGCTATCTTTATCCCCAGCAGGGGAAGAATGGTGGAGAACATCATTTTCCGGACAGCGGGAGTAAAAGCTCCATCGAATCTCAGCCAGTATGCAAGGTAGTAACAGGATGAGAGCAGGAGCACATCCAGCAGAAGAATGATCCAGAAGTTCTTTTTGAAAAGAAACTGCATTATTTAACCAACCTCTGATTTACAAGGTCACATGTGCACATAAATGTCTTCATGGATTAAATATTTAGTATAACCAGATTATTATATACTTCAAGTCAAGAATGGCATTATCATGAAATATTGTTCATTACCTCAGCCATTTGATCCACAATAAAATGTATATCAGACTCTTCGAGCGTAGGATGAACCTGAAACATCAAGGAGGTCTCTCCCAATTCTTTTGAAACTCTCAGCCGTTTCCTGCCGCCCTCACCCGTTTTCCATTTACAGCCCTGAAATGCTTTTTCCAAGTATATCTCAGGGCAAATTCCCGTGCCGCAGGGTATCCCCTTTTCTGTAAGCGAGGCCAGAATCCTGTCTCTCGACCACCCATTGCTCAACCTTTCCGGATTCACGAATACATAATATTTATAATAAGAGTGATATACGTGCTCAGGAGGACAGGTGACCCTCAGGGCCTCAAACTGTTTGAAGCCTTCGGTAAGAATGGAAGCCAGCCGTCTCCTTTTCTCAACCCATGCACTGAGTTTCGTGAGTTGCACCCTGCCTATTGCAGCCTGCATCTCGGTCATCCGGTAATTGGTTCCGAACGATTTCACCAGCCATCGGAAGCCGGGAGCATGTTTATCATGGAAAACCGCGTCATAATCCTTTCCATGGTCTTTCAAGCTCCAGGCGCGCCTCCACAACTCCTCATCATCGGTGACCAGCATGCCCCCTTCGCCGCCGGTTGTCATAATCTTATCCTGGCAGAACGAGAAGGCGGCGAAACTGCCGAAGCTGCCCGCGGGTTTCCCATCGATCTTTGCGCCATGGGCCTGAGCGCAGTCTTCGATGAGATAGATGCTCTTCGAGCTGCACAAGGCTTTAAGTGATTCCATCTCGCACGGCCATCCGGCCAGGTGTACAGCTATGACCGCCTTCGTTTTGGGCGAAATCGCACTCTCAACCGTCTGAACAGTGATATTCTGAGAATCCCGGTCCACATCCACGAATACGGGAATAGCGCCACGCAAAACGATGCAGCTTGCCGATGCAACAAACGATCGAGGCGTGACGATAATCTCGTCTCCCGGCCCTATTTCCAGTATAGAGAGTGCGATATCCAGTGCGACGCTGCCGTTTGCAAGAGCCACAGCGTGATTGATACCAAGATACTGGGCGAACTCACTCTCAAATGAGGTCACTTCAGCGCCGGTCCACTGGTTCACCTTGCCGGATTTCAGGACATTCAGAACGGCAGTGATTTCGTCCTCGTCAAAAAATGGCCATATAGGATAACTATTCATTCTAAAAAAATAGGAAACTGCTTGATATTGATAAATTTCATCTCATATCCCAATAAAAAACATACAATTCTTTAGATAACTAGATTCATTATGCTAAATGGATCTTGCCGGTACACCGACAACCTTTGAGTTATTTTGTATGGATTTCGTTACGCATGATCCCGCACCAATAATAACATCGTCCCCAATAGTGATGGGGTCATTCTCTGTTCCGTTGACTATTACTGCCCCGGTGCCTATGTAAACCCTCTTCCCAATATGAACATACCCCGAAATGTGAACTCCAGGTGCTATTGTTGTATAATCTCCAAGAGTGACATCATGACCAACAGTACAACTTAGGTTAACCTGTACATAATCGCCAACTATGATATTTGTGGTGAAAACATTCCCTGAACATACCACTGTGCCTTCTCCAAATGAAACGTACCGAGAGCATTCTGTACTGGGATGGATAACCGTCAGAAAATTCAGGCCGGAGTGTTTTGCCTTCCTTGTTATCTCCACGCTGGCTTGAATATTTCCAATGCCACGTATGAGATTGATGGAAGGATACTTTTCCTTTGCTTCATGGAGTCCCATTACTTGTATACCGTTTAATACTCTACCATGTAGCGATGGTTCATCATCAATAAAACATAGTACTTCGTAATGATCTCCCTTCTGATTGCAGGAATCCATCAACCACGCAACTTCCCTGCCAAAACCACCTGCACCATATATTGCTACTTGTTTCACAGCAATCCTCTCAATATTTTATTTACCTCTAAACTCCTCCATAGTTGCCATCCCGGGATGATTTATTCCCTCTCTCCTGATAATTTTCCATAGAGTAATTATGAGAACCCTAATATCTAACCATATGCTCCAATTATCGACATACCATACATCCAGTTTGAACTTCTCTTCCCATGTCAGTGCATTCCGGCCATGAATCTGCGCCCACCCTGTGATCCCTGGCTTTACCTCGTGACGCCTTGCCTGCTCCGGCGTGTACCTGTCAAGATACTGCATCAGCAGGGGTCGC
Source organism: Deltaproteobacteria bacterium (assembly GCA_018433085.1). GTDB lineage: Bacteria > Desulfobacterota > Desulfomonilia > UBA1062 > UBA1062 > Phosphitivorax. The sequence continues at coordinate 7,526 of JAHDRW010000045.1, read as the reverse complement.
GGTCCGACCAGACTCATATCGCCTTTCAGGACATTGAAAAACTCCGGCAATTCGTCCAAACTAGTGGCGCGAAGAAAACGACCAAATTTCGTTAACCTATCCACATCGGGGAGCAGAATACCTGTATTGTCTCTTACATCAGTCATAGTACGAAATTTCAGAAGCCAGAAGGGCCGGCCGTGCAAGCCGGGCCGCTGCTGGCGAAACAGAACGGGTTCTCCCATTCTCTTGCGGATTAGCGATGCAATAATAAACAATAAGGGGGATAAGAAAACAAGAGACATACTGCTTACCACAATGTCAAAAATCCTTTTCAACTGTTTCTTCTTAGACATTGTTCAATATTTTTATAGGTTTCCTCAAGCCAGTCTACAAATTGGGTCGCCAGACAGTCACGGGAAAATTCTTTTTCGGCCAGTCGTCGAGCATTCTTTCCGTACTCGTTACGCAGAGCCTCATTGTCGGCCAAAGTACACAGTGCATCGGCAAAAGCCTCAGGGTTGCGCGGCGGTATAGCAATGCCGCATCGATGTTCATTGATTAAATCCGCCAGCCAACCGGGATAATTATTGAGCACTGGTAGTCCAGACGAAATATAATCGAAAAACTTGTTAGGTGAGGTGCCATAATAAAAAGCTGGCACATCATCCAGAATCATCAAACCGACGTCACAGCAACTCACCACACGGTTGAGTTGATTTTTCGGCATGGGGTCGATAAAACGACAATTTTTCAGACCTTCTGCTTCTGCTCGCGCCACCAGCTTAGGTTTCAGTTTGCCGTCACCGATGAATACTAGAACTATGTCCTCACGTTCCCTGCAAAGCAAGACACGGGCTGCATCCAGAACGGAATCCAGTCCATTCGCCATGCCATGGGCGCCGGTAAACACGGCCACGCAATCCGTAGGGCGGCAACCGGGCAAGTCCAGGTCCTCCCTTTTACCCGGATGAAACATTTCCAGATCGCACCCATTGGGGATCATGGATATGGCACGGTTTTTTGGACTGTTCCTGGCAATACCTTCCTGAATACCGGGCGCCAGCGCAATACATGCGGAAGCCGCCCGATAGCTCATCCACTCCAACGCAGACAAGCCGGCAAGAACGAATGGGTTTTTCACCACCCCCATCGCCCGTGGAAGTTCCGGCCATAAGTCCCTTACTTCAAAAATAAAAGGCTTACCACGCAGGAGGCGAGCGAAGATTCCTGGTATTCCCGCGGTGAGTGGCGTCGAGGTGGCAAATATAAGATCATAATCCATCCGCAAGGCAATTGCTGAGCTGCACATGGCAAAACGCAAGAAAATAAAGGCCCGCCGGGGTAAACTCATATAGTTGCTGTACTCAAGGTTGAACTGAATTACCCTGATTCCGTCGATAACGCCTTCTCGCATTCGCGCTTCCGGGTTGCCCGGTAAATCCAGGCTGTCACCTGCCTGTTTGGAGCAAACCATCGTCACCTTATGGCCACGGGCAATCAACTGTCGTGCCATTTCGTAGGACCGGGTCCCCCCGGCCGTTCTGGGTGTCGTAAAATACTGATGGAAGTATAGAATATGCATAGTGATATCAGTCCGCCCCTTGGAAGCCCAGAATAAACTTGGTCTTGATCCTATCGCACCCCTTAGCGGGGCTTATAACCAGCACATCAACATGTTGCTTTTGTTGATAATAGAGAGATTCGAACCCAGCAGCTAATCTTATTTGAAAATCGGACCCCGTAACCCCAATGTTTCCCCAAGCAGCGCTGATGATGTTGTCTTTGATCTGATAGGTATCCGGAACCAGACGGAAGATTATCTCCGCCCTTTCAAAATCGCCGGAAAGGTCATCCTCAATAACCCACTCGTTTTCTTTCCAGGATATAACACGTTGATGGCGATTACCCCTCCAATCCTTATAAACACCACGCCAACACTGCCAACCCTCGCTACCTAGCTTAATAGGACCGATATCTTCTGCTCGGATCCAACGCCCCATGAGAAATCTCCCCAACTGTGGCATCTGCTCTCCGTTATCAAAGCCGACGGTATTGTGCGACTTGACGGATCCAAAATAATCTCCATCTGTCGCATTCTCAGGATTATAGGAATAACTTCCGTCGTCACGGCAGATATTTTCACCTTTAAACCAAAGGTCAAAGTGAAAAACATCATTGTGCGCAGGCCGGAACCGATACATGGGAAACCGGATCATCCCCCATGAATCCTTCCCATCCATGAACACATACCCTCCCGGAAGCACTCTTGATGTTTTTCCTGTACCGACATCCTCAATAGCGGTTTCATTCAACCCGAGCCAATAACATGGCTCATCCCACGGGCCTGATGTGTATGCTTTATGGCCATTGAACAATACCGAAGCTGTTTGGATAGTGGGACGGAAATCCCGGTAATCACAGCTGTGGGTATGCAAGAGCATGGCCCCGTCATTGGCGCCGAGGTTCGGTGCTTTACCCGTTGAAGTGTCTGTAAATATGCTCAACCAATCAAGGGCTGCCTTGGATCGTTGGTAGAAGATTGAAGAAAAAGGAGCAGTACCAAGCTTTCTTTGCCAGTTCACCACAAAAATAAGGGTGTCGAGAAGAACGCGATGATACGTAATAGAATGCTGGGAAAAACTGCCGTCCTCTTCCACCAGTTTTCTTATTCGATTCTCAAGCCATTTCCTGCCTTGGCGGACAAAATCATTGCATCTTATTCCGCCGATCTTTTCGTTTTTCCTGCCTCTGCAGTACATGTATTGCAAGACATGATTTAGTGAATCCCACCTTGTCGAGTCCTTGAAACGATATTGGGTGCACCAGTGTCCCCCGATAAACAACGCCGCTGCCTCGCTGGTACCGTGATTGTTATCTTGAGCAATGGCATAGCGGATATTAGCGCTTATCCTTTCAAGGTGCCGATAGATGAACTCGTGCAATACCGTGGTGGGTTTATCCCACTGGCCCATAATCGAAGCCGCCTGCAGGAGGCTTAAAACCCGAATTGCCGCCTCCTGCCCGCATTTCCAATTTGGGCCGATATTCATGGGGTTTTTCTCCACCCAGTCACTAAGCCATCTGTTCAGGGTTTCAAGATAGATCGCCTTTCCGCTGACAGCATATGCCCGTGCCAGTGTCACCACCCATTCGAAACGGGAGGCTTCCCAGATATTCTTGATGTCACCGGCGCTTTCATTGATATCATCAATAGTAGTCCAGTGCTTATGTGGGTTTCCCCAGGTTCTTCCATTAAAAGGGTTCAAAAACCAGTTGGGCGGGTTACCCACAAATTTCCAGTGATAGGCATAATAACGCAGTTGCCCTTGGACGATTTTATCTGCATCTTCGAGGAGTGCTGCTTTCCATGAATCAGGAAAATCGATTAAGTTGCTGCTCTCATGAAAGAAAGGTGCATCTGCGGATAATGATCGTTGAGGAAAAAACAGTTTCCGAATCCTGGATTTTAGGGTGAATCGGTACCAGGCAACGTAGGCAACATTCCAAAAACCAAGACGGCAAATGGTGTAAGTATAAAGTAAGATTTTTTTCAATGGGGCAATGGGATGCATCAGAATATCTGACGAAAAGCTGGTTGAGGAACAGTTATCGATAAGTAAGAGTATGCGTCCAATTGGTTTGCTTGAGATCCAAACTATGCGGGTATTCCGAAGACCTACAATGGATGAAAACGTTGCAGAAGAATATCAACAATGCGCTCTGATGCTTTTCCATCCCACTTCTCCGGTATACCGCCCCTCTTCCATCCAGCACTGAAAAGCTTGTCCAGCGCCGGCGCTATGGCTTCCGGGTCGGTACCGATCAGTTCATTCGTACCGATCTCGACCGTCTCCGGACGCTCCGTATTGTCCCTGAGTGTCATGCAGGGAATACCCATCACGGTTGTTTCCTCGGTAATGCCGCCGGAATCGGTAAGAACAGCCTTGGCATGCTTTACCAGGTAATTGAATTCAAGATACCCGAGCGGTTCAATCAGATGCAGATTGGGAGCAGACAAGTCAAGCTTATCAAGCATCTTAGCAGTCCTTGGATGTACAGGGAATATCAGGGAAAGTTCTCTTGAATTCTGGACGATTTCATCGATTATACCCTTCAATTTTCTCTCTTCATCCACGTTGGCGGGGCGATGCAATGTCAAGACCAAGTACTGCCCGTCCTGCAATTGTGCTTTATCCCATATCATTGGTTTGCGAAGGTTCCCAATATTTTTCATCAGTGTATCGATCATCACATTGCCGACAAAAAATATGTTCTCCTGATTCACGCCGCTCCTGCGCAAGTTTTCGTTTGCGGTTTCGCTGGTGGTAAAGAAATGATTCGTAAGGCTGTCTGTCACGATACGATTGACCTCTTCCGGCATAGTCCAATCACCGGAACGTATGCCCGCCTCCACGTGGGCCACGTCTACCAGCCTCTTGCGAGCCACGATGGAGCAGGCCATGGTGGATGTCACATCACCCACCACCAGGCATACATCCGGTCTTTGCTGCTGCAATAGCTTTTCATAGCAAATCATGATCGCGGCTGTCTGCTCAGCCTGCGTGCCGCCACCAGCACCCAGGTTGATATCCGGGTCCGGGATGTCCAGCTGCTCAAAAAAACTGGCGCTCATGTTATAGTCATAATGCTGGCCGGTATGCACAAGGCGATAGGTAATATCCGCGCCTTCCTGCTGTTTGGTCTGTATGGCTTGGATGATCGGCGCTATCTTCATGAAATTCGGCCGAGCACCGGCGATGAGGTCTATTCGCATGGTTTTGCTTCTTTACAATTGAACAATCTTACCAGACTTGGCCAATTCCATCGCTGCAAAGCTGGCTCGAGTGAAGTTCACCAATTGGTCCATTGGAATCAAGGGAAAACCGCCTTTGGTCACCCGCTCAACAAATTCTTCGATCTCAGCTTGATGGCCCTTATCCTGCTGCCACGTTCGGAAAGATCGGAATCCCTTGAAACCATATCCTGTTGTTACCCGAAAATTCTCCATGCGTCTCACCCTTCCGTCCACAAATACTTTCAATGTTTCCTTAGGGTAGCTCTTCGAACCATTAGAGACCTTTGTGTAATTTGGCAAAAAACGTATATTTGGGACTGACTGGTATTTTTTGTTAATTATCATTCAGAAATTTTGTCTTTTTCCGCCAAAAATACAAGTTGTTGAACTGCTTTAACAGGATTAAACTTGGTTCTTGCAGTTTCATGTGCAGCCCGCCCAAGTGCCATACGCAGAGCCTGATCTACCACTAACAGTTCTATTCGATGCGCAAGAGAAACAGAGTCGTATAAGGGTGTTAGAAGCCCGTTCTCACCATCTGTAATTACATCGGGAACTGATCCCACAGGGGTTATAATAACCGGCAGACCAACAGCCATTGCTTCAATCATAGAATTGGGAAGCCCCTCCACATGACTGGGGAGACAAAATATATCAGAATCAGACAGGACATACAGCTTGCGTTCTCCTTCAATCCAACCAGTAAAAAATACATTTTTATTGAGCCCTTTTTCCTTCACATAGATCAGAGCTTCATCAGAATCTTTACCTTCCCCTGCAATCACTAATTCAAGATAAGGAAAGAGAGATATCAACTGTGAGAATGCATCGATCAATTCAAAAACCCCTTTACTGCGATTCAGCGATCCAAGGAAAAGAATCTTAATCTTGTTATTCGTGTCATAACAACGCCTCGAACCAATCTCCAACAGATCCGCCGTAGCTGTCCAATTCGTCAATATGGCGCACTTCTCTATTCCGAGTTCTAATTCATTTACAAAAAAATTTCTCCAAACTTCACCTTGGCACAACAATATATTAGGAAACCGCATCATCAGACGCACAAAGCACCTATAGAAATTACTCTGGCGACATTCATCCATCAAACGTCCACCTCGTGGAAAAAACATGACGCAACTTTTAAAAATCCGACCAAGAATTGCTAGAAATGATTTTTCGATAAAACTCAACCCAGTGGATGCAAAAATAAGAATAGCATCCGGCCTGTTTTTTTTTGTCAAATAAACAAAATTCCAGATACGGGGTAACGCATACATCAACCTTCGCCAAACCGGGGGAGGTGGTACCGTGCGTTGGGTAGAATCTAAGAGGATCAAGTCAAAGTGATTAGCAAGTCCAGCATCAAGCAGTATCTTGCAGTCTGTGACATTGCCGCCGAAAATCTTCTTATTGGATGGCGGAAATGCGCCGATAAAAAGAAGCTTCAGCTTTTTTGAGACCTGGTTAGATCTGTTACCGGCAATATTCAAGAGATATCTTCCTTCTGTGAACCAAACTAGCAGACCGGACCCGATGCGAGATAAGACAGTAGGGGTTCATACGCCGCAACCATGCAATCCAATGTGAGCTTTTTTCAACGTATCGCCGAGCATTACGTGAGAGGCTCTGCCAGTCTGCATCAGTCAAATTGCACAACTTTTCAATTGCATTGGCGATCGAAACCGGGTCCTTGGGGTCAAACAAAAAGCCACCTTAGCCTTGAGTAATTCATGTACGTTACGTGTTCTTACCGTATGTCCATCAATCCGATGACCTTCCCCCATTCTTTAGGCCATTTTTAAGGCGAGTGTCTTAGTGTCTAACATATCCATGTGTTTTCCGGCAAATTCATCCGGGGTACATCTCCCAAGTGAACTGTGCGGACGGTAGGTATTGTATTCGATCCTCCAGTCCTCAATGACACGCCTGCTTTCCTGGATGCTCATGAACCAGTTTTCGTTCAAGCATTCATCACGAAATTTCCCGTTGAAGCTCTCGATAAATGAATTGTCGGTCGGCTTGCCAGGCCTGATATACTCAACCTCGATTCCCCTCTTGCGTGCCCATGAACTGAAATCACGAGAAATAAACTCAGGACCGTTATCCACACGAATTCGCTCAGGATACCCACTGATGTACGCTACCTCATCGAGGAATCTCGTCACACGCCTTGCCGGCAGCGATGAGGACACCGCCATTCCCGGACAAAACCGAGTAAAATCATCTACTATTGTCAGTACACGAAACTTGCGGCCGCCAGCCAAAGAGTCAGACACAAAATCCATGGACCATACCTCGTTTACCCGGGTGGCTCTCTCCATTGGCACTCGAGCACGAGCGGGCAGCTTTCTCCTGACCTTCTTCCTCAAAGAAAGTCTTTCCTCACGATATATCCGCTCCGTCTTCTTGTGGTTGAGCACGTATCCCTCTCTGCGCAAGATCGCATGGATCATCGGAGAGCCATACTTCCTGTGCTTCTCTGCCAGTTCCCGTATCCTTGCCCGGATCTCGCTGTCATCTCTCTTGCCGGGCTTATACCGCTTGCTCGAACGGTTCAGCTCAACCAGCCTGCAGGCCTTCCTTTCGCTCAGCCCAAAACGATCCATCGCATGCATCGCTGCCTCCTTCTTCGCTTTGGGCTCTAAAAGTTTTTTCTCAGCAGATCCTCAAGCATCACCTTGTCAAGGCTCAGCTCAGCAACCAGCTTCTTCAGCCGGGCATTCTCCCGCTCAAGCTCCCGCAACCGCTT
>JAHDRW010000056.1 GCA_018433085.1 Deltaproteobacteria bacterium | reverse complement strand
GGAAGAGGACGAGCCTTTCTGGAGATGCAGGCATCACTTCCATGATCCATTGCAGCCGTGGGATCAGGCCGGGTATCACTATTCCGGCATTACCGGGGAATCATCCATCCTCTGGGCGCAATTGGGAGCAGGCGAGCAGTCCTCGTGGAATGGCGGCAACTACAGCTGGCATGATGCTCGAGATTATTCCTACAATGCACTCACCGGTGCGGATCATGATCAGAGGAGAGTTTTCAAATGAAGACCTCCAGGAGCTTTCATATATTGATCATGGTTTGGGTTTTTGTCCCATCAATTCTTTCTGGCTTTGACCTGCCCGGATACATGACCATGCGCGGCAAGGTAATCGATGCAGACACGCTCGAACCCATAGAAGGGGCGATAGTATATGCCGTATGGAGGACATGCCGTCCGGGGATAGGGAGCAGGTCCTGTGGAACAGGTCCTGCCAAGGAGGTTCTCACGGATGCCGATGGCGAATGGGAAATAAGCGGCCCGACATGGAAAGATCCTGGTTATATTCGTTCGATAATCGGGTACCTTGTCCCCTGGATTGAGTTTCCGCTAATCGGATATTACAAAGCGGGATATTACCCCTATCGTTCCAGATACGTTTCGGGCGATTTCTCAGCATTTGCGTATGTGGATGAGGCCAGGGATATTGAAGGAATAGTATTAACCCGGATGGGAGATACCGAGGAACAGGTAAACCAATATATGGAACAGTGGAAAAAGGATCGTCGCGATACACTCGTTCCGGTCAAGGATCCGGAGCGCAAGCTCCGCGAGCTCGATTTCGACTTCATGTACCCGGAGAATGTCAAGCGGGTATATATCCCTGATGATCTTATTAGGTACGAGCAATACGAGGTTATTGGTCTCAAGCGTGCTGTAACAGCAGAGGAGAAACGGGAGGCGAGGGGATTGGTACCATCCATGGTTACCTTGAAATCAAGGGAACTGCCCTTGTTGATGAAAGCGCTTGAAAATCAACCGTATAGTATTGAGG
>JAHDRW010000066.1 GCA_018433085.1 Deltaproteobacteria bacterium | reverse complement strand
TTATAACAGGCTTAAAGGGGAAAAGCGTCTTCTAACACTCTCATTCTGGGTTAGTACTACGCTCTGTGCCAAGTATCACGAGTGCGTGAAGTCGTTTAATCTTACAAATCTAATAGAGTTATTCTTAAGGCTACTTAGCCAAACCTAAAATTAGAATGGTCTAAATAGCTTTGCTGTCACTTTTATAATGACAGAACCAAGTTCTGCTAAATTCTCCCTAATCGACGCAATTTTTTCCGCCTCAGTGGATGAGCTGTTAACAATATTGATTAACTTCCGCAGATTTTCTTTATCAATTTTCTTGGGGAGAATTTGATTGATATCTCTTTCAGACAACGGCCCTATCTTCGCAAGTTCGCCTGCAAGTTGTTTATTTGTTATTTGTGCTTCCTCGGTAAAGTCATAACCCATTATTTTATAACCTCCGATTTAATCTCTTTAATCTTTTCATTGACATCCTGAATTCTTTCAATGAAATCTTCGATGTTCTTTTCATAATCTTTTGATTTATCTAACAGCCTAACTGCCTTATCATTGCAGTCAACAACAGTAGTAACTATCTTCCTCTGTGCTCCAAGGGCTCCAATCTTTTCAAGTATGAGATCGCGTTCCTCAGTCAGCTTAACCGTCGCTGCTAGATATCCTTTGACTGCAGCATTGCTACGAAGTAGATCAGAATATCCTGATCGAAGCTCGTCAAGCACATACCTCTCTTGATCGTTGATTGGCTGGATAAGTGATTTTCTTTTAATATTTATCTGCTCTTGGGCTGCTTTAGAAAAATCCAGAAGAACTAAACCAAGCTGAGCATTCTCTTTCAAGGTCAAATCTTTAACGGCTTTAAGAATAGATTCTCTAACATCATCATCTTTTATGCCTTTAGTTTCGATCACACTTTCCCAATCAATGTTTGTGAGCTTGTATGCCTTATCTAAATCCCTTCTAAACCGCGCGCCATTTTCTCCGACTCCTTCAACAACATTTGAAAGGAAGTAAGGAATCCATCTCTGCTCCATGAATGTATCAACTTCTTCACGTAATTTCTCATAGTAGAGACTGACAAATCTCTCATGAGACCTCTGCATTTCCATGATTTGTTGATCTACAATTTCTGACAGTTCAACAGTTTCCTTGGGGACACTAACGCAACCAAACGTAAAAAATATTATAAATGCTAACACAATCTGTAATATTGTCCTCATATGCAACTCCATAAAAAGAAATATTACACAGCTAAATATTTTTTAATATGTTATAATACTATATGATTGTGAGTGTCCACTACTATAACTAAGAGGACAACTTGGGTTAACTAATAATATTTATTATATTGTAACCCTATCACAACCAATAATATTATTTAACTGGAATGATTATATAAAAATCTTTCATAAAAAAATATGACCGGATTAGAAGAAAGGCTCATTCTTGCATGGTGGAATACAGGGATATCTCCCTTTGGAAAAACCCGTGAATCTAATGAATCGAATATCGCTTATGCAAGTCGAGTTGTTAACACCTTACTTAAAGATCTTCGTGTCGATTTCCTAGGTCTTTGCGAGGTTACTAAATCAGACCTTATTCGATTATTGCGTGAAAGCGTTCTCCCCAATTATTCTATTTATGATGGCACCTATGATATAGGACGTTCTAAATTTGACACGGGAGCCATATATAATACTGATCGCTTTACACTAATAGATGATAAGGTTATTACTGTCTCCCTCGGAAATCGAACGCTGAAACTAGCAAATCGTATTGAATTTAAGGTAGCTAATGACGATTTCCCTTTTTATATATTTCTCACTCACTGGCCAAGCCACTTGACTCCTGATAGTGAATCATTCAGAATATTGTTAGGTGCACGCCTTAGATTAATGCTTTCAGATTTGATAACAGTCTACAAAGAGAATGCTCGTTTGATCATCATGGGTGATTTCAATGAGGAACCCTTCCATGAATGTATCGAAAATCAACTTCTTGCAACCCGAGATAGAGATATGGCCAAGAAATCATATTCGTACCTTTATAATCCATTCTGGCGTCTTTTAGGAGAGTCTGTATCCTATACCCATGATTGCAGAATTAGGAGTTATGCTGGCACATGCCATATATCTTCAGGTCACTCAACAAAATGGAAAACTGTTGACCAGATAATCGTCTCGTCTGCGTTCCTAGGGAATTGTTCATGGCATCTCAATGAGGATCTAACCAAGATACTTTACATAACACCAAATGCTATTGATATAAATGAGGCTACAGGTACATTTGATCATTTTCCCATAATAACAGCATTTGACCTAATTTCTCAATAAGGAGGTAAGGAGTAATGGTTGACTATACAAAAGCACTTAAGCAAGGATTTGATGCCGCTCGCCGTGCTGAAGCTGCGCGAAAAGAGATTGATTGTGTTTTTTTGGATCTGAATACCCAAATTCTTCAAGCCACGGAGAACAGGCTGTCAATAGAACGCAGGCAATACGAATTAGATAATCCAGCGGCTTTCAGTACAACGGTTTGGAGTACTTTTTCACCCCCAATAATACGAAAGGTCTGGAAGATAGTAGCTTTTAATCCAGCAGTGGGTAAAGACAAAGAAGTCCCTATTGCATCATGGGAAGTAGACAGAACTGGATATCCCTGTAAAGTTACATGGAATAAAGAAGAACACCTATGTGAAAATCGTGAAGCTCTTGCGCTATGCTTGTCAGAATTGTCTCTGGAAATGATAAAGGGTACCAAAAATAGGAAAGTGAAAGTATACCACCGAGCGAGTCTTTAGGTTTTTAGATTTAGGGTAATAAAAGGGTTTTTCAAAGGGGTCGGGGGGAATGTGTCCCCCCGGAAGTAGTCA
>JAHDRW010000009.1 GCA_018433085.1 Deltaproteobacteria bacterium | reverse complement strand
GTGGAGCACGCCCAGGGAGTCTTCAAACCGTACGCCGATGATGGCAGATCCATAGATGGATGATAAAAGAATTCTCCTCAGCGAGTTGCCTATAGTAACACCGAAACCCCGCTCCAGAGGCAGTGCGTTGAAACGTGCGTACGTGTTGGTATACGTATCCTCTACTATCTCCAACTTGCCGGGTTTTATGATCTCTTTCCAGTTCTTCTCAATCATCCTATTTCCTTGCCTTTAGAAGTTTGTTATTTCGAATAAAACTCAACGATCAGCCTCTCCTCGACGGCCATGGGCAGATCCTTCCTCTCGGGCAGGGCCTTGACGGTCGCCTTCCGCGCATCGGCATCGACCTCGATCCACTCGGCCGAACCGCGCTGCTCCCTGATTTCCAGGGCACCCACAATGGCGTGGAGGGTCTTGCTCTTCTCTTTCACCTCGATGACGTCACCCGCCTTGACAAGATACGAGGGGATATCCGTCTTGCGCCCGTTCACCCTGAAATGACCGTGATCGATGAGCTGCCGGGCCTCTGCACGGGAGGTGGAGAAACCGCTGCGGTACACGATGTTGTCGAGCCGCCTCTCCAGAAGCACCAGCAGGTTTTCGCCCGTGGCACCACGGTGGCTTCTCGCCATTTCATAGTAGCGCTTGAACTGGGACTCCGAAAGGCCATAGGTGTTGCGGACCTTCTGCTTCTCGCGCAGATGGATGCGATATTCGCTGGTGCGAATTCTTCCCTGGCCATGCTGTCCCGGAGGATTCTCCCGCGTCACGATGGCGCACTTATCGGTATAGCATCGCTGTCCTTTGAGAAAGAGCTTTACGCCCTCTCTCCGACAAACCTTACAAACAGGGCCTGTATATCTCGCCAAGACTGATCCTCCTTTTGTTAAACCCTTCTCTTCTTCGGTGGCCTGCATCCGTTGTGGGGAACAGGGGTCACGTCCTTGATGCCGGTGATCCGGATGCCGCTCGCATTGATGGCCCTCAGCGCGGACTCACGCCCGCTGCCCGGACCCTTGATATAGGCGAACGCGCTCTTCACGCCATACTCCTGGGCCTTCTTGCACACCTCCTGGGCCGCCATCTGCGCGGCGAAAGGCGTCGACTTCCGGGAGCCCTTGAACCCCTGAGCGCCTGCCGTGGACCACGCCAGGGTATTGCCCTGCGGGTCCGATATGGTGATGATGGTATTGTTGAAGGTAGCCTGGATATGGACAACCCCTTCGGGGATGTCTTTCTTGACCTTTTTCTTTCCTGTTCTCTGCCTGGCCATTAAAATGATCTCCTTAAGGAATGCTTATTTCTTCCGACCTACAACCAGCCGCCTCGGACCTTTCCTCGTCCGTGCGTTGTTGTGCGTGTGCTGGCCGCGTACCGGCAGACCTTTCCGATGCCTCAATCCCCGATAGCTCGCGATGTCCATGAGCCTTCTGATGTTCATGGTCACCTCGCGCCTCAGGTCTCCTTCCACGGTGAGGTTCTTGTCGATGTAATCCCTGATCCCGGCGATTTCCTGCTCGGTGAGATCATCGCTCTTCTTGGAAGGTTCGATATCCAGGCTTGCCACTATTTCTTTCGATCGAGTGTCCCCAATGCCATAGATATAGGTCAAAGCAACATCGATTCGCTTGTTTCGAGGTAAGTCAACCCCTGCAATCCTTGCCACTTTTATTCGCCTCCTTATCCTTGTCTCTGATTGTGCCGCGGGTTCTTGCAAATAACACGTATAACCCCGTGCCTCTTGATGATCTTGCAGTCGCGACAACGCTTTTTAACCGATGCATTTACTTTCATCTCACGTCCCCATATTATTTCGATCTGTATACTATCCTGCCCTTTGTCAGGTCATAGGGCGAAATCTCTACCTGCACCTTGTCGCCCGGCAGAATCCGTATGTAGTGCATGCGCATTTTCCCGGATATGTGAGCAAGAATCTGGTGGCCGTTCTCGAGCTGAACCTTGAACATGGCATTGGGAAGGGGTTCGATTACCACCCCTTCGGTCTCGATTACGTCTTTCGCCATACCTGCCTTAAGCCCCTATTGACTGAAATATCGCTTTGTTCACTTCTTCCATACTCCTTGTGCCGTCTATCTTTCTGACGATCCCGTTCGTGCCGTAGTAGTCGATGAGAGGCGAGGTCTGTGCGTGATAGGTGGAAAGACGATCCCTGATGGTCGCCTCCTTGTCGTCATCACGCAGATAGAGCTCGCCGCCGCACTTGTCGCACACACCCTCCACCTTGGGGGGATCGAACTCCACGTGGTGCATGTACCCGCAGCCTCTGCAGGTACGCCTTCCCGTGAGCCTGCCCACGAGGTTGTCGTCCGGCACCTCGATGACCACCACGTGGTCGAGCCTGCTTCCCAGATCACCCAGCAGCTTGTCCAGTGCCTTTGCCTGCTCCAGGGTCCTGGGGAACCCGTCCAGGATGAAGCCCTTCTTCGTGTCCGGCTTCTCGAAGCGTTCCTTCACGACGCCGATGACCACGTCATCGGGAACGAGCGCGCCCTTGTCCATATATTCCTTGGCCTTTTTCCCCATGGGAGAGCCTTCTTTCACGGCGGCCCTGAACATATCGCCCGTTGAAATCTGGGGAACGCCCAAACGATCGATCATCCTCTTTGCCTGAGTTCCTTTCCCTGCGCCCGGAGGCCCGATTAAGATAATGTTCATAACGCTCTCCCTCGAATGAATTTTATCAGCTATCTCCTGGACTTGACGCGGCCGCTCTTCAGCAGGCCGTCATACTGTCTGGAGATCAGATGAGACTCTATCTGGGACATGGTGTCCAGCGACACGCCGATCACGATGAGCAGCGAGGTGCCGCCAAAGTAGAACGGAACGTTCGCCCGTGAGATCAGTATCATGGGGAGCACGCAGACCACGGACAGGTAGATGGCGCCCACCAGGGTGAGCCGGGAAAGCACCTTGTCGAGATATTCGGCGGTCGTCTTTCCAGGCCGGATGCCGGGTACGTACCCGCCATGCTTCTTCAGGTTTTCCGAGACATCCACCGGGTTGAACACGACCGCTGTGTAGAAATAGGTGAAGAAGACGATGGCCACGACGAAGATGACGTTATACAACAGGCCGCCCGGGTTCATCGTATCCGCCAGGGTCTTCATAAACGCGACATTCGGGAAGAACTGGGCGATGGTCGCCGGGAAGACGATGATGGACGAGGCGAATATGGGCGGGATTACGCCCGATACGTTGATCTTCAAGGGCAGATGGGTGCTCTGCCCGCCGTATACGCGCCTGCCCCGGATCTGCTTGGGGTACTGGATGGGTATCCTGCGCTGCGCCGTTTCCATGAACACGATCCCTGCCACCACCGCGAGCATGAACACCACCAGGAAGATCAGCACGAAGATGGGCAGTTCGCCCGTGCTGGTGAGCCGCACGCTGTTGTAGATGGCCACGGGCAACTGGGCCACGATACCGGCGAAGATGATGAGCGATATGCCGTTGCCTATCCCGCGCTCGGTGATCTGCTCGCCCAGCCACATGAGGAAGCAGGTGCCGGTGGTCATGGTGATCATGGCGGTGAGCCTGAACCCCCAGCCGGAAAACAGCACCACGGGCTCGCCCGCCGGGCCGCTCATCTGCTCCAATCCGAAGGCCATGAAGTAGCTCTGGATCAGGCACAGCACCACGGTGCCATAGCGCGTGTACTGGGTGAGCTTGTGCCTTCCGGCCGCGCCCTCCTTCTGGAGCTGCTCGAAGGTGGGATGGACCATGCCCAGCAGCTGCACGATAATGGATGCGCTGATGTAGGGCATGATGCCCAGGGCAAAAATCGACATGGTGCTCAAGCCCCCGCCTGCGAACATGTCGAACATGCCCAGCAGCGTCCCCCGCTGCTGCTCGAACCACTCCGCCATGATGGTGGAATCGATCCCCGGGGTGGGAATATGAATGCCGACCCGGTAGACGAAGAGCATGAACAGCGTGAACAGGAGGCGTTTCTGAAGCTCGGGAACCTTGCCGATATTATCGAAGCCGTATGCCACGTATCACTCCTTACAGTGTCTCGAAGGTGCCGCCGGCACTGCGGATCTTCTCGAGTGCGGCCTGGGAGGCCTTGTCCAGCTTCACGGTCAGCGCCACGGTGATCTCACCCTCGGCCAGCAGCTTTACGGCCGTATCCGTAGACCGGATCATGCCCCTCTCTCTGAGTGCGGCGATATCCACCACGCTTCCCGGCTCGAAGCCGGCGAGATCCTGAACGTTGACCACTGCATACTCCTTCCGGAAGGGATTCTTGAACCCTCTCTTGGGAAGCCTGCGGTAGATGGGCATCTGTCCGCCTTCGAACCATGCGGGAACCTTGCCGCCCGACCTGGCCTTCTGACCCTTGTGGCCCCGGCCGCTCGTTCCGCCCTGGCCGGTTGCGTCTCCCCTGCCCAGGCGCTTGGTCTTCTTTCTGGAGCCGGGAGCCGGCTTCAGGTTTGACAGATTGATCATGATTATTGGTCCTCCCAGGAAAGCAGGTGCGAGACCTTTCTGATGGCACCCCTCGTCGCCGCGTTGTCGGGCAATATCGCCGACCTTCCGCGCCTTTTCAGGCCGAGTGCCTTGACCGTCGCCTTCTGATCCTTTGTGCTGCCGATTACCGACCGGCTCAATGTTACCTTGATTTTATCAGCCACCGTAGTTATCCTCGCTTCCTTGAAAATCACTTCGCAGGTCTCAGGGAGATCCCCCGCTTGGCCTCGACGCTTTCCCTCGTCTCCATGCTGAGCAGGGCATCGAAGGTCGCCCGGATGACGTTGTTGTGATTCCGGGAACCCAGGGTCTTGGCCACCACGTTCTTGATGCCGGCCGCTTCCAGGACCGCTCTCACCGCGTTGCCGGCGATGACGCCGGTACCGGGAGGCGCCGGCTTGAGAACCACCTTGGATGAGCCGAACTCGCCGACAATGGCATGGGGAACCGTGCCTTCGATGATGGAAACGGGCACCATGGTCTTCTTCGCCACCTCGAACCCCTTGCGGATGCTCGTGGCTACTTCCTTCGCCTTTCCGATCCCATGGCCCACGCGACCGTTTCCGTCGCCCACGACCACCAGCGCGCTGAAACGGAACCGCTTGCCGCCTTTCACGACCTTGGCGACGCGGTTGATGTACACTACCTTATCGATTAACTGTTCGGACTCTTCAACAAAGCTTTCTCTGTTTACCCTAGCCAACGCTCATCTCCTTACCTTAGAACTTCAGTCCGCCGGACCGTGCGCCCTCCGAAAGGGCCTTGACCTTGCCGTGATATCTGTATCCGCCGCGGTCAAACACGACGTGCTCGATGCCTGCCGCCTTCGCCTTCTGAGCCAGAAGCTCGCCCACCTGTTTGGCGGTCTCGACGGTGAAACCCTTGACCTTGCCCTTGAGCTCGGGACTCAGGGATGACGCGGCCACCAGGGTCACGCCCTTGGTGTCGTCAATGATCTGTCCGTAGATATTCGTGTTCCCGCGGTATACGCTTAAGCGCAGCCTCTCGGGCGTGCCGTGCACCTTCTTTCGGATCCGTCCCTTCCGATATTCACGAGCTTCCTTGACGTTCTTACTCACTTCGATTTCTCCTTACCCTTTGACGATAAAAAGCATTAGCCCTTTGCAGCGCTCTTGCCCGGCTTGAGCCGCACCACCTCGTCGATATAGCGGATGCCCTTGCCCTTGTATGCATCGGGCTTGCGGATCTTCCGGATACGGGCGGCGGTATCGCCCACGAGCTCCTTGTCGATACTGGTAAGCTCGATCACCCCGTCCTTGGACACAGTGCCGCTCACGCTCTGGGGCAGGGGATACTCGACCGGATTCGAATAGCCCACGTTCAGTACCAGCGTGCTCCCCTTCATTTCGCCCCGGTATCCCACGCCCACGATCTTGAGCTTCTTGGCAAAGCCCTCGGTGACTCCGACCACCATGTTGTTCGTCAGCGTCCTCATGAGCCCGTGGTACGCCTGGGTCTGGGTCTCCTCGTCTCTGGTCGTGAAAAGCATGGTGTCGTCCTCGATCTTGACGTCGAGGTTTCCCACGAGCTTCCTGCTCAACTCGCCCTTGGGACCCTTCACGCGAATGGCACCGTCGCTTATGGTTACCGTCACCCCCTTGGGGATGGGAATGGGCATCTTTCCAATTCTAGACATCGATCAACTCCTCACCAGACTCTCAGTATTTCCTCGCCGCCCACGTTGTTGGCCTTGGCCTTGCGGTCGGTCATAACCCCCCGGGAGGTGCTCACAATGGAGACCCCGAGTCCTCTCCTCACCTGCTGGATATCGTCCGCCTTCCGGTAAATCCTGCGTCCGGGCTTTGATACCCGCTTGATATCCGTGATGACGTGCTTGGCGTTAAAGTATTTCAGGTTGACCCGGATCAGGCCCTGCTTCCCGTCGTCGACGACCTTGAAACCCTTGATGTATCCCTCTTTCATGAGGATATCGAGGATATCGAGCTTCATCCGGGAAGCGGGTATATCGACACTTTCCTTCGACGCCTGGGCGCCGTTCTTGATCCTGGTGATCATATCGGCAATGGGATCGGTATGCATCCTTTACACCTCTACCAGCTTGATTTTTTGAGGCCGGGAATCTCGCCTCTCATGGCATAATTTCTCAGGCAAATCCTGCAGATTCCGAACTTCCGGTAATATGCGTGCGGCCTGCCGCACAGCATGCAGCGATTGTACTCCCTGACCTTGAACTTACCCGGCCTCTTCTGTTTCGCTATCATTGATTTCTTCGCCATAACCTCTCCCGCTTATCTCCTGAACGGCATGCCAAAAGCACCGAGCAGGCTCCGGCTCTCGTCGTCGGTGCCTGCGGTGGTGACCACCGTTATATTCATTCCCCTTGTCTTGTCAATGGTATCGTACTCGATCTCCGGGAACACGGACTGGTCTCCGAGGCCGAGGGTATAGTTGCCGCGGCCGTCGAACCCCTTGGGTGAAATGCCCCGAAAGTCTCTCACGCGTGGGAGCACCGCGTTGATCAGCTTGTCCAGAAACTCGTACATGCGCTGTCCGCGCAGGGTCACCATGCACCCGATTGGCATGCCCTCTCTGAGCTTGAACGACGCGATCGATTTTCTGGCCTTGGTGACCACCGGCCTCTGCCCCGAGATGAGCATCAACTCGTTCACGGCCTTGTCGATCACCTTCACGTCCTGCACCGCCTCGCCGAGCCCCATGTTGACCACGATCTTCTGGATTTTGGGCACCCGGTTGATATTGGCATACCCGAACTCCTTGACGAGCCCGGGGACGATTTCCTTCTCGTAGTATTCCTTCAGCCTTGCCATTGCCTCTCCCTCACCTGTCCAGCTCTTCGCCGCACTTCCTGCAGACGCGGACTTTTTTTCCGTCTTCATGGATCTTGAATCCGATCCTCACCCCTTTGTTGCATTTGGGGCACACCGGGGCGACGTTGGAGGCATGGATACTCGCTTCCTTCTCGACGATCCCGCCCTGGGAGGTCTGGGTCGGCTTCTGGTGGCGCTTGATCATGTTCACCCGCTCGACGAACACCCGGTTCTTTTTGCTCACGGTCCTGAGCACCTGACCCTGCCGGCCTTTGTTCTTGCCGGCCAGCACGACCACGGTGTCGCCCTTCTTTATTCTTTCCAATGCACGTTTCGCCATTTGTCTCACCTCGTTTAGAGTACCTCGGGGGCAAGGGACACGATCTTCATATAATTCTTTGCCCGCAGTTCCCGTGCAACCGGACCGAATATGCGTGTTCCGACAGGCTCATTCTGGTTGTTCAGAATAACGGCCGAATTCTCGTCGAACCGGATGGAAGAACCGTCACCCCTCTTGTGGGTTCTCTTGGTTCTGACCACCACGCACTTCACCACATCGCCCTTCTTGACCTTGGAATGGGGGATGGCCTCTTTTACGCTCGCCACGATGATGTCACCCAGCGAGGCATATCTCCGCTTGGAGCCGCCCAGCACCTTGATGCACATCACCTCTTTCGCCCCAGAGTTGTCTGCAACCTTGAGCCTTGTCTGTTGCTGAATCATTGCTCGCCTCCAGCCTTATGCACCTACTCCTGCCTCTCCAGAATGTTCACCACCCTCCAGCACTTGTCCTTGCTCAAGGGTCTGCACTCGCGGATCAATACCTTGTCGCCCTCCCTGCACGCATTCTTCTCGTCGTGGGCCTTGAACTTGGTCCTTCTCCGGATGTACTTCTGGAAAACAGGATGCTTCTCCAATCTTTCCACTGTCACCACAACCGTCTTTTCCATCTTGTCGCTGGTGATCGTGCCCACTAACTCGTGTTTTATGGACTTGTCCGTCATTTCACCTTCTCCCGGATGATGGTATTCACCCTTGCAATATCCCGGCGGAGCTTCAGAATCATGCTCTTGTTCTCGAGCTGACCGGTCATGTTTCTGAAGCGGTTGTTCATGAGGTCACGGGCAAGCTTGCTTTTCAGTTCACCGAGATCCTGGACGGTCTTTTCACGCAGTTCACTGACCTTCATGGAGTCCCTCCCGAACAATGAACGCCGTCTTCAGCGGCAACTTGTGCGCAGCGAGGCGGAAGGCCTCCTGGGCGAGCTCTCGGCTCACGCCGTCGATCTCGAAGATAATCCTCCCCGGCTTGACCACGGCCACCCACTCTTCGGGCGCGCCCTTCCCCTTGCCCATTCTCGTTTCAGCCGGCTTCTTGGTGATGGGTTTGTCCGGGAAGATCCGGATCCAGACCTTTCCGCCGCGCTTGATATATCTGGTGATCGCGATACGGGCGGCCTCGATCTGCCGGGCGGTGACCCAATGGGGCTCCAGCGACTGGAGGCCGTAGCTCCCAAAGGACACCCTGGATCCCTTCTCCGGGCTTCCCTTCATCCGCCCGCGATGTACCTTTCTGTGTTTGACCTTGTTTGGCATCAACATGACGTGTCTCCCTTATGCACTTGCCTCTTCCTGCTTCTTCACGATCTCGCCGTGGAAGACCCAAACCTTCACGCCGATGACGCCGTATATGGTAAAGGCCTGTGAAAATCCGTAGTCCACATCGCTTCTCAAGGTATGCAGCGGGACCCTGCCCTCGCGGTACCATTCCTGCCGGGCGATCTCAGCCCCTGCAAGCCGGCCGGCGGCTGCGACCTTGATGCCCTGTGCGCCCATCCTCATGGCCTGGGTGACGGCACGCTTCAAGGCGCGGCGGTAGGCGACACGGCGTTCGAGCTGGTTTGCGATCCCATCGGCGATGATCTGGGCATCGGTCTCGGGCCGGCGCACTTCCTTGATCTCGAGCATGATCTCCTTGTCCACGAATTTGGAGAGATCTTTCTTGAGCTGCTCCGCGCCCTGGCCCTTGCGGCCGATCACCAGCCCCGGCCTGCCGGTGAAGATCACCAGCTTCACCTTGTTGGCGGCGCGCTCGATGATGATGTTCGAAATGCCGGCGTGGCTCAGGTTCTTCGTGATGAAATCCCGGATCTTCCGGTCTTCAACAAAGAGCTCGCCGAAACCCTTCTCGGCGTACCACTTGGCCTTCCAGTCCTTGGTCACCCCGAGCCGAAATCCGTATGGATGTATCTTTTGTCCCACTGTGTGATACCCCTTTCCTATAACTCGTCAAGCACTACAGCGATATGGCTTGTTCTCTTCAATATCCTGGTCGCTCTCCCCTGAGCGCGGGGCCGGAACCGCTTGAGCATCGCTCCACCGTCGATCTGGATCGACTTGACGTAGAGGTTGTCGACGTCCATCATCCCGGTGTTCATGGCGTTCGCTACGGCCGAATTCAGCACCTTGGCGATGATGCGCGCCCGCTTGGTTCCCATGAGATTGAGCATCCTCAAGGCATCGGCGATAGGCCTGTTCCGCACCTGATCGGCAACGAGCCTCGTCTTCTGGGGAGAAACCCGGGTATGTCGCAATACTGCCCTCGACTCCATCTCTCTACCCCCTTCTCTGAGATTTCCGGTCCGCGGCGTGTCCGAAGAACGTCCGGGTGGGGGAAAACTCTCCGAGCTTGTGACCGATCATTTCCTCGGTCACATAGACTGGAACGAATTTCTTTCCATTATGAACGGCAAAGGTAAGCCCGACAAACTCCGGGAGGATGGTGGACCTGCGCGACCAGGTTTTGATCACCTTGCGGCTCCCGGCATCCTGAGCCTGCAATACCTTCTTGAGCAGATGGTCGTCTACGAAAGGCCCTTTTTTCAGTGAACGGGACATGGGCTTACTTCCTCCTCTTTACGATATACTTGTCTGAATCCTTCACCCGTTTGCGCGTCTTGTGACCCTTCGTGGAGATACCCCACGGGGTAACCGGATGATTTCCCTTCACCCTTCCTTCACCGCCGCCGTGCGGATGATCGACCGGATTCATGGCAACGCCGCGGACCGTGGGCCTGATGCCCAGCCAGCGGCTCCTGCCCGCCTTGCCGATGCTGATGTTGGAATGGCTCACGTTGCCCACCTGGCCGACGGTGGCCTTGCACTCGGCAAAGATCTTTCGCACCTCGCCCGAGGGCATCTTGAGCTGCACGTAGCCGCCTTCCTTCGCGAGCACCTGGGCATAGGTCCCGGCGGACCTGATGAGCTGACCGCCCTTGCCCGGCCTGAACTCCACGTTGTGAACCTGGGTTCCCAGCGGCACGTTTTTCAGCGGCAGGACGTTACCCGGCCTGATATCGGCATCGCCGGCCGCCATGACCGTGCTTCCCACGGCCAGTCCTTCGGGCCAGAGGATATATCTCTTCTCGCCGTCAGCATACTGGATCAGGGAGATCCGGGCGGAGCGGTTCGGATCGTACTCGATCGTCATGACCTTCCCCGGAACGCCTGTCTTGTCGCGTTTGAAGTCGATGATGCGGTAGAGCCTCCGGTGGCCGCCGCCCTGATGCCTGACGGTGACCCTGCCCAGATTGTTGCGGCCGCCTTTTCTCCTTAAGGAGACGGTCAGCGACTTTTCCGGTTCCGTACGCGTGATCTCCTCGAAGGTGGACACGCTCATGGACCGTTTGCCGGCCGATGTCGGTTTGAAATTTCGTATGCTCATATTCAGTTACACCCCTTCGTAGAACTCGATGCTCTCACCTGATTTCAGCGTCACGATGGCCTTTTTCCAGTCCGGACGCTTGTAGGTGTGCATTCCGAAGCGTTTGGTCTTGCCGTTCATGTTCATGGTCTTCACGTCCTCGACATGCACGCGAAAGAGTTCTTCCACTGCCTTCTTGATCTCGATCTTGTTGGCGTTCTTGGCCACGGCGAAGATTACCTGATTCTCCTCCTGCCGGAGCATGGTGCCCTTCTCGGTCACGATCGGCCGCTTTATGATCTGTGTGTAGTCCTTCATCCCTTCAGCCTCTCTTCGATATACTGGACCGCTTCCGTATCCAGGACGAGCCCCTTGTACTTGAGGATGTCGTAGACGTTCAAGCCCCTCACATCGAGCATCTTGGCCGCACGCAGGTTTCTCGAAGCCAGAGACACATCCGGATTCATACTGCCCGTGACGACCAGTGAGTTATCCATGCCCAGACTCGACAGGGCAGCAGCAAAGAGCTTGGTCTTGGGCTGCTCCAGGGTGATGGTATCCACGACCTTCATGACGTTTTCCTGCAGTTTCATGCTCAGAGCGCTGCACAGTGCCTTGTTACGCACCTTCTTGGGCAGCTTCGGTGCAAATTTCCTGCCGTTGGGGCCGAACACCACCCCGCCGTGACGCCACAGGGGCGACCGGTTCGTCCCGGCCCGCGCTCTTCCCGTGCCCTTCTGCCGGTAGGGTTTCGCCCCGCCGCCCGAGACCTCGCTTCTGGTCTTGGTCTTGGCGGTGGCCGCCCTC
The DNA here is from genome assembly GCA_018433085.1 of Deltaproteobacteria bacterium. Lineage (GTDB taxonomy): Bacteria > Desulfobacterota > Desulfomonilia > UBA1062 > UBA1062 > Phosphitivorax. Next base: position 1,253 of record JAHDRW010000009.1, on the reverse strand, counting down.
CGGTTGGCGAGCTGCCACACTACCGCATCGTGAAGCAGGTGCGGCTTGACCTCGCACCCGAACACCGTATCGTCGAGGTCGATCTCTCTGACCTTTTCTCCTGACATGTTGAAAACTTCTACTGTCGGCATGGCTATACCCCTTGTTTCCTCAGTACGACGAGCTTGCCCCGGGAACCGGGTACAGCACCCTTCACCACGATGAGATTCTCGTCGTCACGCACATCCATCACCTCTATGCCGCTGACCGTCACCTTCTCGTCACCGAGGTGCCCGGACATCTTCTTGCCCTTGAAGACCTCTCCGGGATCGGTGTGCATGCCGATGGAACCGGTCTCCCTCTGGATCAGGGAACCGTGCGAAGCGGGCAGACCGCCGAAGCCGTGCCTGCGCATGACGCCCGCGTACCCTTTCCCCTTGGAGGTTCCGCTCACCTTGATGATCTCTCCCTTGGCGAACAGTTCGGAGGGCTTGATCTCCTGCCCCACATCGATCGCGCTCACGTCGTCACAGGGCACTTCCTTGATATGATAGAAATAGCCTGCGCCGGCCTTGGCCTGATGGCCCTTCATGGGCTTGCTCACCCCTTTTTCCTTCCGGGCCCCGAAACCCAGCTGGACGGCGTCATAGCCGTCCGTGTCCTTGACCTTCTTCTGGATCACGTAACAGGGTCCTGCCTGAATCAAGGTGACGGGAACGATCTCGCCCTTGTCGTTGTAGACCTGGCTCATCCCGAGTTTCTTTCCTAAGATCCCCTTTACCATTGTAAACTCCCTACATCTCTTAGAGCTTGATCTCGACGTCAACACCTGCAGAAAGATCCAGCTTCATGAGCGAATCCACGGTCTGCTGGGTCGGATCCAGAATATCAAGAAGCCGCTTGAATGTCCTGATTTCGAATTGATCCCTCGATTTCTTATCCACATGGGGAGACCGCAGAACAGTGTACTTCTCGATCTTGGTCGGAAGGGGGATCGGTCCAGCCACCCGTGCTCCGGTCCTCCGCGCAGCATCGACAATTTCCTGAACGGACTGGTCTATCAACTTGTGGTCAAAGCCTTTCAATCGTATGCGAATCCTCTGGGTCTCCATTTCCTTGCTCCTGCTATTCTACTACTCGATGACCTTGACGATGACGCCCGAGGCGACGGTTCTCCCGCCTTCTCTGATGGCAAATCTCAGGCCTTCGTCCATGGCTATGGGCTGGATGAGCTTCACATCCATCGTGATGTTGTCTCCGGGCATCACCATCTC
>JAHDRW010000060.1 GCA_018433085.1 Deltaproteobacteria bacterium | reverse complement strand
GGCATCGCCGATGCCCAGGCTGATCGCGAGGTTTTCGAGGTTTTGTCTCTCGGGGCCTTCGCCGAGGATAACCAGGCGCCACCCGGCGTGAGCCGCCCCTGTCATGGCAAATGCTCGAATCAGCAGATCGTGCCCTTTTTGTCTGACCAGACGACCCATGGCAAGGATGTCACGATCAGTCTGATCTGCGGACTCGGGCACATCACGAGGCTCAGGCAACGGACGTACGAAATTGGGAATTACCTCGACCTTGCGGCGCGGTACGACCCTATTGGCCCAGGCAGTAACTGAACTGGTTTGCACCACGATGGCGCTGGAAAATGGGTAAAGTATCCTCCTTGCCAGCGACCAGGAGCAGCCGACACGATAATAACGAGGGTCGACGCGTTCCGAAACGATGATAGGAACCCCTGAGCCGAAAAGTGCAGACAGTACCTGTACATTTGTCCTGTCGATAAAGCTGATCACCACATCGGGTTGGTAATCGAGTACCGCATCGCGGAGCATGCCTCGGTGTTTGAGGAGCTGCACGGGTATGTGCAGCCGGGTACGGGGCAACCCCCAAGCAGGGGTGATTCTTTCCACATGGGAATGCAGACGATAGTGATCAACTGATCGATTATCGATAGTGAGAACGCCAACCTTCCAATTACGAGCAACCCACCAGTTGGCCATTTCTGAGATTACGCGTTCTGCACCGCCGGCAGCGAGCGATGACACCGCTAAAACCATGCGTTCCGGTTTGCATCGGGTCATGGGCATTCTGGTTGAGCAGGGGAGGTTCATCGGTTATGGCCTTATGAATCTCCTGGTGAGGCCGGCGAGAAAGTTTTTGTCTAAAGCCTGTCTGATCCTCAAGAGCAAGCTGTTTATCTGGAGGGACATCCGGCCGCAGGCCGGGTTCTCCGGTTCTGTTTCACCTTCAGTTACACGAGGGAAAGCTTTCATTTGTCGCCTGAAACCGAGCCGGGATTGCCCCATTCTCTCAATCCGCATATGTGCTCGGTTATTATATCGGCAACCCTGTCCGGATAAATTCTCGAAGTGCATGGTTTGTCCGGCAGGGGACATTTGACTGTGAGCCAACACGGAGCACAGGAGGGGGGTGGTTCGCAGGTAATGGGGACCGTGTTTTCATAACTGGCGATCTGTGGGGGGTGAAAGCCCGAGAAGATGACAAAGGAAACTGTGCCTACGGACGAGGCCAGGTGATTATAGAGTCCCTCGAGACAGACAATGAATTTCGCTTTCGATAGTATATATGCCAATTCTCTTGCCGAAGAGGTTTTCCCTCGATAGTCAATGCAGCCATTTAATTTTCTATCGGACTTTAACCCAATTTGAACCCAGGACACTTCCGGCATCTTGTCGATGAGGCTCTGGAAGTTGTCGCCGCCCCAATCCTTGTTGGGAGTGTATGTACCTTTCCCCTCGGAATGAATGAGGGCAAAACGTTCCGGCAGGTCGAAGCACGTGTCCCATCCAGCGATCTCTTTACTTGTGAGGAAGATTTCGGTCCTGATATCAGTCAGGTCCAAGGGTATTTTGAAATGTTTCGAGTTGACCTCGGCCAGATGCATTCTGGCCTTTGATTCCCGCATATACTCTTCGAGCGTCATGTGCGCGTGCCGGAACTTGAATTCCTCAACGCGAGGTATATTCCAGGATTCAAAGGCGAATCGAAACCATCCGACTGTCCTGGGAGACAATGAATTGGTGTCAATAATCTTCCATATTCGCGGATTGTTATCAAAAAGCTCTGGATAAGGAGAGAGAACAATGCACTTGAGATTATGCTGCTCATTGAAGGCCCTGATGATCGAGGTCATGCAGAGATGATCGCCGACCGACTGCTCAAAGCGGTAGATAACAACAGTTCCGAGAAACTCGAGAAGCGAATTCACGGGAGACCCGAGATTGGTGATGATAGTTCTCAATACCTGGATGAGGCGAGACTTCAGTCCGGCTATCAATCGGTTCAGGGCAAGAAGCATCCCCAGGGCTGACATTGCCGCCGCAAGGTGACGATATCTGAAAAATACGGTGCCGATCAGGACCAGAAGGTTTTTCACTGCCTCTTCACTTTCTGCCCTGAATCGATAAGGCGGTATCCTCGATGAACTTATCGAAGACCTTGAACTTCTTGTTGATATTTTCACTGAGAACCTGGAAAACCTGCAGATCGCCTGTGAGTACCCTCTCTATCCGGGCGACAACGACCTCGGACAAGCAGGGCTGATTGTAGTTCACATGCCAGTCTTGCATTCCCATGTCCCGAGTGAATCCTAATCCCCTTAAGTCCAGATTGACGTTCAGATTCGGCACCCCCATACCAGATGCAAGGATCGAAGCATGGAGTCTTGATCCGATAACCATAAGAACCCTGTCGTAAAGTTCAAAGTAGTCCCCAGGATAGTTGGAATAAAACAGATACTCATCATGGAAAATGGTTTGAGCATATCCGACATCTCTATCGTCATGGCAGACGATTACGGGGACGAGGTTTTTTTTATGGAGAAAATGAACGATATCCCGCATTGTTGAGATCAGTATATTGAATTTGTTTTCATCATTCCGTGCCAGAGGATAAGGAAAAGTCAGGGCGACTTCCCGGCCCTTTCTCGCGTGGAATTCCTGGTGGAAAAGGTATAATGAGGGGCAGCCCGTATTGATTGCATGCATGATTCCAAGATCACGCAAAAAGGATCTTGTCTCTTCATCCCGAACAGATGACAGCACACATTTGTTGTTCGTTGCGATGATGTCCGCCTTCAGCTTTTCATCAGAAAGGTATGCAGGCTGATCCATGTCTTTGGACGAGACACCCAGTCCGATCAAAAACAACGGGGGAATGAGCGTATGGATTTCTTTTTTGGAAACCCGGGGCGACCAATCATGATACTGATCGCTCCCACCCAGAATTACCGCATCAGCATACTTGTTGCTGAAATCGATATTCTGGCCCCGCAGTCCTATGGGGGCGCCCCAGCCGCGATTATCCGCAATGGGTTTCGGAACGAATACCGCATCGGGGAGGTATCTTTTCAAGTGATGCCGTATTGACAGGATCACAAAGTGATCGCCTGCGTTATACGTGTGTGGACAATAGTGATGGATGATGACATTCTTGCTCGATCGCAAGGTCTTTGTTTTGAGGTGGAGAAATTTTTTCAGAATTTCGAGAGTCATCGCCAGCTGTGTTTCAGGGTTATGACACCTGTCCGGGAAGTAAGGAATCTGCCTGTTCCATAAATATCGGCCTTTTCAACGGAGAAGGGACAGGTGTTGTATTTTTTGTCGCATTCTCCAGTATCGTCGGATATGCTGACATTTAAGTGGTACGAGCCGGGAACCAAGTTCAGTGAAGATATTTCGCACGAAAGAGAGTACTTGCCGACTTCCGGGGAAGGATCGAACCCCGTGTCTTCAGTCGCAATACCTGCAACGGCAAGCCCATGGGAGTTATAGATCGTCAGACGAATATACGGGTTCGCAAGCCGGCGGTGCACCGTATAGTTGACGATGAAGACGGCCCTGCTGCAGCATAGCAGGACGGATGTTCTGTGGCGGTCATTTTCCAGGACAATGCCGGTGAGCACGGCCCTTTTCTTTTCAAATAGCGGCTGGCTTTCGCCTGCAGATGCAGGAGTCTTAGGGGTAAGGGATAGATAACGCTCAAGGCATTCGCCGATCGGGCCATAAGTGATTGCTCTGCCTTCATCCAATACCAGCCCGACAGGACATAAATGTTGTATTGCCGCCAGGTTGTGGCTCACAAACAATACAGTCCGACCTTCCCTGGCCACAGCGCCCATCTTACCCAGACATTTTCTCTGAAAGGAAACATCACCCACGGCAAGCACCTCATCCACAAGCAGGATCTCCGGCTCCAGGTGTGCGGCGACTGCGAATGCGAGTCGCACATACATGCCGCTTGAGTATCTTTTTACCGGCGTATCCAGAAATTTCTCGATCTCCGAGAAGGCAACTATCTCGTCAAACTTTCGGTCGATCTCGGTTTTCCTCATACCGAGGATGGTGCCGTTCAAATAAATATTCTCGCGCCCGGTGAGCTCGGGATGAAACCCGGTGCCTACTTCAAGCAGGCTCGATACCCTGCCGTAGAGCCTCACCTCGCCTGATGTGGGCTCGGTAATGCGGGAAAGTATTTTCAGCAGCGTACTTTTCCCCGCTCCGTTTCTGCCGATGACACCGACGACCTCGCCGGGCTGCACTGTGAACGATACGTCTTCTAGTGCCCAGATGATATCCCCGGAGGATTGCCCTTCAGCAGTTATGCCGTCATATGCACCCCTTGATTCCCTGTCGTCGAAGCGGGTAAGCTGCCTCAACCGCCTGAGATTCCTCACCGGTGCCGCAAAGGTGTCCACAATGGTCTCTCGGAAGGTTCTGCCCTTGAACTCGCGCATGCCGATGCGATATTTTTTCGAGAGGTTTTCTACCGTGATTATCGGCTCGGCCATATTTTATCTTTTTCCTTCGTGCTTCTATACATAAATCGAATCAAATAATGTCAGCAAAGTAGCGCTCCACCTGCTTGAAGTAGATGACGCCGCACAGGAAGACAATAACGGCGATCACCGTGGACATAGCCAGCATGATCCACGGAAAGGTTATGGTTCCCAACAGCACCGACCTGAATCCCTCGATAATGCCGGTCATGGGGTTAAGGGCATAGATGAACCGGAACCGTTCCGGCACCATGGAGGCAGGGTAGACGATGGGGGTGGCGAACATCCAGAACTGGACGAGGAAGGGTATGGTGTACCTGATGTCGCGGTATTTTGCATTGAGCGCGGCGAGCACCAGGCCTACCCCGCCTGCCACGAGCATCATCAGCAGAACGAGTAGGGGTAGAGCCAGCACCGTGATGTTTGGATAAATGCCAAAGTAAAGCATCATGGCGATCAGAACCAGGAACGCGATTGCAAAATCCAGCAGACCTGCCAGCACGGGGGTCAGCGGAATGATGATTCGCGGGAAATATACCTTGGAGATGAGGCTTCCCGAGCCCACGATGCTGTTGCCCGAAGTGTTGATAGCGGTGGCGAAATACGTCCAGGCAACCATGGCGGTGTAGTTGAAAATGGGATATGGAATTCCGTCCGAAGGGATCTGCGCCAGCTTCCCGAAGAAGAGCGTGAAGACCACCATCATGAAAAAGGGTTGGATGATGGCCCAAAGCCCGCCCAGCACGGTCTGCTTGTATTTTACCTTGATATCTCTGATTACCAGGAATGCCAGCAAATCTCGGTAGCATAAAAGCTCCTTCAAATTAAGGAGCTGAAACCCTGATTTCTTCCTGATTCGTATCAAGGGGCTCGCCTGCCGAGCCGGCACGCCGCTATTTGACGATCCGTCTAGGCTGATCACAGCTCCGCCACCCCGGGTGAAGCCGGGCAGATAGAAGGTGATGTATTGTTGTACTTCATTTCCATCAAAGCGATTGCCGTATTCATCGCCTCTTTGTAGAGGGGGCTTTAATGCCTTAACCTCCCTTATTTTTGACGAGCCGATTATAGCTGCTCATAAACCGCTTGGCAACCGAGTTCCAACATATGATATCTTTGAAATCACGTCTCTTTTTGTCTAGAGTCTGGGGGGGGATGCCTAGAGAGAAGGCTTCGATAATTTTCTCTGCAAGATCTTGCTCATCCCCCGGTCTGAACAGGTACCCGTCCTTTCCGTGCGTGACCAGCGATCTGTTCGCCTCGATATCGCTGACCACGGGAGTCAGTCCAGCCGCCACGGCCTCCATAAGGGCGATCGAGGTGCCGTCGGCAACAGCGGCCGAAACGTATACAGACGCGCCTTCCATGAGTTTTGCTACCGAGTTATGATCGACAGACCCCGCAAAGTGTATGTGCCCGGCCGCTCCCAGACGCTCGGCAAGATCTTTCAACGAGGATTCATGAGACCCCGACCCCGCTATGAGAAAGCGTGCCTTGGGCATCTTTTCCAGAACCAGAGGAACCGCCCGGATGACGGTCTCGACATCATAAATCTTCTCAAGGCTTCTGGTGTGGAGAATATTCAGGCTGCCGCGGTCGGGAACGATCCTGAAAAACTCCTCGTTTACCCCGGATGAAATGACCTCCGCTCCTGAAAGGCATTCCCGATTCCTCATGGCCTCCGATACCACGGTCACCTTGTCCGAGAGCTTCACCGCGAGCTCGAAGAGGAGCTTCACGATCCCTTTTTTGCTCACCCTTATGTCCATGCCCCGGGCCGTGTTGATGACCGGCGTTCCGGTGACGCGGCCCGCAATCCCCGCAATCAGTCCTGCAGGCACGATCCAGTTTCCATGGACGACATCCGGCTTTTCTCTTTTAATGAGGCGAAGGGCAGTGAAAAGACCGGAGATCATATATATGCACATGGCAGGGATAGGAATCGTTTCACGCTGATTCAGCGGGGTGTTCCCGCTGGGAAAACGGAAGCGGTGTACCCGGATTCCCTGTTCCTCCTCGAAGAGCGGACTCTGCGAAAAGATCCTCGGGGTGAGAACGACCATCTCCACGCCATGCTTCACCAGCTCCCTGCAGAGCCTGCGGATGAATATTCCCCGGGTAGAGCCTTCGAAATCGGGGTACGACGTCGTGACCATGAGGACCTTCATGCGCCCATACCTATACCAGAGTTTTTGCCGTTGGCAACTGATTGCTACTGGATCGACATCCCGGATGGTTTTCTTGAAGAAGAGGTGCGGGTTCTTCATAGAGGTGCGCCGTCTGTACGTCCGATCCGATCTTTGATCGATCAATGTGGATCCTTTTACAAAGACTTCCCCGCACAGGTTACCGACCACCTTGCCTCGACCAGAGACTGACAATCGGTGATGAGAAACGTGTCCCCTTGAAAGGCGAGTTTGAAAAGGCGCCCGACAACCCCGGCAAGGGAATGAAACAGATCATTTTTCTTGCCGCTTATCCTTTCGTGGTTCAGCCGGAGAAAATCACTTTCTATCCCTGAATGAGTGGTAAAAAATGGTCAGTGAAGATGGTTTTCATGCCCATATTATAAGATAGAATACATTAAATCAATATAATACCTATGAATCGCAAACAGGTCCAAAATGATAATCTTGTAATACAACCATACATAACCCTTGACAGATACGGAAGAAACACAGTATCAATGGGAAAGGTAATTTGCTAGGATTGCAGTGGAGGGTTTTCCGGAAGACGTCTTTCCTGTGTCTGGTTTTTTCATCGTCCGGGAAGGATGCGTTTCGCGCCGCAACAGCCAGGGAACAGCAGCATGAAGAATATGCAAGCCCTTACCAATTGACAGGGGGAGACAGTTCACGATGTCTGCGCTTCTCGAAGGGATCAGGATTCTCGATTTCACCTATCTGCTGCCTGGGCCGTTTGCCACCATGATGCTCTCCGACATGGGGGGCGAGGTGCTGCGGGTGGAGTCGCCCAGCCGCATGGACATGGCCCGGCTCGCACCTCCCTTTGTCGACAAGGACTCAAAAATCTCCTGCATGCACGCCATGCTGAGCAGGAACAAGAAATCCATTGCCCTCGACCTGAAAAACGCCCGGAGCATCGACATCATTAAACAGCTCATCCTGGAACAGGGATATGCCATCGTGGTCGAACAGTTCCGCCCCGGCGCCATGGCCCGGCTCGGGCTCTCCTATGAAGATCTCCGCGAATGCTGCCCCGGGTTGATCTACTGCTCCATCACCGGGTACGGCCAGACCGGGCCCCTGCGGGAGAGGGCAGGCCACGACATCAACTACCTCGCGCTGTCGGGCGTCATGAGCTACTCGGGCAGAAACGGCAGCGGCCCGTGCCAGATGGGCATCCAGGTGGCGGACGTGGGCTCGGGCTCGAACAACGCGGTCATCGGCATCCTCGCCGCCGTCATCCACCGGATGAAGACCGGAGAGGGCCAGTATATCGATGTCTCCATGACCGACGGCATGTTTCCTCACCATGTAGTCAGCGGGATCAGGGCCCTGGTGGGAGAGGAAGATCCCTGCTTTGAGAGCGAGCTGCTCAACGGCGCCTCGATCTACGGCTTCTACGAGACCTCGGACGGGAAATATCTCGCGTGCGGTGTCCTCGAGCCGCAGTTTCTCACCGCCTTTCTCCAGGCCCTTGGACTGGACGGCTACGTATCCCGCCTCATGGAGCCCGGAATCTCCGACGAGCTGCGGGTGAAGGTGGCCGATGTGCTCCGTTCGCGGCCCCGCGACTCCTGGATGGAGGTGTTCAGCCGGATAGACGCCTGTGTCGATCCGGTCCTGAGCTTTTCCGAGGCGGCCCAAAGTGAGCACGCCAGGGCGCGCGGGCTCGTCGTGGACGTGCCCGGCCCCGACGGTGAGCCGATTCCTCAGATCGGCCTGCCTATAGCGTTTTCCGGATATCGACCGGAGTACCGCTGGGCAGGGACCCCGCTTGGCAGCCACACCGATGAAGTACTGCATTCATTGAATTTCAATGATGATGAGATCCAAGCCTTGAGAAGTAGCGGAATTATCCAGTAACGCAAAGCATATGCGATAAAAAGGAGGGGAAAGATGATTGGTGTTACAGCGTTTGGGGCTTACGTTCCCCGCTATCGGATCAGCCGGATGACGATCATCCAGAACATGGCATGGTACTTCCCGGTGATCATGGCCGTGGCGGGAGGGGAAAAGTCGGTGGCCAACTGGGACGAAGACGCCGTGAGCATGGCCGTGGCGGCCGCCTACGACTGCATGGCGGACAAGGACCGGAAGGCGCTCGATGGGGTGTTCTTCGCGTCAACCACCATGCCCTTTGCCGACCGGCTCAATGCCGGGATCATTGCCGCCGCACTGAATGCGCCGGAAGAGGGCATTGCCAATGCGGACTTCAGCGCCTGTTTGAAGGCCGGCACCACCGCGGCCATATCGGCACTGGAGGCCGTTGCCTCGGGTGAGCGCAGCAGCGTGCTGGTGGCGGCGTCCGACCTGCGGAAATCAAAGATGGCCACCATGGCGGAGATGTTCATCGGCGACGGTGCCGCGGCCCTGCTCTTCGGCAAAGACGATGTCATCGCCGAGTTCAAGGGAAGCTTTTCCCTGAACGCGGACTTTGTCGACCACTACAAGGGGGTGGGCAAGGACTTCGATTATCTGTGGGAAGAGCGCTGGGTGCGGGACGAAGGCTACGGCAAGATCATCCCACAGGCCATTGCCGGCTACCTGAAGAAGACCGGGACGCAGCTTGCCGACTTCGACAAGGTCATCTATCCCTGCTACTTCACCGGAACCCACCGGGGGATCGCAAAACAGCTCGGCATCGACCCTTCACGGTTGCAGGACAACCTGCACGGGGTGTGCGGCGATACCGGCACGGCCCATCCGCTGCTCATGTTCAGCACCGTGCTCGAGCAGGCAAAGCCCGGCGACAAGATTCTCCTCGCGGGCTTCGGCCAGGGCTGCGACGTCCTGGGCTTCGAGGTGACCGAGAAGATCCGGGATTTCCGTCCCGCCCGGGGTGCGGCAGGCTCTCTCGCCGCAAAGGTGGACCTGCCCAATTATCAGAAATATACCAAGTTCAGGGACCTCATCGCAGCGGACCTCGGGATCAGGGGAGAGGCCAATCCCAACACCTCGCTCACGGCCCTGTGGCGCAAGCGCAAGATGATCCTCGGGTTCACGGGGTCGAAGTGCACCGCGTGCGGCACCCCGCAGTTCCCGTCGCTTCCCATGTGTGTGAACCCGGACTGCAACGCGGCGGGCGCCTTCGAAGACTACGAGTTTGCCGACAAGCCCGGGAAGATCCAGATGTTCACCGGAGATATGCTTTCGCCTTCCGTTGACCCGCCCGCCGTGTACGGCCTGGTGGAGTTCGACGGGGGAGGAAAGGCTTTTCTGGATTTCACCGACTGCGACCTCAACCAGGTCAAGGTGGGCATGCCTGTGAGCATGTCGTTTCGGCGCAGGATGAAAGACCAGGCACGGGGGTTCACCGGCTATTTCTGGAAGGCCGTGCCCAGGGTGCAGGGATAGGGGGCTGTTATGGCGAGCGGAATAAAAGACAAGGTGGCGATTATCGGAATGGGGTGCACCCGGTTCGGCGAGCGGTGGAACGACGGCCCCGAGGAGCTGATGGTGGAGGCGTTCCAGGAATGCATCCAGGATGCCGGGATCGAGAAGAAAGAGATCCAGGCGGCCTGGCTGGGGACCTGCTTCGACGAGGTCATGGTGGGCAAGAGCGCCCTGTCGGCCTCCATGGCCTTGCGGCTTCCCAACATCTCGGTCAGCCGGGTGGAGAACTTCTGCGCGAGCGGGACCGAGGCCTTCCGCGGGGCCGTGTACGCGGTCGCGTCCGGTGCCTGCGACATCGCCCTGGCCATCGGGGTGGAGAAGCTCAAGGATATCGGCTATGGCGGGCTGCCCGAGTTCAGCACCGCAATCGGCACCACCAACGCCCTGTGGTTCCCCAACCTGACCGCCCCGGGCGGTTTTGCCATGCTGGCAACGGGCTATGCGGCCAAGTACGGCCTCGATATCATGGATGTCAAAGAGGCCATGACCCATGTCTCGGTCAAGAGTCATGCGAATGGAGCACGGAATGCAAAGGCACACCTGAGAAAGCCGGTCACCCCGGATCAGGTCAAGAATGCGCCCACAATCGCCTTCCCCTTGGGTCTCTTCGACTGCTGTGGGGTGAGCGACGGCTCGGCCTGCGCCATTGTCACCACCCCGGAGATCGCCAGGTCCCTGGGCAAGAACGATGTCATCTCGGTCAAGGCACTGCAGCTTGCCCTGAGCAACGGCACCGAGATCGCCCACAAGTGGGACGGGGCCCATTTCGTGACCACCACCAAGGCGAGCAAGGCGGCCTACGAGGAGGCGGGGATCAGAAACCCGCGGGAAGAGATCAGCATGATGGAGGTTCACGACTGCTTCTCCATCACCGAGCTGGTGACCATGGAAGATCTGCACATCTCCGAGCGCGGCAAGGCGCCAAAGGACATCATGGACGGTTTCTACGACCTGGACGGCAAGCTTCCCTGCCAGCCTGACGGCGGGCTGAAGTGCTTCGGCCACCCCATCGGGGCGTCTGGCTTAAGGATGCTTTACGAGATGTACAACCAGCTCCTGGGCAGGGCAGGCGACAGGCAGATCGACGACCCGAAGTTCGGGCTCACCCACAACCTGGGCGGGTTCCCGATGATGAACGTCTGCAGCATCGCCATCATCGGGAAGCACGGCGCGTAAGCTCCGGAACCCATTGTCGCAGCAAGCGGCGGGGAATGTGACCCCTCCGTCTTAGTCCCTAAGAAACAGAGTTTCCAAGAGGCGGACTTGAGAAGGAGGATTCAATGAGGCTCGATAAAGGAGGCGTTTATGGCTGACAGTACAAAAGTAGGGAAAACGTTCGACCCCATTGTCTGGGAGGTGGAGCGCGGAAAGATCAGGGAGATGGCCAAGGCCATCGGCGATCCCAACCCCATCTACCTGGACAGGGAGGCCGCTATCAGGGCAGGGTACCGCGACACCCCGGTGCCGCCCACCTTTCTCACCGTGCCCATGATGTGGAGCTCTTCCATGCCCGTGCTCATCAACGACCTCAAGATCAACTTCATGATGGTGCTCCACGGCGAGGAAGAATACGAATATTACCGGGACATCTATCCCGGGGACACGATCACCGGGATACCGAGAGTCGCGAGTGTGGAAGAGAAGACCAGCAAGGCGGGCAAGAAGATGGACATGGTCACGGTGGAGATTCTCTATAAAAACCAGCACAACGAGGATGTCGCCAAGGCAAGGACCCTGCTGGTGGAGAGAAAATAGGGGGGAAGAGCATGGGAAACGGACTCTATTTCGAAGATATCAAGGTCGGTGATGCCCTGCCCGAGCTGTCCAAGGGGCCTATCGCGAAGCTTCAGCATGTTCTCTATGCCGGGGCATCGGGCGACTTCAACCCCCTGCACACGGACGACGACTTCGCCAAGGCAGTGGGCATGAAGGACGGCGTGATCTCGCACGGCATGCTCATCATGGGTTTTGTGGGCCAGGCCATCACGGCATGGGTGCCGAGAAGGTGCCTGAAGAAATTCGGTGTTCGCTTTGCCGGGATGACCAAGCCGGGCAACACGATCACGGTGAGCGGAGCGGTCACGGACAAAAGGCAGGAGAACGGAGAAAACCTCATCTTCTGCGAAGTGGTAGCCCGGGACGAGGGCGGTGATGTAAAAATAGCCGGGAACTTTTCCGCGGCCCTGCCGCTGAAAAGGGGCTGAAAAGAGAAGACTGGAGGAGGGAGATTCCATGACGAACATTGATTTTTCCGGAAGGGTGGCGATCGTAACAGGGGCCGGTGCAGGACTGGGCAGGAGTTATGCCCTGGAGCTGGCGAAGCGCGGGGCAAAGGTCGTGATCAATGACCTGGGAGGAGCCCGCGACGGCGCGGGTTCGAGCGATGCCGCCGCAAACAAGGTAGTGGACGAGATCAAGGCCCTGGGCGGCCAGGCCGTTCCCAACTACGACAACGTGGCGACCGTGGCGGGCGGGGCCAATATCGTGAAGACCGCGGTGGATGCATTCGGCAAGGTGGATATCCTCATCAACAACGCCGGAATCCTGAGGGACAAATCCTTTACCAAAATGGAGGAGGAGAACTGGGACGGCGTGATGAACGTCCATTTGAGAGGCGCCTACTGCGTGTCCAGGCCTGCCTTCGAGATTATGCGCGCCAACAACTACGGCAGGATCATCATGACTACCTCGGGCGCGGGCCTGTTCGGGAACTTCGGGCAGAGCAACTATGCATCGGCAAAGATGGGGCTGATCGGGCTGACCAACGTGCTCAAGCTCGAGGGCGCCAAGTACAATGTCAAAACCAATGTAATCGTTCCCGTCGCCGCTTCCCGGCTCACCGAAGACGTGCTTCCGCCCGAGTTCTTCGAGAAGATGAAGCCCGACTACATCGCGCCGGCCGTGCTCTACATGTGCTCGGAGGAGTGCCAGGACTCGGGCATGATCATCAACGCGACCCTGGGCTACTTCAGCCGCACCGCCATCCTCACCGGTCCCGGCGCCATCCTCTCCAAGGACGGCAAGATCCCGAGCCCCGAAGAGGTGCGCGACAACTGGGGCACGATCACGAGCTTGGAGGACCCGAAATACTTCAACCAGCTGCCCGAGATGTTCGGTGTGCTGACGCCGCTGTTCCAGTAGGGAATACTGCGAGGCGGGGCGCTTGCGGATCGAGCTCCCCGCCCAGACTTTCTCCGTCTCGCGCGATCTTCCTCCGGGTCGACTGCGAGGCGGCGGAACGCGAGAGGTTCCGGCGGACAGGCGGACACCCGGTGACAGGCAGACCCCTGACTCCGCTCGCAGGTGTAACGCCGATGATCCGGCCGAGCGGCAGGTGCTTTTCTCAGGTGCCATGTCCGGGCACGGTGATAAAACGGACCGCATGCTCCCGGGGCAGGAACAGAACCGAGGAGGCCGACTCCACCGCACCCGCGGTGATGATATACCGTCTGCCCCTGTCCAGGTATATATCGGCACCGGGCTGTACCGGTATTTTCTCGGTTGCGCCCATTGCGCCACTGAGGATCTCCACGATGGAAGGCCGGTGGGAGTGTCCCCTGAACAGGATGGAGAATTCGGGGCCCTTGTCACCGGCGAGTCGCGGCAGAAACTCGGATATGGGTCTCTTGGTGGCCGCCGGATAGTCGAAGGGTGCGGAATGGGTAAATAAGAGATTTCCAAGGCGGATGGTGTAGGGCAGTTCCTGAAGGCGCGAGAGCGATTTCGAGAAATCGGCCTCTGCTCGTGCGCCCCTGCTGTGGTGCAGGATGTCGCTCTCGTTGTTCCCCCTCACGCACCAGACATCGTGCTCGTCGAGGATGTCCAGGGATTGTCCTGCAAGGTGGGGAGAGAGGGAATCGCACATGTCCCCCAGGTGGACGAGTTGACCTGCCCCCAGGGCCTTCAGTGCCGTGATCGCATTGAGCAGAAGCCCGTTGTTTCCATGGCTGTCGGCCATGATGCCGATGGGAAGGGCTGCAGTTGGTTTCATTGCATGGAGATAATGGATTTTTTCCATATTTTCAATCCTCCCCTTTGCTTCGGAGGATGCCAAGGGTGGAATCTGATTACACGCAGCTTGCTGCGGGAAGGGTCCAGGGATTGCCGTTGAAGATCCATACCATTGATTGAGATAAATTTCCGCTGATTTCATGGCATTTCCCGAAACTGCTTGACAGCCGGCAGGGCAGGGCGTAATTTAAAGGTTAAAGTAATACTTCATAATATCAGTTGCAGGAGGTGTTCCTATGCCCGAGTATGATGCGGTGGTAATCGGCGCGGGAAACGGCGGGCTCACCGGCGCTCTCACCCTGGCAAGGGCGGGACGCAAGGTGCTGCTTCTGGAGCGGCACAACGTGCCCGGAGGCTGTGCCACGAGCTTCGTGCGCGGCAGGTTCGAGTTCGAGGTGGCGCTTCATCAGCTCAGCGGCATGGGATCCGCTGAAAGGCCGGGGCCCTTGAGGGCTGTCCTGAACGATCTCGGGGTCATGGACAAGCTCGAGTTTGTCGAGATGGAAAACCTCTACCGGGTGGTCTGGCCGGACACCTTCGACATCACGTTGCGTGCCGAGAGGAACGCGATCGTGGAAACGCTGCAGGATCGTTTCCCCAAGGAGAAGGAAAACATCCCCCGGTTCTTCGACCTGGTCTACGGCTTCAGCATGGAGATGGTCCAGGGCCTCTTCTTCAAGGACCCCGAGATCTCAAAGGAAAAATATCCGCTGTTCTTCAAATACGCTCTCACCCCTACCCGGAAGGTGCTGGATGAATATTTCAGCGACCCGCTCCTCAAGGCTGTCCTGAGCATCTACTGGTCGTATGCCGGGGTGCCCCCCACATGGCTTTCGTTCGGCGACTTCGCCATCATGCTGTTCGCCTATATCGAGTTCAAGCCCTACCACCTCAAGGGCGGCTCCCAGGCGCTCTCCAACGCCCTGCTCGATGAGTTCATCAACAACGGCGGCGAGGTGAGGTTCAACTGCGGGGCGAAGAAGATCGCCACCAAAGGCGGCAGGGTCACCGGGGTAGTCACCGAGCAGGGGGACACGGTGCAGACCCGCTACGTGCTCTCCAATGCGAGCATGCTCCAGACCTATCTCGACCTCATGGATCCCGACCAGGTGCCCAGGGAGACGCTGGAGGGCTTCAGGAGCACCAGCATCGGCCCGTCCGCCTTCAGCATCTACATGGGATTCGACTGCGAGCCTGAAGAGCTCGGCATTCAGGAGACCACGAACTTCATCACCACCACCACGGACATGGACAAGGCCTTTGCCCGGTGGAAGACCATGGAGCAGCAGGGCGTGGCCCTGTTCACCTGTTATGACGTGTCCGACCCCGACTTCTCGCCTCCAGGCACGTGCCAGGCCGCCTTCGTGTCGCTCCAGTACGGAGATCCCTGGTCCCTGGTGCCTCCCCACCAGTATTACGACGCCAAGTACCGCTATGCCGAGGGCATGATGGAGCTTGCGGAAAAGGCCTTCCCCGGTGTCAGAGGCCACATCGAGGAGATGGAGATCGCCACCCCCATGACGCACCTGCGCTATCTGGGGCACCTGGGTGGGGCCATCTACGGCCACGACCAGTATACCAAGGACACCCCGTATTTCATGGCCAACAGGTCTCCTGTCCAGGGGCTTTACTTTGCCGGTGCATGGGCGATGCAGGGAGGCTTTCAGCCGACGCTGACCTCGGGCAGGTCCGCGGCGAAGGGGATCCTGAAATCCATGGCGAAAAAGTAAGGGGAGGGAAAACCATGAGCTTGAAAGACGTGATTCACGATATCGAAGGCTACCAGGATATAAAAAGCGAAATCGCTGTCCTGAAGAAATACGGATTCGACTACAGCGCGCAGAGGGGACGGCTCGATTCCATACTGGACATGCTCCACCCGAAAAAACTGAGGCTCTGCGTATCGGAGATCATCGACGAGACCAAGTCCGCGAAAACCCTGCGTCTGGTCCCCGTACAGGGCTACCTGCCGCCGTTTCAGGCCGGCCAGTACATCAGCCTGGTGGTGGAGATCGGCGGCGTGGTCACGAGCAGGGACTACAGCATGTCCTCCTCTCCCAGCCAGATCGGTTACTATGACGTCACGGTGCGCCGAGTGGGCGACGGGTTCGTGTCCGAGTACCTTCTGGACGAGGCCAAGCCGGGCGATGAATTCGCGAGCAGCTCTCCTGCCGGGAATTTCTATTACAACCCGCTCATTCACGGCCGGGACCTCGTGTTCATCGCGGGCGGCAGCGGGATCACACCCTTCATGAGCATGATCCGCGAGGTCGCCGGAAGGGGGCTGGACCGGCGCATTCATCTCTTCTACGGCAGCCAGTCGCCCGACGACATCATCTTCGGGCAGGAGATCGAAGACCTTTCCCGCAGGCATTCCAATATCACCTGGACCAGCGTGATTTCGGACCCGCCGCAAGGGTATCAGGGCCGCGCCGGGTTCATCTCGGCCGATCTGATGAAAGAAGTGCTTGGCGATCTCTCGGACAGGATGTTCTTTCTCTGCGGTCCCGAAGCCATGTACACCTTCTGCCGGAAGGAGCTCGCCGG
The DNA here is from genome assembly GCA_018433085.1 of Deltaproteobacteria bacterium. Lineage (GTDB taxonomy): Bacteria > Desulfobacterota > Desulfomonilia > UBA1062 > UBA1062 > Phosphitivorax. The sequence continues at coordinate 9,857 of JAHDRW010000060.1, read as the reverse complement.
CCTCGGTGTGCCCGGCAGACGGATGCGGAACGAGATGTACGGCCCGCCGAAGAACATCACCGCCTGCCAGGGGTGGCCGGAGTATATCGATGCGGATGCCACGGTGAGCGTCAGCATGAAAGGCGGAAAGACCATCACGGTGCGCAGCACCGAGCCTCTTATGAACTCCCTGGAGCGCAATGGAATCGTCATCCCCTCCCTGTGCCGGTCGGGCGAGTGCAGCCTGTGCAGGACCAAGCTCCTCAAGGGCAAGGTCTTTCAGCCCGAAGGGGTCAAGCTCAGGAAGTCGGACCGGCAGTTCGGCTATATCCACCCCTGCATGGCCTATCCCATCAGTGATATAGAAATTCTGCTTCAGTGATGTATTCAACACAAACCGGCGTTTCAGGCCGTTTGATGGGATCCCCGTGTAGAGGTTTCGTGTCCGTCCAGCTGATTATTTGCTTGATAATGCCCTGGTTTCAGGGGTAGCCTGCACGTCCAAGGAATTGATCACACATGAGGTTTCAGCCCTCCCGCAGGCTTGATTTGTCTCCTTGTATGATATATGTCATTCCCAGATTTGCTGGAAATAAATTTACAATTGATGGGCAGTACAACACCGTGGACTCACCTGCACTGGCGGAGCTCTGTCAAAAATCAAGGGAGGTAAAATGGCGATACAGTTCATAGACTTGAGGGCGCAGCAGCAGAGAATTCTTGCCGCGGTTCAGGAGAATATCAGCCGTGTACTTGCCCATGGTCAGTACATCATGGGCCCCGAGATCAAGGATCTGGAACAAAGGCTGGCTGGCTATGCGGGCGCCAGGCATGCGGTCGCGTGTTCCTCAGGAACCGATGCGCTCCTCATGGCGCTGATGGCATATGGCGTGGGACCGGGCGATGCGATCTTCACGAGCCCCTTTACCTTTGTGGCCACGGCAGAGGTGATCTCGCTGCTGGGCGCAACCCCGGTGTTCGTGGACATCGAGCCTGACACCTTCAACATCGATCCCGCCCTGCTCGAAAAGGCCGTAGCCGCCCTGGAAAACAAAGACCCGGAGATTCACCCCCTGCCCCAGGGGTTCGAGGGCTTGAGGCCGCGCGGCGTTATCTCTGTCGACCTGTTCGGCCAGCCGGCGGACTATGACCGGATCAATGCCCTGGCAGCCCAAAAGGGCCTGTTCGTCATCGAGGACGCGGCCCAGTCGTTCGGGGCCGAGTACAAGGGGAAAAAGGCGTGCGCCCTGGCGGACGTGGCGGCTACGTCGTTCTTTCCGGCCAAGCCGCTCGGCTGCTATGGAGACGGCGGCATGGTCTTTACCGATGACGACGCCCTCTATGCAAAGATGGCCTCGGTGAGGGTACACGGAAAAGGCTCAGACAAGTACGACAACATCCGGATCGGGATCAACGGCAGGTGTGACACCCTGCAGGCTGCGATCCTGCTGGCCAAGTTCGAGATCTTCCCCGAGGAGATGGTGCTCAGGCAGGATGTGGCGAACCGCTATACGAATCTCCTGAACGACAATCCACACATCCAGACGCCTCTTGTCAGAGAAGGCTCCCTGAGCGCATGGGCGCAGTACTCGCTGGTGAGCGGGAAAAAAGATGAGATCCTCGGTGCTTTGAAGAAAGAGGGAATACCGACAGCCATATATTATCCCAGGCCGCTCCATCTCCAGGGCGCCTACACCTATCTGGGGCACAAGCCAGGCGATTATCCCGTTTCCGAAGACAAGGCCGGCAAGATCTTTTCACTTCCCATGCACCCGTATCTCACCGAAACAGAGCAGCGGCAGATAACCGATGTGATCCTGAGTGCGGTCTCATGATTGCGACACCTGTATTGCAGCTTTATAATCTACGTATATTCCATAGTGTCAACCAACGGGCGGGAGACAAAAAATGAAAAACAGTACACCCCGTATTGCAGTGGTCGGTGCAGGATACTGGGGAAAGAACCTGATCAGGAATTACGCCGAGTTGGGATCTCTTTGCGCCATATGCGACAGCAACGGCAAGGCGCTGAAATCATTTGCAGACGCCTATCCCGGCGTGGCGTGCGTCACCAGCTTCCAGGAACTCGTACGCAGTAAAGATATCGATGCCGTAGCCATCGCCGCGCCTGCCGAGATGCACTTCTCTCTGGCGCGTGAGGCCCTGCTCTCGGGCAAGGATGTGTTCGTGGAAAAGCCTCTTGCACTGAGTCTCCCGGACGCCCACGAGCTCAAAGATATTGCGGAGAAGCATGAACGCATTCTCATGGTGGGCCATCTCCTGCAGTATCATTCCGCTTTTATAAGGCTCAAGGAGCTTATCCGCAAAGGCGAACTGGGGCGGATCCACTACATCTACTCGAACCGCCTGAGCTTCGGCAAGATCAGGAGAGAGGAAGATATTCTCTGGAGTTTCGCTCCCCACGACATCTCCATGATCCTCTGCCTGGCGCAGGAGGACCCTGAGTATGTGATGGCCACGGGCGGCAATTACCTCCACAAAAAGATCGCGGACGTCACCACCACCCATCTGGAGTTTCCGAGCGGGCTCAAGGCCCACGTGTTCGTCTCATGGCTCCACCCCTTCAAGGAGCAGACGCTCGTGGTGGTGGGAGAACGGAACATGGCCGTGTTCAGGGACACGGTGCCCTGGTCTGAGAAGCTCCTGCTCTACCCGCACAACATCTCTTGGCACAACGGCTTTCCGATACCGGACAAGAAAGAGGCCATGCAGGTAGAGGTGGAGCAGAGCGAGCCCCTGAAGGCCGAGTGCGCTCATTTCATCGAGTGTATCACAAGCCGCAAGGCCCCTGTCACGCATGCCCAGGAAGGAATCAATGTCCTGAGGATTCTGAAAGCGAGTCAGGATTCCCTGCTCAGCAACGGCAGAAAGATATCCCTGAAGGATATGTTCAAGAGGCAGGATGTTTTTTCAGCCCACGAGACAAGCTGTATAGATGAGGGAGTCGATATCGGTGCAGGCACGAAGATCTGGCACTTCAGCCACATACTGACAGGTTCGAAGATCGGGAAAAACTGCAGCATCGGCCAGAACGTGGTGATCGGCCCTGAAGCGATCATCGGACACGGCTGCAAGATCCAGAACAACGTATCGGTCTACAAAGGTGTCACCCTGGAGGACAACGTGTTCTGCGGGCCGTCCATGGTGTTCACCAATGTGTTCAACCCCCGCGCCAACATCCCCAGGATGGACGAGATGCGGCCCACCCTGGTGAAGACAGGGGCCACCATCGGCGCCAATGCAACAGTAGTCTGCGGCTATACCATCGGCGCCTATGCATTCATCGGAGCAGGCGCGGTGGTCACCAGGGGTGCACCTGACCATGCCCTTATGGTGGGCAATCCTGCAAAACAGATCGGCTGGATGTGCGAATGCGGGAACAGGCTCGATGGCGATCTCGCATGCTCGCATTGCGGAAAACGATATGAGCAATTGCGTGAGGGGCTGTCGCCGGTTTGAGCCTTGGGACAGATTTTCAACAATCCCGGATACGGCACTGCGAGCAGAGAAGACTGCGATTCATCAAGTGAAAGACGCTGGATAGCAGAGATGATGTGACAAGGCACGGTGTTAAACGTTTTTCTCAACTTCGTAAAGGGATGAGGAGGTGCATGTGGAAAAGATCACTCCGGACGAGCGCTATCACGATGACGAGATCGATCTGTATGATCTGTTGCTTGTACTGAAGAATAGAAAACTCACGATCCTCATCGTCGTTTTGATTACTCTGGGCATTGCCATTGCCTACGTTGCCCTCACGCCGAAAATATACCGGATATCCAACACTCTTATCCCTAACCAGATGATTGGGTCCGTCAAACAGAGTGATCTCACTGCGGCTATAGACGAACTTAACGAGCTTAAGAATGTCCGTAGGGAAAAGATGGCTCAATTGTTGAGCATGCATGGGGATGATCTGAACAAAATCGTGAACATCAAGACATCAGTGAGCAAGGGATCGAGCGTTGTACGGGTTGATGTCGAAACACTCGACAGCAGCGCAGGCATCGCGCTCATGGAAGCTTTGCCGGGATACATTCAGTCGGTGCCCAGTATAGCGATCAATCTGGAAATGGAAAAGGCTCTTATGGAAAAAGACATGGAGGATCTGAAGGCCATCATCGACAACCCCGTGAAGGACCTGAACCTGCCTTCCAACACGGTTGTATATGTGCCCTCCATTGACTTGTACACGCTCAGAGAAAAGTATAATCGTTTAATCATGACGATGGAGAATATCGAAGAAAAACAGCTGGTCTCCTTCGCATGGAAGACTGAACCACCTTTGAAGCCGTTTAAGCCAAATACAAAATTGATTGTTTCATTAAGCCTGGTAATGGGCTGCTTTCTCGGGATTTTTCTCGCATTGTTCCTGGAATGGACAACCAATGCGCGACGTGCGAGAGGCTTTGAGTGAAGAAGATCCATGAGCATATCAAGTGGGAGCCTTTTCAGCGGATGCTTCTCGATGTGTACCCGGCGGGCAAGGAAGCGGTTGGCAACAATGCCTTGGTCTTTATCCAGTCCTCCTTGTTGAGCATTGGCGTAACCTCCAGAGTTCATTTCGTCCCTCTGAAAATAAATTAACCGGTTCTTTTTTCTCATGGAAGAAAACCAGCTAGTTCAAGATAAGCCATCTTTTCAAAACCGCGCAAAGGTCTTACATATTGTGCGCGATTCTATCTTTACAGATATAGCATACCGCCTTTTCGAGGAAGCATCACCGGGAAGGAGTAGCTATGTAATGTCTACCAGGGAAGAGAAGATCAAATACATAAAGAAAACCCCGGTCAGGAAATACGGCCAGGAATTCATTTACAATAAGTTCAAGCTGAAGCGGATCATAAATGAACATCGTGCCTTTATCTTTCATTCCCTCACTTCAAACGACCTGTACATCATAAGGTCCTTACCCAAGGATGCAAAAATTGTATGGCTGGGTTGGGGCTATGACTATTACGACCTGATCGGGAAAGAACTCTTAAAGCCTCTGACCAAATCCATAAAACATGTTGCTCCACGAGCACCTTTTCAAAGGATAAAATCATTTATCAAACGGAAGTTATTGGCTCCACCAGAGAAGAGATCAGTAATCAACAGGGTCCATTATTTTTCTCCGGTATTGTACGAAGAATATCTCTTGGTGCAGAGAGCTATTTCAGGTTTTCGTCCTCGGTATGTGTCCTGGAACTACGGCACCCTCGAAGATGATCTAATACAAGATTTCGAGGAATTGTTTGTGGACGGAGAAAACATCCTTCTGGGAAACAGTGCAAGCATGACGAATAATCATTTGGATGCATTTGATATTCTGAAGACTATGAACCTGCAAGGCAGGAAAATTATCACCCCTCTCAGCTATGGCGAGCCTCGCTATCGCGACATTGTAATAAAACGCGGGGAGTCCATGTTTGGCGGGCAGTTTGTGCCGGTAGTCGAATTCATGCCAATCGATAGTTACATTCGGGTGATCTCTTCGTGTTCTACTGTGATCATGAACCATCTGAGGCAACAAGCGGCTGGGAGTATTATTATTATGATGTATCTAGGTGCAAAAGTTTTTCTCGATCCAGAAAATCCTCTCTATTCTTTTTTCCAGAAACAAGGAGCTTGGATATACACACTGGATCAACTTAGGTATGAGACTGGTGGTCGGCTTACGCCAGATCAAATTGAACAGAACCGTTCCATACTCAGAAAGAACTGGGGCCGAGAAGTCATTACAAAAAAGGCAAAAGACCTGATGGCACTTCTGGAAGATACGTAATTTTTAAATGACTCGTGAACAGTCGTTCCGATAAACAAGAGCAGGAAGACAGACCATTGTGAAATTTTATCATTGCAAAAAAGACATGCCCTGCGCTCACATTATGATGCTCAACAGCTGTAGAACTAAGCTGTAACTCGCTGGAACGAGAACCATTAGAATTATTTTCGTAGGGTCCCCGGCCCACATGCTCCCGGGGTAGATATTTTAATCTTTAACTGGGACTCCACCTTGACGCCAAAACAGATTGCCGCATTTGCATTTGGTCCTGTTGCCACTGCAGCGCTCGGTTTTATATCGCTTCCCACTATTGCATGGTTTTATTCCGCCGAGGATATCGGTCGTATAACCATGCTGAGGGTAGTAACCAGTTTCTGCATCCTGCTCTTTAGCTTGGGACTGGACCAAGCCTATGTACGGGAGTATCATGAATACGACCATAAGCCTACGTTGTTGAAGGCGAGCCTGGTGCCAGGCTTCATTCTCTTTATTTTTACTGTGGCCTTGTGTCTACTAGCACCTGGCGCCATATCAAAGCTACTGTTTGCCGTAGACAGCACCCCGATAAGCTTCCTAGTCATTTTGTGCATCCTATCGGCATTCATTTCGCGCTTTCTATCTCTTATCCTACGCATGCAGGAGAGGGGGTTGGCTTTTTCCATGAGCCAGGTTCTGCCGAAGCTGCTTTTCCTTGTGATCATCGGTTTTTATGTGCTGTTCTCCCTGGGATTTGACCTGTTACATCTGATAATAGCTCAAACCGCGTCTGTAGCCCTGGTAACCCTGATTTATGGCTGGAACACCCGCAGGGAATGGATTGAAGCAGTCGGCAGAAAGATCGACAGGGCAAAGCTTAAAGCTATGCTCGCCTTCGGCATACCCCTCATTTTTGGGGGTCTGGCATCATGGGGATTGATGACCATGGATCGGCTTTTTCTCCGCAGCATGTCCACGTTCACAGAATTAGGGATTTATTCGGTCAGTGTCAGCGTAGCGGGGGTTGCATTGATTTTTCAGAGCGTTTTTTCCACTGTTTGGGCTCCAATAGTGTACAAATGGGCGGCTACGGATATCGACCCATCAAAGATCGATCAGATAACCGAGTACGTACTTGCCATCGTCGTATTCGTATTCACCCTGGCAGGACTGTTCTCATGGCTTGTAACGTATATTTTGCCCCATACATACGAAAGGGTGCAGTACATCGTTGTGGCATGCATGAGCTATCCATTGTTCTACACGCTCTCGGAAACGACTGTGGTCGGCCTGGGAATAACTCGCAAGAGCGTGTTCGCCATGTATTCTTCTGTCATCGCGCTTGTCGTGGGCGTTAGTGCCAATTATTTTCTCGTCCCCGTCTATGGTGCAGCGGGCGCCGCTGTATCGACCGCCATCGCTTTCTGGGTGTTCCTCTTCTGCCGAACGGAATTTTCCAGCCGCATCTGGCGCCCGCTGCCTCGAAAAAAGCTGTACGCGAGCACATTGACATGCCTGATACTGGCGTGTGCCCTCTCGCTCTTCGGCGAAGCGCATTATCGATTGTTCATCGGGCTCTGGCTCCTGATACTGGCGGCTGCGGTAATGACGTTTAAGGATTCCCTGAAATCGGCTGTATACCTGGTATCGGGCATAGCTTATAAACGCAAACGGCCTTCTTTCACTCAATAAGCACACGGTTTTTATGAGAATTGGCTCTGAGACGTGAGTTCACCAAATATATTGCGAGGCGCTATGGGCACATACAATCTCCCTGGGGTCAAAACGTATGAGTTTACAAAGATCATCGGCATCGAGAACATCGAGTTTGGGAAAAGCATTATCATCGATGATTTCGTCATGATATACGCCAAGAAGAAAATGAGAATAGGCAGTTATGTGCATGTGGCCTGCTTTTCTTCCATTCTTGGGGGCGAAGAATTCGTCATGGAGGATTTTTCATGGATATCATCGGGATCTCGAATATTTACAGGGTCTGATGATTTGAAGGATTGGGGCTTCGGGAATCCCACGATACCCGAGAAATACCGCAACGTGAAAAGAGCGCCCGTCTCCATCGGGAAATTCGCATGCATCGGGGCAAACTCGGTGATACTGCCCGGGGTCACTGTTGGAGAAGGTGCAACGGTGGGTGCGAATTCGGTCGTTACACGCGACCTCGAGCCCTGGGGCATTTATATCGGGAACAATAAGGTCGGAGAGAGAAACAAGGACGAGGTATTGAAAAATTATAGTCAGTTTCTGAAGGACATGGGCTCATAGTCGCCGTACACGGCAATGAACGCGATAAGCTCTACCACTTAATGCATAAAGGACCCTGAGATGGCTATCAGACAGAAACCCTTTGGACAACCCATCTATGTCACCCGCCCACTTCTCCCTGACCTGGATCAGGTCAAGGAGAAGCTCAAAGAGGTGTGGGATTCCCAATGGCTTACGAACAACGGGCCGCAGCACCAGCTGTTCGAGAAAAAACTCCTCGGTGTGCTCGGGGTGCCCCATCTTTCATTGTTCAACAACGGCACCATCGCCCTTATCGTGGCCTGCCAGAGCCTGCGCCTCTCAGGTGAAGTCATCACCACGCCCTTCACCTTTCCGGCCACACCCCACGTCCTGTCCTGGAACAATATCCGCCCCGTTTTCTGCGACATCGACCCCCTCACCCTGAATATCGACGCGGATAAGATCGAAACCATGATCACGCCCCAGACAACAGGCATTCTCGCTGTTCATGTCTTCGGCACCCCGTGTGACGTTTCCAGGATCCAGGAGGTGGCAGACAGATACGGCCTGCGGGTTGTATACGACGCCGCCCATGCCTTCGGAGTCGACATTGAAGGCGAAGGCATCGGGACGTACGGGGACATCTCCATGTTCAGCTTCCATGCCACCAAGCTCTTTCATACGACAGAAGGCGGCGCCCTCACTTATAATAACGAGAACCTCAAGCAAAGGATCGACCTGCTGAAAAACTTCGGCATCAAGAACGAGGAAGAAGTGGTGATGCCCGGCATCAACGGGAAGATGACCGAGATCCAGGCTGCCATAGGGATGATACTCCTTGATTATATCCAGGAAGAGAGAGAAAAACGGGAAGTCATTTTAAAAACCTACCACGAGTGTCTGGACGATGTGGAAGGGATCACCTTCCTCCCCCATGACATGGACGGCGTTGAAAAGAGCTTCCAGTATTGTGTCTTGCGTATAGACGAGCATGCCTTCGGACGCTCGAGGGATTTCGTCTACAATGAATTCAAAAAGTACAATGTGTTTACGAGGAAGTACTTCTCCCCTCTGTGCAGCAGCTATACGTGTTACAAACACCTCCCCTCTTCTCATCCGATCAACTTGCCAATAGCGAACAGGATCGTTTCCGAAGTCCTGTCCATGCCGTTTTACGGCGGGTTGAGCACTGATGATATAACCAGGATCTGCGATATCTTAAAGAGCTTTCGGAACCAATGAATTACGCAGAGAGGTTAGGTACAGAGACTTGGATAGCACGATGGACAAAGATTTTATCAGATGCTTGGGTATTTCATGTGGCGACACTGTCTTTGTAAGAGCGGCCTTGAGCGCTGTGGGCGCACTGCGAAACGGCTCACGTGATGTATCTCGACTTTATTAGCACCGAGGGCCCCCTAGTATCACTTTCATTTACAAAGTCGTCTTTCTTGAAAAAGCAAGATCCCGATAAGCCTTTTACATTAAATACGCCTACTTATGCGGGAGCTTTTCCGAACAAGATGTTGGCGTATGCCGAGGCAAAACGCAGCAAACCTCCCACATGCTCCTATGTTGCGATTGGGAGAAAGACCGAATGGATAGTCGTGGACTATGGTCCGGAATCCCCAGCATATGAACCTGTCCGGAAGATCCTCGACCTCAACGTGAAAATGGCTCTGATTGGCTGTGTCGCTGCAAGTCCCGGGTTTACGACTACACATCTAACGAGACCTTTGCACAATTCCGGCAATGGCAGAGCCTGACAGAGAGCTGATTTTCGGCGATCATTTTCAATAATATGATGATAATATTGATGATTCGTGGTATACTCCTTCCAAGATGGGATGAATGGGGAGGGGTGATATGG
>JAHDRW010000002.1 GCA_018433085.1 Deltaproteobacteria bacterium | reverse complement strand
GTCGAGGTCATGAAGGAACGATACGGCATCAGGACGTGTCAGGCCGGGAATATCTCCCGTGAGAGAACGCAGCTCCAGTCTTATCTTTCCGGTCAGGGAGGGAAGGCCGTTCACGAGGTTTCGCTGATGCACAAGCGCCTTTCCCTGTGGGGCAGGTAGGTGGGTCTGCCGTGAGGGTCTCCGTTTGCGGCCGGTGCCCGTACACGCTTCCCTCCAGCCGGTCTGCCGGAAAAGACGGACGGTGATGGCGGCACAGCCCCGCTATTCGGCCGCCAACGGCCGGGGAGGGTGCACCCGGTTGATCGCACCTGCCGGCTTTTCTCCCCGCAGGGCCTGCAGAACGTTCAGTGCCTGTGTCTTCATGATCTCCCTTCTCACCTCGGGGATCGCGGTTCCCAGATGAGGGGTGAAGATGGTACGGTCCGAAAGCCTGATCAGGTCCTGATCGATGTATGCGGGCCGCTGAGGAAAGCGCAGATCCTCCATCTCATAGACATCGGCGGCATATCCGGCCAGCCGCCCGGAGGCGAGGGCCTCCGCAACGGCCTGCTCGTCAACCTCGGAGCCGCGTGAGGGATTGACGAGGTAGGCGGTGGGTTTCATGAGCGAGAGCTCGCGCCGGGAAATCTGGTGAAAGGTCTGCTCGGTGAGGGGCGAGGCAAGGCAGACGAAGTCGGACCTCTTGAGGACCTCGTCGCGCGGCAGGGCGGTCATGTTATATTTCACGTCCAGGGTCCCGTCGTAGCGGTAGCTGTCGTAGTACAGCACCGTCATGTCAAATCCCCGGGCGCGCCGTGCAATCGCGATACCCAGTTGTCCCATTCCGATGATGCCCAGGGTCCTGCCGGTCACGAGGCTTCCGTAGAACGGCGAGGGATGGACCCACCCACTGAATCTGCCCGACCGCACGAAGGAGTCGGCCGAGTTTACCCTCCGGGCGATACCCAGCAGAAGCGCCCATGTCAGATCGGCCGTCGGTTCGACCGATTCGACCGCGTTGGTGACCCAGACGTTCCGGGTCGTGGCTGCGTGTACGTCGATGTTGTCGAACCCTCTGCCTGCCAGCGAGATGATCTTCAACTCCGGGCACGATTCGATAATCTCCTCGTCTATGATGTCCGTGACAAAGCAGCACAGGGCGTCGGACGCGCGGGCACCGTGAATCAGCTCCTTCTTTGAGAACTCACGATGCTCATCGGGCTCGATCAGCTCGCAGAAAGGCGCCAGCAGATCTTTTGCCGGGTCAGGCGCCTTGCGGGTATAATACACAACCGGTTTTCTGCCGCTCATACCATCTGCCCGCCTTTCTTTCGGGGAAAGGTTATTTTTCACTGATGAACCTGATCATCTCCTTATGAGCCGGGGTGAGGAGCTTCTCTTTCCGGAAGACGATGCTGAGCTCCTTGATGAGCTCGACCCCGGCGATATCGACCCGGGACAGGATGCCCATCTCGATCTCGCGGGAAACCGTGCTCTCTCCCACGATGGAGATACCGAGGTTCTCCGCGACCGCCCTTTTCACCGCCTCGGTACTGCCCAGGCGCAGGAACTCATTGAATTCGGCCGCAACCGACGGGAGCTTCTGGGAGACCACGTAGCCCGTGCCCGACCCGCTCTCTCCGACCACGAACTGACCTTCCTTCATCTGCGCCGGCGTAATTTTTCCCAGCGCCGCCCAGGGGTGCCTGGGCGAGGTTATCAGGACGAGGCGCTCTTTTTTCCAGGGCTCGCGGAATACCTCCGGACTCTTGATCTGGGCCTCCACCACCCCGACATCCACCTCGTAATTCAGGATCTTCTGCTCAATGACCCTGGTGACCCCGATGGTCACGTCGACATGGATCTTGGGGTATCTCGTCTTGAATTCGCCCAGAATCGAAGGGAGCATGTACACGCCGATATTGCTGCTGGCGCCCAGGTGGACGCTGCCACGCTCGAGCAGATTGAATTCCCTGATGGTCCGCTCTGTCTCGTTGATGAGCTTGAAGATCCTCTCGGCATACTGATAGAGGGTGTGCCCTGCTTCGGTGAGAACGAATTTTTTTGCAACCTTCTCAAACAGGACCACACCGAAGAACTCTTCAAGAGCCTTGATATGAACGCTTACCGCAGGCTGTGTAATGTAGAGTGTCTCAGCAGTCAGACTGTAGCTTCCCTTTTGCGCCAGTACGTAAAAGCTCTTGAGCTGATGGATATTCATATGGTGTCCATATTCCCGCCCTTTCTTAGGGCCATGTCATATCAGGCTGATGCGAAAACCAAAAGGGTTACATTGGTATGCCATTATAATTGAGCGATATCCCAAAGTCAACAAACCAGGATTCGGGAACTGATGAATGTGAAGTATCGCCTATGGGCCGGCGAGCGAGAAAAGAAGATGAAAAACAGGCTCGAGCGCAAGGAAGGTTGACGCTGTTCACCCGTCCCGGGAGCGGTATGCCTCAGGCAAGCCTTTTGCACAGCTTCTGCACCACCAGGTTCGCCGGTGAATCCTCGGGCATGCCCAGCAATGGCCTGCCCTGGAAGTCGAGCTCACGG
>JAHDRW010000013.1 GCA_018433085.1 Deltaproteobacteria bacterium | reverse complement strand
GCCCATGCCGAAGATGAGTACAGAGCCCTGCTGCCGCAATACCTCAGCCCGGCAGACCTCGTTGCCGCTCAGCAAAAACAGAAAACCCTCGATCCTGAATAATATCCCATCGTCAAGATGCGGTTAAATTGGCGCTTACGTCCTGCTCGAGCAGCGCGATCACCTCGTCCCAGGTCTTGACGACCACGGCGTCGTCGTTGTGGCAGACGAGATCCAGACTCGTACGGTCGGGCAAGGGATTGAGCACGATGAGCCTCTTCATGAGCATCGGGATGAACCCCGGGTTCCTGTGGGCGTAGTGCCTCCCCCCGTAGCTGCTCCCCCAGGAGCGCATGACATAGTGGGGCACCTGGCCCTCGGGCGCGTCGCAGATGAGCACCGCAGTACCCTGGCCGCCCGGTTTCAGGGTCGTGAGCGCGAGCAGCAGGGCGATGGCGGACTCGCTGGCCTTGCCGTAGGCATTGCACACTACGATGTCATATCCGCTGGAAAAGGGGATGCCGTAGTGGTCCCTGCCTTCATCCGCGCCCGCCTGGTGGGTGGCCCTGAACGGACCGGAATAGAGGTTCACGATCCGGCCCCGGCGGTTGAGCAGGCAGTCTATCTTGAAGTCGAGTCCGGCCAGGTCGCCTGCGGCGTCGCACTCGGCCCGCATGATGTTGTTGTCGAAGTTGCCCAGGCCGGACCTGCCCGGGTCGCGAAAGAGCTGGTTGTGGAACTGGTTGATGGTCTCGATCCCGGCCACGCCCGGCATGATGAGCTTTGCACCTCCGCCGAAGCCCACGTGCACGTGTGCCGTTATGCAGCCGATGCCGATTTTGAGGTCGCATTCCATGAACTCCCGGTTGAGCCAGAGCTCCACACCGGTGGGGGTCCTTCCCACGCGCACGGTGTTCTGGAACGGATCGTGGTTGTACACCGCGTAGTTCTCGACGATCTCCTCCCCGAGCTTCTTGCGGGCATTGATCATGTCATACGTCCCGTGCGAGCCCAGGGCCCAGAGAAACCTGATCCGGTCCTTCTCAAACCCGGCCCGGTGAAGGGCATCGAGGACGAAAGGCGCCACGTCCTTGACCGGGGTGGGCCTGGTCATGTCGTCGAACACGATCACGGCCTGCTTCTTTCCCTTTGCGAGTTCCTCGAGGGAAGGGCCTTCGATGGGCCGCTCCACCTTGGCCCTGATCTCCTCCGGACTCAGGCCGGGCTTCTCGAAACCAGGGGAGGTGAGGTTGCCGACCTCCCACTGTTCCGGAAAGGAGAGCTCGCGCTCGACGTTCTCGTACCAGAGCCTGGACGGGACAGAAACCTTCTTCATACCATCCTCCCTCAGCATTCTATGGTAATGTCGTATCGTATTATTATAAGATGTTTTTTCGTTGAAAGGAACAACTTCGTGCTGATATAATCACATCTGTTCGCCGAAAAGACGTCCCGATGCCGCATGGCGGTTTCATGGCCGTACCGGGGAGGATGCAACCCGGTACGCGTCGGCAGAGGGCCTGTCCGCAGGCATGATTCGGCTCTTGGCCTGTTTTCCCATAACCAGTACACGGGGGATCTTACATGGACATACTGAACGAATTCATCGAGGTTGTCGGCGACCCCGGCGCATATGCCCGGAGGATCAAGGCGTCGGGCCGCTCCGTGATCGGGTATTACTGTTCCTACGCGCCCGAGGAGATCATCCACGCAGCCGGCCTGCATCCCGTGCGGCTCTTCGGTGCCGGGGGCGATTCCGGGATCGCGGACAGGCACCTGCAGTCGTACTGCTGCTCGCTCGTGCGCGGAGCGCTCGCCGAGTCGCTTACAGGCGGGCTCGATTATCTCGACGGCACGGTCTTTCCCCATACCTGCGATTCGATCCAGCGCCTTTCCGATATCTGGAGGCTCAACACCAGCCACGGATTCTTTGCCGACGTGGTGCTTCCGGTCAAGCTTACGAGCGAGAGCGCCAGGCAGTATCTGATCGACGTGCTGCAGAGGTTCGGAAAAGAGCTGGAAGCGCACTTCGGCCTCACGGTCTCCGAAGAGAGCCTCAGATCCTCCATCAGGACCTATAACATTATCCGTTCCTCCCTGGACGGAATCTACGAGCTCAAGTCAAGCAATCCCGGGATTCTCACGGGCGGCGAGCTCTTCTCGATCGTCAGGGCGTCCATGATCATGGACAGGGATGTGCTCAAGGACAAGCTCCAGGCACTTCTCCGTGAGCTTCGAGAAGGCGTGCCCGGCCGCGAGGGCCGGGGCAGACGGCTCATGCTGGTGGGCAACGCATGCAACCACCCGGACGTCTATGACCTCATCGAGCGTTCCGGAGGGCAGGTGGTCTGGGACGACCTGTGCACCGGAACCCGCTGGTTCTCGGGCACGATCCGGGAAGAGGGCGACCCCGTCGTCTCCATCGCTGACCGCCTTTTCGAGCGGCAGGTCTGCCCGTCAAAGCACAAATCGCCCACGGCGAGAGGCGAGCATCTCGTGGCACAGGCCCGGGAGCATGGCGTGGAGGGCGTGATATTCCTCTATCTCAAGTTCTGCGACCCCCACAGCTTCGATTACCCGTATCTGAGAGAGTATCTCAAAGACGCTGGCATACCCTCCATGCTGCTGGAGATCGAGGACCGCCTCCCACCTGAAGGGCAGATACTCACCCGGATCGAGACCTTCACCCAGATGCTCGGTCCGGAAACCGGGGTTCCGCTCACCGGCGCCTCACGGACCGGAAGGGAGGGATAAGCAATGCCGCAGACAGGAGCCGAAAAAAAGAGGAAATTCAGGTCGGCCAAGAGGATGCGCGAGATCATGACCGAGTATTACATCGAGGCCAAGACCGCGGACCAGACGGGAAAGAAGGTGGCCTGGATCACGAGCGGCGGACCGGTCGAGCCGCTCATCGCCATGGACGTGATTCCGGTGTACCCGGAGAACTACGGGGCAATGATCGGCGCGTCGCACATGGGGAGCGACCTCTGCGCCAAGGCCGAGGCCCTGGGATACAGCACCGACCTGTGCTCCTACGCACGGGCCGACATCGCATGCGCCCTTGAGGACGGCGGACCCATCGGCGGTCTCCCGAAGCCCGACATGCTCGTGTGCTGCAACAACATCTGCGGCACGGTCATGAAGTGGTACGAGATCCAGGCCCGGCTCTTCGACGTCCCGCTCTTCATCTTCGATACCCCGTTCTGCCACGTGGACTTCGCCGGGGAGGCCAGGCGCTATGTCCGGACCCAGATCGACGAGTACATCGGGTTTCTCGAGGGCGTGTGCGGGAAAAAGTTCGATATCGACAGGAGCAGGGAGGTGGGCAGGCTCTCATTGAAAGGCCAGCGGCTCTGGCAGGAAGTCCTCGACGCGGCGGCCCACAGGCCCTCTCCCATGACCGCGTTCGATGCGTTCTTCTTCCTCGCGCTCATCGTCACCCTGCGCGGTACGACCAAGGTGGTGGACTTCTACACCGAGCTTCTCGAAGAGATGAAGGAGCGGGTGAGCCAGGGCATCAGCGCCGTGGAAAACGAGCGCTACCGCCTCCTGTGGGACAACCTGCCGGTGTGGTATCGGCTGAAGTGGCTCTCTGACACCTTCGCGGCACACGGGGCCTGCCTGGTGGCCGATACCTACACCACGGCCTGGTGCGGCTCCATGAAGTACATCGACGAGAATAACTTCATCGACTCCATGGCCGAGGCCTACACCCGGATCTATCTCAACATCGGGGTGGACGAGATGGCAAAGACCATATTCGAGATGATCGACAAGTACGAGGTCGACGGCCTGGTCATGCACTCGAACCGGAGCTGCAAGCCGTACTCGTTCGGCCAGTACGACATCATGCGCATGGTACAGGAAAAAAAGGGCATACCCTGCATGATGCTCGAATCCCACATGGTGGACGAGCGGAGCTTCTCCGAGAGCCAGGCTTTAACCCGGATAGACGCCTTCATGGAGGTGATCAGTCAGCGGGGACCACGCGCGGGGATTGCACGGTAGGCTCAAAAAGGAGGAATGACTACATGGGCGAAATGCAGTACGCTCTGAAGGACAAGGTGGCCTTGGTCACCGGCGGGAGCAGGGGAATCGGCCTCGAGATCGCCCGCGCCCTGCTGGAGCAGGGTGCGCGGGTGGTAATCTGCGGGCGGAAGCAGGAGAACCTCGATGCAGCCAAAGATATCCTCCCCGGCGGGGATCTCATGGCCGTGCAGGCCCACGTTGCCCGGGAGGCGGATGTGGACCGTCTCTTCGCCGCGGTCGCAGAGCGGCATTCCCGGCTGGACGTTCTCGTGAACAACGTTGGCATGAACCTGATCACGCCCGGAATCGCTGACACCGATCTGAACCTGTGGCAGAAGATCGTGGAGACCAACCTGAACGGCACCTTTCTGTGCTCGCGCGCGGCTGCGCGCATCATGCGCGTGCGGAAAGAGGGCAAGATCGTGAGCGTGTCTTCGATCGCGGGCAGAAAGGCATCTCCCGGCATGGGCGTCTACGGCATTGCCAAGGCAGGGGTGGAAATGCTCACCCGGGTGCTGGCAAGCGAGCTTGCCGGTTTCAACATCCAGGTCAACGCGGTGGCGCCCGGTATGGTCAGGACCGATTTCAGCAAGCCCTTCTGGTCGGATGAGGGCATATACCGGGAGGTCGTCAAGACCGTCCCCCTGGGCAGGATCGCCGAACCCGGGGATGTGGTCCATCCCGTGCTTTTCCTCGCCTCGCCGGGTTCTTCGTTCATCACCGGGCAGACCATCGTGGTGGACGGCGGGGCGAGCGCGGTCTGACGCCTGAGAGACAAGGAGTCCACTTAAAAAAATGAAGACAGCTGGAATAGACATCGGCTCGATCACGGCAAAGGCGGCGGTATTGGAAGACGGCGTCATCCTGGGAACCAGGGTGGGCTTCACCGGTTACAACGCGGGTATGGCCGGCAGAAAGGTATTCGAGGAGCTCACCGGCGAGCTCGGGCTGGAGGCATCGTCCATCGCCTGGATCGTTTCCACCGGCTATGGCAGAAACAGCGTGGAGTTCGCCCACAAATCCATGACCGAGATCATCTGCCACGGGGCAGGGGCACATTTTCTCGACCCGCAGGTGCGCACCGTGGTGGACGTTGGCGGCCAGGACAGCAAGGCCCTCATCCTCGACGAATCGGGCAAGGTAACGGACTTCGTGATGAACGACAAGTGCGCGGCAGGCACGGGCAGGTTTCTGGAGGTAATGGCCCGGGCACTGGAGGTGAATCTTGACGATTTCGGCGAGATTTCCCTGCGGTCGGAGAACCCCGCGAAGATCAGCAGTATCTGCACGGTCTTTGCCGAGTCCGAGGTCATCTCGCTCATCTCCAGGGGCGAGCAGCGTGAGAACATCATCGCGGGCATCCACGACTCGGTGGCATCGCGGGTGTATGCCATGGCACAACGGCTGGCCGTGAAAGCCCCCATCATGATGACCGGGGGCGTGGCCAGGAACATCGGCGTGGTCAGGGCCCTGGAGAAACGCTTTGGCTCCCCCATCGAGGTAACCGGACACGCCCAGGTGAACGGCGCCATCGGTGCGGCCGTGCTGGCGTGCAGCCTACGATGACGATATTCTCATGAAGGTTGGCCTTCGTAATCTCCGGCATGATGCAGGGTGCATGGAAGAGGCATCATGCCGCAGTATGATTGACACCTACGTTGTTCTGCGTATCCCGGTCGTTGTTTCAGTGAACTACCATCTGTAGCGATCTGAGGCTCGGGTAAATTCCCAAACCTTATGTCATCTTCAGCAATATTTTGAAAATCTGATTGATATCAGTAATTTATTGACAATCAACGCTCTTCTTTTATAGCGAGGATTGCCGGTCCGATGGGCAAATATCGAAACAAACTTTTTTTGCTTGACAATGCATACAAACAGAATGTATGAAACGGATAGCGTACATATAGTATGTATGCTGCTAGTTAATATCCAACGATCTGCTCAAGCTTCAGAGAAGGGAGGATTGAAAATGGGCAAAAAGATTAATTGGGATCAGATTAAAGAATGGGACGCAAAGTATCACATCAAGGTCTTTTTTTCCGATGACGAGTGGCAGTTTATCCCGATTGAGAGTACCGAGGGCGATTACCTCATCATGCCTGATGGAACAAGGCTTCTTGACTGCGTAAACCAACTGGTGTGCGTAACTGCAGGTCAGAAGCATCCAAAGATTCAGCAGGCGATTCGTGAAGCGAGCGAGCGATATGGCTTCGTCTGGGAAGAGTTCATTACGGATTATGCGGCAAAGGCATGTAAATTGGTCGTAGAGGATCTGATAAACGGCGCTTCCTCCACCGGCGGTTGGGCTGGCAAGGTTTCATGGGCCTCCACGGGCAGCGAAGCCAATGAGAAAGCATTCATCATCGCACGCAACTACACCGGCAAGCCATTGATCGTCACAAGATCCAATGCATATCACGGATGGACCGCCGGTGCTGGACAGTGTACCAGGATCAGGGCTTACCGAGGCGGGGCTTCAAACCCTAAAGATGCCGATATTCAGACCGGTTACAAGGATGTCAGCGGCGCTCTCACCGATCCCGGCTTCATCGTGGCCCCCGCACCTGCAGTCGACGAGAAGAAGGGTCCGGACGGGTATTATCCCTCGGTCAAGTACACCATGCAGCTCATCGATACCTATGGACCTCAGAACATCGCCTCGATGATTACCGAGCCTGTTTTTGGCGCAGCGGCAATTTTCCCGCCTGAGGGATATCTTCCCCAGCTTGTGGAAGAGCTGAAAAAGCGTAACATTCTCTGGCATTGCGACGAAGTGCTCTGCGGTTGCGGCAAGATGGGCAAGTGGTTTGGTCATGAACTCTTCGGTGACTCAAACCTCAAACCAGATATCATGACCATGGCGAAGGGGATAGTCAGCTCGGCGCTACCTGCCTCCTGTTGTGTGGTCAGCAAGGAAATCGGCGATTTCATGGGATCTATCAGATGGCAGCATTGCGGAACCTTCAATGCCCATCCCCTTTCCATGGCAGCCGTATGCGCAAACATCGAAGTCCTCCTGGAAAACGACGCAGCAGGTTGCTCTGCCAAGGCTGGCAAGTACCTTAAGGAACGTTTTGCCGAGTTGGAAAAGAAACATCCGACATTCGGTAGGTCAACAGGTGCTGGTGTCCTTTGGGCAGTTGACATCGTGAAAGACAATGCAACCATGGAACCCTTCATCGAAGAGGACAGGTTCGCATCCTATGGCGGCGACCAGTCAGTATGGCCCACGAAAATGGTCACAGCGAAGGCCATTGAGAAAGGCTGCCTCATTGGCGGATTTACTCCCAACACCCTCAGATTCGCACTCTCTTCGTTCGTGAATGAGGTGGATCTGGAGAAAGCCATGGATGCCATGGACCATGCGTTCAATTATCTTGATTCCCAGGCCAAAGACTGCTTGTGATTCAGGGATTGTACCAGGTAGTTTCTGTCTGAGAAACCCGGACTTCGATTAAACAAACCAGGATGATCTCCTGAAGTGCTGAGGAGATCATCCTGGGATATAAAAAACAGCTTCAATGAGCTATAAACATGGCGATATAGTTTTCATGAAAAATATACACAGCGTGCAAATGTGTGATTTACAGAGAGTATCAGAACCAGGTTTGTATGATTGTTGTGGAATATATGGATCCTCGCCAGAGAGGAAGCTATTTAATCAAATATCCATTTGACAATTGGGAATGCAATTATTACAAAGCATTAAGGCGGATATACCCAGTGTCTTGATGGATTGGAAGATATTAAAACGAAATGGGTAACGGTATAGGTGCAATATCGACAACCGCATTGTCGGTTAATTCAGTAGATAGAGCAACTCCCTGGTACTATATAAGTATCTGATTTAAAGGATTATTATACAATGGTCGAAACTGAAAAAGATACAGTTGAAACCCTTATCGAGGTCGGTAAGGAACTATTCAGCACCAATGGTTATGAAAAAACCATTACCGGTGATATCGTGAGCCGTGCCGGACTGACCCGTGGTGCTCTGTACTATCACTTTGACGGGAAAAAAGGACTTTTCATAGCGGTGTTCAAATCTATCTATAAGGATATCTGCGATAAGATCCTGAACGCCGTGGCTCGAGTAGAAAATCGTTTCCAGGAACTTATCACGATAAACAATACTTACATGGAGATCAGTCTCCACCCCGAGATATTGCAGATATTTCTTGTAGACGGGCCCGCTGTGCTGGGATGGGAGGAATGGCGACGCATCGACGAGCAATACGGAATGAAAATATTGAAGGAATCCATCTCATCCCTCATCGACGAAGGATACATGAAATATCAACCCATCGAAGCCCTTTCCCATTTCATATCGGGTGGAGTAAACGAATCCATTTTGTGGATTGCCCGCTCGGACAATCCCCTTAGGGCTCTGGCGGAAACCAGGTCGATATGGGAGAACTTCTTCCGCAGTCTTATTCAGACCGAGGCTTGATATAACATATTAGAATAATGATATTTATCATATCGATAATGGCGTTTTAGACCATATTTATCAGAGTGATGAAATGATTTCGAGCCACAGTACATTATAATGCGCTTTTTGTTATAGTAGTTATTATTTGATACGTTCCATAAGTATAATATGTGCTATCATGATAGGCTAGTAAGGAGATACTAAAATGGCAGTAAAGACAGGGAATCTGAAAATTGAATCAGGCAGGGAAACTGCCGCAAAACTGATAGAAGCAGCCAAAGAGATATTCAGCACGAAAGGTTACGAGGCAACTACTACGGAAGAAATCGTAAAATATGCCGGTGTAACTAGGGGTGCCCTGTATCACCATTACAAAGGCAAGCAAGATCTCTTTGAAGTAGTGTTCTTCAAAGCATACAAAGATGTGGTAGAACGTATCAAGTCGAGCAGGGATGCGGCAAAAGACCCCTGGGAAGCCCTACTTGCCATATTCTACGAATTCCTAAATGCGAGTGTGGATCCGGCTATTCAGAAAATACTCATGGTCGAGGGCCCTGCCGTTATGGGGTGGAAGAAATGGCATGAAGTAGATGTTCGCCTCGGAATGAAAGTCCTGATAGATCAGATCTCGATGCTGGTCGACAATGGAACGATACGCTATGTCCCCATAGATGCATTGGCATATATTATTTCCGGCGCTGCGAACGAGTGCGCCTTGTGGATATTGCAGTCGGATAACCCCAAGAGATCCCTTGCGGAAGCAAAAGCAGTGACTGAGGAATTGTTGGGATCCCTCTTGAAAAATACTCCTGAATACAAAAACGTCTTAAAATAAATATTAACTTGCCCTGCCTTGTCCTATGTTACGTATCCGGACGAGTGGCGGCGGACGGCAAATTCCAGATGTAGAGAGTGTGCTATGCGCGGGTTTTTGGGTGGAGCGGGGCATCTTCTTCATGTCCGGTAACGTCCGGCATGCCTATGTTTGATTGAACGTATTTCTCGAAATTGACGGGACAGGCGGAAATGTTACGAGGTTAAAACCGCTGTTCCGATGAAATGTATTGTAATATTCGATGAATGAGAATGTATCGCTGCTCACTTCGTATCAGGAATGAATTATTTTTAGAAAAAAATCTCCGACTATTCTTGCCATTCTTTGTGTCTCGTCAAAGAATCAATGAATTTGATATTGACAAACAAACAGCATGTATGCAACAACGATACTAACATACATACTGTTAGTTGGTTATCTGCATCCGTGCAGAAAAGGTTCATCAAGAGAAAAGATTTACAAAGAGGGGAGGAGCTCAAGATGGATAAGTTATTACGGATCGACATGAACACACAGACTCATTCGGTAGAATCGCTTGGCAATTTGGGAGGCTTGGGGGGGCGCGCGATGACTTCCGCAATCATTTCCCGGGAAGTGCCTCCTCAATGTCATGCTTTGGGCATACACAGCAAGATAGTTATTGCCCCTGGTTTGTTGAGCGGTACTACAGCGCCTATGTCAGGGCGTATATCTGTCGGGTGCAAGAGCCCGCTGACAGGCGGCATTAAAGAAGCCAATTCAGGAGGCCAGGCTGGCCAGGTTTTAGCCAAGCTCGGGTATGCGGCCATAGTCATCGAAGGAAAACCGTCCGACGACAAGACCTACAAGATCCTGATCAACAAAGACGGGGTGAAAATCGAAGAGGACAGCAGCTTGAAGCTCATGGGCAACTACGAGCTGATCGATGCCCTCAGAAGCCAGTACGGGGACAAGATATGCTGTATTACCATTGGTCCTGCTGGAGAAAGAAAATATAATACGGCGACAGTAGCAATAACCGACCCCGAGTTGAGGCCAACTCGTCACGCAGCACGGGGAGGCGCCGGTGCGGTCATGGGCTCAAAGGGTGTAAAGGCAATCATTCTGGATGATACCGGGACGAAAAGGCGGCAGCCCAAGGATCCTGATAACTTCAAAAAAGCGATCAGAATTTTTACCGAGGGGGTGTTGAAGCATCCGGTTTCCGGTGAGGGTTTGCCGGCTCTAGGGACGCCCTTCATGGTCGGACCCCTGAATGCACTAGGGGCTTTCCCGACGAGAAATTACAGCCAGGCGCAGTTTGAAGGGGCTGAGAAGCTTTCCGGCGAGACCATGGCCAGCATGCAGGCGGAGAGAGGCGGTAATATGACGCACGCATGCCACCATGGGTGTATTATCAAGTGTTCGGGGATATATCATGACAAGGACGGCAATTATGTAAGCAAATTACCCGAATATGAAACCATCTACGCTCATGGGGCAAATTGCGGTATCGACGATATCGATGCGGTTGCACAGATGGATCGTATGGATGACGACTATGGGGTTGACACGATTGAGATGGGAAATGCCATAGCGGTAGCCATGGATGCAGGTCTTGCAGAGTTCGGTGATGCTCAGGCCGCCATCGAAATGGTCAAGGAAGTAGGCAAGGGCTCGCCCCTCGGGAGAATTCTGGGCAATGGCGCGCACATTACCGGAGAGGTATTCGGCATCGAGCGGGTGCCTGCAGTCAAGAGGCAGACCATGGCCGGATACGATCCCAGATCGTGCTTTGGCATCGGCGTAACATACGCAACCAGCACGATGGGCGCCGATCATACCGCTGCCTTCATGGTTGCGCCGAATCTATTCAATATCGGCGGCAGTCTTGACCCGCATAAACCCGATGGACAGGTAGAGGCCTGCAGAAATTTCCAGATCGCTACAGCCGCAATAGATTCAACGGGCATGTGTCTCTTTGTGGCATTCGCCTGCTTGGATCAGCCGGAAACCTTCCAGGCCCTGGTGGATATGATGAACGCCTTCTATGGTTACAAGATGAATATGGAAGATTTTAGCGCAATAGGCCTGTCCGTTCTGCAAAATGAAAGGACTTTCAATAAGGATGCCGGCCTCACTCCTGCCGACGACAGGTTGCCGGAATTCTTCAAAAACGAGGCAGTAGCGCCCCATTATCTCACCTTCGATGTGGAAGATGAGGATTTAGACAAAGTTTTCAACTTTTAGACAGCTCTTGATAACGGAACTTCCAATGGGTTCACCCCCATTTTCCCGTTGGAAGTTCCGGTCAAGATTCAAACGAATGAAGGAGTATTGAAATGAATCAGGGCGCAAGATATACACCATTTCGTTGGGTCATTCTCACCATAGGATGTCTTGCGGTAGTTGCAACGTTCATCAACATGACTGCCCTGTCTCCAATGATAGAGCATGTGGCAGCCGATCTTGGCGTCACTATAGATGCTGCCACCAATCTCATGTCCATCTTTCTTTTTGCGCAGGCTATCTTCATGTTCTCAGGCGGTATCGTGGCCGATAAGCTTGGCATCAGATCAGCACTGCTGTTGGGTATGCTTCTTGCGGGGCTTTCTTGCGTTGCGCTTGTTTTTGTAGGTTCCAACTACTGGACGGTTTTTTTCCTGCGCCTGGTGCAGGGTGCTGCTCTAGGTTTTGCATTCGGAGCGATAGGGCCTATCGTATCCATATGGTTTCCGGTCAAAGAACAGGGGACAGCTTCTGCCCTACTTATCGGCTCGCTGAATATCGGTACCGCTCTCGGGGTTTTTATCGCGCCTGTTCTGCTCGAATCTACCGGCAGCTGGCAGAAGGCATTTGCTCTGCTCTCTATTCTTGCATGGATAAACCTGATTCTGGTGATCTTCTTCGCCGGGAAACAGGCCCCTGGCAATAGCGACAATCTCGATGCACAAGCGGTGAATGAAGCAAGCAATGCTTATCAGAACAAAAACCACTTCCGTGATGCCATGTGCATGCCGATTACCTGGGTCGCTATGTTCATCGGTTTCTGTAACTGCTGGGCCATATTGGGCCTGTATAATCTCGCGCCTGCATATCTCGCCAGTTCGCAGCCCATGGGCCTCGGATTAGGTGCTGTTCTTGCCGGCAAATTATCCATAGCCCTTACTCTGTTCGGCATCGCCGGAACACTCTGTGGGGGATTTTTGCTTGACCATGTAACCCACGGTAATTACAGAATGTCTATTATTCTTGGTTTTATCATTACGGGCATAGGCGGATCTGCAATTCTGTTTTCCGGCATCAATCAGAGCATGGTACTGCTGGTCGTGTTCCTGCTCCTGGCAGGCTTTGGTATTCCTCTCATGGATCCAGCGATTACCTCATTCGTGGCAAACCGCTATGATACAAGCATCTCCGGAAGCATGCTGGGACTGGTTTTCGGGTTCGGATCCCTCGGAGGGCCGGCTATACTCGCGCTGTCAAGTATCGCCATAGGAAAGACCGGTTCTATAGGCCTTTCGATAGCACTGTGCTGCGTAGCAACGTTAGCTGGAGCTGTTCTGGGAATCTTCCTGAAGTTTAAGAAAAGTCAGGAGACTGCGCAGACAGCGCAAGAGCTGGTTCAGTTAGCCGTAGAACAATAACATAAGCCTCCTAGTTTCAAGGTCTTTTCATCCTAGACCTCAGGTAACCGGGGGAATCGGAATAAAACCGAGAACCCCGGTTACCGAGAGGTTGTTAAAAGGACCGTTGTGCTGAATCATAAGCCTCCTAGTTAAGGTTTTTTCATCCTAGACCTCAGGTAACCGGGGCAATCGAAATAAAATCGAGAACCCCGGTTACCGAGAGGTTGTTAAAAGGACCGTTGTGCTGAATAGGGCTGAACGATCCATTGCAGTGGAGCGAATTAGAGATGCGTCTTAGCTCAGGTATTTGTTGAATAGATCGAGAGAATGCACTATCATCCTGATTACAGGAAAAGAGAAAGGAGCATATCAGAACGCTCTTTCCTGTATCCGATTCGATAGTTATCCGAGTAAAGGCATTTCGAGAAAATGTTCCGGCAAAAACCGTGAGTGAGAGAATACTCTTGAAATCAAACGGGCTACTAAGATTCCTGCAAGGATGATAGATCCCGGACGGAAAGGATGAGACACCATGAAGAGGAAAATTGGGCTGATTGTGAATCCGGTTGCGGGTATGGGTGGAAGTGTCGGTCTGAAGGGAACAGATGGAGATATGGGCAGACGGTCACGTGAGATGGGGGCCCGGCCGGTTACCCCGTTCCGTACGGCGGATCTGCTTTCCGCACTGAAATGCAGGGAAGAGATCGAGTTCTTCGCTGCGCCCGGACCCATGGGCGCCGACTATGTTCACGACCTGGGCGTTGATATCACAGAGGTCGGATCGATAGGCGCCGAAACCACGGCTCGGGACACCATCGATATCGCGGGCTGCATGCGCGGCCTTGGAGTCGATCTGATCATTTTCGTGGGCGGGGACGGAACCGCCAGGAATATGTGCGACGCCGTGGGACTCGATGTCCCGGTAGTGGGCGTGCCTTCCGGGGTGAAGGTGTTCAGCCCGGTCTTCTCCACCAGTGCGAGGGCTGCGGCATCGCTGGTCGACGCATTCGTAGCGGGGTCCGATCTCATAGAACAGGAAGTCATGGATATCGACGAGGATATCTTCCGTCAGGGCCGCCTTGCGGCAAGGCTTTACGGATATATGAAGGTGCCCAGGGTCGCCGGCATGCTCCAGGGAGAAAAGAGGCCCTCCACCTCGAGTGCCTCCTCTGAGGCGAATAAAAAGGAGATTGCCGGGGCCGTGCTCAGGGAAATGGATGAGGAAACTCTGTATTTGCTCGGTCCGGGCACTACGGTCAAGGCTGTGGCCGACGAAATCGGCGTACCAAAGACCCTGCTTGGGGTGGACGCGGTATACGGACGTGCCCTGGAAGGCAGGGACATCAACGAAAAAGAGATCCTGGATCTCATCGCGCGTTTTCCGAAACGAAAGATCGTCGTCACGATGCTGGGCGGAAACGGGTTCATATTCGGACGCGGAAACCGGCAGTTCACCCCCGAGGTGATCCGGCAGGTAGGCCGCGAGAACATCATCGTGGTGGGAGAGAAAGACAAGGTTCACAAGGTCAATGTGCTGCGCGTGGATACCGGCGATACCGGACTCGATGACCAGCTCTGCGGTTTTATCAGGGTATGGATCGGGTACAATGAAGACATGATCATGAAGGTGGTGTCATGAAAGCCCCTGTCAGACTGCACATGAACGAGATGCCTTATGCCGCGCCCGAAGGCGTGGTATCGGCCGCCCGCGAGGGGCTGGCGCATCTCCATCGCTATGCCGATGGAGAAGAGATGCAGGTCCTGAAAGAACTCGTTGCCGAGACCTCGGGGACCGACGCGCGACGGGTGGTTCTCAGCCCGGGATCGGATATCCTGCTGAGGGAGCTGGTCTATCTCTTTTCCCGGGGGCGAAATGTGATGGTCCCGAGCCCTTCGTTCTTTTCCACCATTCAGGCCGCGAAGCATACGGCCTCGCGGATTACCAGCCTGCGTCTTTTCCCTCCACGCTTCGATCTGGATCCGGACATGATTCTGGAGCTTGTCCGGGAACCCTCACTGGTTATCATCGACAACCCGAACAACCCCACCGGCCGGCCCTTGCTGGACAGGCCCATGGTTGAATCCCTGCTCGGGAATCCCGATGTTCTGCTGGTCATAGACGAGGCATACCACGGGTTTTTCCCCGAGACCTTTGCAGACATGGTTCAGCAGCATCGCAACCTGGCGGTCACGCGGACACTCGACAAGATCTACAGTCTCGCCGGCGCCCGCATCGGGTATATGGTTGCCGGAGATGCCTTCCTCGAGCCGTTTTCCCTGATTCCCGTCCTTCTGCCCCAGGCCAGCCTCTACGCGGCGGTAGAGGCCATGCGCAATCCGGAGTACGTATCGGTCAACGTCGCCAGGATAATACAGGAAAGAGATCGTATGACAGAGGCTCTCAGAAGGCTCAATGCGGTGGTATACCCGAGCAGCGCCAATTTCCTTCTCGTGGAAACCGGCCAGGATGATATCGCGCCGAGACTCAGGGAAAGGGGCGTGCTCATCACCGATCTCTCCAATCAGATGGCGCCCGGATACGTACGGGTGTCCATTGGTTCGCGGGAAGAAAACGACATTTTTCTGGATGCCTATGAAAAAATCAATGCTTGAAGACAACGCCTGGAAGGTATGGAGAAGACAACTATGATAGCATTCGGACCTGTTCCGTCAAGACGGCTGGGGAGGAGTCTGGGAATAAACAACATTCCTCCCAAGGTGTGCAGTTACGCCTGCGTTTACTGCCAGTTGGGAAGGGCCATCAAAATGGATTTCGAGAGACGACCGTTCTATGACCCGAATAAAGTCTTTGATTCGGTTCAGAACAAGGTTGCTGTTTCGCGTTCGGCAGGGGAACCCATTGATTATATCGCGTTCGTCCCTGACGGTGAACCCAGCCTGGATATCAATCTCGGGAAAGAGATCGAGCTGCTGCGGGAGTTGGAGATCAAGATCGCGATTATCACCAATGCATCTCTTGTCTGGCGTGAAGATGTGAGGCGTGATCTGATGTCGGCCGACTGGGTATCGCTGAAGGTCGACTCGCTTGAAGAGAAAAGATGGCGCAGGATCGATCGTCCGCACAAGCACCTGAGGTTCGAGTCGATCCTCGAGGGGATGCGTATATTTGCGCAGGAGTACCAGGGCGAACTGGCAACGGAAACCATGCTCGTGCAAGGATTCAACGATGAACCCGATGACCTCTGCAAGATTGCCGATTTTCTGGTCGATCTCGGCCCAAAGTGCTCCTACCTTTCCATCCCCACACGACCGCCCGCGATGAAAGGCATAAAGGCTCCGGGAGAGGACGGCATCAACCGAGCGTACCAGATATTCCATGACATTATCGGGGAGAGAGTGGAATATCTCATCGGATACGAGGGCAATGATTTCGCCTGTACAGGAGACGCGATCCAAGATCTGCTCAGTATCACGTCAGTACATCCCATGAGAGAAGATGCGCTGGATCGGTATCTGGAACGTTCGAACGCATCCTGGGATGATGTGCGGCAGCTTGTTCTCGAAAACCTGATGATCGAGACACAGTACAACGGGCAGAAGTTTTTCATGAGAAGATTATCAGAGAAATGAATGACCACGAGACGGCCTCCGTCTTGCCGGCATTTCCAACGAGCTGTTTGTGCGAAGGGAATGACGACAACGCCCAGTACTCTATATTGGTACGACTCGTGCAATACCAAGGATACATCATGAACGAAAGGAGCAGCCTGTGTCGAAGTTTTCTCATGAAGTGTTGCAACGGTGCATATTCCCCTATGTAAAGAATCAGGACCCCGGAGTGATCCTGGGAGCGGCATTCGGCCAGGACGTCGCACTAACGAAAGTCGGCGGAGACATCCTCGCATCACATGTCGATCCGATCGTGGGGGCCATAGAGAATATCGGATGGCTCGCCGTACATATCGCATGTAACGACATAGCGGCGAGCGGCATCAGGCCAAGCTGGGCCCTGGTGCTGGTCCTTGTGCCGCGGGTGGAAGACGAGGATATGCTCGAGGAAATCATGCAGGATGCAAGTCGTGCGGCCCAGGAAGCAGGGATAGCGATCATCGGCGGGCATACCGGCTATTCGAGCGGCATAGTCCGGCCGCTGGTGGCTGTAACCGCACTGGGAAACGCGGCCGGAAGGGCCCCGATCTATACCGGCGGGGCGCACTTGGAAGACCGCGTGCTGATCACCAAGGGAGTAGCGCTGGAGGGGACCGCCATTCTCGCCCATGACTTCGCCGATGTCGCAAAAAAGCTCGGCATCACGGACGCAGAGCTCGATCAGGCGAGAAATCTTGCGCATGAGGTGAGCGTGATCCCCGAGTCCGATGTTCTGGCAGAGCATGGTGCCACCTCCATGCACGACGTGACGAGGGGAGGCCTGATGGAGACCCTGATCGAGATGGCAAATGCATCGGGAGTGTGCTTCCGCATCAATTCGTCGCTCGTTCCTGCACGTCCGGTGATCGATCGTTTTGCCGAGAGGTTCGGGTTTGACCCGTTGCGCATGATCTCCTCGGGCAGCCTGGCCGCCACGGTCTCTCCCGACAGAGTCGATGCCGTTATCCGGGAACTCTCCGAAAGGGGCATCCCCTGTGCCGACATCGGTGGGGTGACCGAGGGGAAAGGGATCATTGTCGAGGGTTCTGGCACCGTGGACCACTACACGGAAATCCGTTGTGAAGACGATGAGCTGGCGCGGATGTGGGCGCTGTATCCGAGGTAAAGATACCGTCCTGCAAGGGCAGGGCCCGTCGCTCCCTTTCCCGGGAGATCCAGAGCCATGGACAGAGGCCCTGTATGATCCGTGTCGGGCCGTGGCGCATATGACGGGAAGGGGGCAGAATTTCAGCCCCCTGGTCGAACGGCCGCTCCCCGGGTGATGTCTATCGGTGAGTCACCCGGAAGAAAGCCTTTCCCCCTGCGGGTTCAAGCTGTTCGACATTTCCCAGGGCCAGGAGCTCGCCCACATGTTTGACCGCCTCGTTGGGATGGATGCCCAGCCCGCCCGCGATGTCTTCCAAGGTGCACGGCCTCCTCTCGATCATCTGGAAGACCGTGTCCCTGGCCACGGTGAATTCGGATTCTTCGTGGATTCCCCGGTAATCGGCGATGATCGTTGCACGGGGGGCGAACAGGCCGGCAATGCTTTCCAGGCGGGGTCTGCTCACGCCTGCCGCATAGTCTTCCGCAGGCGGACGGGTAACGGTGTTCAGCTGTACCTCGTCAGGCCGTATCAGGCCCGCGTACTTGGCGATTTCCCGGGCCTCTGCCGGAAGCGCCGTGTGTCCGCCCAGAATGAACACCTCCAGCCGGTATTCGCCCCGGTACTCCTGTCTCAGGTCGATCAGACCCTGAAGCATCCGCTCGAAGGTGATGTCCTGATGGGGGCGGTTCACTGCCCGGAACATTTCCGGGCTTCCGGCATCGAGCGAAGGTACGATCAGATTGGCGTCCATGAGCTCTGTGCGCACGTCCTTCTGCCACAGGAGCGAGCCGTTCGTCAGCACCGCGAGGGGGATGTCCGTGAAGGAACGTGTCTTTTCTATGAGCTCGCCCAGACGTGAATACAGGGTGGGCTCGCCGGAACCGGCCAGGGTGATATAGTCCGGCCGCGTCGAGATCTTTTCCCTGAGCTCGTCCACGATCTCATCGAGCGGGAACCATTCCTTTCGCTGAACGGTCTTGAGGGTGGTTCGCCCGAGCTGGCAGTAGATGCAATCATAGGTGCACGTTTTGAAAGGCACCAGGTCTATACCGAGAGATCTCCCGAGACGCCTTGAGGGCACCGGACCGAAAATATGTGCCATGATCGTTTTTCCTCACTTTCTTAGAAGTGTTTTCTTTCCATCGGGAGGCACAAAAGTCTGTTCATGCTTTTTATATTAAGGTGCACCATGGGATCGGGATGCTCATGAGCAGTGCCCCGTCAGGCGGGATGCCTTCACGCAGGATGCATCAGGCTGCTCACGGATTCCCATACCGAGCGGATATCGCTCGAGCATCCGTTGTCCTGGTATTCGACGACCGAGAGCCTGTTTATCTGCGCACGGGTCACTGCGCGGTCGTAGCGTACCTTTCCGGCGATGCGAAGTCCCTGTTTGCAGGCCTGTTCTTCGATCTCGGATGCGACCAGGGGGTTTAGATCCCACTTGTTGATGCAGACCATGGCAGGGGTTGCGAAGTGCCTGGTAAGATCGGCCACGCGAAGGAGGTCGTGAAGTCCGCTCACGGTCGGCTCGGTCACCACCAGGACCATATCCGCCCCGGTAATGGACGCGATGACCGGGCATCCGATCCCGGGAGATCCGTCGATGACGACCAGACCAATCTCGCGCTCCTCGGCCAAATTCACGGCTTCCTGCCTGACGAGGCTTACCAGCTTGCCGGAATTCTCCTCTGCGATGCCGAGCCTGGCATGGACCATGGGGCCGTGCCGGGTCTCTGATACGAACCACTCTCCGTTCACCGACGGACTGAAGTCAATGGCGTCATATTCACAGAACCAGGAGCATACCCCGCATCCCTCGCAGGCTACGGGGTCGATGCGGAAGGTTTTATCAATTCGGCTGTTGGGCGGGCCGTCAAAGGTGACGGCATCGAAACGGCAGACCTCGGCACAGGTGCCGCAGGCCGTGCATCTCTCGGTAACGACAGAGGCGCGCTTGCCTCCCGAGAAGCTCTCTGACCAGATCACCTGTGGATCGAGCACGAGATGCAGATCCGCTGCATCAACATCGCAGTCGGCCAGCACGCATTTCCCTGCCAGCGCGGCGAAAGAAGCGACGATAGAGGTCTTTCCAGTCCCTCCCTTGCCGCTGATGATAACGAGCTCCTGTTGTTTTTTCCCCATATGCTCACCTTTTCGTATTCTGTTTTTTTTAGCACCTGCCTCCCCTTAATACGGAAAGGGAAAGCATGTCAGCCGGGCCATTCCTGCCGGACATTCCGCCTGCACGAGGTGGAGGTTCGGCAGTTGCCGCGGACGAGGTGCGGTATCACCCTTCGAGCAGTCTTTTCACCAGTGAAGCGAATATCGAGGAGTAATCCTGAACGGTGTCGCAGGCAAGCTCGCCCCGCGAGTATGCCTCGGCAACCCTGCGATCGTCCGGGATCTCGGCAAGGATATCGATGCCCTGTTCCCGGCAGAAATCCAGGGTCTGCCCGTCACCCGTATCCGAGCGGTTGATGACCACTCCGAAGGGCAGGGCGAGCGTCCTGACCGTTTCGACAGCCAGCACGAGATCGTTCAGCCCGAATGGGGTGGGCTCGGTCACCAGGACTACATAGTCCGCGTCGCGGATGCTCTCGATAACCGGACAGGATGTGCCGGGAGGCGAATCGATCACCTGCAGATCCGCATCCACAGCCGTGGTCTTGACCTGCCTGATCACCGGCGGGCTCATTGCCTCTCCGATGTTCAGAATACCCTGAACGAAATCCACCTTCGCGGCCCTGCCGATCTCGATCTGCCCTATGGTGCGCTGTGACTCGACAAGAGCGCCTGTCGGGCAGACCATCCAGCAACCGGCGCAGCCGTGACATAATTCCGGGAAAACAAGAACGTTCCTGTTCACGACGGCCACGGCTCCGTACTGGCAGATATCCCTGCACAAACCGCAACCCGTGCACATGCCTTCATGAACACCCGGTACGCTCACGTTGACCGGCCTCTTTTCATCGATCCGCGGTTTCAGGAACAATGCGCCGTTTGGTTCTTCCACATCACAGTCCAAGTAGGCGACCCTGATAGAATTCCTCGATGCAACAGCGGCAAGATTTGTGGCAACGGTCGTCTTGCCCGTGCCCCCCTTGCCGCTCGCGATGGCAATTTTTCTCATGTCTGTTCCTTATTTAAGAAATCAATCGATCCGTATGGCGCCTGTTGGGCACTCGTCCACACAGACCCCGCAGCCGACGCATTCCTCTTCATTGACCTGTGCAAACCCGTCAAGCAGGCTGATGGCGTCCATGGGGCATATATCGATGCACGCACTGCACCCTGAACACCTCTCCTTGTCAATTTTTGCAGTCATACATGTCCTCTTTTATGTTTCCGGACCGTCTCTCGTGGATATCGCCATGATCCGTGAAATACGGGCTTGGAGCAATTATCAAGAACGCCGGTCCCTCATGCTATCATTTATTTCCGTTGCCTGGTATCTTCGGAAAAGGCCGGTTTCCCGACTGTATCGGTGGATTTCCTCCGAAACCACTCCCCATACCGCGACCCGATCCTCCTCCCATACCCATACCGCGTCCTCCACCTCTGCCGCCGCCCATACCGCGACCGCCGCCCATGCCACGACCTCCGCCCATGCCCATACCGGGGCCCATGGGGGTATCAGTCGTACCGGCACCCATGCCGTAGTGGTCGGAGACATTGGCGCTCGGACTCGTCTGGAACCTTCCGGTATTGAACTGTTCCACCAGCTCGCTCACCATGCCTGAGCACCCGGTGATGATACCGATACCTGCGGCGGAGAGTGTCTGAAAGGCATTGGGGCCACAGTTGCCGGTGAGAAGGTATTGTACGCCCTTTTCCGCCATGAACTGGGCAGACTGGATCCCTGCGCCGCCGCCGCGCGAGATGTTCGGATTTTCGATCGCTTCGAACTCAAGGGTGCCGGTATCGACGATCAGAAAATACCTGCACCTTCCAAAACGGGGATCAACCGGCGATTCCAGATTATTTCCCGATGAACTTACTGCAATTCTCATACAATTTCCCCTTTGACCGGCCAAGGGAGGGCATGAGCCGGAAACATACCCTGTCGTCCAGGGCGTAAGCGCTTGATGCCGGCGCTTCCTTATAAAAGGCTTGTTCAGCCTTTCCCCGTGCACGACCGGGATTCCCGTGTTGCCCCCCACAAGTCCGGTATTTTTGTCAGTCCTCTTTCGTCCGGGACTGGAGCTCTTCGATCTGTTGCCGTATTCCCTTCAGGGCGTCCTCGAAGTACGTTGCCTGATTTTTCAGCGCATCCAGCTCACTCTCACCGGTCATCGGAGCCCCGGCAGCCGGGTATGGATAGGGAACCGCGCCCCAAGCCGGCCAGCCGGCGGCTGAACGCTGCCAGCCTGTCAGACCGGTTGCATAGAACCGGTTGCGCCATCCGCGACCGCCTCCGCCGAAGCCGCCGCCCCGTCCGCGGCCCCAGCTTCTGAAACCGCCCGGATAAACCGGATTCGTGTACCCCGGTACGTTATAGCCTGCACAAAAACCTGCAGCCCGTCCCGTCATAGGGCCCATTCCGAATGGTCCTGTCCTATCTCCTCCTGGCATGATACATTCTCCTTTCTAAGGGGGCATGCGCTCCCTTTGTTTTTTGCCTTTGCATTAGTCCCGCCCCCGGCGGTTCCGGCGACGGCGCCTTGTCTTTCCCGCAGCACATCCAGGCATCAGGAGACGGCCGTCTTCCAGGTTCCCCTGCAGGAATGCTGCGATAACATCGTCCAGATCGCCGCAAATGAACCCTACTGTGCGGACCCCTGCTGCTCTCAGAGCCGTTTCCATCTGCCGGGAGAGCGCCCCGCAGATGAGTGTATCCACACCGAGGGCAAAAACTTCTCCCGCACGGCGGAACGGTTCCCGGCTGATCAGGGCTCTCAGTTCCCGGCTGGTTTCACGCCCGCCATCGATATCGATCAGACAGAGGCTGTTCGAAAAATCGAATACCGGCGACAACCTGCCTCGGCAGTGGGCAATCGCAATCCTCATGACACGGAATCTTAAGCAAAGGTGATACCATTTATTGCAAGACACTTTATTTATTGTATATTCAGGTACTCCATGTATGTCTTCAAGGAAATGGACGAATATAATGTTGCAATATGCAATTGATAGGCATATATGATATTGCAAAATGCTCTTACATAAGGTGGCTGAGATGAGTGAAAAATTCGAGAAGAGCCGTCAGGATGTTATCCTGGAGTCAATCAACGAGGGTGTTTTCACCATAGACCGTGGATGGAGGATCACCTCGTTCAATCGCGCCGCCGAACGCATTACCGGGATCTCGCGCAATGACGCCGTAGGCCAGGCATGCAGTGACGTGTTCCATGCAAGCATCTGCGAGAACGAGTGCGCATTGAAACGCACCCTGGAGAGCGGAAAACCGGTCGTGAACGCCACTGCACACATAGTCACCAACCAGGGCATGCGTGTGCCCATCCGTATCTCGGCCGCGATTATCAAGGACGGTCATGGTCGTGTCATCGGCGGGGTGGAGACCTTCCAGGACCTGAGCCAGGTGGAGCAGCTCCGAAAAGAGCTCAAGGCCCGCTATACATTCGAGGACATCGTAGGACGCAGCCAGGCCATGATGAATCTCTTCGAGATCCTCCCCCGGATCGCCGAGAGCAGCAGCACGGTACTGATCCAGGGACCCAGCGGTACGGGAAAGGAGCTCTTCGCCCGCGCGATTCACAACCTGTCTGCACGCAGGAGGAAACGCTTCGTTGCGGTGAACTGTGCAGCCCTGCCGGATGCGCTGCTGGAAAGTGAGCTTTTCGGCTACAAGGCAGGCGCCTTCACGGATGCCAGACGCGACCATCCGGGCCGGTTCGTGCTCGCTCACGGGGGCACGATTTTCCTCGATGAGATCGGCGATATATCTCCCGCTCTTCAGGTGCGGCTTCTCAGGGTACTTCAGGAGCGGGTCGTGGAACCCCTGGGATCGGTCGAGCCCGTGCCCGTGGATGTGCGCGTCGTGGCCGCGACGAACCGCGATCTCGCAGGGCTTGTCCGCGACGGCCGATTCCGGGAAGACCTGTACTACCGAATCCGTGTCGTTTTTCTCGATCTTCCCGGCCTGAAGCAGCGCCGCGAGGACATACCCCTTCTGGCGGACCACTGCGTGGCGAAGTTCAACCGCTTGCAGGGCAAAGACATCACCGGGCTTTCGCCCGAGGTCATGTCGCGCCTGATGGAATACGATTTTCCCGGCAATGTCCGTGAGTTGGAGAATATCATCGAGCAGGCGTTCGTCCTGTGCAGGGGCGGTATCATCGAGATGCACCACCTTCCGCCGGAACTGCGGCCGACGGCATCGTCCCGTGATGACACCCTCGGTCCGTTGAGCATTCAGGCCATGGAAAAGAACCTCATCGTCGAGACCCTGCGACGTTATCACGGAAATCGCAAGAAAGCCGCACAGGATCTGGGAATCAACACCAGCACGCTGTACCGGAAGATCAAGGCGCTCCGGATCGAAGTGCCTGAAACCGACGGACGGGCACGCCGTACGTAACCTTGCATTCTGCAAAATCTCCGGCAGTCTCCCCTTGTGATCCGGAGTGATCCTCGGGGTGAAATCGATCTCAGGCAACGGAATACAGCGCCTTCCCATGGCCTGTTCAGAAACAGTCTCTCGATGAGATGGCACAGTCTGTGCTTTAAGTCTGAACAGGTCTGCAGAGGGCCTTGACGGTGACGAGAAAGATCGGGACACTGGATGCCGGAGCCGGCCTCTGCCGCCTGGAAAGAAAGGGGAAAAGACATGCCGCGATTTGATGGAACAGGGCCCAGGGGCGAAGGACCCATGACCGGAAGTGCACAGGGGTATTGTATGTTGAAGGTTCCTCAAGCGCCGCAGGAGACCGTGACCGGGTTTGCCGGGATGCAGGGAACAGCTGTGACAACGGGGTCGTTTTCCCCGAGGCAACGGGAGCTCTCACGCCTGAAGGTACTGGCTGCATGCATGGAGAAAACACTGCATCTCATCAGTCGTCGCATCGATTACCTGGAGAATCTCCGCACCGGAGCAGACAGGGGTTCATAGGGTCTCTTCTCCAGTACAACCCACAGGCCGGCGATCTCCCGCCGGCTTGATCATCTTGCGCCAATGGTCCTGATCAGGGGAAGTGCGCCCGCCTCATATCAGGGGAGACATACCGGAAACCCTCTCTCAATCAAGTCTGATCTTCGGGACCTCTGCATCGGTCTGACCGGGGACGCTCAGCCTGCCGTAATAGGGACTCTTGGAGAGATACAAGGCGGCAAGCGGGTTGTGCCCCAGCACACGGTCCTTGACGGCAAGCACGGTGCACGGCACCCGGCATGACCGGAAAAAGAGCGTATCATGCCCGACGCAGAGTCCGAGCAAGACCGCGAGGTCGACCTCCTCGGCCTCCATGATCTCCGCCTGTGCGATCGGGTTACACATAGGCTCCATGAGATCGGGACCCATGATCTTCTCGTTGCCCTGCAGGCCGATGTCCTCCTTGGGAACGCGGCCCACCTTGCAATTCACGGATACGACCTCGAACCCCTTGTTTTCGAAAATCGAGGCAACCATGCGTGCTTCCTCCTTCAGCCCTACGCAGAAGGCGATTCCGATCCGTGTGTACCCGCACTTGTGTGCGAATTCAATGGTTTCCTCGATCCGCGGGATTCTGGTCCGGATCCCTGATGCGTCGATCTCATAGCACTGGGCCTCCTGCAGGGATGCCAGGCGGGCGAATTCCCGGACACCGGGATTTTCATACGCCTCGAATGCCCTTTCTACCGCTTCCGGGAAGCGGCGCATCGGGCAGAAGGCGGGTGCCTCCTCGATGGGCGGCATGGGCGCACCCGTGGGTATAAGCGGGTAGCAGACCGTTCCGGGGCACCGGGCGCAGGAACTCCTGATGTCTCCCTTTTCTTTTGCCATGACGTTCTCCTTTCATATGCACCCGCGCACATGTGCAGGTGAAATAGTGCTGGAAACAGGGTGTCCCCGGATCTTATGCAAAAGACACCGGGAACTCAACCGCTTATCCACTCTCTTCGACCCGCGGAAGACATCCCACACACTCATGAAGGGTGGAGACGAAGCCCTCCGGGCCGATCCCGGAAGGCGTCGTCTCCGATGAATAAGGCCGGCGCCCCAAAAATAACATCTGATCCTGGATTCTTCCGTACTCCGCACCGGGGCGGAGAGGCTCATGCCGGCCGGCACGAAGAGACGCACGATCTTCATCGCTCCAGGGGAATGCCATGGCGATGCTCATTTCCCCGTCGATGGATCCCGTCCATCCCCCGGCCGCTTCGGCCCGGCGCGCTTTAAAAAAGACATGGCGCGGTCTCTTTAGTGATCGCAGGTATTCTCACCCAGCTCGATGGTGCCGGAGAGGAAGCTCTCGGCCAGTTCCTCGGGCGTACTTGACGGGGCGCCAACCAGTACACGGATACCATTTTCCGTGAACAGACTCTGGGCGCGTTGCCCCATGCCGCCAGCGATAATGATGTTTGCGCCCTTCTCGGCAAGCCAGCGCGGCAGCACTCCGGGCTCGTGCTGGGGAGGCGTCAGGTCCTCTCTGTTCGTGATCTTCTTTGTACCGGTGTCCACATCCACCAGAGCGAAGCGCTCACAGTGTCCGAAATGAAGACACAGCCTCCCGTTGGCCAATGGAATGGCTATTCGCATCGATGCATCCTCCTTTTGGTTTTGATTCTCTTCATCAGTACCCGATGACGCGGTCTCACGGATGTCATAGGGGGTATCATCGGCCGGTTTCCGGCCGGTTTCGACGGACGCTATGATTTCCCGCATGATCGAGGCCGTCGGGCTGGTTGCATAGTGCCGGATGAATGCACGGCCACTGTCACACGACTCTGCGATGAGCGGATCCATGGGGATGGAGCCCAGATAGGGCACGCCCATGTCATGGGCGGTCTTCTCGCCGCCTCCCTGGCGGAAGATAGGGGTTACCTCGCCGCATTTGGGGCATACGAAGCCGCTCATGTTCTCTATCACCCCCAGCACGGGAACCTTGAGCTGGTGGCAGAAGCTGATGGATTTGCGGACATCTACGGCGGCCACTCGCTGCGGAGTGGTGACCACCAGCGCTCCGTCCACGGCGCCCATCAGCTGAAAGACCGACAACGGCTCGTCGCCGGTGCCGGGAGGCGAATCGATGATGAGGTAGTCGAGATCACCCCAGGCCGAATCGGTGAGAAACTGCCGGATCGCGGTCATCTTCATAGGGCCTCTCCAGATCACGGCGTCATCCTGGCTGCGAAGGAAGAACCCGATGGAAAGGACCTTCAGGTTCTCCATTTCAACGGGCAGGAGCTCTCCGTTCTCGCCCCGTACGTTGTGCCCCTCGAGCCCCAGCATGGTGGGCACGCTCGGGCCGTGGATATCCACGTCGAGCAGTCCCACTCTGTTGCCCGAAAGCATGAGCGACATGGCCAGATTCACTGCCACCGTGCTCTTTCCGACGCCCCCCTTGCCCGATATCACCACGATCTTGTGATCGATGCGGCAGAGGCGCTCAGCAAGTCTCCTCCGGTTTTCGAAATCCTCGTCGCTCTCACCCGGGCGCCTCGACGAGGCCGAGCACCCGCCCTTGCCGCAGGAGTCGCACGCACTCTTTTTTCCCTGCTCTTTGGCGGCGTATGGCTCGTGACTCCGTCCCATGGAGTCTCTGAGAGAAGCACGCAGGGTGTTGACAGAAAGCAGTGCGCAGTGCTCGCCTTCCTCGGGCAGGTCCTGCAGTGCGTCGAGGATGTCCTGCTGGCTGATTTTCAGTGCCTCGCCCAAGGTCTTCCCATTGGCCAGGCAGGTTGTCATGCTGCCGCATGCAAGGGAATGGCCGCAGCCGTCTGTGGTGAACGATGCCTGCTCCACCCTGTCGCCGCGCACAAGCACCCAGAATTCCATGGTGTCGCCGCAGGGGCCGGTAATGCGCGCATTACCGGTAAATTCCTTCAGCGGGCCGTTATTCCGCGGTAGTTCTCCGTGATCGGCAGATCGGGGCAGAGTTTCCTCGTTGTTGACCGTCTCCATATGTCACTCCTTGTAGAAAAGATTTTTCCATATTTCCCGTATGTCTCCGGCGGCCTCGGTATCGAGATCGACCACCGTGCACTCCTGTATCTGGGCCAGCGTCACATTCCGGTCATACCGGATGCGGCCCGCCATCCGTGCGCCTGATGCATGCGAACGGTCTTCGATCTTCCTGGTCATTTCCGGATTCAGGTCCCACTTGTTCACACAGACCGCCGCCGGCACGGCGAAATATCTCGCCAGGGCGAGAACCCGATCGAGATCGTGCTCTCCCGACACGGTCGGTTCGGTTACCACCAGGGCAAGGGATGCGCCGCTCAGGGAAGCGATCGCCGGGCTACCGATGCCCGGGGGACCGTCCACGACGATCAGCTTCCGGCCCTGCTCCCGGGCAAGGCGCTGAGCCTCCTTACGTACCAAGGCAACCAGCTTGTCCGAGTTCTCGGCCGCCACTCCCAGCCGGGCATGCACCATGGGGCCGAAGCGGGTGTCAGAGATCATCCAGTGTCCGCAGGCCCTTTCCTGGAGATCGATCGCGTGATCCGGGCAGAAGCGCACACATACCCCGCACCCCTCGCATGCCAACGGATCGATGTGATAAACCGGGTTTCCCGTGCTCCCGCCGCCTGACGTGATCGCATCGAAGCGGCAGAGCTCCCGGCACACGCCGCACCCGGTACAGTCACCGGGCCGGATCACGGCCTCAAACCCGCTGATGAACTCGTGTCGTTCAAGAGTATAAGGCCCGAGGATCAGGTGCAGGTCCGAGGCGTCCACGTCGCAGTCGGCAATGACGGCATTGCGGGCGAGCGAGGCAAAAGAGGCGGTGAGGCTGGTCTTCCCCGTACCGCCTTTGCCGCTCACGACAACGAGTTCCTGAAGTGGAGAGTCAGGACTCGACACGTCTGTGCTCACTCACCGCACCGGGGATCGCCGCACCGCTCATTGCGGCCGCAGCAGGTCTTTCCTTCACGTTCGAGGCGGCATGCCCCCATCTCCCGGGCTGAAGCCCCATGGCCGCCCTTCATGACAAAACCTGTTCCGCCGGTGATCAGGCGCTTGAGCTCTCCGCTGCAATCGGGACACTGCCTGAGCGGCTCATCGGTCATGGTCTGCCGGTGCGTGAGGCGAAGTCCGCATACCGTACATTCATATTCATAGGTCGGCATGTTCGTCACTCCTTATGCTGGATTGATGGAATTCCAGGGATTTGCTGAGAAGGTTTTCGAAGGGCCTCCGATACACGGGCAGTGTATCCACGATGAGCTCCCCCTTTGAGTATGCCTGGGCGATCTCCCGGTCTTCGGGGAATTCCATGAGCACGGGGATATGGTTTTCCCGGCAGTATACACGCGCCCGGTCGTCCCCGGATCCGACACGGTTGATCACCACGCCGTGGGGAATCTCGAGCTCTCTGACCATGTCGACTGCAAGTTTCAGATCGTGCAGGCCGAAGGGCGTGGGCTCGGTGACCAGAATGACGAGGTCGGCATCGCGGATCGCGGTGATCACCGGGCACGAGGTTCCAGGAGGCGTGTCGAGAATGGCGGAAATCTCGCGGCTCAAACGTGCCTTTGCGGCCCTGATCAGGGACGAAGCCATGGCTGCCCCGATATCGAGCTTTCCCTGTATCAGGGTCATGCTGCCCGTCTTGAAGATCTCGATCACGCCGATGCGATGATCCTGTTCCGTGATGGCCTTCCGGGGGCAGACAAGGGAGCATCCTCCACAGCCATGGCAGAGCTCGGGAAAAACGATTGCACCGGTGTCCAGCGACGCGATGGCATGGAAGCGGCAGAAGCTGCTGCATTCCCCGCAACCGGTGCAGAGCGATTCGTCGACACGGGGGACAGGCACGCATACCTCCTCGCGGGAATGGAGTGTCCCCTTGAGAAAGAGGTGTGCGTTGGGCTGCTCCACGTCACAGTCCAGAAGCTGGACATGCTGTCCCGCTACCCGGGCCAGATTGGCGGACACGGTGGTCTTGCCGGTTCCCCCCTTGCCGGACGCAACCGCCAGGATCATGGCCGGCCCTTCTCCGGGACATTGCCGGCGAGATAACGGCGCATGCCCAGTTTCTGCGCCGCGTTTTCGTCCACCTTGTCCTGCCAGCCGCATCTCGTCTCCAGGATGCAGTCGAACCGCGACACGTAGGGTTTGATATCGAGCAGGGGGGTGTCGTCGAGCACATCAACGCAGTCCAGGTGGAGGACCGGGCCCTCGCGGGACAGGAGCCTCACGATGCTGAGGCCGATGGGGTTAGGGCGGACAGGCGCCCTGGTGGAGAACAAGCCTCTCAGTGTGTCCTGGAGGAACGGCCTGACCATCATCCGCGCAGGACCTGCCCGGTGGAAGTGATAGATCAGCATGATGTGCGAGAACCCGTCCAGATCGCTCAACCCTTCGCAGTACTGCTCAAATATCTCGGCCGTGCCTCTGCACCCGCGAGAATACGCGGGCTGGATGGGTGTCTGCTCGGGCTGGGCGTGGATGCTCCGGATAACCCCGATGGGTGTATAGGAGATGCCCTGTTCCTGAACCGCCAGGCTCATACCCAGTGGCCTTCGACATCGGCGGAGCCGGAAGGCTTG
The DNA here is from genome assembly GCA_018433085.1 of Deltaproteobacteria bacterium. Classification (GTDB taxonomy): domain Bacteria; phylum Desulfobacterota; class Desulfomonilia; order UBA1062; family UBA1062; genus Phosphitivorax. The sequence goes on along the minus strand of JAHDRW010000013.1, from coordinate 194,481 downwards.
AGCGCTCCCGCAAGGAAGAGCTTCAGTGCGTCGGCTATGGTGGCGGCCTCGGCGTTGTATATCTTTATCCCGGCCGCCTGGAGGACCTTGAAGGCATTGGGTCCGCAGTGCCCGGTCACCAGATGCCCGGCACCGGTCCCGGCAACGATCTGGGCGGACTGTATCCCCGCGCCCTGTGGGGCGTTGAGGTTCTGCTCGTTGTCCACCACGTCGAAGCTCTCCGTCTCCGTGTCATAAACCAGGAACTTCGGCGCCCTGCCGAAACGTCTGTCAAGCGGGTCATTCAGAGTGTTGCCCGATGTAGAAAAAGCCACTTTCATTTACTTCTCCTTCCATTCGTGTATGCAATGTTGTTTACACTGTTTGCTCTCTCGGGATTCCGGTCACCGCCGGTCCGCTCATCCTCTATGCATAAGCAGTGGTGAGGCGTCCCGTTCCGAGTCCGCTGTATCCTGCTGTTCGCGGGTGCATGGTCCAGGGGAATTATCCCGGGCGTGCGTGCCGCTCATCTACTCTGTTTTTGTCTCCTGCCCATCAAAGGACCTTAAGGGCAAGTCTTTCGATCTCGTTGAGGCCGCAAGCTGGAATGTCACTTTTCCTTCCCGTCCTCCGGAGCGGATGCGAAGGAGGATTCTATGGCTGTCGGCTGCACCACCACGGCAGTATGGTCCTCCACCGCCGGTTTTCCGAGCAGCATTGTCGCGATCTTTCTGATCCGGCTGTTCGGACGGGAAAGGTCGTGCAGCACCAGGCTCCCGACCAGAAAGATCAGCGGGGCCCTCCCGAAAAGTCCTGCCGGTGACGCTGAAGCTCCCGGAACCATACGTCCCGGCCGGCATGCACCGGCAATCATCCCCCATCTCCATCTGAAAGGACCCTGTGTGGGTATCGTCATGTCTTGCCTCCTGTCTTTGTTTCTATTTCTTCGGAACGCGGCGCGCTCATTATGTGCTTCTGATCATCATGCTGCCGCAGAGAGGGCATTGAACATGCATGCAGGATATTCCCGTTCGGTGCAGTTCATAGTGGCCGCACCGGGGGCATACGCACAGATTTTCAATCCCCGTTGAAAAGGACTGTTCCTGCCCGGTTTCCCTGCCGAGTACTGGAAACCGCACGGTACCGGGATATCCCGGTTCTTCGGCCTTCCTGCCTTCCCGGGAGGACACACCGCCGTGCCTCATGCCGCCACAGCGCATGGAGCGTCCGCGCCCCCTGCCGCAGCATCCCGGCATGGCAAAGCTGTCGCCGAGCCTGTCCTCGATCCATGCATGAATGACTTCCTGCAGGTCCCCAGCCACGAAGGGGACCACGGTGATTCCGGACGAGTTCACCATGTCTTGCAAAAATCGCGAGATCGCCCCGCACACCAGGGTGTTTACCCCGAGCCGAATCATTTGACGGACCTTCTCCAATGGTTCTTCTGCAGGCAGGGTCTCTGCGGTTTCGCTCAGGATACGGCCCGCCTCGGTCTCCACGAGACGAATCCGGCCAGCCACATCAAAGACCGGCGCTATCCTGCTGTTCCAGGATGAGAATGCAGTCTTCTCACTCATGCGCCCGGTTATCCTCTCTATGTATACCAAGAGCACGCTCTGTGCCAATATCCTGAATAGCCGGCCTCAACACCGGTATCATCAGGATATCGCAAAGGGGATTCTGAATGGAAGGGTCATGTACCCCGGAGGGAGGAGTAGCAATAAAGCGACTCGATAGCCGATAAGGAGTAGCAAAAACGATACCCGTCCGCGATCCTTCCGGTTTATCCGGGTCCGGTTTCAGGGAACCTCGTCCGGCGGGAGAACAAGAGGTCTCATCTGCGGCCGATGCCGAGCTTTTTCATTTTTCTGAACAGGGTGCTCTTGTGGATGCCGAGCTCTCGCGCCGCGGCGAGACGGTTTTCGTCGTTGCGTTCAAGGGCCTTGCGGATTGCCTGTGCCTCCATGAGCTCTCTGGCGGATCTGATCCCCGGCTGTTTCTTCAGCGCGGCATGCCGCAGCGTGAGGTCCTCGGGAAGGTGTGAAACACCGATCGGGCCCTTGTCGCACAGGATGAAGGCGCGCTCGATCACGTTTTCCAGCTCCCGGATGTTCCCGGGCCAGTCGTGCGCCATGAGCAGGGAAAGGGCCTCTGTGGTGATTCCCTGGACCGATTTGTGCTGAATCCGGTTGAAGTGATCGATAAACTGCTCAGCCAGAAGCGGGATGTCTTCCTTGCGGCGCCTTAAGGGGGGGAGCTCGATGCGAACCACGTTCACGCGGTAGTAGAGATCGTCGCGAAATTCTCCCTTCCTCACCTTTTCGGCCAGGTCCTGATTTGTCGCGGCGATGATCCGTACATCGGCGTTCTCGGAGCGTATGGCTCCCAGGGGTTCGAAGGTGCGCTCCTGCAGGAACCGAAGCAGCCTGACCTGCAGGGCGGGGCTCACCTCGGCGATCTCGTCGAGAAAGAGGGTTCCTCCCCGGGCAAGGGCGAACCGCCCAGGTTTGTCCCTTGACGCACCGGTGAACGCACCCGCCTTGTAGCCGAAGAGCTCTGATTCGAGGAGTGTGTCGGGGAGCGCCCCGCAGTTGACGGCGATGAAGGGAGCGTCCCGGCGAGGGCTCAGGGAATGGATAGTCCTTGCCACGAGCTCCTTCCCGGTTCCGGTCTCACCAAGGATGAGCACTGTGCTGGGGCTTGCCGCCACCGCGGGAACAACCCCGAAGACATTCTGCATGATGGGGCTGCGGCTCGTGAGATCTCCCATATGATGCCGCGTCTGAAGCTCCTGGCGCAGCTCCTCGAGCTCGGTCAGGTCACGGAAGGTTTCTGCTCCCCCCGCGATACGGCCCCGGGAGTCTTTCAGTACGGCCGTAGAGACGCTGATCGGAATCCGGCGGCCGTGTGCGTCGATGATATAGCACGACTTGCCGATCACCGGCTTTCCGGACGCGAGCGTCCGGCGCAGGGCGCAATCGGTCTCGCACATGCTGGACCGGAACACCTCGGAGCAGAACCTGCCCAGAGCTTCCTCGCGCGGTATGCCGGTGATCTCCTCGGCGGCCCGGTTGAACGAGGTGATGCGCCAGTCCGCGTCAACCGTAAACACCCCGTCCGAAATACTCTCCAGAATAGAGTCCGTGGAGGAAATTGCGGGGCACGATGCTTCTCTTTGTCTCTTCATGGCATTCCATGCCATCATACGCGTATGGCCCCGACACCGCAACTCATGTTTTCTCTGGGGTAAAACAGTGCTGCGGGTCAAAACTCTCTATTCTGTCGGGTACATGGCATCTATGTGCCGGGAGTATTTCTGTGAAATGACCCTTCTCTTGACCTTGAGCGTTGGCGTGAGCTCGCCGGTTTCCTGGGTCCAGAGGGAATCGAGCAGGGTGAACTTCCTGATCTGCTCTACCCTCGCGTAATCCCTCATGTGCTCTTCGATCTCCTTTTCGAAGAGTGCGACGACCTTGTCGTTGGAGATGAGCTCTCTGTGACTGTCCGTGGAAACCCCCCGGTCCGAAGCCCACTTTTCGAGATTCTCGAACGAGGGCACGATCAGGGCGGAGAGGTATTTGCGGTTGTCGCCGATCACCGCCACCTGCTCGATGAAGGGTGAGGCCTGGAGACTGTTTTCGATGTTCTGGGGCGAGATGTTCTTGCCGCCCGAGGTGACGATGAGATCCTTGATGCGGCCCGTGATCTTCAGATACCCGTCCTCGTCGATCTCGCCGATATCGCCGGTGCGGAAGAAGCCGTCTTTGGTGAACACCTCCTTGGTGGCGGTATCGTTTTTGTAGTAGCCCATCATGACCTGGGGGCCCTTGATGAGCAGCTCGCCGCCCTCACCGATCTTGCAGATCGTGTCCTTGACCGCGGGACCCACGGTGCCCGGCTTGATCCTCGTGGGCTTGTTGCCGTTGGTCACGGGGGTTGTTTCGGTAAGCCCGAACCCCTCCAGAACCCGGATGCCCATTCCTAAGAAAAACTCGGCATCGGATACCGAGAGCGGTCCACCGCCCGAAATGGCCCCCTGCAACCGGTCCATGCCCAGGGCTGCCTTGAGCTTTGAGAAGATGATTTTGTCCGCGAGACGGTATTTGAACGCAAAGAACCCTGTTCTGGGTCTGTTGTTGCAGATGTAGGGCAGATTGTCCCGCGCGATGCCCATGGCCCAGTTGAAAAGGGCCTTCTTGATCGGCGGAGCACCGCTTACCTTGGCGAGGATTCCGTTGTGGACCCGCTCGTATATCCTCGGGACACTCACGATAAAGGTAGGCCGGACCTCCTGGAAGTTTTCGAGCAGCTTGGTGACATCCTCGGCAAACGCAACCTTGTGCCCCAGAAAGATGGGGGTATAGTACCCCACGGTCCGCTCAAGAGAGTGCGCCAGCGGCAGAAAGGAAAGGAACACATGGTCGCCGGCGAGGAAATCGGGATCGACTGCCTGAAGCTGGTTGACGTTGGAGACAAAGTTCTTGTGAGAGAGCATGACGCCCTTGGGGTTTCCGGTGGTGCCCGAGGTGTAGATGATAGTCGCAAGGTCGTTGATACTGATGGGCCTGAGCCTCTCGTCGAATTCATTCTTGTTTTTATAGGCCCGTCCTTCCTTCAGGGCCTCGGCCAGGTCGATAACCCCCTCTCTCGACTCTGAGAGATCATCGAAGATGATCACCTGCCTTACATTGGGAAGCTGGTTCTTCACGGAAAGGATTTTGTCCAGATGCTCGCGCGTTCCGGCAAAGCACATGATGGAATCCGAGTTGTCGATGATGTAGCGGCATTCCTGGGCGGAGTTCGTGGCATAGATGGGCACGTTGACCGCCCCGATCGAGAGGATCGCGAGGTCCGCCACCCACCATTCATACCGGTTGGGCGAGAACAGGGCTATCTTCTCCCCGGGCTTCACCCCCCTTGAGATGAGAAAGTTTCCGAGGTTCCTCACCTTTTCGTTCAGCTGGTTCCAGGACAGGTCCTCCCAGACGCCCTGCCTGTTTTTGAAGGATACGAGCGCCTTGTCCCCGTGCTCCTCCACCCGGTTCTGGAAAATCGCCCCCATGGAAGTTTCCTTGAATGCAGCCATAAATACCTCCTTACAAAAGAGAATATGGGACAGACAACATCCATTAATAATAAATTGTTGACCAGGATGAATCAAGATGGCTGTCTATGATTTCCTTAGAAATATCTCTATGCGTTAAAAGGGGTAACAAAAAAGGCAGGGGTCGGAACAAAAAAGGGGGAGGGCCGTGACCCTCCCCCGGATATTCACGTGAAAGCCGCTAGTCGGCGGAAGCCGGGTACATCTGCTCAATGGCGTCCTTGTATTTCTGGTTGATGACCCTGCGCTTGAGTTTCAGGGTGGGCGTGAGCTCGTCCGTTTCCTGGGACCATTCCCTGTCGAGCAGGGAGAACTTGCGGATCTGCTCCACCCGGGCATAGTCCTTCATGTTGGCCTCGATCTCCCTGGCAAAGAGCTCGTTGACCTTGGGGTCCTTGATAAGCTCGGAGTGGGAGGAGAAATTGATGCCCTGTTCCTTCGCCCAGCTCTCGAGCTCGGGGAAGGCTGGCACCACCAGGGCCGAGAGGTACTTGCGATTGTCGCCTATCACAGCGACCTGCTCGATGAAATTCGAGGCCTTGAGACTGTTTTCGATGTTCTGGGGAGATATATTCTTGCCGCCCGAGGTGACGATGAGGTCCTTTATCCGGCCCGTGATCTTGACATAGCCATCTTCGTCCATCTCTGCAATGTCGCCGGTGCGGAAAAAGCCGTCTTCGGTGAAGACCTCTTTGGTGGCCTCCTCGTTCTTGTAGTAGCCCATCATGACCTGGGGGCCCTTGATGAGCAGCTCGCCGCCCTCACCGATCTTGCAGATCGTGTCCTTGATTGCGGGCCCGACGGTTCCGGGCTTGATTTTCCTGGGAGAATTGGCGTTGGTCACCGGGGTGGTCTCGGTCAGGCCGAAGCCCTCGCATATCTTGATTCCCATGCCCAGGAAGAACTCGGCATCGGACACGGACAAGGGCCCGCCGCCAGAGAAGCCGAACTCCATCTTGTCCATGCCGAGGGCCGTCCGGAGCTTGGAGAAGATGAGCTTGTCCGCGAGACGGTATTTGAACCCGAAGAAACCGCTCGGCTGCTTGTCGTTGCAGATGTAGGGGAGGTTGTTTGCGGCAACGCCCATGGCCCAGTTGAACATGGCCTTCTTGACCGGGGGGGCACCCGCCACCTTGGTGAGGATGCCGGCGTGGATCTTCTCGAAGAGCCTGGGAACGCTCACGATGCAGGTCGGATGGACCTCCTGGAAGTTCTCCACGATCTTGGAGAAGTCTTCGGCAAAATAGACCTTCATGCCGTGGCTCATGGGCGTGTAGTAGCCAACGGTGCGCTCGAAGGAGTGCGCAAGCGGCAGGAAGGATAGGAAGGTGAGCTCGTCCGCCCGCTTGAACAGTTCGGGATCGACATTGTAGAGCTGCTGGACGTTCGCGAAGAAGTTGTTGTGGGAGAGCATGACCCCCTTTGGATTGCCCGTGGTGCCCGAGGTGTAGATGATGGTGGCCATCTCCGAGCTCTTGATGTCGCGGATCCTCTTGTCGAATTCGGCCTCCTGGGAATTCTTTTCGCCGTCCTTCAGTGCGGTGCTCAGTTCTATCACGCCATCGATGGGCTTATCGAGAGATTCGAAGCTTATGACGTCCTTCAGGGTCGGAAGCTTCGGCTTTACCGAAACGATCTTGCCGGTGTGTTCCGCGGTTGCGGTGAAACACATCACGGCATCGGAGTTCTCGATGATGTACCTGGATTCTTCTGCCGAGTTTGTAGCATAGATGGGGACGTTGACCGCGCCGATTGAGAGGATCGCCAGGTCGGCCACCCACCACTCGTAGCGGTTCGGGGAGAACAGGCACACCTTGTCGCCGGGTTTGATGCCCTTGCTGATGAGGAAGTAGCCCAGATTCCTCACCATCCGGCCCATCTCTTTCCACGAGACATCGGTATAGACGCCATCTTTCTTGTACGCCACGATGGCCCTGTCCCCGAACTGCTCCACCCGGTTGTGGAATACCGCCGGGATCGAAGTTTCTGCAAACTTTGCCATAATACCCTCCTTCTTCATGAGAGATCTGTACAACAAATCGGTTGGATCATTTTATTTGAGTTCATTGCATATTACATGAATTCATAGATATGAATCAATCGTTTTTTAAAGATCTTCCAATATCAGCTTCATGTTGAGCGGATGCAGGATTTGATATATATCAGCATTGATCAACACGGTGTCGAAGGAGCATTGAGAAAAGACGTGAAGATAACCGATGACCAAATTCTGCATGTGGCGGACCTCGCCCTGATAAGGCTCGATGACGACGAGGTACGCGGCTTGAGAAGCCAGCTCGACAAGATCCTCGGCTATATGGATATCCTCGCGGTGGTGGACACCACGGGCGTGGCCCCCACCCATCACCCGCTGCCCCTGGTCAATGCCATGCGGGACGACCACGGACAGGGGTGCCAGGACCTCGATGATGTTCTCCGGAACGCGCCGCAGCACGAGGACGGGTATATCGTGGTGCCCAGGGTGATCGGAAAAGGGATGAGAGAGAATGCTTGAGACTGCGCGGCAATACCGGAGGAACGAGAAATCGCCGGTCGAGGAGACCAGGGCGTTCCTCGAAAAGATACGCAGAGATCCCTTCAACGCGTTTATCACCATTGACGAGGCAGGTGCGATCCGGGACGCGCAGGCCGCGGAAGAGAACCTGAAGTCACCGGAGGCGGGCGCGCTGACAGGAATCCCCGTGGCGATCAAGGACAACATCTGCACCCGCGGGGTGCGTACGACCTGTGCATCGAAGATCCTCTCCGACTTTGTTCCCACGTATGACGCCACCGTGGTGAAGAGACTGAAGGACCAGGGCGCCGTCATCCTGGGCAAGACAAACCTGGACGAGTTCGCCATGGGCTCCACCACGACCTCGAGCCTGGCCGGCCCGACCCGCAATCCCCTCGACCCGTCGCGAACGCCCGGCGGATCCAGCGGCGGCTCGGGTGCGGCCGTGGCGGCCGGGCTGTGCGCAGGCGCGCTCGGGTCCGATACCGGGGGGTCGATCCGCATGCCTGCAAGCTTCTGCGGCATCACCGGCCTCAAGCCCACCTATGGCTCGGTTTCCCGCTACGGGCTCGTGGCCTTTGCCTCCTCCCTCGACCAGATCGGCCCCATGGCGCCAACCGCCCGTGATGCGGCCGTGCTCTTCGATGCGATCAAGGGCCATGACCCGCTCGACTCCACCAGCGTGCCACGGGACTACGGGCCCACAGACCTCGACGGGATCGACCTCAAGGACTTGCGGATCGGTGTGCCCGAAGAGTTCTTCGGAGAGGGCCTGAACCCGGAGGTGAAAGCCGCGGTACGATCCGGAATCGAAACCTTGGAGGACATGGGCGCCCGGGTGGTGGAGATCGGGCTTCCCCATGTCCGATACGGGGTGGCGGTATACTACATCGTGGCCACCGCGGAGGCGAGCTCGAACCTCGCCCGCTATGACGGGGTGCGCTACGGTCTTCGGGCACGGGACGTCCGCGAACTGGGAGACATGTACGCCCGGACGAGGGCAGGGGGGTTCGGAGACGAGGTCAGGCGCCGGATCATGCTGGGCACCTATGCGCTCTCCGCCGGGTATTACGACGCCTATTACCGCAAGGCCTCGCAGGTGAGGACCCTGATCGCCGAGGACTTCCGGAGGGCCTTTTCCCTGTGCGACATTATCGCGGGCCCCACCACGCCGGTCACGGCCTTCAGGCTCGATGAGATGATCGACGACCCCTTGAGCCTCTATCTTCTGGACATCTACACGATCCCGGCGAATCTCGCCGGCCTGCCCGCCATCAGCATCCCCTGCGGCTTCGACTCGCTCGGCCTGCCAGTGGGCATGCAGCTCATGGCGCCGCACTTCCGGGAAGATCTCCTGCTCGGGGCCGGGATCTCGTTCCAGGAACGGACCGCCTGTCATCGGGAGGGGCCATGAAGGCGTACGATACGGTCATCGGACTGGAGGTCCACGCCCAGCTCCTGACGCGCACCAAGATATTCTGCGGGTGCTCCACAAGGTCCGGGCTTCCCCCCAACACCAACACCTGCCCGGTGTGCACGGGCATGCCGGGCGTGCTCCCGGTGCTGAACCGGAAGGTGGTGGACTTCGGCATCATGCTGGGCCTCGCCACCGGCTGCCGGATCGCGCCCCGGTGCATCTTCGCCCGGAAGAACTACTTTTATCCCGACCTGCCCAAGGGCTACCAGATAACCCAGTACGAGCATCCCCTGTGCGAGGGCGGGACGATCCGGATCGAGACCGGGCAGGGCGTGAAAAGGATCGGGATCACCCGAATTCACATGGAGGAGGACGCCGGGAAGACGATCCATGACGAGAAGGCTCCGTACAGCTACGTCGACTACAACCGGGCGGGCGTGCCCCTGCTGGAGATCGTGTCCGAGCCCGAAATCACGAGCACGGACGAGGCCGTGGCATACCTGCGGGAGCTCCGGCAGATCCTCATGTATCTGGGCATCTGCGACGGCAATATGGAAGAGGGGTCACTCAGGTGCGACGCCAACGTATCCGTGAAGCCGGCCGGCTCATCCCGGTACGGCACGCGCACCGAGCTGAAGAACATGAACTCGTTCCGGAACGTCCAGAAGGCGCTTGAGTACGAGATCGAGCGCCACATCGGGATCAGGGAGTCGGGACATGAGGTGGTGCAGGAAACCCTGCTGTGGGACCCTTCGCGGGGCGTCACCGTTTCCATGCGCTCGAAAGAGGAGAGCCACGACTACCGCTACTTCCCCGAGCCTGATCTCGTGCCCGTTGAGATCGGCGAGGCCTGGATCGACGGCCTGCGGTCCGGCCTGCCGGAGCTTCCCTTTGCCAGGAGGAAGAGATTCAGCGGACAGTACGGTCTGCCCGCCTATGACGCGGGCGTGCTCACCCAGACAAAGGCCCTGGCGGATTACTATGAAGAGGGCGTTCGGCTGCTGGACAGGCCGAAGGAAATCAGCAACTGGATCATGACCGAGGTGATGCGGATACTCAACGAGAAGGGGATTCCCATCACCGGCCTGAACGTGAGCCCGGCGATGCTCACCGGCCTGATCGCCCTGATCGGCGGGGGGAGCATATCCGGGTCCATGGCCAAGGACGTCTTCGCCGAAATGGCGGCCACCGGGGACAGCGCGGAGAGCATCGTCGAGAGACGGGGCATCGGGCAGATCAGCGACGAGACAGAGCTTCTGTCCCTGGCCCGGGAGATCATCGACGCCCATCCGGACGAGGCCCGCAGATACCGTTCGGGGAAGGCAGGGCTCCTGGGCTTCTTCGTGGGTAAGCTCATGAAGGCCACCCGGGGGGAGGCGAACCCGAAGCTTGCAAGCAAAATCATGAAGGAGCTGCTTGAGGGATGAAAAAGCTGCACATTGCCGATACCGAGCAGATTCGTTCCGGTGACGTGACGGATGTGTACTTTGTCCGGACCGAAAAGATTCTCAGGGAAAAGAACCTGGACAAGCATGTCTGCATGGAGGTCTTTCTCAAGAAGCTCCCGGAGAGGGAATACCGCTGGGGGGTGTTCGCCGGGCTGGAAGAGGTGTGCGTGCTCCTGGAGGGGAGGCCGGTCACGGTGAGCGCCTTGCCCGAGGGGAGCGTGTTCTCTCCACGGACCCCGGTCATGACTATCGAAGGCAGGTATCTGGACTTCGGCGAGCTGGAGACCGCGATCCTGGGCTGCCTGTGCCAGGCCTCGGGCATCGCCACCAAGGCCTCGCGCTTTCGCGTAGCCGTGGGCAACAAGACCCTGATGAGCTTCGGGGCCAGGCGCATGCACCCAGCAATCGCCCCCATGGTCGAGCGCGCCGCATTCATCGGCGGGTGCGACGGGGTCTCGGCCGTGGCGAGCGCGAGGCTCATCGGCGAAGAGCCTTCGGGCACCATCCCCCATGCACTCGTCCTCATCGTGGGCGACACCGTGGAGGCAACGAAGGCCTTTGACGAGGTGATCGACAGGAGTGTCCCCCGGGTATCGCTGATCGACACCTTCCAGGACGAGAAGTTCGAGGCCGTCCGCGTGGCGGAAACCCTCGGATCCCGCCTGTTCGGCATCCGGCTCGACACCCCCTCGTCCCGGAGGGGAGACTTCGGGAACATACTCAAAGAGGTCCGCTGGGAGCTCGATCTCAGAGGCTTCACTGGAGTGAAGCTCATCGTCTCGGGCGGTCTCGACATCACGGACGTCCTCGAGCTCAAAGACGTGGTGGACGCGTTCGGCGTGGGCACGCATATCTCCAGCGCGGCCGTGCTCGACTTTTCCATGGACATCGTGGAGGTCGAGGGCAAACCCCTGGCCAAGCGGGGCAAGCTCTCGGGCAGGAAGTCCGTGTTGCGTTGCCCGTTGTGCGGGGAGGATGTCGTGGTGCCCTACGGAGCGGATTACACGTGCGGGTGCGGCGGCGAGGCCGTGCCCCGTCTGGTGAACGTCATGGAATCGGGCAGCATGGTATACGATTTTCCCACGCCCCGGCAGATACGGGCGCGCTGCATCGAAGAGCTCGATGCGATTCGCAAGGGCGCCCCGAAAAAGGAATTCCTCGGCCTATGATCAGCCCCTTCTTCTTCAAGAACCATACCCTGTCCATCCTCGACCAGAGGATGCTCCCGGAAAAAGAGGTCTGGATTCCCTGCACGGAAGCGGACGAGGTGGCTCAGGCCATCAGGACGCTCGCGGTACGCGGGGCACCGGCCATCGGGATCGCCGCGGCATACGGGTGTGCTCTGGCCGCCCGGTCAGGCAGGAACAGTCTGGAAAAGGCCGCGCAGACCCTCATCGAGGCGCGGCCCACGGCGGTCAACCTTTCCTGGGCTGTCCACAGGGTGCTCGATGCGCTCAAGGGCGTGCCGGAAAGCGGGCTGTACGATGCGGCCCTGAACGAGGCCGGGGAAATCTGGGAAGAGGAGAAACGGGCCAACGAAGCAATGGCGCGGATCGGCGCGGCCCTGTTTCCCGAGGGGAAGGCGTGCTCGGTGCTCACCCATTGCAATGCGGGCTCGCTCGCGACCGGGGGCATCGGCACGGCCCTGGGCGTTGTCCGGAAGCTCTACGAGCAGGGGAAGCTCTCGCGGATTTACATGGACGAGACCAGGCCCCTACTGCAGGGAGCCAGGATCACGGCCTACGAGATGTGCAGCTCGGGCATACCGGCCACGCTCATCACGGACAGCATGGCGGGCTGGCTCATGAAGCAGGGCAGGATCGACGCCGTGATCGTGGGCGCAGACCGCATCGCGCGCAACCTCGACGCCGCCAACAAGATCGGCACCTATTCGCTCGCCGTGCTGGCCCGCAGCCACGGCATTCCGTTCTATATCGCGGCGCCCCTTTCCACCTTCGACCCCGATATAGCAACCGGGGAGGAGATCCCCATCGAGGAGCGCCACAAAGGAGAGGTTCTCTCGTTTCAGGGCTGCAGGTGCGCGCCCGAGGTGGAGGTGTTCAACCCGGCCTTTGACGTGACCGGGCACGAGCTGATCACTGCGGTCATCACCGAAAGGGAGGTCCTGTATCCGAACAGCGTAAGGCCGGCGTAATGCGCTCTCGGGAGCGTGCACTCCCCGGATCGTGCCCGGCAAGCCCCTGGCCTGTTTTTTTATCATGTCTTTTTACCCCGGCTTAAGAATAATGAGCCACCCCGCCTCCCGGTACGACGGTCATGGAAGTTCACGCATCCTGAGCCGCGCCTGGTGAAAATCGACTCGTTTTCCGGTCAGCCCCCTGTGATGGCGGCCTTCAGGAAGGGATCCCGGCAGGCCTTCGTCCGTTTCCGTTTCCCGGATCGGAGATGATGAGGCGGTACTCACCCTTGAACCATTCCTTTTTGAGCATACGGTCTTCGGTGATGGAGATCTCTTTTTGCTGCAGGAGGTCGAAGAAGTCCTTTTCATAGGTCACCCTGCCGAAGTCGATGGTGGTAACGTATTTCAGGCGCGGCTTGATGAAATCGAGCAGGGGCGAGCGGTGTTTGAACATGGTCTGGAAGAATACGACCTTTCCCTCGGTCCTGAGCCAGGGCTTGATCCGTTCCAGTACGAGCTGCTGGTCGCGAAAAAGCATGAAGCTCATGCTGAAGAGTATATAGTCGAAATACCGATCCTGCGGCGGCACGTAGGATTCCACGGCCGAATACTGCACCCGTATATGATCGTTCAGGCCCCACCGACGGATGAGATTCCGGCAGTGTTTCAGATACTGCCGGTTGATATCGATGCCAGTGATGTCGAGTCCTTTTGTTTTGATCAGCCGGTGGTGCTGCCTGATCATGATTCCGTTGCCGATTCCCACGTCGAGAATCCTGGACCCCGGGGGAAAGTACTCCAGACAGTTCTGGTAACAGATATGCGTCACATCGTCGATTATAAGCTTGTAGAGATAATTCAGCATCGCACCGGTCCTGTAAGCATAACAATAATGGTAAGGATGCAATAGTGAAAGCACAAGTAATTATCAAGAAAAATATTTCAAAAAGGGTTGAATATCCGGTGTGATAGGGATCGTCGTCAAGAAAAGAAACGGCTGTCCCGTATGCCGCCGATCCATGATGCATGATAAAAACGCTGTTTAAAAGGAACGCACGTTCACGACCGCGCCCTGCCGATCATGACCTTGAGCGCAGAGAGGACACCGGCAGGGAAGATCCTCATACAGAACGATATCCAGCTCTTCGAGGGAGGATCGTGCAGGGGATTTTCTTCCAGGGTGATGGCCCGCTGCTTACAGGCCTCCACGCACAGCCCGCATCCGATGCATTTCTCGGGATAAAACACATGGGAAGGGCCTTCGAGGGCATGGGCGTTCGTGTTGCACACCCGCACGCACAGTCCGCAATCGGTGCAGAGATCCCCGTCCACGCGGGCCAGGAAGTGGGGACGGGCCAGGGATACCCGGCCGCCGTAGCGGTTGATCGACTCGATATAGTGGCAGCAACAGTCACAGCAGGTGCACACGGCGTTGGGGTTGGAAGGTTCGAGGTTGGCCGCCATGAACACGAGGTTCTTCTTCCATCGATCACGCACGACCGCGCGCATCTCTTCCCGGCTCACCATCCGCCCGCTCCCTGCCTTCGCCACGGAGAGTGCGAAGGATCCGAACACCAGGCATCCGTCTTCGGCGGACGCCCTCCTGCAGGGCTTTCCGGCAAAGAGCTGGGACTGCCTGCACTGGCAGACGTTCAGTACCGCCATGTGCTCGTGCGAGGCGATCATCCTCGACATGAGATCCGCATCCACCACGCGGCTCTCCTGCTCGACAGCGCTCTGCAGGGGGATATTCCGGATCACGGGGCTGGGACGCGTGCCGTATCCGCTCGTGTACCCGGTCGCGTACAGGGCGTTGATGAGCCTGGCGTATCTGCGGTGCCAGGGGGTATCGCGGCCGTCCATGAGGAGGTACTCGAACATGCCCGGGATCAGCGGCAGCAGTGCATACCCTTTTCGCGAGCCGTAGATGACCCTCCGGTTCGCCATGGCGTCGAGAAGGACGGCCGCTTCCCCGGTCGGCATCTTCGCCCTGCGGGCGATCCGTTCAAGCGATCGGGGAATGTAGTAGGGGAGATGGAGGGCCAGACCGGCCTCCCGGGGACTGAAGAGGTGCGAGACCAGCTCCAGGAGCTGCTCGCTGACCGGCGGACCGAAGAGCCATACCGAGCTGAAGACCTTCGCCAGCTCTGCGTGCTTAGGATGGACAGCTATTTTTTCGTCCAAAGAACCTCCTTGTGCATACCTCGTTGTCCTTCTTGAAAAAAAGAATCGCATGGTGATCTCACCTGCATGCCATGGCAACACCATATACTATTCCCGGCCGGACGGCATGCGTTTTTTTCCGTTTTGAGGCCACGGGTGATGCGGATATTCCGTGGAAACGGACGCCCTGAAGGAATACCGCCGATCCCGTTGGAGTGCCGGCAGTGACAGAACAGCCGGTCCTGCTGCATCAGACCTCGGGTGTGAACCTGTTTACTTCAAGCACATTATCTAAAAAGAAGGCTGAGCAGATATTCATTCTGCCTTGACACCTGGAAAGACTGGCTGTTATATATGCTACACAGGATATATATAAACATCAGCGTAATGGAGGAATGTATATGAGGGGCATTATTGTGGCAGCAACGATCGTTATTTTCTCTGCACCAGTCCTCTGGGCTCAGGACGATGCATCCGCCGGGTCCCAGGTGTTCGAACTGGGCGAGATTCTCGTCACCGCCGAACAGGAGCAGGTCGACCTCGCCACTACGGTCACGACCGTCACGCAGGAGGATATCAGGCAGCAGGGCGCGCAGACCGTGGCGGACGCACTGGATCTTCTCCCCGGAGTCGACGTGCAGATAGGGGGGAAAGGCCAGTCCTATGTGAGCGTACGCGGCTTCGACCAGGGCGACATCAAGATACTCATCGACGGCGTGCCTGTCTACGAGCAGTATTACCGGAAGCTGGATCTCTCGCTCATCCCCTCGGATGCGGTCTCGAAGATCGTGGTCACCAAGGGCGCGTCCTCGGTGCTCTACGGCGCGAACACCATGGGAGGCGTCATCAACATCGTGACGAAGAAAGGCGGCAAGAAACCGGTGACCGAGCTCATCGGATCCTACGGCAACAACGCAACCCAGGCCTACATTCTCAACCACGGCGCGACACTGGGCGACCTCAACTACTGGCTGACCGCGAGCTACCGCTCGTCCGACGGCTTCGAACTCTCCGACGACTTCAACGAGAACAACCCGCACACGGGGATCGGCACCAGCTACAACGAGGACGGAGGAACCCGCGACCTGAGCGATTACATCAAGCGCACCATCAATGCAAAAATCGGCTACGAGCCCGATAACGACACGAAGCTGTATCTCTCCTTCGACTATCACAACAACGAGCGCGGCATCCCCACGGAGAACTCCCGGTACTGGTACTTCACCACCTGGGATCAGTGGCATGCGAACCTCGTGGGCCAGAAGACCTTTGCCGATTTCGTCACGCTCAAGGGCAGGTTGTTTTATACCAGGCACACCGACGAGCTCACCGACGTGAGCTGGGATGAAGACCATACCTCGGTACCGAAGTGGTTCGAGACCAGCGAGTACGACGGGTATTCCCGGGGAGGCGAGCTGCAGAGCGCGTTCGATTTCGGGGATGCAAGCCTTGTGAAGATCGGCTTCAGCTATACCAGAGACAAGACCGAACAGACCGAATTCTGCGACGAGGAATGCATGGGAGTCATACGGTGGGGGGATCCCGTAGGGTATCAGCCTGAAGAGGAATACGTGACCGACACCTACACCTTTGCCGTGGAGGACGAGATAAATCCCACCGACAAGCTCTCCCTGGTCTTCGGCGTGAGCTACGATTATCACGACCCGAAAGAGGCTACCGACGGCGGCGTCGATCTGCCCGAAATACCCGACAGCACGTCCACGTTCAATCCCCAGGCGGGTATCGTCTACTATGCGACCAATGACACCTCGGTTCACGCATCCGTCGGGAAAAAGACCAGGTTCCCGCACATGCAGGAACTCTACAGCGACTATGCCGGCGGCAATCCGGAGCTCGATCCGCAGCAGACCATCGCCTATGAGGTCGGGGTGGATCACCGGTTCAGCAGCCGCGTCTCCAGTGGAATCGCCTTTTTCTACAACGACGTTTCCGACCTGATCTACCGGAGAGACTACAACGACGATACCATATATATCAATGTGGACGATGCGGTCTACCAGGGCGTAGAGGTCTCTTTGAATATGAACCCGCTGGACGACCTGTACACCAGCCTGAATTACACCTACCTCTCCACCCTGGACGAGGAAACGGACAGGGAACTGGCCGAAAGGCCCCGCCACCGGGTGAACGCGGATGTGCGCTACCGGTTCGGCTTCGGCCTGACTGCGAGCGTGCAGGGCTCCTATACCCAGAGGCAGTTTGACGAGAATCGCAGAAAGCTGCCCGATTTCTTCCTGCTGGGAGCCCGGCTGGCGCAGGATATCCCCATCAACGAGAGAGTCGACACCACGCTCTTTGTCGAAGGTTCCAACCTGACGGATTTGGATTACGACCAGGACAACGGACCCGAGCCCGGAAGGATGTACCGGGCAGGGCTTGCCTTGAGATTCTAGAGTTCTCCCCCTTGATCAGGGAATATCATGAATCGCATCTTGATGCGATTCATGATATTCTCATTCCCGATATCACGTAAATAAGGTGTTCATCATTATGGAATGGCTGGCAAAAAGCGGTATCGTCGGATACGTTCTGGCGGGCATCTCCATCATCACACTGGCGGTGTTTCTCGAACGTCTGGTTATCCTTCACTGGGAACGCAGAAGGATGCGGCAGGGCATGGGCATTATGGAAAAGGTCACCCACATGATCAGGGATAATGCCGGAATGCCGGGCAGTCAGATCGCGGAGCTCATCTCGTTCAAGATCGAGGACAAGATCGAGCAGCTCTCTTCGAGCATCACGTTTCTGCGGCTGTCCTCGACCATCTCCCCCCTGCTGGGGCTTCTGGGTACGGTGATCGGCATGATCAAGGCGTTCAAACAGGTATCGGAGGTGGGCGGTATGGTCAAGCCCGCCGTACTCGCCTCGGGAATATGGGTGGCGCTGCTGACCACGGCTGAAGGGCTCATCGTCGCCATAGCAGCGTTCTTCATGTACCACTATCTCCAGTACCTCGTGGGCAGGATCGGAAAGACCATTGCACGCGAGGCCGAGGTCAAGATCCTCGAGTACAGCAATGATCAGAATAAACCATAAGCCGAAGAAAAACGAAGAGTTCATGAGCATCGAGATGACGCCCCTGGTGGACGTCGTCTTTCTCCTGCTCATCTTCTTTCTCCTGACAACGTCATATATCAACCCGAGCATGGATTTGAACCTGCCAGAGGCGGAAACCTCGCTGATCGACGACCATATGGACCCCTATACCATAGCGATTGCGCAGGACGGGTCGTTCACGATCAACCAGGAACCCGCCGTGCTCGAAGATATCGTGAAGATCCCCCTGGGAAGCGACGTACTCCTGCTCGAAGACAAGGCGGGACCGTACGGCGTGTTTGTCGGGGTTCTCGACACACTCAGGAAAAACGGGCATACGAAGATCTCCATTGTAACCGATGAAAAGAACGATTAGGATTCTCGTCTTTGTACTGCTATCCGCGTTCATCCATATGGGCGTTTCACATCTGCTCGAGGGGATGACGGTGAGCCGTCAGAAATATGAGCCCGTTCAGGTAACACTGGTCTCACAGAAGTCTCCCGAGAAAACCATAGTGGCCGAAACACAGAAGCCCGAAACGAAACCGAAGCCCGAACCCAAACCAAAGCCCAAACCAAAACATGAGCCGAAACCGGCTCCGAAGCCCGAGCCCCTTCCAGAGCCCGAGCCTCAGGAGCCGGTCGAGGTTCCCGAGGAAGTGAAGGAACCGGAAAGCGAGAGCGAAGCATCCGCCCTTAAGGAGCCCTCTCGCGAGGTCAGCGCGGTCGATTCCCGGGTTGTGGCGGCAGCCTACGAGAGACAGGTGGCGGAGATCATCCGCCACAACCTTCAGTATCCGGCCAATGCAAGGAGAAGGGGTATCGAGGGCACGGTGCTCGTTCGGTTTATCATCGAAAGCCCGGGCAGGGCGGCGGATACCCGGATCGTGCAGTCATCCGGCGCGACGATCCTCGACAGGAACGCACTGGAGACGATCATGAAATGCAGCTTCCCCCCACCGCCCGGCGGCACCGTCGAATTGAGCCTGCCCATCACCTTCCGGCTCACCGGGGAGATGTAGACCATGAAACCCGCGCTGATCCAGGCACAGAATCTGACCTTCGGGTACGACCCGGAGAGAACGGTGTTCGAAGGCCTCTCGTTCTCGCTTCTGCCCGGCATGTTCTATGCGCTCATGGGCGGCAACGGGTCGGGAAAGACCACGGCGCTGAGGTGCATCTCGGGTCTGCTCCCCGGATTTACCGGATCCGTCACCCTGGAAGGCACTCCGATCCACGAGCTCAGCAGGAACGAGAGCGCGCGCAAGATCAGTCTCGTGCCCCAGGAGCACACGATCATCTTCCCCTATCTGGTCCGGAACATGGTGCTCATGGGCAGGGCGCCCTATGTCGGTACTTTCGAGCTGCCGGGCAGGGATGACCGCGAGGCTGCGGAGAGGGCCATGAGGGAGGTCGGCATCCTTCACCTGGCCGGGAAGCCCTACGCGAACATCAGCGGCGGAGAACGCCAACTCGTCCTCATCGCCCGGGCACTGGCCCAGGAAACGCCGGTCATGATCCTCGACGAGCCCACCTCCCACCTGGATTTCCGCAACCAGACGCTCATCTTCTCGATCCTCAGGCACCTGGTACGCGAACAGGGCCTGCTTGTGATCACGGCGATCCACGATCCGAACCTGGCCCTGCATTTCTGTGACGAGGTGATGATCCTCCACCAGGGTCGTCTCCTGATGAGCGGGCCGCCCCACGAGGTCATAAACCGGGACACCATATCCCGGGTATTCTCCATACAAGTGGACGAGATCCGGCAGAACGGGCGGATTCGCGGTGTCATCCCGGCCGAACACCCCCTGTGTACGGGAGGGTGCGCGAAATGAAACAATTCCGTTTGTACGCCCTTTTCATCGTGGTTGCGGGTGCCCTGACCGGCGCAGTGCTCCTGCACCTTTCAACGCAAGAAACGGCTGGCGGAGGTCACA
This sequence comes from Deltaproteobacteria bacterium, assembly GCA_018433085.1. GTDB lineage: Bacteria > Desulfobacterota > Desulfomonilia > UBA1062 > UBA1062 > Phosphitivorax. Next base: position 174,718 of record JAHDRW010000013.1, on the reverse strand, counting down.
TGCGCATCATATGCGACATGACCGGCCGGGAGGTTCCGATCCCGGGCGAGGTGAGACATGTGGTCACGGCCATGTACCCGGTCGCCACCCAGCTCATGTTTCTCGTAGGTGCGCAGGAATGCCTGACCGGCATATCGCATATGGACGTAAACGAGGTAATGAAGAGGATATATCCACCCATCGCCGGGATCTACCAGCCCGGTCAGACCGATCACGGCGAAATCTCCCGCGAGGAGATCGTCAGGATGCAGCCCGATGTCGTGTTCACCCATACGAGAAACGCGACCGCAAACGACTATTCCGAGCTCGGGGTCGCATCCGTCGCCCTGAGACTGGAGAACCCCGAAGAGCTCATCCGGGGAATCGAGTTGGTCGGGGAGGTCATGAACCGCCGCGAACAGGCCGCGCGGGTCGCGGACTATTACCGGCAGAAGCTCGTATCTATCCGGGAGAGAACCGCGCACATTGTGAAGAGAAAAAAGGTGTACTTCGCCGGACCCGCCATGCTCAGTACGGCAGGCGGAGATTTCTACCAGAATTTCATCATCGAGCACGCAGGCGGGATAAATGTGGCGGCAGAAGGCCGCGGCGGCTGGTGCTCGGTTTCCGTAGAGCACCTCCTGCTCTGGAATCCCGACTTCATTTTCATCGGCAACTACGGAACGGCACGCGTGAAGGATTTCATGCAGGACACGAGGCTCGGGGAGATCACGGCGGTGAAGAACCGTCACGTCTTCATGTCGCGCTCGTACATCGGTTCGTGGGATGTCCCCACCCCGGAGTCGCTGCTCGGAATCATGTGGCTCGCGAACATGCTCTACCCCGAGGAGGTGCACTTCGACATGGCCGCCGAGATGACCGAGTTCTACCGCACCTGCTACGGCTACACGCCTGGCGCGGACGAAATCGCCGAAGTCCTGGAGGCGCCATGAAACCGGCCCGGCATTACATCCTTCTCCTCCTCGCCGCAAACGTCCTGATCTTCGCGATCTCGCTCTTTCTGGGGAGGTACCACATCCCTGCCGGGGAGATATGGCACGTGATCATGCACCCGTTCTCGTATTCCGCGGACAGCGACATACGGGTGGCAGGGGTGGTCCTGTTCCAGGTGAGGCTCCCCCGCATCCTGATCGCCATGCTCGTGGGTGCGGGCCTCGGGATCACGGGAGCCTCCTTCCAGGGGATCTTTCGCAACCCCCTGGTTTCGCCCTACATCCTCGGAGTCTCGTCCGGCGGGGGGTTCGGAGCGGCCCTGGCCATCCTCCTGTTCGACGACACCCGGATCATCCAGCTCCTTGCTTTTGTGTTCGGTATGATCGCGGTGAGCATCACCTATTTCATCGCCCGGCTGGGAGGCAGGTTTTCTACCTATTCCCTGGTACTTGCAGGGGTGGTGGTGGGGTCCTTCTTCTCCGCGCTCATCTCCCTGCTCAAGTACATGGCCGACACCTACACCAAACTCCCGGCCATCGTGTTCTGGCTCATGGGGAGCCTTGCCTCGGTCAAGATATCCGACATGACAACCACCGCGCCCGTGATCATCATCTGCGTGGGCCTGCTCGTCACGCTCAGGTGGCGCTTCAACATCCTGTCCATGGGCAGCGACGAGGCAAAGGGGCTGGGGATCAACACCACGGCCCTCTATCTGATCATCATCGTGTGCTCGACCATGATCGCGGCATCCATCGTGGCCATTGCCGGGATAATCGGCTGGGTGGGCCTCGTGGTCCCGCACCTGTGCCGGATGATGGTCGGCGCGGACCACGAACGGCTCATCCCCGCGTCCGCTCTCATGGGCTCGGCCTACATGCTCCTGGTGGACAATCTGGCGAGGATCATTGCAGCCCAGGAGATTCCGCTCGGCATCGTGACCGCCATCATCGGGGCGCCGTTTTTCGCCTATCTGCTCAAACGCTCGCAAGGAGAACGCATATGAACTATCCCCTGACCACGCTGTATCCGGGCCATGCGGAGCGTATTCCCTTTTTCCACTTCCATCCGGGAATACGGACCGTGTCCGTGGGCACCTACGGCTGCAACCTCAACTGCAGATATTGCATGAACCAGCACCTGCTCAACGAGCCGGCACTGTTCTATGACCTCGCGCCCGAGCAGGTCGCGGACAAGGCGGCTGCCGCCCGCGCCGGCCTGATCAGCTTCAGCGCCAACGAACCAGCGGTGAGCTTTTCGTATTTCATCGACATAGCGCAGGCAGCACGCGAGAGATCGATCATGGCGGGCTGCTCCACGAACGGGCTCTTCACGGAAGGGCAGCTGATCATCCTGGGCAGCGAGATCTCCTGCGCCAACGTCAGCATCAAAGGCCCCGATACCGGATTCTACCGCGAGGTCTGCAGGGGCGGGAGCTTCGAGCAGGTCGTGCAGACCATCGAGGCGCTCCATGAAAAGGGCGTGCATGTTGAGGTGACCACCCCGTACGTGCCGAGCATGACCCGGCGCGACATGATGCACATTGCGGCCACGATCTCGGGTGTCTCCCGGGGCATTCCCTGGCATATCTTCAGGCTGTTGCCCGAATACGAGTACCGGGATCTGCCCAGGACAGGGATCGCCGACATGATCGAGCTGAAAAACGAGGCAGAGGATCTCCTCGACTACATCTATCTGGAGAACTTCGCCAATTCCATCTGGGTGGACACCCTGTGCCCCCGGTGCGGCGAGCTGGTGTTCAAGCGGGTGAGCACCGGCGGGTGTGGTGCCACGCTCTTCGATGCCCGCATCCGGGAAGGCGGCTGCCCGGCATGCGGGTCTCGGGTTGCGTTCACGGGAAAGGTCTGCATGGACCCCGGCGGCGACGGGGTGGAGAAAGACCCGAGAAAGGGCGTCATCGAGGTGGGCGGATGGAAGAGCGTGGTGGACATGGCGAACTGCCTCCCCGCCGAGCATGTCCAGCCCGCGCCCCTGGACGGGTTCGTTTCCGGAAACCCCTATCCCGGCGACATGGAGGCGACATCGGATGCCTGGGTCACGGACGCGGCGCTCGCATCCGTGGATGCCTGCTCCCCGGACCTCGTGGTGGCGACCTACGCCCAGTGCGCGTTCGTGGCGCAGCACCGGGAAGATGAACAGGCATACCAGGAGTTTGTCGGGATCGCTCACAAGGAGATCAAAAGACTCATCGCCGAGACAGGCTACGATTATCTCGTTGTCGGCCTGGGCGACATGGTGCCTGCAAAGGGCTCGATCAACCTCGAAAGGCACATCCAGGGCATTGCCTCGGCGGACGACGGGATCGCCTGCCTGTATCACACCGGACCCGCAGATGCAGAAGCGATATCCGGGCTCGAAGGGGTGGATGCCGTATACCCGCGGGAGCGCTTCGGAGAGTTGCTGGGGGAATATCTCGACCCGGACCTGTACGGGGAGTACTTCGTGATCCCGGAGCAGGGCTGGCGCTTCCTGGCGTTTTCATCCGTGGGCAGGTTCTCGTACCGCATCGATTCTCTGGACTCTTACGTCCCGGTCTTTACCAGCCTGCCCGTACCCTCTCACCTCTCGGATATCCGCCGGATCGTGTCCGTGGCCGTGGCATCCGGCAGGAAGGTGCTCCTCGTGGTTCTGGACGGAGTCGGGAACAGGCACTTTCCCTTCGACAAGGCGCAGGTTTCGAATTCCATGGGCGGCATACCCTATGGGTCTACGCTCCACCAGTACATGGTCGTCTCAACCGGCCGCACGCTCAACCCGCATTTCTTCGCCTATCCACACTGGAAGAGCCGGCCCCTGATCAATCCCTTCTCGCGGCACGCGCCGTTCAACAGCGACTGTCTCACCGCAGATCTCGGACGATCCGGCAAGACCACGGTGAGCATCGGGAACCGGAGCATCATGACCCATACCGCGTTTCCGGCAGATTTCACCATCGAATGCCACTGCACGTCCCTGCACCATCACGGCACCCTGGAGGTGATATCATGAGAGCTGGCTGCATCTCCCTTTTCCTTGTCCTGTGCTGCGCGCTCGTTCCCGCGCAGGCCGTATACGGCCGCGAGATCGTGGATATGACGGGAAGAACGGTAAACATCCCCGAAACGATCGACCGGATCGTGTCGCCATACCGCGTGGCCACCGGGATGCTTCTGATCCTAGGCGAGAGGGAAAGGCTCGTGGGCATCTCCACCAAGGCGAGCCCGGTCGCGCAGATCATCTTTCCCCGGCTCCTGGAGGCAGGGATCGCGGACCGTCACTCCAGCGTCGAGGAGGTTCTGAAGATGAAGCCGGACCTGGTCTTCACCTCGCCCGGACAGCAGGTGAGGGATCTCGAGTCGGCGGGGATCCCGGTCTTCTGCATCGTGGTGGAGGACCCGGACTCCCTGATCACGGGCATCGGTCTCATGGCGGATGTCCTGGGAAGGCAGGAACGCGCCCGGGAGGTCAGCACCTATTACCGCGAAAAGATCGATTTCATCACCCGCCAGACCGCAGGCGTGAAGCCGAAGAAAAAGGTCTATCTCGCCGGATCTCACATGCTGAGCTCGGTGGGCGGCGACTTCTACCAGGACCGGGTGATAGGCCTCGCAGGAGGCATCAACGTGACCCGCGAGGGAAGAGGGGGATGGGTTTCGGTCAGCAGGGAGCACCTGCTTTCGTGGAACCCCGATTTCATCCTCACGCTCCCGTACCAGAGTGCGTCGCTGCCGGGTGAATTCCTCGGAGATAAAAGTCTCCAGAGCATCACTGCAGTATCGAGGCGGGACGTCTACACCTTTCCCCTGTACATCGATTCCTGGGACCTGCCATCACCCGAGTCGATCCTGGGCATCATGTGGCTGGCCGGCGTCCTTTATCCCGACCAGGTCGATTTCGACATGGAGAAGGAGGCAAAAGGGTTTTACTTGAGGTTCTACGGCTCGTATCCCGAGCCCGTGTCCCTCCCGGAAAGGGGCAGCCGATGATCCTCGTCCTTACCGGAGAAAAGGGTGCGGGAAAGACCACGCTCCTGCGAAAAGTCATTTCAGAGAAAAAGATCGCGGCCCAGGGGTTCCTGAGCCTCAAGGTCATGGATCAGGGTGTAGTCACCGGGATATCCCTGCTCGTCCTGCCGGGAAACGAACTCGTGCCCATGGCCGTCACCACGCCCATGAAAACCGAGGTACACACCAAGCGCTTCTACTTCAACCCCGGGGTGTTCGACCGGATGAACGACCGGTTCAGGGCCATAAGGCCGGATCTGCCCTTTGTCTTCGACGAGTTCGGTATCCTGGAGAGGGACGGCGGGGGACACTATCCTGTGTTCAGGGCGCTCCTGGAGTCGTCCAATCCGGCCCTCATCGTGGTGCGCCGCGAGCTCACGGACGATCTCGTTTCACGCCTGGGCGGAGCGTGTCCCTATCGCGTCGTCGAATTCACAGACCGCGACCCGCCCGGGACCATGAGCGTCATTGCCGGTTTTCTCCTGGACCCGGCAGGCCGGCGGCCTCTCTGAGTGTTTTTCTCAGCAGCCCTCGCATTCTATCGCGAGCATCACGCTTGAGGCCTTGATCACGGCCGAGATCTCCTTGCCCTCTGCGATTTTCATTGCCTCGGCCGACTGCTTGGTGATGATGGAAACGATCTGGGCGCCGCCCGGCAGCTCAATGATCACCTCGGTGTTGACCACACCCGGGGTCACCTTTTTCACCTTGCCTTTCAGGACGTTTCGCGCACTAAGCTTCGTCATTTTCATTTCCTCCATACCATAGATAGTATGATCAGCATCGAAAAAACCAGCACCCTCGGCATCGGGGCTTCTTTTGTTCTTTATGACGAGCGGCCCTTATTTCGCAACCAGGCATGCCTCGCTGCCGGACGATGATTTCAATGCACCTTTTTTAAGGGAACAATATATATCTTCGAACCCGCTCACTTCGCCTTGCGGGCGACACGGGCAGCGAGCAGCACCGGGTCGTACACCGGCGAGAAGGGCGGTGCATAGGCAAGGTCGAGATCGAACACCTGGTCCACGGTCATGCCGCAGAAGATGGCGGTCGCGTAGACGTCGATCCGTTTGACCGCCTCCGGCCTGCCGGCGAGCTGCGCGCCGAGAACGCGCCGGTCTTTCCGGCTGACGATCACCAGGGATTCCAGGGGGGAAGACCCGGGGTAGTACCGGGCCCGGTCCCTTGACTTGACCACGACCTTCTCGGGTTCGAGCTCGAGCTTCACGGCCTGGTCGTACGAGAGCCCGGTCCGGGCAACGCCCAGGTCGAAGACCTTGGTGATGGCCGTGTTCAGGACACCCGCAAAGGCCTCGCGCGTGCCCGCGATGTTCATGCCCGCGATGAGCCCCTGTTTGTTGGCTTTGAGCGCGAGCGGGGCATGGACATCGAGCCCGAAGACGCTCATCCGGGCCGTGGCGCAGTCGCCTGCCGCATAGATCCCCTCGGCATCGGTCTCCATGAACTCGTTGACCTTCACGGCCCGGCTGACCCCCAGGCCGATCCCCGCGTCTTCGGCAAGATCGCTGTTCGGCTCCACGCCCAGGGTGAGCAGGACCGCGTCGAACTCGAGCACATCGGAATCGAGCACGACCCCGGCCTTGTCTCCGCGTTTCTCCAGGCCCAGAAACGGCTTTCCGAGGTTCAAGCCGACCCCGTTCCCTGAGAGCCTCCCCTTGATAATGTCGGAGATTTCCTTTTCAAACGAGCGGTGAAGGTCTTCGCGGCGGTGGACCAGGGTCGTGTCGATCCCGAGCCCGCGAAACTGCTCCGCCGCCTCCAGCCCGATATACCCGCCGCCGATAACGGCAACGCTCCCCGGTCTTTGTCTCGCCACGAAATTCATGATCCTTCGGGCGTCGGGGAGGTCGTTCATGGTAAAGACATTCCCGAAGCCGCGGATATCGATTCCCTGGGTCCTGGGTCGGGCCCCGGTCGCGATGACGAGCCGGTCCCAGGGCTCGACCCGGGAGGTCCCTCCGTGCTCGACAATCACGGTGCGCGCGGCCGGAGCGATTGCCGTGACCGTATGGCCGAGCAGCACATCGATCTTGCGCTTTTCCCGCGCATCATCGAGCGAAAGCTCCAGCAGATCGTCCATGGAGCCGACCGCTCCCCCTAAGAAGTACGGGATCCCGCACGCGGCGTACGAGATATACTCCCCCCTTTCAAAGACCACGACCTCGTAATCCGGTCTCAGGCGTTTGATCTGGCTTGCCGCGCTCATGCCCGCCGCGTCGCCGCCGATAATGATGACCCTCATGTTTGCCACCTCCTTCTGCCCTGATTCCTGTGTATGCGTTCATGAAAAGAAGCACGGCCGATGCCGCTGCCCGGCCGGGGAGAAAGCCCTGACCATACCGTGAAACCGTCTGCCCGCGGCGCTATTTCTTCTTCGCGTTGCCCCACAGCGGGTCGTCCCCGAAACGCCGGAGCCACCAGTCCTGTCCTGAAAGATACTTTGCAACCTCTTCCTCGGCAAAGGAAAACCGGTAGTCCTTGCAGTACGAGACAAGGGTCTCATAGGCGGCGATCAGCCTTTCCGTCATTTCCCTGCAGAGCTCGGCATCTTCCCTGCACCTGTCCGGATGCCACTTCCGGATGAGCCTCCGGTAGCTCGACCGGATCTCGTCCATGGTCGCGCTCTCGGGAAGCTCCAGCAATTCCCTCGCCTCGGTGATCTCTTCGTATCTGCCCATAAGAAAACCTGATAAAAGTTTATCCCTTCCTGCCGCGCACGACCACAAAAGATCCTTTTCCGTACCCGGGCTCGACCGGCTCGTCGCCCGCGACCTCGGACAGTCCGCGGAATATGGTCTGCATGAATTCGAAATCACGGAAACACGCCCGTCTCATGGCAGCGAGGACCTCGTCGACGGTGTAGAAGTCGGCCTGCCGATAAAAGACACTCTCGTCCCGGTGCTCCAGATAGATTCGGCCGATCGGACTGTCGCGGTCGACGAAGCCCACGATGAGAAATCCTCCCGGGCGAAGAATCCTGGATGCCTCCCGGAACGTCTGATCCGGATCGTCCACAAAACAGATGACCGTGACCATGAGGGCATACTCGAACGCTTCATCCCGGACAGGAAGCTGCTCCGCAATACCGCCCGCTACCTTGAGCCCCCGCGTCCGGGCAACGCTCCACATCGAGCGGGCTGGCTCGATGCCTGATTCGATTCCGAGCGGAACGGCGAACCTGCCGGTGCCGGCCCCGATTTCTATGCCGCGTCCGCTGCTTGGGACCAGAGACCCGACCGCCTTCAATTCCGCCTCGTAGACAAAGCGATTTTCTTCAAACCACCTGTCATACTGGTCCGAATACTGCTGGAACGGGCCTGTTCTCATTACATCACCCCTTTATTCTATACACTTCCGGACTGCCTGCTTCAATACGCGACACCATCCGTCCCGATGAATCCCCTCAATCATTTCCTGAATCCCCGCCGGATTCCGCCCGGGCCATACCGAAGTGCTCGAGCACGTGGGTGCCCACGGGCAGCCCTACGTGTGAGGCAATCACCCCGCACTTTACCTTGAACAAGAAGAAGACAGGGGCCTCCGCGTTGAAGAGCGTCTCGAAATTTCCCTGTCCCTTGGCAATGATGAGATCGGCCTTGCCGAAACTCTCCCGGAACTCCCTGCTGCAGTCCGTGAGCACGGTCCCCGGTGCGTCCGAGCCGTTGTCTATCACCTCTACAAGCTCATAAAGCCCGGCCTGTCGCGCATCGTGAACCGTGGCGTCGTTGATGACCGCAGCCCCGCGCACCGCAAGGGTCACCCGTCCGGGAGAAAGCTGCTCGATGAGAAGGCGGTCGAAGACTATCTCCCCGGCGTTGTCGGCCAGATAGAGAATTTTACGGGCCTTGCCGATTGCCCTGCGGAAGGCCTCGATGTCGCCGTGGAGCGGTATATCCATGCAACCGGACACTGCTGCCCGGGCGTCGTGATCCTGGAGATCGGCCTTTGCGCCCAGATCGATGACATTGCCCGCTATTGCCAGTCTGGTCGCGGCATCGAGCGGGTCCTGTGCTCCTCGCACCCGTGATTCGAGCTCGGGCAGCATGTCGAGGGCCATCCGGTTGAACCGGTCCTTGGCCTCCCGGTATGGATCCTCCACCCGGCTGAGTTGCCTCAGACGCCGGTGGACCTGCTGGGCTATCACGGGAGGCGATGTCCCAATCTCCATGCCTGCGATGGTCAGCAGTGCCTCCCGGACGATCTGTTCGCGGGTTCCGGAATCCTGCGTCGAGAACCGGACCGAATCAATGGCCTGTCTGATAAAACAGGGTATGCAGTCGATCACGGACCTGATGCCTGGTTGCGCTCTCCCTCCGCGTGGTTGTGCCTTTCCGCCTGGACCCGGGGTATCGACCATACCCGACGAGTATTCATTCTTCGCTGATTTCATGAAGCCCCCCTACCGGATAGTGAACAGTCCTTGTGCGGAAAAGCACGGAGCGTGCCATCTGGTGCAACGGATGCGCAAGACCCTGTTAGTACAGTTGATATCAGGAGATAACGTTTGCCGCAACCTCTTTCCCTGCAGCAGGAGCCCCACCGGTACCGGGACAGCATTGCACGATGCATCACTGTCCACCCGAGCTGTGCACCTCTAGCATGCCCGTTCGGTAAAACGGATATCACTGTCCTGCTTCAGGAAAATTCTCATCGAACCGCATTGCATGCATCTTGCACGCATTGGATATGGACACTATTTCACACCCCTTTTAATTACCTGAAATGTCATTGTATTATGGTGATTGAGGATCTGGCACAACGATTGCTTAACAGGGTGAAGACCTCCGGCGTTTCATATCACACCGGCGCATTTCAGCCGGACCGTAAGACGCCGGACACTGGTATTCGCCTCACGCCGGCTGTTTCGACCGGTCAAGATCGAATGTTTCGGCACGGGCGGGAAAGGAGAAAACGATATGGGAAAAGGGAGCGGCCGCGGCATGGGGGGTTCCAGGGGCATGGGCCAGGGAAGAAGAATGGGCGCTGGAAGTGGAATGGGTTCCCGTGGCGGAATGGGTGCCGGAGGAGGAATGGGCGGGGGCATGGGACGAGGACAGGGGAGGGGCGTTTCTGGAGAGAACCCCTCCATTTACCGGGAACCGGTCGGGAGCAGAGCCCTTGTCGCGAGGATCGATCCTGATCAGTGTACTGGATGCGGTATGTGCGTGAGCATGTGTCCCATGGGCGCGATCACCATGCGTGATGGCAGGGCAATCGTCGACCCCGGGGCCTGCACCGGTTGCGGGGTATGCGAAGACGAGTGCCCGGTGGGTGCCATCAGCCTCGCGTGAAAGCCCGGAACGAAGGATAAGGACCGCCCGAATGATCCGGGAGGCTGTGTCAGCGTATTCCTTGTTGACGAGAGGAACGCGAAGGCAGATGATAACGACATCTCATTGATAATGAAAGGAATTATAAAGCATGTCACCTGATCCATTGACCCCGTACGGCAACCGGCCCATGGTCACTCCCATTGTCAATGCCGTGAACTATCAGTATTCCTCGTTCGAGGTTCTTCGGCAGATCACCGACGGCGAGATCGACGGCTACACCTACCACCGGGACGACAATCCCACGGTCCGGGAGGTCGAGCACATGGTGGCGGCCCTGGAGGGAGCGGACGACTCGGTCATCTGCACCTCGGGCATGGCCGCCTGCACCATGGTGTACCTGACCTATCTGAGCGCGGGCGATCACCTGATCATCTTCCACGACACCTACGGCGCCAACTACAAGGTATCGCTGATCCTCGAGCGCCTGGGCGTCAAGATCACCTGGATGGATGCGGACAGGGCATGCGACATCGACAAGGAGCTGCGGGCGGATACCCGGATGATCTTCCTGGAGACCCCGAGCAACCCCCTGTGCAAGGTCATCGACATCCGCGCGATAAGAAACGCGGCCGAGAAGGTCGGCGCCATGGTGGTGGCGGACAACACCTTCGCGACGCCCTATCACCAGAACCCGCTCGATCTGGGCGCCCATCTGGTGATCCACAGCGCCACCAAGGCCCTCGGTGGGCACAACGATCTCATGGCAGGCGTGATCGCCGGCTCAAAGCAGCACTACGAGGATCTCTGGTTCACCCGGCAGGCGATCGGCACCACGCTCGACCCCCATTCCGCCTTTCTGCTCGCCCGGGGGATCAAGACCTTCGAGCTCAGGGCCGCGGCCATGTCCGCAAGCGCCCAGGCAGTCGCCGAATACCTTCAGGCCCATCCCAGGGTCCCGCGCATTTTCTATCCCGGGCTCCCGGGGGATCCGGGCCATGAAATCGCCTCGCGTCAGATGCAACGAGGGTTCGGCGGGATGATGGCCTTTGACGTGGGAGACACCCAGGAAGACGCCAAAGAGTTCATCCGGAACCTGAAGCGCATCTATCACGCGGTAAGCCTCGGGTCCACCGAGTCGCTGATATGCATCCCCTATCTGACCACCATGCTCTATCTGCCTCCCGAACGGCGGACGATATTCGGCGTCAGGGAGAACACGGTGCGCCTCTCCGTGGGCATCGAGCCGACGGAGAGCATTATCGAGGACCTGGTCCAGGCCCTCGCGAGCATCTAGGGTGACCATGCGAAGGCTGCGAATCACCGTTCTGGTAGAAAACACCGCTGCGGACAGCACCCTTCTCGCGGAGCACGGGTTGTCCGTCTGGATCGAAAAAGACGGACGGCGGTATCTCTTCGACACCGGCCAGGGCGGGGCGCTCGCGCATAACGCCGGCGCCCTGGGAATCCGCCTGGATAGCGCGGATGCCGTGCTTCTGAGCCATGGGCATTACGACCATACGGGCGGCCTGGTCCATGTGCCGCTCAGAGACGGATCTCCGCTCATCTATGCACATCCCGGGGTCCTCGGGAACAAGTTCTCCCGGAAACCCGGCGTGCCTGTGCGCGATATCGGGATGCCTTCCGCGGTCAGGGACATTATTCGGGCATCAACCCAGGTCCGGTGGACTGAAGGGCCGACAGAGGTATGGCCCGGATTCTTCCTCACCGGGAACATCCCGCGCGAGAACGACTTCGAGGACACCGGGGGACCGTTCTTTGCCGATGCCGAAGGCCGGACGCCCGATGAGTTGCCCGACGACCAGGCGGCGTTCATCGATACACCCGGAGGGCTCGTGGTAATCCTTGGATGCGCTCACTCGGGCGTGGTGAACACCCTGCGCTATATACGCGGGCTTAAGGGCCGGACCCGGTTTCGCGCCGTGATGGGAGGAATGCACCTCGTATCGGCCACACAAGAACGCATGGGGAGAACCGTGGAGGCCTTCAGGGAATTCGACATCCCGAAGCTCTTTCCGGCCCATTGCACCGGACCTGACGCAACCGGGCGTCTCTTCCGCGAGTTTCCCGGGAGATGCTTCCCGTTTTCCGGCGGAACCGTTCTGAACCTGGAGGATCGAGGTGACTGAATCATATACGGGAATGATCAGGTCGCTGGTGGGGCACGCATGCATCTTCGTGCCCGGCGTGCGCGCACTGATTGTCGACGATCAGGGCCGGGTCCTCCTCCAGCGCCGGTCCGATACCGGGTGCTGGGGGCTTCCCGGGGGGTCTGTCGAGCTCGGGGAGACGGCTCTCGACGCCCTGAGGCGGGAAGTGCTCGAGGAGACCGGGCTCACGGTCGTCTCGGCCGAGCCCATGGCCCTGTACTCGGGCCCCGAGCAGAAATTCGCCTATCCCAACGGAGACGAGGTCCAGTGCTTCGCCGTGGCCTTTATCGTCCGTCAGTGGAAGGGCGTTCCGCGTGCGGACGGGATCGAAGGTACGCAGGTGCGCTTCTGGCCCCGCGACCGGCTCCCCGGCGATCTGGCTCCCATACACGTCGAGACGCTCGCAGACCTCGAGCGATACCGGGGGAATTTTATACTCTCCGGAGAGGGCGGTTTGAAGTGACGGGATGCGAGCAGACGCGGGACCTCGGGGAAGATAACAAGGTGCGCCATTAGCTCCCGGCTGTATCCGGGGGAATCGCCGGGGGGACTGCTCCCGCCGTGACAGGGCGGCTCCTGAACGGGTCCGGAGAGCAGGGGTGCCGGGGAGCGATCTTTGTTTTTTTTCACGGGAAGAGTGCCGTGCCCGGTTCTTCCCGTGCATGAGAAAGGAGGAATCACATGAAGGTCTTGATCTCGTATTTTTCCCGCACGGGATATACCGAGAGACTGGCCCGGTCCGTCGCCGGCGAGCTTGAATCGCGGGGCCACAGCCTTGATTGGGAGGTGATCAGGCCTGCGGTGCGCTATTCCTGTTTTCGCGAGCTGGTACGTGACTGGCCGCGTTACCCCTCCATCGGCCTCAGCCTAGTGAGCTCCTCGTGGAGAAGGCGCCACGTGGACACCTACCATCAGGTCGAGGAGGATATCCAAAGCCTTGCGCACCCGGATGTGTCCGGTTTCGACCTCGTCTGCATCGGCGGCCCCAAGTGGGCGCAGCTCGCGTATCCGGTTGCCCGGTATTGTGCAACCGTGCAGGGTATCCGGGGAAAGCGGGTCGGTTCGTTCGTCACCTTTGGCGGCCCGCCGCTGAAAACCTTTGAGATCGAGATCTACGAGAGGTCCATGGAACGCGTGCTCGAACGCATCGGCGCCGAATACGCCGGGAACGTGGGCGTATCGAGCGCCTACCATGAGGCAGGCCTGTTGCCCCTGTTCAGGATCGTGAGCCTGCTCGTGTTCCGCAGACCCGTCACGGACTTCACCCTCGGGAGCGAATACGCGCGGAAGAGAATCCGGAAGTTCTGCGATGATCTCGTCGGGGGAGGTGTGTGATGCAGAGACTCGGCGCGGAAACGGTTGTCGTGGGAACCGGGCCGGGCGGCGCAACCATTGCGAGAGAGCTTGCCCGGGCCGGAGAGGATGTCCTCGTTCTCGAAAAGGGCAGGGACCACCAGTTCCCGGTGGGGAGCATTCTGGCCTATGCAACCATGTACGACATCCGCAGGTCCAGGGAGGGTGTGCTCGTCCGCAGGGGGATTACCACCGGCGGGTCCACCATGCTCTATTCCGGCAACTCCTACGAGCCGCCGTCCTTTCTCAAGGAGGAGTTTGGCATCGACCTTTCATCCGAGGTGAAGGAGACGAAAGAGGAGCTGCGCATCCGCCCCATACCCGAAGACTTTTACCGGGGCTGGACAGGCACGCACAGGCTGGTCGCGGCGGCGGCGGAGCTGGGGTATTCCATGACCCCCCAGGAGCGTTTCATCGATCCCGCGCTGTGCGACCCGTCCTGCGACCGGTGCCTCTTCGGCTGCAGACGGGGCGCCAAGTGGACCTCGCGCGATTACCTGTACGAGGCAGCGGCCCTGGGCGCCAGGGTCGTCACGCGCTGCGACGTGCGCCGGGTGATCCGCTCGGGCGACACCGCCGTAGGGGTTTTCGCAAAGGTCCCGGGGGACACCCTGGTCGTGGATGCCGGACGGGTCATCCTGGCGGCGGGCGGCCTGGGAACGCCCGTGATCCTGCATGCATCCGGAGTCCACGGTGCGGGCACACACTTCTTCACCGATCCCATGTCGGTCCTGGCGGGGATCTCATCCGACGGCACTGGCACGTGGCATGAGATGACCTATACCTTCGCGGACGAGTCACACGTGGGGGAATACGTGATGGGCAATGTCGGGGCGGTGAACGCCTTCATGGCCCAGATCGCCGCACTGCACCTTCCCTATGCCCGGAGGATCGTCAGTCTATCCGGTATGACGGGAATGTTCGTCAAGCTCTGCGACGAGCCCTCGGGGAGGGTGGAGCCCGACGGTACCCTGCGCAAGTCCTTCACCCCGCGGGACGAAAGGATCATGGCGGCCGGGGTCGAGGCCGCAAAGGGGGTCATGGTCTGCGCCGGGGTGATCCCGGAGACCATCTGCGTGGCCAAGGGGATCGGGGGACACCCGGGCGGGACCGCGGCCATCGGCCGGGTGGTGGACGAGAACCTCATGACCGGTGTAAAGAATCTCTTCATATGCGACAACAGCGTCATGCCGCGCTCGGGAGGCATTCCCCCGGTGCTGACCCTGATCGCCCTGGGCAAAAGATTCGCCAGGACGCTTAAAGCGTGCGGACGCACCGAAGAAAAAACAACCCATGAAAGAAAGGAAGAACAGGCATGAGTGATCAGGAAGAATACCTTGTCCCGACGGACACCATAGACTGCGACCAGGAAGATATCATGGCAAAGGCCGGCGAGCTCACACGGGGCTGCACCTCTGTGAACGAGAAGGCGCTTGAGCTTTTTACCTTTGTCCGCGACGCCATCCCCTACAATCTCTACATGATCTCGGTCTTCAAGGAAGACTTCAGGGCGTCGCGCATCCTGGAGTGGGGCAAGGGATACTGTGTCCAGAAGGCGGTGCTGTTCGCAGCGCTCGCGCGGGCCGCTGGCATCCCGTCACGCCTGGTCTTTGCGCAAATCAGAAACCACAAGGTCCCCGAGAAGATAGCCCGGCTCATGGGAACCAACGTTTTTCCACGCCACGGGTATACCCAGCTTTTGCTGGACGATGCCTGGGTGAACGTCGCTCCGACCTTTGACTCCGCCCTGTGCCGGAAGATCGGGGTGCCGGTGGTCGACTGGGACGGACGGAGCGACGCCGTGCTTCCGGGTCAGGATCTCAACGGGGATACGTACATCGAGTATGTGGAGAAGTTCGGCGCCTTTGCAGACCTTCCCTTTGACTGGATCGTGGCCGAGACATCGAAAAGGGTGGGGACGGACAAGAGGCCCTGGCTCACGAAAAAGGACGTTCCAATCAGTAGGTGATTGTCGGCACCCGGTCGAACGGACCGCCGTTCTTTTCCGGCGGATGGCTATCCGCCGGAAAAGGATCGCATAAGAGAAGGGGGACACATACGCGGCAGCGACGCGGACTGGACCGAAGGGGCTGCGATCAGAAGACGTGTACGGCGGACGACTTGAACGAAAGACTGACACTCATGCCGCTGTCCAGCCCCAGATCCACCGCCGAGCCCTTGGTGACGAGCGACCGGAACGTCAGGTCCTGCACCCCGATATGCACCTCGTAGAGGAATCCCTGGTCTACAATGCCCCTGATCACGCCGGAAAACGAGTTACGCATGCTCGAATCCAGGGGTTTCAGGCTGATCACGATATCTTCGGGCCTGATGGCTATGTATCCGTTTCCGTTGCCGTGACGTTTCGCCACATCTACGGAGACGACGCCCACCTGTGCAACATTCCCGCTGAACGTTGCCGGGAAGACATTTTTCATGCCCACGAAATCCGCCACAAAGGAGGTTGCCGGCCTCTGGAAGATATCCTTTATGGTACCGGTCTGTACGATGGAGCCGCTGTTCATGACGGCTGCCTGGGTTGCAAGCGTCAGCGCTTCCGAAAAGTCGTGTGTGACCATGAAGAAGGTGATGCCCAGCGAGCGGTGAATCTGTCTGAGCAGCTGCCTGATCTCTTCCCTGAAGTTCTGGTCCAGGGCCGAGAGCGGTTCGTCGAGGAGGACTATGCGTGGCTCGACGATGAGGGCCCGAGCCAGTGCAGCCCTCTGTAGCTCACCTCCGCTCAAGGTATCCGGGTGCCTTTTGAGCAGGTGGGCGATGCCCAGGTCGCCTACGAGCCGTTCGAAGCGTTCCCGGGCCGCGTGCCGGTCGTGCCGGTGATAGCGCAGGCCGTAGGTGATGTTGTGCTCGATGGTGAGGTGGGGAAACAGGGCGTAGTCCTGATACATAATGCCCACGCCGCGTTTCTCCGGGGGGAGCCGGGTCACGTCGCGACCGTCGATGACGATGCCCCCGTCCAGGACGGGCACCAGCCCGGCGAGGGCCTCCAGCAGCACGGTCTTGCCGGCCCCCGTGGGGCCCATGAGCACGAAAAAGCCACTGTCCTCGATGGTGAGGTCGATGTCTTTCAGCCGGAATTCTCCGAGGTGGACCTTGAGGTTTCTGATCTCGATCATGATGCCTTCTTTCCGGGGAGTGCGAGGATTCTCAGCAGCAGGAAAAGCGTCAGGCACACGAGCACCAGCCACACGGCCACGGGCTGGGAATACTTGAGGCCGTAGCCCTCGTAGCGCTCGTAGATGAGCACGGGCGCGATCATCGGATGGTAGGCGACCACGACCACGGCCCCGAACTCGCTGATGGCGCGCGCGCAGCACATGATGAATCCGACCAGGACGCTGCGCCAGGCAAGGGGGAGCGTGATCCGGGCAAAGGTGCTCCACATGGATGCGCCCAGGCTTCGCGATACGTTCTCCAGCCGGGGCGAGATGGCCTCGATACCCGACTTGAGCGCATTGATATAAAAGGGCATGCCCACAAAGGTCAGCACGACGATGATTCCGGTGGTGCTGCCCATGATCCTGATACCGAGCTCGCTCATGAAGTTCCCCAGCCAGTGGTTCCTGCCGGCCACGCTCAGGATGGCGATCCCGACCACGGGGTGCGGGATCACGATGGGCAGGTCGATGATTCCCTCGATGACGTGCTTTCCCCTGAACTGAGAACGGGCGAGCACATAGGCAAGCGGGGTCCCGATCACGAAGGATATGCAGGCGGCCGAGAGGGCCGTGGTTATGCTCAGCCGGATCGAACGTACGACAGCGGGATCGTGGAGTGCCTCCTTCAGCATGGCGCCGGAGGGAGCCGTCAGCATCTCCATGAGCGGCAGAAGAATGAGCGCCAGGACCATGATGCCGCAGGATACCGAAACCCAGTAAAACGGCTCCCTCCTCACCATGACGATCTCCTCTAGTCCCTGACCTCGACGAGGCCTTTCAGCCCATCGGGCAGAAGCGCCTTCATCTCGGCACTGGGTACCCGTCCCGGAACAAAGGGAGGCTGGCCCTGGTCCGCAAGGACCTTCATCCCGCCTTCGGGGTCGAGCATGTACTCGAGAAAGGCAACGGCCGCCTCTCTGTTCGGTGCGTTCTTGATAAGGGTGACCCCATAGGTGACCGATTCACCCTTCATATCCATGAACTCCCCGGGCTTCTTGCCCGTAACCTTGACCACGGCCTGCGAATAGAACGGATCGAGCTGGTAGTTGCCCAAGTTGATCTTCTCGGGGAGGACCACATACTTCAGCCCGTGCTGCACGGCCACGGAGAGATATTCCCACGCATAGTCCATATTCGCGCTCTGGAGCAGAGAAATGAGCTCTACCGATTTGGGCCTGACGTTCTCAAGCGGGCGGTTCGCGAGCATGGCATCATACAGACCGGGCTTGCCGTAGTGCTTCTCTGCGAGTTGGAGCACCATGAGAGAACGGTACCCGCAGGGGTCGAGGTTCGGATCCGAGTGGCCCCAGATGACGCCTTTTTCCTGAAGGATATCGAACCAGTTGTCTGCATTGATCTTTTCCGCGAACCTGCTCTTGTCCGTGTAGCAGAGCACGAGCTGATTGGTGGCGAACCGGACGTTCCAGTCGGCGTACGCGGGTATGAGAAGCTTGTCGATCACCTTGAAATCAGCGGACGCCATGATGTCGCACGGACGGTTGAGGTCGGTGACCTTGCGCGCCGCGGCCTGGCTGCCGCTCGCCTCGCGCTGAAGGTCCACGCCCGGATACCTGGCCTCGAAGGCCTTCTCCATGACCTCGAAGGGCATGGTCAGACTTCCCGCGTGGAACATGACCACGACCCCCTTCGGTTCTGCCAGGGCATGAGGGGATGCCACGAATGTCATGACGACCAGGGTCGCGAGCAATAGACAAGCCTTCTGAATAAAAGCAGTTTTCATAATCCATTCTCCTCTTCTTATTTTTTGAAAAATCCTTTTGTATCCTTCGGTACGGAAAACATGACGGCGCCGTTCGTGTGACTCATGCCTCTCTCATGCAGGGGTTTGCTCCGTATCCCAGTATATCAGGGCGGTTCGCACGCCTCTGGGCCACACGTACCTGCCATTGGTAAGTTTGAGCCTTCTTTCCAGAAGACTGCGGAGAAACCCGTCGTGGGACTCGTCGTCTTTGAGCCCGAGCCTGCGCTTGACATCGTCGAGGGCCTCATCGATGCTTCCGTGGGTCCAGGGGGCCCACTCTCCGGCGTCCTCCATGAGCACGTTCGGGTAGAGGCCCATCTGCATCAGCGCGTTATAGGCGATCTGGAAATTCGGACTGTCATAGGGATGGCCCCAGACCCGCATGGCCGCCTCTGCCATGACCCCGTCCATGGCAGGCATCTTCATGAGAAGAAAACAGGTCTTCTCTGTCACCTCCTCCATCCGCGAGATGAACCCCCTGAAGTCGGGACAGCCGTACATGGCGTGCGAGCACAGGGAAAAATCGCACAACCCCGTATCGGCCTCCGGCCATGCTTCCCGGATGATGTCCACGTTGTTCAGTCCCAGGTCCCGGACGTTTTGCTCCAGGATCGACGCCATGGACTCCGATGGCTCCACGGCAACCACCCTGCCTGCTTCGGGCGCCATGATACAGGTCCACGCGCCGGTCCCGGCACCGACGTCCAGGACCGTGGCTCCCGGGTTCGCTTTTAGCCTTCCCAGGATGAAGCTTCTGCTCGAATCAGGTCTGGTCCAGCGCTTCTTCACGTTTTTGTCGAAGCGTGCAGCGCGGCCTTTCCATACATCCTTTTTTCGCCTTGAGTTGCTTTCATGTGATTTCTCGTGCTCCTCAACGATCTGTCTCCAGAGAAGCAGCCAGTCGGTTGTCGGTTCCACGGTTTCCTCCAGCGGGAGTTTTGTCTTATCGTTCTTGAGCACCCGGCACGAAACGACCGGGTGGTCCAGGGTATCCGCTCCATCCTCGAAAAGTCCCTCGGGCGTGCGCCCCGATACCCCGGGAAAATGGGTCGTGGACGCCCGGTGGATAGGTGGATAAGAGATAAAAGAGCGACCCGACCAATACGGATGTTCCCTGCCGCTGCCCGAACGTTTTCTTCACCGGCAACGGCTGGGATGCCTGAGAGTATGTATTAATTTATATGCAGAATCAAGCACAAAACTATTGCTGATTCCCGTTATTGTTCAAATCATAGTAATATGTTATTCCATATATAATTCAGAATGTATCCGGTGATCTTTACGATCGTCAGAGAATATTCGATAAAAAGGTAATGATAATGAAGATATGGCACGGTCTCGTTTACATCATGGCGCTGGCGGCCGCAGTATTCATCGTCTACCGTACCGCCCATCACGATTACTATAACGCCGTAACGGTCACGGGGGCTACACCGCTTGCAACGGTCCGGACAGTGCCCCGGGGTTTCGGCCTCGAGGTCACCGGGAGGGTGAAGCAGACCTACCGCTTTTCGTCGTCCAGCCTGCGGGCTTTCGCCACCACGAGGATACGGACGAGAGAGCTATCGTCCCGGGGCGATTTTCTGGGCGCTTACATCTATGTGGGCATACCGGTGTTCAATATTCTCGAAGGCGTGGCCCCGTCGTTCCCGGAAGATTCATCCAGGAACTTCCCTACGGATTTCCTCGTGACCTTTGTTTCGGACTCCGGGCAGAAGGCGGTATTCAGCTATGGAGAGATCCTTATGGCGGACGACGATTCCCCCGTCACCCTGGCATTTCACCGGGAAGAACTGTTGCCCACCAAAGATCCGGAAAGCTATGCCCTCAACGTGCGCAAAGGACCCCTTGCAGGGCTCCGGCTCATAGCCCCGCGGGATGCCGACACGGCAAGGTATCTCGACAACGTGGCCTCCGTCGTTCTCTCGGTGCCCGAGGTGGATGAGAAACGTCTACCCCCGCGCAGAAGAGGGTATGAGTGCACGCCCGAAACGATCACGGTCATGGACGGGGTGCAGGCATATCCCGCGAGTTTTCAGGGGGTTTCGAGGTCGCCCCGGACCACCTGGGTCAGGGTGGGCCACGGTCAGGGGTTCAAGGGCATATCGACTGTGGAAGGATATGAGCTCCGTTCCTTTATTGAAAAGAATGTCCAGGGGTTTTCTTCCAACGATCTATTTCTGTTCGTATCCTGTGACGGGTACCGGTGCCTGTTTTCCGGAAGGGAGATCTTCACCACGTCGAGCGGCAATGCAATGGTCCTGATCGACACCGTTGACGGCTCTTTCCGCACGGGGGACACGATGCTGGCCTGCACCAATGATTACTTCATCGACAGGAGTATCTGGGGGATATCTCACCTGATCGTTGTCAGACAGTGACTGCATCGGACGACATATAAAACCTCCCGGTCATGGGCGGCACAGGACAGAAAAATCTTCCCGGGAAAGTCATTCTGCATCATGGGGAAAAGGTGTCCGTGTAGCAGCATGTTGACGGAGGAGACAGACGAGCCGCATGGGTGGAGGGGCGGGAAAGGTTCTGGGAAGCGTTGTATCGGGCACCCCGCTGCCGTCAACGGGGTGCATGGATCAGATCAGGTGCCGGCCGGGTAAGACCGTGCTGAAAGGGACCGCGGTTTTAGCGTGATGCATGCGCGCTCTTCTTCTCCCGTGGGCGGAACCTCTTGCGGTTGCCTCTGGAGGGTCTCTGCGCTCTGCTCTTGTCTTCGGCATAGATGCTCTCATCCGGCCAGATCACAGGGATTTTCATGCCGAGGTATTTCTCGATGGACTCCAGGGCATAAACATAACGTTCGCAGGCCAGTGATACTGCCTTCCCCTGCTTGCCCGCACGAGCGGTTCTGCCGATCCGGTGGACATAGTCTTCGCAGTCTTCCGGCAGGTCGTAGTTGATGACCAGGTCGAGATCGTCCACGTGCAGGCCGCGGGAGGCGACGTTTGTTGCCACCAGAAGGCGGATCCTGCCCGACTTGATGCCCTCGATCACCTTGAGCCGCTCCTTCTGGGGGAGATCGCCGGTGATGAACTCACAGCTCAGCCCGTTCCGCGTGAGCCGACGCGCGATATCCACCGTGGTCTGCTTCATGTTGGTGAAAATCAGGCAGTTTTTCGGCTGTTCCTGCGCCAGGACTCCCAAGAGAAGGGGAAATTTCTCTTCATTGCTCACGTGATAGAGCACCTGGGTCACCGTATCCACGGTGAGGTGCTCCGGGGCGATCTCGACCTCGGCGGGTTGGTTCATGAACCGCCAGGCGAGTTCCTTGACCAGGAAGCTCAAGGTCGCGCTGAAGAGCATGGTCTGGCGCTTGTCTGCAGGGGGCATGGCCCGGAGCATCTTCCTCAGGTCGGGGATGAACCCCATGTCGAAAAGGCGGTCCGCCTCGTCGATCACGACAATGCCCACATCACGGAAGTTCAGCCTGCGGGACTGGTGAAAGTCCAGGAGCCTGCCCGGGGTACCCACGATGATCGTCGCACCCTCCTTGAGCTGCCGCTCCTGGGTTTTGTACCCCACGCCGCCGTAGATGCAGGCGACCTTGTAGTCGAGGTGGGCTCCCAGAAGCTCTGCCTCCTTTTCCACCTGGGTGGCGAGTTCCCGGGTGGGAACGATGATGAGCGCCTTCTTTCCCTTGAGGTGGCGCAGGTTCTTGAAGATGGTGATGAGATACGCTGCAGTCTTTCCGGTCCCGGTCTGGGACTGGGAGCACACATCGATTCCGGTCAGACTGTGTTTGAAGGTGGCTTCCTGTACCGGTGTGCATTCGGTGAAGCCGGCGTCGCGGATTCCATGCAGAATCCGTTCGTCAAGTGGTAACTCGGTAAATTGCATTCAGACTCCTTGGTAGGAAATGTTAAGTTTTTATCGACAAATTGTACCTGATTTCATGAACAATATTCTGTTTCGTTCAGGAACATTACCATATCCGACTGGAATGTCAAGTCAAAAAACAGCGTAGAGGCACAGCAAGAGGGTTTAATGCCCGTCTGCGGTGATTTTCATACGAAAGGCCAGAGCCACAGGGTAAGGGCTGCGACAGCCAGGGTCAGCACCGTAACGATGACGCCTGTAGGGGCGTGATTGCGCCAGCTGATGCGGATACCGTGAGTCGCCGCCGATTCCACCACGATGATGTTCGCGATGCTGCCCACGATGAGGAGATTGCCTGCAAAGGTGCTGCTCAACGCCAGGATCGGACCGGCGAGGGGGTGGCTCGCAACGGGCAGCAGGAGCATGGTGGCGGGCACGTTGGATACGGCGTTGCTGAGCAGGACCGTGATGGAAAAGAGCCACCCGGGATGAGCGAGATCGATTCCCCGCCCGAGCAGTTTGCTCATCACCAGCTCGGGTACCCCGGTCAGCGCGAGGGCGTGGTTGACGACGAAGAGCCCGCAGAAGAGCACCAGCACCTGCCAGTCAACCAGGCCCAGCATGGTGCGCGAATGCAGCTTGCGGCTCATGAGGAGCAGGCCCGCCGCTGCCAGCGCCGCGATGTCCCTCGGCAGGCCGGTGAAAAGAAAGACGACGAAGAGCAGTCCCGCTATGGACAGGGCCTTGAACGATTCCCAGCCGTTCCACGGCTGGAGATCGTCGGGGAGTTCCTCCGGGCCGCATTCACCCTTGTGCCACCGCGCACGGTACTGCCAGGTGATGACCGTCCAGACGATCGCCAGGCCCAGGAGCGAGGGGATGCCGGCCATGAGGAGATAGCCGGAGAAAGAGAGCCCCAGGGTCTGGCCGATGAGGATGTTTTGCGGGTTTCCGATGAGGGTGGCGGCGGAACCGACATTGGCCGCGCATGCAACCGCCAGGAGATAGGGCACGGGGTCGAGCCCGCGGTGTCTGCAGGTCTGGATGAGGACCGGCGGCAGCGCAAGGCAGACGATATCGTTCATGAACACTGCAGAAAGCACGCCGGTGAGGAGTATGACCGCGGCCAGAAGCAGGGAAGGCGAGGTTTTCAGAGAGGTCACGGCTTCCGCGGTCCGGGTATAGAATCCCCCCAGACGCAATTGCGCGGAGATCACCATGAAGGCGAAAAGCAGCGTGATAGTGGAGAGGTCGATGGATTTTGCCGCCTGATTCAGGCTCAGGGCGCCCCCCGAGATGAGCGCGATGGCGCCCAGCAGGGCCACTCCGGTCCGATCGAGCTGAAGTCGCGGGAGCCTCCCCAGCAGCATACCGATGTACACCACGATGAAGACAGCCACCACTGCCTGCGCCATGGCCGTACATTATTCCAGCAACCGGGCGAGTGCAATAGCGAAAAACAAAGGATCTTTCATGGAAGAGAGGGGTCGGCGGGGGGAAATGTGAACCCGTCCCCAAAAGGATCAGTCGGCGTAGATCATTTTCCGGGTCATGCCGCCGTCTGCGATGAAGTTCTGGCCCGTGACGAAACCGGCCTGGTCGGAGACCAGCCAGGAGACGAGGGAGGCGATGTCTTCCGGTCTTCCCACCCTGCCTGCTGGGTGCTGGGCGTGATCCTCGGGGGACAGGAGGTCATCGCGGGTGTGGATCCATCCAGGGCTGACACAGTTTACCCGGATTTCCGGTCCCAGGCTGACAGCGAGGCTGTGCGTGAGTGAGACCATGCCCCCCTTGGACGCCGTGTAGGCGAAGGTGTTCCGCTCCGACTGGAGAAACCGCGTGGAGGCGATGTTGACGATCGCACCTCTGCCCCCGCGGAACAGGGGGTGGGCATACTTGGCCGACAGCACCACCGAGGTGAGATTGACGGCCAGATAGAGATTCCACCGCGCAATGTCGAGGCTCTGGATAGGGTCGCCGTAGGGCTGCGGGATGCCCGCATTGTTCACCACCGCATCGATGGGCGCGTGTCCGCGCCCGGCCATGCCTTCGAAGGCGGTCCTGACCGATGTCTCATCGCCTACGTCCACATGATAGAATACGGCCCTGCCTAACGTATCGAGATCTGAGGCCGTGCTGGTCCCGGTCTGCCGGTCCACGTCGAAGATCAGCACCCGGTATCCTTCGCGTAAGAGCCTCTCCGCTATGGCCCTGCCGATGCCGCGGGCGCCGCCGGTCACGACAGCGGTTTTTGCTTCACTGCCCATGCTCGTCCCCATCTCAACCCTCCTCACAAGAGTAAACATAGAGTCCGGCATCGTCACCTCAAGGAATCAAACCGTCTCTCATCGATGGATCCCACCGGAATACACCGGGGGGCGCGTGATTTCAGCGTTGTTCTGAGCTTACACTCGGCCATTGAGAGGAGGTCTGAACGAAAGTATTCTTAATTGAAAGCAGCCAGGAGATCGTCAAGCGTGAACAGACTGTCGGTAAGCGTCGGAAGTTTATCAGGAAAGTCATTCATCCGGGACAAGAAGGAGGAAGAAATGTCTACACGGTACTTCGCCATGATCCTGGGTATCTTCTATGTGATCGTAGGCGTGCTGGGGTTATTCCCCCCGCTGCTCCAGGCCATACCCGTCGAAGAGCCGAACGTGTTCGTGGATTTTCTCAAGGGAAGCCTGCTGGGCATATTCCCCGTAAACATCCTCCACACCCTGGTACACCTGGGCGTGGGGATCTGGGGCATTGTCGCCTACCGGAGCTTTGCGTCTTCACGGGTTTTCGCCCGGGCCATCGCCATCATATTCGGCGTGCTTTTCGTGATGGGAATCATCCCGGTCCTGAGAACCGCCTTCGGCCTGATCCCGCTCTATGGCTCGGACGTGGTGCTCCATCTGGGGACCGCGCTTCTGGGCGGCTATTTCGGCTGGGTAGTGCCCGCGGAGGATACCATCATCGTCCGTCACTGAAAAGCAAGAGGGGTGCCTGAGGCTACTGAGCGAGGACTTTTTTCATGAAGAACCCCTTGATCAGCCGTGCCCGGCGATCGATTGCCCCGGCAAAGCCGCCGCGGATCACGGGCCCGCTGCCGAAAATGCGATGAGTAATGCTCTGCGCGGGGTCGTCCGTATCGAACGTAACGGCGTGCAGTCGCCCCGGGTGGCGGCCCGGATTGACCGCCAGGGTCGTACCCACGGTGCAGCGATAGAAACCGCTCATATAGGGCGCCTCGTGGATGTGGCCGTGCAGGCTCACCAGGGGGTTGTGCTCGACGATGAACCTGGCGATGGCCTTCGACCCGATCGGCTTGCCGGTATAGAGGGTATCGAGTCCGCTGCCGAAGGGCGGACAGTGAAACACGCAGATGTCACCCGCGCCGTTGCCGGCTGAAATTGACGAGAGCTCCTCTTCCATGCTCGGCCTCTCAAGCGCATAGGCGCCATTCCTGCTGGGCGAGACCCCCATCTCGGTACTCACCATGGGATGACGGCTCCTGACATAGCCGCTCTCACGCAGGTCTCTGCGAACGAAATCCTTGACCCAGAACGGCGAATCGTTCGTGCAGCCATAGCCGGTAAAGGTGACCCCGCTTACGGACACGGTCCTGCCGTGCAGGTATACCGCGGCAGGCACGGCCGTTTTCAGGTGCTCCACCGCGCGTTGCCAGTCATGATTCCCGGGTATGTACAGAAGCGACACACCGGGATGACGGGCGGTGAAATCCACGAAAAGGGGCGCCAAGAAGTTGTCGATAAAATCGAGCTGGGTATGGAGGGCAGGGGAGAAGTCCACGGTGTCGTGGAGCAGTTCCCACAAGTGATCGAGCCGCGTGGGCAGGAGGTCGCCGCCGATGACGATGCATCGGGCGCCGCTCTGGAGGGCATACGCAAGCATCTCGTGATAGAGATCCTCCTTCCCGTGGAGATCGCTGACGAACATCACCTTCATTCCGGTATCATCCTCCCCCTTTTCGTTCATATGCAGGCCCGTCAAGGACCTCCACTATAACACTATAACGGAAACCCCTCTCCCGGGGAAAGCCTTTCTCTTTCCTGCAGGGCAGGCCTGAGAATTTTCTCCGTCCATTGATTTGTCTGCACAATATGTGGGATAATACCATGTTGCACTGGATGATAAATTCACAAAACCGATCGGAAGTGACGATATGACCACCATACTTGTTTTGTACCATTCACAAGGGGGGAATAACAGGAAGATGGCCAGGGCGGTAGCGGACGGCGTCGACTCCATCGAGGGGGCAGGCGCGAACCTCAAGGACGCGCTTGAAGCCGGCCTCGAAGACCTTCTCGCCTGCGACGGGATCGTGATCGGAACGCCCGAGTACTTCGGCTACCTCTCGGGCGCGGTCAAGGACTTCTTCGACCGCACCTATGAAGCGGCCCGGGGCAGCGTGTTCCGGAAGCCCTATACCGTGTTCGTGAATGCGGGCAACGACGGGTCCGGGGCCTTGAGAAACATCGAGCGTATCTGCATCGGCTACCAGTTCAAGAAGGTATATGAGCCCATCGTGGTAAAGGGAGAGATCACGCCCGAGGTTCTCGATGCCTGCCGCCTGATGGGGCAGACCATTGCCGCGGGCGTGAGCGCCGGGATCTACTGAACTTGGAAATATCGGGGGAGTGTCCGGCAATGTGGAAAACCGAGTACGAAGAGAAGACGACCACGGTTTCCGATCTCGAGAAGATCGTCTCTCCGGGCTCGAGCGTGTACGTCGAATCGGGATGCGGTGAACCCCAGCACCTGGTCAAGCATCTCATCCTTAAGAATACGAAGCTCTGCGATATCCAGGTCTATACCTCGCTCCCCTTGAGCACCTACGCCGATTTCGGGGGTGAATACGGCTCGCGTTTCCGTATCCAGTCGTTCTTTATATCACCGAACATGACCTCGGCCTTTGCCGACGGCCGGGCCGATCATCTGCCCATGTCGTCGCTCGGCAAGTTCAAGCTGTTCTCGGAAGGCTACATCACCATCAACACCGCGCTGATCCAGCTCAGCCCGCCCGACGGGAAGGGTTTCATGAGTCTTGGGGTCACCGTGGACATCATGAGGTCGATCATCGAGAAGGCGGACGTGGTTATCGCGCAGATCAACCGGTACATGCCCGTCACCGGCGGGGATACGCTGGTCCATATCAAGGACGTGGACCATATCGTGGAGCACGACGAACCCCTGGTGAGCTACCCGCTCCAGGAGTCCGACCCCGAGGTGATGCTGGTGGGAGAGCATATAAGCCGCCTCATCGAAGACGGAGCCACCATCCAGATCGGATTCGGAAGAATACCGGATGCGGCCCTGATGTTTTTGAAGGGGAAAAAGGGTTTGCGCATCCACTCGGAGATCATAACCGACTCCGTGGTGGACCTCGCAGTCTCCGGGGTGATCTCCCAATCTTCCGCTGACGACCGGGAGAGCAGGATCACCGCGAGTCTGTGCGTCGGGAGCGAGCGGGTTTTCGGCTTTGTGGGCGGCAACTCGATGGTGGAGATGAGGAGCCTTCCTGACATCATCTCACCCGGCACCATCCTCTCGCGGGAAAGGTTCACCGCGATAAACGGCGCCATCGAGATCGACCTCACCGGACAGTCGTGCGTGGGCATGGGCGATCAGATGGGGTATTTCGGTGCCTTGGGCCATGCCGTGTTCAACCGGACCGCCATGTTTTCCCCGGGGGGCAAGGGCATCATCGCGCTGCGCTCCACCTCAAGGGATGGAAGCCTTTCGCGCATCGTGCCCGAGTTCACCGACCGCAAGATCGGCATCGTCACCACCCAGTCAGACGTAAACTACGTGGTCACCGAGTACGGAAGCGTCAACCTGTTCGGCAAGTCGGTCCGGGAGCGGGCACTCGCGTTGATCACCATAGCACACCCCAGTTTCAGGCAGTGGCTCCTGGACGAGGCCAAGCGCATGAATTATGTCTACGAGGACCAGGTTCTCCCTCCAGAGGGGGTCGACTACCCCGGCTCCTACGAGCGTATGTGCCGGTTCGGGGATAAAAACCTGCTCGTCAGGCCCGTCAAGATCACGGATGAACGCGCGGTGCAGAACCTGTTCTACGCCATGAGCAGGGACGACCGGTTTCACCGATTCCTGATGCACGTCTCGTCCCTGCACCACAAGCAGGCCCAGGACCTGGTGACCGTTGACTACACCAGCTCCATGGCGCTCGTGATTCAGAACGGGCAGGGAAGGCAGGACGATATCGTGGCCGTTGCCCATATCGCGTCCGAAGAGAGCAAGGGCGCGAGAAAGGTCTGCGAATTCGCCGCCATGGTGGACCCTTCGTGGCAGAACAGGGGGATCGGCACCTTCCTGCTCAAACGCATGATCTCGGTCGGCCGCGACATGGGCTTCAGCCATATGCGGGCCTATGTGTGGGAGGATAACAGACAGATGCTCAAGGCCTTCGAGAAGCTCGGCTGCGGCATGACTCAGGAGCTCGACTGTCACGTGTACCGGATCAGCCTGTCAATCGAATGACCTGCCGGACATCCCGCCTGCCTGCGCCGTACGGTTTTCGGCGTTGCGCCGTGAAAAATAGCGCCTGATCACGAGCCGGGAGAGGGTATCGGCCTCGATCCAGAAACGGTCGTTGAGGATGAGCAGGCACCCGATAGTGATCCCCTCTCCGGTCTCTTTGTGCCGGGCATAGCCTGCGAACCAGTTTCGCCTGCCTTCAGGGTCGCTGCCGTTGATGCTTCCGCTCTTCCCTCCGATCACGAGATGCTTCAGCACCCTGTCGGAAGAGCTTCCGCGGAAGGTCTTGGAGACCGTGCCTCTTTTGACCGTTCGCTCCATCATGTCGTGCAGGACGCGCGCAGTCTCCCCCTGCATGGCACGGGTCTTTTCCACGCCCTGATCGCGCACGAGCTTGGGGGCGAGCATGAAGCCGTCGTTCAGCACGGCCGTCACCATCTGGGCGGCGTGGAGCGGCGATATGCGGGTGTGCCGGTTGAACCCGCAGGCGAGCTCGGCAACGCCGTACTCGTCCTGAGGCAGATAGTTTTCGCTCGGGGTGATGGCGATCTCCCGCAGGGGCGACTTCCCGAAGCCCATCTTCTCCGCGGTGAGCACGAGAGGCTGCTGGCCAAGGTGCATGCACCCGAGCTTGCCGAAGACCACGTTGTTGGACCGGGCAAAGGCATCGGCAAGGGAGATGTCTTCTGTCCATCTGTTGCGCCTGTCGGTGAGTTGCCTTTTGTAGAGGGTATAGGCGCTTCCGTTATAGGAAAACAAGCTCTCAGCGGTGAACCCGGCCTGCTCCAGCGCTGCAACCGCGGTCACCAGCTTGAAGATGCTCGCACCCAGGTCCGGGTCGAGGCCGAGGCTGCAGTCCTGGCCGCCTCCGAGACCCTGGCCGTAAAGCGCCAGGATATCACCGCTGCCGGCGTCCATCACCACCATGGCACCATAGTAGAGCTTGTACTGTGACGCCTTCCCGGCGATGAACTGCTGAAGATCCCAGTCAATGGTGAGGTTGTGCCGGGTTATGGTATCCTGATCGATGCAGACGAGATCCTCGCGGGTAATCGGGCCCCGGGCGGACTGCCCGGGCATGTGCGTATCAGCGGACGATCCATCGACAGCGGAGACGTCGCCCTGTGATGTCCCGCCCGTTCCATCGCTGTGCTCAGGCAGAAAAAACCACGCCGCGATCACCAAGGCGAGGAAGAGGGGGTACCGCAGGCGCACAAAGGGGCGCTTTCTCCTCCTCTTCAACGGCGGATATTCATCAACAGGGTACAGACGGTGCATGGATCAGTATTAATCCAGTTTTTTCTTGGCAAGTCAATGGCCAACGAGACGTGCCGACGTCCCCACGGGCACTGTTTTGTCCGCAAGCGAGCGAAATGAGATACCCTTGCCGTCTACAAGGTCATGGATACACTGCAGCAGTCGGGCCAGTAGAGAAGGGTCCTGTCTCCGGCGCGCATGAATACCCGCACCGGGCCGTCCTGCGAGATCACGAAAACAATGCTCCCCTCGTAGGCACCGGCAAAGGCGATCCCGGAGTTGTGGCGCGTTCCCAGTCTCCCGGTATTCAGCGGATCTCCGCCTCCCTCGCCGAAGCCGTCCGGCCCGGTGATAACAGAGCCCTTCCATGCAGGCGCGATGAGCATTGCCCCAAAGCAGATCAGATCGAGTTCGGTAGAGAGAATCACCGCGCCGTCGATGACGCCGAGCTGGGAGAGAAACCGGATTCTTTCAGCGACCGTCTTTCTGACAGCAATGCTGGTGGGCACGTCGAGGTCGTTCTGGAGGAGCTGACCGAGCAGTGGCTGGATGCCTACCTGTTCCTGAAAGTGAAACCGTGGGAGATAGTACTTCTCCTGCCGGTTCTCAGCGGGAAGAAATATGAAGATGGATCCGTGACCCCGTGCCGCAGCCTCGGAGAGAAGCATCTCGATGACGTCCCGATAGATACGCCAGTAGGCGGCCCCGTAGGTCTTGTACAGCGGCTGGTCCCGGATGGAGTCCATGAGATGGCGGCCCAGCGACCTGACCGTGAACGGCGACGGGGTGGCCGGCACGAAATCGCCGTTGAGGATTCGGCCGATCTGGATGTGATGCCGCGAGATCACGAGAGATCCTGCATCGTTTGCATATACCGTGAAATAATCGGGCCGGTACCCCAGCTCGCCGTACACCCATACGGGTATCTCGCTGAACG
The DNA here is from genome assembly GCA_018433085.1 of Deltaproteobacteria bacterium. Lineage (GTDB taxonomy): Bacteria > Desulfobacterota > Desulfomonilia > UBA1062 > UBA1062 > Phosphitivorax. The sequence goes on along the minus strand of JAHDRW010000013.1, from coordinate 143,496 downwards.
GGTGCTCGGTGGGAGAGAAGGTGAAGACGCCCCAGATACTCATATCCTCATCCTCGCCGGTAGGACCGACCGCCATTGCGCTGATGGCGGGATCGAGGGCCGGGGCGAACTTGGTGATGGAGTCCACGGAAAGCGGCAACCGGTTCTTCAGGTGAAACAGATATTCCGACTCCCGCTTCGCAGCCATCGCGTCCCTGTCGGTGGAAGGCCCGACTATGACGAGCGCAAAACGGATCGGCCGTCCTTCCTCCCGCTCGAGACTGGCCAGATAGGCGATCTCGACGACCTCCTTCAGGAGATGAAAGGGAGGAAGAGGGGACCGGATCTTCTCGTGCAGAGGGTGAGCCTGGTCCAGCTCCCAGGTTTCGATAATCCGTTGAATGATTCGGTCCTCAAGCATGGTCCTGGCCCGGGGTTTCTAACGGAGCTTCATCGGCATCATTGCCGGACGCGTCTTTGTACGGCACGCGGAAATGACGCGAAGCCTTATTTTCCTGCCCCGAGATTTATAATACCGGCAAACGACTCTCGCTCAAGCTCCACGAAAGAGCACATCTCCCGAGCACGGGCATCGAGGGATTCGCCGTTTGCGGGATGGAGCCCATAGAACATGGGCGCGGGGTGCCCTATACTATAATGGTATCGCGTATTTTACTATTCCCGCGGTTTGCCGGCCGCCGATCATCGGGAGCCTGCCTGCCGGGGGAGCCGTAAAAGGGGCGTGCCTTGATATAACTTTTCAGGGAGGCCGCTTGAAAGGATAACGGATGAGCCGGCGTTTCAGGTCAGGAGAAAACGACCCATGCAGGACGGGACGGAAAAGACCGCAGATGCACCAGGGGTGAGGACGCTCTTCCACAGGCTCAACATGGGAGCCCTGCAGATGGACCCGTCCGCGCGCATAACCTACGCAAACCCCTTTGCGTCCGAACTGCTGCACCGGCCGCGGGAAGAGATAGAGGGGAAATTCTTCCGCGAGATTTTTCCTGCACCCGTGGCCAGGCGTTTTTACCGTGAGATGGACAGGGCCGTGGCACGCGGAACGGCCACGAGCTTCGATGCGAATTATCCCGCCCCGGAGAATATCTGGCTCTCGTTCCGCTGCGTGCCCGCAGGGGAAGGGTCGATCGTATTCTTCGAGGATATCACCGAGCTGAAGAACGCCAGGGAAGATCTCACCCGGACCAAACAGGAACTCGAACAGCGGGTGCAGGAGCGCACAAAGAATCTGAGGCGGACGAGCCGGATGCTGGAAGAGCAGAAAGAGCTCCTGGTGACCATCATCGACAACATTCCCGTCATGCTGGTCTTCTTCGACTCCTCCGGCGCGGTAAGACTGGTGAACAAGGCATTCGAACAACTGGCCGGGTGGTCGCTGGGAGAGGCCAGACACATGAATCTCATGGCCGCCATGTTCCCGGACCCGGTATACCGGAAAGAGGTGTGGGAATTCATGATGAAGGCCAGGCCCGGGTGGAAGGATCTCGAGCTCACAACCCGATCGGGCAAGATCCTTCAGAGTTCCTGGGCGAATGTTTTTCTCTCGGAGGGCTCGCAGATCGGCATCGGGATCGACATCAGCGAACGCATCCAGATGGAGAAGAAGCTGATACGCCTGGCAAGCGCCATTGAACAGGCGGATGAGGGGGTGGTGATCTTCAATTCCCGATGGGATGTCGAGTATGTCGATCCTGCCTTCGAGTTCCTGAGCGATATGGAAAAACAGGAGCTGATCGGCCGGTCAATCCAGGACCTTACCGACTTTTTCCCCAATGATTCGCACCGGGAAACCGTGGGCAGGGTAGAGGAGGAAGGAAAGAAATGGACAGGCCGCCGGAGGAGAAAAAGGGCGACGGGAGAAACCATCGAGGTGGATCTCGCCGTGTCACCTGTCTATGACGAGCAGGGCCGGATCATCAACTACATCCTGCTGGCACGCGACGTGACCGATGAGGTGAGGCTTCAGCACCAGCTCCTCCAGGTCCAGAAGATGGAGGCCATCGGCAACCTTGCGGGCGGGATAGCGCAGAACCTCAAGAACGCCTTCACCCCGATCCTCATCGATACCGAGGTGCTTATGCAGGACATCGGAGAGGAGAACCCGTCCTACCCCATCCTGGAGGAGATGCTGCAGGCAACCTACCAGGGAATCGATTTGGTGAGAAACCTCCTCATCTTCGGCCGCAGGACCCCGCCGGCAAAGATGCCCACGGACGTGGTGCCCACGTTCCGGGAGGCCGTGAATTTCCTGAGGGCGTCGCTTCCCAGCACCATCGAGATCCGGCGCGCGGTGGAGGTCAAGAGCGCGCGGGTGTTGGCAGACCCTGTCCAGATCAAACAGGTGCTGATCAACCTCGGCAGCAACGCGGGCTCCTCGATGCAGAAAACCGGCGGCACCATGGAGGTGAGGCTCGCACGAGACGATCTGGATGCCGAGTCGGTTCCGAGGATATCGCCTGATGTAGCGCCTGGCCGGTATGTCCGCATCGAGGTGCGCGACACCGGCATGGGTATGGACGAAGAAACCCTGAAGCACATATTCGAGCCATTTTTCACCACCAAGAAGAAGGGCGAAGGCCGAGGTCTAGGTCTCTCCGTGGTACAGGGAATCGTCAAGGATCTCGACGGTGCGGTAAGCGTGGACAGCGAGCCCGGGAAAGGCACCACCTTCACGGTCCTGCTGCCAGAGCTCAAGGAGTAGCTTCGCCTCGGGGCGCCTCTCTGTGTGCTTTTCGTAATGCAGGGCGATCAATGGTGAAACCCTTTTGCGCAAGCAACGTGGTATCAAAGCACTGAAAGGGCAACAAGACCACTCACAGCAAGCTGAGAGGGTATCGAACCCTAAGGGCGAGTCAGGAAGGCAGGGCGGGACCCCTGCCTTCTTCGTGCCGGTTGCGCCACCCGGATGGAACGCTCTCTTAGAGAAAGATGCTCACGAAATCGGAGGCAGGGACCTGTTTTCTGTTTTTGATGGTCCTCTTGCCGCCGGAGAAGTTCGTTACCGTGCATGTGTCGTAAGCCGTGCAGTTGCCGCTCCCGTCAGGGGAATACCCGTTGCACACCCGCAACACGTCCGGGGATATCTCGTCGATGAGCACGATCTTGTCGTCGCCGTATTTCAGTCTCCCCAGCTCGAACTTTCCATCGATGACATGGAGATTTTTCGAGGTGAATTCCTCGGAGACAATTTCCGCGACATCCTTTACGAGCTCGATACTCCGGGCGATCTCGTCTCCGGTCAACGCGCCCGTCTCTTCCAGGGCCTCGAACGTGATGAGGATATCGCTGTCTCCCTTGGTCCATGCCTCGACCACCCGGTGAAGATTCTTGCCGGGCCTCACGAAGGGATATCTCCTCCAGAAGCTCCCGGTCGCGTTGTTTCGCCAGGTGAACTCGAGGTTCAGCAGCGGTTCCGACCCGGGAAACTCCGGCGAGTCCGCAGGCATGCTGAGCGGGATTGCGGGCTCCACGATCATCTCGTTTTCCTTGATCGTATCGATGTAGTGCGAGGGAACACCCTTATCCTTGAGCAGTCTGAAGAAGTGCGTGGCAAACCTGCAGGCGATAGCGCCCTTTCCGGCAATCTCACCGACAACGGCGTCATAGCCGGGGTCGAAGACGGCCTTGCCGTTCTCCATGTAGCCGGTGGCCCTGTCGGTAAAGACTAATCGATATTTGCCGGCATGTGGCCCTTGAGTGATATTGTACACATCCTTCGATTTTCCTCGGTAAACCAGATCGTGTTCTGCCACGAGTAATTGTCTCCTCCCTCGTTTTTTTTAAAAGAATTACGGAAGGGGAATTTATACGCGAAATGTTTCTGTCAGGCAACACCGATGATCATTTTTTTCGGATCGACCGGGAGAAAATATTCTCCGGTCATTACAGCCCGCGTGCCGGAGGATTACGCACAAGCCGCACGCCAAGCCTCGTGCATCGCACCTCCCGAGTCACCGGAAACCCTTTTTCACGCATCCTGATCCGTTTTTCGCTCACGATCGTGAACCTGTAAAGGGATCCAACACTTAAAGGATCACATTTTGTTAATTAAATCAGTAAGATAATAACAAAGCTATAGATCATTGCACGCAATTCCCGCCATATCATGTCGATGTTATTTACAATTTTATCGGTGAAGCCCTATTGGCTATATTAAATGATTAATGATAACTGTATGTTAAACGCATGGCATCTTCTTTGCTATCCCTGCGAGCGGCGTGGAAATGCCGTTCCGGGCGTGCACCGCGACCGTCTGTTTTCCCGGAAAGTACCGCTGCTCCACAGATAAAAAATTTTATGGAGGTACACGATGCAGAGGTTTTTTATAGTTTTGTGCGTGATATTCGTGGTGTTGGGCGTTGTCGGGAATGCTTCGGCCCTCTCGGTGTTGGGAACGAACCAGCATTATTACGGCTATTACTACGGCGGGAGTTCGTGGGGGAATATGACCGCCGCCCTGGACTCGGCAACCCAGGGAAACTTCTCTACGGTCGACAGATTCGACGATCTGGACGTGATGCTGGCCTATGACGCCCTCTGGCTCGAAATGCGCCATCCCTGGTACTATCCCGCGATCGATCCTCCCCCGCTCTCCCAGACGGAAATCGACAATATCGCCGCATTCATCGAAACCGGCAGGCGCGTCGTCATGTTCAGCGACTGGAACAACGGCGACATGAACGACCAGATCATGAGTATCGTGGGCGGAACATGCATAGATGTTTCCGACTACGGCAGTACCGAAAGCGTACTCTACCACGAGGCAACGCTCGGTGCATCCTCTGTCTATACCCCGGGCTACGGCTCCGTGACATCGGGTGGAACAGCCCTCTATGCAAACAACTTCGCCACGCTGTGGGGTGATAACGTGCTGACCGTCCTTGACGTCAATGCATTCTCCGATTCATACTGGAACACCGAGTTCAACGGCGTGTTTGCCACGAACGTGGCGAACTGGATCGCGGATTCCGGAGGAACCGATCCGGGGACCACGCCCGCACCCGTACCGGAACCGGCCACTATGCTGCTTCTGGGCACCGGCCTGGCAGGCCTTGCCGGTATCGGGAAAAGGCTGAAGGCTTAAGATAAGAACCCGCGAGAAATCAATCGTCATGAAAGGGAGCCCCGATTCATTGCAGATGAAACCGCCTGCGTGAATCGGGGCTTTTTTGCGCGCCGAAGTGCCTTGCGTTCCCCTTGTATGAGTTCTGGGTTCGGAATTTTTTCTCATTTTTTCCGGTATGCGCGGATATGCACCATGTGAACCATCCTCCCGTATTTGACTCAGAAGCGTTCCCTTCCAGAATATTCCCGGAAAGCCGCGAGACTTCCCTATGTACATAATTCGGATCGAAGCCATTATAATACGGTAGGATAGTCGTATACCGCTTGCAGCATGGAGTAACCTTCAGGGGAACTCCCCATTTCGCGGCTGGGCGGCTTCAATACGGTTTTGATGCAATCTGGAGCAGACTGTGGACAAGGCGATCCGTGATCGAACAATCCAGGAGGAAATCATGAGAGAAGTCGTTTTGACCAGCGCGGTAAGGACGCCCATCGGCGGGTTCAACGGCGGCCTTACCGGTGTTGATGCAAACAGGCTGGGCGCCATTGTCATAGAAAGCGCGATCAGCCGCTCCGGAATCAGAAAGGAAGACGTCGACGAGGTCATCATGGGCATTGTCCTTCCCTGCGGTCTGGGACAGAACCCGGCCCGGCAGGCAGCCGTCCAGGCAGGCATGCCCTGGGAGGTACAGTGTCTTACCGTAAACAAGGTATGCGGCTCCGGGCTCAAGGCGGTCATGCTCGCCGCCCAGGCCATTGCCCTGGGCGACGCCGATATCATCGTGGCCGGCGGCATGGAGAGCATGAGCAAGGCGCCGTACTATCTCGACAAGGCCCGTTTCGGCTACCGCATGGGGCCGGGTACGATCAACGACCACATGATGCACGACGGCCTGTGGGACATCGTGAACGATTTCCACATGGGGGCCTCCAATGAACTGGTCATCGACCGGTACCGTGTGAGCCGGGAAGATCAGGACCTCTATGCCCTGAGAAGCCATGAAAGGGCCCTGAACGCGATCAGGGAAGGGCAGTTCCGGGAAGAAATCGTGCCGGTCGAGGTCCCGCATAAAAAGGGCGGACATAAGCTCTTCGACACGGACGAGCACCCACGGGAGACGAGCATGGAGGCGCTGTCGAAGCTGAAGCCCGTGTTCAAGGCGGGGGGCAAGACCACTGCGGGCAACGCATCGGGGATAGCGGACGGTGCATCCGCCACGGTGGTCATGGCCCGCGAAAAGGCGAAAGAGCTTGGCTGCCCCGAGCTGGCCGTAATCAGATCGCAGGCGAGCGCGGGCATCGACATGAAGTTCATTCTCGTGGCACCCACGCTCGCCATACCCAAGGTCCTGAAGAAAGAGGGCATCAATATCGAGGACGTCGATCTCTTCGAGATCAACGAGGCCTTTGCCGGCTCCACGGTCACGGTCATCAGGGAGCTGGGTCTCGACATGGAAAAGGTCAACGTCAACGGAGGGGCAATCGCGCTGGGCCATCCCATCGGCGCGAGCGGGGCACGGGTGCTCACCACGCTGGTCTACGAGATGATGCGAAGGGACAGCAGGATCGGGCTCGCCTCCCTGTGCCTGGGCGGGGGCGAGGCCGTGGCGCTGATCATACGGAGAGATGTGTGAGCCGGATACCGTATGACCCGCACACCCCAAGGCCGACAAAAGTAAGAAAGGGAGGCGCATTGAAGCAGACCGTTCTTTTTCAGCCTGTCGTCGCTGTTGCGATCATCATCCTTTCAGCCAGTGTTCTCGTCCTCGGTGACGTCGAGGCCCGGCAACAGGGTGACCCACAGGCCACTGTCATGACCGCGTGTACCGCGTGCCACAGCACCCGGCGGATCTGCGACAACCTGGGCGAGAAAGATCGCGAGGAATGGACACGGACCGTCACCGAGATGGTGTCCCGGGGGGCGGATGTCGCCGGGCAGGACATCGCTGCGGTCGCTGAATACCTCGCGAATCTGGAGCCGGGGTCTGAGCCTGTGTGCAGATAAGGTGCTCGGGTCACGTGATAGGACCGCGCGCCATATTCTCCAGGCGCCTGATCCGGTCCTCCATGGGCGGGTGGGTCGAGAACAGGGCAAGGAGGGAATTGCCCCTCAAGGGATTCACGATAAACAGGTGGGCCGTGCTGGGATTGACCTCTGCGCGACTGCGCTGTACTCCGGACTCGAGTTTCCGCAGCGCGCTGGCCAGCGAGAGCGGGTCGCCCGAGATGCCGGCGCCGCTCGCGTCCGCCTGATATTCACGCGAGCGCGAGATCGCCATCCGCACGATCATCGCCGCGATCGGGGCGATGATCGCGACTGCCAGCAGCCCGAAGACACCGCCCCTGCTGTCACGGCCGTCCCGGCCCCCTCCGAATATGGCGGCAAACTGCGCCATCCTCGCCAGGATGAACACGGCCCCTGCAAAGGTAGCGGCGATGGTCGATATCAGTATGTCCCGGTTCTTCACGTGGGAAAGCTCGTGCGCGATCACCCCGCTCAGCTCGCGAGAATCGAGCAGGTCCACGATCCCACTGGTCACGGCAACGGCTGCGTGGTCCGGGTTGCGGCCCGTGGCAAATGCATTGGGCATGGGCGTGTCGATGAAATACAGCCCGGGCATGGGTAGCGACGCCTGGCGGGTGAGATTCCTGACCGTGGAGTAGAGCTCGGGCATATCCTGCTCTTCGATCTTTTTCGCATGGTACATGGAGAGAACGATCCTGTCCGAGAACCAGTACGATGCAAAGTTCATGACCGCGGCCAGCACAAAGGCAATGATCATCCCCTGTGTGCCGCCCAGGATGTTCCCGATGCCGATCAGGATCAGTGTCATTACCAGCATCAGAAATAAGGTCTTGAAGTTGTTCATGGGTTTACCCCCGGTTTATTGGCGTGACAGGATCATACCGAAACAGAGAATCGCTCTCACTGCCCATTATAGATGCGCATACCCGGCGCATGGATGCACAGGTCATGGAAAACGCCGGAGCCTTGGAGCGGGGCCATGGTCCGGAAGAGTTCGCCGAACCGGCCGGCATGTCTTTGAAACGTTTCGATAGACAGCACGCCCTCTGGCGATTACTATAACACATAACATTTGTTTTTTCTTCCAATACTCGTTCGTGTTCGCTTAGGAGGACTTGGAAAGATGGGGTCTGATTTCCGTTGATACCTGATACGGGAAAGGGCCGAAGGGCTTGTCGTTGAAGGTTTACACCATTGATCAGGAGGAGGAATTTATGAAGAGGAATATCATCCTGCCTTTGGCCATGATGGTTTTTCTGCTCGGAACTGCCTGCACCCACAGGCAGGCGGAAGAGGACGGAAGCCTGGGAGGCCTCGGCGCGCGGCCTTCCCTGAAGGCGCACTCGGAAATCTTTCGCAAGGGTGTGGAAAAGGTGTCGGACAACGTTTATGCAGCCATCGGCTACGGGCTGGCGAATTCCATCATGATCGAGGGCGACGACGGCCTTATCATCGTGGATACCATGGAGTCGTGCGAGGCAGCGTCCGAGGTGCTTTCCGAGTTCAGAAAGATATCGGACAAGCCCGTCAGGGCCATCATCTATACCCACAACCATGTCGACCACATCCTCGGTGCCGAGGTGTTCGCGCCTGAGGGCGGCGTACCGGTGTATGCCCACGAGACCACCGCCCGTCTCGTCGAGCGGATCGTGAGCAAGATGCGCACGGTGACCGACATGCGGGGCATGCGTATGTTCGGCAGCTTTCTCGACGGCGAAGGGATCGTCAACTGCGGGATCGGCCCCTTTCTCCGGTACGATAGCGACAGCACCATCGGCTACCTTCCGCCCACCCGGACCTTTTCCGATACGCTCACCGACACGGTAGCCGGGATCGAGTTCGAGCTGGTCCACGCCCCGGGGGAGACCGACGACCAGATCTTCGTGTGGCTGCCGCGCGAGCGGGTGCTCCTGTGCGGCGACAACTTCTACTGGGCCTTTCCGAACCTGTACACGATCCGGGGCACGCCCTACCGCAGCCTGCAGCAGTGGTACCGCAGCATCGACAGGATCCGCGACAGGCGTCCGGAGTACCTGGTTCCGGGCCACAGCAGACCCGTAATCGGGCAGGAAAGGATCGAGACTGTGCTCAGGGATTATCGCGACGCGATCCAGTTCGTGCACGACCAGGCCATCCGAGGCATCAACCAGGGCATGACCCCTGACGAACTCGCCGAACACATCAAGCTGCCCCCTCACCTGGCGGAAGCCCCTTATCTTCAGCCCTTCTACGGTACGGTAGCGTGGTCGGTCCGCTCCGTGTTCGCCGGCGAGCTCGGGTGGTTCGACGGCGACTCCGAACACCTCAACCCCCTTACCCGGACCGAGAAGGCACGCCTGCTGGTGCGTCTGGCCGGGAGCGAAGAGGCTTTGCAGGCGCACGCGCAGCAGGCACTGGATAACGGCGAGTATCAGGCTGCCCTCGAGCTCTCCGGCCACCTGGTGCGCCTGAACCCAGACAACACTGAGGCAGAAGATATCCGGGTCAGGGCGCTCATCGCCCTGGGCGAGCGTGAAGAGAATCCCAATGCCAGACACTACTACCTGACCGAGGCCCTGGAGATCCGCGACGGTTTCGTGGCCCTGGCCGATGCCGGACAGAAGCCCGAGCAGGTGCGCCGGTTTCCGCTCGAAGGCTTTTTCGAGCTCCTGGCGGTGAACCTCGACCCAGAGGCGAGTGCCCATGTAGACAAGCGGGTGGGCATGAGGTTTGAGGACGAGAAAACCGCCTATCTCATCCACGTGCGCAGGGGGGTCGCGGAGATCAGGCAGTGCGAGCCCCGGACCCTCGACGGCATGGATCTGGATATCCAGGTCACGGCGGATGCGGGGGCGTTCAAGGAAATGCTCGCCCGGATCCGCAACCCCGTGATCACGCTGGCCGGTTTCGACTATGAACAGGGCAATGCTTTGCAGTTTGCGAGGTTCCTCGGTTTGTTCTCGCCACAGGAACCCAAGCTGCCCTATGAACCGCTGAAGCAGTGACTACGGACCTTCACGCCTCGTTTGGTGCGACGGGAATGGACCGTGACCTGCGGTTGATATAGCCTTCAGCCGCATAGATTCCCAGGGCCGACCATACGATGACGAACCCGGTGAATCTCTCGCGGGTGAACGGCTCGTGATAGACGAACACCCCCAGAACGAACTGCATCGTGGGTGCGATGTACTGCATGATGCCCAGGACCGAGAGATCGATCCGCCTGGCCGCCGATGCGAAGAGAAGCATGGGGACCACGGTGACGAGCCCTGTCCCGACGAGCAGGACACCGGTGAGGGCCCCGGTATGCAGAAACGCCCCCCGGCCTGCCTGTCCGGAATATACCAGAAAGGCCAGCGCCGGCAGGAGCAGCACCGCGGTCTCAACGGTGAGCCCCTGGAGAGAGCCCAGAGGAGCGATTTTCTTGACCAGGCCGTAGAGACTGAAGGTGACCGCGAGGACGAGCGCAATCCAGGGCAGGGACCCATGGGCGACCCAGAGGTAGCATACGCCCGCGGCCGCAAGGGCAATGGCGGCCCACTGGCCGGTACGGAGCCGCTCGTGCAGAACCACGACCCCCATCAGAACGCTGAGCAGGGGGTTGATGAAGTAACCCAGGCTGGTTTCCAGGATAAACCCGGCGCCCACGGCCCAGATATAGGTGAGCCAGTTGATCGAGATCAGAGCGCCTGCCACGGTGTACGCACGCATCACCCGCGCACTGAAGAAGTCCCGTCGAAACCTGTTCCACTGTCCCGTGACCGCGACGACGAAGGCCAGCATGAAGAACGACCAGATGATCCGGTGGCAGAGTACCATGGAGGCCGGGGAGTTCTGGAGCCATTTCCAGTATACCGGCAGAAGGCCCCACAGCACAAAGGCTGCGGCGGCGTACAGGACCCCTCGGTTCATGCTCTATTGCCCCTTCGTGTGGTGTGTTTGTCTCTGGCGGCAAGACAACAGGCAGGAAAGATACCAGCCGCAGGGGGAGAAGGGCAACGGTTATTTCATGTGTCTGCGGGAACATGCATCCGTTTCAGGACAAAAGGGGCGTGAGATTACCCGTACCCCAGCTCTGCAAGTCTATCCTCGCTGATCCCGAAGTAGTGGGCGATCTCGTGGACGACCGTGATCTCGATCTCTTCCTCCAGCTCTTCGATATCCCTGCAGACCTCCATGAGGGGCTCCTTGAAGAGGATGATGGTGTCCGGGTAGAACGAGGGGAAGGTAAGAAGGCGGTCGGGAAGGGCCTCGCCGGTGTACACGCCGAGCAGGAGGTCGTCTTCGGGCATGCCCATTTCCTCGAGCAGGTCCGGGGACGGCCGGTCTTCCACCCGGATGGCCACGTTTCTGACGTGAAACATGAGCTCATCGGGGATCCGGTCGAGCGACCTGCCTACGATCCGCTCGAACTCCTTATCGCTTATCTTCATCTCGTCCACGGTTGATATCAGCACGCAACCGGAAGAATCAACCTGTTTTTTCCAAGGAAATCCCGTGGACTACTCCTCGAAGGGAGTGGCGCGCAGCATGGCCGCGGCCTTCTCAAAGGTGTCCGGGTCCCACTGCGGGCGATTGTCCCGGTCGATGAGCCGGGCCCTGACCCCTTCCTTGAAGTCGTGCTGCTCCATGAGATAACGGGCAACCTTGAGATCCGATTGATAGACCTCCCGAAGGTCTCTGCCCTCATCGCGGCGGAGACACTGGAGGGTTACTGCCACCGCGATGGGAGAGCGCTCCGAGAGCCTCTCGAAAACCCCTTCGCACAGGTCGTCCTGCGTGACGCAGTCCTTGAGCTCATCCAGGATGCCGGTCACCGATGGCTTGCCTGCAAAATACTCTTCGACCCACTGGTCCATCTCCGGGTCTGAAGGGATATCCTTCAGCGTGAAGGGCTCGAGGATCTCCCGGATACGGGCCGAGGCGGTTGGCCGATCGGATGACAGCTCAGGCGCATGGCTGCTCATGGCCTCGATCGCCCCGGGGATCCCCGGCGTGGGGATGAGGCAGCCTGCCAGCCCCACGCGAACACACTGAGAGCCCTTGAGCTCGTATCCGGTCAGACCGAGAAACTCGGGATACCCTCTGCCGCATTTTTCGAACAACCAGCCCGTGGAGCCGACATCCGGGAAGAACCCGATGCGCGTCTCGGGCATGGCCATGAGCGTGGTCTCTGTAGCGGCCACGATATCCGCGCCAGCAGCGATCCCGAGCCCGCCACCCATGGTGATGCCGTGGGCAAGCACGACCACCGGCTTGGGGTAGAGGTGAACGGACAGGTCGAGATCGTTTTCCTCCATCAGAAACTGCATGGCAGGCCGTATGTCGTTCTCCTCGGCGGCCCGTGCCATGATCTTGATGTCGCCGCCGGCACAGAACCCCCTTTCCCCCCGGCCGCTCAGAAGAACGAGCTTCACGTCCGTGTCATCGCGCGCGGTTTCCAGTTCATGGGTCATCATTCGCACCATGTCGAGGGTGAGGCTGTTGATGGCTTCGGGCCGGTTGAGCGCGAGGTGCAGTATTCCAGGCAATCGCCTGATCAGCACGGCCCCTCCGGTCGATTCGAAATCCGCTTCCAATTCTCTTTCTCCTTTGCCCGGTATGCCGCTGTAGATTACCTACACCGGCCCCGAGAGCCGTAAGGGCTTTATCCAGCCAGAAAGGACTCACCATGGGCCTCTGATTTTCATTATGTAAACCCATAAGGGCAAATTCAAACGGCCACCGGCGCGAGAGGGGTTTCTCCGTCTCAACCGGGAAAGATTATTGTTCTTGCGGGGACAATCGTATATAAGGGGCACGTGAGCAGCCGGGAAAAGAGCTGCATCCCATGGCCGGGCATACGGCCAGATGCATTGACCGGCACCATCTTAAAAACTACAGCACTCATACGGATAAGGAGAATTATGGCCGGAGCGATCGGGTTCGACAACGAGAAGTATATCAGGGAGCAGGCACAGGAAATTCTCGAGCGCGTGGAGCGCTTCAACAACAAGCTCTATCTGGAATTCGGCGGAAAGCTGATGTACGACTACCACGCGGCACGCGTGCTGCCCGGGTACGACCCGAACGTGAAGATGAGGCTGCTCCGGGAACTCAAGGACAAGGCAGATCTCCTGTTGTGCATCTACGCGGGAGACATCGAGCGCAAGAAGATCAGAGCGGACTTCGGCATCACCTATGACTCAGATGCCATGAAGCTCATCGACGACCTCAAGGAATGGGGCATCAATGTGCTGGGCGTGGTGATCACGCGCTTCGAGGGCCAGCCCGCAGCTGTCCAGTTCAAGAACAAGCTGGAGAGGCGTGACATCAGGGTATACACGCATCGGTTCACCAAGGGATACCCCACGGATGTCGATGTCATCGTGAGCGACGAGGGATATGGCGCGAACGACTATATCGAGACGACCAGGCCCTTGGTGATTGTGACCGGACCGGGCCCTGGAAGCGGCAAGCTCGCTACCAGCCTCTCCCAACTCTATCACGATTATCGCAGGAATATCCGCTCGGGTTATGCGAAGTTCGAGACCTTCCCCATCTGGAACATCTCCCTGAAGCACCCGGCCAACATCGCCTACGAGGCCGCCACCGCGGATATACGCGACTTCAACATCATCGACCCCTTCCATCTGGAGGCATATGGTACCACGGTGGTGAACTATAACCGCGACGTCGAGGTGTTCCCGGTGCTCAGGCGCATACTGGAGAAGATCACGGGGTGCGATTCGTTTTACAAGTCGCCCACCGACATGGGCGTGAACCGTGCCGGGTTCGCCATCACAGACGACGAGGTGGTCAGGGAGGCATCCCGCCAGGAGGTGATCCGCCGCTACTTCCGCTACCAGTGCGAATATGCCATGGGCTTTACCGACAAGGAAACCGTGCAGCGGGTCGAGCTACTTCTCAAGGAGTTCCGCATCACTCCCGAGAACCGTAGCGTTGTCCACCCCGCCAGAAAGGCGGCCCAGGACGCCATGAGCGACGAGACAAAGGGGAACGAGGGCATCTACTGCGGTGCCGCGATTCAGCTCAAAGACGGGGCCATCATTACGGGCAGCAACTCTCCCATGATGCACGCGGCATCGAGCCTGATCATCAAGGCCATCAAACACCTGGCCGAGATACCGGCTCGGATCGATCTGCTGCCCAGCAACATCATCGAGTCGCTGCGCAACTTCAAGACAGACATCCTGGCCGAAAAGTCGGTGAGCCTCGACCTCGAGGAGGCCCTCGTGGCCCTGAGTATCAGCGCGACAGCAAATCCAGCCGCCCAGATCGCCCTGGAGAAAATCCGCGATCTGAACGGGTGCGAGGTGCACATGACCCACATTCCGACCCCGGGAGACGAAGCCGGCCTGAGGAGGATCGGGGTCAACCTCACGAGCGACCCGAATTTTGCGACCAACAATCTCTTTATCTCCTGACACGGTCCTGACCAGCACTGACAGGGTCTCTCCCGCGCAGATGCCCCTGCCGATACAGACCTGTCGATCCTGACGGGATTTCCGGTCCGGACACGGAAGATGCGTTGGCCACTATTCTCCGGGGCCCACCTGCCGATGGAGAACACGAATCCGATGCGTCTGTCCTGGCCGAAAAGCAGGGGAGACCAGCAGTCTTCTTGGGTTGTAAGGCCCTTCTTCGAACGGTCCGGGGGGATCGGCCCGCGGGGATTTGAGGGTGGCTGGATGAAAAAGGTGTTCCTGAATTCGGTTCTTGGTCACGCGGCACTGTGCTCGCGCGACAAGTTCGATATCCTGCGTGCGCTGTTCTGGAATCCCGAGGCGGTGGGGTCTCTCGTCAATGACCAGATCGCGTTTTCGCTCGTCACGAAGCTCTGCCTGCCCGGCAGAGTATTTGTCGATGTCGGCGCGCACATCGGGTCAATCATTTCCGAAGTTCACCACCGCCTTGCCCACGACGGCGAGAGCCTTTCCCAGTAATGCTTCCTGGACAGCCATGTCTATCCCAGGCGCGCGACGAACTATTTCGTTGTTCCGAAAGAGCGCCGGCTCGAGGTCCGCGATCGCGCACGCCTGATCAGGCGCCTCAGGACCGGATGATCCGGATGTAACCCCTTGAAGCCGGATCCAGAGATGATTCAACGAAAGGAACAGGTGCTCAGAGAAGCGGCCCGGCCCTGTTCAGAGACGGCCGCTCCCCCGGGTGTTGCTCGTCGTTATTCATCACGACACCGCCGGCACCGCAATGAGGGCCGGCTCGATCACAGGCAGAGCTCCAGGATCTTCCGGACCGTTTCAGGCGTGATATCCGAGCGTTCGCCCAGACGGGTCAGGCCGTGCTGCTCGAGCAGCTCCGCCACGCGCGGGATGCATTCGTTCGAGATGCCGTAGGCGCTCAGGCTGGTGTACACCCCGAGGCTCTCGAAAAATTCCCGGGTCTTCTTGATGCCTGCATCGATCCTCGCGTCTTGGTCCCCTTCCGTGATCCCCCAGACCCGCTGCGCATACTGCAGGAGCTTGTCGTGCTTCTCGGTACGGCGTGCACTGAGCAGGGCCGGCAGCACCACGGCCAGGGTTTTCGCGTGGTCCAGACCGTACAGGGCCGTGAGCTCGTGGCCCACCATGTGAGTGGCCCAGTCCTGGGGAACGCCCGCGCCGATGAGGCCGTTGAGTCCCAGGGTGGCGCACCACATCAGGTTTGCACGCACGTCGTAATTCTCGGGCTCCTTCAGCGCAACCGGCCCGTCCTCGATCAGGGTCAGCAGCAGGCCCTCGGCAAAACGGTCCTGGATCTTGCCCTGCACCGGATAGGTGAGATACTGCTCCGTGACATGGATAAAGGTGTCCACGATACCGTTGCTGATCTGATCGGCGGGCAGGGTGTAGGTGGTGGTGGGGTCGAGCACCGAAAACACCGGGAACAGCGACGGGTGCCCGAACGAGAGCTTGGCGTTCAGGGACCGCCGGGAGACGACAGCCCCGTTGTTCATCTCCGAGCCGGTGGCGGGCAGGGTGAGCACGGCGCCGAAGGGCAGAGACCTGCCCGCGCGCCTGCCGAAGCTGGTTGCTATCTCCCACGGGTCATCCTGGTAGGGCACGGCCGCAGCGATGAACTTGGTCCCGTCGATCACGGACCCGCCGCCCACGGCGAGGAGAAAATCGACCTGCTCGCTGCGCGCCAGTTCGACGCACTTCATCAGGGTATCATACTCGGGATTGGGCTCGATGCCGCCGAACTCCAGCACGTCGCGGCCTTCAAGGGCCTTCATCACCTGGTCGAACACCCCGTTTCTCCGGATGCTGCCGCCTCCATAGGTGATCAGGATCCTCGACCCTTCCGGGACCTCTTTTGCCACGGTCCTGATGCGCCCTTTGCCGAAGATGATCCTGGTGGGGTTATGATACTTGAAATTGAGCATGTTACCTCCTTCTGACATCACTTCCGTGCAATCCGCTTTTTTTTTAAGTGCCAGGCATTATGCAGACAGCCGGCTCTTCACGGGGAATAATAAACGCGAAAATCATCCTCATGCAACCCTCACATGGGACTCTTGCCTGGTACTTGCCGGAAAGGCCGCTTCTTAAGACCTTTTCAGAACCGTTGAAAGAACTTCACCAGGAGCGGGTTGACCCTGTCCGCACACTCCTGATGAGGGATGTGTCCGCAGTCTTCTATCACCTGCAGGGTGGAGTTTTCCATATGCCCGTGCAGCATGGCGCCCTGTTCCTCCGGGAGCCAGGTGTCCTCCTTTCCCCAGACGATCAGCACCGGAACCTGAATCTGGCCGTAGCTTTCCGTCATCGTATGGAAGCCCGGGGAATAGAACTCTTTTTCCAGTGAAATAAGAGTCCGGTAATACTCGGGCCGCGCCAGGGGCCGGGAATACTCGTCCACCAGGGCGTCATCGACCCGGCAGCCGTCGTAGTAGGCGTCTTCGAGCCCTGTCCGGACAGACCAGCGGCCGCCGAACACATTCGCCAGAAACTCCATGCCGGGAATCTTCAGCAGCTGTACCGCAGGAGGCTTGAAGCAGACGGGATCGATCACGACGGCCTGCTGCACCCTTCCCGGATGGTTGAGCATGATAAAAAGAGCGATGCTGCCGCCCGTGGAGTGCCCGATGATGTTGAACCTCAAGAGACCCAGGTGCTCGGTAAGCTTCACGACCGCCTCGGCCTGGTTTTCGAGGGTGTAGGCGTACGATCCGCCGGGAGCGCCTGAACGGCCGTGCCCGGGCTGGTCGACCATGATGAGCCGGAACCCGGCCCCTGTGAGCGCCGGGACATTCTCGTGCCAGGAATAGGCGGTCTCGGCGAATCCGTGCACCAGCACCACGGGCTCGCCGGATCCCACATCGATGTAGTGCAGAGAATATCCGTCCACATCGAGGGTTTTGCTGAAGGGGTGGGCCTCCCGGCTCCAGACCCTATCCCCAGGGCCGATCGCGGTCCTGCACGAGAGAAACCCCATCCCCAGGAACAGGAGTGCAAAAAGGAACAGGGGATATCTCCACTTCATGCAGGATACTCGGTCGCTGCCGTGGGCAGCTGCCTTTGCGCGATGGAGCAGACGGGCCGGAGAAACGCCATCGTGCCCCCTGAGGGAGGGGTACAGATCGGTACGCCGCGGGCCCGGGCATTGCGGAACGGGAGGGAATGCCCCTGTTCAATCCGATAGACCATAGATAAACCTCCTCGCTCACGGCCAAAGGTGTTGCAAGTATGTATATGCTTGATTATACCCATTCTCTCATCGGAATACAAAGATAAATTATTCGCCGCACAGGGCGCGTTGTGCACCTTTGCCGTGCCCGATCACGGCCTTATTCTCCAGGGGCCGTACGGCTCGTCATCCGGGTACCGGTTGTACGGGTAGTCGTCACGGGGCACCGGTGCGTCGGGGTAGGGGTATCCGGGTGTCGGTTGTTCTCTCCCGGGGCGATAATCCGATTCTCCCGCCAGTTTGACCCGGAGCTTGATCCGATCGAACTCATAGCCGGTAACACCGCCGACCTCTCTGAGCTCCCGGATATCATTGAACGGCCCGTTCGACTGGCGATAACTCACGATATTCTCGGAGAGCTCGACCGCATTGCCGAGCCCGTTTCTCCAGAGAAACCATGCCAACTCCTGCTGCGTGGCCGTGTTTATGTTCATCTTGCCCGTTGCTTCTCCGTCGATTCCATATGCCGCGGTGCCGATGAACGCGATAAAGACCAGCACTCCTGCCAGTATCGTGATGAGCTGCCTCATGTATCGCATGCTCGATTGCACCATCCTTTCTCCCGGTGATCTTATTTTCATAGGGATCGGATGCGTGAGAAAAAAGATCCCTCAAGCGATACATTCTCGAGAAAGACCGCCGGCACCCCGTTTTTTGTTTTCCGAACCCTGAATGTGCACGGGGTCGAGCGTGACATCGCGGGCTGTGGCGAAAGAATTACCTGCCTTTTCCCCCGGGTGTTGACAGCACGGCGGCTGCGGGATATCCATTGCCGCAGACCGAAGGGAAGAAAAGGATACGAAAGGATGGAACGCGCACGACAGATGGGTGAACAGGGCATAGCAGGCCTGCTGTGGAGATTCTCACTCCCGGCGGTGGTAGGAATGCTCGTGCACGCGCTCTATAACGTGGTCGACCGGATTTTCATCGGCCGCGCCGTGGGTTCTGTCGGCATCGCGGGAATCAGCGTGGCGTTCCCCATGATGATTATTCTCATGGCCTTCGGCATGCTCGTCGGAATCGGAGCCACCACACTGATCTCCATCCGTCTCGGGCAGCAGAAGAGGGAAGAGGCGGAGATCGTCATGGGCAATGCCCTTGTCCTGTTCATCGTCGTTTCCGCGGCGCTGACCATCCTCGGCCTGGCATTCACCACGCCGATTCTCCTGATGTTCGGTGCCAGCGCCGATATCCTGCCCTATTCAAGCGAGTATCTCCGGATCATCCTTCTCGGCACGATTTTCCAGTGCATCGGCTTCGGGATGAACAACTTCATCCGCGGCGAGGGCAATCCGAACACGGCCATGTCCACCATGCTGATCGGGGCGTTCCTGAATATTCTGCTCGATCCGGTCTTTATCTTCTGGTTCGATATGGGCATCCGGGGTGCGGCCATAGCAACGGTCATATCCCAGGCGTGCTCTTCCGCTCTGGTGCTCTGGTATTTTCTGGGGGGCAGGAGCCTGCTCAGGATCCGCGCACGGGCGTTCAAATTGAAGAAGCGCATCGTGCTCGACATCATGGCAATCGGCTCCGCGCCCTTTGCCATGCAGATCGCTGCCAGCGTGGTCATATCGCTTTTCAACCACCAGCTCAGGATATACGGCGGGACAACTGCACTATCGGCCATGGGCATCATATTCAGCATCCTGATGCTGATCCTCATGCCGGTAGTCGGGATATCGCAGGGTGCCCAGCCCATTATCGGCTACAACTACGGTGCGGGAAACTTCGAACGGGTGATCAGGACCGTGCGGCTTGCAGCCTTGGTCGCAACCGGGGTGACCCTCGCGGGCTTCGTCTTTGCCATGTTTTTCCCCACACTGATCATTTCTGCCTTCAGCGGAAACGACAGCGAGCTCATCACCATGGGCAGCCATGCCCTGCGCCTCTTCTTCGTCATGCTGCCCGTAATCGGCTTCCAGATCGTGGGGGCAAACTATTTCCAGGCAGTGGGAAAGGCGAGGCAGGCGATCTTTCTGAATCTTTCAAGGCAGGTATTGCTGCTGATACCCGCACTGCTGATTCTGCCCGAATTTCTCGGCCTGAACGGCGTGTGGCTGGCCGGACCGGTCTCCGATCTGGGCGCGGCGCTCATTACCGGGTTCTGCCTGTTCTGGGAGATTCAGTTCCTGAAAAAAAAGGCAGGGGACGGGGTGCTCATGGACGGCGCCCCGGTGCCGGAGCTCGACTCAAAGCCTGCTGAGAGCTGACCTCGAGACGCAAAACACGCGGCCTGTCCCGGGACGAACATGCCTCTCACAACCCTGCTGCTCACCACAGGTTCCCGGGATATCGAGTATGCCCGAAAACGGCTCCAAGATAACGCCCTAGCGCTCGTGCACGGGAACGTTATCTCGCAACTCCGCGGCAGCGCTTGCTCCGGGACCGTGAAATGTGAACCCGTCCCCAAATGGCGGATAGGACAATTTACCCTTCAGCCGGTCCGTTGTATTACACGCGTTTCAGCGTTCGGCCGATTCCAACAAATTTACGGATCTGGTTT
This sequence comes from Deltaproteobacteria bacterium, assembly GCA_018433085.1. Taxonomy (GTDB): domain Bacteria; phylum Desulfobacterota; class Desulfomonilia; order UBA1062; family UBA1062; genus Phosphitivorax. Next base: position 123,232 of record JAHDRW010000013.1, on the reverse strand, counting down.
ATACACTGGTCAAGAACTCTCTTCAAAAGAGAGGCCTCCTTCTTGCCAGAAGAAAGGGCATAACCCTCCAATTTATGCCTATCCTCAGACTTTCTTCTGGCTTTTTTTTGCCTTTTTTCAGGGGCCTCTGTCCGGTATGATCATGACCCTGCTGTTCAGATACTGGTGGATTGCACTGCTGCCCATGGTCATACCGGGATCCCTGGTTCGCATGCCCGGCACGGAAAGATCGCCGTTATCTCTCCCTTGACCACGGTGTTCAGAGGTATTATTGAACATCACCATGCTCGATTCCTTCGTGAAAACACTCCTCGGCCCCTGCGCGGTCAGGGAGGGAGACTCGGTTCTCGCCTGCTGCTCGGGCGGGGTCGATTCAATGGTGCTCCTGGACCTGCTCGTACACGCCGCAGGACCGTTGCGCCTGCAACTGGGGGTCGTGCACGTGGAACACGGGATCAGGGGCGAGGACTCACGGTCGGACGCCCGCTTCGTGGAGGAGCGCTGCCGGGAACTCGGGGTCACTTGCCATGTCCGCCGGCTCTGTCTCGGCACCGATCTACCCAACCTTGAGGAAACAGCCAGGCAGAGGCGCTATGAGGCTGTCCGCGCGTGCATGGCCGATCACGGGTACGGCTTTGCGGCCACGGGCCATACCATGGATGACCAGGCCGAGACCGTAATATACCGGTTCATCCGGGGGAGCGGGGTGCGAGGCCTGGGTGGTATGGGTCTCCGGAACCAATGGAACCTGATCCGTCCCCTCCTGAAACTCAGCCGTGAGCAGGTAGAGGTGTATGCTGCAGAGCGGAGGGTGGCCTTCGTGGAAGATGCCACAAACCGTGATGTAAGGCTCGCCAGAAACCTGATCCGCCACGAGATAGTCCCTGCCATGAAGAAGATCAACCCTTCGGTAGCCGGATCGGTCTGCCGCCTGGCCGACATCGCGAGAAGCGAGGGGAGGCTGGTCGAAGACCTGGCGGCGGCCCTGCAGAAATCGGCGTGCGAATATGACTGGGACATCGTGCGGATGTACCGGCTCCGCGATCTCGTGGAGGCGCCTCGACCCGTGGTGAAACGCATGGTGATCAGGGTGCTCTCGGAAATGCTCGGCGAACCCAGGGGAATCGATGCATTGCAGATAGACGGAATCATGGAGGTCATCGATGGCAAAAAGCGCGCGCACACGGTGAAGAGGCGCATCAACGCGCAGCGTGACAACGGAAGCGTCGCCTTCTGCCGCGCAGGGCGGGGACCGTTTTATGAGTTTCCCGTCGATTCGCCCGGGGTCTGTATGATCGAGCCCTTGGGGCAGCGGGCCTTAGTACAGGCGCAAGTCCGCGGGTTTCAGGGGCTCAAGCTCAGGTCCCTGCTCCCTGGCGACCGCATCGGCAACGAACGCGCGGTGAGAATCCTGGCCGAGGGCGGGGTGGCCAAGACCCTTCGCCCCTTCTGGCCCGTGCTGGTCTCCTGCGGCAGCATCATCTCCCTGCCCGGGGTACGCGATGCATGGCCCGAGGCGGGCTTGAAAACGGAATTCCCCAGTCATGGATAGCATTCAGACACAACTTGCGCGCGTTCGCTCAGTGGGGGCTCTGCCCCTTTCCCTGCAGGCCCTGGTCATGGCCTCGGTTTTCCGCCAGGGTCAGAAGAGCGTCCTGTGGATCGTGGAAAACACCGACGAGATGTACCGGGTCCAGGAGAATCTGGCGGCCTTTCTCGACGAATCGCTTGTCCATGTCTACCAGAATCTCGATGTGCGGCCGTATCAGGACGACAGCCCGTCCCGCGAGGTGACGGCCAGGCGCATCTCCCTGCTTCACCGGATGCTCACCGGCGGCCCGGGGGTCTTCATCGCGCCATTTGACTCCGTGGTCGTGCCCGTCATGCCTGCAGGCGATCTGGCCGGCTCGTTGATCCACCTGGTACCGGAGAAGGATATCGACCGCGATGAGCTGGCAGAGCGCCTGGTGCACATGGGCTACACCCGCGAGGCGCTCATCGACGACGTGGGGCAATTCAGCGTGCGCGGCTCGGTGGTGGACGTGTTTTCCCCGGGCATGGAAGATCCCGCGAGGATCGACCTGTTCGGCGACACCATCACCTCCATCAGGTCCTTCCGCCTGGCCACTCAGCGCTCGGGCAGGGAATTGAACGATATCGCCATCCTGCCCGCCAGCGAGGTGCTGCTGGACACGGCACACGTCAAAAATGCCCGCCCATGGCTGCGCAGGATGAAGGGTGCTTCCATGGGTGAGCTTATCGCGGACATCGAGCAGGGCATTCTGCCCCCGGGCATCGAGTCGTACCTGCCCCTGTTCTATGAAAAGCCCGCCACCGTGTTCGACTATCTGCCGGCGGGCACTGTCATCGCAGGCCCGGATGCCCCGACATTGCAGCACTGGTATGAGAAGATATCCGGCAGTTACGCCCATGCCTTTGAGAGACTGGGGGACAGACGGGGCGGGTACCTCCCGCCCGAGTCCATCCTGGTGGGGATTCAGGATGCCGCCACGGCGATCTGCAGTCCGGAAAACCGCATATCGACCTCCCTGGTCGAGGAGGGCGAGACCGTGCGGTTCGGCACCATCCCGCTCATGTCCCCGGCAGGCAGGGCCAGCGACGGTCTCATGGATGCCGCGGCTTCACTGAAGGAAGAGGGGATGGACGTGTTCGTGTTCGCGGGTAACGAGATGCTCATGGAGCGTCTGGCCTATGCGCTCACCAACCGCGAGCTCGCCCCGGCCGAGGCATATGGGCCGTCCCTGTTCTCCCGGAGCGGATGGGGAGGCAAGGTATTTCTTGCGCAGGGTTCTCTGTCCTCGGGATTTGTGCTGCCCGAGATCGGGATCGCGGTGCTCTCAGCTGACGAGGCAATGGGAGCCCGCAAGCGACGGAGAAAATCCGCCGCCGGGAGTGCCACGGTGCTCAACCCCTTCACCCAGCTCAACGTGGGAGACGCGGTGGTGCACCAGGAGAACGGGATCGGGATCTTCCGCGGGGTGGTGCGCCTGGAGCTCGACGGGTTCAAGAGCGATTTCGTCTTGTTGGAGTACTTGGGGGGAGACAAGCTTTACGTACCGGTTTACAAGCTCTCGCTCCTTCAGCGCTACATCGGGGACACCGACGTATTCGTCATCGACCGGCTGGGCGGCACCCGGTGGACCAAGGCCAAGGCCAAGGCGCGCGAGTCGGTCGCCAAGCTCGCAAACGAGCTCCTCGGCATCTATGCAAAAAGGGAGAGCAGCTCCGGCTTCAGCTACGACGCATCGGCGGCCGTGGTGGAGGAGTTCGAGGAGACCTTTCCGTTCGAGGAGACCGACGATCAGCTCAGGGCGGTCGAAGACGTGTACTCCGACATGGCCTCAGCCCGGCCCATGGACCGGCTCGTGTGCGGAGACGTGGGCTACGGCAAGACCGAGGTGGCCTTGAGGGCCGCCTACGTCGCGGTCATGTCCGGCAAGCAGGTGGCAGTGCTCGTGCCCACCACGCTCCTTGCCCGCCAGCACCTGAACACCTTCAAGGATCGTCTCTCCCGCTGGCCCATCCGGGTGGAGGGGGTGTCCGGTTTCTCCACCTCCTCGCAGAACGCAGACACCATAAGTGCCCTGGAAAAGGGAGGGGTGGATATCGTCATCGGCACCCATGCCCTGCTGACCGACAAGGTGAGGTTCCGGGACCTGGGCCTGCTCATCGTGGATGAGGAGCACCGCTTCGGGGTCAAAGACAAGGAGAAAATCAAGGCGAAACGGGCCGAAGTGGATATCCTCACGCTCACCGCCACCCCCATTCCCCGGACGCTGAACATGGCGATCTCCGGAATCAGGGACCTCTCCATCATCGAGACCCCGCCCGTGGACAGAAAGTCCATAGAGACCACGGTGAGCCGGTTCGAAGAAGAGGAGATCCAGCAGGCGATCACGCGCGAGCTCATGCGGGGCGGGCAGGTGTTCTTCGTGCACAACCAGGTGTCGACCATCGAGACCATGGCCAGGCGCATCGGCGAAATGGTGCCTCTGGCGCGCGTGGGGGTCGCCCACGGGCAGATGTCGCGGCCCCAGCTGGAAAAGATCATGACAAATTTCCTGAACCGATCGGTGAACGTGCTGGTTACCTCGGCCATCATCAGCTCGGGCATCGACATACCCTCGGCCAACACCATCGTGATCAACCGGGCCGACAAGTTCGGCCTGGCCGATCTCTACCAGCTCCGGGGCAGGGTGGGCAGGTCGAAGACCAGGGGGGCCGCCCTGCTGCTTACCCCGGCAGCGGGCCAGATCACCAAGGACGCCAGGAAGCGCCTGGCTGCCATCAAGGAATACGAGTCGCTGGGAGCCGGATTCCAGATGGCGCTGCGCGACATGGAGATCCGCGGCGTGGGCGACATTCTGGGCAGGGCGCAGTGGGGGCACGTGACCGCCATCGGCTACGAGCTCTACCAGCAGATGCTCAAGGAGGCAGTGGACAAGCTCCAGGGCAAGGATACCGTGCAGGAAATCGACCCGGAGATACACATCCACCTGGACGCCTACATCCCGGAAGAGTATTGTCCGGATCCGCACCTGAGGCTGGGACTTTACAAGCGTCTGTTCTCGGCTGACTCGGAGGAGCTGCCCGATATCTATAGCGAGATTGCGGACCTTTACGGCGAACCGCCCGTTGCAGTGAAAGAGCTGATCGCCATTGCCGAGATCCGTGACCGGATGAAAAAAATGCGTATCAGGAAGCTGGAGAGGCAAAACAATCGTTTGAGGTTATATCTGAGCCGTGATAGCATGGTCAATCTGGGGATTTTGATCGAGGTCATCACCACCAGAGACGGCAGGCTCTATCCTCAGGGCGTTGCCGAGATTCCCATAGGGGCTGAAAATGTATCGAATGAAATACGTGATATTCTCTGTCGCATTGTTTAGCTTGATGCTTGGCGCGTGCAGTGACCGGAAAAACACGTGCCTCATCCGGGTCGGCGATGTGTGTATCAGCAGGCAGGCCTTCCAGGAGCGTATGGCTCACTTCGCAGAGGAATCCATGATCGTCTCGGAAGACCAGCTCGAGAACCTGAAGCCCGTGTTCGTGAACAACATCATCGAGGAGGAGCTCGTACTCCAGCACGCCCGGAAGGGGTTCATCACGGTGAGCGACGAGGAGGTCGATATCGCGATGAAAGGGCTGCTCGAAGGCATCGAGCGGGAAGACCTGGACCGGCTTCTCACCGAAGAGTCCAGAAATATCGACGACATGCGCGAGTTCATCCGGAAGAGGGCGCTCATCAAGCGCACCATCGAACGGGAGGTACACAAGGATATCGTGGTCACCGCGGAACAGATCCGGCAGTACTACGAGGCCCATACCGATGAGTTCGTGCTGGAGCCCACGGTGGAGCTCTATCACGTGTTCATGAAGAACAACTATCAGGCGAAAGAGGCGCTGAAAAGGCTCCGCTCGGGCATCACCCTCGAGGCGGTGGCCAGAGAGTTCGGCGAGGACGAAGGCGTGGAGGAAGGTTCGGGGTTCATGGGGGTCTTCGCAAAGGGAGATCTGCCCAAGGATGTGGAGGACGTGGTGTTCTCGATCCCGCCGAGGCGGTACTCGAACATCATCAAGGCCCAGCGCGGTTATCACATCTTCTATGTGGCGAACAAAACGGAAGGGGGAACACTCTCCCTGATCGATGCTTCCGACCAGATACGGGAAAAACTGGTGGAAGAATCCTTCGAAAACAAGTATGAAACCTGGATCGAAGATCTCAAGAAAGAATACCGGGTAGAGGTAAACTGGAGTGGAATCAATGAGGTTTCAATCAGCGGTTAGCGTGCTGTTGTGCCTGGTCCTGGTGATGATCGCCGGAGGCCGCGCCCATGGTGAGATGATCGACGGGATCGTAGCGGTGGTGGACGACACGATCATCATGGTATCCGACCTTCAGGAGCGGATGGAAGCGCTCGGCGCGCCTCCGGACGACAAAAAGGCCGAGCGCCAGGTCCTGGAGCTCATGGTCGAGGACATCGTGGTCAAGAAGATCTACGACTCGCTTGGCCTTCCTCCGGTGGGAGACAGGGAGGCGTCAGACTTCGCCGAAAAGTCCGGCATGGGCCGCCAGGATGCCGAGAGCTATATTCGCAAGGCCGCCCTGATGGACATGATGGTGCGCTCGCGGGTCGTGGTGACCGAGAACATGGTAAGGAACTACTACGAGAGTCAGGAGCAGTACCGCGGCGAGGAATCGGTGCACCTCAACCAGATCCTCATCAGGGGGGACGAGGCGAAAGCGGCCAGGGCGCGTGCAGAGCTGGACTCCGGGCAGCCTTTTTCCGTGGTGGCTGAGCAGTATTCCGATGTCATGGCCTCTGGGGGCGCCGACATCGGGTGGGTTGCGGTGGCGGACCTCTCCGAAGAGGTGTCGCGGGCCCTGAGCACCGCAAAGCCCGGAGATATTGTGGGGCCTCTCGCCATGAACGGCTATCAGGCCGTCTACCAGCTCCTCGAACGGGGAGTATACAGAGAGAAGCCTCTGAGCGAGGTGAGGGACGAGATCACGGCCACGCTCCAGAAGAAGTACCAGCTCGAGGCGTTCAATCACTGGCTCAAGAAGATGATGTCGGAATATTTCATCGGGATCTACCTCTAGTGCTGCACGCTTAAGGACGATAGGTCAGATGACCGGGTGAATCCCTCCTGACAGGAATTCATCTGAAAAAATATTGGAAAAGATCGCAAAAGGAACCAGAAGAAAACAGGCACCAGACAGCAGGATAAGGATACAGGGTCTTTAAAAATAGGCCACTGCATGAAAGCTCCCGGATACGGCCCTTCACGCGCGCACTCGCCGTGAGAGCACGGAACGCGGTCTTGAAATCGATATGGGATTCCATCTTCCCGCCATGATCCGGCTTTTCACAACCTTTGGCCTGCACCTGAAGATAAGGAAAGCATGAAGGACTACATCGAGATAAAAGGAGCATCTGAGCACAATCTCAAAGGGATCGACGTGAAGATCCCCAGGAACAGGTTCGTGGTGGTCACAGGGGTATCGGGCTCCGGCAAGTCGTCGCTCGCGTTCGACACACTCTATGCCGAGGGCCAGCGGAGGTACGTCGAGTCGCTGAGCGCCTATGCCCGGCAGTTTCTCGAGCAGATGCCCAAGCCGCAGGTCGAGTCCATCGAGGGGCTCTCTCCGGCAATAGCCATCGAGCAGAAGACCACCTCGAACAACCCCAGGTCCACCGTGGGTACGGTCACCGAGATCTACGACTATCTCCGCGTGCTCTTTGCGCGTGTCGGCACACCCCACTGCTGGGTGTGCGGCCGGGTGATCGAGTCCATGACTATCCAGCAGATGGCCCAGGCGGTACTCGAACTGGAGCCCGGGTCAAGGGTCATTATCTATGCCCCGGTGATCACCGGCCGCAAGGGCGAATACACCAAGCTCTTCGAGAGCCTGGTAAAGGACGGGTTCGTGAGGGTGCGCATCGACGGCGAGGTATACGACATCGAGGAGGTCCCCCGGCTCGACAAGAAAAAGAAGCACTCGATCGACGTGGTGGTTGACCGGCTCGTGATCAAGGAGGGCGTGTCCCAGAGGCTCGTGGACTCCATCGAGATCGCGTGCAGGCTCTCCGGCGGCATCCTCAGGATCTCTGACGACAAGGGTCGGGAGACCGTGTACTCCGAGCACTACGGGTGCCCGGTGTGCAGCGTCTCGTACCCGGAGATCTCGCCCCGGATGTTCTCGTTCAACAACCCCCACGGCGCGTGCAGCCACTGCACCGGCCTGGGTGTGCTCCTGGAAATCGATCCGGACCTGGTGGTGCCCAACCCCGAGCTCTCGCTCATGCAGGGAGCGGTCCTGCCGTGGGGATCGACCCCGGGGAGGTTCGCCACCCGGCTCATCCGGCACCTCGCGCGTGCGCTCGACTTCGACCCGAACACGCCTTTCAAGGACCTCGACGAGGAGGTGAAACACGCCATCCTTTACGGGAATCACGTCCGGGGACCATACGGATATCCTTACGAGGGCGTGATCCCGAACCTGCGCCGGAAGCTCGCCGAGACCGAAAACGGCGAGATCAGGAACGACATCTCTCGTTTTCTCAGCAACAAGTCCTGCCCCGAGTGCGGAGGCGCCCGCCTCAAGAAGGAGATGCTCCACGTGCGCGTGGCCGGGAAGAACATCCAGGAGATCACGGAGACGAGCGTGGACTGCCTGCTGGAGTTTTTTGACAACCTGCGTTTGAGCCCCAAGAACGAGGAGATCGCGGGCAGGCTCATCAAGGAGATCAGAGACCGGCTCGGATTCCTCTCCTCGGTGGGCATCGGATACCTCACGCTCTCCCGCACCGCGGGCACGCTCTCTTCGGGCGAGGCCCAGCGGATCAGACTGGCGACCCAGATCGGCTCGGCGCTCATGGGCGTCATGTACATCCTCGACGAGCCCACCATCGGCCTGCACCAGCGGGATAACGACCGCCTTATCAACACACTGCTCCACCTGAGGGACCTGGGCAACACGCTCATCGTGGTGGAGCACGACGAAGACACGATCCGCGCCTCGGACTACGTGATCGACATGGGCCCGGGCGCGGGCGAGAAGGGGGGGGAGATCATATTCCAGGGCACGCCCGGCGAGCTCGTGGTATCCGACACCTCGCTCACCGGCCGCTATCTCTCGGGCAGGCTCACGGTCCACGACTCGCAGAAGCGCAGGAAACCGGTCAGGGGTAGCCTGGCCATCAGGGGTGCCAGGGCCAACAACCTGAAAGGCGTGGACGTGGAGGTTCCCATCGGTCTTTTCACCTGCGTGACCGGCGTGTCCGGGTCGGGCAAGTCGAGCCTTGTCATCGACACCCTTTACCCTTATCTCACCAAGGCACTGACAGGCTCGCGGAACCTGCCGAACCACGTGAGGTCCATCGAGGGCGTCGAGCTCATCGACCGGGTTATCAACGTGGACCAGAGCCCCATAGGCCGGACCCCGCGGTCGAATCCGGCCACCTACACCGGGGTGTTCACCCTGATCAGAGAGCTCTTCACCCTGCTCCCTGACGCCAAGGTGCGGGGGTACAAGCCGGGGCGGTTCAGCTTCAACGTAAAGGGCGGCAGGTGCGAGGCGTGCCAGGGCGACGGCCTGATCAAGATCGCCATGCATTTTCTGCCCGATGTGTACGTGGTGTGCGACCAGTGCCAGGGCAGGCGATTCAACGACGAGACCCTGGAGATCAAGTACAAGGGCCACTCCATCGCCGACGTGCTGGGCATGAGCGTGCGGCAGGCGTTTGATCTGTTCGAGGCCGTGCCCTCCATCCGGAGAAAGCTCCAGACCCTTATCGACGTGGGTATGGACTACATCAGGCTCGGCCAGAGCGCCACCACGCTCTCCGGAGGCGAGGCGCAGCGCACCAAGCTCGCCCGGGAGCTTTCAAAGCGCTCAACCGGAAGGACCCTCTACATCCTGGACGAGCCCACCACCGGACTGCACTTCGACGATATCAGCAAGCTGCTCAAGGTGCTGCATCACCTGGTGGATCAGGGCAACACGGTGCTGGTCATCGAACATAATATGGATATCATCAAGTCATCCGACCATCTCATCGACCTGGGGCCCGAAGGCGGGTACGAAGGCGGCCGGATCGTGGTCGCCGGGACCCCTGAAGAGGTGATCCGGTGCGAGGCGTCCTATACCGGCAGGTTTCTCTTGAGGCACCTGGAGTCGTGATCTCCCGGTGCCGTCCTTGAAAGAAGATGCAATTTTGACGAACCATCGCCGCAGGCAGCAAAAAAAGGATTCCTGATGTTATATCATGAATCCTCCTTTTAAGTCCGCTTCTTCAGGACCTTGAAGGTGGGGTCACATTCCCGTTCAAGCTTTTAGGCTTCAATAGGATCCAGGGCTTGCCGTTGAAGGTTCATGCCATTGATAACATAAGGTTATGGAGCGAACACGGTCCCGGTGCCGGCTCCGGTTATTCCGACTGAGATGGAACGGTGATCTGCAGGGGAAAGCTCGTTGACTTTTTAAAGATATTTTCAGCACTTCCCGATAGTTTTAGTGTTTTCATGATATATCACAGATAGTGAAAAAAAGGAGGAGTGGCATGAGAAAGGCGTGGATCGTTCCGTTATTGGTTCTGATTCTCACAAGCCCCTGTTATGCGTATCACGTCGAGGTGCTGCAGGTCTCGAATATCGGCCCGTTCGACGATGCATACCGGGGATTCGTGGAAGAGCTGGGCCGCAGCGGCATTGTCGAGGGTCAAAACCTGACGGTCAACCGGCAGATCATCGATGCATCCGCCGATGCGAATCTCTGGAAGAAGGTGGGCATTCTCCTGAGAATCAAGAGCGCGGCATCCCGGATCGTGGAAGCAAAGCCCGACCTGGTGCTCACCATCAGCACCCCGGCCACCAAGTATTCCATGGACAAGATCATGGGAGCGGGCATCCCGCTGGTATTTTCCTGCGTGGCGAATCCGCCCGTGGTCGGGTGCCCGTCGGTGATGGAGCCGGCGCCGGGCATCACCGGGGCGACCCTGTACCAGGACCCCCTGAACTTTCTTGTCCTGGCACAGATGGCCAAACCGGATATAGAGAATTTAGGCATGATCTACAGCGATGACGACAATGCCGTTGCCTTCAACACCGAGGTCACACGCAAGGCCTCCCAACTCGGGATCACCATGGTCACCAAGGAGGTCGGGAAGTCCGACTCCCTGACGCCGATCGCGCTCGAGCTGATCGCAGCCGGGGTGGACTCCTTCGCCATCCCCCTGGACGCCTACTACGGCCTGCGCGACCAGGAGCACGGCAAGGAGCTTTTTGCCGTGGCGTCCGAGCACAACCTGCCGGTGTTTGCCTTCGTGAACTACAACGAGAAGGGTGCGCTGCTCTATGCCGGACCCGACTTCCATCACATCGGCGTACTCTCCGGCAGACAGGCTGCGGCGATCCTCAATGACGGCAAGAAGCCCGAGGAGCTTCCCATACTCGCGCAGAAGGACCTCCAGATATTCATTGACCGGCAGCTGGTCGAGAAACTCGGCCTGGAGATCTCCGATCAGCTCCTTCAGGTGGCAAAGGAACGATAACCGGCTGGAGAGGAATCGGCCTGAAACGATGGATCACTGATTGGCGGGATTTCATGAAAGGCGATACCCATTGAGCCGAAGACAAGGGGTACCCTGATTGAGACCCGTCAATCCCCGACACGTTGTTCTTTTGCTTTTCCCCTTTCGATCTCCCCTCAGCGCTTGATTGTTCCGGGTAGAATGTAGCAGTAATGCCGCCTGAGCAGTCGGGTTTGGAGAAACCGGTCGAGCCGTCTGAGCCCCTGGTAAAGCCGCCAGATCATGGCATCCTCGCGGTAGTACGACCGCACTTCACGGCAGGTGACGGGACTCGCCCCGAGCACGGATGCACCGCAGGAAAAGAACCGGTTCGCCTCGGCGATGAGGGGCTCGATGAGGTCGGCCCGCCCCTCCTTGAACAGGTTTGCCAGAAGATCCACCACTGCCAGGTGGAAATCGTAATAGCGCCCGACCACGTCCTTGAGGAAGAACAGCCTGATGAACCATACGAGAAACGAGGGGGCACCTCGCAGAAAGAGCCCGGTGTCGAGCTGTTCGACCCCGTGAACCCGCATAAGCGGCGTGCTCGTGTCGATGTAGACCAGCTCTGCCCGGCCTTCCTCCAAGACTTCCGGTACAGTGTCGCACGACAGGGCCCAGTTTGATATCTGGGCGTCCAGACCGAGACAGACTCTGTCCTGGGTGGCGTTGTATACCCACACCTTCGCCATTTCAGCGAGCACGGCGCGGAAGAGCACGACAATGGATTCGTTGTCCAGGGTGTGAATGAGCCGGTTGCCGATGATACCCGGGAGAAGTCTCTCCTGGATACAGTAGACCACCCTGTTTCCCTTGAGCGGGTTCACCCTGGCGGATGCGTGCCTGGGCACATGGATGCCGATCTCCTCGCAGAGCAACCGGTTGTACTCGTGGAAAAGCAGCTCGTATTCCTGCATCTCGTCCTCGGTCCTGAAGACGGGGAGACGCTTGTAGGCGAACCCGGCAAGAGAGGGCTCCAGGATTTCGAAGATGGTGCTGATCTCCCCGTAGCCGATGATCCGCGCGGGAATGGCACTCTCGTGGGGCTTGCGCGGATCGATGCCGTTTTCGAATCGCTCCAGGAGCTGCATATCGATCCGGATGTTTCCCGTGTTCATGGCGCTATACCAGTCCGAGAAAGGTCCCGGTATCTCTCAGCGCTGCATCCAGCCGCTCGATGATCTCATGCGCCAGGGCCTCGTCGATGATGAGCGGGGGCAGGAGCTGACTCACCCTGGGGTTGTTGTTGGCGTATACGCTCAAGATCCCGTTGTCGTAACACGCCTTGGACATGACCGGTCCGCAGGAATCGTTCACCATTTCGATGCCCATCATGAGGCCGAGCTGGCGCAGGCCTACGAGAATCCGAGGATGCCGGCTCTTCAACTCGCTGAAGCCCTGGGCGAAGATCCGGGAAAGGGTGCGGACGTGATCAAGGAACTCAGGCCTCGAGCACTCGTCGAGCACGGCCATTGCCACCGGACAACCGACCTCGGCCCCGCCGAAGGTCGAGATATGGATAAAGGGACGATCGTTGAAAAATGCTGCCAGGTCGGCGTTGAAGCAGGCGGCCGTCATAGGGTAGATACCACCCGAGAGGCCCTTGCCGATGACCATGATATCGGGCACGGTATCGAAGTGGTCGATGCCCCACATGCTCCCGGTTCTTCCGAGTCCGGTTTGTACCTCGTCGATGATGAGCAGCGCGCCCTCTCTTGCGCATTCCTCCTTTGCGCGGGCAAAAAAATCCCTGTCCGCGATAGGCATGCCCGCGGTCGCGGGGACCGTCTCGAAGATAACGGCGGCCGTGTCGCGGTCGATCTCGGCGGTCAGGGCGGCGATGTCGTTGAACGGCACCTGGACGAAACCAGGGGGTGAAGCACCGAAGGGCGAGCGGTACTGCTCGTCGCCGGCGGCCAGCGCCAGGCCGGTATGTCCGTGATAACCGCCCGCGGCGGATATGACCTTGGCTCTCCCGGTGTATCCCCGGGAGAGCTTGATGGCGAGGTCGATGGATTCGCCGCCGCCAACACCGAACACCGTGCAGGAGATATTGCCCGGCAACAGCTCTGAGAGCCTCTGCGCGAGCATGGCCCGCTGCTCGCTCACCAGGTGGTGGTTGCCGATGTCGAGCTCGCGGAGGCTATCGATGAGGGCCTGCACGACCCCGGGATTTGCGTGTCCCAGGTTGAACACCCCTCCGTTGCAGTGGCAGTTGATCAGCCGCCTGGAACCGGTGGCATCCCACACGAACGGGCCTTTACGCTTCCCGAAAACGAAATCGATCCCCACGCTGCGGAAGAAATCCGCCTTGCCTCGGGAAACGTGGCTTGAGAAACGTTCGAAAATCCCTTCTTTCGTGTCCCGGCCAATGAAGCTCATGCCTCCTCCCTCCAACCATACGGAAAAAATGCTCAAGAAAACGAATCGATCGATCAATCAAAATATTATCATAACCGGCGCCGTCCTGTCAAAGAGACGGGTCAACGGACGGGAAAACACCGGTAAGATTACCTTTACACAGGCTTTTCTTGGGGATAAATAGCTTGACAATATTTAGACTTGTAATATAAGTGTGGACATCCAATATCGAACCAAGGGGGAAAGAACACGCATGGCTGTAAGTATCAGGCTAACTCGCGGCGGCTCGAAGAAGAAGGCGTTCTTCCGGGTGGTTGTTGCCGATTCCAGAAGCAAAAGAGACGGGAGATTCCTGGAGATCGTAGGCCATTTTAATCCAAAGACCAGGCCGGAGAGCATTTCTCTGGATATGGACCGGATCAATGAGTGGACGAAAAAAGGGGGCCAACTAACTCCGGCAGTGAAAAAGCTCATGAAAGAAAAGGGGCAGGACATCGAGCGTTCGGACACAAAATAAATTCTGTGTGGTGAGGGGTTATGATGAGAGAGTTAATAGAGTACATTGCCAAGGCTTTAGTTGACAATCCGGAAGAGGTGTCTGTTTCTGAAGTTGAGGGTGAGGTGACTTCTGTAATCGAGCTCAGAGTGGCGAAGACCGATCTGGGGAAGGTAATCGGGAAAGAAGGCCGCACCGCACGGGCAATGCGAACACTACTCACAGCAGCGTCCACCAAGATCAAAAAGAGGGCTGTACTGGAAATCATCGAGTAAATGAAGCATGATCTCGTAGAGATCGCCAGGATCTCGAGCCCCAGGGGGCTCAAAGGAAAGATGTGGATCACCCCGTACGGGGATTCTATTGACAGACTATGTTCCTATACTCACCTGATAATCGGTGATCAGGGCGTACCCAGAAGAGTTCTTTCCTGCACACCGCACAAAGGCCGGTGCGTCCTCGCGCTCGAAGGCTTAGACGATATAGGCCAGGTCGAGGCGATCAAGGGTGAGTCTCTCTACATAACCATCGAACAGCTCGACCCGCTCCAGGAAGACGAGTTCTACTGGAAAGATCTCCTGGGCATGAAGGTGGTGGACGAGCAAGGCACAGAGCTGGGGGAGATCGTCAGGATCTTTTCCACCGGGAGCAACGACGTATACGTGGTGAACCCGGACAAGGAGTATTACATTCCCGCTACCCGAGACATCGTCAAGGAGATCTCCACGGAGAAGAGACGAGTGGTGATCGACTCCTCGTTGCTCGAAGGCCTGCTCGATTAATCCCCTTTCGAGGCCCCTATGATTGTCAACATCATTACCCTGTTTCCGGATATGTTTTCCGGGGTGTTCAGTGAAAGCATTCTGAGCCGGGCGATACAGGGCGGACATTTGGACGTGCGTCTCGTACACCTTCGGGAGTACGGCCTAGGCAGCCACCGGGTAGTGGACGACACCCCGTACGGAGGCGGAGGCGGCATGATCCTGAAACCAGAGCCCATAGCCGCGGCCCTGGAAAACCTTCCGGAGAGGGGGAGGGTGATACTCACTACGCCCCGTGGGAGGCTCTTCAGGCAGGCGGACGCCATGCGTCTGAGTTCGCTCGATGTCATCACCCTCATCTGCGGCCACTATGAGGGCGTCGACGAGCGCGTGAGCGAGCTCTTCGTCCACGAGGAGCTCTCCATAGGAGACTATGTGCTCACCGGCGGTGAGTTGCCGGCCATGGTCATCATCGATGCCGTTGCCCGTCTGATGCCGGGTGTTCTGGGTCATGACACCACCGTAAGCGGCGATTCGCATTACCACGGCCTGCTGGAGCACCCACATTATACGCGTCCCCGCGAGTTCGGGGGGCTGGCCGTACCCGAGGTGCTTTTCTCCGGGAATCACGAGCAGATCAGGGCATGGCGCCGGGAGATGGCCTTCAGAAAGACCCGTGAGACCAGACCCGATCTGATAGGGAACGCCATGTACGGAGGAGAAGGAGAGGATAAGGAATAATGGAGTCCCTTCATCCAGATCCGATTGGCACCGCCTTTGGCGAAGCGACGCTGGAACAGAGCCTGAAAAGGAATCACCCATTGCGTCGGGCTGCACCGGCACGCATGCTGGCACCGGACAGGCCGGTTTTTTACGTCTCTTTATGCGGGATACATTAAAGATTGCAGACGTGTTGTGTATAGGCACGCACCCCTTCTCAAGTCAGGGTTGCGGGAGGCCGAGAGGACAAAGGAGATGAAGCGATGCTTTCTGTAGGATTGCTCCACTGGCCGTGCCTTGACAAGAACGGGGAGGAGATCGCCACCGCCATCACCAATCTGGATTTGCATGATCTTGCAAGAGTATGCTTGACATATGGGATAAATACGCTTTATATCGTTCACCCAAACGATGTCCAATTGGCTTTTGCCAGGAGGATCATGGATCACTGGCTTCAGGGGTATGGAGGTGAGTACAATCCCATACGGAAAAAGGCCTTTGAGGTGATCACCCTGGTCAAGGACCTGGAAGACATAAAACGGCAGACCGGTGTATATATGGTTGGGACTTCGGCTACGCGCGTGGATGGTTGCATTTCCTGGGAACAGGCACGGACGATCGCGTCCGCCAGGGATGTATGCCTGGTGTTCGGGACGGGCTGGGGACTCGCGCCGAGGCTTCTGAAAGGTCTCGATGCGGTCATAGAACCCATCGGCGCGGGGAGTGATTTCAACCATCTGTCGGTACGTTCCGCCGTTTCAATAACCATAGACCGGATTGCAGGAGGGAATACATGAATATCATCGACAAATACGAACAGGAGCAGATGAAAGAAAATCTGCCTGAGATACGGATCGGCGACAAGGTGCGCGTCTCCACCAGGATCGTCGAGGGGTCGCGGGAGAGGCTTCAGGTCTTCGAAGGGGTGGTCATCGCCCGTCATCGGGGCAACAACCGCGAATCCATAACCGTCCGCAAACAGTCTTACGCCGTGGGTGTGGAGAGGGTCTTCCCCCTGCATGCACCCGTGGTGGACAAGGTGGAGGTGGTGAGCCACGCCAAGGTCAGGAGAGCCAAGCTTTACTACCTGCGCGCGAAGAGAGGCAAGGCGGCACGGCTGAAAGAACTGCGCCGCTAGCGTGTCGCTCGAGGATTCCCTCATCGCCCGGGGGTACTGGCCCGTGTGCGGCATCGACGAGGCGGGAAGGGGGCCGCTGGCAGGCCCTGTCGCCGCAGCGGCCGTGATCATGGACCCCGGGCACGAACTCAGGCGTCTGGTAAGGGATTCCAAGAAACTGAGTCCTTCCCGCAGGGAGCGTCTTTTTGAAACGATCATGCAGGCGCCGGGCGTTCACGTAGGGTTCTCGCTGGTGGACGAGCACTGCATCGACGATATCAACATACTACAGGCATCGCTGAAGGCCATGAAAGAGGCGGTGCTGAATCTCAGGCTCGAGCCCCTGTATGCCGTTGTCGACGGGAATGTCGCGCCCGATCTGCCGTGCAGGTGCTACACGGTGATTCGGGGCGACGAGCTGGAACCTTCCATATCCGCTGCGAGCATCGTTGCAAAGGTCATCCGGGACAGGCATATGGAACAGATGGACAGGCTCTATCCGGGGTACGGGTTCGCACAGCACAAGGGTTATCCCACCAAGGCCCATTACGAGGCACTCCGATGCCTGGGAGCGTGTCCGATTCACCGGAGGAGCTTCCACGGTGTCACCGCCATCGACCAGAAAAAAGGGCAGTGAAGGCGAAGAAATCGCCCGGAAGTATCTGAAGGGAAAGGGCTACCGGATTCTGGATCTGAACTTTCAGATCCGCACGGGTGAGATCGATATCGTTGCCCTCGACCGCGACATCGTGGTATTCATCGAGGTGAAGGCATCGACAGGACGAACGTTCGGCGACCCCCTGGCCTGGGTGCCCACCTGGAAACAGCGTCGGATTGTCCGGGTGTCAAGGATCTATCTGCTCAGGAAGCACCTCCATGGCGCTCAGGCGCGATACGATGTGGTGGCCGTCGACCCTGCAAGGAGAGTGTGTCATGTCGAAGACGCATTCAGGCCCGCAGATGAGTTTCTTATGTGACCAGAATCTTGGCAGGCTCGCGCGTTGGCTGAGGATCATGGGCTTCGACACCGAGTATATGCGTACCTGGGACGAGAGCATGATCGCACGTGCACGTGCGGCCGGAAGGATATTCCTGACACGGAGGAGGGATTTTGCTGCGGACAGGCAATCGATCGTCCTGGAAAGCGATTTTCTGAAAGATCAACTCCGCTACCTTGATAAACATCTGAAACTCAGTGAAAAGCTCCTGCCTTATTCACGGTGCAGCATTTGCAATGCATTGTTGAAGTGTGTTAAGGCTCAGGACGTGAAAAATCTGGTTCCGGAATATATCAGTACGACCCGTGAAAACTTCGTCAGATGCCCGCATTGCCAGAGGATCTACTGGAAGGGGACTCATACGGACAAAATGGTGGAGGACATGCGCAGACTGTTTTCCGCCCGGGTGAGCTCATGAGTAAGCCGGATCTGGAAAAACTGCTTTCCATCGTCAAGGGCAAAAGGAAGGTTTTCATCGTCACCCACGAGAATCCCGATCCAGACAGCATCGCGTCCGCCTTCGGGCTCAAGTATATCTTCCGCAAGACCCTGGGCGTCACCTCGGTCATCGCATACAGCGGCATCATCGGCAGGGTGGAAAACCAGTGCATGGTCAAGCTCCTGAACATCGACATGGCCCCGCTGAACTCGGTGAATCTCCGGAACTCCTCGGTTGTCATCCTGGTGGACTGCCAGCCGCACACCGGCAATGTGGTTCTGCCCCCCGGCGTCAATCCCACTGCGGTCATCGACCACCATCCCTTGCGGAAGTCGTCCAACAAGGCGGAATACCTCGACGTGCGCAAGAGTCTCGGCAGTACATCGACCATCATCACCCAGTACATCCGGCAGCTGGCCCTGCCAATGGACCGGAGGGTGGCGACGGCCCTGTTCTACGGTATCAAGTCCGATACCCGGGACCTGGGCAGGCAGTCTTCCGACGCCGATATCCGTGCGTCGGTCTATCTATTCCCGAATACGCTCCAGAAAAAGCTCGCGCGGATCGAACACCCGGAAAAGCCCAAGGAGTACTTTATCGAGCTCTGTTCCGTGCTCAACAACGCCAGGATCTACGGCGACGCCGTGGTGGCCCGGGTGGACATCATCGGTTGGCCCGAGATGATCGGCGAATATGCCGACGAACTCATCCAGATCGAGGGGATCAAATGGTGCCTGTGCTACGGCCGGCACAACGGGTCGATCCTGTTCTCCATCCGCACCACGCGTTCGAGCCATATGGCAGGCGTGCTCGCGCACAAGATCTGCCACGGCATCGGCAAGGGCGGAGGGCATGAAACCTTTGCCGCGGGCAAGATCGACCTGGCTCAGGCCCTGAAAAAGGTGAAGGATCCGGAAGATATCCTTGTGAAGCGGTTCCTCAAGGAGGTTTCACCGCGGGGTATGGAGCCCACGATGCTCATCAGCAGGGGCAAGGCCGAGATCAAGCCCTCAGAACCAGGGGTCAATGCCTAAGAGCCCGGCCGCATAATTCACCATATCCCGGTCTTCCTCCTCGTTGACCTTGGCAATGCCCTGGTTTCTGTCCATGCTCCCCGACCTCACGATCCCGGCGATCTCCCATGCATAGGGATGGAAATTGAAACGCTTCCGGTGCAGATGGTTCGCCAGGGCGTTCAGCAGGCAGTTGGTGGAGTTGGGATCGGTGTCCTTGGGCTTCACCCATCCGAGTGAAGAGATCATTTCAACAATGGCGTCTTCGTCATAATCCATGAATGCCAGGGGGTGTATGTTTATCGGCCAGCGTGACTGGTCAATCTCCAGATCCCCATCGCTCAGGAAATAGGGTTTGAGCTCGTCACCGGCAAGCCCGATGAGCGGGTCTCTCACCGAGCGGTGGGAAAATCTCTGCAGCCTGGGATTGGTCTGCATGATGGCCGAGCTGATAGGCGCCTGCCCCGGCGACCACCCGAAGGCCACCAGGGGAATGTGATACGAAAGCGCGGTCTTCAATACTATGGCCTTGACCATCCCGATGCAGGTGGTGCAGATCGAGCTGGCCCGGTCGAGGGTTTTGGGGCTGTAGATATCGTGTCCCGCCGCCAGGCCGAAGACCTTTTTCATGAGATCGAAGGGCGGCCTGAAGATCATGCATGCCGCCCCCATGCTGTCGGTCATGTGCCGGATGTTCACCATGGCCTGGCCGGATATGAACCCGTTGTCAAAGACGAGGGCCAGCACATTGAGGTTATACTGCTTTGCAAGAAGATAAAGCGTGTAAGTGGAATCCTTGCCGCCGCTGTATGCCAGCAGGACATCGAACGAGCCCTTCGAGCGCTTGCTCTGGAGCAGGGATTCGAATTTATCCCGGTGGGCCTGTTTTTCGCGGCTGTCCGGGATGGGTATGTTCCTGCAATAGTTGCAGACACCCGCTTCATCGAACTGAATGCCGGGAAAGCTCTCCGGCAGAACGCATTTCGAACAGGTTTTCATGGCTTTAACGCCTCCTTGTCGATTTTACCCGAAGGCTTCTTGGGCAGGGACCTCGCGATGATGAAGTGTCTGGGATGCTTGTGAGGCGCCAGCCTCTGCCCGATAAAGGTTTTCAGGGTATCCAGGTTAAAGGCCTTCTCATCCAGCGGCACCACGAAGGCCTCGGGCACCTCGGAGAGATACTCGTCGGGCCTTCCGATGACCGCCACCTCGTGGACCATGCCCGATTCCACGATGGCGTCCTCGATCTCCCTGGGCGATACCCGTTCCCCCCCGATCTTGAGCATTTCCTTTTTTCTTCCGGTGAGAAAGATGAATCCCTCGTCATCAAGGTGCCCCAGGTCTCCGGTCACGAGGCCCCAGGGCTTGATGACCTTGTGCGTTTCCTCGGCGTCCTTCCAGTATCCGAGCATGATGTTCTCTCCCGAGGCACAGATGTTTCCCACCTCGAAGGGTCCCAGGGCCTTGCCTTTGTCGTCCCTGATGGTGATCTCGACCTGCGGGATCGGAATGCCGATGGAGCCGAGCTTGTCATTGAGCAACCGCTCGGGAGGCAGGAAGGTGAGCCGTGCAGAGGCCTCGGTAGCGCCGTACATTATGTAGAGCGATGTCCTGCCGATGCATTCCATGAGTCGCCGGGTCAGGGCGGGAGCCATGGCGCCTCCGGCCTGGGTGATGTAGCGCAGGCTCGGGATTGAGGTTTTGGGAAACACCGAGCGGTTGAGCAGGATGGCGAAGGTGGAGGGAACGCCCGCAAAGCCGGTCACCTCTTTTTCGACCATGTCCTTGATCACGGAGTTGGGAAAGGCGAAACGATTGTTGATGACCACCGAGCCCCCGACCAGGAAATGGGTGTTGAGCAGGGTCTTGCCGTATACATAGTAGAAGGGAAGCACCGCCATGACCCGGTCCGTATCGGCCAGTCCCAGATAGGAGACGATGGACGCCGTATTGGCGCACAGATTCCTGTGGGTCAGCATCACGCCCTTGGGCCTGCCCGTGCTGCCCGAGGTATAGACGATGGCGGCAAGGTCGTCATGGGAGAGGTGAATCTCCGGCACCCCGTCCGGCATGGCCTCCACGTCGCTCCAGGTAAAGCGCCGGACATGCCCGTTGAACAGATCTCCATCCGGCACGATAACGCTGGGAATGTCGATCTCCTGGAGCCTCTTGGCGCTCGATGGGGACAGGATGCAGAACCGTGCGCCCGAGTTCTCGATAAAATAAGCGGCCTCGGCCGGGGTACTCCGGTCAGCCACTTCCACGCAGACCCCGCCTGCCTTGAGCACTCCGTAGTAGCTCACCACGCTCCTGATCGAATTTTCCATGATAAGAAGGACCCGGTCGCCCTTCTGCAACCCGTTTTCGAGAAGCAGACGGGCAAGCCTGCCGGCAAGCGATTCCAGCTCGGCAAAGGTAGCCTTTTGCGCGCCGTCGAGCAGGGCGGTCTTTTCTGGAAATCGGTGAGCGGACGATTCGAGGAACTGGTGGACGAGTCCTGCCACTAAGAGATTCCCTTGGTCTTCAGGAAATTGACGATGTTGCTGACGGTCTCGAGGTTTTCCGGGATCAGTTCCTCGTCCTCGATCTTGATCCCATAGGTGGCCTCCAGGTACTCGACGAGCTCGAGCACGCCGGTGGAATCCATGATACCGCTTTCGATCAGGGACTCGTCGGGATCGATCCGAGCGTCGGACCTGCCCATGATAAAATTCTCTTTGATGAATTCAACAACATCCTTCAATATATCTGGCATTTTACCCTCTCGAATAATTCTCTTTGTGTAGGATCTATCGGTATCTTATAAAGCAAAATTGACAAATTCAATGGGAATCTTCACTGAGTGGACGGAAGACCGGCGCTGCAGGATGATGACGGTCCGCGTCCGCCGGACCTGCCGTCCTGTCCCTTTGAAAATATTTTTCGAAAACGCGAAACCCCTGTAGTCATGGATTCAGATATGTACGTCAGCGGCCTCGTGCCGCTCTTCGAGAAGTCCGCAGTCCGTAAGTGCTGTCCGGACCGTGGTGAAGGTAAAGTCCTTGAGCAGACGGCTGAATCTCGTGAACGAACGGTTGATGCCCGTGTAGGTTCGGAACCTGGAGAGGAAGGGGGCATCGCTGACCCGCGGGGTGGCAGGGTTGAGCTCCCAGGGATGGATATAAAAGACAAAGGGATCCCCCTGCCGCTGGAGGTGTCTCAGGGCGGCCCGGATTATGGGGTAGGGCAAGAGCCTGAAATAGCCGCCACCGGAAACGGGAAGATTGACCGGACCGACCTTCAGGGTGGAGATGGGAAATTCAACCAGGGTGCATCCCTCGATCCTGTACGGCACCCTGGGGGCATCGGGGATTCCGTAGTTGTCATGATAGATCGGGAAGATGCTCGAATCGTACCTGAACCCCATCTCCTCCAGGACATCCAGTGCCCACAGTGTGCTCCCGGTGATTGAGTAGGTGGGGGCGCGGTACCCGATGACGCTCTCCCCGATGCAGTCTTCGAGCACTTTCTTAGCCCTCGACACATCCTTTCGGAAGGTGGCCGGATCCTGACCGGATATGACCTGGTGCATGTGGCCGTGACAGGCGATCTCGTGCCCGCGCGCGTGAATGGCCTTGATGAGCTCACGGTTGCGCTCCGCGATCCAGCCGAGGCAGAAAAAGGTCGCGGAAATAGCCCTCTCATCCAGGAGATCGAGAATTCTGACCGTATTACCCTGCACTGCAGGGGCATACCCGTCCCATGAGCTGGTGGGAATGACGCCGGCAAATGCATGGACCTGAAAATATTCCTCTACATCGATGGTGAGTGCATGTCTCATACTGGAATTCTATAATATAGGCTGACGAGCTGTCCCGCAAGACATGAATAGGCTGAAAAGGGCTCTTCCTTGAAATCTTTACCCGGTGGCTGCCCCTCATCCCCTGAATATCGCAGAAGGTCTTAAAACGAAGTGAGAGTCCGGCGATCACGTGGTTTTTCCCTTGATACCGTGCCGTCGCAAGCCCCGGTCCCGGACGAAAATGATTGAAGAATCATTCAAAATGGTTTACAAGTTATTCACTTCCGAACAAATGTGAGGGTCGGATACGAGAGGACAAGGCCGCCGGGTAATCACTGATGATACTACCGCTCCATGTTCATGGTGCCGTCTTGAAAACAGCACTTCAGGGCTCATGGCACGGGTACAGGCGCCTTTTCGTGAATACGGACAAGGAACCTTTACGACAGTCAAGGAGGGTAATATGGGTTATTCTGAAAAGAGCATCGCGGGTATTTTTCACAACAGGGCGGAGAAGTATCAGTATGAACCCTGTGTACGGTACAAAAAAGACGGCAGATACACGGCCATCAGCTGGCGGGAGATGCAACGGACGGTCACCAACCTGGGGCTGGGTCTCATCTCTCTGGGGGTGAAAAGGGACGATATCGTCACGATCTTCTCCGAGAACTGCTGGCAGTGGCTGGCGGCGGACCTCGCGAGTCTGTCCATCGGTGCCTCGGATGCGCCGATCTACGCCACAAACTCCGGCGATGAGGCCGCCTACATCATCAACGATTCGGGCTCCAGATTCCTGTTCGTCTCCGATCAGGACCACCTGGACCGGATTCTCGGGGTGAGGTCCACCCTGAAAGACCTCAAGAAGATCATCACCTTCGATACCATCGAGACCGGCGACAAGAACATCGTCAGCCTCGATGATGTGCTCAGGCTGGGCGAGGAGTACGATGACAAGAAGGCCTTCGAAGAGCGGCTTCTCTCCATCGACCCGGAGGGGCTCGCCACCCTTATCTACACCTCGGGCACCACGGGGCCGCCCAAGGGCGTCATGCTCACGCACACCAATTTCACCGCCAATATCATGCAGTGCTATGCGTCCCATCCCATCATCGGGCATCAGGACGAGGCCCTGACGCTTCTTCCCTGGAGCCATTCCCTGGGCAGGACCGTAAGCGTATACCTGATGCTGCACATCGGAGCGGTCCTGAATCTGGCGGAGAGCTTCGGAACGGTCATGGAGAACATGACCGAGATACGCCCGACGCTCATGGTCTCCGTGCCCCGTCTATTCGAGAAGATTCATTCCGGGATCTTTTCCAAGGTGGAAAAGGCGAGCCCGACCAAAAAGAAGCTGTTTTTCTGGGCAGTGGACGTGGCAATGCGGGCCGTCGACTACAAGGTACAGCGCAAACCAATGCCCTGGACGCTCAAGGTCCAGTACGATCTGGCCGAGAGCCTCGTCTATGCAAAGCTCAGACAGGCCCTGGGAATGAACAGGATCAGGATCTTCATCAACGGCGGAGGGGCGCTTGCGCTGAACATCGACCGTTTCTTCAACGGCATCGGCGTCAATCTTCACAACGGCTACGGACTCACCGAGACCACCCCGGTCACCAATGTCAACACCTTCGAGGTCTTCGAGTTCGGATCGGTCGGCCCGGCACTGGCGGACACCCAGGTCAAGATCGCAGACGACGGGGAGATTCTCATCAAAGGCCCTCAGGTCATGAAAGGCTACTTCAACAAGCCCGAGGACACGAAGGCCACCTTCACCGACGACGGGTGGTTCATGACCGGAGACATCGGCCGCATGGACGAGCGGGGGTGCCTCTACATCACGGACCGTAAAAAAGACATCATAATCACGGCGGGCGGCAAGAACGTGGCGCCGCAGAACATAGAGAATACCCTGGTGACCGATCCGTTCATCGAGCAGGCCGTGGTGATCGGCGAGGGGAGAAAATACTTAAGCGCCCTGATCATACCCAACTATGCCGAGCTGGTCTCGTATGCCAAGAATCAGGGAATATCCTTCGACAGCAACGAAGACCTCATCAAGAAGCCCGAGATCATTTCGTTCTATGACAATAAGGTCAAGAATCTCATGAAGGACTATGCCCGCGTGGAGCAGATCCGCAGGTTTACCCTGTTGCCCAGGGAGTTCAGCATCGAATCGGGCGAGCTCACGCCCACGCTCAAGATGAAGCGCAAGATCATCAGTCAGAACTTCAACGACGTGATCGAGTCGATGTACAAGGAGTAGCGCATTGACAAAGGGGCAGTCCGGTGGGGCCGCCCCTTTATTCGATATGGAAAGCCCGTACACCGTAGTCAACGAGAAGAAGAACCCGCCCTGCAGGGTGAATGTATGGGAAAAGCCTCCATACCTTGAAGTGTTGACAAGGAGGCTCTATCCTCGAGTTCATATCCGGAAGGGCCTTGTGCACCGTGATATTATGATATGTGAGCAGGAGGATCCGTTCTCCGTAGCTTCAGCGAAGGAGGAAAAATGACCGGTAGAGATCATCGGTTCACTTTATCTGCCCGGATTCATTTTTGGGTTCCTCTTCAAGAGGCTCTTCCCAAGGCCTGATGATTTCGCTGAATTTGTATTTTTCTCCTTGCAAACGGATCCCAGAGCTCTATATATAGTATGTATATTCTATCAAAGCACTACATCTAGTACAAAGAGGGGGATTTGATGTTTACCAAGATCAGAAAGCGCGATGGGAGATTTGCCTCCTTTCATGCACCAAAAATCACGAATGCAATCGCAAAGGCGGGTGCTATAACCGGCGAATTCGATGCCGATATCGCCCACAGGCTGATGCTCAAGGTCCTGAGCATGGCTCAGGATACACTGGCGGAAACTCCCACGGTGGAGGAGATCCAGGATATCGTGGAGGAGGTGTTGCTGTCCTCTCCCTATCGCAGGACGGCAAAGGCCTATATCATCTACCGGGACCAGCACGCCAAGATCAGGGAAATCAAGGCCGGGATGGGAGTGGACCTCATCGACCAGTACCTCACCAAGATCGACTGGAAGGTGAACGAGAACAGCAACATGTCGTTCTCGCTTCAGGGCCTGAACAATTATCTCTCCTCCGAGATCAGCAAGATCTACTGGCTCAACAAGATCTATCCGCCGGAGGTTCGCCACGCCCACACCGATGGAGATTTCCACATACACGACCTCAACATCATATCGGTCTATTGCGTGGGGTGGGACCTCTACGACCTGCTGCTCCAGGGCTTCAAGGGTGCTCAGGGGAAGGTGGAGAGCAAGCCCGCCAGGCATTTCCGCACAGCGCTGGGCCAGATCGTGAACTTTTTCTACACCCTGCAGGGCGAGGCCGCGGGCGCGCAGGCGTTTTCCAATTTCGACACCATGCTCGCGCCCTTCATCCGGCACGACAGGCTCGACTATGACCAGGTGAAGCAGTCGCTCCAGGAGTTCATTTTCAACATCAACGTCCCCACCCGGGTGGGGTTCCAGACCCCGTTCACCAATGTGACGCTCGACCTGGAGGTGCCGTCGTACCTGGCGGATCAGGGCGTGATCATCGGCGGAGAGGTCCAGGACACCACCTACGGCGAGTATCAGCACGAGCTGGATCTATTCAACCAGGCCTTCGTTGAGGTGATGGCCGAGGGCGACGCCAAGGGCAGGGTGTTCACCTTCCCGATACCTACATACAACATCACCCGGGACTTCAACTGGGAAAGCCCCCATCTCGCCAACCTCTGGAAGATGACGGCAAAATACGGGGTTCCCTATTTCTCCAACTTCATCAACTCCGACATGGATCCGGAGGATGCCCGGAGCATGTGCTGCCGGCTGAGGATAGACAACCGGCAGCTCGAGGTGCGGGGAGGAGGGCTGTTCGGGTCGAACCCGCTGACCGGATCCATCGGGGTGGTGACCATCAACCTTCCGCGTCTCGGGTACCTGAGCGAGGACAAAGCCGATTTCATGCAGCGGCTGGACAGGCTCATCACCCTTGCCAGCGCAAGCCTGGAGGTCAAGCGCAAGATCCTGGAGAACTTCACGGAGACAAACCTCTATCCATACACGAAGTACTATCTCACCGGGATCAAGAAACGCTTCGGGGAATACTGGAAAAACCACTTCTCCACCATAGGGATCCTGGGGATGAACGAGGCGTGCGTGAATCTCCTGGGGGAGAACATCGGCAGCGAAGCAGGCAGAGGGTTCGCCCTGGAGGTGGCCGATTTCATCAGGGACCGGCTCCTCACCCTGCAACGGGAGACGGGAAGCAACTACAATTTTGAGGCCACCCCAGCCGAGGGCACCTCGTACCGCATGGCCAGGATCGACAAGGGCAAGTATCCCGATATCATATGCGCCAACGAGGAATCCTTCCATGAGGGTGCAGAGCCTTACTACACCAACTCTTCCCAGCTTCCGGTGAACTATACCGATGACATTTTCGAGGCCATGGACCTGCAGGACGAGATACAGTCCAAGTATACCGGCGGAACCGTGCTCCACATCTTTGCCGGTGAACAGGTAGAAGAGCCGGAGGTGATCAAGAACCTGGTCAGAAAGGTCTGCAACAATTACAAGATGCCGTATTTCACCTTCAGCCCCACCTTCAGCGTGTGCCCGAGCCACGGATATCTCAATGGGAACCAGCCCGTGTGCCCGCAGTGCGGGGAGACCACCGAGGTATACTCCCGGGTGGTGGGTTACCTGCGACCCGTGGCCCAGTGGAACAACGGAAAGAAAGAAGAATTCAAAGAGAGGCAGGCCTTCTCGGTCAGAAAGGCCGAGACCACGCAGCGGCCCTTCCTGCAGCAGGCCCGGGCGGTGGATCTGGGCTCTGCAGAATCTTCAGGGGAGAACGGCGGTCAGGAATCGCAAGAGGCAAAAAAGGCGCTCTTAAACCGCTGAGGCAAAAGGACAACCAGACATTCGAACGGACATTGAAACGACCTTGGGGGCGTTTCAATGTCCGTGAAAGAATCTTTCTAGACGAACCTGCCGCCTGACAAAAGCCGAAGAGGACGTTCAGATGACTTTCTGGATGACCTCTTTGAGTTCCTCGATCTTAAAGGGTTTTCTGATGACGCCCTTGAAACCGTGCTCCTGATAATTCGTTATCACCGGGTCCGTCGAATAGCCGCTGGATACGATGGCCTTTGCCGCCGGATCGATCTTCAGGAGATCGCGGATCGCATCCTTGCCTCCCACGCCGCCGGGGATCGTAAGGTCCATGATAACCGCATCGAACGAATTGCCCGACTCCATGGCTTCGCGGTACATCTGGACGGCCTGGGCGCCTTCCGCGGCAATCTGAACTTCATAACCGAGAAAATCGAGCATGTTGCTCAAGACATCCTGGATGATCTCTTCATCATCCATGACAAGTATCCTGCCGTTGCCCATAGGTGAACTCCTCTCTTTTCAGCCCTTGCCGGTAATCTACGGCCTGTTTTCGCACCTCTGTCTGGAGAGTTCAGAAAAAGGACATTCACCGGTACCCTTGAAAGGTACAATGCCTTTGAAGGGATCAAGGAGTGGTGATCCTGTTTTCTTCTCACTCTTTCCACCAATAAAAAAGAACGTACGATACAGGCTGTCCTCAGGTGGAACCCCATACCGTTTGAGTATATATTTTATCCACAATCCAGGAGAAATAATCAAGAATAATAACAGTTATTATCTGTTTCCTTTCTTGCCGGATGCGCTTCTGGAGCTCTTTTTAAGGGGCATGTACACGACCTTGCGCTTTATAGCCGGGACGGAAACGTGTTCCACGTCCCGGTGCAATGGGGGACAAGTTCAAACATTTCCCTTCTATTCAGGAGTAATACTGTGGTAAATTACATATTGTGACGCACGAAGATACGGAAAAAATCAGGATCAATATAGGCAATATGCAGAGGACCTCGCTCATCGATTATCCGGGAGAGATAAGCGCTGTTCTCTTCACCCAGGGATGCAATTTCCGGTGCCCGTATTGCCACAACCCGGAACTGGTAGACCCCTCGCAATTCACACAACCGCTCGATCAGGACGAGGTGCTCTCCTTTCTGAGCACGAGAAGGGACAAGTGCGATGCCGTCGTTATCACCGGAGGCGAGCCCTGCATCCAGCCGGGCCTGATCCGGTTCATGAAAAACCTTAAAGAAATGGATTACCTGGTGAAACTCGACACCAACGGATCGTTCCCGGAGGTTCTCTCAAAGGTCGTGGAGTCCGGGCTCGCCGATTTCATCGCCATGGACGTCAAGGCCCCGGTCTCGCGGTATCCTCACGTGACGAGGTGCGTATTCGATCCCGGTACGGTTGCCAGGAGCATCCGGATCATCATGGGTTCAGGTCTTGCCTTTGAATTCCGGACCACCCTGGTAAGAGAGCTCCTGAGTCCTGAGGATGTCCTGGAGATCGGCCGTGAGATCGAGGGGGCACCCCGCTATGTCCTTCAGAGATTCGTTGCATCCAAGCATGTGGACGAACGTTTTATCGAGGCCGGCTCCTTTTCCGAAGAGGAGATCTCCGATCTCAAAGAATCCCTCCAGGGGATGGTAGGCCGGCTGATCGTACGCTAGCACTGCATCCTTTCTCCTGGTCCTCACGGGTTCCAGTAAATCCATTGCAGACAGAACGATGCCGGCTTTCAGGAACAGATATCCCCCCGATCATGAGCGGCGAGGGATCGAACCGTCTGACGCGCCATGATATGGGCGGTGCGGAGGGGCTCCGGAATCCGGTATTTCGGTGCGCACGCGAGACAGATCTCCACAGAGGTGTCCAGGCTGACTCGATGTCCCTGTGACACGAACACGGGGTTGACCCCCTCACGGGTCCTGAGCACGCACCCCACGACCTTCTCATCGCAGATCACTGGGGCCGTACTGCCCCGGGACGGGGAAGGGTGCTCGACAGTGCCTGAAAGAGGGGTCTTGGCGCAACCCACGGTGGCGCATCCCAGAAGGATGCCCAGGTGCGTCGCGATCCCCATCCCGCGGGGATGACTGATGCCGTGGCCGTCGAACAGGAGGACCTCGGGTACGGGCCCAAGCAGGTCGAATGCCTGTTCCACCAGAGGTCCCTCCCTGAAGGCCAGAAGACCTGGGATATAGGGAAACCGGACGCTTCCGCACGCGCGCGATACAGCCTCGAGGGAAAGGCGCGGATAGGAGAAGACGGCAATGGCACAGCACCCCTGATTCGACCACCGGTCGTACGCGACGTCTACCCCGCCCACGCGCGCGACGGGTGCAAACGAGTCGGCGAGGACCCGCCGTGAGCGAAGATGCTCCTGCTGAATGCGGGCCTCTTCAGGCGATACGTCCCATCTGTATCCGGACATGGGCGCCATTCTATCAGAAGAGGGCCCCCAAGGAAAAGACCTATGCCGGAAAACCGTTACGCCCGGTCGCTGAAAATGGCGTCCACCTTTGCGGTGAGATCATGGGGAAGAAACGGTTTCTGGAGAAAGGCGATGTCTGTGAGCTCTTCCTGGCGGATGATGTCTTCGCCGTACCCGGACATGAGCATGATCCTGATATCCGGCAGGATGGTGCGCATCTTCTTCGAGAGCATGATACCGTCGATGCGGCGCATGACCATGTCGGTGATCAGGAGATCGATTGTACCCTCGTACTGCCGGGCGAGCTGGAGGGCATCGCCTCCGTTACGCGCGGTCAGGACATGGTGGCCGCGATGCTTGAGTATCTCGTCGACCAGTTCGCGGACCGTGTCGTCATCCTCGACCACCAGGATGGTCTTGCCGGAGGTTTCCGAAGACGTGCCCGGCTCCTGTGTCGCTTTCTCCGGGAGGGCCTGTTCCTGTCCGGAGAAAGGAAGAAGAACTCTGAACGTCGTTCCCTTACCCTCGGTGCTTTGCACCTGGATCGTACCGTGGTAGTCCTTCACGATGCTGTTTACGATCCACAGGCCCACGCCCTTTCCCGCCTCCCGTGTGGTGAAGAAAGGATCGAATACATGCTGCTTCACCTCCTCGCTCATGCCCGAGCCCGTGTCGCTTACGCACAGGTTAAGATACCGGCCGGGGCGGATATTGTCGTACTGTGGCGCAAGGGATTCATCGATGTCCAGGGCATCGGCCGAGATAGTGATCTCTCCGCCTGCAGACATGGCCTCCTTTGCATTGATCACCAGGTTCAGCAGCACCTTGGCGAACTGGGTGGGATCGATCAGGATTTTCTTGGCTCCTGCCGACTTCTGGACGGTCAGCTTGATATTTTCTTCTATGACATGCCTGAGTATGGTCTCCTGATCGGTCATCTCCTGATCGATATCGATCTCCTTGGGCTCCGGCCTGTTCTTGCTGCTGAACTCCAGGATTTTCTGGGTCAGCATGGACGCCTGAGTGCCGGCCTGGCAGATCTGGAACATCTTGCCGTAGAACGGGTGGTTTCTGTCCATGGAGCGGAGCATCATCTCGGAATAGCCGTTGATGACCGTGAGGATATTGTTGAAGTCGTGGGCAAACCCGCCCGCCATCTGCCCCAGCGTTTCCACGCTCGCCGAATGGAGGAGATTGCGTTCCTGGACCTTCTGGTCGATCATGTCGAGTGCCTGGTACTGAAACGATATCACGCGGTCGCCCTTCACGATGGGCCTTCCGCTGATGAGCATATAGAGGACCCTGCCGTCATGCGATATCATGCGGATCTGGTAACTCATCTCCTTTTTTTCGAAAATGCTCTCCTTCCACAGCTTCAGCACCTTCTGCTTGTCGTCCTCGTGAATGAACTCGAGTATGTTTCTCCCTTTCACGGGCTGTATCGTGTCTCCCCTTCCGAGAAGCATTTCCATGGCCTTCCTGTTGAGCTTGACGATATCGCCGCGCCTGTCCGTAATGGCTGCCATGGCCGTCGCATTGATGAAGAGATCCTCGAAGAATGTCTCCTGCTCCAGTCTTCCATCGTGCCCCCCGGCAGGAGAGGGAATTTCGGTCAGGACACCCAGCAGCCCTGCCGGAGAATCATCGATGACGATGGGATCCAGGGTTCTGACAAACGAACGCGATACCCCGTCCGGACAGGTTATGTCCGCAAGTGTTTCCCGGAGTGAGGCGCCTTTTTCCACCACCCCCTTTTCCCCGGACGAGAGCCCCCGGGCAACAGGGGAGGGGAAAAGGTCGCTGTCGGATTTTCCGATTGCGTGTTCCACCCCGGACAGCGGGATCATGTCTGCGTACGCCCGGTTCATCCAGGCATACCGGAGACCGGTATCCTTGATATATACCGGCGAGATCATGCCATCCATGGTTTCCCGGGCACGAGATATGAACCGATCAAGGGCGGTACTCATGTTTTTCTTTTCATGCATGACGTACTCCTTCGTGGTTGTTCTCAACTCTGATGGGGTTTTTTATTCCTTCTTATCGGCACACCGTGATCTGAATTAACCCCTCCGACGTTTTCGGTGTTCTGGAATCGCACCAACCGGAGAGGTCGGTATGGGGATAGGACATCTGTTTCCTGTTTCTCCGGCGTTGATCCGGGGTAATCCCCAAAGGACGGATCAACCGAGAATGTCGCCCAGAACCGTAGAGAGTTCACTCATGTTGAATGGTTTGTTCAGCTTCGCCACGATAAGGGGGTTGTTGAACATTTCCTGTCGTTCATGTTCGAAGGAGAAACCCGACGAGATGACGACCTTGGTCTTGATGCCGCTTTTGAGCATCTCCTGCAGCGTGTGATACCCGTCGAGCCCGGGCATGATCATATCGAGGATAATGAGATCGAAGCCCAGGCTGTCTGTCTTGAGCTTGTCGAGACAGCTGATACCGTCGTGAGCGGTCTCCACCTCGTGGCCGAGATGCTCGAGCATTTCCCTGCCGATATCGCGGAGCATGTCCTCGTCGTCCACCAGAAGGATACGCGCCCTGAGCGAGTCGCGCCCGTCGGAGTTCTTTTCCTCGGTCACGGCCGTTCTCTTCCTGCTTTTCGAGACAGGCAGCAGTATGCTGAATTGCGAGCCTTTTCCCTCCTCGGACTGCACCTGGATACCGCCGCCCGTGTTCTTGATGATGTTGTAGGTAATGGAGAGTCCCAGCCCGGTTCCCTTGGCGGTACCTTTCTGCTTGGTGGAAAAGAAGGGGTCGAAGATCTTCGGAAGAATCTCTTTGCTCATTCCGCATCCATTGTCCGTCAGTTCGATCTTCACGTACTTCCCTGCGTCGTTGAGAAGATAATGCCGCTTGAGGTTCTTGTCCACGGACACGACCTGCACATCGATGGAGATCCGGCCTCTCTGCCGGTCGCCGATGGCGTCTTTCGCGTTCACGATAAGGTTCAGCAGCACCTGGGTGAGCTGCGTATGATCCATATATACCAGGGCGCTGTTCTCCATGTTCCCGAGGTTGAACCGGATGTTCTTCGGGATCGATTTGGAGGCCATGTCGATGACCTCCTCGATCACCTGGCAGATGGAGATGTTTTCCGGCCGACCCTCGTGCCGTTTGGTAAATACGAGCATCTGCCTGACGAGGTCCCTGGCCCGGTCGCTGATCTTATCCAGGGTATCGAGGTAGGCGAGCTGCTTGGCCCGGTCGGTGGTATAGCGCAGCATGGCGAGGTTGCCCGATATCCCGGTGAGTATGTTGTTGAAGTCGTGGGCCACACCGCCTGCGAGTTCCCCGATGGTCTCCATCTTCTGGGCATGTATCAACTGGATCTCCATGTGCTTTTTCTCGGTAATATCCACCGCGGTGAAGACCGCGCCTCCGTGAACCGGATCGATGAGGGGATAGATGCTGATATCGAAGATCTGGTTCGAGGAACCTGCAAGTGCCCGTTCGTGAAAGAACTGCGGAACGCGACTCTCCTGCACCTCTCTGATCACGCCCTCGAACTCCTGCATGTCCGAGCTCAGAAACGAGATCCCCTTGCCCGTTACGGACGCCGGGGGCTTGCGGAAGATCCTGCTGGTGACCGGGTTCGCCATCTGGATCTTTCCGGCCCTGTCCAGGCAGATGAGGATGTTGGGGCTGGACTCGATGATGCTGTTGAGGAAGTTCGAGAGATCGAGGATGGTGCGCTGGGCCTCCTTGAGATCAGAGATCACCTGTGCGTTGTACTGAATCTCAACGATCTTTCCGCCGCTTCTGACCACTGAACCGCTCGCCAGCAGGTAGGCGGACTCTCCACCTTTGGCTATTACCCTGAGCTCGAAACGCGGAGTGTTGCCCTCCAGGATTTCCTTCCAGAACTCGATGAAGATATCGCGGTCGCCGGGATGAGCGATCATGAGAATGCTCTTTCCGAGCATCTCTTTTCTCGTATACCCGGATACCTCTTCCACCTTTTTGTTCAGGCGCTTGATATAGCCGTGTGAATCCGTGGTGATGATGAGCTCGTTGGCGTTTTCGAAGAGAGCCTCGTAGCGCCTGCGGCTCTCTCTCATCTGGCTCTCCAGACGCCTACGCCTGGTGATGTCCGTGACGATGCCGCAGAAGCCCACCGGATTGCCTCTCAGGTCCCTGAGCAGGCTTGCTGAATTGTCGACCATCTTCTTCTTTCCGGATGCAAGGATGATCTCATACTCTATCCTCATGGGTATTCCGGTAAGATAGGTTTCGTGAAAGGCCTTGAACACCCGCCTGGCAGTGGCCTTGGAGGTATAACTCCTGAAATTGATCCCGAGGATCTCTTCGCTGCTCATCTCGGTGATCCGGCAGAGGGACTCGTTGGCAAAGGTAAAGGAGCCGTTCAGGTCCGTCTCGTAGTAACCCTCTTGCATGCCCTGAAGAATTTTACGATATTTCTCGCTCGTCATTGCAAACCTTCGAGAACCCTATCGGGCTCCGGCAAATAAAACTTAATATATCAGAAACTCCTGACCTGTGCTAAGTTTTTCTTCGTAATTTTGCCTCACTGCAGATATTCGTCACAAGGTGGTGAAATGGAACATACCAGGATACAGGAAATGCTCGATTGCATGAACCAGGTGTTTCTCGGGCAGGACGAGGTGGTAAGGTCCATCGTGTGCGGCCTCCTTGCCGGAGGTCACGTGCTGCTGGAGGGGGTGCCCGGAGTCGGAAAGACGCTGATCGGACTCGCCGTGTCCCGGCTTCTGGATGTAAGCTTCAAGCGCGTCCAGTTCACCAACGACCTGCTCCCCTCCGATGTGATCGGATTCCACACCGTCAGGAGCGGGACCGGCGGCTTCGAACTGGCGAGGGGGCCAATCTTCGCGAGTATCGTCCTGGCCGACGAGATCAACAGGACCTCACCCAAGACACAGTCCGCGCTTCTGGAGGCCATGGAGGAACGTCGGGTCACCTTAGACGGCATCACCTATGACCTGCCGGCTCCGTTCATGGTCATCGCGACCCAGAATCCCGTCGAGATAGCCGGCACCTTCCCGCTGCCCGAGAGCCAGCTCGACCGGTTCCTGTTCAAGATACGGGTGGGGTATCCTTCGCTGAAAGAGGAGAAGCAGATCATCGCCCGGGGGATCGACCACACCGAGGCGCTCAGGCTTGAACCCGTCATGAACGGGGATATTCTTCTTTCCATGATCGGGTGCGTTTCCCGGGTCCTTGTGCACAGGGATGTTCTGGAGTACATGACCGCCGTCATCAGGTCGACCCGTTCCCACCCCGACGTGGAGCTGGGCGTGTCGCCCCGGGGAGGACTTGCCCTGAAACGGGCGTCGCAGGCATGGGCCTTCATGCACGGGAGGGAGTTCATCACACCCGGCGATGTCGTGACCATGATACCACTTGTTCTTCCCCACCGGATCATAACGCGAGGAGGCGATCCATACCATGTCATCCAAGCCCTGGTTCAGGAAGTCCCGGTCCCTCTCTGAGCTGCTCAGACCACCGCGGGGCTTCGCGCTCACCAAGGCGGGCACGGTTTTCTTCAGCTTTCTCACAGCTGTCATCATCGTGGCCATGCTCACGGGCAACAATCTCATCTTTCTCATCATCGCCTTTCTCCTCTCGTTCATGGTTGTCTCCGGAATCGAGTCCGAGATGAACATCCGCCACCTGGACGTGGACAGATCCCCCTCCCCGGAAATCTACGCAGGCATGCCGGGAGAGATTTTCTACAGCATCCGGAACCCGAAGCAGGATTCGGCCCGGCTCGTGCTGCACGACGGGGGGAAGATAAATATCGCGCACATCCCACGCGGGGTCCGCAAAGTCTTCCGGCAGAAGAGGACGTTTTCACGTCGTGGAAGACACCTCCTGGGCAATGTGACCATTTTCACCACCTATCCCTATGGCCTGTTCAGAAAATCCATCACCTTTGACATGGAAGACCCGGTCATTGTGTTTCCCGCACCCATACCCTGTTCCCCAGCCGTGTTTGCAGGGAATTCGGGTGAGGGCGGGGGCAGCGGCATCGAGAGCGTTTCACACGTGCGGGCCTATGTTCCGGGCGATGCCCTTTCCTCCATCGTGTGGAAAAAGCAGCACCTGGGGTTAGTCTCACGGGTCTCCCAGGGCGGCGGGGGCAGCGGTTCGGTCCTGGTACTCCACCCCGGTGGAGATCTGGAGCAGAAACTCGGGCAGGCCGCGTTTCTCGTGCTTGAGTGGTGGAAGTCGGGGGTGAGCTTCGGGATATCGGCCAACAGTCACTTCAGCGGGCTGGGCGCATCCATGGCGCACAAGGCTGCGGTTCTGAAGGTTCTGGCCCTGCTGGATCGCCTGGGTGAGCCCGGGATCGGAAACTTCCCGAAAGGCTGCCATGTCGTCCATATCTAGCACCGCGCTGCTCACCGTAGGCACCTCCGCCGCCGGCATCATGTGCCTGAGCATTGCAGGGCTGCTTCCGTGGACTGCATTCACCCTTCTGATGGCCGTTCATGGGCTCGTCTTGAAGCGGTTTTATGCCCGGTTACCGGTCGGCGCCCCCCTGGTCGTGATCGTGAGCGTGTTCGTCATCGCCTTCGAGTCATTCCGCGTCTTCGGGCAGGGAAACGATGTGGTGCTCTTTGCACTGAGGGACCTGATCGTGTTTTTCGCCCTGCTCAGGCTGGTCCTGCCCAAGACCTCGCGCGAGATCCACCAGATCGCCGGGATCGCCATAACCGAGTGCACG
Organism: Deltaproteobacteria bacterium; assembly: GCA_018433085.1. Classification (GTDB taxonomy): domain Bacteria; phylum Desulfobacterota; class Desulfomonilia; order UBA1062; family UBA1062; genus Phosphitivorax. The sequence continues at coordinate 86,395 of JAHDRW010000013.1, read as the reverse complement.
CTTGCAACCATTTTCACCGAGAGCCCGTTTTTCCTGGTTGGCCTGCTTCTCATGGCCGCTCTCGTGCCCTTGCTGCTCTTCAATCTCGATGAATCGGGGTTCGGGGAAAAAGGAGAGCCGCGGGTCGATCCCATGCACTGGGCAAAGGTCTGGACCGGGATCGTCGCCATATCATGTCTGCTCTTTTTTCTCATCCCCAGGCCCTCGTCAACCATCCTGAGGCAGGGAATCATCTCACGCCCGCAGACCGGGTTTTCAGAGGAGGTCGACCTGTACCGGACCGAGTCCATCAGCACCGACCGCTCAGTGGTCATGCGCATCACATGGGACGAGGGCAAGGCGCCGGGAAGATTCTATCTTTCCGGCGCGCGTCTCGGGAAGCTCGGGCGTGACGGTTTCACCGGGGAACCAGGCCCCAGGGCCGACCCTGTCACCGTGCAGGAAACCACGGACAGGCTCACCATCTATCCCACGGGACTCGATTGCCAGAATGTCCTGTATCCGTTCCGGCTCTCCCGCATCTCACCCTCGTCATGCAGCGTGAAGGGGTCCAACCTGTACTGGGACGGAGAGATTCCCCCGGTATACGAGGTGTGGGCGCACCGCCTCGGCAACGATGACACCCCGGGCTCTACCCTGGTGCCCGATGAACTCGGCGGTGTTGCCGAGCTGGGCAGGAGAATCGCGGGCCAGGGAACGGCGCGGCGAAAGGTGCGAAGGCTCGCGCAATACCTGCAATCGCACTACGCGTATACCCTGGGAGGCCTCGCCATCCCCCGTGAGATTTCACCCATCGCCTGGTTTGTATTCACGGGCGGGAAGGGGAACTGTGAGCACTTTGCATCCGCATTGGCGGTCATGATCAGGGGATGCGGCATACCGTCGCGCGTGGTCACGGGCTTCCTGGTCAACGAGTTCAACACGAGCGGAGGGTATTACCTGGTACGGGCGGAGAATGCCCATGCCTGGGTGGAGTATCTCGACGGGACGTGGAAAACCGTCGAGGCCGTTTCCCAGGGCCGGGTGATCGACCTCAGGAGTGCGTGTATCTTCGACGCCCTTCGGTTTCAATGGATCAGGTGGGTGATCCGGTATTCCCTCGACGACCAGGTCCGCCTGGCAGCATCGATATTCTCCCCCTCGGCCCGGGCCGAGGGCGGGGCGAAACCCGTGATTGCAGGGTTCGCCTGCATTGCCGCGTTTGGCGCGGTGCTGCTTCTGATTTCTTATATGATGAAGAAACGTGGCACAGACCCATACCGGAAGGTGCTCGGCGCCCTCGCAAAGAAAGGTCTCCCGCTTGACGATTCAACGCCCCACGAGATCCACCTTGTGCGGGTCCGCGAGCATTGGCCATCCCTTGAAGGAGAGTTCAGGGTCTTTCTGGACGACTACCTGGCCGGCAGGTTCGGCGACCATGATATCAACCTGGAGGCGAGAACGAACATCATGATAAGGGCAGTCAGGAAAAACCCCGGACCTGCGGGCCTGCAATGACAATGGACACCCCGTTACGGGACGATGAGTATCTCCACCCTCCTGTTCATGGCCCTGCCTTCTTCCGAGGCGTTGTCAGCGATGGGTTTGTTTTCGCCGAATGAAACGGCACACAGTTTTTCCTTCGGGATGTCGGAGTCGTTGAAGACCAGCAGCACCGACATGGCGCGTGCCTGTGCAAGATGCCAGTTGGTGGGATATACATTGTTCGACGACCCGGTGACGGGCGTGTTGTCGGTATGGCCTGCTATCTCGATGGAAGCCGGGTTGAGCTGCTTGAGCCCCAGAGCGATCTTTCTGATGAGGTTCGATCCCCTGGGGGTCAGCCAGGCGCTTGCAGCCGTGGGAAAGAGGGTTCTCTGGGGGATGACGACCTTGATCTTTTCCGGGGTGCGGATGATATACACCTGATCTCTGAGCCGCTCGTTTTCCAGAAAGGACAGGATGTACTCGTATCCTTTGCTCATCCGCCACTGTAACTCTTTGTTCTCCTGGAGGCTGGCGTTCGACTGGGATACCTGCTTCATGAGCACATTCTTCTCTTCGAGGCACTGGATGTTCCTGTCCAGAAGGTCCTGCTTTTCGGTGATCAGAGAGGACAGGGCTGAACCGGTCTTGTCAAGTTTTTCCTGCACGCTGCCAAGCCTTTCAGAAAGCTGCGCATTGTCTTCCCTGACCATGTGGAGTTCCTGGCGGCAGACGTCCAGCTGGTCGGAAACGGCCAGATATTCGGCCTCACTGTACTTGTGGGCGCACCCGAACATCAGGAGCAGGGACAGGACCGGGAGAACGCGCAAACGATATGCTTTCATGGACGAAAAATATACCCGCTTCGCCAGGGACTGTCAATCCTTTGCGATTCCGGTACTTCCAAAGCGCCGGACGTGCCCCTTGAAGGGATCGCTTATGGTATGGACAGGGGAAAATACAGTGCGTATAATCCCGACCACGTTATGATCATCCAGCGATACATGCTCAATCATCTCATGAAGGTCTTTGTGGGGGCCGCGCTGGTCCTGTACGGGGTGATGTTCATTGTGCAGTGGATACGCATCGGACAGGTCATGTCTCTGGAGGATATCGACGTCCTGCTCCTGGCCCTGGTGCCGCTGGCCATATTCGTCCTGCCCATGGCGCTGATTTTCAGCGTCCTCATGGTTCTGGAGAAGTTCTCCGCCGAATCGGAGATCATAGCCATGCAGGCGTGCGGGATCCGGATGCGCACAGTCCATGCGCCCATCATCGCGGTGTCGCTCGTCTGCCTGATCCTTCACGTGAGCATTGCCACGTATCTGGGCCCCCTCTCCATGCAGAGGATACAGGAGCGGCTCGTCGAGAAGGCGCCGGAAAAGGTGTACTCCTTTATCAAGGAGCGGGAGTTCATAGACACCTTCTCCGGTGTGACGCTCTATGTGGAATCGGTGAACCAGGTGGCCCGCGAGCTCCACAATGTGTTCATCGAAACTCAAGGGGCGGGCCGTTCCATCATCGCGGCGGAGAAGGGCACCATCGATTTTTCGCCCTCGGGCATTGTCATGAGGCTCTCGGACGGAAGCGTCTTCATGGAGTCCGGCAAGAGCCTGCGGTATATCACGTTTGAGGAATATTCCTTTTCCCTGGACGCCGACTTCAAGGGCGAGCTCAGGATCAGGGACGCCGACGTGCTCACACAGCCGCAGCTGGCCGAGCTGATCAGGGAAAACCCCAAGCCCAAGCTGATTAAGGAATACCACAACCGGTATTCCTTTCCCGTGATCAACCTGATCCTCGCCCTGGTGGGGATACAGTTCGGCATCCAGAGGCCGCGGTCGCCCCGTCACTCGGGGATCGTATTCGGCCTCGGAACCATCCTGGGCTACTACCTGGTCTTTCTCCTGGCCGACCGTCTGGTGAAGGGCGGTGTCCTGAACCCGGTGGCCGGAGCCTGGACCCCCAACGTGATTTTCTGCCTGATTCTCCTGGCGGTTTTCTTCTGGAGGCGAACCGGCCTGGGCAGGGGAGGAGCGTGATGCCCTCCATCATACTCATGTACATCTTCAGGAAGGCGGCGGTCATGACGCTGGGCGCCCTGACAAGCCTCGTTCTCCTCATGGTGGTTTCCGAGCTCTTCGGAAAGCTCACCACCTTTACGGAATACGGCACAAGCCTTCCCGTAATCCTTCAATATCTCGCATTCTCGGTGCCGCAGATGATCCATTGGGTCCTTCCCTTTTCGGTCTGCCTCGGCATACTGGCCGCCCAGGCCGCGTTCTCGCGGCACAGCGAGATCATTGCCATGCAGTCGTGCTCGGTGTCCCTGGCGCAGATCTATGTTCCCTATCTCTTTGTAGGCCTCCTGGCGACCCTCCTGATGGCGTCCACGAGCTTCTATCTCTATCCTATAGCCCAGAGACAGGCAGAGAGGATCGAGAACCTGAGCATCAAGAAAAACGAGGTCGCCGGAACCTTTTCGGTCAGCGGGGGGCGCTTCAAGGTGGGCCAGGACATTTACAGCGTGGCCAGGCTCGACGTGGCCCGGGGAACCATGGATAACATCATCTGCTACCGGTTCTCCTCGGGCAGGCTCGAGGAGGTGGTACGCGCGAAGAGCGCCCGCTGGAACGGCGGTGTCTGGACCGCACAGGGAATGGAGATCATCGAGCTCGGGGAGACGGGGATATCGGATCCCCGTACCGCCACGGTTCTTCCTCTCGGGCAGGAGCCAGAGGACCTGGTCATGGCCGAGACGAACACAGAGTTGCTCCCAATCAACGAGCTCCGCGGGTACCTTCTGCAGCTCAGGCAGAGCGGCATCGCGTCTCCCGCCACCGAAACCCTGTATCACAGCCGGATCAGCTTCGCCCTGGCCCCGTTCATCATCGCCGTCCTCGTCATCCCCTTTGGGATGCGTTTTCCCAGGGCCGGGGGCATAGCCCGGGGAATCTCACTGGGGCTGGTGCTGGGACTGTCCTACTGGTTTCTCCACTCGGGGATGACCGGGCTCGGGGCCTCGGGCATCATCCACCCCCTGGCGGCATCGTGGGGCGCAAATGCCGCCGCCCTGATTCTGGCCTTTTCCATACTGCTGAAAAAGAGGAGGGCTTTGTATGGCTGACGTGGTGATCATCGGCGCGGGACCGGCCGGGATTTTTGCGGCTCAGGAGCTGGCGAAGAGCCCGGAAAAGCTCGACATCGTCATCGTGGAGCAGGGCAAGGACATCTCCGAGCGGAGCAGAACAGGCAGGGACATGCTCGTGGGATGGGGAGGCGCGGGCGCATACAGCGACGGAAAGCTCACCATCTCGACCGACGTGGGGGGGCAGCTCTCCACCCTGCTGAACGAAAGCGAGCTCCTGGAGCTTCTCGACGAGGTCGACCGGATCTATGCGAGCCATGAGTCGAGCGGGGGCCTCTACGCGGTCGAGCCGGACGACGCCGCCCGGATTTCCGCCCGGGCCAAGCTCGCCGGTCTCATCTACGTCCCCACCAAGGTCCGCCACATCGGAACCGAGAACTGCTACACCATTCTCAAGCGCATGCGCGAAGAGCTTCGCGGCAGGGTGAAGGTGATCTTCAATACCCGGGCCCGGGATATCCTGAAAGAGGATGAGCGGGTCACGGGCGTGAGCCTTGAGGACGGCACCGTCATCGAGGCGCGCGCCGTCATCGCTGCGCCCGGAAGGGTAGGGTCTTCCTGGATGTCGGTGCAGGCGAAGCGGCTCGGCCTGGAGACCAGGCCCAACCCCGTGGACCTGGGCGTGCGGGTGGAGCTCCCGGCGGTGGTCATGGAGGATCTCACGGAAAAGGCCTACGAGACCAAGTTCATCTACTACTCAAGGACCTTCGACGACCGGGTGCGGACCTTCTGCATGAACCCCTACGGCGAGGTGGTCAGGGAGACCATGGGCGACATCCTCACGGTCAACGGGCATTCCTGGGCGCGGACCCGGACCGAGAACACCAATTTCGCCATCCTCGTGAGCGCCGATTTCACCGAGCCCTTCGACGACCCCATCGGCTACGGCGAATCCGTTGCCCGGCTCGCCAACATGCTGGGCAAGGGGGTCATCGTCCAGCGCCTGGGAGACCTGCATGCAGGAAGAAGAACCAACCCGTCCCGGCTGCTGAGATGCCTGACCCAGCCCACCCTGCACGACGCCACCCCGGGAGACTTGAGCTACTGCCTGCCCTACCGGATCCTCACCGACATCGTGGAGATGCTCTCCAGCCTCGACGAGGTGGCGCCGGGCGTGAACTCCGCGCACACGCTCCTCTACGGGATAGAGGTCAAGTTCTACTCCAACCGCATCAAGCTCGACCGCGGGCTCGAGACAGAGGTCGAGGGCCTGTACGTAATCGGAGACGGCGCCGGCATCACCCGGGGCCTGATCCAGGCGAGCTGCTCAGGCATCATCGCGGCCCGGTCCGTGCTGGAACGGTTCGCATAGCCCGCGCAGTCGCGCGCTCAGAGATCATGCGTACGTACAGTTCGAGAATCTAGGTGTTGTTTATGCGGTAATAAAATCTCCGCAGCCCATTCGCTCGGAATCCCGCCCGGCCTTTCTGCCTGCATCGTACGATCATTTGGGCGAAGCTCCGATTCTCCGAATCGTACGAACCATCAACTGCATGGTCAGGTGGAAAAACGTTTACCGGACGGAACTCATTCCATGCATTGTGAGCGGCAAGTACGAGCCCAGTGGTACCTTTATTGTTCCAGACAATAGTATGAGGCATGGTAGCAGCATCGGTGGTATCGATGACAAGGATATCGTCCTTGAGGAATGAACTATTTTTTCGTATTCCCTTCGGAGAATCCTTGCTGTTCGCACGAAACCATGCCGTTGCGTGCCGCCTGTTCCGAATCCGGGAATCTCTCCCGATAGAGGCTGCCCGCCATTTTTTTGCTTGGACAGAAGTATATATTTATACTATCGTCTTGACCATATTTAACACCTATAGCGAAGAGAGGGAGAATGTCATGGCAAAGAAACTTGTGTACCTCTTCGGAGGCAGGGGAACCAAGGCCGAGGGCAACGCCGAAATGAAGGACATCCTCGGCGGCAAAGGCGCAAACCTTGCCGAAATGACCAACCTCGGAATCCCCGTACCTCCCGGTTTTACCATTTCCACGGAAATGTGCAGAATCTATTACGAGACCAATGGGCTGCCGAAAGAGCTCAAGACCCAGGTGAAGGAAGCCATCCGCAAGGTGGAGCGCATCATGGGGCTCGGCTACGGCGATGTGGAGGCCCCGCTGCTTTTCTCTGTCCGGTCCGGCGCCAGGGCGTCCATGCCCGGCATGATGGATACGGTTTTGAACCTCGGCATCAATGACGAGACCGTTCACGGGCTCATCAAGATGAGCGGGAACGAGCGTTTCGCCTATGACTGCTACCGCCGCTTCATCCAGATGTACTCGGACGTGGTGATGGGCGCGGACTCCGATGCCCTCGAGGAAGAGCTCGAGAAGATGAAGCACAAGAAAGGTGTCAGGCTCGACACCGAGCTCACGGCAGCGGATTTGAAAAAACTCGTGGTCGTCCTGAAGGAAAAGGTGAAAAAGCTCACCGGCAAGGACCTTCCCTCCGATCCCATGGATCAGCTCTGGGGCGGAATCGAGGCCGTGTTCAAGTCCTGGAACACCCCGCGGGCCATCACCTATCGCAAGCTCAACAACATACCCGATGAGTGGGGCACCGCGGTCAATGTCCAGACCATGGTCTTCGGCAACATGGGCGAATACTCCGCCACGGGGGTTGCATTCACCCGTGACCCCGCCACCGGAGAGAACGTCTTCTACGGCGAATACCTCCAGAACGCACAGGGCGAAGACGTGGTCGCCGGAATCCGGACGCCCATGCCCATCAACATCAAGGGCAAGCGCGACGCCTCGTTCGTGTCCATGCAGGAGGCCCTGCCCGATCAGTACAACCAGCTCGAGGAGATCTACCTCACCCTGGAAAAGCATTATCGCGACATGCAGGACATCGAGTTCACCATCCAGGAAGGCAATCTCTGGATGCTCCAGACCCGCACCGGAAAGCGCACCGCGGCCGCTGCCGTCAGCATAGCGGTCGACATGGTGAAAGAGGGACTGATCACCAGGGAAGAGGCCGTGAGCCGGGTGATCCCGGATCAGATCGACCAGCTGCTCCACCCCCAGATCGACCCCAAGGCCGGGAAGAACGTCATCGGCAAAGGCCTTCCGGCCTCTCCTGGCGCGGCGGTGGGCAAGGTGGTGTTTTCCGCGGAAGACGCCGAGATCGAGACCACCAAGGGCGAAAAGGTCATCCTGGTGAGGATAGAGACCTCGCCCGAGGACATCCACGGCATGAACGTGGCCCAGGGCATCCTCACGGCCCGGGGCGGCATGACCTCCCACGCGGCCGTGGTGGCCAGGGGAATGGGCAAATGCTGCGTGTCCGGGTGCCAGGACCTTGTCATCGACTACAAGAAGCAGGTTGCCAAGCTCGGCACGGCCACCTTCAAAAAAGGCGACTACATCTCTCTCAACGGTACCACGGGCGAGGTGATGCTCGGCGAGGTGGGCACGGTGGAGCCCTCTCTGTCGGGTGCGTTCGGCACCCTCATGAAGTGGGCCGACAAGATCCGCAAGCTCGGCGTCAGGACAAACGCGGATACGCCCAAGGATTCCCGGGTGGCCCGTGATTTCGGCGCCGAGGGGATCGGCCTGTGCCGAACCGAGCACATGTTCTTCGAGGCGGACCGGATACTCGCGGTGCGCGAGATGATACTTTCCGACGACGAACAGGGCAGGCGCAAGGCCCTGGAGAAGATCAAGCCCATGCAGAAGGGCGATTTCGAGTCCATCTTCGAGGTCATGGACGGGCTGCCGGTCACGATAAGGCTTCTCGATCCGCCGCTGCACGAGTTTCTCCCCAATACCGACGCAGAGGTGGCGGAGGTCGCCAAGGCCCTGAAGAAGACACCTGCCCATATCAAGGCAAAGCGCGATGCCCTCCACGAGGCAAACCCCATGCTGGGTCACCGCGGCTGCCGGCTGGGCGTCACCTTCCCGGAGATCTACGAGATGCAGGTAAGGGCCATCATGGAGGCGGCCTGCGATGCCGCAAAGAAGGGAGTAAAGGTCAAACCCGAGATCATGATTCCCCTGGTGGCCCATGTGAACGAGCTCGCACCCCTCAAGGCCATGTCCGTCGAGGTGGCCGAGGAGGTCATGAAGGCATACAAGGTCAAGCTCGACTATATGGTGGGCACCATGATCGAACTGCCCAGGGCCGCGCTCACGGCCGACGAGATCGCCCGGGAGGCCGAGTTCTTCTCCTTCGGCACCAACGACCTCACCCAGACCACCTTCGGCCTTTCGCGTGACGACGCGGGCAAGTTCCTGCCCTTCTACGTCGACAAGAAGATCTTCCCCAAGGACCCTTTCACGGCCATTGATCAGGACGGGCTGGGAGAGCTCATCAAGATCGGCGTGAAAAAGGGAAGGTCGACCCGGAAAAACCTGAAAATCGGCATCTGTGGAGAACACGGCGGTGAGCCCTCGTCCATCGAGTTCTGCCATCGGGCGGGATTCAACTACGTGAGCTGCTCGCCGTATCGTGTCCCGGTCGCACGGCTCGCAGCCGCGCATGCGGCACTGAAAAACAAGAAGTGATCATCAGCTTCGAGGGCGGAGAGGGTGTGGGCAAGTCCACCCATGCGAAAATTCTCTGCGCGCATCTTGAACGACACGGGCTGCCCTTGCTCTCGTTCCGGGAGCCGGGCGGCTCGTCATTCTCCGAGAACGTCCGTGATCTGTTCTTTCACGAAGGTCTGGATGCGATCACCGAGCTGCTCCTGATCCTGGCCTCCCGCCGTGAGAATATCACGAAGATGGTCCTTCCCGCGCTTGAGCAGGGAAAGGTCGTGGTCATCGATCGGTTCATCGACTCGACCCTGGCGTACCAGGGAGTGGTGGGAGGTGTTGGTGTCGGGCGTGTACGAGAGCTCATGGAGAAGACAGGGACCTGGATCGAACCGGACCTCACCTTTGTCCTCGACGTGGACCCCGGCCGCGCGCTGAACCGGATCGTGCCCGGAGACAGATTCGAGCTCCGCGAGCCCGTCTATCACCAGGAGCTGCGGGAGGCATTCCTCGACCTCGCCGTGGGGGCGAGGTACCGTATCATCGATGCTGACAGACCCCGCGATCAGGTGAGCGCCGACATTCTGTCCGCAGTAGACCGGGAACTGCAACTACCTGGTGAGTGAGGCGCCCCAATCAGGGATCGTTCTTCCTGCTGAATTCCTGTATAGACGGTTATTCGTCGGGGCGTCTGAAATGGCCGCTCTTGCCCCCGGATTTTTCCATGAGACGGATGCCGCTTATGACCATGGTCTTGTCGATGGCCTTGCACATGTCGTAGATCGTGAGCAGGGCAACGCTTGCGGCGTGAAGGGCCTCCATCTCGACCCCGGTTTTCCCGGAGACCTTGACGGTCGACTCCACCTCTATGCTTGCATTCTCTTCACTGGGAAAGAACTCTAACGAGATCTTGTCAATGGGTAGCGGATGGCACAGGGGAATGGTCTGCGCCGTGTTCTTTGCCGCCATGATGCCCGCGATTTTTGCCGTGGCGAGCACGTTGCCCTTTGCCACCTGGTCGCTCACCACCGCAGTATAGGCCTCGCGGCTCATGCTGATGGATCCCCGCGCCACAGCGACCCTGGTGGTTGCATCCTTGCCCCCGACATCCACCATGGATATCCGGCCCTGGTCATCGAGATGAGTGAATTCCACGATGCCGTACCGATCAGTCGGAATCCGACGACGAAGAGTCGCTGGATTTCTTTGCAGGCTCTGAGGATGGCTTGGTGTCCGTGGGCGTGTTCTTCTTCGCATAATCCGTCAGATACCACCCCGAGCCTTTGAGGTGGAAGGAAGAACGGGAGATAAGCTTTTTTACCGGCCCTCCGCACACAGAGCACTGCCGGATCGGGGCGTCGCTGAACTTCTGTACCACCTCGAACTCATGATTACACCTTAAGCACTTATACTCATAAATAGGCATGGAAATGACTCCCTTGGTCAACAATTTTCGTGGAACTATATAGGGGTGCTGCCTCTACCTTGTCAAGCAGCGTAAGGACATTCTTCAGCCCGGTCAGGGGGTTTTTTGCAAAAAACAGCCGGGTTAGAGAATCCACGAACGCCTCCTCGTCTTCTTTGCGGGACTCGAAGAAGTCCGCCATCCCGGAGGAGAAGCGGTGGATATGGAGCAGCTCGTGGGTCATGATGAAGGTGAAGAACGATATCAGGTCAATATCGCGGTGCCTGCTCACAAAGTCGCAGATCTCGATGTCCTGCAGGCATATCCGGAACAGAGACGGCTTGTGCTTTTCCCGGGGCGAGAGAAGGAGGAGGTGGGCAAAGACCCCCTCCTTGCGCTCGTCCTCACCCGACTCTGCCAGGGTGACGACATCGTATAGGCCGTCCCCGCTCCACTTGGTCTCCTTCGAGACGATGCGCTCGGCCAGCAGGGAGCCGTGTACGAGCATATTTCTGTGCCCGGGATGGAAGTAAGCCATGTCTTGTATCCTAGTGTCTTCGCCCGGAAAAATCAAGTGGTAGGACTCTCCGGGATGGATCAGATGTCTCTGCCGACCGCCTGCGCGATGCGCCGGATGCCCTCCATTACAGCCTTGAATTCGCTCGGGCGCAGTGACTGCGGCCCGTCTGACAGAGCCTCTTCCGGCCTGGCATGCACCTCTATCATGAGGCCGTCTGCACCGGCGGCCACGGCTGCATACGCCATGGGCTCGACATAACGTGCATGCCCGGTGCCGTGGGAAGGATCGACGATGACGGGCAGGTGGGTCTTTTCCTTGAGCACGGGCACGGCGGAAAGATCCAGCGTGTTCCGGGTGGCGGTCTCGAAGGTCCGAATGCCGCGCTCGCACAGGATCACCTGGCTGTTGCCGCTGGAGAGCACGTATTCAGCCGACATGAGGAACTCCTCGATGGTCGTCGACATGCCGCGCTTGAGCAGCACTGGCTTTCTGGTCTTGCCCACTTCCTTGAGGAGCGGAAAATTCTGGATATTGCGCGCACCAACCTGTAGACAATCTGCATGCTCGGAGACGATCTCGATGCTGGCCGCATCCATGACCTCGGTGATCACCGGAAGGTGGTAGGCCTCTTTGGCCTTTGAGAGAAGGTAGAGGCCGTCGTTCATGAGGCCCTGGAATGCATAGGGCGATGTCCTGGGCTTGAACGCCCCGCCCCTGAGCATGTGGGCCCCGCTCTCCTTGATCGCCGCGGCCACCTCCATGATCTGTTCCAGAGACTCGACCGCGCAAGGCCCGGCAATGACGAGGAGCTTCCGGTTTCCAACCTTGACGCCTCCTCCCAGATCGATCACGGTCGATTCCTTCCTGGTCTCCCGGGAGGCGAGCTTGTAGGGGGCGAGGATGGGGATCACCTTTTCCACCCCGGGCTGGGCTTCGAGCGAGGCGAGGCGGTGCTTTTCCCGTTCGTCCCCGATGGCCCCGAAGATCATCCGCTCTTCGCCCCGGCTCTCGTGTACCCGGTAGCCCATTTCTTCGATAAGCTTCCTGACGTGATCGATTTCTTCCGTTGTTGCACCCTTTTTCATGGATATGATCATAACGACCTCCTATTTTTTAACGGCCCATGATGTGGACCCACGGCAATAAAAAAGGCCGTGGGGGTTTTCACCACCCACGGCCTTTTTTGTTCATGCGTTGAACAGATCAGCCCACAGGCGGTTCTCCCCTGGTAAACCAGAAATAATAACCATAATACCTGGTGGCTGATGTTGTAATCATGTCGCTGTATATGCCAGAAATTATCATGCCCGGCAAGGGGAAAATAGCCCGGCCGTCAAAAAGATACTACATATAGAAACATCTGCTTCCGGCCTCGGAATGAAGAAACACATGAGAGAACGATAGTATTTCCGGGATGTTCATCTTGACACTCCGGCAAGGTTCTGCTATTCATTTTGTCAACCCTGCTGCGGATTCAAGGGAACCCGGTGCGATTCCGGGACGGGGACGCCGCTGTGAACGGGGACAGGCGGTCTTTAAAAACCACCACTGCCTTTTCTTAAGGGCGGGAAGGTGAGGCCGGCTGGACGATCCGTGAGTCAGAAGACCTATCCGCGGTCAACGGACTACACCTGCGTACCTGGGTGGAGACTCCTAGGGAATTCATCCTATTAGGAGGTGTCCCCTTATGCACCATCGTTACATTGCAGCAAGCGCACTGGGTATTCTGTTTTTTTTCCTCTCGTTGCTTCCCTTCTTCCCCGCCCATGCCGAGGAGATCATCGTCACGGCCACTGCCATTGACGATACATCGTCTTCTTCCCTGACCGGCAGGGCGCCCACCGCGTTCAGCGACATCGTCGAGGTCAGGCCTCTGGCAACCGGGCTCATCGACTCCCGCGACGCGATCAGAAAGGCCGTCTCCGTCGACCTGCCCGTCTATGGCGGGGCCGTGCCCGTACCGGTGAGCCTGCGGGGGACGAATTATCAGCAGACGCTCGTCATGCTCGACGGTGTTCCCCTCAGTTCGGTCAGCGGGGACATGGTCGACCTTTCCCTGTATGCGGTACCCGAGATCGACCGGCTCGAGATTATCAAGGGCAGCAACTCGGCGTCATACGGCGGTTCGGCAATGGGGGGGGTGGTCAACATCGTCACACGGAATCCCCGGCCCGGTGACAGCCTGGAGTTTACCTCATCCCTGGGCACCTATGGTTACAGCCTCTACAACCTGCTCCTGAACACCGAGGCGGGCGGAACAGGGTTTCTCCTGGATGTGACCCGGAGCCGGGCGGACAACGATTATCTCTACGAACGGGACGACGGCACAACGGCGCGCAGGGAGAACAACCACACAGAGAACACCTCTCTCCTCTCGAAGCTCTGGACGGACATCGACGGATGGGACACGCTGCTCTCGGGAACCCTGGCCAGACAGGAGATGGGCTCGCCCGGAAGCGAAGGCAGCGCGGGCATGCTGACCCCTGACGACGAGGTGAACACAAGCCGGTACTCGTTCATGATCGATACGGTCCGGGAATTCGATTCCGACAGATCCCTGGCCTTGAAGGCCTCCAGAATCTCCACACGCACCTGCACCAGCAACTTCGCATTTTTCACCGGAGACGTCCGGTCCCGGCTCACGAGCGACTATTTCGACACGATCTATTCACACGGCATTGGTCCCCTGAAGCTCTCTCCAGAGGTCACCGTGCGCAGGGAGCGGCTCAGCAGCGACGACTACGGCATCCACTCGCGCACCGTTACATCCGGGGTCCTCCATTCGACCCTTGAACTCGACCCCGTTCTGTTTTCCCTTGCCATTCGGCACGACTACAGCACCGCGTTCGAAGGAAAATGGACCTATCACGGCGGGGTTTCCTGGAACGTCGTGCCCCATTTCGAACTCAAGGCGAACGCGGGCACCGGGTTTCGCGAGCCCACCATGGGACATCTCTATTCCCCTTCTTCCTGGTACACCTTTGTCACCAACCCCGATCTCGAGCCCGAAAAGTCGTTCGGCTGGGACATAGGCCCTGTTATCGAGTTTGAGCGGTTCGGCCTGAGCGCGAGCTATTTCGTGACGCGCTACAGCGATCTGATCAAGATGGAATCCGACCTTGAGGCCATGACCTTCACCTATGTAAATGTGGACCGCGCGAACGCCTCGGGCGTTGAGGCATACGCGTGGGTAAAGCCGGTCGAGCCCGTGAAGCTATCGCTGGGCTATGCATTCAACCAGTTCAGGTACGGGAGCGGCCCCTTCGAGAGCAAGCGTATCAGGCTCAAGCCGCAGGACATCTTCACGCTCCAGGCCGACTACCTGCCCGTGATCTTCGGACGGCAGGTCGATATCTTCGCCTCCTACCAGTTCAGGGAGGGGGTGTACACCGACGATGCCAACATCGGGAAGACCGGCAACAGAAACATCGTCGATGCGGGCATCGCCTGCGAGATCACACGGTTTGCAACGGCCGCCTTCAAGGTCAGCAACGTCCTGGACGACACCTCGGTGGAATACGAAGACCGGTCCGAGTGGGGCAGCTTCTGGTATCCCGTGCCCGGGAGGACCTACCGTGTCTCGGTGCAGGTGAGGTTCTAGATTCTCGTACTGAACACTATAGTGTTAAACAGAGGCTTCCTGAGAAAAAGCTGTCCCGGCATTAAGGTACCGAAACCCTGGGCGTCGTCACGTGTCGCGGCAATCTGCCACGGTAGTGTTAAAGGGAGCAGGGCCGGAAGGGTTTCATGGTCATGAAATTCATGATATGAAAATCGGACAGTGATTCTCGAAGCGAAAAAGATCTTCGGTCGTGGTGGATCATGCTTTCCAGTCGAATATATTGAAAACGAAGGCGGACTCCCTGCGCGGCGCACGGCGGAAAGAGCTCGACCCACACGATCTTTCACTGACAAGATACAACGAGTCCGGACCCCGGAGGAGCCAATATCATGAAAATAATCATTCTGGACGGGTATACATTGAATCCCGGAGACCTTTCCTGGGAAAGGCTCCAAGGTCTCGGGGAAGTCACGGTCTACGACCGTACTCCACCGGAGAAGGTGGTCGAAAGAATCGGCGACGCCGAGATCGTATTTACCAATAAGACCCCGGTGCCACGGGAAACACTCCACCTGGTTCCTTGCGTGGAATTCATCGGCGTCCTGGCGACCGGGTACAACGTTGTGGATGTGGATGCGGCAAAAGAGCGAGGGATCGTGGTCACTAATGTTCCGACCTATGGGACCGCCTCTGTCGCGCAGTTCACCATCGCGCTCCTGCTGGAGCTGTGCCACCACGTGGGCGCGCACAGCGAAAGGGTGAAAGAGGGTGCCTGGGCACGCTGCCCTGATTTCTGCTTCTGGGATTATCCGCTGGTGGAGCTGGCGGGAAAGACCCTGGGCATTATCGGGTTCGGGAAGATCGGGCAGGCCACGGCGCGAATCGCCCAAGCCATTGGCATGAAGGTGCTCGCCTATGACAGCCGTATGGACAAGAGCCTGGAAGAAGAGGGCCTGCGATATGCCGGGCTCGACGAGCTCTTTGCCGGGTCGGATGTCGTCAGCCTTCACTGCCCCCTGTTCGAGAGCACCCGGGGGATCATCAACAGGAACACGATCGCGAGAATGAAAGACGGGGTAAAGATCATCAATACCTCCCGAGGTCCGCTGGTGGTGGAGGAGGATCTGGCGGAGGCGCTCAATGCCGGGAAGGTGAGCGGGGCAGCGGTGGATGTCCTGTCCTCGGAGCCTGCTAGGCCCGACAACGTGCTTTTGTCCGCAAAAAACTGCATCGTCACCCCGCATATCGCCTGGGCTCCTAAAGAATCGAGGATCAGGCTGATGGATATCGCTGTGGACAACCTTGAAAAGTATCTCGCCGGCACCCCTGTCAACGTGGTGAACCCCTGACGAACAGGCGTCTTAAAATGTGAACCCGTCCCCGAATGGAAATCGGGGACGGGTTCACATTAAAAAACACGATTTTTCTGCCCGGATATGTTCGTCACCCGGGTATGCGCTTGACCGACCTGTCCGCGATGAGGTCGTTGAGTTCCTGCAGAAGGGCCCTTTCATGGTTGTCGATCACACCGTCTTCGTGAGCCAGCGCGATGATCTCCTCATATTCGGAGTTCGTGATTACCTGATCGTCGATTGCCTTCTTGATGATCTCTTCGAGTTTCTTCCCGCTCTTTGTCAGCATAGCAGACCCTTTCCTCCTGTTTTTTTGATACGGTTTCTATCACGGGAAGGATTTCCAGGCAACGGGATTGCCGGCAGTTGACAAACCGGCCGTGAATCCGGGATAATCCCGTGCTATTGATTTGAAAAAGGAGGTCGGATGCTTACGTTCACTACCGCCGGGGAATCGCACGGGAGGGGTGTTTTCGCCTTTCTCGACGGTGTCCCTGCAGGGCTTGAGGTAGACCGCGAGGTCATCGACGGCGACCTGAGCCGGCGCCAGAAGGGCTACGGCAGGGGAGGGCGGATGGCCATCGAACAAGACCGGGTGGACGTGCTCTCGGGCATCAGGGGGGGATTCACCCTGGGCGGCCCGGTCCTCCTGGCGGTGTGGAACAGGGACTTCGACAACTGGAAGGACTATATGGACCCATGGGGGATTGCGCCCGGCAGGGAGCTGTTCACACCGCGGCCCGGGCACGCCGATCTCGCCGGGGCGGCAAGGTTCCGGCACACGGATCTGCGCAACGTGCTCGAGCGCTCGAGCGCCCGGGAGACAGCGGGCAGGGTGGCGGCAGGCGGGCTGCTGAGGTGCCTGCTTTCCGCCCTCGGCATGGAGGTGCATTCCTGGGTCAGGGGTATCGGTGAGGTGGTGTTCACGGGAGAATACGACCGGGCGCTCAGGGATTCCTCCAGCGTGTTCTGCCCGGACAGCGATGCCACCGCCGACATGGAGCGGCTGATCGACACGGCCCGGGAGCAGGGCGACACTTTGGGCGGCGAGTTCAAGGTGGTGCTGAGCGGCATGCCTGCGGGCATCGGCTCGTACACCCAATGGGACCAGCGCCTGGATGCGCTCCTGTCGGCACAGCTCATGTCCATTCCCGGAATCAAGGCGGTCCAGATCGGCATCGGAACCGAGGCCGCCGTTTTGCACGGCTCGCGGGTGCACGACGTGATTTTACCCGGTGCGCCCAAGGGCAGAAAGACCAACCATGCGGGAGGCATCGAGGGCGGGGTGTCGAACGGGCAGCCCATCGAGGTGCTCTGCACCATGAAGCCCATACCCACCCTGAAGAGGGGATTGAGGTCCGTGGACATCCGGAGCGGCGAGGCCGTGAAGGCAGAGTACGAGCGGTCCGACTGCTGCGCCGTGCCCGCCGCGTCCGTGGTGGGGGAGGCGGCCGTGATCATTGCCGCGTGTCAGGCGATCCTGACGAGCTTCGGCCTGCCCTCCGTGGCCCCTCTCGTCGAGGCATTCGACAGCCACCGTTCCTACTGGGAGTCGCTGTGATCTTTCTTACCGGCTTCATGGGATCGGGAAAAACTACGATCGGCATGGACCTTGCCCGCCGGATGGACGTGCCCTTCGTAGACCTGGACACGGTCATCTCCCGCACGTGCGGGGCGTCGATCCCTGAGATATTCCGCTGCGCGGGGGAACAGGCGTTCCGCTCGCTTGAGGACAGTGCCCTGCGCGACCTTGCTGCCGAGGGCGATCCCTTGAGTGTCGTGGCAACGGGCGGCGGGCTGCCGATTAACCCCCTGAACAGACAGCTCATGAAGGCGTGCGGCTCCATCGTGTTCCTGAGGGCATCCTTCGAAAACCTGGAAGGCCGCGTCACCGTCGACGGGAGCCGGCCCTTGTGGGACAGAGACGCCCGGAGCCTGATGCAGGAAAGGACACCCGCCTATGAAGACGCCGATTTTGTGGTGGACATCGACGGCAGGTCACCCGGGGAAATTTACGGCAAGATCCTGGAGGCTCTGCCCGGATTGCCGGGCCCGGTGGGCGTGCCCCTGCCGGAGAATCCCTATCCGGTCCACGTCGGCAGGGGCATCTTCGGGAAGATTCTTCCCCTGCTGAGGCGGCATGTGAATCCTGAAGGTATCTTTGTCCTGATCGATGAAAACGTGAGGAAACACCACGGCCGGACGGTGGAAGAGGCGCTTGAAGGCTGTCCGGCCCACCTCATGACCGTGCCGCCGGGCGAGCAGTCGAAATCCATGGTCTTCCTGAACACCGTGCTCGATGCCATGTTTTCCTGCAAAGTAAACCGGCAGTGGGTCTGCCTGGCAGTGGGGGGAGGCGTGACGGGTGACCTGGCCGGATTCGCAGCAAGCGTCTACATGCGGGGCATCCCCGTGGTCCAGGCCGCGACCACCCTGCTGGCGCAGGTCGACTCCGCCATCGGGGGCAAGACCGCGGTCAACCACGCATGCGGCAAGAACCTGATCGGAGCCTTCCACCAGCCACTGATGGTCATAAGCGATGTGAACCTTCTCGCCACACTGAAGGAGACGGAAATCAGGAGCGCCATGGCCGAGGTGGTCAAGTACGGGATCATCATGGATGCGCCGCTTTTCGACTATCTGGAGAAGGGACGGCCCTACGACGATGTCAGGCTGGTCGAAATGTGCGCCAGGGACAAGGCGCGGGTGGTGGCCCGCGACGAGCGGGAAGGGGGTTTGAGGAGAATCCTCAACTTCGGACACACCCTGGGTCACACCGTCGAGAAGTCCAGCAACTACACCCTGCCTCACGGACTGGCCGTTGCTGTGGGCATGGCGTTTGCCTCGCGGCTCTCCCATGATCGCGGCATGTTGTCATCCGAGAGTCTGACGCGCATCATGGATCTTATGGCCCGGGAAAACCTTCTGCCTGCCGATTTTGCGCTTCCTCCCGCCGGGGAGGTGGCCGAGGCCATGCAACTCGACAAGAAGGCCACCGGCGGGGGGATCTACTTTGTGTTGACACCCTCCATCGGTGGTGTTAGCGTAGAAAAACTTTCTGAAATCGAAGTACTGGAGGCCTACCAGGAATTCGCTGATGGATATTCGAACAGCCTTTGAACAGGGGGCGTTTCTCGAGGTCGCAGATGCCGCGGCCCATGCCCGGACCCCTGAAGATCATATGATGGTTGGTATCTCGTTGTTCAAGGTGGGTCGCGAGACCGATGCCATGGTGGTGTTCAGCGAGCTTGCGGACAGGGCTAGAGACCTTGCCAGGGCATTCTACTACATGGCCCTCATCCACCGCGGCAGGGGTGATAACGAGGCCGCGAAGTCGTGCATCGACCTCTATCTTCCCTTTTATCCCGATGACGACGAGGCCATCGACCTTATTCCCGAAGAGGAAGGAACGGGCGGCGAGGCGGCCCCGCTCATGAGCGAGGCATCCCCGGAGCTCGCAAAAATCTATGCCGACCAGGGGCATTACGGGCAGGCGCTGGAAATCTACTCGGGCCTGCTCAAAGGCCCAGATTCCGAGCCCCATGTGCGCAGGGAGGCAGAACGGGTGCAGACCCTGTATCTCATCAGAACCTTGGAAGGGTGGCTGGAAAGGACGCGGAAATGAATATTCTACTGATCAACGGCCCGAACCTCGACCTGCTGGGCATACGAGAGACCTCGCTCTACGGCCGGGTCAGCCTGCCAGAGATCGAGCGGGGGACCCAGGAGAAGGCGCGCTCGCTCGGCATGGAACTCGAGGTCTTTCAGTCGAACCACGAAGGCGGGATCATCGAAAAGATCCACGCGGCACGCGAAGCACAGGTCAGGGGCATCCTCATCAACCCGGGCGGCTACACCCACACCTCGGTGGCGATCCGCGACGCCCTGCTGGGCGTGGATATCCCCTTTGTCGAGGTTCATATCAGCAATGTCTCGGCCCGCGAGCCGTTCAGGCAGAAAAACCTGTTTTCCGATATCGCGGCCGGCACCATTTCCGGATTCGGTCCCTACGGTTATATCCTGGGAATAGAGGCACTCCATGAGTTACTACGCGCAAAGAGCAGATAGGGCGAGGTCGTTCCTCAAGGGGCTGGACGCCATCATGCTCTCTTCCCGCCCGAACGTCACCTATGTCAGCGGATACACCGGCTCCGACGCCATGGCCGTGTATACCGGGTCGAGGATCGCGCTCTTCGTGGATTCGCGCAACACCATCCAGGCGCGCGAAGAGGCGAAGGCCGAGGTAATCGAGATCAAGAAGCGCTGGGAAGACATTCACGAGTATCTTCGGTCCCTGAACGTAGCCAATCTGGGCATCGAGTCCGGCGTGATGGACGTCGACACCTTTCTCCTGCTCAAGGATCTTTTCAAAGATATCGAGATGACTCCGCTGGGCGGCCAACTCAAGTATCTGCGGACCGTCAAGGACCCGGGCGAACTCCTGCTGATCACAGAGGCGGTGCGTATATCCGAGACCGCCCTCCAGACTGTCCTGTCGCAGGGGGTTGTCGGGAGGAGGGAGGCGGACGTGGCCTTCGATATCGAGTGCGAGATGAGAAGACTCGGCGCGAGCGGCCCATCCTTCGAAACCATCGTGGCCTCCGGGCCAAGGGCTGCCATGCCCCATGGTACGGCATCGGAAAAGGTCATACGGAAGAACGAGTCCGTGGTCATCGACTACGGGTGCGTCTACAAGGGGTATTGCTCGGATCAGACCATCACCGTGTGCACCGGTGATCCGGGGGATGACTTCACGGAGGCCTACCGCCATGTGTTCAAGGCCCAGTCGCTGGGCATCGAGGCCCTCGGACCCGGGGTCAAGACCGCGAACGTCGACATGCGGGCGCGAGAGCATCTCGATTCGGCGGGCTACGGCAGATACTTCGGCCACAGCCTCGGCCACGGGGTCGGCATGGAGGTTCACGAGATGCCCACCCTCTCCCCGATTTCCAGAGATACCCTGGAAGAGGGGATGGTGGTCACGATCGAACCCGGGGTCTATATTCCGGGGAAATTCGGGATACGACTGGAAGATATGTTCGTGATAACAGATAATTCTTGCAAGCGAATTACAAATCTTGATAAGGAAGCCATAAAATTTCTCACGTAGGGGAGAGACAGCATGCAGTACTCAACCGCACAGTTCCGCAAGGGGTTGAAGATAGAGCTCGATGGCGAACCGTTCACCATCGTGGACTTTCAGCACGTAAAGCCCGGAAAGGGCGGCGCATTCGTGCGCACGAAGATGAAGAGCCTTATCTCGGGCAATGTTCTCGACAAGACCTTCCGCTCGGGCGAGAAAGTGGATGTGCCCAATCTCGAAGAGCGGAAGATGAGCTTTCTGTACCAGGACGATTCCGGGTACTGGTTCATGGATACCGAGACCTATGAGCAGATGAACCTCACCGAAGACCACGTGGAAGACGCCATCGGATTCCTCAAGGAAAACGTTGAAGTCGGCATCCTCTTTCACAACGGGTCTCCCATCGGAATCGATCTGCCCATGTTCATGGAGCTCGCCGTGGTGGAGACCGACCCCGGCGTGCGGGGCAACACGGCATCGGGAGGCTCCAAGCCCGCGAAGCTCGAAACCGGCATTACGGTCCAGGTCCCTCTGTTCATCAACGAGGGAGACGTGCTCAAGGTGGATACGCGCACCAATGCGTATATCGAGAGAGTGAGCTAGATGAATCTCAAGACTGTCAAAGAGCTCATCGAGATGATCCGGAACACCGACGTGGTGGAACTGGAGTGGACGCCGGAGAGGATCCACATCATCCGGGGGGCTCATCAGCAGGACCGGGCGGCGGCCAGGGCGCGGGAGCCGGAAAAGGACAAGGTCGTGGCCGTGGAGAAGCCCACGGTCACTATCACCTCCCCCCTGGTGGGCACCTTCTACCGCTCGGCCTCGCCCGAGACCCAGCCCTTTGTCCAGGTGGGCGACCGGGTCAAGAAGGACCAGGTGCTTTGCGTTATCGAGGCCATGAAACTCATGAACGAAATCGAAACCCATGTCGACGGCACCGTGACCGCCATCCTCAAGCAGGACGGCGAGCGGGTGGGCTATGGCGACCAGCTCTTCATCATCGAGGAGCTATGAGCGTATGGCGGCTCTTCAACGACGGCAGGCATGATTCCCGTTCGAACATGGCGCGCGACTCCGTCATGTTCAGGTCCATGATTTCAGGCCGCCGCGCCGGGGTGCTGCGGATCTACAACTGGTCCGAACCCGCGGTGACCTTTGGCTTTCATCAGCGATTATTCATCCCTTCCGACCCTGAGGTAGACATTCCACTGTTGAGGCGTCCCACCGGAGGCGGCGCCGTTCTGCACGTGGACGATTTTACCTTCAGCCTCTGTGCGCCACTGACCGGGGTGTTTGCCCGGGGCGTCGTGGAGAGCTGCCGGACGGTCACCGGGACATTCGCCCGCGCCCTTGCACTATGCGGGTTTGGGGTAGAGATGCGCGGCCAAGGCACGGCATTCTCTCGCGTGTGTTTCCAGCGTTCTTCCCCGGTGGAGCTCTGTCTCGATGGCGCCAAGATTCTGGGTCTGTCCGCCCTGCGCACCAGAAACGGCATGCTCCTCCAAGGTGTACTGCCGCTCACCGTGGACGCGGACCTCTCTCGCCGGGTATTCGGAAGCGAGGGCGATCCGGCCCTGAAGGGCATCCGCGACTATGCCCCGGATTTCAGTGAAGAGAAGTTCATGGGATGCCTACTGGATGCGTTTGCGTCTGAGATGGATATTTTTCTTTCTCAGGGCCATGACCACGATGGTCAGCAGCACCACGATAATCAGCGCGAAGTATACCTGCGGCGAGAGAAATCTGGACACGAGCGCCTCTCCGAAAATTGAATACAGCACGACAGAGGGCAGGACACCCAGACAGGTCGCCTTCATGAAGTCTTTCCATTCCACTCCGGCAGCGGCAGCGGCGGTGTTGATGGCCACAAAGGGGAAAAC
The DNA here is from genome assembly GCA_018433085.1 of Deltaproteobacteria bacterium. Lineage (GTDB taxonomy): Bacteria > Desulfobacterota > Desulfomonilia > UBA1062 > UBA1062 > Phosphitivorax. The sequence goes on along the minus strand of JAHDRW010000013.1, from coordinate 63,499 downwards.
GGTGGCCAGCTGGAGCAGAAGAACGATGGGATAACCGTTTCTGTGGATGGTTTCCTTGATCCTGGCGGTTTTGTCCTCATGGCCCCACCGGTTTTCGATTCCCAGCGATTTGACAAGGATAAACGCGAGGTTGGCGTTGATCAGGGCGCCGATATAGGACAGCACCATGCCCGGCAACGGCCCGAAGCTCGCCGCTCCGGTGACGATCAGAAGGCTCAGCGGCGAGATGAGAGGCAGGACCCCGGTGAGGAGGATGAATATAAGACCACCGGCAAATCCAAGATCTTCCAGGGTAAGGCGCAGATATATCCAGTCCTTGAGAGGATAGGGATCGGTGACCCGGAAAAGCCCGAGCACGGCAAAGAAAACCACCAGGGAAAACACCGTGAGGCTGATGCTCCGCCTGAGGGGCGAATGTGCGTGCATAAACCGGTGATACCGGTCTAGAAGTCCCTCCATGGAGCGGTAAAGGCGCGAGGAGGTGATGAGATTCATGCCGTACATCACCCATAATCATATGCACAGGCGTGCATCTTTGCAATCCCTCTTTGAAGCGACTCCCCGAACACCATTATGATGCCGCTCTCCGCACTGCATCATTTCGAAGGTTCACCACCTTCGCCGCCCACATGCGGCACATCTTCACGAGCGCTGAAAAGTCTGTTCTTTGATCATGGCTCAAGCCGGATGTGCCCTCAGCCCATCACATCACACGACATCCCCTACTGACTGCTTGCCGTTCTTGATGTAAGCTGGTAATATAGAATAGTTTGATATTCTGTTGAAAATCTCCGGAATCTACATGGAGAGTGAAAGGAAGGTGAACATGGCAGCAGGACCGCTCGAAACCATCTTGAACCCGTCATCCATAGCGCTGGCAGGCGCGAGCAACAACATGAACAAAATGGGCACCATCCAGATGCTCAACCTGATCGACAGTGGATTCCCCGGGGAGATAATGCCCGTTCATCCAAGCGAGCGCGAGGTTCTGGGGAAAAAGGCATATCCCTCCATAACCGATCTGCCCTTTGCCCCCGACCTCGCCATTCTCGTGGTGCCCACGGCTTTGGTGCCCGACATGCTCGAGGATTTCGGAAGGCTCGGCACCCGGCATGCCATTGTCATTACCGCGGGCTTCAAGGAAACCGGAGAACAGGGCAGGGGCCTGGAGAGGCGGATCATCGAGATCGCGCACACCTACGGCATACGGTTTCTGGGGCCCAACTGTCTGGGCATAGTGAACACGCACCTGCCGCTCAATGTCACCGTGGCCCCCATTCTGGGATATGGCGGGGGACTCTCGCTGGCCTCGCAGAGCGGAACCTACATCGCGCAGACCGTACATTTCCTGCGCAGGAACGGGATTGTCCTGGGCAAGGCCATCAGCGTGGGGAACGAGGCCGACATAGACATAACCGACTGTCTGGAATATCTGGGACATGACGATCGCACCAAGGCCATCGGCATGTACATCGAGGGAATTCGCGATGCAGGGCGTTTTCTCCGGGTGGCCCGCAGGGTGAGCGGGAAAAAGCCCATCGTGGCCCAGTATGTCGGGGGCACCGAGGCGGGAGCCCGTTCCGGTTCGAGCCACACCGGAGCGATAGCGGGGCCTGACTATATCTATGACGGCCTCTTCGAGCAGGCGGGCATCATACGCGTGGGCACCATCGAAGAGGTCTACCGGGTCGGGTGGGCACTGGCCACCCAACCGCCGCTGAAAGGGCCGCGCATTGCCGTGCTCACCAATTCCGGCGGACCGGGCTCCGGGATCGCCACCACCTGCAACGCAGCAGGGCTCGAGGTCCCCGAGTTTTCCGATTCGGTACAGGAGCAGGTCAGCAAATACATTCCGGGTCATGCGAGCGCACGCAACCCGGTGGATCTCACTTTCCACATCGACATGAAGGCACTCACGGTGAAGATACCAGAGGTTCTCTTCTCTGCGGATGAAATCGACGGGGTAATCATCCACGGGATCATGGACACGGGGTTCATGGACCTCCTTTATCCATCGGTCAGCAAGCACCTGGAGGTCTCCAGGGAGGACTTTCTGGCATTTGGAGAAATCACTCTGGACGAGCTCGCCAGCATGCCGCATACCCATGGCAAGCCGCTCTTGATCTCCTCGTTTTTCGACGAGAGCGACCACTGTGTCCGTTTGTTCCACAAGAGCTCGATACCCACCTTCGATTCGCCCGAAAAGGCGGCAAAGGCCATGTGGGCGCTGTACAAACACTGCCTTATCAGGCAACGAGGCACATCCACACCGGACAAACGGACCAGGGGCATGATACCGGCACGGGCGAAGGAGATCGTTTCGAGCCGCAGCCGGACGGGCATGGACGAGTACTCGGCCAAACAGCTGCTGAAGGCCTATGGCATACCCACCACCGAGGAGTATCTCGCCCCGAGTTGTGAAGAGGCGGTCAAGGCCGCGTGCCGGCTTGGCTTTCCGGTTGCGGTGAAGGCCTGTTCGCCCACGATATCACACAAAACGGAGCACGGCCTGGTCTTCCTGGACGTGGATGACGAAGATGCTGTTTCACGCGCCTTTGATGCGATCCGGTCATATGACCCAGACACGCCGGTACTGGTGTCCGAGATGCTCAAGGGGAAGCGGGAGTTCATGGCAGGGGTCAGCTATCACCCCGGCTTTCCGCCCTGTGTCATGTTCGGGCTGGGAGGCATTTTCGCCGAGGCGCACCGGGACTTTGCCATCCGCCTTGCCCCCCTGAGCCGGGAAGACGCCCGCGAAATGATCGACTCGCTCCGAGCGCGGCCACTCCTGGGGCACTACCGGAATATGGAGGAGGTCGACATGGACACCCTGGAGAACATCCTTGTCCGCCTCGGTGACATCGCCCTTGACTTCCCCGGAATAAAGGAGATAGATCTGAATCCAGTCATCATAGTCAGCGGAGTCCCCAAGGTGGCGGATTCCCTGATGATCATCCCATAGGAGAACACATGGACACCAAGAGAATCGAAGAGATGATCAGAATCTATCCGGAAAAAGACAAGCTTCCCTGCCCGGTCGCCCACTTTATTGCAGCCTCGCTGAAGGTCGACCCCGAGGTGGTGGGCGAGGTCGCGACACAAATGAAGGTCAGACTCTACCAGTGCCAGCTCGGCCTGTTCGGCTACGGCCGAAAGGGCGTTTCCGGCTACAAGGTCCTGGGCAGGCCTGTCGAGGTACCCGACGAGGTTCTGGAGAAGATCAGGAATGCGGCAAAAGACGGAGTGATTACCTGCAGGCAGCTTTGGGACATCGCCGACGGGACCGGGATCCTGCGCCCGGAGGCAGGCAATGCCGCCGATTCCCTGGGCCTGAAAATCACCCCCTGCCAGCTCGGAGCATTCAAGGGAAAATAGGCTCCAGAAAAGTTCCGTTTCCGAGAGAATTTCCATACGTGTTTCCGGGGACACGCCAAACCTGCGCCTGCGCCTCGGTGCATGGGCGGGAGCAGTGTCTGTCACGGAAGCGGAGAGATTTTTTATTGAAACACGCCCCGCGCTTCTGTATGATGTTTGTATCCTATGTTTCTTATTGTTTAAACATCACATTCCATGCGGGGGGACTCAATGTCTATCGAGATCGTCTGGTTAGGTCACGCCGGGGTGATGATACGATGCAACGCCGGGGTTCTCTACATCGACCCCTGGAAGGTGAGCCGGTCATCCCCTGAGGCCGACATCATCCTCCTGACTCACGACCATTACGACCACTATTCTCCGGAAGACATCGCGTTGCTGAAAGGCGGCTCTACCAGGGTTGCCGCGCCCATGACCGCCCCCGAGGTGACCGATGTCATCGGGCCCGGGGACAGGCTTCCCTTCGGGCAGGTCACGGTCGAGGCGATTCCGGCCTATAACATCACCAAGGGTTTTCATCCCCGGGCGAACGGCTGGCTGGGGTATGTTGTTCAGACCGGCGGCAAAAGGATATACCATGCCGGCGATACGGACCGCATTCCCGAGATGGATGGATTGAACGTCGATCTGGCGCTCGTTCCCGTAGGGGGGACCTATACCATGGATGCCCGCGAAGCCGCTCTTGCCGTGGAAGATATCAAGGCCGGGGTGACGATCCCCATACATTTCGGCGATATCGTGGGTACGAGAGAGGATGCCGAGAGATTCGCCCGGGGCTGTTCGCGGTCCGTCCGCGTGCTTGATCCCGGGGAATCGTACGTCCTTTCCTGATATACTATGAACAAAGTGATCACTGAGGTAAAAAGCGTCTTTCACCGGGCCCCGTTTGCCGTCTGTGCCTTCGATGCGAGCGGGACCGTGATCTATATCAACCCCGTGCTCGAGTCCAACCTCGGGCCCTCGGTGCTGCCTATCATGGGGAAGTCTCTTTACCAGATCATACACAAGATTCTCGTGGACGAGAGGCTGGAGAACAATCTCAAGCGGCTCATCGAAACGGACAAGCCTTTTTCCATGATCGTGGAGACCCTGAGCTCGCCCGGGGTAAGGGCCTCGGGCTTCATCAATATCATCGGCTACAAGCTCGACTCGCTCTATATCCTCATCGGTGATTTCGTGAGCGGAGGCCTGTCGCGCGAAGGAAGATACCGACAGATCATCGAGGATGCTCCCGATGCCATCATCATCATGAACCACGGGGTGATCACCTTCAGCAATCCCGCGTTCAACGCCATCATGGAGATGGATGCCGGGCAGACCCTGGGCAGGGAGATGTTCGGATTTCTGGACGAGACGGGCAGGGAGGATCTCAAGCACCTCAAGCAGGACCATGCCAGGGGCTTTTTCAGCAGGTTCAACGTGAACACCCCCTCGGGCATCAAGATTCTGGAGGGCAACTTCCATTTCATCGAGGAGCGTCCCGGAACCTCCATCGCATTGCTGCGCGACGTGACGGAAAAAGTGGCCCTGGAAAGGCGCCTGCTGCGGCAGAATCAGGACCTCGCCGCGGTGAATCTCATCTCCAAGACATTGAGCTCCTCCATGGAGCTCAAGGAGATCCTCCAGAACACCCTGGCGCAGGTGCTTCAGATCATGAACATCGAGACCGGGTGGATCTACCTGCTCGACGAGAAGAAGCAGGAACTCAGGTGCGCCTATTCCTACGGCATTCCGGAAAAGGTGGTGCAGGCCATCAAGAAGTTGCGCATCGGAGAGGGGATAGCGGGCCGCGTGGCCATAAAGGGCGAGCCCATCATTATCGAGAATGCGTCGAGAGATGCCCGGATCAGTTCGCTGGACTTCAAGAAACAGGGCATCAAGTCTTTTGCCTCGATTCCGCTGTATTCGCGCACCCGGCTCATCGGGGTCATGAACATCGGTTCCTTCGGCGAGAGGATCATTTCGCCCGACGACGAGCGCCTGCTCATCACTATAGGCGTGCACATGGGCACGGTCATGGAGAACATTCTCCTTTTCCAGGAGATCGCCAACACCTCTGACGAACTCAAGGATGCCATCAATCTCATCCGCCAGCGCAACGAAGAGCTCCGCACCCTTGTTTCAACGGTCTCCCACGATCTCAAAAACCCGATAATCGCGATCAACGGTTTTTGCGAGCGCTTTCTCAAGACCGCCGGCCCGAAGCTCGATAAGCGGGAGATGGAGTATATCCACGCAGTCAGGGAGAGCGGGAAGCGTATGGAGAAGTTCGTCACCGATCTCCTGACCCTGTCCGCAGTGGAGAACCTGAGGCTGAAGAAAGAGGAATTCCCGGTCCACGCGCTCATCGACGAGATATCCCGCGAGCTGGCGCCCCAGCTGGACTCCAAGGGCGGAACCCTGGTGGTCGAATCGCCCCTGCCGCAGATAAAGGCGGACCGGGTGAGGCTCATGCAGGTGTTTTCGAACCTCATCTCCAACGCCATCAAGTATGCGCACCCCGACAGGGATCTCGTGATCAGCATCGGATATCGGCGCGAGCCCAACACCCACGTCTTCTTCGTCAAGGACAACGGTCTGGGGATCCCCCGGGAATACGCGGACGACATCTTCGAGATATTCTTCCGCGGTCACGAATCCCACGCCGAGGGCACGGGCATCGGCCTGTCCATCGTGAAGAAGGCGGTGAACATCATGGGAGGCGAGGTCTGGCTCAGCTCGGAGAAAGACCAGGGAACCGTATTCTACTTCTCGATCCCCGCAGAGTGATCGCCGGTATCCCGCGTTTGCAGTCACCCGGCCATGAGCCTGAATTCGCAGGCGACATTCCTCTTGACACCCTCAACCAGTGCCCTGTATATATCTGACACCATCGGAAAGGGCCGCTAGCTCAGGGGGAGAGCGCTACCTTCACACGGTAGAAGTCGTAGGTTCAAATCCTACGCGGCCCACCATCTTTTACCCCTTAACCTCTTGATTTTTCTCAGCAACGTTCCCTTCATTCTGCGAAACGGCATCCATCAGGTATACATCTTCCATCTTGCCCGACATAACTGCAAGGCTACCTCGGCAATATTGCCCTGAACGGAGATCGTCTTTGCCTGCTTCATGAAACGTAGAGGACTTCCTTTGATATTTCCGTTTGAATCGTTCGCGGGATTTATTATGGAACGGAAAAACCCGGGTGATTGGGACATCACCCGGGCTGGAAGAATGTCTGCCGGGAACTTTCCGTTCTCAGGAAGCTCGTGATGCCTTTTTCGGCGCAGCGGCTCCCGTCGACAACCCCTCCTGAATCTTCGCGTATTTCCTCAACGACACCATGGCATCCACCGCCTGCTCCGGCATGCGGTAGGCAGGAATGCCCGCGTCGCGAAGCCTGAGTATGTTTGCATCGCACTCCGCGCCGCCCTGAAGCTGGGCTATGATGGGTTTGTTCAGATAACCGAACCGCTTCTTAAGGTCGATGACGGCGTCCGTTATCGCAGCGACGTCCGTGATGGCGGTGGGACAGGTGGATACGATCACACCGTCCACGTTGGGATCGCGGATCGCCTGGATGAGAGCGCCGTGGTACTGGATGTGGTTTGCGGTTCCCGCGATGTCCACCGGATTCAACGGCGAGCCGAAGGCCGGCATGTAGGCCCGGATGCGTTGGGAGAGCCCGCCCGATATGATGGGAAGCTCTTTCATGGGCATGCCGCTCCTCTCGAAGTGGTCGCACGCCAGCAGACCGGAACCGCCGCCGTTGGTGATCATCACGAAGTTGTCCCCCTTGAGTGGAGGCATCAGTCCGAGCGCCAGCGAGATGTCGAGGAACTGCTGCCAGGTGGTGGCCCTGATGACACCGGCGCGCTCGAAAACCTTGTCGTAGTGGGCGTCTCCCGGACCTGCCTCGCTCGCGGTGTGCGCCATGGCCGCCTTGACGCCGATCGTGCTGCCTCCCACCTTGATGGCTACCACCGGCTTGTGAGGTACGACCGACCGCGCGGCGTGGACGAAGGCCTCCTCACTGTCGAGCCCCTCGATGTACACGGACACGCATTTGCTGTTGGGGTCCTGTCCGGCATAGGCCACAAATTCGGAGAAATCGACGTCTGCCTTGTTCCCCAGCCCCACGAAGAAGCTCATGCCGAATCTCATGGTCTGGGAGTTGCCGAGTGCGGCCAGCAGATTGGCGCCCGACTGGGAAATCATGGCCACCGGGCCGGCTATGGGCAGGTAGGGGATAAAACCGCAGTTGAAATTCGAGTAGGGGCTGCCCATGCCAAGCAGGTTGGGCCCGATCAGGGCAAGCTTGTTGTCCCTGCAGTACTGTGTGAGCCGGTTCTGGAGATCGCCTCTGCCGACCTCCTTGAACCCTGACGACGCAACGGTGACCAGCTTCACCTTCCTCTGCACGCAGCTCTCCAGAACCATCTTGATCAAAACGGATGGAACGGCCACGAACACGAGGTCAATGTCGATCTCCGGCGGAATGTCGGCAACGGTCTTGTAGGCCTTGAGACCGTGGACCGTGTCCGCCCGGGGGTTCACGGGGATGATCCTGCCCTTGAAGTTCCAGTCCTTGAGCCCCTGGATAACCTGGTAGCCGACCTTTCCGGGATACCGGGATGCGCCTACCACAGCAATGGTTCGCGGGTTGAGCGCATACTTGAGGTTTTCCACCACGTATTGTCTTGGCTTGTCGATCTTCATCACTTCACCTCCCTTGCCCCGGTGAGGTCCAGGAGAAAGTCATCGGTGAACACGCACTCCTCCCAAAAATTGTGCTGGTCGTCGAGCCTGCAGACCCACCTGCGGTACTGGCGGGTCACATCGGACTCCTTGACCTCCTCGACGTCGGCATACCCCTGGATTTTCTTCCTCAGCGCGTCCACATCGGTGGTCTGGTTGCACGCCCACAGGCCGATATCATAGAACGAATCGGTGTATTCGAAGACCGTGTCGAAGTCGTCGATCGCGGACAGCTCATCCACGATCTCCGCCTTGCGGTGGCAGGGAGTGATCTGGAAGAGCCGTACCACGAACATCTTATAGGTGAGTCCGAGCTTCTGCCAGTTCATGAAGACAAGAGGCACCAGAATGCGCTTGTTTTCCACGATCTCCTTGATGCCGGCACTCAGCTCGAGCTCGCTGAGACCTGATATGTCGGAGAGTGCCTTGAAGTTGAAATAGTCCTCAACGGCCCTCTTGCGGTTCATGGCATCGATGATCCGGATATCGACCTCATCCAGCTTGTCCTGGACCTTGGCAAGGTTTTTCATGTGGTTTTCCGACCAGTTGAACTCGCGGTACATCTCTCCCGGGGCGTCCCACATGTTCATGCTGTTCTCCCTGACATCCCTGCGGATCGGGGCGAGGTGAACGAACTCCACCTCGGGACGATCCTTCCAGGGACCGATCACGTCGGAGAGCAGGTTGTCGAGCACCCTCATGTGGTTGCCGTTGTAGTAATCGAAATCCCCGCCCGAGGTCTCGTATCCCGTGCAGATGGGGTCCTTGTTCTGGAACCACTCGGAGAGGTCCTTCTTCTGCTCGGGGGTGGTCCCCTCCTTCAGCTTGACGAACCAGTAGTACAGGCCCCACCCGTAGATCTGGGTCGCCGGGTTCATCACCAGCATGATGAGGTGATCCTTGTACATGCGCTGGATGCGCTGGTCGATATCGGACCGGGAAAGCTTCGTCTCCTTGGCGAGCCAGTCGAGGTTGAACACCTCGCTTTTCAGCTGGTAAGCGGACTTCGTGATGTTGTAGGCGCTCATGGCAGGTGCGTCGAGCGCCTCGATACCCGGTTCGAGGAATCCGATGCCCCGGGGCGCGAAGTAGTACTTCCCCATCCATTTCTGGCGATCAGGTCCACCAAGTACGTAAGGGACCGGATTCAGAATATCCTTCTTCATACCCGCAGCTCCTTTCTCGTTTCATCGTTTGCTTTTCTCGTCTGATCTAAAGTGCGCACAGGTTGATTTTCCCATGCCGGCCGTCTCATGCCCTGCCGGTCTGAAGGGAAGCCCATTTCCGTCCGGACCGCCAAAGGCCCGGAGGGTTACCAAGTCATGACCTTATCGTCCCCAAAAGCACGGATTGTGCCAGAGGCGATCACTATTTCCGGATCGCATATAGTTATAATGATATCAATATGTTGATGGTCCTTATTGCTCCGGGACCTGCGTAATGGAACGCGGGTCTTTCCCGCCTCCCATGCGTGATTATCACGCATGGGAGAGGGCATGAGAGAAATTGTTGGCCAAAATCGAGCAGGTGGATGATTGTCGGGTATGCGTGGAAAACACGCATTCGGTTAGAAATCACTCATCGAGGGACAACGACTTCAGGTAGTGGGTGAGGGAATGCCGGGAGATCCCCAGGAGCCGGCATGCCGAGGTCCTGGTTTCCGATCGTTTGAGGGCCTCGAGGACCAGCCTGCGGGTCATGTCCCGCACCGTGCCCTTCAGATCGATGCCGCCGTCGGGAAACTCCACGGAGAATACGCCGTCGGGACACGGCCTCTGGGACGAGATGGCGGCCGCTTTCCCGATGGATACATGGGGGATGTTCTCGCCGTCCATGTTCTCCAGGAGGGTCCTCTCGAGGGCGTTCTTCAACTCGCGCACATTCCCGGGCCACTGGTATTCCTCGAGCTGCTCGATGGCGTTGGGGCCCAGCGGCGGAACGGTCTTGAGGTCCATTTCGTGAGCGAGCTGACCCAGGATCGCCTGGGCAAGGAGCATGATATCGCTGCGCCGGTCCCTCAGGGGCGGCACCTCGATGGTCAGGACATTGATACGATAGAAAAGGTCCTCCCTGAAGGCGCCGTCCTGAACGAGTTGTTCGAGCCGCCTGTTCGTGGCCGCTATGATACGCGCGTTGACGCGGAAGGATTTCTCGCCGCCGAGCCTCCTGATGGAATGCGTGTCGAGAAAGGCCAGGAGCTTGGCCTGCAGGGACGTGTCCATGTCTCCAATCTCGTCGAGCAGGAGCGTACCGCCATTGGCAAGCTCGAGAAGCCCGCGTTTGCGGCCCCGGCTTCCGGTAAAGGCCCCGGGCTCGTAGCCGAAGAGCTCGGACTCGACCAGGGTGGGGCTTATGGATGCGCAGTTGATGTCGAAGAACGGCCCGTCTGACCGGGCCGACCGGTCATGAATCCACCGGGCCAGGTAGTTCTTGCCCGTTCCGCTTTCTCCGGTCAGAAGCACGGTTGCATCGCTTCTGGCAGCCCGCAGGGCGGTATCGACCACCCGCCGCATGGCAGGGGAGGGGAAGTGCTCGAAACGCCCGTCCTTTCCCCCGGGCAGGGCCCAGTCCTTCCGGCGCAGCTGCTCGACCTCCTCGGTGATGCGCCGCTTTTCCATGGCGCGCCTGAGGACCGAGATGAGCTCGTCCGGGCCGACGGGCTTGGTGAGATACTCGAAGGCGCCCAGGCGGGTGCTCTCTACGGCGGTGCGGATGGTTCCATGGGCCGTCATCATGACGTACTGTGCGTGGGGGTACGAGGCGCGAAGCTCTTTCATGAGATCCACCCCGTCTATGTCGGGAAGCCGGATGTCCAGGACCATCACCTCGGGATAGACCTGCGAGGCCTTTTCCCGTGCAGATGCGCCGTCAAGGGCCGTGTAGACATCGAAACCCTCCGACTCGAGAATCTTCGCGAGAAACATGGTCAGATTCTGTTCATCGTCCACCAGAAGTACGGTACCTTGCATTTGCTCACCTCGATACCCTCTACGGGTCCATAAGATGTCAGGCTCCACCGCCTGAATACGGGGCACTGGGCGCAGTAACGGGATTCTTCCTGCTGGGCCGCACCGCCTGAGAACCGGCGGGTGAGCCAGCAGATATCGTACTCCGAGACATTGCACCCTGCGCACTCTTCTTTCTTTTCGTGAAAGCACAGGTAGCACGGCGGCCTTTCCCCGGCGGGAAAGTGGGCGGTGAAAGAGGTTTCCCGGCCCGGAGCACTGCCGACAACGAGCTTGCCGCCGTGCGATTCGACGATGTCGTGAGCTATGGCCAGCCCGAGGCCGGTTCCTCCCTTCTTGGTGGTGAAAAATGGGGTGAAAACGTGGTCGATGATATCCCGGGGGATACCCGGGCCGTTATCGCTCACCGTAATGGCTGCAACATCACCCTCGAATCCGGGATAGAGCTGATCCCGCTCGCCCTCGCTGAGGAGTCGGTGCCCCACCCGGATGATCCCCCCCCTGGGCAGCACGTCGACGGCATTGATGATCAGGTTGCCCATGAGCCGGCGAAACGCCTTCGTATCCACGGTGATCGTCACTGAATCGGCAGGGCTGGAGTTTTCCACCTCCAGGCCGTTTCTCCTCGCCAGCGGCATGAAACCGGCCGCCAACTCCTCCAGCATGGTATTCACCAGAACGGGCCTCGGCTCGAAACGGTCGATTCGGGCGGTACTGAGCAGGTCCGAGACAAGGCTGCTCACGTTCCTGACCTCGGCTGTCGTCTTATCGAGGATCGCGAGCTTCTCTTCATCGCCCGCTATCTGGCGGGCGAGCAGATCGAGGCCGGCGAGGACCGTTGCCAGAGGATTTTTGATGTCGTGGTTCAGCCTGGCCGCCATCTCCCCCACGTACGCGAGCTGCTCGGCCCGGTTCTGCCGCTCCTCCAGCTTGCGCAGGGCGTCCTCGGCATGCCTCCAGTCCGTTATGTCGATGATGAACCCTTCCATGTGGGAAACAGATCCATAGTCGTTCAGGATACCCTCTCCCTGATCACGCACCCACTTCAGGGACCCGGTTTTGGTGATGATGCGGTACTCCAGGCGCCAGGGATGGCGGTTGCCCATGGCCAGGTGCATGATCTTGCGCACCCGCGGGCGGTCTTCGGGATGGATGAGCTCTTCGTAGTTCACCCCGTGGTTGGTCAGCTCGTCGGTCGTGTACCCGGTGAGCTTTTCGCACCCGTCGGATGCGATGAGCATGGTTCTCTCGCGGTCGTTCCGGCAGCGGTAGACCATGCCGGGGAGGTTGCTCACCAGGGAAGAGAGCATGCGTTCGCTCTCTTTGCTTTTCTGCTGAGCGTCCTTGTGATCGGTGATGTCATGGAAGATGACCCCGCCTGCGGACTTTCCCCGCCAGAGGGTCAGACCCGCCGATATCTCGACCGTCCTGGGGGTATCGTCTTTCCTGATGAGAACGGTTTCGTATCGTGCAGGTTCATCCAGCCCGGAGAGTCTCCGGCCGAATCTCTCCATGACGGCGTCCCGCTCGTCAGGATAGATGAAGTCGGCGAAACACGAGCCGATGATCTCATTCTTGGAATATCCGGTAATGATTCCGGCGCGCGAGTTGGCATACAGAATCTTCCCGTCCCGGCCGATGATCAGCATCCCTTCGAGGGCGTGCTCGGTCAGCATCAGCAGGCTGTCGTTTACATCCGGCTGTTCGTCTCCGACATCGGCAGTGTCACACTGCGGCCCTGAATACGTACCGTCTTTCATGTGCGGGTTCCTCGTTGATGGATACCGAATTCATACGGTAGCTCAGAAAAGGAATAATACCCGCAAACTCGACCCCTGTAAACCTCCTTTTCAGCAGGAGGCATGACCAGCCCGTGTCCTGCCGTATTGCACCCTACCGCAAATTTGCATCTTACTCCCGGACGTCCGGTTGATCGGAGAAAAGAAATATCTTATCGGAGGATTCCAGTCCGTCTCACGTCCCGGCCGCCCTGGTCGTAAAACTCTTCACGCCCTTGTCCGGCAAAGCTTCATGCACCTCACCGGCGGCCTGTCGGTGGAAAACGTCTATCTCGAGCAGTTTCAACAGATCGTTCCCATCACCGACAGCCACGCGATAATTCCTTATCTTATCGAAATATCCGTCAACTACGTCCCGGTCGAGTATACTTCCCGTGACCAGCCCGCGTATTTCCGCCAATCCGTTCCCTTCTCTTATCCATACGTCGCCACCGATCCATGATATCTTTTCAAGGTCTTTCGTCTCACTCCCCCTGGACTCCAGAAAACGGATAATCCTGCCGCCGTCCAGCACAGACCTGACCGCTCGGCCGATAAGGTGGAGGATATCAGGATAATACAAGGGGAGGTTGCTCTTTGTGCAGCGAAACTTGGATAAGCCGGGGGAATATGAGCTTAGGAGTCTTCTCATTGCTTTTCCATACAGTTTATCCTCGTTCGGATAATCGTTGCACAGCATGAAGACCTTCCTGCCGCTGAACGGAGCCGATACCGGGCAGTGCCTGTGCAGAATCCTTGCCTGCTGGGCCCTGAGCTTTGAACCGTCGTGCGCGCACAAGAATCTCAGAACCACCTCGTCCCATGAATCGCACACGGCGAGGTACGATTCAGCCAGAGCTATGAGATCGGACCTGGTGACTTCTCCGGCCTCTTCAAAGAGCTCTCGGAAAACAGGCCGTATATACACGAGCAGGCCAGGGTTGACGCTGCTCAGCACGAATTCCGCAAAGCTTGTGCAGGAATGTACGAAAGCGCGATAACCACTCCTGCCGATCATGAATCTTTTTGTCTTCGATAGGGCGCCCGTGAGCAGACCGTTCATAAACTGACCGTTCAATATCTCTGCCTGAACCCCACATATGGGCGTGGCGCCTGCCGAGGCAAAATACTTACCGGCAAGCCGCCAGAAAACCTGGTAGAGGATCCCCATGTCATCGAAAAATGCGTGAAGCTCTTCCACACTCCCGAACATGCCGCTGCCCGCATCCATTTGAATGAATGTCCGTATTCTGGCTGCCTTGGCCAATTCATAGGCGATACCCAGCTCCGTGCTGCCGAGCAGCCCGTGGGTATAGGCGATATCGATCCGCCGGTTCCGACCCAGGCACGCGGCGAGCAAAAGCCTCGAGTCATAGCCAGCAGACAGCATAATGCCGATGTTTTCGTTCTCTATCTTCCCGATCTCTTCTCCGAGGGCCTCCCAGATATCATCAAGGGCAACATCATGATGATCGTATCGCAATTTCTCACGGTCGATCGTGCCCTGTTCGTCGATAATGATCCGCGATCCGGGTTCCAGGACACATACACCCTTGTACCGCGTCCTCGGCCCGATCGTGTATCCATAGATCAGCCTTTGATAGACGCCTGCATAATCGATCTCCGGCGAGTCCGGTACAAGCTCTGCCACGGCTCTGTCGGTATGAGAGAGAAAGACGACGTTGTCCTTTACCGCATAGTATAAGGAGGCAGGTACGCCGGGGTCGGAATATATACAGATTCCCCCATCGGGTAGAGAAACGATGTAGACACCGGCATCAAGAGCATGATCGATTGGAAGGACGGAACTGTTCCTGGACGAGTCGATAATATCCTGAGCGTATCCCTCGGGTATTCCCTTCCCGGGGCGTTGTTCCCATTGTACGAGAAACCCGCCGTTTACGAGTTCCTGCCGGGCATAAGCGTCACTTTTGTGAAAGACAACCTCAAGCGGTGCCGTTACCCTTCGAGTTCTCATAAAACCCTGTCTCATCCGGCTTGCCAAGACGCCAAGAAGTAAGGAAATATATCCGATCGGGATTCACACTTCCCGATACCAAGACCGTCATGGACCGCGTTTGTCAGTGCCCACGACGATCACGCGGACGTTGCATCGAGTCAGCCTGGAATGAGAACCAGACCGTCTCGCCATGAGTTGGATGCGGAAAACCCAGAATGCCTCATAAAACCCCCTTTCTCGCTAAACGCTTATAAGACAAACATAAGAACCGGCAAGGCAAACTCAATCGGAAAATGGAATAAAGCAGTGAGGTCCGGGTAAGCGGCCGATGAATCCCCCCTCTGCAGTCCGGTTCTTAAGGATTTTGGAAGGGGAGCACGTTCATCCAGAATCTCTATTTTGCCTGCTCCGGAGTTCTCACCTGGACCTGACCGCGTTTGAGTGTCTCGTTCATGGCGATGTCGATCTTTACGGAAAAGTCCTGCTCCAGACGAAGCAGGTACTTTCTCCGGGAGTTAAGCAGGTGCATGGCCACGTCCGGCGAGAGCTCGGCCCTCACCTCGGCGGGGTTGTTGCGGTTGAGATAGAGCTGGATCTCGCGCAGGGCCATGAGGGCCGCGGACTCTACCGATCTCACCACACCGGCTCCATCACAGAACGGGCAGCGCACATAGCTTTTCTCCAGCAGGGTGGATGAGAGGCGCTCGCGCGAGAGCTCCAGGATTCCGAACTTGGAGATCCTGCCTATCACCAGATGGGCCCGGTCGTTCTTGAGTGCGTCCTTGAGGGCCTTCTCCACCTTGCGCATGTTCTCCCGGGGTCGCATGTCGATGAAGTCGATGACAACGAGCCCGCCGATGTCCCGCAGCACGAGCTGCCGGGCGATCTCGTCCGTGGCCTCGAGGTTGGTGGAAAGGGCGGTGTTCTCGATGTCTTTGCCTGCCGTGGACTGGCCCGAGTTCACGTCGATCACCACCATGGCCTCGGTGGGCTCGATCACCAGGGTTCCGCCCGAGGGCAGCTTGACCTTGGTGCTGTAGATGTTCTGGATCTGCTGCTCCAGGTCGTACTTGGTGAACAGCGGCTTGTTCTGCCGGTACTGCCTGATCACGTCCTTGTGCCGGGGCATCACGCTCTTCATGAAGACGACCGCCCTGCGGAACGTCTCTTCGTCGTCGATGAGGATCTCCGATATGTCGCCGGTAAGGTAGTCCCTGATCGACCGGATGATGATGTCGCCTTCGCGGTAAATGAGGGAAGGGCACGGCACCTTCTCGAACCCCTCCTCGATGCTCTTCCAGAGCCGCAGGAGATAGCTCAGGTCCTTCTGGAGATCGGCCTTGTTCCTGTCCATGCCCGCGGTGCGCACGATCAGGCCCATGTCCGGGGGAGGGGAGAGCTGGGATATAATGTCCTTGAGCCGCTTCCTCTTTGCCTCGTCGTCGATCTTCCGGGATATCCCGGCGAGATCCTGTCGCGGCAGCAGGACCATGTAGCGCCCGGGGATGGAGATGTTCATGGTGAGCAAGGCGCCTTTGGCGTTCTTTTCTTCGCGGTTGACCTGCACGGGAACCTCCATGCCCTTTCTCAGGAGCGCGAGCGATCCCTTGTCCTCATTCACGCCGGGCACGAAACGCCAGTTGATGTCGTTGAGCGGCAGCAGGCCGTGCTTTTCCCTTCCGTAGTCGATGAACGCGGCGTCCAGGCTCTTCTCGACCTTGGAGATCCGACCCTTGTAGATATTCCCCCTGATCTGCTCCTTGAGCGCGCTCTGGATGTAGAGCTCCTGGAGGATGCCGTCTTCCACGACCGCAACCCGGATCTCTTCGGGATGAAATGCGTTGATGAGCATCTTTTTCATGACAGCGGACCTCGTTTTCTCATGTGCTGATGAATGCCTCCACCGGACCCTGTCCCTGGCGGACGACTACAGGCGTGTCGGTCTCCAGGGATATCACCGTGGATGGAATGTCGGGGAGGATGCCGCTGTCGACAATGGCGTCCACCCGGTGGCCCAGGTCGTGTTCGATCTCCACGGGGTCGATGTGTACCCGCTCGTGCGACAGGGGAACGCTCGTGGTGATGATGGGCTCGCCGATCTCCTCCACGATGGCCTGGCAGAACCAGTGGTCGGGTATCCGCACCCCGATGGACTTCCGGTTTGACTGCAGCAGCCGGGGAACCAGCCGGGTGGCGGGCAGAATGATGGTGTAGGGGCCGGGCAGCAGGGTCCGCATGATCCGGAAAGCATCGTTCGACACCTTGGCGTAGCGGCTGATAGTCTGGAAATCGGAGAACATGATGCTCCTGGGCTTCACCGAGGCCTTGATCGAGTTGATCGTGTCGATCCCCTTTTTGTTCGTGATGCAGCACCCCAGACCATAGACCGTGTCCGTGGGATAGACGATGATCCCGCCTGCGGTGAGGATCTCGGCCACCCGCTTGACGGTCCTCGGCTTACGCGTTCTCGGGTCAATGAGTATGCGCACGGCGATCTCCCTTCAGGCACAGGCTCTTCATATCGATATTGCCCAGCGACGCGAAGATCGAGTTTTTCATCTTTGGGTTGTCTTTTTCCAGGATGCGCAGGTATTCCCTGATCTGCTCGCGCTTGCTGTCCGGGCGGATCACGCACGTGTTGGAAACCGGCGCGACATCGAGAAACCGGAAATACGCCTCCACGAGCGTGAGCTTGCAGTAGGCGAGCGGTCTGATCACCCGGTTCCGGCCGTCGTTCGAAACCCTGGCAGGCGCCATGGCCCCGATCTGGCCCGTGTAGAAGCACCGCAGAAAAAACGTTTCGATGATGTCGTCAAGGTGGTGCCCCAAGGCAATGGAAGAAAAGCCTTCTTCCCGGGCAAGGCTGTAGAGTCTCCCCCTTCGCAGTCTCGAGCACAGGGCGCAGGGGCTTTTCTCCGGGTCGGACACCCGGGCCAGGACACCGGAGATGCCGGTGTCGACCACCCGGACCTCCGTTCCCAGGGCCCTGCGGGCCCAGTCGGCTATCCGCGGGAAGTCCTCCTCGAAGCCGGTGGAAAGATGCACCGGGAATACCTCGTACTCCACCGGTGCGGACTTCTGCAGATCGATGAGCACCTTGAGGAGCACCAGGGAATCCTTTCCGCCGGAGACCGCCACCAGAATCCTGTCTCCCTGCCTGATCATTTCATAGTCGTGGATGGCTGTTCCGACCTTTTTCCGGAGCTGCTTTTCAAAATATCTTCTGCTGTTGTGGTTCACGTAGTGTTCCTTATCACATATCATGGGATTTGCAATACACGTAAGATTCCATTGCATTATCACTGGTGCATGGAAATTTATCGTCCTGTTTCACCAGGGTTGGGATTCTCCGGGGGACGATTCGGATTCACGCTCCTTAAAAAATTTCATTCCGTCAGGCTCATTTCCCGGAGCGGGTCGGGACCTCGGCGCGAAGCATGTCCGCAAGGACCGGGAAGGCCTCTTCAGGGGTGTGGAACGAGCCGCGGTCGTAGTGCGACCTCATCCATGTGAGCTGCCGCTTCGCATACCTCCTGGTATCGCGCTGTATCAGCGATACGGCGACATCCATGCCGATCCTCGATTCCAGGAAGTCAACGATGTGCTTGTACGCCAGGGTCTGCATGCTCCTCAAACCAGGGCTGTACCCGAGGGCGAGGAGTCTCTTCGTTTCCTCGACCAGGCCGTTTTTCACCATCCTTACCACCCGGGAGTCGATATCCTCGTAGAGCAGGTCCCGTTTGGGCACGATGCACACGATACGGGCCTCGCAACGAGGACGCGAGAAGCGGTGCTCCCGATAAAACTCGCCCGGTCTCCTGCCTGAGAGGATCATGATCTCCAGCGCCCTGACGATACGCACACGGTCGTTCTCGCCCAGGTTCAGGGCGGTTTCCGGATCGAGCCTGTGAAGCAGACTCCAGAGATGCGGGCTGCCTTTCTCGTCCGCCACGGCCTTCAGGTGGGCCCTCACCATATCCGAACGGGGTGGGGCCGAGGCCAGCCCATAGATGAGGGCCTTGATGTACAGTCCCGTGCCGCCCACCACCACGGGTATCGCTTTCCGTGCCCGGACCTCGGTGATTTTCTGCCGTGCGAGGGAGACGAACATGCCGGCGTTGAACTCCTCGTCCGGATCCACCACGTCTATGAGATGATGGGGAAGCACGGAGAGCTCTTCGGGTGTCGGCTTTGCCGTGGCGATGTCCATGTGGCGGTACACCTGCATGGAATCAGCGGAGATGACCTCCAGGGGATAGGTCTCTGCCAGCCTGAGCGCGGTCACGGTCTTGCCGGAGCCTGTCGGCCCGGTGATCACGATAAGGGACGTCTTCCAATCCACCGTTCGATCTCAGTCCTTTCGATGCGCTTGAAAAGGGGCCTTCCATGCGGGCAGGTCGAAGGGGATCCCATCTCGTCAAGGTCCTCAAGCAGCTTGAGCACCTCTTCACGGCCGAGTCTTCTGCCCGCCCGCACGCTTCCATGGCACGCGATCCGGGCGAGCACGTCGTGCCGATGATCCCTTTTCCGGAGATCGCCCTCCATGAAAGCGCCCAGCAGATCGAGAATGATTCCCCGGAGGTCTTTCCCGTCCAGGATGGAGGGAAAGGCCCGGACAGCGATTGCCGCATCCCCGAAGGGCTCCGCCTCGATGCCGGACAAGGCGATATCGCCGGACACCTCCTCGAAGGCCCTGAATTCTGCGGGAGAAAGCTCGATGACGAGTGGGCTCAGGAGCGCCTGCCGGGGTTCCCGGACACCGGACCCGGAATTCTTCAGCCTCTCGAAGGTGACGCGCTCGTGCGCTGCATGCTGGTCGAGGATATATAGAGAAGACTCGTCCTCAAGGATGATATAGGTGTTGTGGGACACGCCTACAAAGGCCTTGTCCGTATACCGGTGGCAGGGAGACCTGAGTTCGAAGAGGCCGTCCTGAACCGGGGGTTGCGGTGCGGCTGCAATATGCGTCTGCGAGGCAAAGGGTTCAGAGGCGCCCCTGGACACCTTATCGCGGCTGGACGCGTCATGAAATTCTGCTCCGCTTGCCCGCTCCGGATGTGGTACTGTGTGGGCTTGAGCCCCTTCATCGGGCATTCTCTCCCGGTATCGAACCACAGGCTCTCCCACACGGTATGTCGACTTTTCATCCAGGGGGATCGCTGCAATGTTCCCATCCCGTGCATCGGCCTGCATGGACAACGCCTTGCGAACGCTGGACACCACCATACCGAATACGGCGGATGTATTTCTGAACCTCACTTCCGCCTTTGCAGGATGAACGTTCACGTCAACCTCGGCAGGATCAAGGTCGAGAAAGAGAACCGCCAGGGGATAGCGGTGTTTCATGAGCAGGCCCCGGTATCCTTCCAGCACGGCCGTACGCAGGGTAGGGTCCATGACGGAACGTCTGTTCACAAAGGTGTATATCCCGCTCCTGCCCGGACGCGAAACCTCGGGAGAGGCGAGAATGCCATGGATACCCAGGCTCGGTCTCTCGTCGCACAGCGGGTGCAGTTTTCCCTTGACCGCCTTTCCCCAGATGCCCAGAACACGCTCTTCCAGGGTCGAGCCCTCCCGAAGGTTCAGAACCGTGCGGCCGTTCATGGAAAGGGAAAACCGTTTATCCGGGTAGGCAAGGGCATAGCGGGAAACCACGTCGATGACGTGACGCTGCTCCGTGGCTGTGGATTTGAGGAATTTCCTCCGCGCGGGCGTATTGAAGAACAGGTCCCTGACTTCCACCACCGTGCCCTGTGTCATGCCCTTCTTGGCCTTTTCACGCACCTCTCCGGCAGCCAGATCCATGGTCCAGCCGATGGTTTCACCCTGCCGGCGCGAAGAAACCCTGGACATGCTCACCGACATGATACTCGGCAGGGCCTCGCCCCTGAAACCAAGGGTGCGGATGGAAAAGAGCTCACGGGCGTGCTCGATCTTGCTCGTTGCGTGGCGGAGAACGGCAAGCTCCAGCTCACTGCCAGACATGCCGCAGCCGTCGTCCGCCAGGCGGATGAGATCAAGCCCGCTCCCCTCCACCTCGACATGGATGCTGCACGCGTCCGCATCGATGGCGTTTTCCAGGAGTTCTTTGACCACCGAGGCAGGCCTTTCGATAACCTCTCCGGCCGCTATCTGGTTGATAAGATCCTGGTCGAGAATACGTATGGTACCCATGGTTCGCTTCCCTGCACCCCTTTGCTCGCCGCCCCGTTGCATGCTCCTGAACCGGGGAAGGTATTACCGGCCAATCGTATAAACACCAGGGCAGGCCCTGGACACACTTGCCGCCGCAAGCGGCGGGTAACGAGATCCATCCTTCTCGTCCTGAAAACAGCGGGTGGAAGGAGGATTCAATATCTCCTCGACACAGGCTATAGAGATCACTGCGAGAAGTCAACTGCAGTATGGGCAGACTCGCATGCAAATGGGCAGACTCGCATGCAACACCGGGTTGCGGGTGTATAGAAAGAGGCCTTTTTACACGGGCAAATGGGATCATACCTTCAAGTGATCATATGTTCACCTATTCTCTGATGGCTCACTGCCTGCCTCTTAAAGGGGACGTACGAGGGGTCGAGAACCCGGCAGGCAGGCCTGCCGGTCGCCGGACAGCCTCAGTTCCCTCTGCCCCTGGGTCTGGCGAGAATTTCCAGAACATCCATCTCCAGGAAGCGCTTCGAGGGTTTGGATCTGATGAGCAGAACCGTGTCAGACCCCCGGTAGGTACCGCCGACCCCGAGCACCTCCTGATTTTCCGGGACCAATCCAGCGTCGCAGGACTCCATCACGATCTCGAGCGCGACCTTTGTACCCTCGCCGAAGCGCCTGAGCGTGTTTGCGATGAGATAACCCGGATAGATGCCCCGGAAGCTGTCCATCAGGGACTTTTCCAGAGAGTGGGTGAGAATGGTCCCGGTATGCACGGGGACCCGCGATCTTCGAAGCTGATTGCGAATCTCGGGATCGAACTCGTCATGACCCGGTTCCTTGAAGCCGATGGAGTGGGTGACCACCACGAGATTCGCCCCGGTCCCCGCGAGGCCCTTGTGAAAGGCCATGGCGGTTTTTCCGCTGGTGGAGGCGACTACCACGTGCTTTCTGCCGTGCGCCTTTACGTGCTTCACCACCATCTCGATGCAGTGGGATGTGTTCTGATTGCCCGGGCTGTCAAAGAGCATGCTTTCTATCATCTTCATGAGGCACCTCTCACCCTTGGTTTTGCGAACAGACTTAAGGGTTAACCATACACGAGAGATTTTTCCTTGTACAGGGCCGGCATGTGTCCAGGCACGGCTTGACATTTCTCATTGCATCAAAGATAAGAGGATGGACAGATTTCTAAAGCTCACACACGAAGGGACAAGCATATGTCATTTCTCGAAATAACCGACCTGCACGTATCTGTGGAAGGCAAAGAGATCCTGAAAGGGATCGACCTCTCGGTCGACATGGGCAGAACCGCCATTATCTTCGGACCAAACGGCTCGGGCAAAAGCACGCTCATGGGCGCAATCTCCGGCCTGCCCGGCTACGAGATCACCCAGGGCTCCATCACCTTCAAGGGCCAGGACATCTCCGGTCTTTCCGTCGACGAACGCTCCCGCCTGGGCATCGGCCTTTCCTTCCAGTATCCGCCCGCCATCAAGGGCGTAAGGCTTCGAACCCTGCTCGAGACCCTGAGCAGGAAGACCCCGGAAAAAATCATGGAGTATGCCCAGCTGCTCAACCTAAGCGGATACCTCGACAGGGATATCAACGTGGGGTTCTCAGGGGGCGAGCGCAAGCGGTCAGAGGTTCTCCAACTCATGATGCAGATGCCGGACCTGCTGCTTCTCGACGAGCCCGAGTCAGGGGTGGATATCGAGAACATATCGGTAATAGCCGACGGCCTGCGGATCATACTGGAAAAGGACCAGCCCATTTCCAAGAGAAAACGGTCCGCCATCATCATTACCCATACCGGTTTTATCCTCGATTACATCAAGGCGGATATCGCCTTCGTGATCATGAACGGCCATGTGCTCGGCTGCGGGGCCCCCGGCGAGATTTTCGAAGAGATCCGCCGAGACGGCTACAGCAAGTGCAGCTCGTGTTTTGCCGAGAAATTCTGCGAAGAATACAAGGGTGCGCTATGAACACCGTGCAGATAGATACCGGCAGGCTGAGTGAGATCGGTTATGATTCCTGCGTGGCCAGTTGCGGGAATTTCATGGTCCTGGACCATACCGTCATGGAAAGCCATTGTAATATCGAAGGACTGGTGGTGCTGCCTCTGAAACAGGCCTTTGACGCGTATCCTCATGTGCGGGAAAAGCTCTTCTTCAACGTGGTGCCCCGCGATTCCAGCGATACGACCCTGCAGGCCGCCGAAAAGGAGCCTGTGGGCTACTATATTTTCGTGGAGCCCGGTGTCAGGATCGAGGAGCCGCTCCAGGCTGCCTTCCTGTTCGGCGAGACAGGGTCGCGTCAATTCATCCACAACATCATCGAGCTCGGAGAGGGTGCGGAGCTGAACGTCGTCAACGGCTGCACCACGGCAACCCACGACAGAAGCGGAACCCACGTGGGCATCACCGAGACCTACCTGGGGAAAAACGCTCACCTGGGCTACACCATGATCCACAACTGGGGTCACGCCATGGAGGTATTCCCCGTAGGCGCCGTATCGGTGGGCGAGGGTGCCCGCTACATCTCCAACTACGTGGGCATGACTGAGGTCAGAAAGATCGCCACCAACCCCATAGCGCATGTGGCTTCCGGTGGTAGTGCTCGATTTTATTCAGTTATTTTCAGCAAAGGCGATTCTTATTTCGACACGGGCGCCCGGGTGATCCTCAAGGGCAAGGATGCCAGCGGCGAGATCATCAGCAGGGTGGTCTCGGAAGGGGGCACGGTCATATCCCGGCAGCTTCTTTCCGGAGAGCACGCAGGCACCTTCGGCCACATGGAGTGCAGCGGCCTGCTACTCAATGAAAACGGCGTGATCCACTCCATCCCCGAATTGAGAGGCGCACACCCCGACATCAACCTGGCGCACGAGGCAGCGGTGGGAAAGATCTCACGCGAAGAGCTCAGCTATCTCATGACACGGGGTCTTAACGAAGAACAGGCGCGCGCTCTCATCATCCGGGGCTTCCTCGATATCAAGATCGAGGGATTGCCGGAAAAGGTCCAGTCGTTCATGGACGAGATCATCAGCCGCTCCATAGAAGGTTCCATTTAACCAGGGAAGTCTCTTTTTCCTAGAAATCCGAATCGCGCCCCCGGGTGATGCTTTCATCAGGGGGCGCGGGTGCGTCCAAATCGTTTCCCGTTTATTTACCGTAAGGCCCGTTAATACCCTTGGGAAAAATGCTTCACCATTTGGCCGAGATTTCATTTGATTGATGCAGAACTCTTCATGAGATCATGCATCGTGACGGGAAAGGGGCATATGCAGGGATGAGGAAGGTGACACAGTTACACACGCACATACATTATTTAACATAATATATATTATCGGCAATAGGGTCCGGGGGATTTAGGTACGGTACTCTGAATTGATCTTCACGTAGTCATAGGAGAGGTCCGAGGTATAGACGGTGAATGTTCCCGGCCCGTCTCCGATGCGGATATCGATACAGATTTCCCGATTCTTCAGCAGCGTATGGAGCGTGTTCTCGCTAAACCCTTCCGACTCCATGCCGCGCTCTACGACCCTGTGCCCTGAAATGGAGATGGCGACCCTTTCGGGATCGAACAAAACTCCGCTGTAACCCACGGCGGCCAGAATCCGGCCCCAGTTGGGATCAGCGCCGAACAGCGCGGTCTTCACCAGAAGCGAGTTCGCCACCGACATGGCCGCCTTCTTTGCTTCGCGGTCATCGGCCGCGCCGGTCACGTTTATGGTGACGAACTTCGTGGCCCCCTCTCCATCTCTGACCAGGAGCAATGCAAGGTCTCGAATGACATCAGCGATACCCTTTTCAATATCAGCAATGTTTTCAATAACTTGATTGCTTGAAAGAGCCAGAAGCGTGTCGTTCGTCGACATATCGCCATCGATTGTGATGGCGTTAAAGGTGCGCTCGATAGATTTAATTATAATATTATCAAGGTCTTGCTTGGTTAGAACCGCATCGGTCATCACCACCGCGAGCGTGGTGGCCATATCAGGGGCGATCATCCCAGCCCCCTTTGCCACCCCGATTACAGAGGCATTGCCCACGGCGCGCGACACGACCTTGGGAAAGGTGTCCGTGGTCATGATGGAGCGGGCAAAAACCTCCGGGTCGTCCCCCAGCGCGGACACGAGCGCGGGTATCCGTATGGACATCCGGTCTACGGGCAGACGGATGCCGATTACCCCGGTCGACAGGGGAACCACCTCATCGCTCCTGACCCCGAGCTCCCTGGCCGCTGCATCCATGAGTAAACGGGCATCATGGATTCCCTGGTCTCCGGTGCAGGCATTGGCGTTCCCGGCATTGGCCAGAATCGCCCTGGCTGTTCCCCTGTTCACGAGCTCCTGACCGACAACGACCGGGGCGGCTTTCACCCGGTTGCGGGTGAATACGCCCGAGAGCACGGCCTGCCCTTCGCAGAAGACGAGCCCCATGTCGGCGCGCCTGACCTCCGGGGCTCTGACCCCGGCATTTACGGCTGAAAAGCGGAAACCCCTGGGGATGTTCATTCATCGGCCCCACAGCAATTTTTGTACTTTTTGCCAGACCCGCACGGGCACGGATCGTTCCTGCCCACCTTTTTGCCTTGGCGCTTGAAGGTCGACGGCCGCTCCGAAGACGGCCCGCGGCCGAGCTGCATCCGCTGCTTCCGCTCTTTTTCCGAGATGCGCTCCACGTCCTCTTCGCGCTGGATCTGGATCTTGAAGAGCCGCTCGAGCGAGAGCTCCTTCATCCGGGTGAGCGTTGCGATGAACATGTCGAACCCTTCGCGCTGGTACTCGCGCAGGGGGTTTTTCTGGCCGTATCCCCTGAGCCCGATGCCCTCCTTGAGGTGATCCATGGAGAGGAGATGATCCTTCCAGAGGCTGTCCAGGGTCATCAGAAGGACCTGGCGCTCCACCATCCGCATGATCTGCGGGGTGAACTCGGTCTCTCTCTGCTCGTAGCGGTCCAGGATAGCCTTGCGTACCGTCTCGAGGACCTCTTCCCGGGTGGTACCCTTTTGGGGCTCGCACGTGACTTCAGCATCGAATACATTTCTGATCCAGCCCACGAATCCTTCCATGTCCCACTCGGAGACAGGTGTCTTCGGGGGAAGGTAGACCTCGGCGGTTTCATCCAGGAGCTCGTCGATCATGTCCGTTACATGGTCCTTGAGGTTTTCTTCAGAAAGAATGGTCCTCCGCTGGGTATAGACGACCTCACGCTGTTTGTTCATGACGTCGTCGTATTCAAGGAGATGTTTGCGGATCTCGAAGTTACGGCCCTCGACCTTTTTCTGGGCGCCCTCGATGCTTCGGGAGATGAGTTTGTGCTCGATGGGCTCGTCCTCGGCAACGCCCAGGCGGTCCATGATCGCGGATATGCGCTCGGACCCGAAGATCCGCAGGAGATCGTCTTCGAGACTGAGGTAAAACCTGGATGCACCCGGGTCTCCCTGCCTGCCCGACCGGCCCCTGAGCTGGTTGTCGATCCGCCTGCTCTCGTGCCGCTCGGTGCCGAGAATGAAGAGTCCCCCGGCTGCCACCACGTCCCGATGCTCCTCGCTACAGAGCTTCTTGAACTGGTCATATACCTCGGGATAGCCCGGATCGTCGGGACTGACCCGCTGCCTGGCCAGATAATCGGGGTTGCCTCCAAGCACGATGTCGGTGCCGCGGCCGGCCATGTTGGTGGCGATCGTGATCGCCCCCTTCCTTCCTGCCTGGGCCACGATTTCCGCCTCGCGCTCGTGATGCTTTGCATTGAGGACATGGTGTTGCAGGCCCTTGCGCTTCAGGAACGCGGAAACCTTTTCCGAGTTCTCGATGGAACTGGTGCCCACCAGCACGGGCTGCCCCTTGGCGTGGCACTCGGCGATCTGTTTCACAACGGCCTTGAGCTTCTCTTTCTCGGACTTGTAGATCACATCCGAATGATCGATGCGGACCATGGGCATGTTGGTGGGCATGACCATGACATCGAGACCGTAGATGTTGTGGAACTCCAGGGCCTCGGTCTCCGCCGTGCCGGTCATGCCGGCGAGCTTATCGTACATGCGGAAGTAGTTCTGGAACGTCACCGATGCGAGGGTCTGGTTCTCGTTGGCTACCTTCACGCCTTCCTTGGCCTCCAGTGCCTGGTGCAGCCCCTCGGAATATCGCCTCCCGGGCATGAGTCTGCCCGTGAATTCGTCGACGATCAACACCTCGCCTTCCTTGACCACATAGTGGACGTCGCGGTGGAAAATCGTGTGTGCGCGCAGGGCCTGATTGAGATGATGAACGGTCCTGAACTCCGAAGGATCGTAGAGGTTGGGCTTTGAGAGAATCCGCTGGAGTTCTTCGATTCCCTCGTCCGTGAACACCACGGTATTGGCCTTCTCGTCCTTGGAATAGAAGTCCTCGGCATCCTTTCTTTTCAGCAGATCCAGAATCGCTGTGTTCGCCTCGTAGTACTTTGCCGTGGAATCCTCGGCCGGACCGGAGATGATGAGCGGTGTCCTGGCCTCGTCGATGAGGATGGAGTCCACCTCGTCCACGATGGCAAAATAAAAATCCCTCTGCACATAGTCGTCGAAGGTGAATTTCATGTTGTCCCTGAGATAGTCGAAGCCGAACTCGTTATTCGTACCATAGGTGATATCGGCGTCGTAGCTTGCCTTCCTTTGCCGGTCATCGATGCCGTGTACGATGACGCCCACGTCGAGCCCCAGAAAACGGTAGATATTCCCCATCCACTCAGAGTCGCGCCTGGCGAGGTAATCATTGACCGTGACCACGTGCGCGCCCTTGCCCTGCAGGGCGTTGAGATAGACGGGCATGGTGGCGACCAGGGTCTTTCCTTCACCGGTCTTCATCTCGGCTATCTTGCCTTCGTGGAGGATGATTCCACCCAGGACCTGGACATCGAAGGGCCTCATCCCAAGAGTCCTCCGGGAGGCCTCCCTCACCGTTGCGAACGCCTCGGGAAGAAGATCGTCCAGTGATGCCCCGGCGTCGAGACGCTGCCGGAACAGGGCGGTCATCGCCTTGAGCGCGCCGTCGTCCTTTGCCGTGAACTCGGGTTCGAGCTCATTGACCCGGTCCAAAAGAGGCCTGATTCTGCGCAGTTCCCTTTCGTTCTTGCTGCCTATGAGTTTAATGAGCCATTTATACATATGGATATGATAATCCTTTTCTTATGTTTTGTGGAGTTGAAAGAGTACTAGAATAGCGATGTGAACATTTCAACCGATATTTTTATAGAACAAAGACAACCCTATTTCAACACGTATCTCTGCGGGTTCACGTGTATGCCGTTGACGAGAACCTCGTAGTGCAGGTGAGAGCCGGTGGACCGCCCGGTGTTTCCGACAACCGCGATCCTGTCGCCCTTTCTGACGTGCTGGCCGGCTTTGGCCACGGCGCTGTCGAGATGTGCGTATCTGGTCACGATCCCGTATCCGTGATTGATGACCATGAAGTTACCATAAGCCCCGTTCCGGTAATATGAGGTTACGATTCCGTCAGCAGGTGCGTGCACGGTGGTTCCTTTTCTGCACGCAATGTCCATCCCCTTATGGTACTCCCTTTTTCCCGTAAAAGGCGAATTGCGCCATCCGTACCGTGAGGTGACCCACCCGCGCGTTGGCCAGATTCCCGGTGTATGTGCCAGGAGCGAACGCTGTCTCTCGATCTCCGCCAGGAGGTCCCGGGCGACATCCCGCTCAATGACGATATCGTCACCGAGCTGCTTGATATGGGAGTGAAGCTCGCGGGTAAGGATTTTTTCGGTCAGGGCCTCGGTGGTGTTCGCCGCCCTGATGGGTTCCGACCCGCCGCCGACGCCGCTCAACTCATCCGGCGCATTGAGATCCACCTTGGCGATCCCCACGAGGTGGCGGTTGAAGGTGCGCAGGGAATTCATCTCTTCGTCGAGCAGAGATACCTTCTCGGACAGAGCGACTATCTGCCTGCTCTGCTCCAGATTTTTCTGCCTTATGGATGCGACCATGGAGATGTCCGTGCGCAGATGATACAGCTTGTATCCAGCAAAGGCCGAGAAAACGGACAGAAAGAGGATAACGCATCCGGTAAGGACTGCGATGAGGGGAGAGAGGGTGAATCTCCTGATTCCGGTATTTTCTTTCGAGAGGATGAGTATTGTCCAGTGGGTTTTCACTGATCCGCCCTCATTGAGCGCTCACATCGACCGCATCGATGAGAACCGACGGGCATAACACGTCGCCGAACTCACGGACATCGGTGCCCACCGCCATAACCCTCGAAAACAAATCATAAATATTCCCTGAAATAGCCGCTTCCCGAACGGGATAGAGTGGAACCCCCTCTTCCATGAGCAGGCCACTTACCCCCACGGAGAATTCTCCAGTTATAGGATTCGCTGTATGCATGCCCATAATATCGGTAATTTTTAAAACCCTCTTTAATCCTTTGAGATTCCGCATAATGTCTTCAGTCCCTGACTCCATGCACAGGTGCCGGACTCCCGATGTCGGCATCGCCCGGTATCCCCCCCGAAGAGAACTCCCTGTAGATGATGTCCCTGCCACGCGTCCCCAGTAACTATCGTAAACAAAAGCAAGAATGGTACCATTATCCACCAGGACGGTTTCCCTGGACCGCACGCCCTCCCCGTCGAAAGGGCAGGCATCCGCGGCCCGTTTGTCCAACGGGTTGTCGGTCAGCCTCACTGCATCGGAAAAGTACTTTTGCCCCTTTTTGTCCCCGATGAAAGACTTCCCCTTGATGACGTTCTCCCCGACAAAGGCATCCGATATGAAGTCAAGCATCTGGGCGGTGGTGGTGTTATCGAAGAGTGCGGGGATCTTGACGGTCTGCATTTTCCTTGCCTGCAGCATGTCGGTAGCCCTACGAGCCGCCTGCATCCCGACCTTTTCCACATGGATATCACTCAAGTGATGGCTGAAGTCGAACTCGTAGCCGGACTGGCTGTCGTCCTCCTGCTTCGCCACCACCATGATCGAGGCCGAGGCCACGGACAGCCTGGTGGATGCATCTATTCCATGGGAGTTCATGACGCTCACCCGGGAGACGGTCCGCGAAAACGATGCCTTGCGGACCTGATGGATCCGGCTGTCCGCATCTCGGGCAGATTGCTCCAGGGAGACCGCCCGCGCGATGCAGTCCTCTGCGGAAAGCGCTCCGACCGCGGAATCCAGGATGTCGATCTCTTCATACCCCTGCTGTCGGGCAGGCAGATGGTTGTTCTGATCCTTGAACTGATATCGCGCCGAGGTAACCGCCGAATCCACCAGTTCGGCAGTAGGCTCCGCCCCGTAGGCAAAACCCATGGCTCCGTCGATGATCAGACGGACTCCGACCCCTGACTCCCTCGACTTGCTCAGAGAGCCCATGGCGCCTTCTTTTGACTCGGCGCGGATGGTATCGGAATCCGTGCCGTATATTTCGAAATCGTCGATGGATCGTTTTTTCAGGAATTCATAGATTTTTTCGATTTTGATTTCCAAGTCCATGATTTACCCCTCGATCCGGTAGATAAGTGCCGTTTCTCGACAATCCGGGAAATACTGGCAGTGGATGCAATCCGCCCAGATTTTACTGGGCAGGGTGGATTTGTCTATCTCGTGGAAACCCATTTTCTTGAAAAAGTCGGGAACGTAGGTCAACGTAAACAAGTTCTTCAGATGCAGTTCCACGGCCTCGCGGATGCATGCCTTCACCATCTCCCGCCCTATTCCTGCGCCCTGATACTCTTTTTTCACTGCCAGCGTTCTGATTTCGGCAAGGTCCATCCAGGAAATCTGCAGGGCGCAGCATCCGATGATCCTCTGTCCATCGTGGTCGCCGTCGGTCGTCACCCAGAAATCTCTCACGCCGGTAGAAAGTGAATGCAGGGACTTCGGCAACATCAATCCCTGTTTCACATACGGATCAATAAGCGTCTTGACTTCTGAAACTTCATTCACCAGTAGTTTTCGTATCATATCAAAGTATCCATAAAAATGTTTTTTACCTAGAGCACCGGCAGGAGGAAAAGTCAAACCGGAATATGGTCGTCTAGGAGGTCAATTCTGCATATCAGAGAAGGAATGCTTTTCAAAAGCGCTTCTTCTCTCCCATTTTCATTGCCGGGTAGTTCGGTCGCATTTTCCCTACAACCCGATGAGTTCTTTCGCGTGCCTGATAACCGCCGAAGAAGGTGTTTCTCCTCCCATCATGCGCGCCAGCTCCATGGCCCTGTCTATGTCTTTCACCTCTTGAATCGTGGAAATCGTGGTTCCGTCGTCAGCGCTTTTCAGTATCACGAAATGCGAGTCTGCAACCGACGCGACCTGGTGAAGGTGGGTCACCACAATGGACTGCGCATGAAAGGAGAGCTCCTTGAGCCTTTTCGCGATCATCAGAGCGGTCTGACCGCTGATACCGGAATCGATCTCGTCAAAGATCAGTGTGCCCTCCTGCGAGGACTTCTGATGAACCTTTATGGCGAGCATGATCCGGCTCAGCTCGCCCCCTGATGCGATCTTTGCAAGAGGAAGAGGCTTATGGCCTACATTGGTGGAAATCAAGAATTCTCCTTTCAGGACGGCGCCTGGCGTGACCGGAATGCCCTTACCGTCGAACACGCGTTCACCGACCCCGGACGGTTCAGTCTGGACAACATGAAACTCTGCTCCAGGCATTCCCAAATCATGGAGGTCCCTGTCGATCTTCTCGCAGAATGTCCGGGCAAAGGTGCCGCGTTTTTCCAGAAAGCCCTTAAGGAGCGCCTCATACTCGGCCGCTGTGGCCGAGACGGCCTCTCTGGCCTGACGAATCGCCTCATTCGAGTCTTCGGCAAGGGCAAGCCGGCTCTCCAGATCGATCTTCAGGTCGATCAGTCCCTGTTCGTCGGTCCTGTGCTTTCTTTTGAGGTCCTGGACGAAATGAAGCCTTTCCTCCAGAGCATCGATCGTCTCCGGATCATACTCGTAGGCCGCCGACTTTGCCCTGAGCGCCATGCTGATGTCTTCGATCCCGGCGGAGATATCATCGAGAGACTGAAGCAGGGAATCGAGCTCACGGTCCATGGAAGCGGCCCGGGAGAGATAATCCCGCGTCAGGCCGAGGAGCTCCACTACCGATGATGACCCCGAATAGAGCATCTCTTCTGCCTGATGCGTGCAGTGCTTCAGATCGGCAGAACCCCTTACGAGGTTCAGCTGTGCCGTGATCTCATCCTCGAGCCCCGGGGTGATCTCGACTGACTTGAGTTCACCAAGTGCGAACAGGAGGTCTTCACGCCTCTGGCGATACTGCTCGGCGGAACGTTCTAGGTTCTTAAGGGAGTTCGCGGAATCGCACAGGGCCTCGTATGCGTCGTTCAACCTGTCCCTCGACAGCCCGGCAAGGCTCTCGAGAATGCCCATCTGCTGCACGGGATTGAGAAGATCCTGATATTCGTGCTGCCCGTATATGGTGATCAGGTTCGATGTGATATCGGCAAGGCCGGCCGCAGTAGCCAGCTTCCCGTCTATATAGCACCGGCTGGAACCGGTGGGATAGATTTCCCTTCGTACGACCATTTCCTTCCCCGAAATGGTGAACAGCGCCTCTATGCTTGTCTTCGGGGCACCCGGGCGTACCAGATCCTGGCTCGCCTTTGAACCCATGAGGAGCATAAGCGCACCGAGGACCAGGGACTTTCCCGCACCGGTTTCTCCGGTGATGCAGTTCAACCCTTGTCTGAAATCGATCTCGATCTCGTCGAAGACCGCCATGGAGGAGATTTTCAGGAAATCGATCATCTCTCCTGCCAGCCGAGCTTGGTCCTCAGTATTTCAAAATAATCCCTCTGGGGAAATCTCAAGATGTTTGCCTTGTAATTTCCTCTTTTCACGATGAGCTTGTCCTCCGCCACGAGCGGGAAGCCCCGCTGCCCGTCAAGGGTAAGGTAAATATTATCCGAGCGTTTCCCGGACTTGATCACGACGATAACCTCCTGGGAGTCCGGCAGGACGATACTCCTGTTCGAAAGGACATGGGGACAGATGGGTGTGAGGATGATGGCATCGACCTGCGGGTGTACGATGGGTCCGCCCGTCGCAAGATTATAGGCGGTGGACCCCGTGGGCGTCGATATGATGAGGCCGTCTGCCCGGTAGCAGGTGATGAAGGTGGAGTCGGTCCACACCTCGATGTCGATGATCCGCGCAAGGGCGCCCTTGTTGATTACCACGTCGTTGAGCACGTGCTGGGATGTAATGGTCCGCCCTTCCCTGATCAGGGTTGACTCGAACATGGCCCGCTCTTCCTGCACGAACTCACCGGCGAGAACCGCCTCGAGCGCCGCATATACCTCGTCTTCCGTCACCTCGGTGAGGAAGCCCAGATAGCCCATGTGCACTCCGAGGACGGGGGTCTGCCTGCCTTCCGACATCCAGATGGCCCTGAGGATGGTTCCGTCACCGCCGATGGCGATGAGCAGGTCGGCCTTTTCCCATGGGGGGGCGGTGTGATTGATACCGATGTGAGTTCCCAGATGGTCTTCCACCAGGCATTCGTATCCCATTGCCTGTATCCATTCACGAACGCGTCCCGCGAGATTGAGGGCGCCGATGTTGTCTTCTTTACAGATAATCCCGAAAATCATCAGAAACCATATACTCTTGAGACGAAAATTTTGTCTAGAACAAAAAGCACGGGCACGACGGGCGCGGTATCACGGCCAGTAACTCAGCGCTCGAGGTACGCTACCGACTCGATATGGTAGGTCTGCGGGAACATGTCGAATACCTTGACCTGCTTCAGGGAGAAACCGGCCTTGCACAGCACGGCAAGATCCCTTGCCAGCGTGCTCGGGTTGCACGAGATGTAGATGACGCGTGACGGCTTAAGATCCGGCAGGACCTTCGCGACGTCCTTGGCGCCCTCTCGTGGCGGGTCCATGACCACGGTATCAAAACCGACGGACTCGTCCCGGATTGAGGTGACCGCCTTCAGCGCGTCCAGGGCGAGAAATTTGACATTTCCGGCCTGATTTTTCTTCGCGCTCACCCTGCCGAGAGAGGTAAGCTTCGGGCTCCGCTCGATGGCGACCACCTCGGAGGCCACGAAGGAGAGGGGAATGCTGAAATTCCCGCTTCCGCCGTAGAGGTCCAGAATTTTCTCCGACCCCCGGGCCAGGTCCATCACGTGCTCCACGAGAGTCGTATTCGCCTGCATGTTCGCCTGGATGAAATCCCCGAACGAACAGCTCAGGTGAACCTCACGCCCGTTAAGCGGCAGAGAATACCGGCAGAAACGCTGCCCGAGGACGTGGTCACTCCTTCGGGAACCGAATACGACAAGGGAGAGTCCTGTGATATCGAGCTCACGGTATATGAGCTCCATGGTCTTCATCGCATTCCGGTGAACGTTTCCCTTACATCTGAACTGCAAGATGGTCTCATCCTGTGGTGAGTGCACCTCGATGGAATGGAGTCCGAGTATGGGGCTCTTCCGGAGGATCTCCCGCGTTCCGGCGATGACCTCGCGCACACGCGGCCTGAGCACCGGACACTCGTCCAAATTGATGATTTTCTGCGTGCCCCTCTGGAAGAATCCCAGGGTAAACTCGGGATCGTTGCTGCACTGGAGGGTTGCATGCCCACGATAGCCATATCTGAGCGGTGATGGGACGGTCTGAATATGCCCGGGTATCGGGCCACGGAGAATTTTTGCGATTTCGTCCCGGAGGATTATGGCCTTCCACTTGAGCTGCTCCGGATATGAGAGGTGCTGCCAGTCACAGCCCCCGCACAGGGCAAAATGCGGGCATTCGGGTTCGATCCTGTGCGGCGAAGGCATCAGCAACGCCGATGCCTTGGCAATGCAATAGGATGCATGCTCTTTTTCCACGCGAACCTGCACGTGCTCGGAGGGCAGGACCATGGGCACGAACACCACCTTGCCGTCTTCTCTTCTTCCCACCCCCCTGCCCCCATAGGACAGAGAGTCAATAGTTATCGTAAATTCGTCTATATCCATCTTGATAGATTGTCAAAACGACACGCACGGGAAATGCATGCTTTTCGCTTGTCATGAATCTAATCACATAACGCAAATATTGCAACGGGAATCTTCTTCTTATATAGTGCGCCGTTATGGAACAGATCATAGCCTGGCTGGTAGCGACCATCGGGGAAATGGGATATCCCGGCATCATCGCGCTGATGTTCCTCGAAAGCTCCTTTTTCCCCTTTCCCAGCGAGGTGGTGGTGCCGCCCGCGGGCTATCTCGCATCCCGGGGGCAGATGAACATCTACCTGGTGGTTCTCTGTGGAATTTTGGGAAGTCTTCTTGGGGCGTTATTCAACTATCTGATTGCCCTTTGGCTCGGCAGACCCCTGCTCATAAAGTACGGAAAATATTTTTTTCTGACCCCGGAGCGATTCCAGAAGGTCGATCGATTCTTTCTCGCCCACGGTGAGATCAGCACCTTTGTCTGCCGGCTCATTCCCGGCATCCGTCAGTACATCTCCTTCCCTGCGGGGCTTGCCAGGATGAACCTTCTCAAATTTTCTTTCTATACCGCCCTGGGAGCCGGCATCTGGGTCGTGGTGCTGGCATGGATCGGATACCTGGTGGGGAACAACATGTCCCTCGTGAAGCAGTATTCCCACCATGCCACATTTGCACTTATCGCAGTGATTGTCGTGCTTCTCTTCATTTACATATACCGATTTCTGGCCGGGGAGAAAGACAGGCATCAGATACCGTAGAGCCAGGCTTGTGAATGATTCCTCAGTTCTGAGAAAGTTATACACAGGACCAGATGGTTGTCATAACTTATAACCTGTCATGAACAATCCATGAATTCATTTTCCACCTATATTGCCCTTGACATTTGTGAAATATATCGGGTAACTTTGTAAAGATCGCGTCCTTTTTTTGTTGAAAGGAGGGTCTATGGGGAGTCTGTACTCTTGTTATGATCTTGAGCTCTATACAAAGAAGATTAGGGATTACGAACTGCTCACCCCGGAAGAAGAGCTCGATCTCGCCAGGCAGTATAAACAGGGAAACATCGAGGCCGGCCACACAGTCATTACCGCAAACCTACGTTTTGTCGTCAAGATCTCACACCCGTATTTTCATCTCGGGTATAGCCCGCTCGAGATCGTACAGGAAGGGAATATGGGCTTGGTCAAGGCGCTGACCAGATTTGATCCCGACATGGGGGTCCGGTTCATCTGCTATGCCATCTGGTGGATAAAGGCCTATATAAAAAACTTTATCCACAAGAGCTATCAGGTGCACACCGGGAGGCTTACCCATGCGAAAGGTCTCGTCTCTCTGGACAGCACCATCTCCGGGGATGCCGAAAACAACGAAGAGAGCCTCCTGGACCACCTCCTCTATCAGGGTCCGGACCAGGACGACCACTATGCTCTGAAAGAGCGGCATGTCTATCTTTTGAAGCTTCTGTCTTCAGACCCGCCGATCCTCACGAAACGGGAAGTGTACATCATAGAAAAACGCTTTTTTCACGATCCTCCCGCAACACTCAAGGACATTGCCACCGAAATCGGGGTGACCAGAGAACGGGTCCGCCAGATCGAGATGCGTTCGCTCCAGCGGATGAGAACCGCCATGGAGAGAGACCGCGAGGTGCTGGCAGAAGACATCGACATCTGCCACGCCTACCCCGTCCGCAGACAAAGATTCTAAAGACATCTGAGAACAAGGGCTGACGAATCGTCCCGCGACAGCCTGGCGTGTATCAGGACATCGTTTGGACAGAACCTCCACGGGAGGGTCAAAGGGGAACCGCTCCGATGAGAGATGTTGGATTGTCGGCGGCGCGAACAGGCACGACTAACGGTTCGAGTGCGACTCGAACTTGGTCAGCTCCGGTCTCCAGGATAGCTTGATCTCTCCTGTGGGGCCATTGCGGTGCTTGGCGATGAGGAGCTCTGCGATGCCCTTGTCCGGGGTGTCGGGGTTGTAGACCTCATCCCGGTAGATAAAGCATATGATATCCGCATCCTGCTCGATTGCGCCGGACTCCCTCAGATCGGCCATCTGGGGACGCTTGTTCTGCCTTTCCTCAACCCTGCGGTTGAGCTGGCTCAGCGCCACGACAGGTATGCCGAACTCCTTTGCAATGGCCTTGAGGCTCCGGGAAATCTCCGATATCTCCTGCTCTCTCGAGTCGGAACGGGAACGCGAGGTGGTCATGAGCTGCAGGTAGTCTATCACCACGAGCCGGATGTCTTCCTGTGCTGCGAGCCTTCGCAACTTGCCGCGGATCTCCATGGGAGATATTCCGGGGGTATCGTCGATATATAAAGGCGCCTCCGAGAGAATTCCCGACGCATTCAGTAGATTGCTCCAATCTTCCTTTTTCAGCAGCGACAGCGAGGATGCGGATCTCACCAGACTCTGATTGATCTGAGCCTCTGCAGCGAGCATCCTGAGCACCAGCTGTTCGACTCCCATCTCAAGAGAGAATACCGCCACAGGCAGCTGCTCGGTCACCGCGACATACTGCGCGATGTTCATGGCCAGGGATGTCTTCCCCATGGAGGGCCTGGCGGCGATGATGATGATATCGGAGGAATGCAGCCCTCCGAGCAGAAAGTTGTCGAGGTCGACGAACCCGGTGGGAACCACCCCCTCGTCGATCTCGCCTTTGGCCATACGGCTGAGGTTGTGGTACATGTCCTGCAACGGAATCCCAACCTTGACCAGCCCGCCCTTCTTGTTCTTGATCTGCTTGTTGATGTCGAAGATGATCTGCTCGGCATACTCAAGCACCATAGGAACCTCCTCGCCGGGGTTCCGGGCGGTCTTGACGATCTCTCCCGCACCGACGATGAGCGACCTCAGGATGGCCTTTTCACGGATGAGCCTTGCATAATACTCGATGTTTGCGGTCGTGGGTATGCGGTCGGAGAGCTGGGCGATATAGCTTGCGCCGCCCACCTTGTCCTGCCGGCCATTGCTCTCGACGGCCTCGGTCAGGGATACCAGGTCGATGGGCAGGCCCTTGTCCACGAGTCGCAGCATCTCCTCGTAGATGATCCGATGCCGCTCCGCATAAAAATCATCCGGCGATATGATCTCGGAGATCAGATCGAGGGAGGAGTTCTCCAGCAGCACTCCACCGAGAAGGTACTCTTCTGCTTCCTTGTTGTGAGGCAGAACCGGCGAAGCGTTTTCCATCCGGTTATTCCTCGTTCTCTGAGGATACCTCGACCTTGAGCTGTGCGTTGACTCCGGGATAGAGCCTGACCGTCACCTCGTGCGTCCCTATATGGCGGATGGGCTCCGGAAGCACGATCTTCTTCTTGTCCACTTCAAAGCCCTTCTCCTTGAGTGAATCAAAGATCTGGGCGGGCGTGATGGAGCCGAAAAGCTTGCCCTCCTGCCCGGTCTTCATGGAATAGTTGAGCGAAACGGTCTCGAGCTGCTCGGCGATCTTCTGCGCATGCTCCTTGGACTTTGCCTCGGACTTGATCCTGGACTGTATTTTATCTTTGAAGGCCTTGATGTTCTTGTCGGACGCCATGAGCGCAAGACCCTTGGGGATCAGGAAATTCCGTGCGTATCCGTCTTTCACCTTCACCTCTTGTCCGACACTCCCAATACCTTCAATAGTTTCCAGCAGCACTACCTTCATGTTATCTATCTCCTTCTGAGCTTCTTATCCTGTTCCTGAAATTGAACCAGGTATCAAATAATCCAAGCGCTGTTACCGCAATCATGATATATATCTGGCTCAAAATCAATATGTAAATAACCCATCTTACGACCTTCGACCAGTTGTATCCGTTCAGAAACGCGGCCACGATCGCCAGCCCCTGGAAGAAGTAGATCTGTGACACGACGATCATGAGATTGAGCCCCAGGATCCGTACCGCATCGTAATTCACCAGGATGAAGAAACCGGCGACGATAAAAGCCCCCACCATCCAGTCCGGCCCCTTCCAGTGACGCAGCTTGACCGTCTTCAACACCTGTGACGCGGCGAGCACATTGAGCCACATGACGCTCATGACCGAAGATGCGATGATCCCCCAGAAGAGCTGGGCGATCCTGGTCTCCATGGCGGCCCTGCTCACCCTGAACTCGGCAAGGTCTCCTGGGGACAGGATCTGGTTGTACACGAGAGCTACCTGCTTCATGACTTCCCCGACCCATCGGGAAACAACGGCATGGAAGGAGACCCCCTCCTGCATCGCCATGATCCAGACACTCAGCACGAAGAGGAAGAACATCAGACACGACGGCACGAAGACCGCCATTCCCACGTTCCGGATGTCCAGGAACCTGCGTATCAGAAACCCGCATGCAATGAGAGACGAATACAGAACCACGCCCTCGATGAAGCCCGGTGCAAGGACGAGGGTAACAGGGATGGCCGCCGCGAGAAAAAATATGAAATAGGGATGCACCCGATCGGAAAAGACCGCATACAGAGCGGGCACAAACAACGCAAAAGGCAGAGCCTGCGCCGTTGCGGCAATGACCAGAACCCCCATAAAAAGAAAGACC
This sequence comes from Deltaproteobacteria bacterium, assembly GCA_018433085.1. Taxonomy (GTDB): domain Bacteria; phylum Desulfobacterota; class Desulfomonilia; order UBA1062; family UBA1062; genus Phosphitivorax. Next base: position 24,034 of record JAHDRW010000013.1, on the reverse strand, counting down.
CCGGTAGTGATTAGCAGGGTCTTTGGGCCTCTCTGTGTCAGAGGCATGTTCTCAATCGTGAACAGAAAATGGTAGGAGAGCCATGATCCGCGCCCTCTTTATCTCCACCGCCAACTGCCGCTGATGCCGCGAACAGGTTCCGGTGATCCTTCTCGGCAGGATCTTCCCACGCTCGGTGATGAAATCACGGAGCATGCCCGAGTTTTTGTAATCGATCTTGATATTCTTGTCCTCACAGAATCTGCAGGTTTTCCTTTTATAATAGCTTCTTCTCGGATTACCGTGTCGGCGTTGCATTATTCTCCCCCCTCCTCTTCTTTTGTCTCGGCTGCCGGTTCGGCCCCGGTAGCCGGCGCTGCCTCGGGAGCAGCCTCTGCTGCTGGCTCAGTCTCGGGAGCGGCCTCTGCTTCGGCTGTCGGCGCTGCCTCGGGAGCGGCCTCTGCTGCTGGCTCAGCCTCGGGAGCGGCCTTAGGCATCAGATCTTCCCGGGTGACATGGCTGTCGAGCTTGATCGTCACGAATCGCATGATGTTCTCGTCAAGCCTCATGAATCGTTCGAGCTCCGAGACCATGGATCCCGGCCCCTCGAGGTGAACGAGGAAGTAGCGGCCTCTTGAACGTTTTTGAATCTTGAAGGCGAGGCTTCTCATCCCCTGGTCTTCCGTGTTGATGATCTCGCCGCCATTTTTGGAAACAGTGTTCTTGAAACGGGTGAAGAGCTTCTCGTGGTCTTCTTCCCCGAGATCCGGGTTCTGGATGAACATTATCTCGTAAAGATCCATTGTACCCTCCTTATGGTTTTGTAGCCCCTGTCCGGAGCAAGGAGCGTGGAACTCATATAACAAAGTTCATGTTCGCGCAAGTAGAAAAAAACCAAGCCTTTCCTGATCGATGAAGCGGTTTTCATGGCGCGCGATTTCGATGACGACCCGATTTCCAAGCGTGTGGCAGCTCCATTTATGATCCAGTTTTCAGTGAGGATCCTGTCTCGACGACGAAATCATCCTCAATAGAGAATACGAAAGTCCTGAATACATTCCTCAGGCTCTACTACATCCGCTGCGACCTGTTCCACCCGTGCACCCGGAGGGCCCTGGCGGCACCAGGCAAGGAGTGCATCCACCGCCACGTCATCTCCCTGCATGTGGGCCTCCACCGCACCGTCGGGCGTATTTCGCACCCATCCGTTTACCCCGAGCCGCTGTGCCTGTTCCCTGGTGGTCGCCCGGAACCAGACGCCCTGGACGATCCCGTATATGGTTACGTGAAGGGCCTTCACCTGTTATCCCTCCCTGATCAGTTTTCTGAATTCGTCTTCATCCAACACCCTTATGCCGAGCGATGTCGCCTTGTCCAGTTTTGAACCGGGCTCTGCACCCGCAACGAGGAAATCGAGCTGGGAGCTGACCGAGGAGACGACCTGCCCGCCCCTTCCCTCGACCTCTTGTTTTGCTTTGGAGCGTGTCATGGACTCAAGCGTTCCGGTAAAGCAGAATTTCTTTCCCGCCAGGGACGCGCTCTCCGGCTCTGACGGCTGTTGATCGAGGATCTCAAGTCCGCGGTATTTCAGCTTCCGGATGATCTCCCGGTTCCGTTCATTGGAGAAAAACCCGCTGATGGCCTGCGCCATTTCCTTCCCGATGCCCCTGATGGCCTGGAGTTCTTCCTTGTCCGCCTCCATGACCTTATCCAGAGAGCCGAAATGATCCGCCAGGTCTCTTGCCGCCACCTGCCCCACGTGCGGGATGCCGAGGCCGTAGAGGAATCTCCTCAGCGTGGCCTGCCTGCTCTGCTCAATGGAGTTGAGCAGGTTTGCCGTAGAAAGCTCGGCAAACCCCTCCAGCTGCATGAGATGGTCTCTGGTGAGCGTATAGATATCGGACACATCGCACACCATGCCCTTGTCCACGAGCTGCCGGATGATCTTCCTGCCCAGGCCGTCGATATCCAGGGCGTCCTTTGATGCGAAATGATAGATCTGCTCTTTGAGAACGGCCGGGCACGCCATGTTGACGCACCGGTACATGACACCCTCTGAGCCGCTCCCCCCGATGCTGTCCCTGACCACTCCGGAGCCGCATACCGGGCAGGTATCGGGCATGACGAACTCACGCTCGTCCCCGGTCCTCCGGGAGACGACCGGGGCCACGATCTCGGGAATGACATCCCCAGCCCTCTGGACGATCACGGTATCGCCTTCGCGCACGTCCTTTCTCCGGATCTCGTCTGCATTGTGGAGCGTGGCCCGTGACACCGTGACCCCTCCGACCCTGACCGGGTCGAGAACCGCAACAGGGGTGAGCACGCCTGTTCTGCCAACCTGCACCTCTATCCTTTTGAGCGTGGTGGTCTCCTGAGTAGGGGGGAACTTGTAGGCAACCGACCACCGGGGGGACCGGGCCTTTATTCCGAGCATCCGCTGGGTATCGATATCGTTTACCTTGATAACGACGCCGTCGATCTCATAAGGAAGAGACTCCCGCTTTTCCTGCATGTACAGGCAAAAATCGATCACCTCGCCGATCCCGTGGCAGAGGCGAACGTCCGGGTTCACCTTGAACCCGAATTCGCTCAGTCTTTCAAGCGTGGCATACTGCGAGCCTAGCCCCACGGCTACGGCATCCACTATTCCATACGAGAAGAACACCAGTGCCCTCGATGCCGTGATGCGAGGGTCGAGCTGCCTGAGCGAACCTGCGGCGGCGTTTCGCGGGTTGGCGAACAGAGGTTCCCGACTTTCGGACCGCTCAAGGTTCAGATCGGCGAATGCGCTCTTAAAGAGGACCACCTCGCCGCGCACCTCCAGGAGATCGGGCGGCTTCCGGGTTATCAGCCTCAATGGAATGCTTTTTATGGTCTTGAGGTTTCCGCTCACATCCTCGCCGGTGTACCCGTCTCCTCGGGTTCCTCCCCGGGTGAAGACCCCCTTTTCATAAACGAGCTCTACGGCCAGACCGTCGAACTTGGGCTCGCAGCAGTAAGCGATATTCTCGCTTCCCGTGAGCTTGACGACTCGCTGGTGAAAGGCGCTGAGCTCATCGGTGTCCATGGCGTTGTCGATGCTCAGGAGGGGAACCCGGTGCACCATGGGGGAAAACGAGCTGACCGGTGCCGCGCCCACCCTCTGGCTCGGGGAATCCAAGGTTACCAGCTCCGGATATTCGGCCTCGAGCCGCAGCAGCTCCCGCATGAGCTGATCGTAGGCAAAGTCGGAGATCTCCGGAGAGTCGAGCACATAATAGCGATAATTGTGGTGATCGATCTGTTTTCGGAGATCCTTGATACGGGTTTCAATGTCTTTCTTTATACTTTCCTTTGACATCCGGCACCTCGAAGGTGTACGAGTCGCAGCACCAAGAGATTTTAAGGCACTAACATAAAAAAGACTTGATCAAAAGATCATTATGATTAATACAATATATAGACGTTAGCGCGACAACAAAAAAATCACACCACGAGCCATAAGGAGGTTGTAATGGGTAAGGTTGTATTTAATGTGCAGGACCAGTTCCTTAATCAGGCGCGAAAGGAGCGGGTCCCCATTGTAGTGACTCTCGTCGACAAGGATAAGGTCGAGGGATTTGTGAAGAGCTTTGATCCTTTCTGCATTCTTATCCAGACCGACAAGCCGATACTCATCTATAAGCATGCCGTAGCGAGCATCGAGCCGTCAGAGACGAACTCAAAACTGAAAGATTTCCTGGCAGGATGAGGATTTACCACAAGACAGCGACCTGTATCATCTCTCTTCTTTTCTTAGTCATCACACCCCTTATTTGTAGAGGTGATACTACCCTTACGGTCTATGGTCTGGGGTCCATCGAGAACGACAATCTCGCGCAGGCAGAGCAGCGCGCACTGGATGATGCATTTGCGAAAGCGGCCCTTCAGGCCGCTCTGCGGTTTGTCCCCGACAGCTCGGTTGCAGACCTCATGCAGTTGCTTCCCGAGTATACCGCATCCAGGAGAATGCAGGACATCCTCCAGTACCAGATCGCCTCTCGGGCCCGGCAGGGAGACGTCCTCCAACTCAGTGTAGATGTAAAGATCGACGACGATTCGCTGAGACAGTGGCTCCACTCTCGGGCACTGACCATCCCTCGGGCGCACCGGTCCAAGGTCCTTCTGGCGATCTCGTATCTGGAACCGGGCAGCGAAGCCCCCTATGAATGGTGGGCGGGTAAGGCCGGTACATCCTATTCCCCTTTCGAAACGCAGTTCGGGCGGGAATTGAGCCGCCTCGGAGAAAACGTGATCAGGCCCCGCAAACAGACGGGAGAGGCGTTTTGCCAGCCAGATCCCCTGAACTCGGCTCACGCGGTCGGGGCGGACGTGCTCATCACCGGAACCATCGCCTATACACCGGTTCTCGACACCTTGTACGAGTGCCTGTTCGAGGTCTCCCTGGTCGATGTGGCCTCGGGGGCGGTGATGTCGTCGTGGTCGGTTTCCCGCAGGGGAGACTTCTCGACAGAGTCTATGAACTCACTCATGATCGGCGAGGTCATCAGGCCCGTGCGTGCGGGCATCAGCCAGCGTATCTTGAGCAAGAGCCCCGGCGTTATGAAAAAAATACTCTGCGTCGAGGGAATAAGCGACTACGTCACCTACCAGTCCATGATCAATGCCCTGATGTCCGTTGAGGGGGTCTCCCGGATCAGCATCACGGGCATCCACGGCCACTCCATCTGCCACGTCATGGAGATCAAGGGCAGCCTCTTCGATGCCATGGAAAATCTCAAGCGCCGACAGATCGCCAAGGCCGACATCATGGTGGAAAACGAGACCGCTTATATCCGGATCCTTCGGAAATGACGGGTTCTTATCCAGACCTTTTTCCCACGCTCAAGTTATCAGACGATTGCTGGCTGACAAAAAACAATGCCTCGTGGCAACTGGTGAGGCGAACGATGAATCTGCCTGCTCGATCGTCTTTTGCGCGCTTTCACCACGAAGTGGTGGGCCCGGTGTTGATTCCTCTGTTTTTCATCTCGCTTCTGCTCATTTCGCGGGGGAGAAGATATATCTCCTTTGCCACTACATATTCGGTATCCTTATCAGTATCCATGGCCGTGCCCACTTTCACATACACTAATTTTCCACTTCTGAGGTCGTTTCTGCCGGCCTCCCGCCCGTAGGTATCCACCACCTTTGTGACACACCTTTTCCCGCCTCTGCTGGTGTCGGCAAGATAGATCCGCACCTCGTTCACCACGATGCTGTCGGGGTTGGTGTCTATACACATTATCGTTCCGCTGATATCCGATGAATGCCAGTTATCCATGACCAGGCCGATCACATCGCCGGCGCGGCTGTAAGAAGCATTACCCAGCAGGAACATTACGGCAGTACATGCTACGATGACGATCCGGTTATGAGCGCATATGTTTTTCACGTCCTGCTCCTCGATTGTTATTTTTGTATCCAGTATATCTTATTAAAGAGATTCCCGCTCCCGCTTAACCTTATGTCTACTCCGCGCTGTCTGCCAACCGCTATGTATGATCCCTCTTTGGTTACGATAACCACCGGGTCCGACGGGATACCGCCCCCGATATCAACACTTCGTTCCTTGTCTCCGTCTTCATCGAGGTCGTACATTGCGCTGCCAGTATTATAGTTGATTGCATAGAGACGGGCCGTGCCCACGCCGCCGGGAATGGTGCATTTGTCTACTACCTCTTCATCTTCTTCTGTATCTCCCGTCGGTGTAGGGGTAAAGGTGGTGAACCATACGGCCTTATCGAACACGATGGGTGAAGAGACGACTTTTTCTCCCAGATTGGGCATGTTCAGGTACCATCCCGACCCGGCATCGAGCTGCTCCTGTTTCAGGGTCTTCTCCTCTTCGGTAGCGGCAGAATTGAATATATCCGTATCCATGTTGACGAGGTGGGCATCCGTAAGGGTGTTCGCCTCGTCACTCCACGTAGTCGGCCATAAGTTCTTGATTGCATAAAACCGATCTGTCATCGAGACATCCTGCGGATCTTCACGGTTACCGGAGCCGATGTAGACATAGTCATTGGTGGTAGACATCCTCACAACGCCCGGCGCCTTCATGAATTTCCTGAGGCCTGAAGTTCCCCCGTCATTCGCGGCGTGGAACAGTCTTCTCGCCTGCCAGGTCCCATCACCGTCACGGTCGGAGAACACGAACAGATCGCCGCCGAGAGACCCAGCATAGATCGTATCCTCAAACCCGTCATCATTGCTGTCGAATGAATTGAGTTCGATGATGGAATAGGACATCTTGGCATAATTATTATGGTTGAAGTTTATATTCGAGTTCACGACACAACTCGTAGCCCCGGGCTCGACGGCAAATATCGCCCTGCCCTTCGAGTCGCCGGTCCCCGGGTCCTCGTTGTCCTGGTTCGGGTCATATCCGCCTGCAAAGAGCAGCACCTCTTTACCCACCGAATCGCTGGAATTCGCTTTTATTTTCACGAAACGAGGCGCACACCACGACTGCCCCAGGGGTTCAACACCGGTCCCCAGAATATTGTTTGGTATTTCCCAAGCGAACGCGGGATTGTTGTAATCGCTCACGTTGAGACAGTAATACTTGTCTCCCCCTCTCCTGAGCCCGAAGACCACAAACGCCTTCTCAGGGGTTCCCGTGGGCTTGAAGATCACGGGAGAACCGTCGACAAAATAATCATGAACCGAATCTCCTGCGATTTCAACCGTCGCTTTCTCAGGAGGAAGGTTCTTCAGCTTCGGCAGCAGGTCCCAGGGCACGAAGGCCCATGCCTCGGAGAGCGTGTCGTCCTGGAGGTTGGTATTCGCATTTCCCTCCCCGCTGTAGTCATTATCGAGAAAACAGTGCAGGAACCCGTCATTGGCCCCCACAAAGATCACGTTTGTGCTGTTTTGATCATCATAGAGTACGGCGGGCTCTGAGTGGAGAATATCCCCGAGCACCCAGGTTCGTGGCTTGTCGGTGGTTCCGGTGGCCTGAGGACTGTAGATCCCGTCTGCCCTCATATAATCCACCAGGTCATCCCGCTGGGTAGTATAGGTATCGTCCGCAAACCCCAGTGCTGTGGGTAAGATATTGGTCTTGTTGAAAACGAAAAGGGAACTGCCGGTATTCCGAGTATAAAAGTTTCTGTTCGTCTGCCCCAGGAGGACTTTGCCGGCGCCGCCGACGTCGACCTTGATTCCCTCCAGCCCGGTGACCAGGGACCAGCAGGTTTTGGCCTCATCCTTGATCGCGCCCGAAGCATCGAGTGCGTCGTTCCCGTATCGGTCAAGAAGCGTGCCGTCTTCGCTCAGACCGAATTTTTTAAGATTTCCCTTCCACTGCCCTGAAATGTCGGGAAGGAAAAGACCGAGATACATGGCGTTGTCCGCATAGGTCCTGTTCACTCTATTTACAGGAACCACTGGCGAAACGAACTGAACGCTGGTATCCATGATGCTGGCAATGATGGTCTCGAGTATGCTTACGAGATTGAGGCCATCTTCGGTCGTGTAGTATGCCCCGTGTCCATGGTTTGAATCGGCCGTACTCTCCAGCAGGACATGATCGATCGCGAAGCCCACGGTATAGGTGATGACGTTTTGTTTGGGATAATCATCATCAAAAGAACGCTGGGCGAGATCTACTCCGCCAATGCGAAGGTCCTCGTCATAGAGAAATTTCGCAACGTCATCGAGATAATCGCTGCCATAACTTGAGTATGACCCAGGATCTCTCCCGTCTTGGTCATAGTCGCCGATGGATCTGTCATCGAGATAGTCGTGATCATCTTCGAGGATATCGCCACGGTCATAGGTGGGTTCTCCATCTGTCATGATGATGACATAATTCTTCTGGCATCGCCACTCGATGGGTGAAGTATAGGTGACATTAGAGTTGGCCCATGAATCTTTCCCGGCAAAGTAAAGGCCCGCTTCGGCAAGGGTCTCTGCAAGTGGGGTCCAGGTATGTGCGCTGATGCCGTTGATCGTTTGGACCAGGGTATCGATTTCGCTTTCTGTCCTGTTCTTGATGGGTGCAAGTACATGTCCTCCATCGTCATAGTTAAACACCATGACCCCGAATCGTACTCCCGATGTCGAGGTGGTATTCAACAACTCAGCGACCACTTCCTTGGCAACCTGCAGTCGCGTCTTATCAACCCCGGCGTCGGGATTCTCATGAAGATAATTCAGATAGTTTCCCGTCCTTAACAGCTTCTGCTTTCCTCTGCGCATGCAGTCATGAGGGTCGTCGAGATCGATTTTTCCGTTCCAGTGTCCGTAGCTGTTCAGATCTTTCCTTGCATCCCTGCACCTGATTTCATTATAATCCACCTCGTAGTCCGAGCCAATATCCTCAAGTTCGTACCAGGCTACTCCGTCACTGTACTGATAGTACACTTTCTCTCTATTATAGGGTCCAGTGTATTGAGTGTCAGAGTCATACGCCGCAACCGGATTCTCCACCTTGGTGTCCATGCTCCCGGAATTGTCAAAGATGATCAGCACGTTTGCATCGATATCGAGTGTGCCTCCGCCGAAAATGTCACTGTCATCCGCCACAGCCGCCAATGGAGAGAAAAGAAATCCGCACGCCGCAAAGATTGAAAGAAGATTTATTATCTTCATATCCTTACTCCTTCTGTGCCCTGGGCAATATCTTGAACACCAGGACATCGACATTCTCGCCCCGGTGTCGGGCATCCACCTTGTAGTACCTTGCTTCGAGGTTCGTCTTGCCGCTGACACTGTAGACCCACTTGCCGCTCTGGGCTGTAGGAGGATTACCTTTATTCTGCAGGGTGACCATAAGCGTTTCCAGGTCGATCATCTCTCCGGAGAGGATGCCCGAGGTGGTGAAATCGTAAGACATCCCAACGTTGTCCTTGACGTGATCTGCAAAGGTGGTCGAGTGGACCAGTGCAATCTCGGCCGCGCTGTCGACCTTGTTGAAGTCCTGGATAATCCTTCGCTCGTTTCCCGCAATCTTGGTCTCGATGGTGGTGGATCGCATGAGGGTGGTTCCGATGAGTATGGTTGCCACCAGAACCAGGAGAACGAGAACCATGACCGCTCCCTCGTTGTTCCGTACCCTGCCGGTAAATGAATTATAAATCATGGCGTGCACCCCTCTACAGTCCTGTCCTGTTGCCTTTGTAAAAGGTAAAGGACACACTGTGCTCCCTGTTCTGCCACCAGACCTGAACCGCGATCTCTCTCAGATTGTCATCGCTCTCACTCTGGTTTACGATCCATTCTCTTTCATAGGTTATTCCGGCGGTCGTCACATCGGACGCGACCCTGGTTACCTCTCCGGCCAGCGGGATGCTTTCCCCGCCCAGGGAATCGCTCGTAAAGGGCAGGACTTTCAGGTATTCCGACATGTCCTGTGCGATGTTGTTTGCCCGGGTGAGCTGCATGGCGTAGGAATTCCCCTTGACCGACTCCGACTGCATCTTGGCGACCCCGATGATGCCGAGTGCGAAGATGAGGATGGCGACCACGAGTTCGATGAGGGTAAAGCCGCCCCTGGCCAGGTCAAGGACCTGCCGGTTATGATCGGTGTTCACATGAAAGATCTTCATCGTCTCTCAGCCTTCTTAAACGGGTCAAGTCCCGCTGTTTCTCAGTTTGATGCGCCTGTTGAGCGTTCTGGTCATATGCTGGCCCGTATCCGGATCAGGGTTTTTACTGCGTATCGTCATGCTGACGTCTATGTAGTCGATCTCGTCTTCTCTTCCAGGTAGCGAGACAATCGGTATCTCAGAGCCTGATCCGGTTGATTCATCGTATGAGTAGTACCGAAACCGGAGGCTCTGGACGTTCTGGGCAATTGTCTGCCTGCCCACCCCGTTGTAATCGATCCGCACGAGATCCTGGCCGGTCAGATAGTAGAACACGTGCTCGTTGTCGTCAGTAATGCTGTCATTCGGCTCGCCGCCCATACCATCACCCAGATCCATCATGAGGGTGATGTTGTCCAGCCCTGTACTGTCTACCGTAGATGCCTCCACAGGCGGAACGCTGTTGTTCGTCATGGGTGACTGTGCGCCGGCGTTCCTGATATCCCTGGTAATGATATCCATGGCCGCCCGGAGATCCTGCTGGACCTGTGCTATCTGATGCTGGACCGTGCTGGAGGCATGCTGCGTCTGGTATGCCAGATACGCCGCCCCCATAAGCATCAGGGACAGCGCCATGACGATCATCAGCTCCACTAGTGTCAGCCCGTGTGAGTTGGATAGTATTTTCATGGTCTTCATGGCTCTATGGAGACACTCCCTCCCAGGGTTACCGATATGGTCCGTGTCCAGTTGGAGTCGTTCGCCCTGCCGTCGGCATGAAGCGTTACGCTCCCGGATTCTGTTGCAAAGCCCCTGCTGTTGAATGTTGCCCTGTTTGAGACAAAGGTGGTTGCCACCATGTCGGCACCGGACGGAAGGGTTCTCTGAGGGGTAAGAATCGAGGTCGCTGTCCGCATCAGATAACTCTCACTCGCGGGGGAGAATTCCAGCCATACATCTCTGTTTCTGCTGACAGCCTCGCTCCGTGCCTGTTGAAGCAGAGATGCGACGTTGCGCGCCTCCGAATTGAGCTGTCTTTTCGCCTGCCACCCCCCCATGTTCGGAATCGCCACCGCGGCAAGGATGCCGACTACCACCACTACAACCATGAGTTCCAGAAGAGAGAATCCCTTGTTGCCCGAACACTTCATGTTCACTCCATTTTCCCTGATATTACCGATACGCCTCCGACCTGCACGCGCAGGTCATCTATTCAATGCTGTATCGGCATGGAGCCTCATGGACTTTACCTGCAATCCGCCGTGGCCCGGGTATATCATGATTTCCCCGTCGATATCGGTCCTGAAGACCGTGATACCCTGTTCATGAAGACGACCGAGAGACAGACGGTTGGGAAGGCGAAAGACATTGCCGCGACCTACCGGGACAACGGCTAGACTGGGCCTTACACGCTTCAGAAACATCGTCAGGCAGCTGTCTTTTGAACCGTGATGCCCTACCTTGAGCACGTCCGCAGACAGGTCTCTGTCCAGACGGCACAATCTGATTTCTCCCAGCCCTTCCACGTCTCCCATAAAAAGCCCTCGCATACTGCTGTCTCCGATCCTCAGCGCTATGGAATGCAAGTTCTGGTCCATACCGGCACTGCGCCGTTCAATGCTCTCCTGAGGATTCATTATTTCGATATCCAGACCGGCATAATGGCAGACATCCCCAAGGCATACGTTTTTTACGGGAATGCCTTTCTTTTGTGTAATGTGAATTACAGATCGGAAATCAGGATTCCAGTCATATTTCATATTCGTCCATACCTCCCCTGTCGGGAATCGATCCAATATGAACGGCATACCACCGATATGATCCGTGTGCGCATGGGTGATGATCACGATATCGAGTTTCGTAACCCCTCGCCTGAGCAGGTGGGGGCCTACAATGAACCTCCCGGTGTCGAATCCCCACCGCGAGCCTCCTGCATCGATGAGAATCGCGGTCTTGCCTCTGGTGACGAGCGCGCTGTCTCCCTGGCCCACACTGATGAAATCGAAGCAAAGGGGCTGGTGATCCCGATATACACCGAGGCCGGCGGGGATCGCGACGATAAGGATGATGCACAGGGAAAGAAGAATGGTGCGCATTCTGGAGGCGGTCGAGAAAAAGGCTGTTATCATACCGGCATAGCACGCAAACACCCAGGCGTTACCCGGAGCTGCAACCGGATGGAGTCGCCCGAACATCTCTGCAGCCCTGATAATCACCCCCAGGGTATCGAAAGAAAGAGAAAAGAAGAGAGAGGAGATCTGATCTGAAACCGGGAAAAAGGCAAGCCCCGCCATTCCAAGCGGCATCACGACAAAGCTGAACCATGGCACGAAAAGGGTATTCGCCATGAATCCGCTCAATGAGACAAAACCGAAGTGACTGATCGTAATTGGCAGGGTGAAGGCGGCGGCAATGACCGGTATGACGATGTACAGAAGCCACCTGGGTGAGTCTTCCAGTTTGTGGTATGCCCCGGTGATCCCGATAACCGCCGAGAACGACAGGAGAAAACTAGACGTATACAGGGAGAAAGGCATCCAGATCAGGATGAGAATGCCGGCCACGGAAAGACTCTCGACCAGGTGGTGCTTGCGGGAGAGTATGAGCGAGACGATGATGCACGCAACCATGATGGCCGACCGGACAGCGGGAAGGGATCCTCCTACGAAATGGGTGTAGAGCAGCACCCCGGCCAGGCCCGCCAGCTTTGCAATGAACGGGGTGTCCAGGCGTCCGGCCAGGAGGGGTACGAGTCTGAAAAGGGTAAAGCTCCCGGCATACCCGATCAGGAAGACGATCCCCATGTGAAGTCCCGAGATGGCCATGAGATGCGCCACTCCAAGAGATGCGAAAAGGTCACGCAGAGAGTATACGAGCCCGGAGCGGTCCCCGGTCAGCACCGCCTTCATGACCTCTGCCTCGGGTTTTGCATAACCGGAAAGAGCAGCGGCAAGATGGTCGCGCAGACCCTTTTCTCTGCCGGGTTTCTTTATCGTAAGCCCTGTTTGATCCCGGATGTATCCCTTCAGGGTTATACCCTGGCTCAATAGATACTTCCGATAGTCGAACTCCCCCTCGTTTCCCAGGGCACGCGGGGCTCTCAGGCGAACCCTGCCCTCGACAACGCTCCCCTTCCCGAGGTCTGAAACGTTATTGTAGATATTGACCAGGGCATGACCCCGGACAGTCCGCCCCTCAACAACCACCCGATCGAGCGTCACGCGGTAGGCGCCCCTGTTGAATCCGGATTCCACCACCCTGCCCTGAACCAGGTATTCGCCATCGGGAATATCGATCCAGCCGGGTGAGAAGAGTACGGCCCCGGCCGCCAGGACAAGACCAAACCCCATGTGGACGATTCTGCTCCGATCATAGAGCAGAACGAGAAAGAAAAGGCAGAACATACCTGCGGGAATATCACCCCACAGCGCAACAATGCCCAGACACATGGCCGCAAATACCACCACAAGGGGCGCGGCCAGCGAGACCTCCCTCAGAACCATACCACGCATCTCCCGGATAATGTCTGTCGTGAAGACAGATCAATCTGGAGAATCCACCGTGTCATTCCACCGGCGGCTCATTCACCGAACCCCGTGCATGCGCAATACATCGGGGTCGCGTCCCTGTCCCTCCCTGCCAATATAAATGTACACCATCCCATTGGCTCAAGCCCTCACAGCACTACGATCACCGGTATGCCCGAGCAGGCTCTGGGCCTTGCTTTCGCGGCATGCCGCCGGGAACGACCCCGGAGATTTTCAGGGATGCAAGAGTTTCAGGGGTGCCGATCTTCAGACTGCCCGCCTTTTCTCTCTTCAGGCTGTCTGAAGCCTTCCGATTATATCAGAGATCGATTCCAGGCCCTTGTCCTGCATATAGCGGATGAGGCCCTCAATGATCGCGCCGAAGCACAGGGGGTCCCTCAAAGATGCGCTGCCTATCTCGACGGCGGAGGCTCCGGCCAAGAGAAAATGTACCGCGTCCTTCCACGAGGTGATGCCTCCTGACGCGATCACCGGGATGGATACCTGTCGGGAAACCTCCCACACGATCCTCAGGGCGATGGGTTTTATGGCAGGTCCGGAAAGGCCTCCGGTAACGTTTCCAAGCATCGGCCGCAAGGTGTTTTCATCGATGGCCATGGCCGGAAAGGTATTGGAGCAGGTCAGGGCATCTGCCCCGCCCTCTTGGGCCGCGAGCGCCATCTCGCCGATGTGGGTCACCATGGGAGAAAGCTTGACGACGAGAGGCTTTGTAGTGGACTTACGCACCTTCGCCACGAGTCGGTTGAGAATCTGCGGATCCTTCCCGAATTCGATGCCTCCCTTTTTGATGTTCGGGCACGAAACGTTCATCTCGATGGCGGATACGCCCTCGATATCGAGCCTCTGCGCCATTTGGGCATACTCGTCCTCGGCCGTGCCGAAGAAATTGACGATCACCTCGGTGTCGAACGTGCCGAGAAAGGGGAGCTTCTCCTCAATGAACGCATCGATACCAATGTTCTCCAACCCTATCGCGTTCAGCATGCCGCAGGGGGTCTCACACACCCGCGGCGTCGGGTTCCCCTCACTGGGAAGCAGCGAGAGTCCCTTGGTTACGACACCCCCGAGCAGTGAGAGGTCGAACATCCGGGAGAATTCCTCTCCGTAGGCAAAGGTGCCCGAGGCGCTGAGAACAGGGTTTTTCAGGCAAAGGCCCGGTGCAAGCCGGGTGGAGATATCCATCAGATCCCCCACTCGATGCACGAGGCATCGAACACCGGCCCCTGCGTGCAGACCTTCTGATTTCCCGTGGTTGTCCTGACCACGCAGGCCGAGCATACCCCGAAGCCGCAGGCCATATGTTCCTCGATAGACACCTCGCACCGCGCCCCGGAGCCCTGTGCCAATCGAGCCGCCTGTTTGAGCATGCCGGTGGGACCGCATGCATAAATGACGCAGGGCGACTGTATCGTTTCCAGGAGATCGCCCAGGGCCTGTGTCGCCACACCCCTGATGCCCAGTGATCCGTCTTCCGTGGTCGCCGTCGGCTCGACACCCGCGATATTCTGCATCCTATTCCACAGAGGGATGTCATCCCTCGTGCGCGCCCCGATGATCAGACGGCCTCTTCTCGTCTTCTCGGCCAGGGCCAGGATGGGGGGCAGCCCGGTCCCGCCCGCAACGTACACGGCTTCCTCCTCCGGTTTCGGGTCGCTGAAGCCTTTGCCCAGAGGCCCGAGCACGGAAAGCGCCTCCCCCTTCTTCGTTCCGGCGAGGAGTGAGGTCCCCCCTCCTCTTACCTTGTAGAGAAGCTCGATCGCTCTCTCACGATACGACAGAATGGCAAGCGGCCTGCGAAGAAAGGGCTCGCACGTGCCGGTGAGCCTCAGCATGAGAAACTGCCCCGGCGTGAATGGAGAAAACTCGCACTCAAGCGTCATCAGATAGGTATCCTGGCCAACCCGCCGGTTGTCCTTGACCAGGGCGCTGCATTCCTTCATCCATCGGTCCTTTCGAGCCGTCTTACCATGATGGAGGCGTCTTCCCCGGTGTCGGAGTAATACCTCTGCCAGGTGCTGACATGGGTAAATCCCGCTGATGTGTAGAGACGCTTCGCGATATCATTCGATTTTCTCACTTCGAGAAAAACATACGACTTCCTGTTCGATCTGGCAAACGAAAATATTTCGTCAAGAAGTCTACGTGCAACCCCCTGCCGACGGAAGTCAGGGTGCACGGCAAGGTTCAGCAGATGGACCATATTCTTCATGCCCAGGGAAAAGCAGTATCCCACGATCCGATCGTTATACCGCGCAGTGATATTACAGCTCCTCCTGTCGTGCAGGGCGGTCAGAAAGGTGTGCACATTCCATGGAGAGACAAACGACGCCTGTTCTATGGCAATGATCGAAGGAATGTCTTCCCGCGTTGTCTTGCGCAGGATCAGTGAATCCATGAGATCATGAGTACGATTATCATCCCGAGAAAAAAGAGACCTGCATGCCACAGCCTCGGATTCTCCTTGGTCATGAGACCGGCAAGCCCGATGACGACTCCGGCCAGAGGCATATAGGAAAGAGCCGTTTTCACCTCGCAGGGCAGGATCTCTCCGACCAGGGCTACCGCCGTGCACAGCAGGCCGACGCTGATTCCCAGTGTAACCAGTGCATACAGGTAGCTGCGCACCAGTGCCTTGCCGATGGCGTTTCGTACTGTACGCTCCATCTGTCCCTGATGAATCCGGTTGATCAGGTCCTGGTTCATCGTCCGGATGTGCGTGTCCAGGGTCCTGCCCACCATGGCAAAAGGAAGGCTCGCCACCAGGGCGAAACCCGCTGCGGCCGCATCGCTCATGTGCGCGCTCGCCAGCACTGCGGTCGGAGCGGCAGCGGCTGCACAGAAGGACTCGTCATTGGGAAGGTAGGCCCCCACTGGAGGGGCGTTAAGCCAGAGGAGCTCCAGAGAGGCACCGATCATGAGTCCGATGGTGACATCGCCCATGATCAGCCCCAGAATCGGGGAAAGGATAATGGGCCTGCTGATCATGGACTGAAAAACAAAGACCCGGTCAAGCCAGAGCAGTGCCCCCGCCATGACGCTGGTTACAACCGGAAATATCATGAGACGACCATATCCATGAGGGATTTCATGTCGATAAACCGCTCCCGGGGAACCGACTGGAGGCTCACGTCCACCCCGTTGTCCATGAGCTCCTTCAGCATCCTGACGTCATCTTGATCCACCCAGACCGAATAGGAAACCTGTTGGGATGACTGGGTTCCCTTGTTGTTTCCCAGGTTGAGCTTGAGGAAGCGAAAGCCCTTGGTATACAGGGCGTGCGCGTCCTTTATGGACGAAACGATGACCAGGGTCCGCTTGTCGTCGAGGTCCACGTCCTGCGCCAGGCAGGTCACCTCGTCGAGGGTGACGATCCTCAATGCTATCCGGTCGGGGATGGCCATGGACATGATGGTCTTCTGGAAGTGATCGCTCGCGAGGGCGTCATTGGCCACGACCACACTCTGGGCCTTCAGAAACGGAATCCACGATTCCAGTATCTGCCCGTGTATGAATCTGTCGTCTACCCTCACGAGGAGTATGTTCATTTTTTCCCTATGGCCGTAGAGAGAATCTCAGACGCAATGTTGATATTGTGCGACCCATGCTCCTTGAGTATCTGGGCCAGATCCCGCATGTTCTTCCCCTCCCGCTTGGTCAGGGCAGTAATGACCATGGGGAGGTTCACCCCGGTGATTACCTCGACCTCGTTGCGCTCGAGAAAGGACAGGCTGATGTTTGACGGGGTCCCGCCGAACATGTCCGTGAGAATGATCACCCCTTCACCGGTGTTCACCTCTTTGATCGTTGTTTTGAGCATCTTTCTCAGCTTGTCGACATCGCTTCCCTGACAAAAGGAACACGCCTTGAACGCCTCCGTGTGACCCACGATCATTTCCGCGGTCTCCGTGAGGGCCTCTGCCAGTCTCCCGTGTGCAACCACAATGATGCCAACCATTTCAATGACCTCCCGATCCTATATCTCTATGGACGAGCTTCCCGTTATAACCCGTCTCTTCGATGAGCTCCATGACTTCCTCTGCCACCGCCACCGAACGGTGTCTTCCTCCCGTGCATCCAACGGCAATGTTGAGATACGATCGCCCTTCCTTCTTATAAAGGGGCAGGATTGAACGGATAAGGTCCTTGAACCTGCCAATGAACTCCCGGTAGCTCTCATGCCGTAGAAGGTATTCCCTGACCTCGCCGTCCGATCCCGTCTTGTCCTTGAGCGTCTCCTCGAAGTAGGGGTTGGGAAGAAACCTCACATCCATGACGATGTCCGCGTCCATCGGAATCCCCTTCTTGAACCCGAACGAACGTATTTCGATGTACATGTCCCTGGTTTTGTCCTTGGCGGATATGATGCTCTTGATCTTCGCCTGGAGCTCGTGGACATTCATCTCCGAGGTGCTGATGATGTAATCCGCCATATCGCGTACCGGCTCCATGATCTTCATCTCGGCGTCCAGGGCATCCATAAGGTTGGGATACACCTCGCTCAAGGGATGCCTTCTCCTGGTTTCCTTGAAGCGGTTCAGAAGATTTTCCTTGCTCGCCTCCAGGTAGATGATATGAACGTCCGAGGCCATGCTTCTCAAGAGCGATATCATCCAGGGCGCCTTTTCCGTGAAGGCCCCCGCACCCGCCCTTACATCCAGACCGATACACACCTTGGGTATGTCGAACGTCGCGGAATCGTACACCTCGATAAACTTCATAATGAGATCGACAGGGATATTGTCCATACAGAAAAATCCCTCGTCCTCGATGGCCTTCAGAGCGGTTGATTTCCCCGAGCCGGAAAGACCTGTCACGATTACGATGAATGAATGATCCATGGCATCCCCTACGTGCTCCATTCGACCCTGATGGGAAGAGCCTGTCTCCCCGGTGACGATCGCGATGTTTTTCTCAGTCGTAGACACCCCATCGAACCCTGCCCAATGCCTATCCATCCACTGCAAATTATACGCAGATTCAAGACTAGATAGTATTCATTTCTAGCCCTGTCAACGTGCATATACCATCTTTGTCTTTAAGGGAAGCTATCGGATTAAAGAATCCCCTGCATGTATCCGAGAGTACCCATCAGAGGGAAGATGAGCGAAATGCGGGAAATCAAACAGGATAACGAGTTGAACTCTTCTGATACCGCAACAGCCCATCTGTTCGTGAAGGCCTTTCATGCCGCGATACTGGACCATGAAAAGGTCTTGCGTATCGCCAAAGCGCTGAAGGCTATCCAGGACCGGATCGATCAGGCGTACACCCATATCTGTACCGACCTGCCGGAAATCAACAGGGAGATACTGCTCACCTTCCAGCAGGCGACCGACACCCTTGATTCCCTGAGTTCCACGGGGTCTTCGGGCGCCATAGAGATACTGATCGAACATCTGAACAGCTTTCTTCAGATGCTCGTCCTCCAGGTAAAGCGCATGAGAAAGATCACCATGCGATCACTGGCGGAACTCGAGAACATCCGCCTCGATACTGCTCTCGGTCTCGATCTGTCCGGAGTGTCTTCCCGCGAGACGCAGGGGGTAGTGCAATCCGGCCCCGCCGATCTCCTCTCGGTCTTTACGGTTGCAAAAAACGACCTGAAGGAGGTGCTCAAAAGGTCTCTTCAGCTCCAGAACCAGTGCATGGAAAAGCTTGGTGACAGCCAAAGCCACGAGGTGCCGTCGCTGGCGTATTCGCTCAACAACATCATCGGTATCTTAAGGGACCTTGTCTCCCGTTCCCGTCTCGTGAAAGATCCCATTCTCAAGATCATGTCCGGTCTCCAGACACATGATATCGTAAACCAGGACATAGCCACGATATCCTGCGGGCTCGAGAAGATACTGTCCCTGATGAACACAACCGAAGGCAATGATCAGATTACAGACTTTCTGATCTTCCAGGAAAAGGCGTCCGTGCTCTCCCTGGACCTGATTATCCAGCTCATCTCCGTCATAAGGTCGCACGGCCGCGATCTTGAGGAGGAAATCGACCGGATAGAAGAAATGATCTTGCAGGTCAAGGAGGATAAGGATGCCGTCGGCGGTTTTCTCCTGCTGAACACGCACGAGAAATCGACACTGGACATCGTTTTGAACGAGACCCTGGAGATGTTCGACAGCCTTGCCTCGCGCTTCGATTCGCTCGCGGCCATGAACTCCCTTAAGATGATAGCCTGTTCCCAGATGATAGCTGCATGGACGGATCTTGAAAAGACCGCCGGGGCTGTCCCTGCGCGTGATGTCTCTTCGCCCCTGCCCTGTGAGCCGCCGGCAGGACTGATATCCTGTATGAGTTCCCGGGAATGGACAGGAGAAGAAGACGCAATCATGGCCGGGCTTGAAAGGACGCCCGGGGAATTCCGTAAGGCACGTGTGTTTATCCGCCGAAGCTTCGATGATATCAAGAGAATGCTGATCCAGTCCATAGACGGCATCGACCTGTACTCCGCCAGGTGCCTGGAGGCAATCGGACGGTTCCGCCGTGATATCGAGGGACTGATGTGCACTCTGGACGGCAATGAGGCCATGCTCGATGACATGAGTAGTCTTACCCGATCCATAGCGGCCATCCGATCGGACATCGGCGAGCACCTCGCACCTCAACACGGAGAGATCCTTCCCCTTGAACTGCATCAGATTATTTACCGCCTCAGAAATCCTCACAGCGATTCCCTTGCATCGGAAGACGCTGCCGAATCGAGAGATAAAGGGCTTACTTTCTTTTAGCGGCAACGTAGAAAAGGGTTTTAATAAAGATCTGTTTTTATTTATCCGATTAGGGTGCCAAGAGGAATCGACCTATGGCTACGTATAAGCACAAAAGGAGGACAACCATGGAAGTCACCACCAGGAAGACAGAGGATGCCCTTGTCGTAAAGGTTTCCGGCGCAGTCGATACCGAGGCGGCAGAGGTGCTCAGAACAGAACTGGGCAAGGTCCTGAAGCTCAGACCCACCAAAGTGACCATGGATCTGAGCATGGTTCCCACCATGGGCTCGTCGGGTATAGGCAAGATCTTGATTTTCTTCAAAAGCCTGGACAGCAATAATGCGGGATTTCAGATAAAGGGAATACACGAGAATCTCTATAATATCTTCAAGGCAGTGAAACTGGACAAGTTATTCCCTATTTCAATGAGGTAGATCATATGGAAATCCAGAAGGATTCATCCGGCGCACTTGTTTTCAAGGGCCCACTGACTGTTCCTCATATCGAGTCGACACATTCACAGCTCGAGCCCCTCCTCGACGAATGTATTCACGAAATCGTATTGGATCTGTCCATGGTGGACGACATCGACATCTCCGGTCTCCAGCTCCTGTACGCAATCAAGAAAAGCGCCGAGAGCGAGGGGGTCTTCCGCATCAGCGCTATAAGCCCTCAGGTGAAGGAATATGTCCTCCTTTCAGGATTCGAAGCTATCTTAAAGGAGGGTGCCTGATGAAGAAAAAGATACTCGTGGTTGACGATTCAGCCACGCTTCGGGCGTCCGTGGACTACACCCTGAAAGAAGCAGGGTTTGAGACCATCAATGCCGTCAACGGTGTTGACGGTCTGGACAAACTGAACCAGGCCATGAAAAACGGAGACCAGATCGGTATGATCATCAGTGATATCAACATGCCCGTGATGGACGGCATCACCTTTATCCACGAGGTAAAGAAAACCCCGTTCAAGTTCACACCCATTCTGGTCCTCACCACGGAGTCGCAGGAAGAAATGAAGATGAAAGGGAAAAAGGCGGGCGCATCTGGATGGCTCGTGAAACCCTTCAAGCCCGAGCAGCTCGTCTACGTGACGAAAAAGTTTATGAGGTAGAAGATGGCGATCGATGAACTGGTTCAGGTATTCCTCGACGAGAGTGAAGACGAAATACGGGAGCTCGAGGCAGGGCTCATCAAGCTCGAAGAAGATCAGGACGACGAGAATACCATCAACCGGGTTTTCCGGGCCGCTCATACCATCAAGGGCTCGGCAGGCCTGGTCGGATTCGAAGAGGTGAGCAACTTCACCCATAACATCGAAAACATTCTCGACAGAATACGCAACAAAGACTTGAGGATCACCAAGAAGCTCATCTCCAATCTGCTCTCGGCCGTGGATCTCCTCAAGCGCATGATCACGGCATCAGCAGAAGGGGAAGAGCTCAACAGGAACGAGATCGAAAACATCACCCTTACCTTGAAAAGGTTCACAGGAACCAACCGGCCGGCAGAGGGAACTCTTCAGTCCAAGTCAAAGGAACAGGTAGAGGAAAAAGAACGGGTCGTCTGCGTTTCCCTGAGGTTCAGACCCGACATTCTCTCAACCGGTCAGGATCCCCTCATGCTCCTCAGAGAGCTGACCGATAACGGCAGCATCATCGAGACCCGCGCGTTCACCGAAGGGATCCCCGATTTCTACAACCTCAACCCCACGGTCTGCTATACCTGGTGGGAGGTCATCCTCAGGACAGAAAGGCCGCTTTCGGATATCCAGAACATTTTCCTCTTTGTTGTGGATGAAAACAATATCCTCATCGAGGACGTTTCCTCGCAGTATAAGGAAGGCGTCGAACTGGGGCTGGCAGAGAAACCTATCGGCGAGATCCTGGTGGAAAAAGGCATTGTCAAGACCACGGACATCGAAGATGTGCTCAAAGAGCGCAAGACGACCGGCGAGGCCCTGGTCGAGAAGGGCAAGGTGCCACGGGAGATTGTGGAAAAAATGGCGATGGCACAGTCGCAGAGCAGGAAGATCGCCAAGTCGTCCACCATCAGGGTCGACACCGACAAGCTCGACAAGCTGGTGAATCTCGTGGGGGAAATGGTCATCAGCGTGGCCCGGATGTCGCAGCTCGCCAGCGAGGTCGATGACAAAAGCACATCCCGTTCCCTGCAGGGTGCATCTTCCGCCCTTGAACGGATTTCCAGGGAGCTCCAGGAGCAGGTTATGCGGGTCCGCATGGTCCCCGTGGAAGGTACCTTCAACCGGTTCCGGCGTGTTGTGCGCGATCTCTCCTTCGAGCTGGGGAAAAAGATCGAGATCAAGATGAGCGGAACCGACACCGAGCTCGACAAGAATGTGATCGAGCAGATCGGCGACCCCCTCAAGCACATGATACGGAACTCCATCGACCACGGTATCGAATCGCCGGAAGAGCGCAAACGCATCGGCAAGCCGGTCGAAGGGACCATCTGGCTCAAGGCATTCCAGCGTGAGGGCAACATCTTTATCGAGATTTCCGATGACGGCAAAGGTATCAACAAGGAAAAGGTTCTGGAAAAGGCTATCGACAAGGGTCTGGCCGAACCGGGGAGAACCTATTCCGACAAGGAAATATTCGAGATGCTCTTTGCCCCCGGCCTCTCCACCTCGGAAAAGGTGAGCGAGATTTCAGGCAGGGGTGTGGGCATGGATGTGGTGCGCAAAAACATAGAAGATCTCCACGGCTCCATCGAGATCATCTCCGAAAACGGCAAGGGTTCGACGTTCCGGGTGAAGCTCCCCCTCACCCTTGCCATCATCGACGGCATGATGGTCCGCGTGGGCAATGAGGTGCTCACGATTCCCCTATCGGTCATCGACAAATCCGTGCGTCCGTCCAAGGCCGAGATCAAGACGGTCGAGGGCAAGGGAGAACTGGTGGATATCCGGGGGAGCTATATCCCCCTGGTGAGAATCTATGAGCTCTTCGATATTCCATCGGAAAAGACCGACCCCACGGATGCCCTGGTGGTGGTCCTTCAGAGCACGGAGAGCCGTTTTGGGGTCCTCGTGGATGATGTTCTGGGCCAGACCCAGGCAGTCATCAAGAGCATCGACAAGAACTTCCGGAAGATAGAGGGTACATCCGGGGCGACCATTCTGGGCAACGGCAAGGTTTCCCTCATACTCGATGTTCACGGTATCGAACGCATGGCGTTCAACAACTAGGCAGACAGGCAAACAGAGATGAAAGCAGTGAGACGGCCATCCGGTGCAAGAGAATTGAAAAGATGAAGATAAACACAATGCTATCCTACGGACATTGTGCACTAGAGAAGGAGTACGTGCCATGGCAATCGAAATGAGGTTACGCAGTAAGCTCGTAGCACTGAGTATTGCATCAGGGCTCATACCACTGCTCATCGCCATTTTGTATCTGGGCAGCAGAAGCGTTGACGTTCTTGAAGAGCAGGCGGGAGATTATCTGAAGTCGAGAGTAGAGGGCTATGCCCGCATAGCGGATGTCCGTAACTCGAACATCTCCGGCAACCTCGATATCATCCGGGATCAACTGAAAAAAAGCCTCAAGAAAGACCTCATAGATGAGGCAAAGAGCGAGCGTTATTACGAGACCGGTTACATGTCCATCTTTTCGTCCGACGGGACCTGTATCTATCATCCCAAGGCAGAGCTCATGGGAAACACGAACGCGTATGGCTCCTATGATTATGTTCGCGAAGCGGTAAACCAGAAGCAAGGCCTCTTCAAGTACTCTGCCGACGGCGAGAGCAGATGGGGCTATCTGGCGTACAACAAGGATCTGGACTGGATCATGTGGGCGTCCGCTGCCGAGAGCGAAATTCTCGCAAAGATCAACACCGTCAAGATGCAGATGTACGTGTTCCTCGTCGTGATCTCCATCCTGATAGGAATCGCCGGATGGCTTGTGGCCCAACGGATAGCGGGTGTGGCGAATAAGATATCCGAAAAGATGAAGGACATCGCCCAGGGTGAGGCGGACCTCTCTGCGCGCCTTCCCGTTCTCTCCAAGGACGAGGTGGGAGACATCGCCCACTGGTTCAACGCATTTGCCGAGAACCTCGAAGAGGTGATCTTGGGCGTGAAGCTTGCGGCCGCCCAGGTGGACACGGCCACCCAGGAGGTGGCGTCGGGTTCCCAGGGACTGTCCCAGGCCACCCAGGAGCAGGCATCCGCAGTGGAGGAGGTGGCCGCCACCATCGAGCAGATGACCTCCTCCATC
>JAHDRW010000027.1 GCA_018433085.1 Deltaproteobacteria bacterium | reverse complement strand
CGGGCGTGGCGACCCAGGTGAAGAAGGTGGCGGAGCTCATCATCGAGCTCACGGGCAGCAAGTCAGAGATCAAGTATGTGCCTTTGAGGACCGGAGAGGTGAAGGTGGAGACCAAGGCGGATCTCGCCACGATAAAGGAGGCTCTGGACTGGGAGCCGAAGTACGACCTGGTCGAGGGGTTGAAGCGGACCATCCCCTACTATGCGAAACGTCTCGGTGTGCCGTCTCCCATCTGATGAGATGAATCCACGGCGGGTCATTTGTCATCCGGGGCAGTCCGTGAGGCTGCCCCACGGATCTACCCTTTCACAGGAGGATTCGGCAAGACCTTCTTGGTGAATCTCTCCTTTCTTAAAAGAAAGCAGAGGCGAGACAAATGAGTGTATATCCAAAGACAGAAGAAACGAGTCTAAACACGGAGATGGCGATAAAGTATCCCGAGTTTGTAGGGCTCGGGCTGTCGGACGCCCGGCAGCTCGAGTACGACAAGTTCAGGTTCTGGCGGGTCGTCATCATCGTGGCGGTCTGGTACAGCTTTTACTACCTCGGACGCCTGAACTGGGGCATGTGCAGGCCCTGGATGATCCAAGACCTCGGCATCACGAAGCTGCAGGCAGGTCTCGGCGCGACGGTGCTGTTCTGGTCCTATGCGATCGGGACCCTGATGAGCGGACGGCTGGGCGATGTCTTCGGCGCCAGGATCATGAACACGATCGGCGGTGTCGGTACCACGATTCTGAATGTCATCGTTGCGAGCCTTTCCAATATCGGAGCCATGCTGTTTCCCTGGGGAGTCAACGGGTTCGTGCAGGGGCAGGCATACGCCCCCACGAACATGATGATCACCCAGTGGTACCCCAAGGCCAAGAGAGGGTTTGCGACAGGCATCTTCGCGACCTCCATGGGGATTGCCTCGGTGTTCGTGTGGCTGATAACCGGCACGGTGGTGGCCAAGTTCGGATGGAGAGCCGCCTTTATCTATCCGCTTCTTTTCTGCACGCTCCCCCTGACCATAGCCTTCTTCGTGATGGCGCGGCACAAACCCGAGGATGCCGGCTTCCCCCGGTACAACGAGACCATGGCGGATTCGATCTCGGGCCAGGCCGAGTGCATAGCCGATGCCGACATCGCGGGTTTGAAGGCATGGAGCATGCTTCTGAAAAACTGGAAATTCGTCTGCGTGGCCATTGCATCCTTCATGCTATACATGGGGAGATACGGGCTCCTGACGTGGATCCCCCTGTTCTATGCCGAGACCGCGGGCATCAACCTCAAGAAGATCCCCATCGCGACGATAGCGCTTCCGCTGGGCATGATGTTCGGTCCGATCCTGGCAGGCTGGATCTCGGACAAGTTCTTCAAGGCCAAACGCTACCAGGTGCTCACCATCTACATGATCGCCTTTACCTTGATCATGATCACCCTGGCCACCTTTGGTCTGAAGACGCTGGGCCTGCCGCTCGCGTTCGGTCTGCTCGTCCTGGGAGGCTTCTTCGTCCTCGGTGCCGTGGGTCTTGTCTTCACCACTGCCTGCGACTTCGGGGGCAGAAAGATGGCCGGAACCTGCGTTGGCACCGTGAACTTCTTCAACTACATGGGTGCGGGCGCCCAGGGCGTGATCATCGGCGGCATCCTCACCGCGACGCAGAGCTGGCCTCTGGTGTTCGGTATGCTGGCCGGCTGCACGGTTTTTGGTATGATACTGGTCAACATTGTACGGGAATAAGAGAAGGCCGGGGGGAACGGTTTTTGTGCGCCCAAGACCTGCCCACTGTTTTCTTCATGGAACAGCCGGCCTGAAAAAAAGAGGGCTCCATGTGAGTATCATGGAGCCCTCTTCCTCCTGTGCTCACGGTTCTTCCATTGACCGTGATAAAGACAGAGACCAATGACGCAAAAAAGGAGGCAGAATACTCATCACCCTGTTATCTTCCACACCGTGACTGTTTTATTCACCATGATACGATGAGGTAGGCGCCCCCCGGTTTTTATCGGACGTGTCGGCGAGACGGCGTCTGGACAGAATCGGCTTGATCGGTAGAGCTCATGGGTTGTACAAGGCTGGTAGCTATTTTGAACGAAAGAGAAAACCTGATACGAGGACGCGTGTTCCCATGAACATAACCCTGGTCAACCCGCCGTGGCAGTTCTACACCCCCAGCAAGCTCT
>JAHDRW010000046.1 GCA_018433085.1 Deltaproteobacteria bacterium | reverse complement strand
TTCGCAGACCATGGAGGAGATCGCGGCGGCATCGTCGGAGCAGGCGAGCGGCGTGGACGAGCTCAACCGTGCCGTGTCCCAGATCGACAACACCACCCAGCAGAACTCCGCGACCGTCGAGGAGTTGGCCAGCACCTCCGACCATCTCAGCAACGAGGCGAATGAGCTCGCCAGGACCGTGGGCCGGTTCAAGGTATCGGGCATCGACTACGTGCAGCAGACAAAAACCGAGAAACCGGCCTCTATTCCGGCAAAGCAGAAAAATGGCAGAAGCACGGCACCCTCGTATCAGGACGATTTCGAGGAGTTCTGATATTCCAGGCAAGAGGCTAATAACAACAGTAATGCGAGGAGTATATTATGAGATTACAGTGGAAATTACGTGAACGTCTCACAGCACTTGTCCTCATGGTGGGGCTGGTGCCCCTTCTGGTGGCAATCATCTATGTGGGAAACAGGAGCAGCAACCTGCTCGAGAAGCAGGCCCAGGACTATTTGAAGGCAAAGGTCGACGGGTTCGCCACCATGGTGCAGCTGAGGTTCGATTCCATCGAAGGCAACCTCGATATCATCAAAGAGCAGCTCAAGAAGAATCTCAAGGACGAGCTCGTGAAACAGGCATCCCGGGAACAGTACTACGATTCCGGTTACGTCACCATATTTACCTCCGACGGCACCTGCCTCTATCATCCGAAAACCGAAAACCGTAATAATACCAATCTCTACAACAGTACCGACTACGTGCGGGAAGCGATTGCAAAAAAACAGGGGTTCTTCCGGTACAAAAGCGAGGGCACCGACACGATATCCTACCTCACCTACATCAAGGGAGCCGACTGGATTCTGTGGGGGTCGGCCCCTGCCAGCGAGATACTCTCCAACGTGAACACGCTCAAGATGCAGATGTGGATTTTCTTCCTGGTCATCGCCTTTGTGGTCTCGGTCATAAGCTCCTTCATTACGCACAAGACCGCGAAAAGGGCCCGCGACATCTCGAAGAGGATGATGGACATCGCCCAGGGTGAGGCGGACCTCTCGGCGCGCCTTCCCGTTCTCTCCAAGGACGAGGTGGGAGACATCGCCCACTGGTTCAACGCATTCGTGGCAAACCTCGAAGAGGTGATCAGCAAGGTGAAGCTTGCGGCCGCCCAGGTGGACACGGCCACCCAGGAGGTGGCGTCGGGTTCCCAGGGACTGTCCCAGGCCACCCAGGAGCAGGCATCCGCAGTGGAGGAGGTGGCCGCCACCATCGAGCAGATGACCTCCTCCATC
>JAHDRW010000054.1 GCA_018433085.1 Deltaproteobacteria bacterium | reverse complement strand
TTCGCAGACCATGGAGGAGATCGCGGCGGCATCGTCGGAGCAGGCGAGCGGCGTGGACGAGCTCAACCGTGCCGTGTCCCAGATCGACAACACCACCCAGCAGAACTCCGCGACCGTCGAGGAGTTGGCCAGCACCTCCGATCATCTCAGCAACGAGGCAAAGGATCTGGCCGAAACCGTAGCCCGCTTCAAGGTCTCAGGGGTCGATTCACACATGAGGTACATGCAGGGCGCCGTCAGACAGACAAATCATTCGCCGTCCAGGAAAGAACGGACATCGGCAGCCATGCCGACCTCATATTCTTCAACGGATGACGACTTCGAGGAATTTTAGAAGGAGGAAAGTTCTCATGGCAACCGGCACGACGGATACTAAAGGGCTTTCCTCTCAGTATGTGACCTTCCTGCTGGGGGGTGAAACCTACGGCATCTCGATCCTCAAGCTCAACGAGATCATCGCCTACCAGGATTGTACAACGATCCCGAACGTTCCCGGATTCATCAAGGGCGTGCTCAACCTGAGGGGCATCGTTGTCCCCGTGATCGACCTGCGGGAGCGTTTTTCCATGGAGCTCAAGGCCTATGACCAGTTCACGGTTATCATGATCCTGGACGTTTCGGGCAGGATCATGGGGCTGATCGTGGATGCGGTGAGCGATGTGATTACCCTGAACAGGGAAGACATCAAGCCCAGTCCCAATTTCTCCACCGGTATCAGTACAAACTTCATCCAGGGGATGGGGGTGAAGGACAAGAAGTTCATCATTCTGCTTGATGTCGACAATCTCCTGTCCGACGATGAGTTGAACCTGGTCGACGGAGTGTAGCATTGTTCACCCAGAGCCTTGATCTTAGCAACAAAGAGTTCCAGCTCTTTCAGGAGATCATTTACCGTGAGACCGGTATCCATATGTCCGACAAGAAGCGGAAGCTCATTGTCGCAAGGCTCTCCAAAAGGCTCCGGGCACTGAATCTGAACACATTTACCGAGTATTACGAATACCTGAACGAAAGCTCTCACGCCGACGGCGAGATCGTGAACCTGGTCAACCGGGTCACGACGAACAAGACCGATTTCTTCCGGGAAAGGCACCACTTCGATTTCCTTCTCAAGGAACTCTACCCCCGGATCATTGCAGAAAGCAGGATAAACGGGGTGCGCAGGCTGCGCATATGGTCTGCCGGATGTTCCTCGGGCGAGGAGCCGTATACGCTTGCCATGGTGACCCTGGAAGCGTTCAAGGGGGAACGCGGCTGGGATATCAAGATCCTTGCCACCGACCTCGACACCGAGATTCTGCAGAAAGCGGTCAACGGTGTGTATCCGACCCAGGCGATCATCCCTGTCCCCAAGGAATACCTCCACAAGTATTTTGTCCGCAAGGGGGAGAGCTATGAGGCGAGCAATGAGCTGAGGTCGATGATCGCGTTCAGAAAGCTCAATCTCATGAACGAGACCTTTCCCATGAAGAACCCATTTGACATCGTATTCTGCAGAAACGTGATCATTTATTTTGACACGAAGACCAAAGAAGAGCTTCTGAACAAGTTCCACCACCATCTCAAACCCAAAGGGCACATATTCATCGGACATTCGGAGTCACTCATGCACATGAAGGAACGATTCCGCTACCTCAAGCACACGATCTATCAGAAGGTGTAGGATGTATACTCGATACAGCGAGAAATTCGGGCGCAACATGGTGATCATCTATCCCGGCGAATTTTATGTGAGCGACCGGGATATCATTGCCACTGTTCTCGGATCCTGTATCTCCGTATGCATCAAGGACAGGAAGACCGGTCTTGCCGGAATGAACCACTTCATGCTTCCCGGAGACGCCCGGTCGCAGGATATGTTTCTCTCCGCCTCCGCGAAGTACGGTATGTTCGCCATGGAACAGCTCATCAACGAAATGATAAAGAAAAAGGGATCGAAGAAAGATTTCGAGGCAAAGGTGTTCGGCGGCGGGCATGTCCTGAACTTCAGAAAATCAGACGGGAATGTGCCGGAGGCGAACATCGATTTCGTCCGGGCCTTTCTGACGATGGAGCAGGTTGCCGTGGTGAAGGAGGATGTGGGAGGTTATGTGGGCAGAAAGATCCTCTTCTTTCCGGAAACGGCCAAGGTGCTTCTCAAGAGGCTCGAAACATCCGTGGATTCAAGTCTCATCAGGGCGGAAGAGACATACAAGACAAGGCTGTTCAGGGAAAAGGAGAAGCTGCAGCAGGCGGGCGGAGATCTGACTCTCTTCTAGGAAGAGGATAAGGCTATGGACAAGATCAAGGTTCTCATCATCGATGATTCGGCTCTGGTAAGGAAGCTCTTGGGTGAGGTGCTGGACAACGATCCGCAGATTCAGGTCGTAGGCAGCGCACCTGATCCCATCATCGCGATTCGCAAGATCAAAAGCCTCAAGCCCGACGTGATCACACTCGATGTCGAGATGCCCAAAATGGATGGGCTCACCTTCCTCGAAAAGCTCATGAAGCTTCATCCTATGCCGGTTCTCATGTTCTCTTCGCTGACCCAGCGGGGGGCCGAGGCCACGATGAAGGCGCTGTCTCTCGGCGCCATCGATTTCATCGCCAAGCCCAAAATCCGGTTGACGGAGAGCATGGAGGAGCTCCGCTCCGATCTGATCATGAAGGTGAAGGCAGCGGCCACGGCCAAGCTGAAGAAGGCGGTGGCTCCGGTCATGAGTGTGCCTCCCCGGCACAGTATGGACGAGGTCATCAAGCCCCGGAAGGTATCCCCGGCTAGGGAGGGTGAGAGTGTGCTGGTCATCGGCGCCTCGACCGGCGGCACGGTCGCGATCGAGCAGATCCTCAACAAGCTTCCCGCCGATGCGCCCCCTACCCTTATCGTGCAGCACATGCCTCCACTGTTTACCAAGTCCTTTGCCCAGAGGGTCAACGGCCTGACCGAGATGGAGATCCTGGAGGCCCAGGACCATGATCCGTTGAAACGGGGCACCGCCCTCATTGCACCGGGCGGCAGCCATATGATCATCAACAAGGGGTCCACGGGCTACTATGTGACCGTCAAGGACGGTCCGCCGGTGAACAGACACAAGCCTTCAGTAGACGTGCTCTTCCGGTCGGCCGCGAATACTCTGGGCTCCAATGCGGTGGGTGTCATCCTCACGGGCATGGGCGATGACGGCGCCCGGGGGCTCAAGGAGTTGAAAGATTCGGGCGCATTCACCATAGCCCAGGATGAAGAGTCCTGCGTGGTGTTCGGCATGCCCAAGGTGGCCATAGAAATAGGCGCGGTGGACAAGGTGCTTCCCCTGAATTCCATTGCGAAGTTTGTCATGAACATGACAAAAACCGAATAGGGTTCAGTCGGGAGGACAGGAGCCAGTGAGAAAAAACAGGCAATCCATCCTGGCCATAGAAGAAGATTTCCAGACCAGGGAATTTATCAACCAGGGCCTTTCGACCCATGGATACACTGTACACAGCGCCATGGGGGCCAGCGATGGATTGAAATCGTTCCTCACCATCAAACCCGAATTCGTCATCCTCAGCGTATCGCCCCTTTCTAAGACAGGCATGTCAACCCTGCGGGATATCTGCGAGGCAGACCCCCACGCCCAGGTGATCACCATCAGCTCGTGCACGGATGACACCTATGCCATGGAATGCATCAGGCACGGCGCAATGGATTATCTCAAGAAACCCATCCAGCTCAAAGACCTCACCCGGTCCATAGAACGCATCAACAACCGCAAACGTATGCTCAAGATCATCTCCGAGCCCGATGTTGAATGCGTGCAGGTGGAAGACAAGATCCTGGTATTCGGCAATGACATCCGGAATCTTCCCTATATCCTCAACCAGGCCGTTTGCAATGCGCGGAAGGTGTGCAAGGACACGGACATGCTCAAGACCGCACTGGGCGAGATCCTGATCAATGCGATCGAGCATGGCAACCTGGGAATCACCCGGGAGGAAAAGGCCCTGGCCGTTGCCGGAGACAGGTACGAGGATCTCCTGAAGGACAGGGTATGCGATCCCCGTTATGCCCTGCGCAAGGTTACCCTCAAGGTGCACATGGCACGCAATGAGCTGAAGTACATGGTTACGGATCAGGGTGACGGCTTCGATTGCCGGGCAATCCTCGAGGGCGAACCCCAAACCCGGATGGGTAGCGGCCTGGGTCTGTTCATTGCCAGGAATTTCTTCACCGCCGTCACTTATCAGGGAAAGGGTAACCGGGTGGTTCTCGTCTACAGGGAACCGGCAGCAACAAAGGTGGCGGGAAGCGATGCGCGCAATGCCGGATAATGAATTCTTCATAAAGTTCACCGACGCACTGCCAGCAGGTCTTCTGGCCGTATCGGGCGACGGGCGGGTATTTCTCTGGAACTCAGCCGCCGAGGTCATCACGTGCATGGACAGGGACGAGGTTATCGGGAGACGCGCTGACACTCTGCCTGAGGGCATCAGGGGGCTCCTCGGTGCCGATGGCGGAGAGATCACCATTGAAACCTTGAGGGGTGAGTTCCGCCATATCCGAAAAACCGTCCACGAGATTTCGGTAAACGGTACGGGAAGCAATGTCATTGTAGCGTTCATGGATATAACCGATCACCTGATCAGAAAGCAGGAGATGGAACAGGTGCTCATGGAGACCGCCGAGACCCGGGACCTCATGGAGGAGCAGGCAGCCAGGCTCGCCATGGCGCTGGCCGACGTGGACGAGAAGAACGAGATCATCCAGGGGCAGAACAAGAGGATGGTCGACGAGCTCAAGATGGCGGGCAAGCTCCAGAAGAGCCTTCTCCCCAATATATACGAGAATATCGGCGGAGTGAGCGTCTCCTGCAAGTATATTCCCTCCATTCATATCGGCGGTGACCTTTATGACGTGGTGGATCTGGGACAGGGGCTCTCCGGCTTCATCATCGCGGATGTTTCCGGGCACGGTGTCGCCGCGGCACTGGTCTCGTCCATGTTCAAGATGAGCTTCCATACACTGGCGGCGAACGTGGCGAGCCCCAAGATCCTCTTTCACATGCTCAACCAGGAGTTCAACCCGATCCTTTCCGAGGACTATATTACGGCCTTTTATCTCCTGAGCGACTCCGTGAACAACTCCATATCCTTCTCCAATGCCGGTCACCCCACTCCGCTTCTCTACAGGAAACGCACCCGGGAAATCATTGAACTGGATACGGACGGATTCTTCCTCGGGATGTTCGACGACGGTGCCTACGAGGAGAAGACCCTCGCCGGAATCGAACGGGGCGACGCCCTGCTGCTCTACACCGACTGCATCCTGGAAACGGAAAACAAAGACAGTGTCCCCTTCGGGCTGACCCGGCTCAAGACGCTTTTTGCCAAGGCCATCGAGGAGTCGCACGGCCAGGATGTCATCGACCTTATCGAGGCCCGGATACGGGTATACAACGCCCGGGAAAGCTTTGACGACGACTTCACCGTGATGCTCCTGGAGTTCTGGGAGCAGGCCGATCACAGCCGGGGAGACGGCTCGGACTCACTCCCGGAAGACAGCGGCGGATTCGTGGAGTTCTAGTGCTTCAGGAGGATTCACCCTTTCGGGATGTACGGGTTGAAGTATCCCCGCCTCACGGGAACCTCCTCGATCAGCCGTCTTATGCCGATCCCGGAGGGAAAGGTCTGGCCGAGAAGATCCAGGTAGACATCCGGGTCCATGTTCTGGTTTCTCCATTGCACCATGTCGATGCGGTTCTCCGCGATGAACCTCTTCAGGGCGTCGGCCTCCTTGGGTGCGTCCGTGACGCCGGGAAAGACGAACAGGTTGATGGACACGAACCGGTCCCTCTTCTTCATCTCTGCGGCGCTTGCGGCGAGACGGTCGAAATCGTAGCTCGGCCTGAAATAGGCGCGGTAGGTGGCCGGACGCGCCGAATTCATGCTGATCCGTATGCTGTCGAGCCCGGCATCGGCGAGCTCGGCGACCTTTTCCGGGAGGCTTGCGTTGGTATTGAGATTGATGGTGCCCTTTCCGGTCTCTTTCCGGATGAGACGGATGGCATCCCGGATCACGTCGCTTACCATTAGCGGCTCTCCCTCGCAACCCTGGCCGAAGCTCACCACGGGCTTATCCACCCGGGCGATGTGCCTCAGGGCCACTTGGGCGATCTCTTCGGGTGTGGGCACAAAGGAGATGCGCTGCTGGGGCGAGGGAGGTTCGCATCCCTCCTGGAACGAGATGCAGCCGATGCACCGGGCGTTGCACGTCGGAGAGGTGGGCAGGGGCCCTTCCTCACGTCCCTGAAAGAGATTGAGCGCAGCCGGGCATCCGTAGACCAGTGCGCAGTGAGAGAGATGATCTACCAGGCGATTCTGCGGCAGCTCCCTCTTCCAGACCGCGATCCCCTCCTTTACCCTGTCCATCCGGAACAAGTCCGGATCCTGCCGGCTGGATTTGTCGGTCCTCATGGCCGTGGCGACAAAGCCATCCGAGAAACCCAGGGCGGAGTAGGCGTAGAGAGGCAGCACGCCCGCACCCGCGCTGCGCTCCCAGGCCGCGAGATAGGTCTGGGTGTGGGCCGCGCACAGAAAGGTGGCGACCGCAAAGACCGGCCCTTTGCCGGTAAAGGGATTCTTTTTCAGGACCACGATCTCGCCCGTCTGCCTGTCTACGCCGACGGGATACCTGTCCGGGAGCACATAGAGCTCCGAGCCCCTGGGCAGGGCAATGGTCTCTTCCGAGGAGACGGGCACGAGATAGTCACCGCTCCTGCCCACCATGCCGAGGCCCTCGAAGTCCATGACGTTTCCCTGCCGGTCGGCGAAAACCATGTTGGGGGTGTCGATTCTCATAGGATAGAGCACATAGTCCATCACCATTCCGATTGCAAGGGCAATCGGCCTGTACACCTCTCTGATATCACTGGCTGTTCCTATACCGGACATCTGGCACCACGCCATGGTGCGCACCCGTATCCCGTCCCGGAAAATAATCGCGCAACTCTTTGTTTTTGTTTATGTTAACAACTGCATAACAACAACGAATCACCCTGATCCCGGGGTAAAAACTCCCCCCTCCACGGGGTATTCTTCCCCATCGGAAATATCGAGGATGAAGGGCACGATCAATTAGTTCCGATTAATCGGTAAGTTGCATATTATGGTATTATTATTGCCTTCCCTTATCGACCAATTGGTCTTTTGTATGGAAAACGCCACAGGAGGACAGTTATGATGGATCCACAGAAGAACATCTATCAGCCTTTCCCTGTACGTATCGCGAGAACCCTTCCTCAGATAGCCGAGCACCGGCTGTTCCAGCTCCAGATGGAGGACGGGGGTTCATGGGAAAGGTTCGGGCATCAGCCCGGACAGTTTATCGAGGTATCGGTATTCGGAAAGGGCGAGGCCCCGATCAGCATCTCCTCCCCCCCCACCCGTCCTGATGTTCTCGAGATTTGCGTGCGGCGGACAGGGAATCTCACCAATGCGCTTTTCGAGCTCGAAAAGGGCGCACGCCTCCATGTCCGGGGGCCGTACGGCAGAGGGTTTCCGGTGGAGAAGCTCAAGGGCCGCAATCTGCTGCTGGTCGCGGGCGGCCTCGGTCTTGCCCCCCTGCGCTCCCTGCTGCTCTATGTTTTGGACAGGAGGGACGAGTTCGGAGATCTCACCCTGATGTACGGAACGAACAACCCTGACAATGTCCTGTTCAAGTACGAGCTCCTGAGCTTCTTCGACCGCAGTGACATCCGCTATTTCTACAGCGTGGACAGGGACCAGGAGGGGATCTGGAAGCAATACGTGGGTGTGGTGACCGGTCTTTTCGACCATGCCGAACTTTCCACCGATGACACCTGCGCCGTGCTCTGCGGTCCTCCGATCATGTACCGCTTCGTGCTGGAGAAGCTTCTGGCTCTCGGGTTTACCAAGAAAAACATCTACATGTCCCTGGAGCGGATGATGAAATGCGGGGTGGGCAAGTGCGGCCACTGCGCCATCGGCGAAATGTACTGCTGCATGGACGGCCCGGTGTTCAACTACACCGAAATAGAACATATCAAGGAGGCTATCTGATCATGGCCAAGACATCGACTATATGCCCGTTCTGCGGGTGCGGTTGCAATTTTTATCTGGTGACCGAGCAGAATAAGGTGGTAGGGGTGGAGCCCAGCCCGGGAAACCCCGTGAACAAGGGTATGCTCTGCGCCAAGGGCTGGAACTCCTACGATTTCATCAATTCTCCTCTGCGCCTGACAACGCCCCTGGTGAGAAAGAACGGCAAGCTCACCGAAAGCACCTGGGACGAGGCGCTAGATTTCACGGTCCGCCGGCTCCGCGAGATACAGTCCGATTCCGGGAGCAGGTCTCTCGGTTTTCTGGCGTCCGCCAAGGTCAGCAACGAAGAGAACTATCTCTTCATGAAGATGGCGCGTGCCGTGTTCAAAACCAACAACATAGACCACTGCGCCAGGCTCTGACACAGCTCCACCGTGGCCGGTCTGGCTGCAACCTTCGGCTCGGGGGCGATGACCAATTCCATCAATGAGATGGACGAGGCAGAGCTCTTTTTCGTGATAGGATCCAACACCACCGAGCAGCACCCGCTCATCGGCTCCAGGGTCATCAACGCCGTGGAGCGCGGAGCGCGGCTCATCGTGGTAGACCCGCGGGATATCCCGCTTGCACGCTACGCCCACATGCATCTGAGGCAGAACATAGGCACCGACGTGGCAGTGCTCAACGGCTTGATGAACATCATTATCGAGGAAGGCCTGTATGACAGGGAATATGTCGAGACCAGGACCGAAGGCTTCGACGAGCTCAAGCGGACCGTGAACCGGTACACGCCGCGGGTGGTGGAACAGATCAGCGGAGTGAGAGCCGAAGACCTCGTGCTCGTCGCCCGTGAGTACGCCCGTACGGGCAAGGCCATGCTGCTCTATGCCATGGGCATCACCCAGCACACCACCGGGACAGACAACGTGAAGACCTGTGCGAACCTGGCCATGCTCACCGGGCACGTGGGCAGGCCCTCCACCGGGGTCAACCCCTTGAGGGGCCAGAACAACGTCCAGGGCGCGTGCGACATGGGAGGGCTCCCGGTGGTCTACACCGGATACCAGAAGGTGGGCGATGATCCCGTGATCCAGAAGTTCAAGGATGCCTGGGGCGTAGGCGATCTCGACACTGCGCCGGGGCTGACCATCACCACCATGATGGAGGCCGCGGACAAGGGCGAGCTGAAGGCCCTGTACGTCATGGGCGAGAACCCCTACCTGAGCGACCCGGACTCCAAGCACATCGAGCGCGCCCTCTCGAACCTCGATCTGCTGGTGGTCCAGGATATCTTTCTCTCCGAGACCGCGGCACTGGCCGACGTGGTACTGCCTGCCGCGTGCTTTGCCGAGAAGACCGGGACCTACACCAATACCGAACGCAGGGTGCAGCTGGCCTACAAGGCAATCGATCCGCCCGGGTCGGCCCGGGCCGACTGGGAGATCATCCAGGACGTGTGCACCCGTGCCGGATATCCCATGGAATATGCGGGACCGTCCGAGATCATGGAGGAAATCAACCGGGTCACGCCGTCGTACGCCGGCATCACCTATCCCCGGCTGGAGACGGGATACGGTCTCTCCTGGCCGTGCCCCAACGAGGAACACCCCGGCACGACCTATCTCCACAAGGACCGGTTCTCCAAGGGCCTCGGAACCTTCCTGCCCTGTGAATTCAAACCCATGGCCGAGCCGCCGGACACCGAGTACAACTTCATCCTCACTACCGGCCGCATGTACTTCCAGTTTCACACCGGCACCATGTCGAGACGTGTCGGCATCCTGGAGCGCGAGGCCCCGGAGCCGCTGGTGGAAATCAACCCCGAGGACGCACGGAAGCTCGGGATCAGAGACCGCGACCTGGTGGAGATCACGTCACGCAGGGGCACGGTGAAGATCAAGGCCGAGGTCACTGCCCGCGTCCCCCGGAAGGTGGTCTTTTCTACCTTCCATTTCCATGAGGGGCCGATCAATCTCCTCACCGTTTCGGCCCACGATCCTGTCTCGGGTATTCCCGAGTACAAGGGCTGCGCGGTGAAAATCAGGAGGTGCGCATGAAACGCATACGAAAAGATTCACTCAAAGAGGTCCTGAAAGAATGGGCCGCGGAACGTACGGTCATCGCCCCCAGGCGAACGGAAAGGGGTGAGTGCATCTACGATACCTTCGACGAGGAGTCCTTCACCCTCGATATCGCGAAACCCTCCTCGCCTCCCAAGCGCTCGCTTTTCCCCCAGAGCGAGGTCATCTTTCAGGTGGAACAGGACGGCTACCGCCAGGTCGTGAGCGGCAATCCCACCCTGATATTCGGTATCAGGCCCTGCGATCACAAAGGGCTGCTCCAGTCGCAGAGTTTCATGTCCCAGGACCTGGACGACCCCTACTCCCGGGTCAAGTCGGAGAAAACGCTGACCGTAGTCATGGCATGCCCGGGGAGCATGAGCCCCACCTGTTTCTGCACCACCACAAAGAGCGGGCCCTGGGCCGAGAGCGGATTCGATATCCAGCTCTATGACGACGGCGATGCGTTCCTGGTGGAAATCGGTTCCGAGCGGGGATCCGGTCTGGTTTCTTCCAACCGCTTCGAAGACATTGACGAAGCCCGGGCGAACGAGAAGATCCGCACTTTTCAGAGGGAGGCGGTGAGCCTGATACCCGTTATCCCGGAGGTAGAGGATGCCATGGAGCGGCTTGAGGTGTCCAACCAGTCTTCTGACGAGGTGTGGGAGAACTTCGGGAAAAAGTGCATCACCTGCGGCGGGTGCTCGTTCGTCTGCCCCACCTGCACCTGTTTCACGGTCTCCGACAGGGTCGTCGCAGCAGGAACCGGAGATCGGATACGGTCCTGGGACTCCTGCCTGTATGCCGGGTTCACCAAAGAGGCCTCGGGGCACAATCCGAGGCGAACGGCCGCTTTGAGGATCAAGAGGCGGCATGAGCATAAGCTGCTCTACCACAAGGACAGAGACCATTACGGCGGTTTGTGCACCTGCGTCGGCTGCGGCCGGTGCTCGGATTACTGCCCGGTTCACATCGGACTGATCGAGGTGGCGCAGGCGATATGCTCGGCACAGGACGGAACGGGCGAAGAGAAAAGATACTCCGGAGGCGTGTCATGACCACAAACCAGAAAAAGATATTGATTATCGACGACGACCAGGATTATGCGGACGCACTGAGAATCGTGCTGGAAAACCACGGATACGAGGTATACCACACACCAAACATCCACGAGGGACGGGAACGGGTGCTCTCGAACCCCCCGGATCTCATCATCCTGGACGTGATGATGGACAAGCACACCGATGGGTTCGATCTCTGCTCGGATCTGAAAAACGATCAGGCATGCAGTGCGATACCCATCATGATGGTGACCGCGGTTACGGAGAAAACCGGCTTCAAGTTCTCGCCTTCGACAGACGGCGACTACTGCCTTGCGGATGATTACGTTTCCAAACCGGTACCGGTCTCCGACCTGCTCTCGCGGGTAAACCGGCTGATCCAGACAAGAAAAGCCTGCTGAAGAAAAGGGGGCATCATGCATGCCCCCTCCTTTCTTTTTCCCTATCGGGCATTGCCTCGCAGCCCCTGGAGGTGCTATAAGGAACATGCTGCAATGTGAATTCTTTCGAAAGATGTTTCTCTATGAAGCTACAGAGCCGCCTGGTTATGGGTTTTCTCATCGCCACCTGTCTGACGGGGGCGGTAGCTACCGTGGTGGGGATCACCACGATCAACAAATGCACCCTGGATGAGGTGCAGCGAAAGGTCCAGCAGGACATCAACACCGCCAAGCTCGTCTACAGACATGCCCTGGAGCGTCTCGAGTACCAGCTGGAGTTCATCTACCTGAGAAGCCCGCTGCAGGAGGCGATCCAAAAAAACGACCCGGGCCCCCTGACCGGCCTCGAAGGCCTGATCCGTACCGGAACCTACTACTTCGACGATCGCCGCGCGCTCGACATGCTCACCCTCGTTGACGCGGAAGGTCGCGTGATCTACCGGGTGGCGAACCCCGAGGCCAAGGGGGACGTCATCCTGTGGGACCCGGTGGTTCGCAAGTGCCTGTTCGAAAAGAAGCCTCAGACCTCGGCGGTTGTCATGTCCCTGGAGACCATCAAGGATCAGAACCCCCGCCTGGCCTCCCGTGTCCTGATACCCATCGTGAAGACGCCCCAATCGATCGAGGTGCGTGAAACCATGCTCTCGCAAGGCATGGTGCTCAGGGCCGCCCACCCTATCTTTCAAGAGGACGGGACCCTGCTCGGCGCCCTGATCGGCGGCATTCTGCTCAACCGCGACTACAATATCGTGGATACCATCAAGGAAACCGTGTACCAGCACGAGACCTATCGCGGCAGGGACATCGGGTTTGCTACCATATTCCTGGGCGGGGTGCGGGTGTCCACCAACGTGATCAATGCCGACCAGAACAGGGCAATCGGCACGATCGTATCCAAGGAGGTCTACGACCAGGTCATCACACGGGGAGAGGACTGGATAGGCCGTGCCTTCGTGGTCAACGACTGGTACATCAGCTCCTACACCCCGATCTACGACATCGACCGCACCATCATCGGCATGCTCTACACCGGCATCCTGGAGGCCAAGTACCGTGACATCAAGCTGAATACCATGTGGCTGTTTCTCGGCATCACCTCGCTGGGCATGGTCGTTGCGTTTTTCATCTCCTTCCGTCTCGGTCAGAGCATCATCCGCCGGATCAGGATCCTCAAGCAGGGAACCGAGGCCATCTCGTCGGGTAATCTGGAATACCAGCTTCCGCCCGGAAAGTCATCGGGCTTCGACATGCTCGACGAGGCCTTCAACAACATGGCCAGATCTCTGAAAGACCGCGACGACAGGCTCCAGAAGGCCTTCCACCGCATCACGCGCACCGAGCGCCTGGCGTCGCTCGGTCAGATGGCGGCCGGGGTAGCACACGAGATAAACAACCCGCTGGGGGGCATCCTTCTCTACAGCAATCTCGTGCTCGAGGAGATGGAAAACAATCATCCCTGCAGGGACAACATGGAAAAGATCATCTACCAGACCAACCGGTGCAAAAAGATCGTCCAGAACCTCCTGGACTTCGCCAGAACGCCTTCGGGCGACATGCGGCCGATCTGTATCAACGACGTGGTCTCCACCTCTCTCAATCTGGTGAAAGATCAGTCCATGTTCCTCGGCATCACCGTGAAACACGATCTCTCCCAGCAGCTCCCGCTGGTCATGGGAGACAGCTCCCGGCTCGAAGAGGTCTTTCTCAATCTTTTCATCAATGCCTCCGACGCCATGGATGGCAGAGGGGTCCTCACGATATCCACATGGCTCTCCAGCACCAATGCGGTGAAGATCTCCATCTCGGATACCGGCAAGGGAATCGACAGGCTTTATCTTCCCCACATTTTCGAGCCATTCTTTACGACAAAGGACCCGGGCCAGGGAACCGGGCTCGGACTTTCCATCACCTATGGAATCATCCAGAAACACAACGGGTTCATCGACGTGGACAGCGAACCGGGCAAAGGAACGACCTTCATCATCACCCTGCCTGCGTATCTGGGGAGCGAAGACAGGACGGGCGTGAAGACATCCGATGCTATCCAAGGAGCGGAAATTGGCTAAGAAGAACATACGCATTCTCATCATCGACGACGAGGAGTCCATCAGGGACGGTTGCCAGCAGATACTTACCCGCCAGGGGTACGAGCCGACAGCCACCGCAGACGGCGCAACCGGCTTGGAGCTCGCCCTGTCAGGCTCCTTTGCCGTGATCATCCTGGACCTGAGGATGCCCAAGATCGAGGGGCTGGAGATCCTGAGAATACTGAAGAACGAGCACCCGGTCGCCTCCAAGGTCATCGTGATCACCGGATATGGCACCATCCCTCTGGCCGTCGAGGCGATGCGGCTCGGAGCGCACAATTTCATCACCAAGCCCTTCAGCGCCGGCGAGCTCAAGCTGGCGGTAAAGGATTGCCTCTCCGAAAAGAGTGAAGAGCGTCCCGTCGGGGACACCCTCTCGATGATCATCGGCACGAGCGACTATGTGAAAGAACTCAAGGACACCATCCAGCGCGTTGCCAAGACGGACAGCACCGTGCTCATCACCGGGGAAAGCGGCACCGGAAAGGAACTTGTGGCCCGGACCATCCACGGCCTGAGCACACGGTCCGACAAACCCTTCGTCCCGGTGGACTGCTCTTCCCTGGCGCACAACCTCATGGAGTCGGAGCTTTTCGGACATATCAAGGGCGCGTTCAGCGGGGCTACCGAAAACCGGGACGGCAGGTTCCAGACCGCCGACAAAGGCACGCTTTTCCTCGATGAGATCTCCAACATCGATCTCGATGTCCAGGCCAAGCTGCTCCGCGTGATTCAGGAGCAGGAGGTGCCCCGGGTGGGCAGCTCCACGCCAGAGAAGATTGACGTGCGGCTCGTCACCGCAACGAACAGAGACCTGAGGGTGGAGGTGCAGAACGGCACCTTCCGGGAGGACCTCTTCTATCGCATCTCCGTGGTTCCCATCCATATCAGGCCCTTACGGGAACATCGCTCCGACATCACGCCCATCGCGCACCACTACTTCGACATCTTCCGGTCACGTCACGCGAGCAGGGCCCAGTCCCTCTCGCCCGACGCCGTGAAATCCCTGACCTCCTACGGCTGGCCCGGCAACATCCGTGAGCTCAAGAACACGATCGAGAGGCTCTGCGTGCTCTGCGAGCACGAGGAGGTCACGCTTTCCGACATCCTCTACTACGGACAGGACACCCATGCAAAGGCCCCGGTAGTAGATCCCTTCTCCGGGAAGATGACCCTGGTGGAGGTGGAAAAGGAGCACATCGAGAAGGCGCTCCACCACTTCAACAGCCAGATCAACAAGACCGCCAGATTCCTCGGGATCGACCGGAAGACCCTCAGAACCAAGATCCGTAACTACGGTATCGAGATAAAGGACGATGAATAAGAAGTCCCCCTCGCCCCTTACCGGACAGTTTTCCGGCTCTCTCAAGAGAGGTGCCTGAAACATTTTAGTCCATGGGGTTATCTTCCTCATCGACGGGGTGTTTTTCCCCCCAGGCGGGTGGCGTTCATGAATCATCTTCCAACATGATTCGTTATATCAATATGTTATATAGTGGCACTGACCTTGCTTTCTCAAAAAGCAGATCAAACAAGGAGGAAGAGGCAATGGATGCGAAGAAAAAGATATTGCTCATTGACGATGACAAGGACTTCTTGATGGCCACCAAGCTCATTCTGGAAAAGGGAGGGTACGAGGTTTTCCTGGCCGAGGACGGCAAGAGCGGTGTCGAGATGGCAAAATCCGTCAACCCCAACCTCGCGATCATCGATATGATGATGGAGACCTGGAGCGAGGGTTTCAACGTCGTGTCCAAGCTCAGAACCTCCGATTCCGGCAAGCTGATCCCCCTGATCGTGCTCAGCGCCGTCGATCTCCAGGGACCATACCAGTCCTTCGAACCCCCGGAGGAGCTTCCGACCGTGGACATGGTGCTTCACAAGCCAATCAAGGCGGACGACCTCCTCAAACACGTGGGGATGCTACTGGGGGTGTAACAGGTGGCTCAAACCGTTCACGGCTCCCGTATTCTCATCATCGACGATGAAGAGTCGATCCTCGACGGGTGCAGACAGGCCCTCGAGAAGTCAGGGTATTCGGTGACCACGTCTTCCAATGGTCTGGCCGGTGTCAACCTCACCCGCGAGATCAAACCCGAGGTTCTCTTCGTGGACCTCAAAATGCCCTGCTGCTCGGGCATGGACATTATCGAAAACATCTCCCGGGAGATGCCGGACATCGTCCTGATCGTGATCACCGGATACGCCTCCATTGTCTCGGCAGTGGAGGCCATGAAAAAGGGCGCCTACGACTACCTGCCAAAGCCCTTTACCCCCGACCAGCTTAGGGCGGTCACCAAGCGCGGGATCGAGCACCGGCGCCTCAAGGTAGAGGCGGAGATCCTCCGGGAGGAAAAGGCGCGTATGGAGAAAAATTTCATCACCTTTGTCTCCCATGAAATGCGCTCTCCGCTGGTGACCATCCAGCAGTACATCGAGTCGCTCAAGCTCATATCCGAGGGCGCACTCCGGCCCGAGGCCCTGGAGATCATCCAGCGGTGTGAAAAACGCATCCAGAACCTGCATGAGCTCATCGAGCACTGGCTCGATATTTCCCGCATCGAGAACGGCACCTTCTCAGAGGCGAGGATCGCCCTGAACCTCACCGAGGTGATCGAGCGCAGCCTGGAGGAGATGTGCCCCTTATGCCAGAGGCGGGGGATTGTGCTCGAATCGGACCTGGGAAAAGATCTCCCGATGATCTACGGCGATCACGAGAGCCTGCTCCGGGTGTTCAGCAACATCATCGGCAACGCCACCAAATATACCCCGCCGGGAGGCAAAATCCGCGTGTGTACGGACTGTGACGATTATTACATCTCGGTGAGTGTCTCGGACACCGGCCAGGGCATCCCCCAGGACAAGCTTCCCTTTATCTTCGAGCCGTTCTACCGGGTACACGGAAAACAGGAGCGCCAGAAGGGTTCCGGGCTCGGGCTGACCTTCAGCAAGAAGATCATGGAGGCACACAACGGGAGGATCGAGGCGGTTTCGAATGAGGGTGAGGGAACGACCTTCACCATGAAGTTCCCACGGGCCTACGACATGTGA
Source organism: Deltaproteobacteria bacterium (assembly GCA_018433085.1). Taxonomy (GTDB): domain Bacteria; phylum Desulfobacterota; class Desulfomonilia; order UBA1062; family UBA1062; genus Phosphitivorax. The sequence goes on along the minus strand of JAHDRW010000054.1, from coordinate 54,509 downwards.
GGGCTCAGCGGCTGTTGTTCTTATCCCCTTCCCATGGACGGGTATTGTCGAGGAGATATTCGGAGGAATGGTTCACCATGCACTCCCCGCACATGTGAACCATTTTCATGCTGGCGATCTGCCGCACGATGAACAGCTTGCGAGAGTTCTCGCTGCAGAGAAAACACCTCTGAGCGGTATCGTCTTCGTGGAACTCGTAGCATTTTTCATCGAGATACTTGCACTTCATCGCTTCCCCCATAAACCACAAAAGTCTATCATAGACGTTTGTGTATTGGCAACTGCAAGCAACCGCATCTGCGTGCCGTCTCCCCTTATACCTGCACAGGGGAAAATCCGGTTGATCCGGCGGTACTGGAGAGTAATAATACAACGGCGCAGTGAAAAAATCCCGCTCGAGGTGAAGAGAGTGAAAAGACACTGGAGTTTTCTTGAATCGCGTGTTGCATATCAGAACCGGATCGTACAGGTGCAGGAAGACACCTATCACTTCATTCCCAATGACATCGTCCGGGACTTCACGGTACTCGGCTTTTCGGACTGGGTGAATATCATCCCCGTAACACCGGAGGGAAAGGTGGTCATGATCCGGCAGTACCGCCTGGGTACAAGGAGCGAAACCCTGGAAATACCCGGAGGGCTCATCTCCGAAGAAGACGCGGACCCGGCGGAGGCGGCCCTGAGGGAGATGATCGAGGAGACGGGTTATTACAGCGGCGAGGTTGTCCACATCGGTACGGTGGAACCCAACCCCGCCATTCAGAACAACCGGTGCCACACCTTTCTCGCCCGCAACGCCGTGCCCGTGTCCAGTCAGAACCTCGACTCCACCGAGGCCATCATGGTCGAACTGGTCCAGAGGGAGGACATCCCGGTCCTGGTCCGCACGTCCCGTATCACTCACGGTCTGGTGCTGGCCGCGTTTGCGTACCTCATGATACACGAGACATCATCCAACCCCTGACCCGGGCCCCATCCGCGCGGGGTGCACCGCCCCCTTTTGCGGCCCTTCATGCCCGCCCCAGACGTTCTCCTTTTTTCCCCCGGAGCATCGGGGGCTTCTCTGCATACCCGTGATACGCTTTTCCCCTTGAGAATCATTGCCCTGTGCTCGTATAATAACGATCATTCTCGAGAGAGGAGGTATTGCCGTGGCCGAAGAGAAAAAATTGATCGGAAAAGTGACCCACTATTTCGGCAAGATCAGTGTGGCCGGCATATCGCTGAGCGACACCCTGAAGGTGGGGGACACCATCTCCATCGAAGGCGCCACCACCGCGTTTCAGGAAGAGATCACATCCATGCAGATCGACCAGGAAACCGTGGGACAGGCAGGTGCCGGAGACCTCATCGGCATCAAGGTGAAAGACAAGGTCAGGGTCGGCGACAGCGTCTATCTCGTAAGCTGAGCGTCACGCTCACCTTCTTTCCCGCCCCCGCCTTTCAGCCCCTACGGATGCTTTGCACCCGGCCGTTGTCTTTCATGGGCCCGATGCGGCACCGTGGAGGGTCGGGGTTTCCTTCGCAAAGTGGCTGGCGGCTTCTCCAAAGAGAAGGCGCAATCCTCACGCGCCGGGCCCGGGGACTTCAGGTCGTGTTCTCCTCGCCCTTCTTCTCCACCTCCACGACCACCTTGACCGAGGGGAGCTGTCCGCTCTTGAGCCGCACATCATTCGGCAGAAGCACCCTCGCATCCATCGAGAAGTTCTCTTTGATCTGCGAGAGGTCTATCTCTTCCGTCTGAATCGGGATCTTCTTCTTTATCGTGCTGTTCGGGGCGAGAACGGCAAAGGTCTCCGGGACCGCGGCGACACGTTTGAGCGTATATCCCTTCTGCAGGGAACCGGTCGTCCTGACATGGACCGGGGCATTATAGACATAGAGACGATATGCGGACAGTCTGATCCTTTCGGGCTTGACCCTCATCAGGGAGAGATTCGACGGGATCCTGACCATGTCGCTGGTCAGGGGAATCTCCTGTTTCCCCTCGGCCAGACTGGAGAGGTCCACCGAGACCTTCAGCGTGGCCGGGTCCAGAAGATTGAAGGCCTGAACCGGCCCCATCAGGGTCACGGTCACCTCCTTATGGAGATTCTCCTCGACCTCCCACTCCTGGGAGATCTTCCGGTATTCAATGGGCACCACGAAATCCCGCTGGATCGATTCCTTCTGATAGCCGAAGGAAAACCAGAGCCCGAGGGCCAGCACGACGGCAACCGCCTTTTCCAGGGTGTTCCTCCGCGCCCAGTGCGGGTTCTGCCTCTTGTTGCCAGGCATCTCCTCCCTTTCGTAGAAGGCCCTGATCATGGAGCTCAAGTCCGAGGGCTTGCGCGACACCACCATCTTCCCGTCCTGGACTACCGATATGGTTCCCCTTTCTTCCGAGACCACGATGCACAGCGCATCGCACCGCTCGGAGAGACCCAGTGCCGCGGTATGGCGAAGCCCGTACTTCCCGAACTTCTCCGTATCGTGGGACAGGGGCAGATGGCACCCGAATTTCGCCACCCGGTTGTCGTGTATGACGACCGCCCCGTCGTGCCCGATGGAATGCGGATCGAAGATGCTCGCCATAAGGGGCTGGGTAAGCTTTCCGTCAAGGTCGTACCCCCCCTTGAGATGGCGTTCGAGCGGGTCCCTCCCCTGCAGGATAATGATGGCGCCCACCCTCTTTGCAGCGAGCTCGGCCACGCTCTCGATAAGTATGTCAACATCCACCGGCCATTTTCTCTCACCGGAATTCTTCCGGGACGGCCGGAGAGACCCGAGGGTGGCGAGCCGCTCGAAAAACTTCCGGATATCCTCCTGAAAGATCACCACCAGGGCGATGAGCAGGATGGTGAAGAAGCCTTGCAAAACGAGCGAGGTCAGATACAGGTGAAAAACGCGGGCAAGGATATAAACCAGGCCCAGGAGGCTTATCCCTGCGAACACGAAGCGTGAGGCGGTATCCTTGAACCAGATGAGTATGACGTAAATCAGGGTGGTGATAATGACGATATCGAAAAGATCCTGAACCCGAAAGCCCTCTACCATTCCAAGAAGATGTTCCATGTTTTACTGCCCTGTTTTCTTAAAAATTCCCCTGCACACGCTCCGGACCGGAGGCCAGACGGGGTTGATGCGGCACTCCCCTTTAGACTTTTGCGTATCCTGTTTCCCCCAGGAAGATGAATGAAGTTTACTCCGCTTCCTCCACGCCTGTTTCTTAACGCGTTAGCCGTGATTATGCAAGAGGGATTGACGATTTCTGAGCGCTTGCCCCGGTTTGCAGACATTCCTTGAAAATTTTTCCACAAGTGCGCGACACCGTGCGGAGGGGAATCTATATTCATCAACAGGATGGTACGCCTCCCCCCTCCTCCAGCTCGTCCTAACCCTAAGGAAGGCAGGGGGGCTGCGGTTGGAAGAGAACGGGTTTCCATTACTATCTCTCATAGACAAAGGAAGAAATCCGAAAAAAAGGAGGCTGGCATGCCTGTTCAGGAGAAGGCGGCACTGGTGACCGGTTCGGGCAGGGGGCTCGGAAAGGCCATAGTGGAGGCGTACGCGCGTCTGGGGTTCAAGGTCGCGATGATGAGCCTGAACCCTGAAGAGCTCAAAAAAGCGTCGGATGGAATCTCCCGGAGGACCGGGGCCGAGGTCGTTCGCTTGGCAGGCGATGTGTCGTGCCCCGAAGATGTTACGCGGACCACACAGGAAACCATCGAGAGATTCGGCAGGATCGACGTTCTCGTCAACAACGCGGGGATCATCGGCCCTCCGCGTTTCCTGGAAGACACCGACCTTCAGGCCTGGAACCGGACCCTGGGGGTAAACCTCGGCGGATTCTACCTCTGCTCCCGCGCCGTGCTTCCATCCATGGTCGAAAGGCGGCAGGGGAAAATCATCAATATCGTCTCCGGCCTGGGCGAAATGCCCTACCCGCGTTTCTGCGCCTATGCAGTATCCAAGGCGGGCGCCATCCAATTCACCCGTTCCCTGGCCTCCGAGATGCAGCCGTGGAACATCCAGGTCAACGCCATCGACCCCGGGGTCATGGACACCTCGATGCAGGATCACCTCAGAAACCTGGACCCCGGCGTCCTGGGCGAGGACGTGCACCGGAATTTCGTTGCCTACAAGGAGCAGGGCACGCTCAAGGATCCCCGGGACGTGGCACTGCTGGCCGTTTTCCTCGCCTCTGACGATTCCAGCCATATCACCGGAGAGATCGGCACCCTGGGACATTACCGGCAGCTCGGCTGGAGGCCCGGAAGATGAATTATCAGACGTTTTAATATCTATTTTCATCAGCTTGATCATGTGCTAGTATCCTCTTATTCCGGAAGAGCCCCTGACTTCCGGGGATTTCAAGGCTCTGCCAACTGTCATCGACAAAGGAGGAGGACCCATGAATCTGAACCATCCGGAAGCAACGCAGCAGGCCATGGACATCGTCAGGTCGGGAGACCCGTTTCAGTGGTACGTCATCACGCTCGTGGTCATCGTACTGTACATCTACGGCCACGAGTACGAGCGCGGCAACTACAAGGCGATCGCCGCAGGCCTTTCGCTCTACATGGTCCACTGGTTCGTGGAGATCTTAAACGCCCTTATCCAACATTTCACCGGCCATGCCCTGTGGACCGTTCCCGACCGGACCGCGTTTTCCATCATGGTGGGCGTGGGCATCGAGATCAGCCTCATGTTCTCCATCGCGGGTATCGTGACCACCAAGCTCCTTCCCAAGGATCCCAAGGCCCGGATCGCGGGCGTTAACAGCCGCGTCTTCGTGGCTGTCCTGACTGCGGCCGCAGCCGCCGTTATCGAGATCTTCCTGGTCAGGACTCCCGCCTTTGTCTGGGTGTATCCCTTCTGGGGATCGTTCCCGGTGTTCATTACGGTTTATATCCCCTTCTTCGTTGCCGCCGTGTATGCCTACGACGCGCCCCTGAAAAAGAGTTTCACCTTTGTGGCCGCCCTTGGGGCCGTCAATCTCGCAGGGCTTGTCGTCTTCGGGCTTCTGGGATGGATCTGACGCGATATGGGAGGCTTTGACCATGGACGATTTTCACGAGTACGATCAATACGACGCGCTGGGGCTGGCCGAGCTCGTCCGCAGGCGCGAGGTGTCGCCCGTGGAGCTATGCGATGAGGCCGTCCGGAGGATCGAGCGGTTCAACCCGGCGATCAACGCGGTGATCTGCCGCATGTATGACCAGGCAAGGGGTTCCATCGATTCAGGACTGCCCGAAGGCCCCTTCACCGGGGTCCCCTTTCTCGTCAAGGACCTGGTTTCCTCCTGTGCGGGGGCGCCCATGACAAAGGGATGCAGGGCCTTCGCGAACTATGTCCCTCAGTACGATTCCGAGCTGATGAAGCGCTATCGCACTACCGGCGTGGTGATCCTCGGCAAAACCAACACCCCGGAGTTCGGTCTTATGGGCATCACCGAACCCGAGCTTCACGGCCCCACGAAGAATCCCTGGAACATCGCCCGCACCCCGGGCGGGTCCAGCGGCGGGTCTGCCGCGGCCGTTGCCTGCGGGATGGCCCCCATGGCATCCGGTGGAGACGGCGGCGGTTCCATCCGCATCCCCTCATCCTACTGCGCCCTCTTCGGACTCAAGCCCTCCCGGGGAAGGAACCCGGCCGGGCCCGATCACGGACAGCTCTGGCAGGGGGCGGCAGTGGAGCATGTCCTCACCCGGACGGTGCGGGACTGCGCCGCCATGCTCGATGCGGTGAACGGGCCGGCGCCGGGCGATCCCTACGAGATACCCCGTCCGGAACTCCCCTATGCCCGGGAGATAACACACTCCCCCGGAAGGCTCATGATAGGCTTCAGCGCAGTATCTCCCCTGGGTACCCCGGTGCACCCCGAATGTGTAAAGGCCGTGGGCCACGCGGCGCGGCTTCTCGAGAGCCTCGGGCATACCGTGGAAGAGGCCGGACCGCAGATAGACGGAATGGCCCTGGCCAGAAGCTATTTCATGATGTACTTCGGCGAGATAGCCGCAGACATAGCCGAGATGCAGCAGGTCCTGGGGAGAAAGGCTGTACCGGAAGACGTGGAAGGGCCGACCTGGGTGCTCAACCTCCTGGGCAGGGCATATTCTGCGGGAGAGTTCGTTCTGGCCCTGAGAGAATGGAACCGCGCGGCCCGGGCCATGGGAGAATTTCACCGGAGCCACGATATCTTCCTCACCCCCACGACCGCGTATCCTCCGGTGAAAATCGGCGAGCTCAAACCCTCTTTCGCAGAAGAGGTCCTCGTGAAAATCACGAACAGGTTCGGTCTCGGGAGCCTGGTGCGGCTCTCGGGCCTTGCGGACAAGATCGCGGTCGAATCGCTTGCAAAAACCCCCTTTACCCAGCTGGCCAATCTCACCGGCCAGCCGGCCATGTCCGTTCCCCTTTACTGGACCGATGAGAATCTTCCCTGCGGGGTGCAGTTCATCGCGCCTTTCGGGCACGAGGCCTCCCTGCTCAGGCTCGCGGCACAGCTCGAGCAGGCCCGGCCGTGGTTCGACAGGAGGCCCCCGCTCGTCAATGCAGTTCGTTCGGCCCAAGAACCCGGCAGGCAGACGACCACGTGATCTCATCGGGGAAACACTTCATACGTGGTTTTATTGGACGCATCTTCTGATCGGAGGGGCTTCCGTGCTCGGGGGAGGATGTCCCCCCTCGCAAGGGGCCCGGGAACATATGGTGTGGGGTCACTTGGCGTTTCGTCCGCTCTTCCGCGGATCGCAAAACAACCCCGGTGCGACCGGGTACTCCTTACCTGAACATCGGCTTTCACTTATACCATACCGCTTCGCTTGACTCCTCTGTCACATATGATTATTACACAATTATCGCAGGTGGTGTTTACAGCACGGGGTCGCCGGGAAGCATGAAAAACGTCAAGACACACATCGGATGGAGGACCCGAGAGATTGAAGGATCGAGATAAGGACCTGCACAGCCCCGCGAAGACGCAAGAACGGGACGATTCCGTGCTCGAGCGCAGTCAGATTCAGGAGTCGCTCGCGCAGAGCCGGCAATTCCTGGATTCCCTCACCGAAAACATCCTCGACGCCGTGCTGGTCCTCGACCGAGAAGGAAAGATCCTCATGGCCAATCCGGCATCGAACAGCCTTGTCGGGCTGGACCCCTCGGCATCCCTTGCCGGGACAAACATCTCCCGTTTTGTCGCGCCGCCGGACAGACAGGCCGTTCTCGACGGTCTGGATCTCGTTCGCAGGAATAAGGATGAGTTCTTCGCCTCGTTTCGGATCACCACCCGCGCGGGGAGCGAGCGATGGGTGGAGGCCGTGGGCAACAGGATCGTCTTCCAGGGAGAAAAGGAATCGGTGCTGGTGACGTTGCGCGACATCACCGATCGCAAGCTCATAGAGGAATCCCTGAGAGAGAGTGACGAGCGGTACCGCAGGATCATCTCGGCCATTACCGATTACATCTATACGGTCCACCTCGAAGATGGCCGCCCGGTACGGACCGTGCACAGCCCCGCCTGTGTTGCGGTTACCGGGTACACGGCAGAGGAGTTCGCCTCGGACCCCTATCTGTGGATCACCATCGTGCATGAAGATGATCAGGATTTGGTGAGCGAACACGGCAGCAAGGTAATCTCCCGGGATGATGCGGGTCCGATCGAGCATCGCATCCGCATGAAGGACGGGAACGTACGGTGGGTCAGGAATACACCGGTCGTTCACCGGGAAAGGTCGGGCGCGATCGTTTCCTATGACGGCGTGGTCCGGGACATCACTGAACGAAAGATCGCCGAAGAGGAGCTCAAGGAGAGCGAGCTGCGGTTCCGCGCTCTCCATGAGGCGTCGTTCGGCGGCATCGGCATCCACGACAAGGGGGTCATTCTGGACTGCAATCGTGCATTGGGCGAGATCAGCGGATATACCCGGGAAGAGCTCATCGGCATGGACGGGCTCCAGCTCATCGCTCCCGCCTGGCGCAGTATCACCATGCAGAAGATCCTCAGCGGTTTCGACAAACCCTACGATGTTGAGGGGGCCAGGAAAGACGGCTCGATCTACCCGCTGGAGATCCAGGGAAAGAACATCCCCTATCATGGCCGGACCGTCAGGGTGACCGAGTTCAGGGACATCAAGGAGCGAAAGCGCGCCGAAAAGGCCTTGAGGGAAAGCGAGGAGCGCTTCAGGGGGATCGCCAACAGCCTGCCCGGCGTGGTCTTCCAATTTTATGCCCGCGACAATGGAGTAATGGGCCTCAGCTTCGTGAGCGACCGCTCACAGGATATTCTGGGAATTTACAGCGGCACAGAGAAATTCTTTTACCATTTCACCGAGTGCGTGGCACCTGAGGACAAGCATCGCTTCTTCTCTTCCATCGAAGAGGCGGTCCGCACCGCTAGCACGTGGCATTTCGAAGGCAGGTTTATCAGGAAAGACGGCAGGGAGATCTACGTCAGGGGCATTTCCCAGCCCGAGCGCCGGGAACGTGAAATCATCTACAACGGTGTCCTCCTTGACGTGACCGACCGCAGAAAGGCCGAGCAGGAACGGATCGAGATCGAGAAAAGGCTGCTCCACGCGCAGAGGCTCGAGAGCCTTGGTCTCATGGCGGGAGGCATCGCCCACGACTTCAACAATCTGCTCACCGCGGTTCTGGGCAACCTGGACCTCGCACTCATGGATCAACCGCCCGATTCGCGGACCCATTCCTTTCTCGACAAGGCGCGGAGCGCGGCCCATCGCGCCGCCGGCCTCACGAACCAGATGCTTGCCTACTCCGGCAAGGGCAAATTCGACGTCAAGGTCTTCGACCTGAGCGCGCTGGTGGATGGAATGGCCGGCCTGCTCAAGGCGTCGGCCCCCAGAAACGTTGACCTGAAACTGGAGATGGACCGGTCGCTTCCGTCCATTAAGGCAGATCCCGGACAGATACAGCAGATCGTCATGAATCTCATCATGAATGCGTACGAGGCCATGGAGGACAGACACGGCACAGTCTCCATCATCACCGGGTGGGTGGTCTGTGACGAGCAGTTCCTGCAGTCGAGCCGCCTCGATGATAAACCGAGGGCAGGCGGCTATGTATTTCTCGACGTCACGGACTCGGGCTGCGGAATGGAGGATGAGACAAAGGAGAGGCTCTTCGACCCGTTTTTCAGCACCAAGTTTACCGGCCGCGGCCTGGGCATGGCTGCCGTGCTCGGCATCGTCAAGGGTCATGGCGGGGCCGTCATGGTGGAAAGCGAGCCGGGCAATGGCACGACGGTCAGAACCCTTTTCCCTGCCGGAAACACGGTTCACGCCTCCTCGGAAGAAGATGTCGAGGCAGTTGTCGCCGGACAGGAGAACGGGCTGCCGTCGACTGTTTCGGGTACGGTGCTGGTGGTCGACGACGAGGAGATCGTCCTCGACCTCTGCAGGACCATGCTCGAGCGCATCGGATGCAAGGTGCTCTGCGCTCTGACCGGAGAAGATGCGCTGGAGATCTTCCGCCGGCATGCGCAGGAAATCGACTGCGTCATCCTGGACATGACCCTGCCTGGAATGGACGGAGCCGCTGTCTTTGACGACCTCAGGCGTATCCGAAGCGATGTCAAGGTGATCATATCCAGCGGCTATACCGAGCAGGAGGTCTCCCGGAGCTTCCCGGACAAGATCCCCGGCGCCTTCATGAAAAAACCGTACGAGTTCCAGTCGCTTCGCAACGTACTCCAGCGGATGCTGCGGCGTCACTGATCCGGGGCTGTCTGCACTTTCACGCCCCGGGCAGACTGAAGCGGCGCGGTCACGGACCCTCTCCCGGACCCTCTCCCGGACTCTGACCCGGTAAATATCCTGTCCCCGGAGACCGGGCGCCCCCGTCTCACCCGGCGGAGTCCTGCACGGATTTCATGTTTTGCTTTTCCAGCTCCTCCTGCCGAAGTACCTTCCGCAGTATCTTTCCCACTGCCGACTTGGGAAGAGACCCCCGGTATTCGACGATCTTCGGCACCTTGTAGGGCGCCAGTTTCTTTTTGCAGAAATCGATCAGCTCCTGCTCCGATACCTGCTCCCCGGGGTTGAGCACCACGAATGCCTTGACCGTCTCCCCTCGATACTCGTCCGGAACCCCGATGCTGCATGCCTCCATGACCTTCGGGTGCTGGTAGAGGACCTCGTCGATATCGCGTGGGTAGATATTGAATCCGCCCGCGATGATCATGTCCTTCTTGCGGTCCACGATAAAGATGTAGCCGTCTTCATCCGCCTGGGCGATATCGCCGGTGTAGAGCCAGCCGTCTCTGAGCTGGCCCGTGGTCTCCTCCGGGTTGTTCCAGTAGCCCTGCATGACGAGCGGGCCCTTCATGATGATCTCGCCAGGCTCGCCGGGTTTCACCTCCTCCCTTCCCTCGTCCACGTCCACGAGCTTCACGTCCATGTCAGGGAACGGGATACCGATGCTGCCCGCCTTCTTGAAGCCCAGCACGGGGTTGGATATGCCCAGCGAGGTGGACTCGCTCAGGCCGTACCCCTCGCTGAAGTAGATGCCCATGTCCCTTACGTGCTCGATGAGCTCCACCGGCATGGGCGCCCCGCCGGAGTTGAGAAGTCCCAGGCGCCTGTCGAGCCCAAGCTCTTCGGCCCTGGGATGGTTGACCACCGCGGTGATGATGGTGGGCACGACCGGGAAAAAGGTTATCTTCTCGAAGTTGGCGATGACCCCCATGAACTCGTCGATCTCGAAGCGCGGCACCAGAATCTGGGTTGCGCAGTTGAACAGAGACCAGTTCATGGCGACGATGTTTCCGTATACATGGAAGAAGGGCAGAAGGCACAGGGTGGTCCGTTTCTCCGGCGGCACCAGGGTGACGGTGGCGTTCCCCCACAGGGAGGCCTGGAAGGTCGCCGCGATGATGTTCGCATGGGTGAGGACCGCTCCCTTGGGAACACCGGTGGTACCGCCGGTGAACTGGATGAGGGCCGGGTCTTGGGGCCCCACGTCCACCCTCGGCACCCTCGTGGACGAGCCGCCTTCCATGAGCTGGGAGAAATGGTGCCATCCTTCGTCGAGGTCCAGATCCTTTGGCGTGCTCACACCGAAGCCCTTGATAAAGTCGGTAACGCGGGTGACGACCACCCTCCTTACCCCGGAGTCCGCCAGCGCGGGACGGACATTGGCGAGAACCAGGTCGAAGGTGATCAGTGTCTCCATCCCCGTGTTCTGCACGATAAAGCCCAGTTCGTCCGCGGTGTACATGGGGTTCAGGTTCACGACGACTGCGCCCAGGGACAAAGACGCCAGATAGGATATCACGAACTGCGGGCAGTTTGGCAGGTGGATGCCCACCCGCTCTCCCTTTTTCACCCCCAGCGCGCCCAGTGCGCTCGTCATGCGCCTCACCTGGGAACGGAGCTCCCAGAAGGTCGTCTCGGTGCCGTAGAAATTGAGCGCCGGCTTGTCCGGAAAGGTATTGGCCGCAAGCAGGTACAAATCATGCGCGGGCAGCCTGGGATACCTGATGGTGGTGGGAACGTTGTAATCATAGTGCTGGTGCCAGGATTTCTCAAACATGGCAAGAACCCCTCCTCTCGATATAAATCTTGAAAAAATCTTTCATGACAGATGTACTGATCAATAATAATTTTCATTCTGCAGGAAAGCAAGAAACAACCAATGGATTTTGAATAGAGAGTGATGGAGATCACCCTTGAAGAGGACCGCCAGAGGCAAAAGGCACGTGGGAACTCAGGCTCGAACCATATGAACGCGAGTCCCCGCGTGACCTCGAGCCCGGAGCACCCTACCCCCCGAGCAGGGAGGCGGGCGCACCAGAGCCTTTGCCCCTACTTTTCTTTCGGATAAGGCCAGGCCATGATACCGCCCTCCATGACCCTCACGTTCCGCCACCCGTTGGCCTCAAGTACCAGGGCGGCCTCGTACCCCCTCAGCGACACCTTGCAGTAGCAGATGATCTCCCGGTTCTTGTCCTGGGGAAGCTCGTCCAGCCTCTTTCTCAGGGCTCCCGGGGGCATGAGCGTCTCGCCGATGCCAAGGCGCGTCTCCTCGAACTCTTCCGGCTCCCTCACATCGAGGAAGAACGGGGTTTCACGGTTATCCAGCTTTGCCTTCACGTCGACCGCGGATATGCCCTTGAGCCGCCCCTTCAACTTGTTCTGCATGATATGGGCCGTGGCGATGAAATGGTCGATGGCCAGGGAAAACGGCGGGGCATAGGGGAGATCGGAGTTGACCAGGTCCTCGACGGTCAGATCTCCCTGGATGGCCATGGCCCACTGGGCGACCTGCTTGCCGACGTTCCCGGGGCCCACGCACTGGGCGCCCAGGATCTTCCCGCTCTTCCTGTCGGCCACCATCTTGGTGATGAGCAGCTGACCGTTCATGAATCCCGGTTTGTCCGGGCTCGCGTTGACCACCGAAACGATGTCCTCATACCCGAGATTCCGGGCCGCGTGCTCGGACAGGCCCGTTGAGCCCGCCGAGAAGTCGAATACCTTACATATACCGGTCTGGATGGTTCCCGGGAAGGTGATCGTATTGTCAGAGGCCGCGTTCTCTCCTGCCACCCGACCCTGGAGGTTTGCCAGGTCACCGTATGGGGCGAGCACCTTCCTGCCCGTGATCCGGTTGACCGTCTCGATGCAGTCGCCCACGGCGTAGATGTCCGGGTCGGAGGTCTGTAGGTACTCGTTGACCGTGATCCCCCCGGTCTCCCCGATGGTGACGCCCGTATCCCTGGCCAGCCTGACATTGGGAATCACGCCGACGGCGATCACCGCCAGCTCGCAGGGAAGCTCTGTCCCGCTGTCGAGTTTCACGCCGGCGAGCCTGCCGTCTTCGCCCAGGAACGCCGCCACGCGGCTTCCCGTGATCACATCTGCGCCCTTGCTCTTCACGTGATTCTCCACCAGCTTGGCCAGCTGCCAGTCCAGGAAGGTCAGGAGCTGGGGCAGAAGCTCCACCACCGTGATCTGAATCCCTGCCAGGTGAAGGGCCTCGCAGGTCTCTATCCCGATGAGCCCCCCGCCAACGACCACGGCCTTCTTGATTATCCCCTCGTCCCGCACCTTGCGCAGATAGTCTGCATCCCGCATGGACTGCAGGGTGGTTATCCCCTTGAGATCCGTGCCCGGTACGGGTGGCATCCTCGGTACCGCGCCCGTGGCGAGGATGAGCTTGTCATACTCCAGGGAACCTTCTTCCTGGGTAAGCAGGTTCCGGTAGTCGAGCGTATGAGCAGCGGAATCGATCCTGGTCACCTCGGTGCTGGTCCGTGCCTCGATCGCTTTTGCATTCATGTAGAACACGGGATCGCGGGTGACCCCGGTGGGTGTGCTCAGCAGCATGTTCCGGTCATCGAAAAATCCTCCGACATAGTAGGGGTATCCACATGATGCCATGGAGAGCTCCGGGTCTTTCTGGATCAAGATCACCTCGGCCTCGCTATCCATCCGTCTGGCCTTTGCCGCCGCCTTGGGCCCCGCAGCAGAGCCTCCCACAACCACGATCCGATTTTTTCGTTTCATATCCGCCTCTCCTTTTTTCATAGTCTCTGAGCCTGTTTGAGCGGACAGCCTCTCTCTTTACTTATGTCTGCACTGGTCCGGATCAATAGATGGCGATGAAAAAGGGCGAACGAGCCCATCTTTTTTTCGAGGCTGTGCAACCCGAGGATACCGGAAATCATGGGAGGGCGCACCGGCAGGAGTTCCCCGACCCCTGGGCCCCGGGAAAGGGGAATACCCGCTCTCAGAGACACCTTTTCGTAAACGAGGGGTGCCCGTGATCAAAGGAATCAACCCATGGGCAGGCCCCGGACCTTGCTCCAGCCGCAGGCGGTAACGAATAAGACCCACCCCTTCCGTCTTCCAAACAGCGTACGCATAGGACGATCCATCGAGCCTGCGTACATTCTCCCTTCAGATCTTTTCATCCTCTTCAGCTCTCTTCCGATGGGATGTCTTTCAGGGACTTTTTTTTCAAGTCGGTTTTCGCCGGTGAATGGATTACCTGTCCGTCCGCATTGAAACGAGACCCGTGACAGGGGCAGTCCCAGGATTGCTCGGCATTGTTCCAGCTCACCACGCATCCCATGTGGGTACAAATGGGGGAAACCGCATGGACATGGCCTTCTCGGTCCCTGGCCACCCCCACCTTGTCACGGTCCACGGCAAAGACCCCGCCCTGCCCCTGCGCGATCCTCTTTCCTTCGAACTTTTCCGGGGTGGAGGTGAAGCGGTCTTTCACAAAGGTCTTTGCCACGTGGAAATTCTGCTCGAAAAAGGTGTACGCACTGCTCGGCCTGAAGCGGAACGGATTGTACAGATCGCTCCAGTCATTTCTGCGCCCGAGCACGGCATCGGTGACGATCGTGGCCGCCACCATGCTGTGGGTCATTCCCCACCCGGCGAACCCGGTGATGATAAATATGTTTTTGTGCATGGGCGAGGGAACGCCGATATAGGGCACCATATCCGTGGTTACATTGTCTTGGGTGGACCAGCGGTATTCTATGGAGCCTACGTCGAAATGACTGCGCGCGAAGCCCTCGAGTCTTTTGTAGAGTCCGGCCGTATCGCTCGCGTGTCCGGTCCGATGCATCTCCCCGCCCACCAGGAGGATATCGCCCTCTGCCCCGGGGTGGGAGCGGATGGAGTGAAAGGGCTCCTCGATGCTGATGAACATGCCGTCAGGGGTCGGATAGTTGACCCGCACCCCCAGAACATACGAGCGCTTCTGATGCATCCGGGCAAACATGAAGGTGGGATCGTAGACCGGAAAATTCGTGGCGATCACGACATTACGCGCCCTGACCGGACCCCTGTCGGTCATGACCGTCGTGTTTCCCCCGTCTTTCCGGACGCCCAGGGCACGGGTGTTCTCGAAGATCAGCCCTCCGGCGCCGGTATATTTCACGGCCAGGCCGAGCAGGTATTTTCTGGGGTGAAACCGCGCCTGGTCCCTGAGACAAACCGCGGCACGGGTAGGAAAGGGAAGCGAGGTGTCCTGGACGTAAAATGCCGGAAGGCCGATGCTCTCGGCCGCCTTCACCTCTTCTTCGATTCTCCGCTCCTGGAGGTCATCCACGGCATACGTATAGGCCGATGATCGACTGAACTCACAATCTATTCCCTCTCTTTCGATGAGGGCCGCGATCTTTTCGATGGCTGCCTGATTCGCCTCGGCATATATGCCCGCACCCTCCCGGCCGAAGTGCATGATCAGGGTACGGTAGATGTCACCGTGCAGGGAGGTGACCTTCGCGGTGGTATGGGCCGTCACGCCGGTAACGATACGTCTGAAATCGATCACGGCCGTGCTCGACCCAGCCTCCTGCAACATCATGGCGGTTGTCAGCCCGGCGATGCCTCCGCCGACGACGAGGGTGTCCACCCTGAGATCCCTGTCGAGCGCGGGAAAATCCGTATCCGGCGTGGTATTCAACCAGAGCGTGGTGGGTTTTCCCGGGAGGTCCAGCACCGGCTCCGCGGACGTGGTATGATGTTCGTTCATAATCGTTCTCCCTTTTGTATCGGGAATGTGTGCCCACCCGTGCCTGGCGATTCTCCCTGAATCGGGTGTTTCTTCGTGTCGGCGCAACGGGACCGCTGCATCGGGTGAACGGCTGAGACAATTGCAGGATGAGGCTCCTGATCTCCTTGTCCCGGCATCTCTTGAGCAAGGATGTTACGAGCCATGAGCATCTCCGTTTGGGTAAGGGAGGAAACTATCCTTATCAGAGGTACAGATGGCTCGTAAGAGTGATGATAACGGTGTAGTGTGTTTTCACAAGAGGCATCAAATATCGGGAAGATGAGCTTCCATGAGGCATCTTGGGAATGCCGGCATGGAATGCTTCCTGCCTGCAACGCCCGTTGTCCAAACATGCAGGCAGGCGTCACGAGGGCGCAGGGAGCGGTTTTTCCGTCAGGGGTATCCGGGAGTTGTTCTCAAGAATATTTTTCATTTACCGAAATAGAATAGGAAAGGCGTCTTGCAGTGCGAGAGAAGATGTATAAGAGACGGGTATGAAGTGGAAAATTCTTATCGTCGATGACTCCAATGTGGTGAAGGCGGTCCTCATGAAGGCCCTGGGAGAAAGCGGCGCCCCGATCCAGAGTGTGTTCGATGCATCGAACGGCAAAGAGGCCCTCGATACCCTCAGAACCGAGTCAATCGACCTGGTGTTCGCGGATATCAACATGCCGGTGATGAACGGAGTGGAGCTCGTGGAGAGCATGGCGGACGATCCGGCGCTCAAGGGCATCCCCATCATAATGGTCTCCACCGACGGTAGCGTGAGCCGCAAGGAATACCTTCAGAGCAAGGGCGTGCGGGCCTATGTCCGGAAGCCCTTCACCCCGGAGCAGATCAGAACCGTGGTGCGCGAGGTGATGCTTGGCCGTTGACAATCTCCTTTCCAGTCGGGCGATGGAAAACGCCGTCATCTCGGTCCTGAACGATATGGCGGCAACCCGGGTATGGGTGATAAGGCCCGAGGATCCTCCCCGCTTCGACCAGGCACCCATGCACGCCCACATCACCTTTGAAGGCCCGTCGTCGGGAGAGCTCGGCCTGCTCATGGAAAACAGCCTTGCGGCCGATCTCGCCTCGCGGATTCTGGGTGTTGACGAGAGCAGGGACCTGCTCCAGGAGATGGTTGTCGATGCGGTGAAGGAACTCCTCAATGTCATATGCGGGCAATTTCTCACCCAGAGGTTCGGCTACGAACCCGCCTTTACGCTGGGCGTGCCCCGGGTCTTTCCCTTGAGCGCCCAGGCGTGCAACGTCCTGATCACCGGCCCCTCCATACTGATCTTCCAGAGCGGCGACTCCATCCTGCCTGCATATGTGCGGGTGAAAAGCCGGACCGCCTGATCATCGGCCCCCAACCCTTACGACGCCCCAGGCCGCATCTTAAGCATTCCCTTGTCAAGCTCCTGACGCACGTTATCATCATTCCTGAAGGCCTCCGGGGAGCGGGGTGTCCCCGCGTGTTTCCCTGTGGTACTTCCATCAACGGGCAACCGCGACAACACATGCGGGAGGGGGCGGGATGAAATCTGTCAGCCGACTGGCCTGCGTAGACCGTCTGAAGAACCAGGTGGTCCTGGTGACAGGGGCCTCTTCCGGAATCGGCAGAGGGATAGCGCTGGCCATGGCGGACGAAGGCGCACGGGTCGTTGTGAACCATATCCGGGACCGGGCGTCGGCAGAGGAAGTGGTCCGGGAAATACGGTCAAAGGGAACCGATGCGCTCGTTCTGGAAGCGGATGTGAGCCGGGAAGACCATGTCGAGGTCATGTTCGCCAGTGCAGTCCGGGAATTCGGCACGGTGGATATCCTGGTCAACAATGCCGGCATTCAGCGGGATGCCCCGGTGCACGAGATGACCTTCCAGGAGTGGCAAGCGGTGATCGATGTGAACCTCACGGGCGCCTTCCTCTGCTCGCGGGAGGCAGTGCGCGAGTTCCGGCGCCGCGGGCTGATACCTGAACGTTCCATCGCGGCGGGGAAAATCATCTTTATCAGCTCGGTACACCAGGTTATCCCCTGGTCGGGCCACTGCAACTATGCCGCATCCAAGGGAGGGCTCATGCAGTTCATGAAGAGCCTGGCCCAGGAGGTGGCCCGGGACCGTATCAGGGTCAACGGTATCGCGCCCGGGGCCATACGGACCGATATCAACCGGGAGTCCTGGGAAGACCCTGCAGCCCTGGAGTCGCTCCTTAAGCTCATCCCCTTAAACCGGATCGGCGAGCCCCGTGATATCGGCAGCGTGGCGGTGTGGCTCGCATCGGACGAATCCGACTATGTGCACGGCGCCACCATATTCGTCGATGGCGGGATGGCCCTGTATCCCGGATTTTCATCCGGTGGATAGACTCGTACGATCGCGGTCGCTTCAGGCCTGCGGATCGCCGGAGACCTTGACGATCGATCCGGCCTCCGTCAGCAGGCTTTTTCAAATGGAAAGATCGCGGAAGCGGTGCATGCGATGGATTCAGGAAACCTCCCCTTTCCGCTCAGTCTCGCTCCGCCCTCCCAAACATCCGCGCAAGCGTAGGGATGCCTTCCGCATAGGTCGGGTGGATGTGCTGTGCCTTTTCCAGCAACCGCCGGTCTGCACCGGCCTCGATCAGGTCCACGAATACATGAATCAGCTCGCTCACCTCGTACCCCACCATGGTCGCGCCGATGATCTTGTCGGTCCCCTCCTCTATCACCATCTCATAAAAGCCCTGCTCCTGGCCCCATTCAACGCCCCGTGCGATATCCCGTAACTGCACGAGGGCTTTCCTCGCCCGAATTCCTTTCTGCCGTGCCTGCTCCAGATTGTACCCCGCCCTTGCCACCTGGGGCTCGGTGAACACCGCATACGCCAGAACCCGGTCGTCCCGGGTCCGCTCCTCCCCTGACAGGACTGCCAGCAGCCTCCGGTGGTCTTCCCAGGAGACATGGGTAAAGGCCGGCTGCCCCGCGGCCTCGCCCACGGCATACACCCCTTCGCGGCTGGTCTTCAGGTGCTCGTCGACCACGACATATCCCTTTTCATCCAACGCGATCCCTGCCTCTCGGGCATTCAGGGCGTCGGTGCTGGGTTGTATACCCGTAACCACCAGCAGCGCGTTCCCGGCAAGCACCTCACCACCTCCCAGATGCAGGTGTACAATGTCCCGATCGTACTCCACCTTTTCCACGGTCTTTCCCAGGGAAAACTCTATTCCTTCTTTTTCCAGGGTCCCGGTCAATAGTCTGCCGACATCCGGGCTCTCTCTCCCGAGGATCCTCTCGTTCACGTCGATGATGTGCACCGAACTCCCCAGCCGGGCGAGTCCCTGGCCCAGCTCGAGTCCGGTATAGCCTCCGCCGAGGATCAGCGTGCGGGCCGGAAGGACCTCCATATCCCATAAGCTTCGGTAGGTGAAAAACGGCCCCTCCCTGAGCCCGGGTATCGGTGGCACCACGGGCATGCTCCCGGTATCGATCACGATCAGTGGCGCCTCGTATTCCCGGTCTTCCGCCCGCACGCTCCCACTGCCCGTAAAGGACGCCTCGGTACGGATAGTCTGCACGCCGGCCCTCTCGAGTCTGTCCTGTGTCGACCGGGTGAATCTGTCGCGTATGCCGCGCACACGCTCCATCACTTCCGTGAAGTCCACTTCCACCCGTGTCCGCACACCGAGCCTGGCGGCCTCGCGCGCCCTGCCCGCCGCATGGGCCGATGCCAGAAACGCCTTGGACGGTGTACATCCCCAGTTGATACAGCTCCCGCCGTAGCGGCTCCTCTCGAAAAGCACCACCTTCCTGCCCCGAGAGGCCATCTCCACGGCAAACGGGACCCCGCCCTGCCCGCTTCCGATCACCGCGACATCTACGTGTTCCATAAAAAGCCTCCCTGAAAACTTTTTGGATGAAACGACCCTTTGATATTTCGTAATGCGCTTCCATGCACAAATCGGTAGGCCAATGGGGGGTCTCTCCGACCGGGGCTCCCCGGTGTAGTGCCCCGTTTCCGCTTCAGGAGCGGCCTTGATAAGATCGTGCTTGGGAGTACATAAAGTCTTATGAACATCGAGCCGTCACGGCCGCTGTGATTTTCTTCTCATAGAGGAAAAAGGGCACGCTGCTTGTGAAGCAGTTGCCGATTGGAGAATGCGGAAGAGGTTTTTCCCCATGAAAAAATCTTTTCGATATATCGTTGAGTTGAAGACGGGGGTTGCCCTCCGGTGCTCCGGAAATACCCGCGCGCCGGCTGTTCGTATTGGCCCCGGGTTCTGCGGGCCTTACAGCGGCGGTCTTCTGCCGTTTTTCCTTTCCGGGTGCCGAAGGGTCTCAGGAGCGCTTCCTTTCGATACGGGCCTCAGCGCACTCTCGTCTCTTCCGGACTCCACCGCCGCGAACGGTCTTTTCTGAGCGGCGGCGTACAGTTCGCCCGCCTTCCCTCCGGCGATGCCCAAATTGCGGACCATCCATGAGCGCAATGATCATTGGTGTGGACCCCAGGGCAAGCCCTGGACCTTATTGAATCCGCAAGCGGCGTGGAATGTGTCCCTCCTTCAAAGTCCTCTGCAGCGGACGTGAAGGAGGATTCATGGAAACAATGGAACCGGCGCCCGGAGACCCTCTTGCCGGTGCAGGCTTTCACCTGCAACACACAGAGGGTCTTCCCGCTCGCCGGAGAATGAAACGGCCAGGGAGGAATCCAGGGTGATGATTGGATCGTTCTCCTCGAAACATGGGCATACCCCTTTTTAAGGTCATCTGAATACATACCGGAGGATAAAAATGGCAGACACTCCAGTTCCCCAGACATTCCGTATCATATGCAGACCTTCGGGTGCCTCCTGCAACCTCTGCTGTGATTACTGTAGCTGCCCTGAAACAGCACACCCGGAGCCTCAGAGCGGCTTCAGGATGACGGAACTCGTGCATGAATCATTCATACGACAGGTGCTTGGTGTGCACCGGGGACCTCTCGTGCGTATCGTTTGGCAGGGAGGGGAACCGATGCTCAGCGGGATCGAGTTCTTCAGGCAAACCATCGAGCTCCAGAAAAGTTATGGGAGGCCGGGCACCCGAGTCGAGAACACCCTCCAGACCAATGGGCTGCTACTCGACGATCAGTGGTGTGGATTGCTCCATGAGCACGATTTCCTCGTCGATCTGGATATGGACGGACCGCAAGAGCTGCACGACAATTATCGCAGAGACAAAGAGGGGCGCGGAACCTTTGACAGGGCCCTGGAGGCGTTACGAATGCTCCAGAAGCACCGGATACGCTTCGGGATTATGTGCAGGGTGAGCCGCAGGAACGGCCAGTATCCCCTCCCGGTCTACCGGTTTTTCCGGGACGAGCTCGGGGCCGGGCAGATTCGATTTATTCCCCTGGTTCACAGAACCCGGGATGGCGTTCATCATCAGGGTGATTCCGTAACGGACTTCTCGGTGCGCCCGCACCAGTGGGGCCGTTTTCTCACGGAGATCTTCGATGAATGGTCCGCCCGGGACATGGGGACCGTCATTGTCCTGAACTTCGAAGAGGTCCTGGCCGGTCTTCTCGGCCGACCGGACGCAGCAAGCGTCCTTGCTCCTGACTGCGGCGGAGGAATCGTCCTGGATCACAACGGAGACGTGTATCCGTGCGATCGTTTCGTCGAGCCTGGTCATTCTCTGGGGAATATCCTGAAAAGCCCTCTCTTTGACCTCCTGTCTTCCGAGAGGCGGCTCAAGTTCGTTTCCGACAAGCGGGACACGCTTCCCCGGTCTTGCCGGGAGTGTTCCTTTCTTTCCATCTGTAACGGAGAATGTCCGAGAAACCGCTTTGTGGTGAGCCCTTATGGAGAAGCCGGCCTGAACTATTTGTGCGCGGGATACCGGGCGTTTTTCCGGCATGCAGGGCCTGCCATGAAGCTCATGGCCGATCTCCTCGAACGGGGCGAGCCGGCTCACGATATCATGTCGGTACTGTCGGAGCAGCATGCCGATTCCCCGGCGGCGATCATCTACGAGTAAAAGGGAGACATATTCCGGCTGCAGGGCCGGTGGCGCGGTTCCGGCAGATTGACCGTCCCGGGCGGTTCAGGTCCGGATCCCTCACGGGGGACCGGCCTCTCCCGGGTCCGGAGGTAAGGAACTTCTATGGAAACCCTGGAGCCCACCCTGAGAACCTTTGCCGAATTGCTGGTAGTGCCCATCGAGGCCATAGCCGCCCTGATCGTTGCGGTAGGGGTAGCGACTACCTTTGCTAGACTGGTCCGCCTCAGGGGAATCAAGGACCTGCAGAGGTACCTGAGGATCCGCCTGCTTTTTTCACGCTATCTGGTTCTCGCCCTGGAATTCCAGCTCGCTGCCGACATCCTCGGGACCGCCGTTTCTCCGACCTGGAGCCAGATCGGCAAACTGGGCGTCATCGCCTTCATCCGCACCTTTCTCAACATTTTCCTGGTACGCGAGATGAAACACGCGGAAGAAGTGCTGGGAGAGGTTCCCTTCCGCCCGCGAGGAGACCATGACACCTCGTGAAGGTGGTCCAGAGAGGGCGGAAGAACCGGGGCATCTCACAAGATCGTGCCTGATGCACCTGGACCGTCACCAGCCTTATCACTGCCTCATGCTTCTGCTTTCTTTTCCAATAGTAATAAACCTTGGATACTTAGACCATGCTCCCGGCTTCTCCACCCGGTGCATTAATTTATTCCCTATCTAAACAGTCGCTTAAATAATGCATCCGGAACGTTCAGGGAATAATTTTCATTTGTATTGTAAACCAGGGAAAGTACCAATATACTATTTGATTACGTCTTTGGTTTGAGGAGAAGATTCCCATGCCTACCGAACGGTTCATCCGTGCTTCCAGACACTGTCTCATCCTTTTCATCCTTGCTCTCTTTATCGGCTGCGGAGGCGGAAGCAGCGGAGGCGATGCGGCAAGAACCAATGCGGACCTGGCAGCGCTTGAGCTTTCAAGCGGGACGATAAACCCGGACTTTTCCCCCGACACACTTTCCTATGCCATGATGTTTGTCGTGGAGTCATCCGTCAGTATCACTCCGTCGGCCTCGAATGCAGAGGCAACGATAACGGTGAACGGGGCAGATGTGGCGTCCGGACAGGCGTCCCAGGAGATAGCGTTTGACCCGGGCCCGAACACGATTACGATTATCGTGACCGCGGCAGACGGCATCACCACAAAGACCTACACCATCACGGCAACCTACCTCTCCCAGGAGGCGTACATCAAGGCTTCGAATACCGAGTGGGGGGACTGCTTCGGCTATAGTGTCTCCCTTTCCGGCGACACCCTCGCCGTTGGATCAATGTTTGAAGACAGCAAGGCCATGGGAATACACGGGGACGAGGACGACAACAGCGCCCTCGACAGCGGGGCGGTCTATATCTTCACTCGAAGCGGCACGGCCTGGGTCCAGCAGGCATACATCAAGGCCCCGAATACGGAGGCAGGCGACTACTTCGGCACGAGCGTCTCCCTTTCCGGCGGCACGCTCGCCGTGGGAGCATATGGTGAAGACAGCGGTGCCACAGGGATTGACGGTGACCAGGCTAACGTCGGCGCCCCCGATAGCGGGGCGGTCTATATCTTCGACCGGATCGGCACGACCTGGGACCAGCAAACATACCTCAAGGCCTCGAATACGGATCAGGAAGACCGGTTCGGCCGGAGCATATCCCTTTCCGGCGACACGCTCGCCGTGGGAGCATCTGTTGAAAAGAGCAATGCCACCGGGGTAAACGGGGACGAGGCCGACAACAGCGCATCAGGTAGCGGAGCAGTCTATCTGTTCACCCGAAACGGCGCTGCCTGGGCCCAGAAGGCATACATCAAGGCCTCGAATACCGAGGCAGGCGACTTCTTCGGCACGAGCGTCACCCTTTCCGGCGGCACGTTCGCCGTAGGAGCATATGGTGAAGCCAGCAATGCAACCGGGGTTGACGGGGACCAGGGTGACAACAGCATCGCCTCCGGCGGGGCGGTCTACCTGTTCGAATAACAGGCACGGGCACGAGGACCGGTCGTGCCTCGGAAGGCCCCGACCTTCATGAACAGCATCGTCCAGGGCCGGTAAGGCTTCGACCTTCTCCGCCGCCCGGTGCAATTCATCCGACCCGGCCAACGTGGTATTTGCAGGGCAGCGTGTCGGGCTTGAGAAATTTGCCGGGGCTACCATACGTGTCAACCTGCCGCAGCCAGGCCACAGCTACATAGGCGTCATGCCGGTCGGGCGTTCGGCCCTCCCATTAACAGCTCTTGCTCCACAGCGACGGGGAGACCTCCACCAGCGCGGATTTGCCCACCGGAATCTCCCAGACGTCAAAGGCCAATAAGTGGGTCCGCTCGCCGAGCCGATTCCGCAGATAACGCAGCCACGTCAGTCCGGCGTGGGTCAATTTGTCCACTTAGTCGCTCCTTGGGCGGAAACCAGGTTCTTGTCGAGCATCCCCTTCAGATCCCGCCGCAGGCTGCGGAGGTTGGCGGTCGGGCAAAACGCCTCGAGATTCTGGATGGTAATTTTGCCGTGCTGGATGAGGTTGCTCAGCGCCTTGGCCCGGCGCTCGTTCAGGCCGTGCTCGTGCTGTTTGTCCAGCACGTAACTCCGGATGACCTGCTCGCTTTGTTCGCGCGCCTCCACCATCTGGTTTTCCAGACAGTTGACGAAAGAGTCGTACAGCGATGCCGAAAACCGGACGAGGCAAATCCTTGCTCGCTTCCAGCAACGCCTGTCATTGGTTGCTGAAACAGGATGCCTGTCATCCGTAGCCTTATCGCGAATCGAGCGAGCGTAGGATGGAGGCGGGGGGAATCGAACCCCCGTCCGAAGGCCTTCAGCACAAGGCGGCTACATGCTTAGTCTGTGTATTTGAGTCCCAGACACGGTCGGCCCACAGACAGGCTTCCCATGTCCCGGCCCCTTTGTGTAACCCGTCAGCCCAAGAGGCGAAAGCTGCCGGGTGTGCTCATCTTTGTTTGACGTCCGTGACTGATGCCGATGAGCAGGCGTCAACAGGACGTGGCTGCTCTAAGCAGCCAGTGCGTATGAATAATCGTCGGCACTTATTGGTTTTCTGCCTGTTTTACGAGGTAGCAGACCTCGGCATGCTCCTTGTACTTCAACCACCCCCGTCGAACCCATTACGCCCCCATGGCGTGTTCGTATTGCGCAGGTATGTTTTACTATGCTGACTATAGTATTGATGCATGAGGAAGTCAAACGATCCGAATCGATGCATCTTCAATCATTTCGCAGAGGATGTGGCCGATGAGGATGTGCGCCTCCTGAATCCTCGGCGTGCTCCGGGAGGGTACGGCGAGCGTGCATTCCGCGTGTTCGCGTATCGTCCCTCCCATGCCGGCGAGCGCTACCGTCGAAATCCCCATGGACCTTGCCTCGTCGAGAGCCCTGATGATGTTTCCGGAGTTGCCGCTGGTGGATATGCCCACCAGCACGTCCCCTTCCCTGCCCAGGGCCCTGACC
The DNA here is from genome assembly GCA_018433085.1 of Deltaproteobacteria bacterium. Lineage (GTDB taxonomy): Bacteria > Desulfobacterota > Desulfomonilia > UBA1062 > UBA1062 > Phosphitivorax. Next base: position 29,535 of record JAHDRW010000054.1, on the reverse strand, counting down.
TGCTTGGAAAAGATCTCGTCGAACGAGAAGTCGTTGCCCACCGAGGTGATGACCGAGGTGTCGGTGGTCAGCGCCAGACCCGCGATGGGCTGACGGTTTTTCTGAAACCGGTTCACGAGCTCCGCGGCCAGGTGTTGGGCATCGGCCGCCGAGCCGCCGTTGCCGGCGAACATGATTTTCTTGTCACCGGCAATCGCGTCGATCATCATTCGCGCGGCTCTGCCTATTTCCGGAACCAGTCCCGAGAGACGGCTGTGAATCTGTATGCTCTCCTCAATGATTTCCTCTATGCGGTCCATGGCACGCCCTCACCCCTTGTGACAGTCGATTCCCTCTATTTACCTGATCATATAGGCGAGATCGCCTCCGAACACAAGTCAATCATTCACCTGATAAGCCAGTCGGTCGAAGCCGCCCGGAGCGACCGGACCGCTTCGCGAAAGAGGCATCCGCCTGAAATAAGCATGCGCCCAAGCTGCACGGACCAGTCTGTTCTCGAGCCGAACGAAGGCCCGCCGGTTCAGGGAAGAACTTTAAGGTCTTATCAGGTCAGGGAAACAGCAAAAAACAGGGAAACGACTAAACCCGGAAATGGCCGTCCTTCTGAGAGTAATCCAGATAAAAATCTTTTTTAAAGCTCTGGAAGATGGACAGAAAATCCCTGTTGTAATCGTCGGTGTTGGAAAAGCTTCTGAAGTCGTCCGCCATAGCATTCCGATCAGTGAACTGCTGAAAGTCCCGGGTGATCAGATCCGAGAGATCGATCGAGCGAAGGCTTTTCTTCTCGAAGAAGGTGAATCTTCTGACCAGCGTGCCAATCAATGTGCTGAATATTATGCGAAAGTAGCGCATCCCTGTGCTCCTTTTGTAGGTTCTTCAATAGTCTCTTTATCGGTTATACACTTTAAAGTATGAATGTCGCCCCAGTGCCGTCAAGGGTAAAGAAAGCAGCAGGACAAGCCGATAGATCAATAAATATGAAGGGCACGATTAAAGATCTTCTGAAAATTTCAGGTGTTCATGGATATGTGCTCGCGCGGGACAGAACCATGCAGATCAAGCTCCCGTCAAAGCACCGGTTTGCCGGGGCCAAAAAGCAGATCAAGCTGCTCTACGACGACCTGATGCAGGCCCGGAAGAGGCCCGGCAATACCATGGAGATATTCTTTGAAGACCTAGTGCTGACCGTTTTCACAAACGGCATGACCATGCTCATGGTGCTGTCGAGCACCCGCGTGAACCTCGCCCTGGTGAGGATGACCGGGAAGCTGGTCATTGCGAACCTCGCGAAGGAGAAGTTTTAGATGAACCAGGATATCAGCGGCGGCCTGGACACCACGCGGTGCCCGGAGATTGTCAAGATACTCTCGTTGGGGAAACGCTCCGGGAGGCTTTCTCTGAGCAACGGCTCCCAGTCGGGCAGCATCTTTTTCCGCGACGGGGAGATCATCCATGCCCAGTGCGGCGCTCTGCAGGGAGCAAAGGCCGTTTACGAGCTCGCGGTATGGACCTCGGGCGAGTACCGGTTCAGCGTGGACGAGATGCCGGATGCCGTCACGGTGGAGCTCTCGGTCGACGAGATCCTTGCCGAGGCCACAAACCGCATCAGGCAGATGGACCGCGTGGTCTCGCTCATTCCCTCGAGCACGATCGTCTATTCGTTCGACCCCGAGATAAAGGAAAAGGAGATCGTGCTCAAATCCATTCAGTGGAAGATCCTTTCCCAGATCGATGGGAAAAAAACCATTGCCGACGTCGCCCAGAACACCGGCCTGGGTGTGTCCGACACCATGAAGGTATTCTATACCCTCGTGAAATCGGGCCTGCTTCATGAGGCCTACCCCTCCGAGGCGGAATCCCCAGCCGATATGGTCGATCTCCCGGAAACCCCTTTCATGAGGGCATTGAAAGACGATCTCACCAAGGCGATAGGCCCGGTGGCGCCCTTCATCATCATCGAAACGGCCCAGGACATGGGCCTGGATCTCCTGGCGGACGATCTCGAACAGAAGGCCGCGCTCATCGAAACCATTTCGAACAAGATTCCCAGCGAAACCATGTCCCTGCAGTTTCTCGATACCATGACCGACTGGATCAATACGGAGGAAATATAATCCCATGAAGATCGTATCGTTCGCAGTCGCCTTCTGCTGCTTCCTGTTTTTTCTCCTGGGTTCGGCCTTCTTTGTCCACACCCAGATGGAGGTAGTCGGTGATCTCGAGCTCTCCGTGCTGGAAGATCGGCTGTACAAGGAAAATTCCGATATCCTCTCCTGGGCAATGATGAGCATGGACATCGAGAAGCTCACCGAGGCCCCTCTGCCGGCCTCGTGGGGAGAGGTCCTTATCGTGAACAACGCGAACCTGGTGATCATGAACTCCACCAACCAGGATCACGCCGGAAAAAAGATCCACGCCGTCCCGCAGTTGCTTGACGAGGCGGCGCCCGTCCTCGCCGCGATCAAGAAGTCCACGCGCGATACCGTGAAGACGGGAGAATACATGGTGGCGGTCGCCCCGCTTTCCCGGAACCGGACTCTTCTGGGGTTCAAACCCAGATCGTGGGAACAGGGCCTCATTTCCCAGCAGGATGCCCAGATCGGTAGGAGCGTCAAGTCTCTCAAGGTCGCCCTGATGGCGTACCTTGTCGGGGGGCTGGTCCTCGCGGTCGTCTTTCCGTTGATCATCGTCTTCATGACCTCGAGGCCCCTGAACCGGGCGACAAAGGCCTTCGAGCAGCTCAGCCTCGGCGATTTCGACGCAGAGCTCTCACCGGCGGGCGGCAAGTCCATGGCGAGCCTCGCAGACTCGTTTTTCCGGCTGAAAACATCACTGAAGATAGCCCTTGAGAAGCTCGGGAGCAGATAATATGCCCAAGCAGGTACTGATAGTCGACGACGAAGAGACCTTGACCTGGTCATTGGCGAAGTCCCTGTCCAACGACCGCGACACCTTCGAGGTGACCACTGCCAACGATGGTGAGACCGCGCTCGATCTCATGCGGAGAAGAGGACCCTTCGACCTGGTCGTGCTCGACATCAGGCTTCCCGGTATCAACGGTCTCGACGTGCTGCTGAAGATCAAGGAAGAAAAGCCTGCCACCAAGGTCATCATCATGACCGCATACGGCTCGTCCGAGATCAAGGCCAAGGCCAAGGCAAGGGGCTCTCTGTTCTATATCGAGAAACCCTTTGAGATCGAGCAGATGCGTGGCCTCATCCTCAAGGCCCTCAGGGAAGACAGCGCGCGCGGGTTCGACGGGAGCATGACCGGGCTTCAGCTGCCCGACCTCATCCAGATGAACTGCCTGAGCCAGGTCACCACGGCGCTCTACATCCGCAAGGATCAGCGCGAGGGGTGTATCTTTTTCGAGGACGGCCAGATCACCCATGCCGAGATCGGTGCTGTCGATGGGGAGGAGGCGCTGTTCAGCATCCTCTCATGGTCGAGCGGGAGCTTCCGGTTCATGGGCGGGATGAAGGCGCCGAGGGTTACCATCAACACCAACTGGGAATACCTGCTCATCGAGGGCATGAGAAAGGCCGACGAGATGAGCCTTGCCCTGGAAAAGGGCGAGATCGACAGCAGCGACATCACGCTCATCGACGAGCCCACGCGCATCGCGGTGAAAAACATCTCGTCGCTGCCGGAATGCACGGGCGTGGCGGTCATCACCTCCGAGAACGAGGTGTTGTACCAGAGCGGCAAGATCGCGGGAGATATCGACCTGCCCTACGTGACCGCCTTTTTTCTCAACCTCACGGAGAACCTGGGCAGCCTGACCTCTTCCACACCGAAGAAGGTCACCTTCATCGATCTGAACCGGCTCGTCCTGGTCTATCCCTTCAAGATCTACGTGCTCGCGCTCCTCTTCGACCGGGCCGTTCTCTCACAGGAGACCCTCTCCGCCATCGAGCGCGTGATCACCCGCTATCAGATTTAAGTGATTCAGCCACCCGGGCTCGAGACCAGAGCTCCGTACCAGAATCCGCTCCACCTCTGACGCATCCGCATAGTGCTTTAGAATCCGCTGCATGCTTTGCTCGTTTTTCCCGTAGCGGTCCATGAGATCGAGAAACCTCTTCTGGAGAGATACCACCCGGTCGTGCATCACCCTCTTGTCCGCGTAGTTGACTACCATGGCCTCGTTCACTTCCATGGACTCGAGCCGGACGTGCTGGCCCACGATCTCCCCGATGCGCAGATACCCGTGTTCCTCCATGAGCCGCCTCCCCATGAGGGCATGGTCTCCGCCGTTGAGCAGGCTGTCGGCCTTGCAGATGTCATGCAGAAGTGCCGCCCTGTCCACCAGGCGCATGTCTACCTCGAACCCGGCCTTCTTAAGCGTGAAAGCCACGCTGACCGCCACCAGACTGACTGCATGGCTGTGGCGGATGATGTGCGGGGGCATGCCCCGGTCATGCATGAGCTTCACTGCCCATTCACGGGAAGGGATCATGGGTCTGCCTCGAATTCCTGCTCCGCACTGACGATCTGTCCGAAGCCCAGGAGATTGACGAGCAGGCTGATGGTCGTCTCCCGGGGTCTCTCCCCCTCGCTCGGCTCCACCTCCCGGTAGAGATCCACGCTCCAGCACTGGGATGCATAGGAGATGCCCTGCCGGGAGTGGTCGTATCTCCGGTCGAGATAATCATACTCGATCTCGTAGCGGGCGGAGAACCCGCCGATCAGCTTGGCGTTCACGCCCGCGTAGGCCGACTTGGTCGCATCCCCGGACCGCTCCCGATCGTTGACTGCCGGACGGACATACTCCTCGGCGGCATACAGCTCGTCTCCCCGGGCGTCCCTGAGCGTGAGCCTGCTCCAGTGCTCGTGGGAGGCATAGGCGCGGAACGGCTCCCTGCCGAACCTGTTGGTGTGCTCTGCGCTGAACCAGGAAACCGGGTTCAGCCTCACCCTGGCCTCGAAAAAGTTCCAGTCGTCGTCGATATAACTGTAGCTGCGGCTTATGGTGAGCTCGGCAAGCGACCTTCCGGACGGGTCGCGCACATAGTTTTCCAGGGAGAGGTTCATGTCGAATTCCTTTTCCCAGTCTTCTTCCCCCAGGAGGGCGGGGAAGATGTCCAGGGGTTCGGTCCGGTCATAGTTGCCGCCGTAGCGGCTCAGGTAGACCCACGAGACGCTGGGCACCGCCTGGTGATACAGCCCGCCGAGAAACCGTTCGCTGTAGAGGGCGGTGGTCAGGAGAACGCTGCGCTCCTGCCAGTGCTCGCGGAAGGTGTCGTCTTCGAACACCTCCCGGTGATCGGTGATGAAGGTGTCCCGATAGATCTCGGTGAACGAGGGCAGAACCGTGAGATACGGATAGAGGCTTATGGGCCACGAAAACTCGATCTCTCCGTCGTTCTTGACCGCCTCGATCCAGTCCCGGGAATACACGCGCACCGTGGTCAGGTCCGAGGTGACCAGAACCGGGGTACGGGGAATCTTCTGCGGCCTCATGCGGGCCCTGAGCCGTGGCAGCTCCTGCATTGTCCTGTCGTTGTCCTCGACGGTGAGATCCTGTTTCCACTGGCCCGAGAGGTTCGCGCTGAACCTCCGGTTGGAAACGTTCCACTGGACGCGGGAGACCAGCTCCTCCAAGTCCTCGTCGTTTTCGAACCCGGCAGCGGTTGCGGAGTCCTTCCACTCCTGCTCGTCTCCATAGAACGGCCCGATGTCGCGCAGGTAGTCCGCATGGCTGACGAGATTGATGTCCCACGTGAGGCTGCCTCCGGTCTGCCGGGCCTTCAAGAGCCACCGGTGATCCGGAATCCTGTCCTCGACCCCGCCTTCCATCACCTCGCCGCCCCGTTTGTCAAACAGGCTCTCCCCGTAGATGAAACCCTCTCTTTCCTCGTCGAGGCGATAGCGGAACTCTCCCGCCCACAGGAGACCGCGGTCGCTGAGATGCGTGGGGGTGATCGTCGCATCCATGCTTCTGCCGAGCACGATATACAGGGGAATCTCCGTCCGGTAGCCGGTGTCGGTGGAATGGCCGAACCCGGGGAACAGGAGCCCGGACTGGCGCTCAAGCTTGATCGGGAACAGGAGATAGGGGACGTAGAGGATGGGGATGTTCCGGACCCTGAACCGGGCGTTGTATACACTCCCGTAGCCTTCCAGAGGCGCATTGAGGGTGCCTGCGGCGATGGACCAGTCCGGCGGCTTCCCCAGGCACGGCGTGTAGGAGATGCCCTCGCCTTCGTACACATCATCTCCGTAGCGGACAATGGTCCGGCCGGAGATGACTATGGGATCTGCATAGACGAAGACCGACCCCTGCTCGAGGCGTAAGTCCTTCCTGCGGTTGTTATAGTAGAGGACATGGGCATCCATCTCACCGCCCTCTTCCTCCAGATGGCAGTCGCCTGTGGCCCAGATGTCCTCGGTCACGGTGTCGAGCACCACGTAGTTCGCCCTGAGCAGGATGCCCTCGCCCCGGACCACGACCCTGCCCGAGGCCTCGATCCTGTCCCCGCGCCGCACGACCTTCTCTGCCTCCACGTCGAGAACCTGGGCAACGATATGGGCAGGCAGGAACATACCGGCGAGAAGAAGGATCAGAAACCTGTGCATACCAGGGCTTCCCTGACTTCGCCTACGGTATAGAACGATCCGGTGACCACGACCGCTTCACCCGTGGCAAAGGCCTGTTGAAAGGCCCGGGTAACGGTCTCGCACCAGACCACCCGCTCTCCGTCGAGGCACCCGGTCATCTCGGCGGGCCCCCACGACCGGTCCGACACGACCGGGGCGATATAGACACGGCTGCAGGCCTTTTTCAGCATCTCCATCATGGATTGAAAATCCTTATCCGCAAGCACTCCAAACACCCCTACCCCATGAAAGGCCTTTTGTTCAAGATGTTCCATGAGAACCGCCATGGCTGCAGGGTTATGGGCCACGTCCAGCGTCACCCTGTCCCCGATCTCCTCGATCCGGCCCGGGAGAAAGGCGGTGTTCAGGGCATAAGCGACCTGCGTCTTATCGGGAAAAAACCCGAGCTCGCGCGCGGCGTGCAGGGCGAGGGCCGCGTTCATGGCCTGGCCCGAGCCCTTGAGCGAGGTCCGCTCTTCGCAGGGGTTCTCCACCACCTCGAGAATCGCACCGATCTCCCCGGCATAATCCCCGATCACCTTAAGCGCAGCCCCGGTCGCGGTCGTGACGAGGGGCCTCCCCCCGCGGGCTATCCGGGCCTTTTCCCCGGCTATCTCCTCCACCGTGGGGCCCAGATACCCTGTATGGTCCAGGGCTATGGGGGTGATGAGGGAGGCGGCGGGATCCATGACATTGGCGGCATCGTACCTTCCCCCGAGCCCGATCTCGAATATGCCGTAGTCGACCTTCTCCTGCTCGAAAACAACAGCGGCCAGGATCACGCACCACTCGAAATAGGTCAGGCCGATGTCCGCCACCTCGGGCTCTATCCGCTCCCGTACCCTCGTCAGCACGTCGCTGCCTACATTGCGGCTGTCGATGCGGAAGCGCTCCGCAAAATCCGTGACGTGGGGGGATATGGTGGTGCCGACCGAGACGCCCACGCTCCTGAGGATACGCTCGAGAAAGATGCAGGTGGAACCCTTGCCGTTGGTCCCGGCCACGAGCACGTGCCGGTAGGACCGCTCGGGATGACCCAGCCGGTCCAGGGCCTGTCTCACCCGATCCAGGCCCAGGAACCACACGTTCTGCGGGATGTCTCTCAGAACCATCTCAGGAAAAAGGAAAGGGTGTCTCTCAGGTCGCGACGCGGAACGATCCGGTCGATCAGACCGTTGGCGAGCAGGGTCTCTGCGTTCTGAAAATCCTCCGGGAGCTCCGAGCGGATCACGGTCTGGATCACCCGCGGGCCGGCAAAGCCGATGCGCGCCCGCGGCTCGGCCAGGAGAACATCGGCCAGGGCGGCAAAGCTCGCCGTGACGCCGCCGGTGGTGGGGTCCGTGAACACCGTGATCAGGGGCGAACGGGTGACCCGGTCCCGCGCGTGCACGGTCCTGAGCATCTGGAACAGGCCCCAGATTCCCTCATGGATTCGGACCCCGCCCGACGCGGTGAAAAAAACGAGCGGCAGGCCGGTCTCGCGCGCGGCATCCATGAGCTGAACAATCTTCTGCCCCAGCGCAACCCCCATGGAGCCGCCCTTGTGAGAGAAATCCATGACACCCAGCAGGCACGGACTGCCGTTGATGGCCGCCTTCCCTGTCCTGATGGCGTCTTCGGACTCTTCGTCTCCGGTGCGATCACTCACGGCGAGCTCCTCGAAGCTCCCCTCATCGCAGAGCATGCCGATCCTGTCGCGCGCTGCGAGCCTGAAATGATGATTGCAGTGGTGGCAGACCCAGAGGTTTTCCTGGAGCTTCCTGGTTATGATGATCTCGGCACAGGAGGGGCATTCCACCCATCTCCCGTCCTTTTTCGCTACATCGAGAACTTCGCTCAAAACTCGAACACCTCCCCGCCGACTATATATGCAACATTCGGGGGGAGTTCTGCAACAACTTCGTCAAGGTACTTCGGTTTGATATGGTAGGCGATGATGCGGGCCGACGGGGCCATGCGGCCGTCGATCCCCTGTTTCAGGAGCAGGGGCGTGAGGTGACGCGAGAGCCGTGCGATTTCTTCCATCCGGTCTGGGAAAGAGACATCCACGAAAAATGCCTTGAGATCCGCTTCCCGTGAAAGGACCAGGTCGAAGAGCGCCGGGTCGAACCCGGTATCTCCGCTGAAGATCACCCTCGAACCACCTTCCGACACCTCGTAACACAGCGAGCCCGGGATATGGTCCACCGAATGCCCTGTTATCCTTAAGTCTCCGATGACGAACTCCCCGGGCGGCACTTCCACGAACGTGACAAAGTCCTTATGGGCGTTGAGATCCCGGATCTCCGGCCAGATCATGCCGTTGAACACATTGCGGGTAAGGGCTTTCAGGGTCTGCCTGCTCGCCCAGATGGCCACCCCGTGCTCTCTGCTGGAAAACAGGGTGTCCAGCACAAAGGGGAGCTCCTTGATATGATCGATGTGTGAATGCGTGATGAGGATATGCCGGATAGCGCACACCGCGTCTTCGGAAAGGACCGAGGAAACCGACCCGGCGTCGATAAGGGTGTCCCGGTTGAGCAGGATGCTCGTAGTGTTATATCCCTGCATCACCGAGCCGCTGCAACCGAGAATCTCTACTTTCATAGACATCCCACGCTTTCCCTTCCTTGTTCCTGATTACACAAACGCAAATTATCTTATTTCATCGGTAAGCCTTTCCCAAAACTGTAATGCATTCTCGTGCAACGACCGCCCCCCTGTTCAGGATTTTTTCCGGTCTCCGGCTACGAGCCTGGCGACCCGGCTGACATCCTGCGATCTCGTCCTCGGACACACCAGAATCGCATCCCTGCCCTCGACGACCACGAGGTCGTTCAGTCCAAGGAGCACGACCTTTTTCCGGGTTGCCCACACCACGTTGCCGGATGCGTCTTCCAGTAGGACGTCTCCGCTGACCGTGTTTCCGTTCGCATCGCAGGTCACGATTCTGCCCATGGCGTCCCACGAACCGATGTCGTTCCACCCGAATTCGGCGGGTATCACGCCCACGCCGGAGGCCTTTTCCATCACGCCGTAATCGATGGAAACGGCCTCGACCCTGTCATAGAATTCCCGGACGTCCTCGTCCCGGATCTCCGGCCTTCCGTTCATGGCAGAGAGAAGGGCGTGCATCCCGGGCAGGTGAGCCCTGAACGCGTCGAGAATGGTCTCCACCCGCCAGAGAAACATCCCGGCGTTCCACAGAAAGCCCTCCTCGATGTATGTCTTCGCGGTCTGAAGATCGGGCTTCTCCCGGAAGGTGAGCACCTGGTGAAGACGGTGCGAAGCGCCTCGAGCCACAACATCTCCCGGGGCGATATAGCCGTACCCGGTCTCGGGGTGGTCCGGTACCATGCCCAGGGTGATGAGAAGGCCGGGGTGCTCTCTCAACGACTCGATCCCAAAGCCGATGGCCGCGGAGAATCCCTGCCAGTCCGATATCCAGTGGTCGGCCGGGAAGACCGCCATGACCGCATCAGGTTCCTTCCGGGCGATCGTCAGGGCCGCATAGGCTATGCAGGGAGCGGTATTGCGTCCCACAGGCTCGGCAAGGATGTTTTCCCCGGGTATCTCGGGCAGGTGCTCGCGGACCCTGTCCGCGATCCTCGCGTTCGTGACGACATAGACCCGCGAGCTGTCCGTGATTCCGCGGGTGCGCTCGAAGGTGCTCCGCAGAAGGCTCTCCGCTGTGCCGAAGGCGTGGAGCTGCTTGGGATTGTCCGGCGTCGAGAGCGGCCACAGGCGCTCTCCCTTCCCACCTGCCATAATGACTGCGTGAACCGCCATGTGATCACCTCTTTCATCTTTCAAGCTTAAAGATGTTAAGAATATCTCTTTCTTGTATTTGTATTATACCGCAATTACCGGGTCAACCGGGCAAATGCCTGAAAAATCATTGACACTGGCCCTCCAGGTGTCCTAGAGAGTATCATCATATATGGCTTCCATCGTACAGTTCACCCAGGAATATCGAATTGCGATCTCGAGGATTTGCGGCGCAATCCTCATCCTCATGATCCTGTTTTCAGGTCCGTCGTTTCCGGGCGGAGACCTGCGATATCTTGCAGTGGATGTTTTCGCCTTCATACTCGTCATCGTCGCCGCCTTCGGACGGCTCTGGGCACTTGCCTATATCAGCGGCCACAAGACAAAGGACCTCATCACCGAGGGCCCCTATTCCATGGTGCGGAACCCCCTCTATCTCTTCAGCCTCATCGGCGCCGTGGGCATCGGGCTCATGACAAAGAACGTGCTGGTCTTCGGGGTCATCGTGATCCTGTTCGGTCTGTACTACCCCTTCGTCATCCGGGCGGAAGAGAACCACCTGCGCGTGGTCCACGGAGAGTCCTTCGACAAGTACCGGGAGAAGACCCCCATGTTTCTTCCCAGGGCTTCTCTGTTCCGTGAACCGTCCCATTACACCATCGACACCCGTCTTTTCAGGCGGGCGTTTTTCAGCGTCATGTGGTTCCCGCTTTTGTTCATGGCCCTGATGGTTATCGAGCGCCTCCATGCCACCGGCATCATTCCGGTCGTTCTCACTGTTCCCTAGCTTGCATTGTCGCGCTACAATTTATATATTGTCTCCATGAAAGGAGCAGTACCACACGCCCTGAAAGGGAGGATATGATGTTTCCTGAGCAGAGACCCCGACGGCTGCGGATAAAGCCCGCGTTACGAAGAATGGTGAGGGAGACCGACGTTTCGGTGAATGACCTCGTCTACCCTCTTTTCATCAAGGAGGGTAAATCCATCAAGGAACCCATCGACGCCATGCCCGGCCAGTTCCGGTATTCGCCCGACCGGCTCTCCGACATGATCGGCGAGGTGGTGTCGCGGGAGATACCTGCGGTTCTGCTCTTCGGCATCCCCCTGAAAAAAGACAAGTTCGGCACCGAGGCACACAATAAAGACGGGGTGGTGCAGCAGGCGGTCCGCAGGATCAAGGACGCAGCGCCCGACCTGCTGGTGATCACCGATGTCTGTCTGTGCGAGTATACGAGCCACGGCCACTGCGGCATCCTGGACAGAGACGGCGCCGTGGAAAACGACGAAACCCTTGAAGTGCTCGCAAAGGTGGCGCTGTCCCATGCCAAGGCAGGCGCGGACATCATCGCGCCTTCCGACATGATGGACGGCCGGGTGGGCATCATCCGCGAGGCCCTGGACGAAAGCGGGTTCGAGTACACCCCGATCATGAGTTACTCGGCCAAGTATGCCTCGTCCTTCTACGGCCCGTTCCGCGAAGCGGCCGGCTCCGCACCATCGTTCGGCGACCGCAAGGGGTATCAGATGGATCCGGCCAACGTGCGCGAGGCCCTGCGGGAGATCCGCCTCGACGTGGAGGAAGGGGCCGACATCATCATGGTCAAGCCCGCGATGCCCTATCTGGACGTGATCCGCCTGGCGGCGGACGAATTCGACGAGCCGCTGTGCGCCTATCAGGTCTCGGGCGAGTACGCCATGATCAAGGCTGCATCCGCAAACGGGTGGCTCCCGGAAGACGCGTGCATCATGGAGAGTGTGCTCTCCATCAAGAGGGCCGGGGCGGACATGCTCATCACCTACTTCGCGTGCCGGATCGCAGAACTTCTCTCATGAATGCACCGCGCATCCTCGCATGGGAGACGACCACCTCCTGCAACCTCAACTGCCGTCACTGCCGGGCGTCGGCCACCAGCGATCCGAGGCCGGGCGAACTGACTACCGAAGAGGGATTTTCCCTCCTGCGTGAGCTCAGCGCCGCGGGTACCATGATGGTGATCCTCTCCGGCGGCGAGTCGCTGATGCGCCCCGATGTGTACGACCTCGCCCGGTACGGAACCTCCCTGGGCATGAGGATGACCCTGGCAACCAACGGTTCCCTGGTCACCCCCGAGGTTGCCGGGCGGATACGGAAGTCGGGAATCGTGCGGGTGTCCGTGAGCCTCGACGGCGTTACCTCCGACATGCACGACCGGTTCCGTGGCCGCGATGGGGCGTTCAAGCTCGCGTTGTCCGGCATCCGCAACCTTGTCGAACAGGGGGTGCCTGTTCAGGTCAACACCACGGTCGCCGCGATGAACGTGAGCCAGATGGAAGCCTTCCCGGATTTCCTGGAGCCGCTTGGCGTCATGGCGTGGCATGTCTTTTTCCTCGTGCCCACGGGCCGGGGGCACGACATGGAACCCGCCACTATCAAAGAGTACCGTTCCATGCTCGAGGATTTCTACCGTGTATACCGGACATCCCGGATCGAGTGCAAGGCAACCTGCGCCCCGCAGTTCTACCGCATCCTGGCAGAACACGGAGAACCCGTCCACACCCGGGGCTGCCTTGCCGGGAGCGGGTTCGGCTTCGTGTCGTCCACGGGCGTGGTGCAGCCGTGCGGGTTTCTCCAGATTCCCTGCGGAAATGTCCGGGACCGCGGCTTCTGCGCCGTCTGGGAAGAGGCCGAGACCCTGCGCGTCCTGCGGGACATCACTTTGCTCAAGGGCAAATGCGGCACGTGCGGCTACAAGGAAATATGCGGAGGCTGCAGGGCCCGCGCGCACGAGGTGATAGGCGATCTCATGCAGAGGGACCCCATATGCTGGTTCAAGGGTTGAGCGCAGTCTGCGCGGCTACGGCACATGCGGCAGGGCGAACTCGCCGCGGTGCATCGGGGACCTCAGGTGCAGGGAGGCATGGGTCGCATGGATAACACGGGCAACGGCAAAACGGGCAAGCATGTCCCGGATACGCATGCCGCGGGTAGCATGGATCACATCGACCGGGAGATTCTTACCCTCATCAGCGAGTCCTTTCCGCTAACGGAACGCCCGTTCCGCTCGATCGCGGAGCGGACCGGAATCACCGAGGACGAGGCCCTGGAGAGGGTACGCCGCCTCAAGAAAACCGGCACGATCCGGAGAATCGGGGCCGTGATCAGCCCCCGTAGCATGGGGTGGCACTCCACGCTTTGCGCCGCCGAGGTGCCTCTGGAGAGGATTGACGAGTTTTCCTCGCTGGTCAACGCCTACGGCCAGGTGACCCACAATTACGTGCGCTCCGGGCACCCCAACTGCTGGTTCACATTGATCACGCCGGACAAGGCGCAGGCGGACGAGATTATCCGCGAGATCGGGCAGCGGCTCGGGATAGACATCCTCGATCTTCCTGCCCGGCGCGTCTTCAAGATAAACGTGTCGTTTGATTTCAGCGAGAAAGACGAAACCCCGCCCGGGAGCGGCTGACCGCTGTCGGGAAGGGGTTGTTCCGCCCGGGAATCACCCTCTCGTGCGAGGGCACGCGCGGTTCCATTTTCAGGAAGGGATCATCTCTTTCTCAGCAGCCGGGAGAATATGCCGTTTTCGTTCCCTGCCGTTCTGGCCAGCTCTTCCTCGTAGCCGATGATGGTGAAATAGATGGACCGGTCAAAGAACAGGACAACCTTATTGTTCATCTCCAGGGCCTGATAGCACTCGTAGGTCGAGTCGAAGAACTGATTTTCCCTCACATAGAGCCAGAGATACCGCTTGATGATCATCAGGGCCATGACCACTTCATGCAGGGGGATCCCCTCTCCGAACCTTCTCTTTCCCAGGTCGCTGAAGTACTTCTGCACCTCGCCGGTTTGTTTCTTCTTATTGAGCCACGAGTCCAGCCTGCTGTACACATCGTAGATGCGGTCGCGGACAAGGTCCTCCGGGAGTGTCCGGTAGCTCTTTGTTTCCTCCCTGGTGAGCAGATCCTTGCACACCCTGTTGGTGAGCTCGCTCGCGTTATCCTCGATCAGCTTGATCAGTCTGGAATAGATCATCCTCTCTCCCCTTCCTTTTCAAAATTTCAGAAAAACGGACATACTCTGCCCGAACATCCACCTATATTATAAAATCATCATTACCAATTGCAATATCCCCTCAAGATATTTCCGCTCTCCAGGCGCAGCTGAGCGGCTTGATATACGTATCCTGTGCAGTATCCTTTACCCATATCGAGGGCGAAGTGTTCGAGTTTCACGAGGTTATTCCCATGCCCCAGAGAACACGGATATCTCCGCGGGTGATCGGACGGAACGAACAATGGAACCGGGCAGCGTTTTTCTCGTATTGTGCGCACTGACCGTTGCCGGAGTGACGAGTGGATGGCTGGCGGTCCATCTCAACCTGCCCGCCATACTCGGCGAGCTCACGGCAGGCGCTCTCCTGGCACTGACGGCCAGCCAGGGCATACCCTTCTGGCAGGAATACGAGGAGCTTCTCGAGGTGCTGGGACAAGTGGGACTGAGCGCCCTGCTCTTTTCCGTGGGCCTGGAGATCCGCATGCGGGATATTGTCAGTGTAGGACCCGCCTCTGCGGGGGTGGCGTTCCTGGGGATCGTAGTTCCCTTCCTCCTCGGATACGGGGTTTCCATGCTCTTCGGCGTGACACCGCTCACAGCCCTTTTCATCGGGGCATCCCTGACCGCCACGAGTGTGGGCATAACCGCCGAGGTGCTCAACGAGCTGGATATCATCGGTTCGAAGGGAAGCAAGATCATCCTCAACGCCGCTGTCCTTGACGACGTGATCGGGCTCTTCATTCTCACCATCATCTCGAACATCGCGTTCGGCGATGAGATCTCGGTGGGCAACATCGCCATGCTCACAGGAATGGTGATCGCATTCTTTCTGGTTGTCCTCGTTGTCGTGCGCCCCCTCATTTCCCGCCTCACGTCATTCGTCGAGCAGACATACGGCGACAACGGCACGGCCATGACGAGCTTCGCCTACCTCATGTTCCTCTCTTATGGAGCGGCGGCCATCGGGCTCGATGTCATCGTGGGAGCATTCATTGCGGGCATGTCTCTCTCCGAGTCCAGGGTCAGAAACCATATCTCGGCCTCATTCAGGCCCTTTATCAGCGTGTTCGCGTCCCTGTTCTTTGTACTCATCGGCACCAGGATGGACCTTTCGCTTCTGAACCCCCTCGTCCCTGAGAATCAGCCGATTCTCATCCTGGGCATGGCCCTGCTCGTCGTCGCGGTCGTGGGCAAGCTCATGAGCGGCCTTGCCATTATCCACGACACGGAAAACCGGCTGGTCGTGGGCGCAGGTATGATACCGCGGGGCGAGGTAGGACTTATCTGCGGCAATATCGGACTGATGTGCGGAGCCCTGCCCGGAGACATTTTTTCCTCCCTGCTCCTGGTGGTCATGTTCACCACCTTTATCGGACCCGTGTTTCTGAGGTTCATCGTACCCAGAAGACTCAACTATTACCCCAGGATCCCCGCCGAGTCGGAAAACGAAACCGAGTCAGGCGAATAACCCGGCATTCCCTCCCCCGGCCCCTGTTATTCCTTGGGCAACGGGCCATCCGGGGCCTGCCCGGTGTCGTGCACATCAGTCTCATTCCCGCATGATTCTCGCCGGTTCGGAAGCAGGCACCCGGCAACCTTCCTGGAAAATTTGCATGCCGGGATAATGTATGGTATAAAAAAAACATACCAATAATCTTTTCCATGCGACGTTCAGCCGGGGTACGCCTTTCGGCTGTTCTCATTTCGGTGATCGGAATGCTGACAAGAGGTGCCATTGCCAGGATGGCCGTTGCCATGAGGCAGAAAGCTAAAGAGAGGTGTTTTCAATGACTTGGGAGATTCAGCTAAAAGAAAGCGTTCGGACGATCCAGGAAGCGTCTTCACTGATCAACATACCGTCCAGAGAAATGAAACGGCTCGCCCGTGTGGTGGAGAGGCATCCCATGTGTGTCCCCCCATATTATCTCTCGCTCATTGACCCCGATGACCCGAACGACCCGGTGAGGGCAATGGCGGTACCCAGTGTGGACGAGCTCAATCTCATGGGCTCCTACGATACCAGCGGCGAGAAAAATAATACCAAGATGCCCGGCCTCCAGCACAAGTATCCGCAGACCGCGCTGATCCTCTCCACCAACCGGTGCGCCATGTACTGCAGGCACTGCTTCAGAAAACGGCTGGTCGGTCTGCCCAACCACGAGCTTCTCCAGCGGTTCGATGATGCAGCGGCCTATGTCAGGCAGCACCGGGAGATCAACAATGTCCTTATCACGGGAGGCGACCCCTTTGTCTTGGACACCTCCATCATCGCCCGCTTCCTCGAGATGCTCTCGGACATCGATCATCTCTCTTTCATCCGGTTCGGCACGCGGATACCCGTCACCCTTCCCCAGCGCATCACGCAAGATCCGGATCTCATCGGGCTCCTGGAAAGGCACTCCCGCCCGCTGAGGCGAATTTATGTGGTGACACAGTTCAATCATCCCCGCGAGATCACCGAAGAGGCCGTGGCCGCGGTGGACTGCCTCATCCGCGCCGGCGTCGTGGTGAACAACCAGACCGTGCTCCTCAACGGGGTGAACGACGATCCGGCAATCCTGGCCACCCTCCAGAACGATCTGGCGGGCATAGGCGTAAACCCGTATTACGTGTTCCAGTGCAGGCCGGTCAAACGGGTCCAGCACCATTTCCAGGTTCCGCTCCACCGGGGATACGATATCGTCGAGGCCGCAAAGGGACTGCTCAACGGCCACAGCAAACGGTTCCGCTTCGTCATGTCTCATAAGAGGGGCAAGATCGAGATCGTGGGCAGAAGGCGCGACGAGATCTTCTTCAAGTTTCACCAGGCGAGAAACCCCGCCAACGCCGGCAAGTTCTTCAGCAGACACATCAACCCTCATCAGGGATGGCTCATCGACACCGAAGAGATCGTTCCCGACCGGATGTACGGTGCCGCAGGCTGAGTTTTCTGCCTGTTCCTGGTGACGGCCGTAGTCCTTCCGCAGCCGGCGGAGGATATTCCGTGGGCGATGTGCGATTTCTTCGCCTCACCATGAGAAAGCTTCCCGCCAGGGCGGAGACGTCGGGCTGCTTTTGTATTCTTCAGTGAATTCATGTTGTAGCGTTGCGCTACCCGGGCGGCATACACGGGCAAGGGCCGTGTTCCGCCTCGTTGCGTCTCCTTTCCAGCTCACGGGAATATAATTCGATTTTCTTATCCGGTCCACATTGACTTTGATTCCATGCCAGTTATTATTCATCAGCATGACAGTGGACAGATCATTATGTGCAATCTGCGCCTGGCGAGGTGACTGCAAGAAGAAATTCATGCAGGGAGAAGGGTTGTACTGTCCGGATTACAGCAGAGACGTATCCATCCGATCACGAAAAGCGGACACGGAAGAAAAGCAGCCCAAGAGATCGAAAGGCAAGAAGGGGAAGAAGGTTCCCAGGGGATTCGATTTCATCTAGCCCCTTCCATCTTGCCGGTCTCCTTACGAGGTGAGCGGTCATCCGGAACCTGAGCATCGAGAAAACACCTCAAAGGAATACCCGACCTCACTCCATCCTCCTGAGACGCACCGACTGCAGAGCAGAACCGTTGCTTCCGTACGCCTGTGAGAATGACAGGCAGGGACAACTCCGGTGTCCGGGCACTCGCCCTTTGCCGTGTCCCTTTTCCAGAAGCCCCGTTCTCCATCAGGCAGCGCAACCTCTCTTTTATTGTCCAGTCAGAAATGCCCGGGTTCCTGCTCGCACCGCCTTCCGGCCTTGCGAGAAAAGCGCATGGACGGAATTATTTTCCGCGTGCCTGAACAGCGCCGATGTAATGAATATCTTTCTCATTTATCTCCGGTAGACACCGGCTGTTCTCCGGTCGTTTCTCATTTTTTCCCTGCCTCGCCCTTGACACTGTTATTACCGCCCTTAATTTATCATCCCATGTTTCATATGTAGTTCTTTGTCGTGCAATGTCATGAGTTATTTTTTCTCACATATGTTTTATTGAGGTTATGCCACGATGAATGAGAATGACAATGTTGGCACAGTAGTTTCGGTTCGGGGAAGTGTGGTGGATGCCCGTTTCCCTTCCCGTCTTCCCGGAATATACAGCGTCCTGCGTGCCGGTGACACAAAGGACATCGTGATCGAGGTCAATACACACCTGAGCGACAGCATGGTGAGGGGCGTGGCCCTGACCCCCACCCAGGGTCTCGCCCGGGGGTCTGATGTCCTTGACACCGGCGACCCGCTCCAGGTTCCCGTGGGCAAGGATCTCCTGGGCAGGGTGGTTAACGTTATGGGTCGTCCCATAGACATGGGGGAGGATATCGGCGGGGCCATGCGCGCCATCCATCAGAAGCCCATCCCTCTGACCGACCAGTCCACGGTGTCCGAGATCTTCACCACCGGGATCAAGGCCATCGACGTGCTGGCCCCGCTCGAGCGGGGCGGCAAGGCGGGCCTGTTCGGCGGGGCGGGCGTTGGCAAGACCGTGCTCATCACCGAGATGATCAACAACACGGTAAAGCAGCATCACGGGGTGAGTATCTTCTGCGGCATTGGAGAGCGCTGCCGCGAGGGCGAGGAATTCTACCGCGACATGCAGAGCGCGGGCGTCCTGGGCAACACCGTGATGGTGTTCGGGCAGATGAACGAGCCTCCCGGGGCCAGGTTCCGGGTGGGGCACGCGGCGCTCACCGTGGCCGAGTTCTTCCGCGACGAGATGCACCAGGACGTGCTCCTGATGATGGACAACATCTTCCGGTTCATCCAGGCGGGCTCCGAGGTGTCGGGCCTCATGGGGCAGCTCCCATCGCGGCTCGGGTACCAGCCCACCCTGGGCACCGAGCTGGCCGAGCTTGAAGAGCGCATCTGCAATACCACCTCAGGGGCCATCACGTCGATCCAGGCCGTCTACGTTCCCGCGGATGACTTCACCGATCCCTCGGCCGTGCACACCTTCGGGCACCTGAGCGCCTCCATCGTTCTTTCGCGCAAGCGGGCGAGCGAGGGCCTCTATCCCGCGATCGACCTGCTGCAGTCCACCTCGAAGATGCTGCTTCCCCACATCGCGGGCGAGAGGCATTACCGGATAGCGCAGGAGATCCGCCGTACGCTCACCATCTACGAAGACCTCAAGGACATCATCGCCATGC
Organism: Deltaproteobacteria bacterium; assembly: GCA_018433085.1. Taxonomy (GTDB): domain Bacteria; phylum Desulfobacterota; class Desulfomonilia; order UBA1062; family UBA1062; genus Phosphitivorax. The sequence continues at coordinate 10,032 of JAHDRW010000054.1, read as the reverse complement.
TCGGGATCTCGGAGCTCTCCCGCGAGGACCAGCGCATCGTGTACCGCGCGCGAAGGCTCGAGAGGTTTTTTACCCAGCCTTTCTTCACCACCGAGCAGTTCACCGGCATCGAAGGCCGGATGGTGGCGGTGGATGACGCATTGAGCGGCTGCGAGCGCATCCTCAATGACGAATACGCACAGTGTCCCGAGTCCAAGCTCTGCATGATCGGCACCATCGACGAGGTTGACTGGGATGAGATTTAAGATCCTGCTCCCATATGAGGTCTTTGTGCACAAGGACATCGACAAGGTACGGGCCGAGGCGGTCAACGGCGGATTCTGCCTGCTGCCCCGGCACATCGACTTTGTCGCCGCCCTGGTTCCGGGCCTGCTCTCGATACAGAAGGGCGACGGCCCAGAGGAGTTTTTTGCCACGGACGAGGGCATCCTGGTGAAAAAGGGCGACGAGGTGCTGGTGTCGACCCGCAACGCCGTGAACATTCCCGACCTGGGACAGCTCAGGGGGATCGTGGAGGAACAGTTCAAGACCCTGGACGACAAGGAAAAAAAGGCCCGCACAGCCGCAGCCAGGCTCGAGGCAGACATCGTCCGCAGATTCATGGAGATAAGGCATGGATAAGAAACCCCCCTCTTCCCAGGAACGCAGGCAGGTGATCAAGCGCAGGTTCGCCCGGCAGGTGGTCAGGAAAGAGGCATTGCGGATCAAGGGCATCAACGATTCGGACCAGTCGGTCTGGTTCGGGCTGGGAATGTTCGGCGTGGTGGGGTGGTCGGTGGCGATCCCCACCCTCATCGGCATCGCGCTGGGGATATGGATCGACCACGCCTGGCCCAGCCAGTTCTCGTGGACCCTCATGCTGCTGATCGGCGGGGTCATGCTGGGCTGTCTGAACGCCTGGTACTGGGTCCGGAAAGGTGGGATACGAAAATGACGGCGGCACACGGCCTACAGCCTGTCGGCAGGGAGATCGCTCATGCCCGTGAACATTGAATCGTCTCTCCCTGTTCTCGTCTTTGCGCTCACGGCCGGCATGGGCCTGGGTCTGTTCTACTTTCTCATCCTCTGGTTCACGGTCCAGAGGCTCTGCTCGTCGCACACGCCGGGCAGGCTCATGATCTTCAGCTATGCTGCACGTCTGGCCCTGGTGCTGACGGGCTTCTACCTCATCATGGACCACCGGTGGGAGCGGGTTGCGGCGGCTCTGGGGGGTTTTATCATCATGCGGGTCATACTCACACGCCTGCTGGGCAGGCAGAACACCATAGCGGGAGCGGCGTATGGAAATACTCAGGCTGAACCAGATAAGCCCTGACCAGGTCATTCTCTGGCAGTGGGGATTTGTCAAGATCACGGCCACGCTTGCATATACCTGGCTCGTGATGGCGATCCTGGTCCTCGGGTCCTGGCTCGTGACGCGCCGGCTCTCCACCGGCCCCAGGCGCTCCCTCTGGCAGGGCGTGCTCGAGGTCGTGGTCACCTCCATCAGGGATCAGATCTGCGAGATCTGCCATGAAGACCCCGGCCCCTACACCGCATTCGTGGGTTCGCTCTTCCTCTTCATCGGCATGTCGAACTTCCTCATCATCTTCCCCGGCTACGTGGCCCCGACCTCGTCGCTGGCGACCACGTCGGCCCTTGCGATCTGCGTGTTCCTGGCCGTCCCCATCTACGGGATATCGCGCCAAGGCATCGGGCCCTATGTAAAGGAATACTTCCAGCCCACGTTCATCTTTTTTCCGTTTCACGTCATGGGCGAGTTCACCAGGACGCTCGCCCTTGCCATACGGCTCTTCGGCAACATCATGAGCCACGACAAGATCATCGGAATCCTGCTGGCAGTCACCCCGCTGTTCTTTCCCATTGTCATGCATGCGCTGGGGCTGCTCATCGGAATGGTCCAGGCATATATCTTCTCGATACTTGCCATGGTGTACATTGCGTCTGCCGTGCAGGCCCACGAGGAAGGCGAACCAGCAAATAAAGGTTCCAGATAAGAAAAGGGGGAATATGATATGGACAATGCTACTCTCGTTGCAGTCGCGTCGGTGATCACCGCGGGCATCACCATGGCCATCGGCTCCATCGGACCCGCGCTTGGGGAAGGAAGGGCCACACAGCAGGCCCTGAGCGCCATCGCCCAGCAGCCCGACGAACGGAGCTCTATCACCCGGACCCTGTTTGTGGCCCTGGCCATGATCGAGTCGATCGCGATCTATTGTTTCGTGATCTCCATGATCCTGATTTTCGCCAATCCGTTCTGGGATCACTTTGTCTCATAAGGACAGGCTCCAATGCATATCGATCCGTTTATTCTCGTAGCGCAGATCATCAATTTTCTTGTCCTGGTGTATCTTCTCAAGCGCTTCCTGTACGACAAGATCGTCCAAACCATGAACATCAGGGAAAACGGGATCGCCGAACGTATGAGCGAGATCGAGCGCCTGAGAAACGAGGCCCTGTCATCGGTGGCGTCCTGCGAGGCCAGGATACACGACATCGACGAGCGTTCGGACGAGATGCTCAACCAGGCAAGGCTTGCAGCGGAAAAGGAAAAGGCCCGGCTCATGGAACAGGTGCGCGAGGAGGTTGACCGCGCCCAGCGGCGGTGGCTCGAGACCCTTGACCGGGAAAAGGCCGCCTTTCTCGAAGACCTGAGAAAACGCGCCGGGACGTATGTCTTCGAAACCATCCGTCAGGTCCTCGCGGATCTGGCCGACGAAGAGCTCGAGAAGAGGATCGTACAGAGCTTCATCCATCGCCTGTCGAGCCTTGAGCCGCAGGAAATGGCTCTCCTTAAGAAGGCGCTGGACATGCCCGAGCCCGTGATCAGGGTGAAGTCGGCCTTCGAGCTTGACCAGCGCCTGAGGCAGCCCATCGAGGAGGTTCTGCAGCCCTTGCTGGGCATGGAAGGCGAGATCGTCTACGAGCTCAACGGGCACACCGGGGCCGGAATCGAGTTGATGGCACAGGGCTACAAGCTCTCCTGGAGCATCGACGACTATCTTGAGAGCCTCCAGGAAAAGTTTTTGCAGATACTCAAGGAAGAGATCGGCACGCCCGGGGTTGAAAAAGCGACGGTCTGAGAAGAGAACAGGCACCAGATGCCCGTAAATTTCATATACAGGAAAAGGGGGATTACTCATGGAGAACAAGCACGACGAGGTGACACTGGACACCTGCCTTGAAGACACGTTCCAGAAGCTCGATCGCGTCCGCGCGGAGCACACGGCCGAGCTGAGGCCCCAGGAGGTGGGGGTCGTGAACTATGTCGGGCGGGGCATCGCCCGGGTGAGCGGCATGGACAGTGTCCGGTCCGAGGAGCTCGTGCGCTTCCCCGGCGACCTCTACGGGCTCGTGTTCAACATCGACCCCGACGAGGTGGGCATCATCATGCTGGACCCTTCGGAAAACATCAGTGCCGGCACCGAGGTGATCAGGACCGGAAAGGTCCTTGACGTGCCCGTTGGCGACGCGCTCCTTTCCCGGGTGGTGGACGCGCTGGGGCGGCCACTGGACAAGCGGGGCGACGTTCACACCACCGAGCGCCTGCACGTGGAGCGCGAAGCGCCCCCCATCATGCACCGTGACCCGGTGACGGTCCCGCTTCAGACCGGTATCAAGGCCATCGACGCGCTCATCCCCATCGGCAGGGGCCAGCGCGAGCTGATCCTGGGCGACCGCCTTACCGGCAAGACCACCATCGCCCTGGATACCATCATCAACCAGCACGATAAGGACGTGATCTGCATCTACTGCGCCATCGGCAAGCAGAGCTCGGACGTGGCCAAGACCATCGCCATCCTCCAGGAACACCAGGCCATGGACTACACCATCATGGTGGTGGCCGCGGGAGAGGAGCCGCCGGGGCTCCAGTTCCTCGCGCCCTATGCCGCCACATCCATGGGCGAGCACTTCATGGCGAACGGCCGGGATGTGCTGATCATCTACGACGACCTCACCCGGCACGCCCGGGCGTACCGCGAGCTGTCGTTACTGCTGCGCAGGCCCCCCGGAAGAGAGGCCTATCCGGGCGACATCTTCTACATCCACTCGCGGATGCTGGAGCGCTCGACCCACATCAGGCAGGAGTACGGCGGCGGGTCGCTCACGGCCCTGCCCATCATCGAGACCGAGGCACAGGACATCTCGTCATACATCCCCACCAACCTCATCTCCATCACCGACGGCCAGATCTATCTCTCCCCCTCGCTTTTCCAGAAAGGGATCCTGCCCGCCATCGACGTTGGCAAATCCGTGTCGCGCGTGGGAGGCAAGGCCCAGCTCCCCGCGTATCGCGCCGTGGCCGGGGACCTGCGGATCGCGTATGCCCAGTTCGAGGAGCTCGAGAGCTTCTCGCGTTTCGGCACCCGGCTCGACGACGATACCCGCAAGCGCCTGGAGCGGGGCTGGCGGGTGCGCGAGATCCTCAAGCAGCCCCAGTTCAGGCCCATCAGCGTGACGAACCAGATCGCGGCCCTGCTGGCCGTGACCGGAGGAGCGTTCGATGGTATACCGGTCGGCGAGGTGTTCCAGGCCGAACAGAAAATCCAGCAGCATATCGCCTCCGCAGCCCCCAAGCTCTGCTCCATGATCCAGTCGGGCGAGCGGCTCAGCGTCGATGACTACTCCAGTCTTCTGGATGCCACCCGGAAGGTGGTGAACGTGACGGCGGCACAGGGTCATGCAGACCACTGATTCCTTAAAACGAAAGATCAAGAGCACCCAGGACCTGCTCTCGGTCGTGAAGACCATGAAGGCCTTGGCCGCGGTGAGCATCAGGCAGTATCAGCGGGCGGTCGAGTCGCTCATGGACTACAACCGGACCGTGGAGATGGGGCTCCAGGTAGTCCTGCAGTCACGTGAGGAGTCCGAGATCCAGCTCGGCGTCACGCCCATGAACCAGGTGGGCGCCATCGTATTCGGGTCGGACCAGGGGCTGTGCGGCCAGTTCAACACCCAGGTCGTGGCCCATGCCGTTTCGGAGCTGGACAGCCTCAACGTCCCGGCGTCGAACCGGATCATGCTCGCCATCGGCGAGCGGGTGAAAGACCATCTGGAACGCGCGGACCATGTCATCTACGACACGCTCTCCACCCCGAGCTCAACGGTGGGCATCACCCCCATGGTCCAGGAAATCATGATGATCCTGGAAGAATGGCACTTCACCCGGCAGATCCAGCACATCTACCTGTTCTACAACCACTATATTTCAGGCGCCACCTTTGCACCCAGGACCATGCGGCTCCTGCCCATCGACCGCACCTGGCTCAACGACATCCGCTCGCGGCCCTGGGAATCGGGCACACTGCCCATGTATACCATGGATTTCGATCCCCTTTTTCTCTCGCTGTTGCGGGAATACTTCTTCGTGTCCCTGTTCCAGGCATTCACGGAATCCCTGGCCAGCGAAAACGCGAGCAGGCTCGCGGCCATGCAGAACGCGGAGAAAAACATCGAGGACCACCTGGAGGAGATCTTCGCCGCCTTCCACCGCCAGCGCCAGATGACCATCACCGAGGAGCTCCTGGATATCGTCTCGGGCTACGAGGCCCTGGAGGCGGACACGCGGATCAAGAAAAAGGCACCACGGGGGAGCCGGAAATAGACAACGCCAAGATGCGGGTCGCCTGTTGAAGTGCTGTCCAGTGCAGGGGCCCGGAGCGGGGTAAAAAAGGGGCGGACCTTTCAGGTTCCTGGTCAGCCCCCCTTCACTGAGGTCCGTCATCATTTTGAACGGAAAACGAGGACACGATCGTTATAGCAGTCAGAAACAACCAGAAGGTCACCATAACCAAAAACGCCTGTCAGGTAATCCACCACTCCTGCGCTTGGCCCGGCATAGGGTACTCCGTCCTGGTCGGCATCGTCATTGGCGGCCTTGGTGAAATCGGACTGGCCGAGCACGATGTCGGCAGGCTGGAAACTGTCGTTTTGGAAGGTGTTCCAGGTCATTACCCGATTGTTGTCAGAATCGTTCACGATCAGGCGGGTTCTTCGCTCCAGACGCCGGCAGGATAGTCCATGGTCCTGGCACTGGGGCTGCCGTCACCAGTGCCGTCATGGTCATCATCGTTTTCCGCGCCGGTGGTCAAGGTGCCCTGGCCCAGCACCAGGTCCGCCGGCTGGCCGTTTGCTGTCGAGACGCTGTCCCAGATGAGCACCAGGTTGCGTCCGCTGTCCGAGACGATCAGCTTTCCTCCGGCAATGGCAACTGTCTCTGGCATATACATGGGCACGGCATCGCAGGTGAATTCCTTTTAGTTATGATATCTATAAAAAATGAAAGGTCCCAGTCCCATCACATTCCAGGTATCAGTAATTCACCGATCATTTCAGATCGTGAAACACATTCCGCAGGGCAAGAACCGATTCCTGCTTGTCTTTGACCTCGAGCATGATGTCCAGGTCCAGATCGCGGATCTCTGCATAGAAGCTGCCGAACGCGTCGATGTCCACCCGCGACGAGTGGCTTCCCGGAACCTTGCCGGGTTCCTGGTTGGAGTAGTGGATCTTCTGCCGCGCTCCTGCCCACGAAGGGGCGAAGGTTTCGATGACCTCCCTGATGCCCTTACCGGAAAAACTCGGCAATACCCGATGATGGAACACGTCCAGCACCCCTGGTATCCCGGAGGCTTTACAGATCGCGATAATATCCCGTGCCGTGAAGACCCGCTCGTCGTTTTCCAGCACCAGGCGCAGGAGAACCCGGCTGTCGAGCTCTACAAGCCGATCCACGAGCACCCGGGTCGCGTTTTCCTTGTTCCCGTAGGCCCCGCCTCCATGGATCACGATCTTGTGGTCGAATCCCAACTCCATCAGGGAGAAGACGGCCTCGTGATAGGCGAGTTCGCGCAGGGTGTTCTCGTGGGTCGCCTCGTGTGGGCTGTTGAGCACCGAGTACTGCCCGGGGTGCATGGAGACCCGCATGCCCTGGTCCCTGATGAACCGGCCGATCTTCGCCAAGTCGTGCCTCAGCGCCTGTTTCCACTCGCCCCGGTTGACCGGGTGAGACCCGAAGGGAATCAGGTTGGACGTGATCCGGAACAGGCGTATTCCATGATCCGCGTTCCACGCGAGGATCTGCTGAAGGGCCGCGAGGTTGGCGGTTGAAGTCCCGAGCATTCTCTGGACGGAATAGCCCGCGAGCCTGAAGGTCCTGCTTGCGCTCGGCAGCTCGGTATTGATACCCACATACCCGATCCGGATCATAGATATGAAATAACCTGTTTACCTCAGAAGCCAAGACGTACTAACAATACCTGCCAGAATGAGAAATCAACCAAGGCGTGCATATCTCTTCGGAATCGCGACCGTGCTGCTCTGGTCCACGGTCGCATCCGCGTTCAAGCTCTCGCTCGGGTATCTGGACCCCGCCCAGCTGCTTCTCTATTCTTCGCTGTTCTCAATTGCTGCGCTGGGGGGCATACTCGCGATTCGGGGCAAACTGGGCGTCATCTTCACCTATACGGGAAAGGAGTATGCCCGGTCCCTGGTCCTGGGCATCGTCAACCCCTTTCTCTACTACCTGGTGCTGTTCAAGGCATACGATCTCCTGCCTGCGCAGATCGCCCAGCCCATCAACTACACCTGGGCGCTCACACTCGCGTTCCTTTCCATCCCGCTGCTCGGGCAGAAAATCGGCGTGCAGGAAATCACGGCCGGACTCATCAGCTATCTGGGCGTGGCCATCATCTCCACCAAAGGCAGCATCACGGGCCTGGACGGCGTCAGTCTTCCGGGCGTAGCGCTCGCCCTCGGCAGCACGGTCCTGTGGGCCCTGTACTGGATCTACAACACCCGGGACAACCGCGACCCGGTGGCTGGCCTCCTGCTCAATTTCCTGTTCGGGCTGCCCTTTGTCTTCGTGTTCTGCCTGGTCTTCTCCGACATCCGGGTCACCTCGCTGCCCGGACTCGCCGGCGCGGCCTACGTGGGCCTGTTCGAGATGGGCATCACCTTCGTGCTGTGGCTGCACGCCCTGAAATATGCAGAGAACACCGCCCGGGTGGGCTACCTGATCTTTCTGTCTCCCTTTCTCTCACTGGTTTTTATCCGGGTGTTCGTGGGAGAGGAGATCCTTGCATCCACGGTCGCGGGCCTCGTGCTCATCGTGGCCGGGCTGGTGATCCAGCACACCGGGGTTTCGCGTGAGCGCGGAAGCGAGCCGGAAGGCACCCCTGCAGGGGAAGAACCCCTCCGAGACGAATAAGCGCCCCGCGAGGCCGGGCCCGCCGGGAGAATGCGCCCCCCTCGAGGGCGGGACGGAACGTATCGTGCGGGCGCTCAGGCCCTATTCCCTGATGTCCCACAGGGCCAGGCCGGTTTCCCCGTCGAATACCCGCCCGAGTTCAGGCCCCTCGAAGGCCTCGATGATGCACTCACAGGCAAAGACGATGGTGCCCGGGGCAAGGTGCCCCCCATATGCCCGTCCCGTTTCGTCCGCCAGGGTCACGTGGGCGTGCACGAACACCTGGCCGTCCTTGATCGAGACATTCCCCGATAGCTTGGTGATCTCCATTTCCTTGTTCAGTTTAAGGTATGCATATGTCCGGGTCTGCTGATCATAGAACCCGATGCTCGCCTTTTTCACCGCGCCGATGGCCTCGACTCGGCCCAGCCGGATATCGTGCTCTTTGCACACCGCAGTGATCTCCTCCAGCAGGTCGGCCCCGCACCGGAGCCTGCCCATGATCTTCTTTGCCTGTTTCACCTGGATCATCTGTGCCATGTTCTTCTCCTCATTCTTGCTGGTTTCCTGTCCTGCAGAAGCAGCGGCAGTCCTTGTCCTCGCTGCCCGGTAGAAACCCTTCGATCGGGCGCGTGTGCTCTGGTCTAAACCGCGACGGGTACTCCGTGATTCCTGTCATTGGTGAGGATTTCGAACGCCGCCCGGCTCCTGGTTTCCAGTACCTCGTACGTGCCGGCAGCCTTGTCTTCGAGGCGTAGCGTGCACACCGCGATCTTGGTGTTGAGGCAGCGCTTGGAACCTCCCGGTGGATTGTAGTAATTGAGCCCCACGAATGCGTTTCGGGGAGCCACTATGGTACCCTGCACCGCCACATCGCGGTTTTCGGATGCAAAATTCCAGAAGAAATAGCCGAACCGACCTTTTGCCCTCACGGACCGGAACAGTCCGTTGAGCGCATGCTCCCTGCCCCGGTGCCGCAGCACCAGAGGCGTTATGGGGGGAGTCCAGAGAAATCCCACCTTGAGCCGTGCCGTGGCCATCTCCAGAAAGCTCTCCGGGTGGGTGTCGAACCCCGCAACCTGCCCCCAGGCATAGAGGTCGGTATGCCGGGAGCCCCAGTTGTGGTTCTGGCTCCCTACCCAGTCAGAGATCTCCACCACCTCGCCGTTGACCTCCATGCTGCCGGAATACCGCGCCAGGGTCATGCCCACCAGGCTCTTCGCAGCGGGAAGCGCGGTCCGGTACAGCGTGGCGGGAAGGAGGAGAAGCGGATTGCCCCCCTGCCCACAGGAAAGATCCCAGGCGATGCTGTCGTTCCCTGTCCGGGCGTCTCCCTTCAGTGTCGTGTCGGTGAGCTCTGCCTCGCCGATACGGACATGAAGCCTGGTAGTGTCGAAGAGACATTCGCTTACATGCATCTCCTTTTTGACCGCGGTGTGCCTCATGGTCTCGCCGTTGAAAAATACTGCCCAGAGCTCTCCTACGGCATCGCACGGGCGAAGTGCCGGACTGAAGAGCGTGTACCTGATCCAAAACGCGAGTGGGCGCTCGGGGTGATTGGCTCTCTGAAAGAAACTTTCATAGTGACCCCTGGGCTGGCCGCGGTACCTGGCGTGGTTGGCCTGTCCGTAGACGGCCTGCTCTTCGTCATGCATGGCAAACCCCCTCTACCGGCTCAAATCAATGGTACGCACCTTAAGGGCCTAGTACCAGCGAAGCTGCAACCAGGTGCCAACTTGATTAATATCGCCAATGATAACATTGCAATATATGATATCTTTCACAGTCAAAATATTATACTTTCTCATGCCGTTGTCGCTTGCTCAGCAAGGATACGAGAT
>JAHDRW010000034.1 GCA_018433085.1 Deltaproteobacteria bacterium | reverse complement strand
GGGACTCCTTTGTGGTGTTTTGTTTGTCTTATCAACAACTTATATACCACAAATGCGAGTCCCCTTCACCATCTTCTTTGCCATTCTTATTGACTTTTTACCCCCAAAACCCCCCAATAGGGGTGCGAAACTTGAGTATATGATTATAGGGCGGAAGGTAACCTGAGAAAGTGGTAAGGAGCGGTCATGGAAATTTCGATACGAACCGAATCGGAGAACGATTTTCGCGAAGTCGAGAACATGGTGCGCGAGGCCTTCTGGGATATCTATAAACCGGGCGCCGCCGAGCACTTGGTTCTCCACAAGCTGAGAAAGTCACCGGCGTTCGTCCCCGAGTTCCATCTGATTGCATGCGACGATGGGAAGATCGTGGGAAATATCGCGTATTCAAAGGCGTATATCAGGAATGCGGGCGACGAGCGGTTCGAGGTGCTGTGCATGGGGCCGCTCAGCGTGCTGCCGGACTACCAGGGAAAGGGCATCGGGGGCCTCCTGCTCCGCGAGAGCATCGGAAGGGCGCGGCAGTTCGGCTACAGGGCGATCGTGATCTTCGGGAACCCCGGATACTACCGCAGGTTCGGCTTTCAGGACGCCGGGAACTTTCACATAGCCACGTCCGACGGGCACAATTTCGATGCCTTCATGGTCCTTGACCTTTCAGGCAACCGCCTGGCGGGAATCGAGGGCAGGTTCTTCGCCGACCCGGCCTTTGAGGTCGACGAGGCCGAGCTGGACGAATTCGACACATCGTTTCCCCCGAAGGAGAAACACGTCACCGACACCCAGCTTAAATGACGATCCGCAGGCGAGCCGTGCAGCGGAGTCGGACCCGGCAACGATGCAGCCCTCCCGGGGAGCACCTGTGGCGCAGGCGACCGGGCGCTCTGCCCTGACATCGTGCCTTAAAGGGAAATACGGCCCGGCAGAAATCGGAACGGACGATGAGTGATCACAAGAACCTGATAGAGATTGAGCATTTGACGAAGAGCTTTGACGACGTGATCGCCGTCAACGACATATCCTTCTCGGTGAAGCAGGGAGAAATCTTCGGGTTTCTCGGCCCCAACGGGGCAGGGAAGACAACGACCATAAACATGCTCACCGGGCTCTCCAGGCCGGATGCGGGGAGGATCGTCGTGGAAGGGCTGGATTACTCCGGGAATCCGAAAGTCGCCCAGCATCTGATCGGGACTGTTCCCGACGAAAGCAACCTTTATCCCGAGCTGACCGGCTTCGACAACCTCTGTTTCTGCGCGTCGCTTTACGGAATACGCAGGAACGAACGCCGTAAACGGGCGGAAGAACTGCTTCGGGCTTTCGGATTGCAGGATGCTGCCGGCAGGAAATTCAGCGGCTATTCAAAGGGTATGAAACGGAAACTGACCATTGCGGCAGGGATCATTCACCGTCCGCCGATACTGTTTCTCGACGAGCCGACGACAGGCATCGACGTCAGCAGCGCCCGGCAGATCAGACGTCTCATCTCCGATCTCAACACGGAGGGGACCACCATCTTTCTCACCACCCACTACATCGAAGAGGCCGAGCGCCTCTGCGAAAGGATCGCCTTCATCGTGAGCGGACGGATCATCCGTATCAACACGGTCGAGAATCTGATGCGGCAGACCCAGGGCGAACACGTGGTGCAATTCGCGTTTCAGGCCGCCGCTGACAAGGCGTGCGAGCACATCGTGAGCACGTTTCCTGATCTGCGCTGCCAGGCCGTTCCGGAGGGAATTCGGGTGGAATCGTCCCGTCCGGTCCGGGTGGGTCCGCTCGTGCGGTTCCTAGAGGACGACGGCATCGAGGTGATGGAGGCCAGAAAAATTCTCCCGACGCTCGAGGATGTATTCGTACAGATAACCGGCATCGAGCCGGGTGCGATGAAAAAGGAGAAAGAAAAAATCAAGATGGGGAACAACGGATGAATACCTGGATCGCTTTCTGGAACATTCTCGCCAAGGACATGCGCTCCTATTATCTGAAGCCGCCCAATATCAGCTGGGGGCTGCTGTTCCCGTTGCTCTGGATAGCCATGTTCTTTGTCCGTTCCGGCCTGGGGATGGACAAGCTCCCGGATCTGCTCCCCGGCCTCATGGCGCTGAGCATTCTCTTCGGAACTACCAGCGTTCTTTCCGTGACCGTGACGTTCGAAAAAAAAAGCAGGTCCTTCGAACGGCTCCTGCTCGCACCCATACCGCTCGAGATCCTGATGCTGGCCAAAACCTCCGGCGCGATTCTGTTCGGGACGATAAACGCCTTTGTGCCGCTTTTCGCCGCGATGTTTCTGATCGATCTGTCCGGGGTGAGCTGGGGATTTCTCATCCCCGCAACAGTGCTCATAGCCATCAGCTCGACCTTCCTGGGGCTGTTTATCTCCGTTTCGGTCAAAGAGGTCTTCGAGGCGCAGACGTTCTCGAACTTCTTCCGCTTTCCCATGATCTTCCTCTGCGGTCTCTTCTTCCCGATTGCCGCGCTGCCCATGTATCTCCGTCCGCTGTCATATGCACTGCCTCTCACCTACGGCACCGATATCCTGCGGGGCTCGATGACCGGATCGAATGTGATGCCGCTCGGATCCAACTTTCTTATCCTCGCGGTTTTCTGCGTCATGCTCTTTTACATCAGCCTGAGGAATATCAACAGAAGATGGATCACCTGAACCCTGCGGCGCTTGAAAGCGACGCAGGGGCATTATTTTTTGTGATTCGATCATTCTGGGGAAATTTATGCGATTTTAGCCGATTAATTCTGAATAACGATCCATAATACGAATTCATTATTGAAAACCATCCCCAAAATAGTTTACGCTTTCTCGATCGACAAACAACAAGGTGGGTACAGTTGGTTTTTGGTCTTATGCAAGGGTCAAGAGCACATTCCCTCCGAAAGCACTCGAGACAACCCTCTCGGAAAGGAAACGCTGCATGAATCATATGAAGACAAGACTAGGTGGATGGGGTGCCGGAGCGCTGGTCTGGCTGTTCGGGTACGCGCCCCTGTGCTCAGCTCTCACCTTCACGCCGATCAACCGCGACCATGTCATGGAATCTGCAGCCCAAGTCACCGCAGAGGCCTACCCGAATGCAGACGTTGTCATGGTGGACAGCAGGCACTTCGCGGCCTATGAGGAGGACGGCACCTATGGTGAGTGGTACGATTCCTATGTAAAGATACTCACCGAAAAGGGCAGGAGAAGGTACAAGAGCATCACCTCCTCGTTCACCATTCCCTACAACACCACCGAGTTCCAGCTCGTGGAGGTCCTTCGCCGTGACGGAACGGTGCAGAAGGTCGACATCGTCTCCAACTCGAGCGAGATGGTCGAGCAGTCGCAGATGGATGAGAATATCTACGATCCCAACAGCCGGATCCTGAGGGTGTCTATCCCCGAGGTCGAGGTGGGCGATACCGTGCACTTCATCGTGTACGACCGCTTCGACAAGGTCCGCATGACCGGCGTTTTCACCGACTATGCCCTTCTGGAGGGCATCGACCCCATCAAGCGCTCCGAGTATACCGTGGTGGCGCCCAAGGGCATGCCGCTCAGGAGTATGGCGGTCAAGTCGGAGATTCCGGGCACCGTGAGCCATACGCAGGAGACCACCGAGGACGGCATCGTCTATACCTGGGTGGCCAAAGACGTGCCCCAGGCCTACGATGAACCACAGATGCCCAAGATCTACACCCAGGTGCAGCGCCTCCTGGTCAGCACGATCCCCGACTGGGAGAGCGTGTCGCGGTGGTACTGGAACCTCTGCAAGCCGCACATCGAGGACACCACGCCCGAGATGGAAAAAACCGTGGAAGCCTTGATATCGGGCATCGAAGAGCCCGGACGCCAGGTCTCGGAGATCTTCCAGTGGGTGTCGCAGGAGATCAGGTATCTGGGCATCACCGTGGAAAAAGACGCCCCGGGGTATGAGCCGCACCCGGTGAAGATGACCTTCGAGCGGAGGGCCGGTATCTGCAGAGACAAGGCCGCCCTGCTCGTGTCCATGCTGCGCATCGCCGGGTTCGACGCCTATCCGGTGCTCATCATGAACGGGCCGAAAAAGGACCGTGAGGTCCCGCAGCCGCTGTTCAATCACGCGGTTTCCTGTATCCGCCTCGACGACGGAAACTATATCCTCATGGATGCCACGGACGAGAACACCTCAGAGCTGTTCCCTGCCTATCTGAACGACCAGAGCTATCTCGTGGCATCGCCCGAGGGAGAGACACTCCGCACGAGTCCCATCATCCCGGCCGAGCACAGCATGATGCGCATCGAGACCACCGGGAGCATCGACAGGGAAGGCACCTTGAAGGCCGACACCGTGTTCCGTTTCGACGGGTTCAACGACAACGCATACCGCACGTTTTTCTCACGGCTCTCGTCCGAGGAACGGCAGCAGTATATCGAGAAGATCGTCATGAGGACCGCACCCGGCGGTGTTCTCACCTCGTGCGAGATCCTGCCCCGCAACATGCACGACACGTCCGAGCCCATCGTGGTCCGCGCCGGGTTCGAGGTCAAGGAATGGGCCATCCCGGGCAAGGATGCGGTGATGTTGCCTCAGATCCGCTTCGGAAGGAGCGTGGGCATGGCCAATGTCCTCATCGGCAAGATGGGCCTGAAGACGCGGAAATACCCCTATGTCACCGAGGTGGCGTGCGGCATCCAGGAGTCGCTCAGGCTCGATCTGGGTGACTCGGTGGGCGAGGTCATGAGCCTGCCCGATTTCCAGCCCGTGGAAAACCACGGCACTGCCTGGAACATGGACGTGTCCGTTCAGGACAGGGTTCTGACCATGGACAACGTCTTCAAGCTCAAGGTGCCCGAATATTCGCCAAAGGAATATATCGAGCTCCAGGAGACCCTGAAGACCATCGAGGCGGATTCCCGGAAGATGCCCATCTTCTCGCCCGTTCCGTCTGCGCCGCTGGTTCAGCACAAGGCGTGGTACTCGTCGTCCCAGGAGTATGATCCGGACGCCCTCATCATCGACGAGGTCCATGAGTATGACGTGACCGACAACACCACCTGGACCGAGACCCGGCGCGTGAAGATGAAGGTGTTCACCTATGCCGGCGTGAAAAACTACAGCGATCTGCGCGTCCACTATAACCCGGTCCGCGAAAAGGTCGAGGTGGCCAGCGCGGTGGTGACCTCTCCCACAGGGGAGCGGACATCCATCGACAAGCAGGAGATCAACGTCATGGACGCCGACTGGGTGGCTGACGGCCCGAGGTATCCGGGGTCCAAGGTCATGGTGGTGAGCCTTCCCGGCGTGGATGAGGGATGCGTCATCGACTATACCATCGTGCGCACCAAGACCGGTCAGCCCTTTTTCTCGATACACGGCGAATCGTGTTATGTGGACAATCAGCGGATAGACAAGCACGTGCGCGAGCATCGGACCATCGTGGGCCTGGACGGCGTGTTCCGGTACCACGAGCCCATCGAGAAGAAGACCGTGCGGATCAGAGTGCCCGAGGGCATGGCGCTCAAGACTTCCCCCTCCCGGGGGAGCCGCGGTCTATACCCGGGCGCCGATCTCCCCGGTGACGATATAGCGTTCAGGACGTTCACCGAGGACGGCAAGGATGTCTACGAGTTCAGCGCCTCGCAGGTCCCGCCCGTGCTCGAAGAAGACTATCTCCCGCCGTGGTACAGCTTCAACCCGATGGTCTTCGTATCGTCGGGCGACTGGAAGAAATACGCGGCCCGGGTGGAAAAACATCTGCTCGAGGCATCCTCTGCCGGCCATAAGGCCCGCAAGGCGGCCCGGGTTCTCCTGAAGCAGGCGCACAGCGATTCCCGGAAGATCATGGTCATCCGGGATTATGTGGCACGGAGCATCAACTATATCCGGACCCCCTGGCACGAGATCCCGCTCGGGTATATCACGCCGGCGGATCAGGTGCTCGCGGAAGGTTACGGCAATTCCGCCGACCGCGCCGTGCTGCTCCACGCCATGCTGACCGAGGCGGGGCTCAAGCCCGAGTTTGTGCTGGCCTCGTGGGTGTCGCCCATCGACAGCCTTCAGAAGCCCCTGCGCGACTATCCCGCGCCCCACTGGTTCAACGGGGTGCTCGTCAGGGTGATGACCGAAGACGGCCCCGTCTACCTCAACGACACCGACCAGTACGCCTCGCTGGGGGGCACCAGGCATTCCGGAAACCCGGGCCTCGTGCTCAAGACCGGCGAGTTCGAAACAATCGAGCCGATCTCCGAGGAGTACGCTGACCGCCGCGACACCGACATCGCCATCCAGCTCCTGGAAGACGGCGATATCGTGCTGACGCAGAAGCGCACCTATTATGGAGAGAACTTCTCCGCGTTCCGGAAGCAGTTCTCCGAGATGCCGCCCGAAGAGCGCAAGCGCTATCACGAGCAGATGGTCGCGTCCATCAGCCACGCGGCGCAGCCTTTCGGCGAATATGTCACCCGTTATGACGGGTATCCCGGGGTCGAGGAGCTGAGCGTGAAGATCGACTCGTACGCCGTGCGGCAGGACAAGTACCTCTATCTCAAGGTGCCCGGGCTCATCAACATCCTCGAGGGTGTGACGAGCGACGTGAGGGAGAACCCCCTGTACCAGTCCGGCCCCCGGAACGCCCGGATCACGGTGGAGGTGACGCTGCCCGACGGCACCAAGGCCTGCGAGCTGCTTCCCCCTGACGGCTTCCGGGTGCGGATGGGCAACGGCGGCGGCGGAATCAGCGTGAAGACCTCCGTGGACGGCTTGCAGGAAGGCAAGGCCTGCGAGGTCGTGCGCATCAGCCAGGATGTGGACATCGAACCGGTCGTTGTGGCGCCGGCCGATTATCCCGAGCTCCTGGACTCTCAACGCGTGATCTCCCATCCCCGGTCCAACCTGATCCTCGTGCGCATGAAATAGCGCGCCATTGATATTTGCCGCGGGCAGGGGATGATATCCCCGTCCGCGGCAAGCTCCATTCGTTCAAACAATGCCTCGGACATGCTCCGGGTGATTTCCCCTGTCTGCAGCCGCACAACCGGTCCGGACCACGGGGCGCGCCCGGGCCGGTTACGCTTCAAGCGTTCGGGAACAGCTCCTTGGCGGAGTGTCCGCATGTACATTCCCGATTCATAATTCTCCCCTGATCTGTCGATGAGAAGAGATAACGTTTCTGGCGGCACCAGGCCGGAGGGTGAAATGGAGTCGGTTTCGAAACAGAAGATCATGCAACGGGATCTTTCCGACAACTGGATGGTGGTGAGGAGGAGATAATCCCTTGGAGAGGAGATTCTTCCCGAGAATACCCGTTCAGATGCATGCCCGGATCGAGATGACGGTCCATGGATTTTTCGGGCAGGGCGATCCATCACATGAGCATGGCGTCTTCAGCTGCATGGTGACCTCCATAGATATCAGCCTGGGCGGATTCAGCGTCAGGATCCTCCACTCCCCCCTGGATACGGGCAAGAGCTTCAGCCCTGCACTGGCATACATGCTCGTGGGCAGAGACATCACCGCCTTGTTCAAGGATGAGCAGGTAACGGTGGAAGGCCAGGTGGTGCGGGTGGACCCGGAAACCATGCTCATGGCGGTTGTCATCACCCGGGTTTCCGACATCGACAGATGGCGGGAGCTCTGCAGTCAGGCAATCACTGGTATAATCTGAGATCCGGCCTTGTTCGGCAACTCGTGGAGTAATGACATTGTATTGCAGTCTGGGGGTTATGATTTATTATAGACATAATAAGTTCGGTTCTCTCTTCACTTGAGTTCGATATTCATGAGCTATCAATAATACTAATATAATTATTACTGAATTTGTCTGCATTTGGTGTTATATATCAACATACGCAGAATAAATTAAGCGTATACATTATTCAGCAGTCGGAGGAAAGATCATGGCAGACAGACCAATACTTGAGTTACAGGATGTGTTCGTCCTGTCAGGTCTACCGAAACACACGTTTGTCCAAGCTGTGGAGTATCCCCGGCTTCTCGTTGCACTGCGCACACCGGGGCGAAGCATTATCGTGGAGGGGCCATCCGGCATCGGCAAGACTACGGCTGTCATTAATGCGATTACAGAGGCCGACCTTGAGAAAAAGATTATCCAATTATCCGCACGCAAACTAGAGGACATAGATTTTATCAAAGAGCTACCCGGGCAAGTTCCATTTGGTACTGTGCTAGTTGACGATTTTCATCGCCTAGACACCGACACCAAAAGGGCTATCGCCGATCTAATGAAAACGCTCGCCGATGAAGGTGCCGCACACAGCAAGCTAATAATTCTGGGCATCCCCAATGCGGGTCAGTCTCTGATCCAGTTCGGGAAGGATTTAGCTAATCGCGTGGAAGTGATTCCGTTCGAGGCCAATCCCGAACACAAAGTTACCGAGTTGGTCTCAAAGGGGGAGACCGCGCTCAACATCAGACTTAACATTCGCGACGAAATCATACGGGAGGCACAGGGAAGTTTCTACCTAGCACAGATGCTTTCCTACAATACCTGCATCCGAGCAAATATACTGAGGACTGTCACGGAACACCTCGAAACGAAAGAGAGTTATGAATCAGTCCGAAGCCATGTTATGGCAACCCTCGCCCGATCATTTCATAACACGGCCATCGCATTCGCACGGGGATCAAAACTGCGTAGGGAAGGAAGAGCACCATATCTCCACC
Source organism: Deltaproteobacteria bacterium (assembly GCA_018433085.1). Classification (GTDB taxonomy): domain Bacteria; phylum Desulfobacterota; class Desulfomonilia; order UBA1062; family UBA1062; genus Phosphitivorax. Next base: position 45,740 of record JAHDRW010000034.1, on the reverse strand, counting down.
TGCTATACTGGCTGAGCCAGAACAAGAACTGGTATATCAACTGCGATCGAATAGTTGATCATCACCCAGAACAGCGCGGCAGTGTCTCACAGGTCGTCAGCAAGGGATACCTGGCAGATGCAGTCGCATCAAGTGAGGACATCCAGCGCGTCCTTCATTATGACCCGTCCAGCAGGATTCTGATCGTTCAAGATCCTCAATTTGTATTCTATATCCGCAATCTATCATGGCCTCGTTTTGCAGAGGAGGTCGGTTACATTTCTCTAGAGTTCGCTTCTCGTTATGATTTTGCGCTGTCTTTCGCCGGCTCGGACCGAGACATTGCGGAAGCACTTTTTCGTCAGTTGCAGGAGAGCGAATTCGAAATATTCTACGACCATAATGAACAATACCGTATTCTTGCAGAAGACGTTGAGGAATATCTAGCCCCTATCTATTACTCCGACGCACAGTTGGTCATATGCATTTTAGGGCCTGACTATCCCAAGAGGGTGTGGACGAAGTTTGAATCGGACCAGTTCAAGGAACGCTTCAAGACCGGCGAGGTCATCCCGATTGTTCTCAGCACTGCACCACTGGGTTTTTTTGACTCTGCCTCTCGGGTTGGTCACATCAAATGGGACAGAGCTGCAGACTTTGAAAGTCAACTCCAATCGGCTGTCGACTTATTGGTATCCAAGTGCGCTGAAATGCGAAAGAGAGCGAAAAGGGCTGCCGATAAAGCATCTCTTGCGGGCGGCGTACCAGCCGTAGCACAGCCTTAACGTTCCGATATCCTAGATCTATCTGGATGTATTCCTATAATCGCAGTGGTGGCTTCGATATTGGCACGGAAGCTATAGTGTCAGCAGTAAATGATTGGTCGCTGTCAGGCTGTGCTGAAATCCTTCTTCTCTATGATACGATCAATGGATAACCCATACAAATTCATGGATACCCTGTACGCTGAGCGATCTATCCTGGCATCACGGTGATCGCACCGGGGGAGAGAAGCAGCCTCACCCGGTCTCCGGCCGATGGTGCCGGCTCGTTCTGCGGGAGATCGAAAAAGAGCGCCTGCGAGCCGGAAGTCCTGACCTCCACGTGATAGCTCCTTCCCTTGAACAGACAGTCGTGTACGATTCCCTCGACCGCGCTTATGCCCGGGGGCGCCGGTTCATCGCCCCGGCGGATCACGGCCGCATCCGGCCGGATGAGAACAGTCACCTCCTTGTCTTTTTCATGACCGTGGGAGGACACGTGCAGCAGGCCCAGGGGTGTGGCTATGGACGAGACGGTTTCCACACGGCCCTCAACCAGGTTGACCAGGCCCAGAAACCGGGCAACGTCCGGATTTGCCGGCTGCCGGTACAGGTTCTCCGGCGTGTCCATCTGCGCAATCTCACCCTGGTCCATGACCGCGATCGTGTCCGCGATGGCAAAGGCCTCGGCCTGGTCGTGGGTGACCACGATCGTGGTCATGCCGATGCGCCTGAGGATCTCGCGCAGGTCTCCAAGGAGCTTTTCCCTCAGACCCCGGTCGAGGGAGCCCAGGGGCTCGTCCAGCAGCAGCAGGCGGGGGTAGGGCGCCAGGCTCCGGGCAAGGGCGACCCTCTGGCGCTCGCCGCCCGAGAGCTCGCTCACCTTCCTCCCGCTCAAACCCTGTAATCCCACCAGCGAGAGCATCTCGCCGGTCCGCTTGTCTCTCTCGCTACGGGGCAGCCCGAGCATGGTAAGCCCGAAGGCGATGTTGCCCCACACGTCCAGGTGGGGGAAGAGGGCATATTCCTGAAACATCATCCCGAAGCGCCTCAGGTGGGGCCGGATATTGCGCAGGTCACGACCCTTGAACAGGACCGAGCCCTGTTCGGGACGCTCGAGTCCGGCGATGACCCGCAGCAGGGTGGTCTTTCCGCTCCCCGACGGGCCCAGGATGCAGAGAATCCGTGCCTCCTCCATGGTCAGGCTCACCCCGCGGAGCACGGGAGTGCCGCCGAAGGTCTTGAAAATGCCTTTGACCTGCAGAAACGCCATGTCAGAACTCCCCTTCGGGTCCGGTGCGCAGTTTTTCCAGGAACAGGAAACCGGCCGCGGTCACCAGCATGAGGATCGTGCTCATGGCCATTGCCTGGCCGTAGTTCATGGCCCCGGGCTGGCCGAGAAAACGGTAGATTGCCAGCGGCACGGTCGGGACCTCGGGCCTGGCGAGGAAGGCTGTTGCACCGAACTCGCCGATGCTCACGGTAAAGGCAAACACCGCGCCCACCGCCAGCGACCTCCTCACCATGGGCGCCACTACCTTCCACCACACCGTGCCCGGGGCTGCGCCCAGGAGCATGGCCGATTCCCGGATATGGGCCGGGATGCTCCGCAGGCCGGGAAGGATGCTCCTCACCACGAAAGGGTAGGCCACGAGCGTGTGGGCCAGGGGCACGATGATGAGCGAGGCGCGCAGGTTCAGGGGCGGCTCGTCCAGCGCGACGATAAAGCCGAACCCCAGGGTGACAGACGAGGTGGCGAGCGGGAGCATGAAGAGCGGGTCGAGCAGGGAGGTGGCAAGCCCGCGGTTGCGGCTCAGAAAGATCGCGACCGGCAATCCGATGCACAGGGACATCACCAGGGTGGCCAGGGCGAATCCCACCGAATATCCGATGGCCGCTACGGGCGGGATATAAAAGATTGACTGGCCTGCGTTTTCGAAGATAGCGCGGTAGTAGAGCAGCGAAGACCCCGAACCCGTGGAAAGGGAACGAACCACGAGGGCCAGCAGGGGAGAGCCCAGGAACAGGAGCATGAGAAAAACCGTGCCCCAAACCACGACCCGGTCCCTGTTCGTGGCGATATCCCGCTGGGTCGTCTTGAGCGATTCCGGGGTGAAGGGCACCGAGGCGCTTCTCTGCAGACGGGTATAGACCCACATGAAGGCGAACAAGAAGCAGATCTGCAGCAGGGAGAGGGCGGCTGCCATGGGCAGGTTGAACAGGTGCATGGCCTGGCGGTAGATGGCCACCTCGACGGTGGCGTACCGGGGACCGCCCAGGATGAGGATCACGCCGAAGCTGCTGAAGCAGAAGATGAACACCAGGAGAGATGCGGCCATGATCCCGGGGCGCAGGACCGGGAAGGTGATCTTCCAGAAGGCCTGCCAGGGCGAGGCCCCGAGCACCTGGGCAGCGTGCGACAGATCCGGGTGCATCCGGGACCAGAAGCCCCCCACGATCCTCAAGACCACGGTGAAGTTGTAAAACACGTGGGCCATGAGGATGAAGGCGATGCTCTGATCGAGCCGTATAGGGGGCGAGGGGAATCCCCAGGTCTCCATGAGCCAGTCGTTTATCAGGCCCCTGTCGCCCAGGAGGGCGCTGAACGCGGCAGCCACCACCACTGAGGGCAGCACGAAGGGTATGGCCGTGCACGAATGGATCAGGCTCTTTCCCGGGAAGCGGTAGCGGGCGAAGACATATGCCGCGGGCAGCGCCAGGACCACGGTCAGGACCGTGGACAATGCCGCCTGCCAGGTCGTGAACCAGAGAATCCTGAGCGAGGAGCCCGTCGAGAACAGGGCAATGATGTTGCCGGGGTCCCACTGCCCGCCGGGCGCGAGGCTCACGGAGAATATCTCGAAGAGGGGGTAGAAGTAGAAGACCCCCAGAAAGGCCAGGGGAAGGGCGACCAGAAGGATGGCTGCGCGGTTTCCGGGCGGTCTCACTGGAGCACGGTCTCTGTCCAGGCCCGTAACCAGGCGTCTCGTTTCTCCTCGATGAGCCCCGGAGCCAGGATCACCGGCCTGCTCGCGAGCCGGGCGTGCTCGGAGAACACCTCGGGCAGGCGGGCCTTTTTGTTCGCCGGAAACATGAACATCTTTAACGGGATCTCCTGCTGAAAGGGCGTGTCGAGCAGAAAATCGATCACCCTGCGCGCCAGATCGGGCTGCCTGGACCCTTTCAGGATGCCGGCGAACTCGATCTGACGAAACGCCGTGCCGCTGCCGGTCATCGCAGCGGTCGGAGCCGATTCCGGGGGCTGCTCCGCAAAGTACACCTCTGCGGCTGGACTGGCCGCGTAGCTCACGACCAGGGGCCGTCCGCCCTTGCTCGTTGCGCTGAACTTGCCCCAGTAGGCGTCTTCCCACCCGTCAGTGACCAGGACGCGGTTTTTCTTCAGTGCCTGCCAGAACTCCACGAAGCCGTCCTCCCCGAAGGTCCCCACCGTGGTCAGCAGAAAGGCCAGCCCCGGAGACGAGGTGGCGGGGTTTTCCACCACGAGGAGCCCCGCATATTCAGGACGGACGAGGTCGTCCAGGCTCCCGGGCACGGGGAGCCCCTCCCGGTCGAACCACGCCCGGTCGTAGTTTACGCACACATCGCCGTAGTCCACGGGCACAAGGCGGTGCGTCTTGTCCAGCACCAGGGATTCATCGATGGAGGCGAGCAGGGGGGAGCTGTAGGGGACGAAGATATCCGCGCCGAGCGCCCTGCTCATGAAGGTGTTGTCCACCCCGTAGAAGACATCGGCCAGGGGATGATCCTTCGACAGAATGGCCTGGTTGAGCGCGACGCCTGCGTCGCCTGACTTCAGAAAACGCAGGCGGATGCCGTGCTCCTTCTCGAAGCCTTCGAGCACCTCTTTGCCGACGCTGAAGCTGTCGTGCGTCATCACCGTGACGACCGGCACCTCCACGGCGGCATCGTTCTTCGTGCAGCCGGCCAGGAAACATCCCGCGGCCAGTAGGACGGACAGCATCGCTACCGTTCGTATCTTTGTCATTTTCTTCAACCCCCCCACGACTTTTCACGGAAGCAAAACGAAAAAGGCCATCCCCCGATGGAGGACGGCCTTGTTTGCCCATGAGCCTTCATCCCTCCGCCGGCATTATCCGGTTCAGGTTCCACGGGCAGGCCCACAGCTCCATACATGCAGGGTCAAGGGCCCCTCTCAGCCCGGTTTTTCCGAGCTCCCGTCAAGGCGTAAGCCTTACGCTTCTGCTTGAAAAAACCTTAGATCCCAAGCGACTTCCCTGTCAAGCGGTTTCACCGGGCCGAGCCCGGGCGGGAAAGAGTCCGGGGTGAGGAAAAAATGTACGGATTCCAATTGAATACAATGGCGAAACGTATGTATAATCCGGCAAAACATCTACAGGAGGGCTACATCATGTCTGACAATCTTGCAAACCCGGCACCCTTGGGACTCATGGGTTTCGGTATGACCACGGTTCTTCTGAACCTGCACAATGCCGGCATCTTCGAACTCAACGCCGGCATCCTGGCCATGGGCATCTTTTACGGCGGTCTGGCGCAGGTCATCGCCGGGACCATGGAGTTCAAGAAGGCCAACACCTTCGGGACCACGGCGTTCACGTCGTACGGGCTGTTCTGGCTGAGCCTGGTCTTCCTCATCTACTTCAACTCCAAGTTCGGGATCGCCGGCAACTCCTTGACGTTCATGGGGTGGTATTTTTTCATGTGGGGGCTCTTCACCTTCTTCATGTGGATCGCCACCTGGAAGGGTGCCAGGGCGCTGCAGGTTGTTTTTCTGACGCTGACCATCCTCTTCTGGATGCTCGCCGCACGCGATGTGTTCGACTGGACCGGCACCTGGGCCGTGCTCACCGGCTATGAGGGCATCTTCTGCGGGGCGTCGGCCATTTATTTCGCCATGGCGCAGGTCATCAACGAGTACCACGGAAAGGTCGTCATGCCCGTGGGTTAGGGATCGTCGGCTCGGAAAAGGTGATGCCCCCGTGAAGGCCCGGCCCGAAGGTGGGCATCTCACCGATGAAGAAAAAAGCCGGAGGCGAGTGGCCCCCGGCTTTTTTGTCGCCGGGCCGGCAGTTCGGAGGTCAGTCGCCCGAAGCGGCCGGTACCTCCGTTGCGGGAGCCTGTGCGGCAGGGGTATCACCAACCGTCGCCTCGGTATCGGGAGCGGCAGCATCCGCTTCCCCGGCCTCATCGGCTGCAGAAAGCTCTTCCCCGGCGGCGGGGGAATTGGCGGAATCTTCAGGCTGATCCATCATTTCCACCACCGGCGCCTCGACGGACGCCATGCCGGGAAAACGGCACCGGACAAGCCCGGTTTGCCTTTTCATATGGGAGTCTCTTTTCCCATGTTCATGCATGGGATTGCACCGGCGTGAAACAATGTCTTCCGGCCATCATTCTTCTGCCGAGAAAGGGCTGCGCCCTGTTGACGAGGACGATTTTCTAGCGGCTGAAGAGGAACTGGTCTCTCCGGTTTCTGGACCAGGCCTCTTCGGTTTGGCCGGGATCGTCGGGCTTTTCCTCCCCGTAGCTGATGGTGCCGATCCTGGCGGGATCGATTCCCATGGTGACGAGAAAATCCCTGGCCGCGCAGGCCCTGCGTTCGCCCAGGGCGAGATTGTATTCGCTGGTGCCCCGTTCGTCGCAGTGACCCTCGATATCGAGCCTCAGCTCTCCATGCTCTTTCATGTAGGCGGCGATTTCGGTGAGGATCTGCCGCCCTTCGGAGTCGAGGTCGTGCCTGTCGAACTCGAAGTAGACGTTTCTGCAGTCGAAAAGCGTCGTCACGGTTCCGGACGGCACCTGTGCCGCGCCGGCGGGCATGCTCATCGTCTCCTGCCCGGCGGATTTCTCAGGCGCCCCGGTTTCGTCCGTGGTACCCGTCATTTTTCTCGTGCACCCGGCGGAGAACATCAGCAGCACCAGTGCTACCCATACCACCCCCCTAGTTCCGATCCCCCTCATATTCTCCATCCCCCTGTTTTTTCGAAAAAATATATATCTCCCGTGAGGGTCTTCTTATTCCTTCTGCAGAAAAACACAATCGGGGTTTTGCACTGTTCCGGACAGCTTTTGTCAGCGCGGGGATATGCCGATGACGTTCATGAATCCAGCGCATGCTTTCCCATGCTTTCTCATTCTTTGATTATCTTTCTGCATGTTTCGAAAAGCGGGGAGGGAGGGTCTGTTTTCCGCATGCGGAGATACCGCAACATCCCTTTCCCGTTGCCGGACAACGGACCGTCCCATGATCGCCTTCCACGGGTTTATCGGATACCCCTGCGCCGGATATGACGGAATGAACCGTGATGAGTGGATATTTCACGGGAGTTGACTCCCGGAACCGACGGGGAAGGAGATCAACCGGAGCCGAGCATCTCCACAAAGGCCCTGAAGAGCTGGGGATCGAAGGCCCCCGCCATATCCTGCTGCATGACGGTCAGTGCCTCGAACGGGGTCATGGGGCTGTTCGACGGCGTCGACGCGGTGAGGGTCTCGAAGGTGTCGGCTATTGCGCAGATTCTTGCATAGAGGGGAATATCCTCACGGGTTTTCCCGAAGGGGTATCCCTTGCCGTTGCACCGTTCGTGGTGGAACAGCACAACGGATGCCGCCTGGCTGGTGAGATAGTTGGCATTCATGAGCCTGTCGTGCCCCCAGACGGGATGCTTCATGACGACCTGATGCTCCATGTCGTTCAGGGGCTCTTTCTTCTCCAGGATCTTGCGGGGCACCCTGGTCATGCCGATGTCATGCAGGAACAGGGCCGTGCTCAGGGCTGTGAGGTTGTGGTCTCCGTTCCCGTCGCCGAAGAGCTGTACGGCCAGGGAGATGCCGTATATCCCCACCTTCACCGAGTGGTGGTAGGTGAAATGGTCGTGACTCGTGACCTTTACGAGCTCGTTCATCACCCGCTTGTCCGAAAGAATGAGTTTGACCACGAACTCCGAGGTTTTCTCGATCTCTTTGAGGGTTTTATGGTTGAGCCCCTGGAAAACCTGCCTGATGGATTTCATGGAGCTGGAATAGATGATATCCGCCTTTACCTCGGGTTCCAGGTGCGGGTCGGTGACCATGTCGGTGAGAAGCGATTTCAGGAACGCCTCTGCGCTTTCGTTGTCAGACGAGCAGATGTAGAGGGTGGCCTTGCTCCTGGAAAAGATCCGGCAGTGCTCACGGGTGATCAGGGCGCCCCTGGCGGCAAAGAGCCGGTAGTCATTTCTGATCTTCACGTAGAGGTCCACCGGGCAGTTTCGCCCCTCTCGGACAATGGGATAGGGCATTTCCTTGTAATACATCAGGTATGCCTGTCCGTTTCCGCCTCGGAACGGTGAAGGCGATACCACTCCGTCCCTGGACTGTTATGGATGTCTTTCGAATTCATTCCCGGGTGCATACATCCCTTTTTATCGTCAGGTGTCGGAAAATCATAACACCTTAGACCCTTGCCGGTTATGTCGAAGAACCCTGCCGACTACCGGTGCCGCGGGCCGGATACAGGGGCCAGGGGGCGGGATGGCGAGCCTCTATCACCAGACGCTCTTTTCTCACCGGGTGGAGGAACTCCATTCTCCGGTGGTGCAGTGCGATCCCATCTTCTGCGTATACCGTCCCGCTTCCATAGAGGCTGTCACCCACGATTGGGCATCCCGAGGCCGCGAGCTGTGCCCTGATCTGGTGATACCTGCCCGTTTCAAGCGTGATCTCCGCCAGGGTGAACTTCCCCGTGCGGGCGAGGACCCGGTATTCGAGCACGGCCCTCTTTGCGCCGGGGTGAGATCCGTCCACGGGAACGGACTTGAGCCGCGAGTGCCTGAGAAAGTGTTCGAGGGTTCCCCGGTCGCGGGGGAGGTCTCCGGTGATCACGGCATGGTATATCCTCGTTACCTCTTTCCTGCGCATCAGCCCGTTCATCCTGCTCAGGGATTTGCCCGTGAGCGAAAACAGGGCGACGCCGCTCGCCACCCTGTCGAGCCGGTGCACCGCGTGGAGAAACACCTTGCCGGGCTTGTGCCGGGATTCCCTGATCATCGCCCTGGCGCGGTCCTCCAGGCTGTCGCGGGAACCGCCGGCAGGTTGGGTCAGGAGGCCGTACGGCTTGTTGAGGGCGAGGAGGTGATTGTCCTCATAGAGCACCTCCGGCCGGGACGAAGCAGCCGGTGGCTTCACCGCCCGCTCTCCCGGCACGGTCCGGGAAGCCACCGTGCATAGGTGCCGCTGGGTACGGGGAGCGCGTCGGGAGAGCCGGTCAGCAGCATTTCCCCCTCTTCGACGCAGGAATCGCAAAAAGACCTGCTCACCACCCGCAGGAAATTGGCAAGCGCCACCGGGGTGAGGGAAGGGGTGTGCGACGAGAGCAGGAGAAAGCAGGGGTTGTCCGACATGAGGGTCCAGCATTTCTCCAGGGTGGAGGCGAGCTCACGGTCGATCTTGTAGATCTCGCTGCGTCTCCCGTGGCCGAAGGTCGGGGGGTCCAGAATGACGGCATCATAGTGTTTGCCCCGCCTGATCTCACGGTCGAGAAACTTGTTTACATCCTCCACGATCCACTGGATGGGGGCCTGATCGAGGCCGTTGAGCGAGGCGTTTTCACGCGCCCACTTCACCATGCCCTTGGACGCATCCACGTGGCAGACCCGCGCCCCTGCCCTGGCAGCGGCCATGGTCGCCCCGCCCGAATAGGCGAAGAGATTGAGCACGGACACAGGCCGGGTGCGCTCCTTGGCAAGGGCCTTTTCAATCGTGGCCGTGATCCAGCCCCAGAGCTCCCGCTGCTCGGGAAAGATGCCCAGGTGTCCAAAATCCGTGGTGGAGAGCCTGAATCGCATGCCGCAAACCGTGATCACCCATTCCTCGAGCAGGGGGTTCTTCAGGCGCCACTGGTTTCCCCGGGCACGGTCGAAGAAGGCGTCGGCCTCATCCCACCGGGACGCGTCCGCCTGCGGCCGCCAGATGGCCTGGGCGCTGGGCCGGACGATACGGTACGGCCCGAATCGCTCATACTTTCTCCCACCCCCGCTGTCCAGGAGCTCGTAGTCTTCACCCCGGCAGGATTTGCCTTCCGACGTCTTCCCGAGGTGCTTCTGCGGCACGGGCTTTCTGGCGGAGAGCTCGCGCTTCTTCATTCTCTGTCCGTCCTTAGGTGATTTCTTCGGAAACGACAGCGGTCGCTTCCATCGAACACCAGACCATACTCCAAAGAGCCTCTGCCCGCAATGGAAGAAAAATGTGAAAATTCATATGGTATGTTCATCTTTTACACACCCTGGGGATTCCAGGCAGGCTGACGGCAAGCATACCTTGCATTCTTCACCCTATCAGGGCTTTTGAAGGTCCGCCGCTATCTCTCTGCCCGCGCGCGTAAGAATCAGCCCGGGTATTTTCTTTGCATCCACTCATTCAACTTATTGACTTCGCAAGATCAACCTGATAAACTGAATGGTGATTCATGACAATGAAGTTACCTTAAATAAACCCATATACGGAGGAGGTAGTAATGGTCAGGAAAATCAAAAAGGCCGCGGTTATCGGGTCTGGTATCATGGGAGGAGGCATAGCCGCTCTCATGGCAGGCGCGGGTGTCGACGTACTGTTATTGGACATCGTGCCCTTCGACCTGAAGGATGAGGAGAAAAAGGACCCCAAAGCCAGAAACCGGATCGTCACGGCCGGTCTGGAAGCCGCCATGAAGGCGAAGCCGCCCCTGTTCTTCTCAAAGGCGGACGCCGCCCGCATCTCAACCGGAAACCTGGAAGACGATTTCGACAAGCTCAAGGAGTGCGACTGGATCGTGGAGGTCGTGGTGGAGAATCCGAAGATCAAGCAGGAGCTCTTCGCACGCATCGACGGCATCCGTTCGCCGAACACCATCGTTTCTTCCAACACCTCGGGAATTCCGCTGAAGGTCATGTCCGAGAAGTGCAGCAAGGCGTTCAAAGAGAATTTTCTCGGCACCCACTTCTTCAACCCGGTGCGCTACATGCACCTGCTCGAGATCATCCCGGGCGAGTTCACGAAGCAGGAGGTCCTGGACTTCGTGGCCGACTTCGGTGAGAGGATGCTGGGCAAGGGCATCGTGTGGGCCAAGGACACCCCGAATTTCATAGGCAACAGGATCGGCATCCACGGCATCGGCAAGACCATGCAGGTCATGCTTGAGGAAGGGCTTACCATTCCCGAGGTCGACGAGCTCTTCGGACCGCCCATGGGCCGTCCAAAGACCGCCATTTTCAAAACCTCCGACCTGGTCGGTCTGGATACCATGACCCACGTGTCCCAGAACACCTACGATATGTGCCCGAACGATGAAGAGCGCGACGTGTTCCAGGTGCCCGACTTCGTGAAGGCCATGGTCGACAAGAAGCTGCTCGGCAACAAGACCAAGGCGGGTTTCTACAAGACCGAGATCACGCCTGAATGGAAAAAGATCCGCAAGGTCATGGACCCCAAGACCGGTGACTATGTAGAGTACGGCAAGGCCAGCTTCGACAGTCTGGCGGCAGCCAAGAAGGCCGCGACCCTGCCCGAGAAGATGAAAACCCTGCTCTACGGCGACGACAAGGCGGCCAAGTTTGCCTGGAAGGTTGCTGCGGGCGGGTTCATCTATGCCGCAAACCGCATCCCCGAGATCTCCGACACGGTTGTCGAGATCGACAACGCCATGAAGTGGGGCTACAACTTCGCCATGGGTCCCTTCGAGAGCTGGGACGCCATCGGGGTGAAAGAGTCGGTCGAGAAGATGGAGAAAGAAGGGATGAAGGTCCCGGAGAACGTCAAGAAGATGCTCGCATCCGGCGCCACCTCATTCTATAAGATCGAGAAGGGCAAGAAGTTCTATTTCGATTTTGCCTCCAATTCCTACAAGGAAGTGAAGGCCAGCCCCAAGGCCCTGAACCTCGACACATTCAAGGCCGAGAACAAGGTCGTAATGACAGCGCCTTCGTGTTCGCTCATCGACATCGGCGACGGCGTGTTCTGCCTCGAATTCCACTCCAAGATGAACGCCATCAACAAGGAGATGGTGGAGTTTATGCAGAAGGCCGGCGACTACATCGACAAGAACGGCGTGGGCATGGTCATCGGCAACCAGGCGGGCGGCATGCCCCCGGCATTCTCCGCGGGCGGCGATCTCGCCTACATGCTGGGACTCGCCAAGTCAGGCAGTTTCAGTGAGATCGACTCCTTCATCAAGCTGGTCCACCAGGGCATCATGGGCACCCGCTACAGCCGGTATCCGGTGGTTGCGGCCCCGTTCGGCCTCACCCTGGGCGGCGGGTGCGAGGTGTGTCTCGCTTCCGACAAGATCGTCGCCAACAGCGACCTTTTCATGGGCCTGGTCGAAATCGGCGCGGGTCTCGTTCCCGGCGGTTGCGGCATGATCAACCTCTGGCGTCGCTATGTCGAGTCCAAGCCCGAGGCGGCGAAGATCACCGACCTGGCGGCATTCTTCCTGCCCGCATTCATGAGCGTCGCGCAGGCCAAGGTTTCCAACTCGGCTGCAGACGCACGCAAGAACGGCTTCCTGAGAGCCACCGACCGCATCGTCATGAACAAGGACAACCTCATCGGCGAGGCCAAGAAAGAGGTCCTGAAGATGCTGGATGACGGTTATGCACCGCCCCTGAAGACCAAGATCCCGGTGCTGGGCCGCGAGGCAGTCGGCATGGTCTGGGCCGAGATGCTCAACATGAGGGGCGGCGGATACATTCCACCTCACATGGAGTTCATCGCGAAGAAGATCGCGGTCTGCATGTCCGGCGGCGATGTTCCTTCCGGCACCGCAGTGAGCGAAGAGCACCTCATGAAACTCGAGCGTGAGGCCTTTGTGGACCTGTGGAAGACGGAGAACACCCAGAAGATGGCCGAGAACATCATGAAGACCGGCAAGCCATTGTTGCTGTAGCGTTGAATTGTAGAGAACAGGAGGATTACTAATGAAAGAAGCATATATCGTCAATTCGGTGAGGACCCCCGGGTGCAGAAGGGGAAAGGGCGCCTTTGCGACCACACGACCTGAAGACCTCCTCAAGACCGCTATCAACGGCCTGATGGAGAGGACACCCGAGATCGAAAAAAAGGACGTTGAAGATATTCTTGTGGGATGCGCATTCCCCGAGGCGGAGCAGGGCCTGAACATCGGCCGTGTAATCGCCCAGATCGCCGATTTCCCGGACAGCACCTGCGGAGCAACGGTCAACCGGTTCTGCTCGTCCGGCCTGGAGGCGATCGCGCTGCAGGCCATGAGGATCATGGCGGGCTACTGCGAGGTTGCCATCGGCGGCGGGCTGGAGTCCATGACCATCGTCCCCATGGGCGGGAACCTTCCCCGGCCACATCCGGAGCAGGTGCTGAAGAGCCCGGACGTCTATATCTCCATGGGCATGACCGCGGAAAACGTGGCCAACCGCTACAAGATCACCCGCGAGATGCAGGACGAGTTCGGGTACCATTCCCAGATGAAGGCGACCGCCGCTCAGAAGTACGGCAGGTACAAGGAGATCATCCCCACGCCTGCGGTGCGGTTCAAGGAAAAGGACGGCATGACCGTGAAAGAAACCTTTATCCAGGACTTTGACGACGGCGTGCGCGCAAGCACCACCCTGGAAGGTCTCGGAAAGCTCAGGCCCGCGTTCGCGGCCATGGGTTCGGTCACGGCCGGCAACTCCTCCCAGACCACGGACGGCGCCGCCTGCTCGCTGGTCATGAGCGGAGATGCCGTGAAGAAGTACGGCGTGAAGCCGATCGCCAAGCTCGTATGCTACACCGTTGCCGGCTGCCGGCCCGACGAGATGGGTGTGGGCCCTGCCTACGCGATCCCCAAGCTCCTGAAGATGACCGGGAAGAAGGTCGAGGACATCGACATCTGGGAGGTCAACGAGGCGTTCGCGTCCCAGTGCATCTACTGCCTCCAGCAGATCGGCCTCTATGAAAAGAGGGATCTGTGGCTGTCCGACAGCGACAAGCGGATCATCAACGTCAACGGCGGCGCTATCGCGCTGGGACATCCTCTCGGATGCACCGGCGCCAAGCTCTGCGCACAGCTCATGACCGAGATGAGAGAGCGCGGCGCCAAGTTCGGCGTCGAGTCCATGTGTATCGGCGGCGGCATGGGCGCGGCAGCGCTGTTCGAGCTCTGCGACTGATCGGGCTGCTTGTCCGGAATCGAATGAAAAGGGGCTGCCTTGTACAAGGCAGCCCCTTTTTTATCTTGATCCTTCCTGCACAAGGCCTTTTGCGTAGTTTTTACAATCATCCCAAGACAGGGTATGATATAGCTTTTTCGTGGATTACCGGCCTCGAAGGGTGGGGGAGGGTAACACCGGTGAGTTGCATTGTGGAAAATATGGGTTTCCCCCACCTCTTCGGCCTTGAAGACAAGCCGTACATCGCCGGGTTGAGCGGGGGCATGCCGGGATTATAATATTTGAAGGATGCATATGAATATACACTCTCTTTCTGAAAAGTTCCGTGCCGCGCACGGGAGGATTCTCTCGCTCATGCCCCCGGTCCTCATCGGCAGCATCTCGTTCATGTTCTTCGTCGTGAACACCCTGTTCTGGGGGACCTTCCTCTTCCCCCTGGCGGCATGCAAGCTCGTGATGCCGGTCCGGGCCTGGCAGGACAGGTGCAACGCCGTTCTGAACACCATCGCGACCTGCTGGATCGCCTGCAACAACGCGAATATCGCCGTGACCAAGAGAATCAGGTGGGACGTGAGCGGGATAGAGGGCCTGAATGCAAAGGGGTGGTACCTGGTGGTGTCCAACCATCAGTCATGGGTCGATATCCTGATTCTGCAGAAGGTCTTTCATCGGAAGATTCCCATGCTCAAGTTCTTCCTCAAGAAGGAGCTCATCTGGGTTCCCATCATGGGGCTCGCCTGGTGGGCCTTGGAGTTCCCCTTCATGAAGCGATACTCCAAGGAATATCTCAAGAAGAACCCCCACATGCGGGGGAAGGACCTCGAGATCACGAAAAAGGCGTGCGAGCGCTTCAGCAGGATGCCGATCGCGGTCATGAACTTTGTCGAGGGGACCCGCTTCACCCCGGCAAAGCACAAGGCACAGGATTCGCCCTTCACACATCTGCTCAAGCCCAGGGCGGGCGGCATATCCTTTGTGCTCTCCGCCATGGGACAGAACTTGAGCCATATCGTAAACACGGCGATCATCTATCCCGGGGGCGTGCAGACCTTCTGGCAGTTTCTCTGCAGCAGTCAGGCCGAGGTGGTTGTCCGGGTCGAGACGATTCCCATCACCCCGGACCTTCTGGGCGATTACAGCAACGACCCCCGGTACCAGGAGCACTTCCAGGAATGGTTGAACAGGGTCTGGGAAGAGAAGGACCGCGCCATCGGCGATTTCCTCAGGATCAGGGGCGTGGCTGCCTGAACGTGTCGTTTAAGCTTACCGGGCAGGAGAAGGCCCCTTCCGGCACGGGGACCGTGTTTCTCCACGATCCCATTATCTGCACATGTCTTCTGTGAGCAGACAAGCGATCCGTTTTTTTAACCATACAGATTTCCGATCAGTGCGCTTCCTGTAATCAAGAGGGCGCAAGACAGGTACGCGAAAAATCGTTGACGAACAAGGGCATTGGCTGTTACATCACTGGTCGCTGGATACCATGCGGTTTTTAAGAAGGGCGGAATGACCTCAGACAAAAAATCCTCATCGTGTAACCAAAGTCGTTTCGCACGGTTTGTCTCGTTATTTTCGTCGCCCAAGACCGCGGCCATTCTCCTGATCGCTGTGGCGGCCGCCTCGTCGGTGGGGACGGTAGTGCCTCAAAGAACACGAGAAACCGCAACCGGGGCGCGATCGGTCTGGGATGAGGTTCTTCTCGCGCTCGAATTTCATGATGTCTTTCATTCATCGTGGTTTTTCCTGCTCGGCGCCCTTTTATGCGCAAGCCTCGTCCTGTGCACCTGGCGAAGAATCCGTGTGCGGCGCACGGCAGTGAAAAGGACCGGCCCGTTTTTCCGCAGGGGAGACCTCCCCCGGCTGGGAAGCCTGCTTCTCCATTTCGGGGCCGCAGTCGTCATCTGCGGCTTTGTCTACGGCCAGCTCCGGGGAATCAACGCCTATGTCCAGATCCCTGAAGGCGAGACCGTTTCGCTCGCCCCGATTATTTCCGGCTATCAGCTCGATCAGGATCTTTCAATACGTTGCGAAGACTTCTCCGTAGAATACTACGACTCGGGCATGCCCAGAGAATTCCGATCTGAGGTCGCGTTCATCGACTCAGGCACGGTACTCAAGCGGGGAACTCTGCTCGTCAACCATCCGGTTTCTTTCCAGGGGATCCGCTATTATCAGGCGCATTACGAAAGGTTGCCGCGCGCGGTACTGAACGTCGACGACGCCGGACAGGCCCGCACCATTACCGCTCGTCCCGGTGACGTGTATCATGCGGGAAAAGAGACCTTTTTCCGGGTGACCAGGGTCGAGGAGAATTTCATGAACATGGGTCCGGCGATGAAAATCGACTTCTTCTCGCCGGCACAAAGCGGATATATATGGGTCCTGTCAGGAATCGAAGACATAAAGAAGATGTTCCCCGACCTCCTGTCAAAGGCCCCCCAGTTCGATCCGGCCCGCTTCGAAGGGTTCATATTCGGCCTCGACCGGATAGAGCCGATGTACATAACCGGGATTTCCATCAGTTATGATCCGGGCCTGCCCGTAGTCATCACGGGCATACTTTTCTTCCTCTCGGGGCTATTTGTCGTTTATCTCCTTCCGGGGTCGCGGGCCGGTATCCTGAAAAAAAGTCAGACTCGATCGGATGAGCCATGAATGTAACCATCCTCAACTGCGTCCCTTTCCTCTATCTCGCCGCGTTCGCATTCTCGGTCATACGTTCCGTAACCGGCGCAGGAATACCCGGACGTATCAGAGATACCCTCTGGATAGGAGGTTTTGTCGCCCATAGTGCGGGGATGGTCTTGAGGTGGGCGGAATCATACGCGCTCGGCTTCGGACATGCGCCCCTGTCGAACTTCTATGAATCGCTCGTCTTCTTCTCCTGGGCCGTCATCTTCTTATACCTGGTTCTCGGCTTCTCCCGGAAGAACGAAGAACTGGGGACCTTTACCATCCTTATCGCCTTTGTGCTGATCGCGTATGCCTCATTCTCTCCGTATATCGACTCACGGATCCAGCCGCTCATTCCGGCGCTGAAAAGCAACTGGCTCATCAGCCATGTGGTCACCTGTTTTCTGGGCTATGGTGCGTTCGTGGTGGCCTCTGTTCTGGCGGCATTTATTCTCTTCAGAGACCGGGGCGCCGGAGGCGGAAAGAACGCCTCTGACGAGCGTATCTATCAGTGCATCGTGATCGGCTTCCTCTTCTTCACCATCGGCATCACGACAGGATCGGTATGGGCGCATTATGCCTGGGGCAGATACTGGGGATGGGATCCGAAGGAGACCTGGGCGCTGATCACCTGGCTCATCTACGCGGCCATTCTGCACGTCCGCCTGATCAGAAAAAACGAGCGGCGCGTCGCCGTCATGACGCTCATCGGTCTCGCAAGCAGCCTGTTTACCTTCCTCGGGGTCAACTATCTCTCCGGGCTCCACAGCTATTTCTAGGCATTATTATTGCTAACATTGCTGTTCATTGATGGAAGGGGACAGTAAGGAAGATCTCGATCCTTGGATGACTGCAGAATCGGGTCATAACCCGTGCGCTGGTACGTCGAGAGGCAGTCATACCGATCACCGGGCTTCATACCCCTTCTGTCTCGATCCATGGTATGGACCTTGTGGGCAAGCCCTGGACCCTATGAAGCAGCAAGCGACAGGGAATGTGACCCTTCCTTCCCGTCCTCTGATCCGGACGCGAAGGAGGATTCACCGGATGGAGGGTTCGGTCCGTTCCATCCGGTGGAAGAAAGGCCATTGACCTGGAGGGACGGCCTTGTTAATTTCTTAGGGGATAAACGATCGATGATTTCTTGGAAATACGACCGTTAGACGACTGGGTATCACAGACTGGGGCGGCATGGCACATCATCGGGGAACTTCACTCATCGGGCGTGAGAAGATCGTTGGAAACAGTCCGGAGCTCACGGAAGTCCTTGAGAAAGTTGAGAAGGTTGCGCGATCGAACGCGAACATTCTCATCCTGGGAGAGAGCGGGACCGGCAAGGAACTGATCGCTCATACCATCCATGAGAACAGTCTCCGGGCGGACGGACCTTTCATCCCGGTGGACTGTGCCTCGCTACCGGAAAACCTCCTCGAAAGCGAGCTGTTCGGATACGAACGGGGTGCCTATACCGGCGCCCTGTCGACTAAGCCGGGTATCGTCGAGTATGCCAACGGCGGGACGATCCTCCTGGACGAGATAGCGGAGGTGAGCCTGCCCCTTCAGGCCAAGTTCCTGAGGGTGCTGCAGGAGAGGCACTTCAGGAGGGTAGGAGGGAGAAAGCTGATCGAGGTCGACTGCAGGGTGATCTCGGCCACCAACAAGAACCTCGTCGAAGCGGTGAAAGACGGCGGTTTCCGGGAAGATCTCTACTATCGTCTCAACGTGATCTGCATCAATCTGCCCCCCTTGCGCGATATGGCGGAGGACATCCCCCTGTTGAGCAACCATTATCTCCATTATTTCAATATGCTGAACTGCAAGAACATAAGTGGCATCTCTCCTCAGGCCGCAGGCCTTCTGGCGAGATATCAATGGCCTGGCAATGTACGGGAGCTGCAGAATGTAATAGAACGGGCGGTCGCCCTCTGCAACGGGGACGTCATCATGCCCGAAGAGCTCCCGGACTATATCAGGGAGAACGAAGACGCCTCCGATATCGCGCTGGGGCTCCCCTTCGAGGAAGCCAAAAAAGAATGGATCGATATCTTCGAGAAGAAGTATCTGCGTCTCATGCTCCAGAAGACGGGCGGAAATATCTCCCGGACAGCCAGGATGGCAGGCGTGAACAGGAAGACGATCCACCGGTTGATAGAAAAGCATGGTCTGACTCGAAACGAAACCGACGACGATTGATGACGCCCGGACCCGCCGTGCCCCAGGTGGGACATCGATAGGACAGGCGCCCGCTATCCTTGATAATATAAATATGTCCCATGAAATAATAATGTTAAGTAGCCTTCCCCGATTGCGAACCTGAAGAGACTGGGACATCGATGTCCCAGTCTTTCCTCCAACCATGCATTCAATCAGTCTCTCTGCTTAGATCCAATAACGATAACGGTACCTTAGGAGTAGGCATCGTGTTTGCTTAAAGGGAAAAAGAGCAGTCATCACCCAAGAGAACTTTTTAAGGACGTATTGATGTGATGAACAAGGGGCATATCGTAATAAAATCCGCGGATAGGGATATCATAGATCTCCTGTGTCCGTTGATCGTGGAAGCAGGGTACACCTGCAAGCCCGTCTGCGAGTGCGGCGAGTTCATCTCTGAACTCTTCAGGGGGGACGCGGGTATGGGGATCGTGGATCTGGATACGGCCGGAGACGATTGTATACAGGAACTCGCTGGAGCCCACCGGTCCCGGCCCGATCTGCCGCTCGTGGCGATATCCTCGGACCGGTCGATGGTCCTCGGCAGAAGCCTTTATGGTTTGAAGATCTTTTTCAATCTCCTGAAGCCCATCAGCAAACAGGAATTCCTGGAGGTTATCCGCGCCGGTTTTGGAGAAGAATACGAGACCCCGTGGAGGTACAGGACAAAGATCAGGGATGTACAGTGGTACCGCGAGAACATCCCCTGCATGGACGTGTGCCCGGTCCACACGGATTCAGGCAGATATGTCCAGTTGATAGCCGAAGGCAAATTCAAGGAAGCCTACCTCGTGTCCAGGTCGCCCAACCCCCTGGCATCCACATGCGGAAAGATATGTGCCGCATTCTGCGAGGATGCCTGCCGCAGATCGAAGCTCGACTGCGCGGTGACCATACGGGCCCTGAAAAGATTCGTCACCGCTCGGTACGGCCCTGAGTCTCTCAGGCCGGAGACCTTCCGAGAACTTTTCAGCGGGCAGGATCAGGGGAACCAGCATCCATGGAACATCCCGTCGTTAAGAGAGGTGAGGGTCGGCAACGGAAGGCGTGTGGCCGTGGTCGGCGGCGGGCCTGCGGGACTGGCCTGCGCGCACGACCTCACGCTCATGGGATTCAAGGTGACGATATTCGAGTCATCAGACAGCTGCGGAGGCGCCATGCAGCTCTGCATACCCGAGTATCGCCTGCCGCGAGACCTTCTCAAAAAAGAGATCGAATCGATCATCAGTATGGGAATCGAGCTGAAACTGAACACCCCCATCTCCAGCACCTTCGGGATCAGGGCCTTACGTGAATCCGGGTTCGAGGCGATTTTTCTCGCTACCGGGGCCCTGCGCGGCACGTCGCTGAACATTCCGGGCTCGGATCTGAAAGGCGTGTACAGCGCGATCGACTTTCTCCTCAATCTCAAGAGAAAGGGCCCCGTGATTCCCGGGAAAAGGGTCGTCATCGTTGGCGGAGGAAAGGTCGCGCTGGATATCGCCCGCACGGCATGGAGGCTGATCACCGATGAATCGCTGCTCGAAGAACCGGACTGGGAGGTGCTGGATGCCGCCCGGGCAGCGCTGCAGGCCGGGGTAAGACCACTGATAGCCTATCCCGAGTCCGTCGACGAGATGGCCGCGGCCCAGACCATCCAGGGACAGGAAGAGATCTCCGAGCTCAAGAAAGAGGGCATCGAGATGCTCGATCACCGGTTGCCCAAGAGGTTCGTCGGCAGAGACGGACGCGTGAGCGGCGTTGTATTCGATAGGGTGAGCAAGTGCATCACGGACGACGGTCGATTCGCCCCCCAGATAATCCCAGACAGTGAGGAAACCGTTGAAGCGGACTCGGTCATCATGGCTGTAGGCCAGGTGCCCGACACCTCGTATCTGACGCCCGAGGACGGACTGGCGACCAACTCCCGGGGATTCATCAGGGTCAACCCGCAGACCATGTCCAGCACTATGCCCGGTGTTTTTGCCGGAGGAGATGCAGCCTTCGGTTCCCGATCGGTGATCGAGGCCGTGAGCAACGGCAAGACCGCCGCTCTGGCAATCGCCGAGTATCTCAACGGCGCACCGCTCAGAAAAAGGACCTGCATCGAATTCCAGGAGATACCCGCCAGGGAATACCACATGGCGGCAGGATACGAAAAGATCGGGAGAATGCCGGCGCCCACCATACCGATTGAAAAACGGGTCGGCATCGAAGAGATCGAACTGGATTTCAGCCGGGAGCAGGCCCAGGAGCAGGCCAGGCGATGCCTGAAATGCCACATCGAGACCATTTACGATTCTGCGAAGTGCGTCATGTGCGGGCGTTGTGTGGATATCTGTCCGCAGAACTGCCTGAAGCTCGTTCCTTTCCGTGATGTACACGTGGAAGGGGAAGACAAGGAAGACCTGGTCAGGAGGTTGGGCTACGCTGAAGAAGACACGCTCTGCGCGATGATCAAGGACGACGAGAAGTGCATACGCTGCGGCTTGTGTGCATTGCGCTGTCCCACAGGGGCCATGACCACGGAGAAATTTTCCTTTGTGGAGAGATACCAAGAAGCATCTGCAATCGAATAGGAGCCACTGATGACGGAAGAAAAGACAACGGGTTTATCGAGACGACGTTTTTTCAAGTGGGTGGGAGGCGCGTCCCTCCTCGCCATAGGAGGTCAGGCGTTTTTCTTTCTCAGATCGTGTATCCCCAACGTCCTCTACGAACCGGTGAAACGTATCAAGGTCGGGTTGCCCAACGTCTTTCCCCAGGGGCACAAGTTCCTGAGCGCCTTCAGGATATTCGTGTTCAAGGAGGAAAAGGGCATGCATACGGTATCGTGCGTCTGCACCCATCTGGGATGCAACGTGCAGATCTCCGAGTTCAGCCAGCCGAGAAAAGTGAAACACGGCGACGAGGAGGTCGAGGAAACCTTCGAGTTCGTCTGCCCCTGCCACGGGTCGAAGTTCCGGGCCGACGGTACCAATTACTGCGGGCCGGCTCCTACCCCCCTCCCGCACTATAAGATGGAAATCGCGCAGGATGACGGACAGGTGGTCGTGGATAAGGGCGAGGAAGTCGACAAGAACGCCAGGCTGAAGGTCGAGGCCTAGCCGGGTGTCTTCCCTCCATACGAACAACAAAATACGATGAGACCAGGGACAGACATGAAAAGCGGGATTGCAAAACGATTGTTGTGGTCATGGAGACCGGAGAGCCAGCGCGAAGCCAACGATGCTATCGTCAAAAATATGTTGCTACACTGGTTTCCCTCCACGGTAACGAAAAGGAGCCTCTCCTTCTCGTACTCATTCTGGCTGGGGACGATAAGCGCGGTGCTCTTTGTCATACTCTCCATCACCGGGCTCATTCTGATGTTCCACTATACCCCGTCCATGGAACGGGCCTATCCCAGCATGAAGGACATTGATTTCGCCACCTCGTACGGATGGTTCCTGCGCGGGGTGCATCGGGTAGCGGCCCAACTGATGGTCGTCAGCGTGTTCCTGCACATGATGAGGGTGTTCTATACCGGGGCATACAAGAAATCTCCCGGCAAAATGGGAAACCGTCCACGGAACTGGGTGGTCGGGATAATCCTCCTGCTGCTCACCCTGGCGCTCTCCTACACCGGGTATCTCCTCCCGATGGATCAGCTGGCCTACTGGGCCATGATCATCGGTGCGAACGTGGCTGCCTCGGTGCCGTTTGTGGGAGAGCACATCAAGCTGGCCCTTATCGGAGGGACGATCATCGACCAGAATGCGCTACTGAGGTTCTATGTCCTTCACTGCGCCCTGCTCCCGATCTTCATGCTTGTCCTGATGGCCTATCACATGTGGCGGATCAGAAAGGACGGCGGGCTCGCCTGCATGGACCAGGTATCGCTGCAGCACGGGATGACGGACGCCGTGCCGGCATCCACCAAGACATACTCCTTACTGGGAATCACCAGTGGAATCGACATCAAGGTACAAGCCCCGTCCCAGATGGAGGAAGAAGACCGGATACTGAGCTCTCCGAACCTCGTCAGGAGGCTTTGGCTGGTCAGTCTCGGGACGATGGCGATCACCATTCTGCTGGCCATATACATCCAGTTTCCCCTGGAGGCACCTGCCGATCCGACCATGGCTCCGAACCCGGCAAAGGCACCCTGGTATTTCCTGTGGCTCCAGGAGCTCATCGCGGATACCACCTTTACGCTGGCCGGTATGACGGTAAACGGGGCGTTTCTCGGCGGTATCGTGATTCCGTCCATTCTTCTGGTCTGGCTCGTCGCCGTGCCGTATCTGGACAGGACATCCGCCGCCAACTGCGGGATCTGGTTTCCCCGCGAAAGGCTTAAGCAGAACATCGTCTTTACCGTGGTGATCCTGGTGATCGTTGCGTTGATATGCGTGGGCGCCTTCTGCAGGGGGCCGAGCTGGGTGTTTTACTGGCCGTGGGAACAGTGGCCTGAGTTGCCGGTCAACTTCTGATGAATCGGGGTAAGGGAAGCATGCTGAATCTATTGAAAAGAAAGAAAAATAAAGAGACTCGGGGTGACTGGCGAGAACGCCTGACAAACAGGGATACGGTGTTGGTGTGCCTGTTGAGCTTTCTCCTCCTGGCGGTTGTCGGTGTTGCGGCCAATAGGGAGACCGGCTTTGAATGGAGAACCATACAACGGGATTTCACCAGACTGATAGCGGAGAAGTTCGGCCCTGAGAAGGCGGCAAATATCGAAACGGGCGTACGCCAGATCTGGGTGCCCGAGCTCGGGAGAACGGACCGGTGCATTACCTGCCACCTGGGACTCGAGTGGAAGGGGCTGGAGGAGGAAGAGCATCCATTCGCCACGCACCCTCATCCTGAGCTCATCCAGAAGCACCCCTTCTCCAAATTCGGCTGCACTGTCTGCCATGGAGGGCAGGGTTATTCCACCGACGTGATGGCCGCCCACGGATGGGTGAGCCAGCGCGAGTGGAACGAGACCCTCATGGCTTCATATATCGCCGACGACTATCTCATCAGCGACCGTTCCTCCCCGATGCAGGCCAACTGCAATATCTGCCACCGGTACGAGACGGATACCGAGGGCATGGAGTTCATCAACAAGGGAAAGGAGCTGGTGTCGAAAAACGGCTGCAGGGCGTGCCATATCATCAACGACCGGGGAGGGATCATCGGGCCGGACCTCACCTACGAGGGCGACAAACATCCCGAGGAGTTCGGGTTCGAGAACGTTGCCGGATACGGCTCTGTCTTCAACTGGCACGTGGAGCATATAAAGAATGCGAAGTCGATCGTTCCCACCTCCATCATGCCCGAGTTCAGGTTCACCTCCGACGAGGTCAACAGCATCGCCCTGCTGATGATGAGCTGGCGCAAAGAGGACATACCTGTGGACTATCTCCCGGGAAGGGGCGGTTTCCGCGAGGTCTTAAGCCCGGAAGAAATCGCGCGTGAAGAGGAGATGATGAACGGGCCGGGCGCGATGTTCGTGAACAAGGGATGCTTTGCGTGTCACTCCGTGGCCGTATACCAGGTGTTCTCCCCCACGAACCTGGGGCCGGATCTCTCCAACGCCTACGAGGACGTGCCGATCCGCTTTACGGGCCGGACGCTCGAAGATTTCCTCAAGGCGCCGACCGGGACCATGGACTTCATCCTGAAGACGGCCCAGTACAAGTTCAAGGACGAGGCGGAGGCCGATGAATTCATAGAAAAGATCAAGGAGGCTAACAAGTTAGTCAAGGAATACGAAGAAAAGGGATTACCGCTGCCCTCGCAGGAATAACGGGCGGCCAGGGGTCGGATGGAGTTTGGATTTAAGAAAATATATCAGAGGAGAAAGCTATGAGAAGATGGAAAAGGCAACTCGTAACCGTGTTTTCGTTGTTGCTGGCTGTTACCTTTGCGTTCACGGTAGCAGCCGATGCAGCAAGCAGACGCGACAGGATCAAGAAGTCCACGACCAATAAGAGCACATTGGCGCAGGATGCCCTCAAGACCTATGTGGCGCCCGGGGACTTCGACGATTACTATGCGTTCCTGTCGGGGGGGCACAGCGGTAATGTCTACGTCTATGGTCTGCCGTCCTGCCGGCATATCAGAACCATCCCGGTCTTTTCGCATTATTCAGCCACTGGATGGGGGTATGACAATTATAGCAGGAAAATACTGGGCGATTCGGGGCTTACCTGGGGGGACGTGCATCACCCGGCATTGAGCGAAACCAACGGCGATTATGACGGACGATGGCTGTTCGTTCATGACTGCGCCCACAACCGGCTCGCTCGCATAAATCTGGACGATTTCAAGACACACCAGATCTTGGGACCGGTACCGAACGTCATGGGGAATCATGCATCGAGCTACATTACCTCCAATACCGAGTATGTGTTGATGGCAACGCGCTTCTCGGTGCCGATTCCCAAGGGAACGTATGTACCGGTAAAAGACTATAACGGCAAGTTTAACGGGGTCCTGTGCTTCATTCACGTCGATCCCAAGACGGGCCACATGTCACTTGACAAGAGCTTCCAGATCAAGATGCCGCCGTGGAACTACGATCTTGGCGATGCAGGCAAACTGGGAAGCAAGGACTGGGCATTCTTTACCTGCTATAATTCGGAAGCAGAATATATCGAGGGCAAACCCCTGGAAGTGACCGCCTCTCAGCGGGACAAGGACTATATTCTCGCCGTGAACTGGAAAAAGGCCGAAAAGGCCGTCAACGAAGGCAAATTCGAGAAGATCGACGGTATCCGGGTGCTGGACCCGTCCAAGGTGGACGGAATCGTATACGCCATGCCCACCAAGAAAAGCCCGCACGGCGTGGATGTTTCTCCCGACGGCGAATTCATTGTAGGTAACGGGAAACTGGCCCCGGTTGTGGTGGTCCATTCCTTCAAGGGAATGCTCAAGGCGATCCAGAACAAGGATTTCGTGGGCAAGGACATGGGAATCACCGTGCTGAACGAGAAAACCACGAAAGTCGCCGAGATTCCCCTTGGTCTGGGACCGTTGCATACCACCTTTGACAACAAGGGATTTGCATACACCTCGCTCTTCGTGGAGAGCGCAGTCGCAAAGTGGCGCTGGCAGAAGGGTCCGGATCAGTGGAAAATGGTCGACAAGGTTCCGATCCAGTACAACATCGGTCACATCGCTGCACCTCACGGCCTGACCACGAAGCCCCGCGGTGATTGGGTCCTGTCTTTGAACAAACTGTCCAAGGGAACACATCTGAAGGTCGGTCCCGACCAGCCCGAGTCCATGCAGCTGATCGATCTCTCCGGAGAGAAGATGCGGGTCATCTTCCAGGCATTCCCCGAGCCTGAGCCGCACTATGGATGTATCGTAGAGTCGGGGCTCATCGAGCCGGATGTGTTCGAAGTGTACACGAAAGAGAAGAATCCCGAGAATGAATACGCAATCTACAAGCCGGAAGACGCGCGTGTCGTCCGCAAGGACAAAAACACGGTCGAGGTGTTCGCCGGCGAGATCAGGAGCGCGATCTATCCCAACGTGGTCGAGGTTATGCAGGGCGACAAGGTGATCTTCCATCTGACCAATATGGAGACCATGCGCGACGAGATTCACGGATTCGGCATCTGCGAGCACAACGTGATCGGCGTACCGACCCCGGGAGAGACGCAGACCTACGAGTTCGTAGCCGACAAGGTCGGTGTATGGCCATATTATTGCGTGAATTTCTGTTCCGCACTGCATCAGGAAATGCAGGGATATCTCTTAGTCAAGCCGAGAAAGTAAACCGAAGAACAGGAGTGGAAAATGAAAAACTGGTGGGGAAAAGGGCGCATCATAATGCTGGTGGCGGCAGGTGTTCTGCTGCTTGCCAGCGTGAGCTCTCCCATGTGGTCGATCTACCTCTGGTGCAACTCGTATCCCGACGGGATCGGCATGACGGTGTACACCTACAAGCCGGCCGACCCGCCGGACGTGGCGGAAATGGACGGCGGTATAGATGAACTCGACGTGCTGAACCACTACATCGGAATGCACCCGATCAGCCCGGACCTGATCATCTTCAAGATTCTGCCGGTGAGCATCGTCGCCGTAGGCGTGCTGCTGATCATCGCGGCCTTCTGGAAGAGACCATGGTTTCTGTACAGTGTGGTGGGTTTGAACGGCCTCCTGGGTTTGTACGGAGCAACGTCTTTTGTCTACTACATTTACAGCTATGGACACGATCTGGACCCGAAAGCGGCAATTCACGTGGAACCCTTTATGCCGCCCCTGATGGGTGAGAACCAGTTGGCCCAATTCACCACCTGGTCGCAGTTCGAGTTGGGGACATTGCTGTTGATACTGGGCTCTGCGCTGGCTTTCATCGCCGCCGGCATGGAGTGGTGGATCGACAGAAAAAACCATAGGGCAATGTATTCAATCACCTGACCATCCTAGAGAAGGATGAGGAGAATGAAAATGAAGAGAAAGATCGGACTCATGGTCGGTTTTGCAATGGTAGTTGCTCTGGGTCTGGCAACCGTCAGCCATGCACAACAAGCCATAGACATGAAGGACATGAAGGCCCTCTGCGAGGAAGGCTATGCCAATGCCTCGCAGACCAAGGACATCGTGGCGAACGGGGTCAAGGTCGTAGGCGCCGAGATCAACGACGAGTCGTCAGAGCTCAAGAAGGGCGAGTTCGAGGACGGTAAGTTCTGGTACGAGAAGGCCAACAAACTCCTTGATTCATCCCGCGCCAAGATGGATAAGGGCGAGTATACCAAGGACATAAGCATCGATCTGAATCAGGCGTGGCAGTGGTACATCAAGGCCGGAGCCGCGGTGACACGAGCCGGAATGCAGGAATAAACGGCTGAGTTATCTTCAAGGGTCCGGCCCATGTAGAAAGGGCCGGACCTGCTCTCAAGTCAAGTAATATCCGGTGAGCCCTTCTCCAAGGAGAAGCATTTTCTTTTAAGAAAGCGCGTCATCGGCAAGGCACGCAAGAGAGAAGACAGCATGAGAACTGAGCGGCAAAGAGTATTCGTGATACTGGCAATTCTGGCCTTTCTTCTCTTATCGGGGAATGCAGGCGCCAAGACCTTGCTCGTCGCCGAGAGCGGCGGCGATTTCTCCTCGCTGGAGCAGGCGCTCGAGGCGGTGTCCACCGGTGATACGATCGAGGTGGAACCCGGCACGTACCGGGGCAATATCGTTATCAAGGGCGAGGATATCCGTGTCATCGGCAGGGGCGATCCGGTTATCCAGGGCGAGAAGACCGGCACGGTCGTGACCCTGACGGGAAAGAACATCACGTTTACGGGCTTCACGGTCAAGGACGGGGGGCGCGACCTCTGCAAGGACGATTCAGGGTTGATGTTCAGGCATTGCACACAGGGCCATGTAGAGGACTGCCGGTTCCTGGACAACCTGTTCGGATGCTATTTCTACCAGTCCGACAAGTGCGTGTTCCGCAACAACCTGATCTCGGGCAGGGAAGATGACGTGCAGGAAGACCGCGGAAACGGCATTCACCTCTGGGACGCCGCCTACTACCTCATCGAGGGAAACGAGATCCGTCACGCCAGAGACGGCATCTACGTTTCGTTCGCCAATTACGGGATGATCCGTGACAATTGGATTCATCACACGCGCTACGGGCTCCACTACATGTATTCCGAAGGGAACAAGTTCAACGAGAACCTGCTCACCGACAACGTTGCAGGTGCGGCGGTCATGTACTCCAAGAACATGGAGTGGAACCGGAACGTCTTCGCCCACAACCGGGGATTCCGCGCGTACGGCGTGTTGTGGCAGGACGTGCGGTACAGCGAGTGCAGGTACAACCTGGTCATCGACAACACGATCGGTCTGTATTTCGATCAGGCGGGATATTCCGAGGTCGAGAACAATCTCGTGGTGTGGAACGACATCGCGGCCGTGATACTGGAGAACTCTGAGCTCAACACGATATACGGCAACAGTTTCATACACAACCTGTCCAACGTGCAGTTGCGCGGAGGAACACAGAAGGGACGGAACAACACCTTTTTCAAGGATGGACGGGGAAACTTCTGGGACGACTACCGGGGGTATGATCTGGACGGTGACGGCATCGGAGACAATCCTCACACCCTGCAGGACATCTTCGAGTTCATGCTCGTGTTTGAACCGGCATACCGGCTGTTTCTGTTCAGTCCCATGAGCCAGGCGATCGCCACCGCGGAAAAGGTGTTTCCCATCATAGATATATCCAGCGAAGGGATCGACCCCTATCCTCTGATCAGAAAGGTCGAGGTGTTCGAGCAGGAGAAGCTGTTCGAAAAGTTGGACCGGTACAACAGCAGGAGAGATGGGACATGGCAGTATGGACGGCTGATAACCCTGATCTGCTCGCTTCTCATGCTCGGGTCGTCGATTTTGATCATTGCCAGATACTACAAAAAAACCAGACGGCCATGGTAATCCGGAGGGGAACAGAATGACTTCTTTGAAAGCCCAGGTAGAAACCGAATCGAAAAATTTCAGTGCTATGGTCGAAATACAGAACCTGGTGAAGAAATACGGGAAATTCACCGCGGTCGACCGCGTCTCGTTCAACGTTCCCAGGGGAGAGGTCTTCGCCCTGCTCGGACCGAACGGCTGCGGCAAGACCACCATCATCCGGATGATGATGGGTCTGCTGAAACCGACATCCGGCTCCATCATGATGTACGGCGGAGACATCGCCCGCAAGCCGGTGGCGGTCCGCGAGAAGATCAGCTACCTGCCGCAACATGCAAATTTTCCGGAGAACCTCACGGGCGAGGAGATCCTCGGTTTCTACTGCAAGCTCCGGCGAACGAGGATAGACAGGCTCGACAGCATATTCAGCCTCGAGGGGATGCGGGACTTTCTTTCAAAGCCGGTCGGCGAATATTCGGGCGGTATGCAGCAGAGGCTGGCGCTGGCCATAACGCTTCTGCCTCAGGCGGATATTCTGATCATGGACGAGCCCACGGCAAGCCTCGACCCCGAGGCCGTGTACCAGTTCCGGCATGCCGTCAGGGAATTGTGCGACCAGGGAAAGACCGTGATCCTGGCGACGCACCTGCTTTCGGAGTCCGAGGCCATCGCGGACAGGGTCGCGATCATGCATTCCGGGAAAATGATCGCGCTCAAGCCCATGAAAAAGATAAAGGAGGAGATCCTGCCCACCTTCAAATTCTCCATCACGGTAGGCCAGATGCACGAAAGGTTCAAGCAGATCGCCCGAGAGAACGGCGCCCTGGACATGGAGAACGGCGGCAGGGAGATGGTGTTCTCCACGGGCAGGCCGGAAGACAGGCTCACCATCATCAATGCCCTGCAGAACGCGGGCGCCTCCATAGAACGTTTCGGAACGGTCGAGCCGCCTCTGGAAGAGGTGTACATGAAGATTCTCCAGGATAGAAGGGATTAAAAAACGGATGTTGAAGATATGGAGAGGAGTCCTTGTGGCCGCCTGTCTGGTATGCATTTCCTGCGGGCAGAGCGACAGGCCGGTCGATATCTATCCCGAGGAAGATATCTGCGAGACCTGCCGCATGCTGATCACCGACCAGCGGTTCGCAGCCGAGATCGTCCCCAAAAAAGGCAAGTCGCTGAAGTTCGACGATCCCATCTGCATGGTGCGGTATTTCGACCTCAGCAGGAAGTTGGACCTCGGGTTCACCAAGGAAGACGTGCTGGCCTACTACGTCAAGGATTATCTTACCAAGGAGTGGGTGCCGGCCGAGCAGGCCGTGATCGTCAAGGCGAATATCGTGACGGTCATGGGATACGGTGTGTGCTGTTTCAAGGACCCGAGCACGGCCGAGTCCTTTGCCAAGGAGCACCATGGGCAGACATTCAAGTTCGAGGATCTCTGGGATATGTATAAAGAGCCAAACGCCATGGCCAGGATCGTCATCAATAACGGGGAGATGATGCCCGAGGTCGTGCAGGTAAACTACAACGATATCGTGGAGATACTTGCAGAGGTTCACGACGGGCGGGAGTACCGGATAGGCATCAAGGGCTACGAGGACATTGCCCTGTTCGATACGATCCGGAAAGGGCATCCGCGGCAGACCCGCTTTACCGCGGAGAGACCGGGCCGGGACTTCATGTTCGTCGATCTGGACACGGGCAAGCCGTTGGGAAAGTTCTGGGTAGAAGGCTCACATTTCAGAGAAGAACAGAAGAGGCGGTAGCTGCGATGACAAAGATGAAAACGGTCGGCCATATCATGATGTACGAGCTCCTCATGAACATACGGAACAAATGGGTCCTGGGCTTCAGCATCGGGTTCGCGCTGCTGGCGCTGGGGGTTTCGTACTTCGGCATGGCCCTGATCGGCTACGAGGTCGAGTTCCAGGATTTTTACCGGACGGTCGCCAGCCTGCTCAACATGGTGATCTATCTGATTCCCGTGGTGGCGCTGGTCATGGGGGTCAACAGCCTGTGCATCGAGCGGGGTACCATGGACATGCTTCTTGCCCAGCCCGTGTCGCGTTCACAGGTCTTCCTGGGAAAGATCGGCGGCCTCTACATCACCCTGTTCATCACCACCATGGTGGGGCTGGGAACGCCCGGGATCATCATCGCCCTGAAAAGCGGCTACGACGGGGTGTGGAAGTACCTGATATTCGCCCTGCTCTGTCTTGCGATGTCCGCCATGTTCGTTTCCATTTCCGCCCTGACCTCGATTCTGGCCCGGGGAAAGACAAAGGCACTGGTCATAACGCTTTTGCTCTGGGTCTTTTTCGTACTGTTTTACGACCTGATCGTATTCGCCATATCCTACTACGTAGTCGACGAAAGGTATCTTAGAACGATGCTCTACTTTTCCCTTCTTGCAAACCCCGTCGATATCATCAGGGTGCTCACCCTGATGATTATCGGCGGGGCCCCCGCTCTCGGTCCCGCCGGTGCAGGCCTGATCCGTCAGTTCGGCGGAGTCTGGGCCGGGATATCGTTGAGCGCGGCCCTCATCCTGCTATGGAACATCGCGCCGCTTGCGGCAGCGATATGGGTGTTCAAAAGACGTGATATCGTGTGACGTGATCATGAAAAGGGCAGGACGGTTGATACGCGGATTGAGTCTGTTCACCCTCATCGCCGGGTTTGTTCTCGCGCTCGCCTCGTGTGACGGCGACAACGGACCCCGGGTCGGGAAGCCGGCAATCGATTTTCAGGTGATGGATCTTCAGGGAAAGGCTCATCGGCTCGGCGACTATCGGGGCAAGATGGTACACCTTCACTTCTGGGCCGACTGGTGCCCGCGGTGCCACGAGGAGTTCGACGATATGGGCGGCGCCTACCGCAGGCTGAAACAGAGATACCCGGATTTCGAGATCCTGGGTGTCAACGTGGATCAGCCGCAGGTCCATGTTGAGGAATTCATCAAGATGCACGATGTCGAATTCCCCATCCTGCTGGATGTGGGCTCGCAGGTGGCCCGTTCTTACGGGATCAAAGGCATTCCCTGCAATTTTCTCATCGATCGGGATGGAAAGATCAGGGACATTCTCATGGGCTGGGTGGACGAGGAATATCTGGAAAATAGCCTGAAGGCTATCGAGTCACGGGACAGGAAATGATTTCCATGTATTCCCAAAATCATACGAGGAGTTAAAAATGAAAATAATGCGTGAATGGAAAAAAAATGTGTTTCTGGCCGGAGCGATGCTCTTGGTGGTCGTGCTGGCGGTTTCATGTACGTCCGTTTTTCAGAATGACGGGAGCGGACACGACAAGCCCGGAGAGTGGAGCCAGAAATGGTGCCCCTTGTGCGGCATGGACCTCGATGTATACCGGTCGACCTGTCACCGGCTTCATTATACGGACGGCAGGATCGTGGGCTACTGCAGTATCCACTGCGCGGCAAAGGACTATCGGAAGGACGGAGAGAAAATCGCGAAGCTGGATGTGGCCGACTTCGTGTCCAAAGAATTCTTCCCGGCGGAGCGGGCACACTATCTCGTGGGCAGCGATCTCCCTGGAGTCATGACCGTGGTGAGCAAGAAGGCGTTCTCCTCTCTTGAAGAGGCGAAGGAATTCCAGGCAGGGCACGGCGGAGAGATCCTCTCGTTCAAAGAGACGCTGGCTATGGTGTACGAGGGCATGGACAGGGACAACCGGATGCTGATGAAAAAAATGAGCACCATGGAAGTAATGGGAAAGAAGGTAGCGGAGAAATACGGATGCTTTGCGTGCCACGGCATCGACGGGAAGGGCTGCGGAAAAGCCACTGCCTTCACCTCGCCGAGATTTGCCCAGCGCATGAGCAGCAAGCCGGTTCTCAAGGACGCGATCATGCGCAAAGACCATGCGAAGAACTCGTTCGAGGACAGGATAAC
The DNA here is from genome assembly GCA_018433085.1 of Deltaproteobacteria bacterium. Classification (GTDB taxonomy): domain Bacteria; phylum Desulfobacterota; class Desulfomonilia; order UBA1062; family UBA1062; genus Phosphitivorax. Next base: position 12,686 of record JAHDRW010000034.1, on the reverse strand, counting down.
CCCACCGGAACTGCAGGCGCTCATGATCTATGTCTGGGGAGTAAGAGGGACGGTCGACCAATGAGGGTCGTCGATCGAGTGTTCCGAACAGGGAAGCTGGAAAGCAGAGGTAAGGAAATGAGAACAGGAAGAAGAAGTTTTCTCAAGCAGGCAGGGGCAATACTGGGACTCCTTCTCGTTTCGTCCGGCACCGGGTTGGTCCGTCCGCTTGCGGTGCTTGCAGAGTCGTTTCCCAAGCCGACGAAGAAAGACCGGTGTCCGGTGTGCGGGATGTTCGTATACAAGTATCCGCACTGGATGGCCGGGTATGTCTTCACCGACGGCACAAAGGCCTTCCACTGTTCACCCAAGTGCTTCTTCCACAATCTCTTCCATCTGGACAAATATCATCCGGGCAAGACTCTCGATGATCTGCAGATGATCTGGGTTACGGACTACTACACGGCCAAGCCCGTGAACGCCCGTGACCCCGAGATGAGGTTCGTGGCGGGCTCGACCCTGGTGGGCCCCATGGGATGGGACGTCGTTCCTGTAAAAGGCCAGAAGTGTGCGAAGACTCTTCACCGTGATTACTTCGGCCAGGAGATTCTCAAGTTCGGCGAGGTGACCGAGGACCATATCCAGAGGGCACGAAAGGGCGGAGGAAGGGTTACGAAGTGAAGATCTCCTCCGCTAGATCGCGGGGCAGGGGGATGCATCACGCCAAGTCATATCTGATGATACTGGGTATCCTGTTGCTGCTGGCCTCCAGTGCAATCATCGACAACGAGCTCAGAGGCGGCGTCGGGATCGACCGCCTGAAGCACGATTTGAAGGAACTCTCCCCGCTGATGGTGAGCGCCGATACCGCCGTGAACAACAGCGCGCGGTACATCAGACACCGGAGCCTCTCCTACCCCGGGTCGGCCTTCCCGGATTTTCCTGGTCAGATGGACTATCTTCCCGCGGGTATGGCGTGGTCGGCCATCGATTTTCCCGGTGTTGAGACGAGGCTGCACATCGGCGGAACATCTGCTGAAGACATGAAAGGAAAGCCATGAGGGCTTTTTTCTACCAGTTCGATTATGCCATCCGTGCGCTGCTGCGCCGCAAAATGAAGAATGCGTCCATCGTGGTGATGTTCGCCCTGGTGGTGATGATCTTCGCCGGCATTCATTTCATATCTGGATCGCTGTACCGGGAGAGCATGACGGCGCTGGAGCACCAGCCCGACATCATCGTCCAGAATCTCAGATCCGGCAGACAGCTTCCCCTGCCGGTCTCATGGGCTCAGGATCTGCAGGGGATCGTGGGCATCAGCGAGGCCATGCCCAGGGTATGGGGGTATTACTTCGACCGGTACACCGGCGCCAACTACACCATCGTGGGCGTCCATCCCGAAAAGATGGACCAGGAACATTTCTCCATGGGAGGCGCCGTGCCCTCTCTGGGCAGCCGTGAGATCGCGGCGGGGGAGGGGATCATGGAGGCGCGCGGGATGAAAGTAGGCGGGAACATACAACTCGAGCGTCCCGACGGCAGCCCCATCACCTTTTCCACGGTAAAATCGTTCGGGTCCGATGTGGCCTTGTGGACCTACGATCTCATCGCCATGCCTTGCGCCGATGCCCGCGAGCTTTTCGGACTCTCCGGGGCAGAGGCATGGGACATCGCCATCTCGGTGCCGAACCCGGTCGAGGTGGCCAACGTGTCCCAGAAGGTGCTCAACATGTTTCCGGGCGCGCGGGTGGTCGTCAAGGACCAGCTCGTGAGCAGCTACGGAACCATGTTCGGCTTCCGCAACGGATTTCTTACCACGATCTCCATCAGCTGCCTGCTGGCCTTCTTTATCCTGGCATACGACCGTGCCGCAGGGCTTTCACGCGAGGAGCAGATGGAGATCGCGATTCTGAAGGCCCTGGGTTGGGAAACCCGAGACGTGATCCGCGTCAACATGCTCCAGTCGGTGATTCTCTCGCTCACGGGCTTCCTGCTGGGGTTTGTCGCGGCCTACGGGCATGTCTATATTCTTGGGGCGCCCGGCCTCATGCTGGCGCTCACCGGCTGGTCCGCGATCTATCCCTCCTATCCCCTGGTGCCGTCGGTGAACGTCACCGAGGTGGTGGCTCTCCTCTTCCTGACCGTGATCCCGTACATCGTGGTGGGGATTGTCCCTGTATGGCGTTCATGCATCATAGACCCGGAGGTGGTGTTCAGAAAATGAGCGTGGTCAGTCTCGAATCTGTTGAAAAGGTGTTTAACCCGGACGGCGAAAATCGCTATCAGGCCCTGGCCGATGTCTCCCTGGAGATCGGGAAAAGCTCGATCGAGGTCATCGCCGGGCCCAGCGGGTCGGGCAAGACCACGCTGCTTTCCATTATCGGGCTGATGAGCCGCCCGACCGCGGGGAGGGTAAAGATACTGGACAAGGAGACCACCCTGATGTCCGAGCGGTTCCGGACCCTGTTCCGCCGCAGCAACATCGGGGTTCTGTTCCAGGAGTTCAACCTGATACCCGACCTGACGGTACTGGAAAACATGAACATCGTGCAATACCCGACTGGGCCCTCCCTTTCCCACATGCAGAACAGGAGCTGCGAGCTGCTCGAGAGGTTCAGGATGCTCGGCAAAGCACGCTCCCTGGCCGCCACCCTCTCCGGAGGGGAGAAGCAGCGTCTGGCGCTGGCCCGGGCCCTGATCGCAGACCCGGACCTCATGCTGATCGACGAGCCCACGGCCCATCTCGACAGCAGGCTCTCCGAAGAGGTCATCGCGATATTCCGCGAGCTCAAGGCGGAAGGGAAGACCCTGCTGATCTGCTCGCATGACCCGCTCATCATCAGCAGCGATCTGCCGGACCGGGTGCTGACCATGAAGGACGGACGCCTGTCATGCGACTGAAGAACGGAAACGGTCCATGATCTGGAACTCCTGGGTGCTTTCGCTCATCATCGGGCAGATCGGCATCGTGCTCATCAATGCCGTTGCCTTTGTCAGCGCGCTCAAGATAATCCGGAAATGGGATACGTCATCGTATGATCCCGAGCAGATCGATCTGGAGCGCCGCTCGGAACTGGTAGCGACCATCGTTTCGTGGAGCCTGGTATTCGGGATCCTCTCCCTCATCGTTTTCGAGCGCACGAATGATTCTCTCGTACCCTTTATCCCGGGCGCCATGTGTCCGATCGGCGTGCTGGGCCAGAATGAGTTCTGGGGATATGCCACGCTGTATCTCAAGATCGCAGGCGTGTTCGTGTACGGCCTGTGGATCGTGATCAACCGCATAGACACGGATGTAGAAGGTTTCCCGCTCACGCGCCTGAAGAATGCCTATACCCTGGCACTCTTCCCGTTTCTCCTTCTGGACGTCTCTTTTCAGGTCGTGTACTTCTGCAAGCTCGACCCGAACGTGATCACCTCGTGCTGCGGGGTGGTGTTCGAGCCCGGGGGAGGGCAAAGCTATGCGTCATCGGTTGCGTCCCTACCTCCAGAGAGCACCAGGTGGCTGGTCGGCATCTATTTTGCCGTCTTTCTCGCCCTCTCGCGTACAATGAGGTTCGAGGCAAAGACATGGGGCAAAACTCTGCACGCGCTTCTCTCCGCGGTCGGGTTCTTTCTGGGCATGGCAGGGGTAATCGCCTTCGCCAGCCCGTATATCCACCAGATGCCGGCCCTGCATTGCCCTTTCTGCATTTTGCAGAGGGAATACTATCATTACGGGTATTGCATTTATCTTCCTCTTTTCCTGGCCTCTTTGCTCGGGGTCGTCCCGGGTGTGCTGAACCTTCTGCTCAAGCGTTACCCGGGCGCAAGAGGGCGTATCGAGCGTTCCCAGATCAGGATGATCCGGTTTTCCCGGATATCCTGGCTCGTGTTTCTGGTCATGATCTTCCTGCCCATGGTGTTCTACCTCGTTCAGACCGGGGGAATCGACCTGTTCTTCGGGCAGGGCTTCATGTAGGGAAGACAAGAATTTCCCCGATCAAACATTGAGCGCCGGGCACAGGCAGTAACAACCGCGACAGCCGGCCGCGTGCGGGACCCATTGAACAAGCCCTTGCGCCTTTTCCCCGGCTGCAGTCCCAAGACAGTGTCAGGCGCGAATCACCCGGTTGCAATTTGCCGTGATTGCCGTTAAAAAACAGTATATTCATATCACAGAGCAAGGAGTTCTCCCGATGATCCGAGATATCGAGCGCATATACGGCACCCTGCTGGACAGGCAGTATCAGAAAAAACTCTTTCGAGACCTGCAACAGCTTCAGGAAAAGGGAAACAGCTATCTCGCCTGCTGCCCTTTTCATGAAGACGAGCACCCCACCTTTCTCGTTTACGCCGACAGGCCGGAGTACTTCTGCTTCGTGTGCGGCGCGCGGGGTGATTGGATCAGCTATCTTCAGCTCAAGACGGGCATGGACTTCTTCGGCTCGCTCTCCCTGCTGGGCCGGGAGGCAGGGATCGAACCGATCGCCTATGACAAGTCGGCGTGGGACGATGATCTGAGCCGGTCAATACTCCTGGAGCTCATGGCCGGTTTTTTCACCACCCAGCTTTACTCGTCCGTCGGCGAAAAGGAGCTCTTTTACCTGTACAACCGGGGATATGCCATGGGCGAGGTGGAGGGCTCCTCGTTCGGGTTCTATCCCGGATACCGGCAGACCAGGGAATACCTCCTGTCCCAGGGGCTGACCGACGAATTCCTCGATACGGTGCTGGATGCCGTATGGGCCCGTGATGCCGAGGAGTTCAGCCTCACCATCCCCTACCGCGACACAGCGGGCAGGCTCATGGGGATGATCGGCAGGGATGTCACGAAAAGCGGCCCGGAGGCCTACCGGGCCCTGACCGGCCTTTCCCTTCTGAAGGACGCGCCCTTTCTTCTGTACAGATACCGGGGCAGCGAGGACCTGCTCGTCGTGGAGGGGCTGCTCGACGCGCTCCTCGTGGACCGGATCGGGATCAAGCCCGTGGCGGGCATCGGCAAGTCGGGCCTGAGCGCGGGTCAGTGCGACACCATCGCATCGTATGGAACCAGAAGGTGTATTCTCTGCCTGGGCAGCGGCGGGGACAGGAAAGAGCAGATGCTTCAGGCCGCCGACCTCGTGGAGTCGCGGGGCATGCAGGCGGCCTTCCTGCCGCTGGGAGAAGAGTACGAAGACCTGGATCACTTCATCAGGGCCACCGAGCTCAAGGAATTCCGCATGCTCCTGAAAAAGACCCGAGACAGAGAGGAGTTCGTGCGCGGGCACGTGACATGAGGGGGAAGAGATGGGGAAAAGCTTCTTTGCCGAAGCCCTGGTGATCGGCGCCGGCCCTGCAGGGCTCGGCACCGCACTGGGTCTGGCCCGGCATGGGGTGGATGTGGCCGTCCTCGAGATGCAGGACCGGATAGGGACAAAGAGGAGAGGGGAGACCATCCGCTTTGACCGGGAGATGGACGGTCTGCTGGGAGCGGGCTTTTTCGAGAGCCGGACCATACGGCGGATCTCCAGGCGGACCTACTTCTCCCACACCGGGCTCAAGCGGGTCGACCGCTCCATCGAGAATCCCAACCTCATCATCGACTGGCCCGATTTCGTTCAGACCATGGCACGCGTGGCAGAGGGTGCGGGGGCGAGGATCCTGCCCGCCTCCACTGTGGTGGGCCTTCTACGGGAACAGGGCCGGATTGCGGGCGTGAGGGCCATGGTGGGCGGCTTCACGGAAGAAGAGCTCCGGGCTGGTGCGGTCTTTTCATGCGGCGGCTGCGACGATCCTGTCGCGCGGCTCCTGAACATCGACCGCACGGGCATGGACATGCCCGTGTCCAAGCGGCTCGTGCGCGGATACGCCGGTCCGGACGACCGGCTCGAGTACCACTTCCACGTCCACGGCGATTTCCTGACCATCGGCACCATCTTCCCCCGCGGCGGGGACGAGGCCGAGATCATCCTCATGGGCTTCTCCAGGTCACGCAAACCCCGCTCCCTGTCCTTCGAGGAGTTTGTGCAGGCGCATTGCCGGTTCGGTGAACGGCTAGAGGGCACCGTGCCCTTCTATTCCCTGAAGTCCGCGATCCCCATGGGCAGGATGATTACTTCCTGCTGCCCCGAAGACAGGCTCGTCATGGCCGGCGACGTGCTGGGACACGTCCAGTCGCGGGGAGGGAGCGGCATAAGGACCTCCTTCCTCATGGGCTACACCGCGGGCAGGCTGGGCGCCGAGGCGCTTAAGTCCGGGACATGGACCACTGAGACGACAAAAAAGCTGGGGCAGGGCATACAGGGCTCGCCCCCCATGCGCGGCCTGCGCAGGCACAACCTGATCTACTCCACCCTGCGGGCCGGGATCTTCGGACGCATCCGGGGCCCCGAAGAGATGGACCGGCTCTGGCCCCTGCTGCGGATTGCACTGAGGTGAGAGTGTCGGGGAAACACCGTTACCGGGCACGATGCGATTCAACTTGACTGAACCATCCACTGTTATATGGTATCGCCATGATAAGCGCAGAGAATCTCTCCAAGAGCTATGCCCGGCAGACGCTGTTCGATGACGTCGGCTTCAAGATCAATCCCAGGGAGAGGGTGGGGCTGGTCGGCAGAAACGGGCACGGCAAGACCACGCTTTTGCGGATGATCGTGGGCGAGGAGACGCCCGATGAGGGGCAGATCGTGATCCCAAAAGGCTATCGCATGGGCTATGTGAGGCAACATCTGGATTTCACCGAAGACACCGTGCTCGGCGAGGGAATGAAGGGGCTGCCTGAGACGCAGAAGGAGCAGCACTGGAAGGTGGAGAAGGTGCTCGCCGGCCTCGGGTTTTCCCAGCAAGACATGCAGCGCAGCCCCTACGAGTTCTCGGGCGGCTACCAGGTGAGGCTGAACCTGGCCAAGGTGCTCGTGTCCGAGCCCGACCTCCTGCTCCTGGACGAGCCCACAAACTACCTCGACATAACCTCGATCCGGTGGATCGAACGTTTTCTGATCTCGTGGCCCCACGAGCTCCTGCTCATCACCCACGACAGGACCTTCATGGACAGGATCGTGACCCATACCATGGGGATTCACCGGAGAAAGATCCGGAAGATCCAGGGCGACACGGAGAAATACTACTCACAGATCGCCCAGGACGAGGAGGTATACGAGAAGACCCGCCTCAACGACGAGCGCAAGAGAAAAGAGGTGGAGGGCTTCATCGCCCAGTTCAGGGCAAAGGCGCGACTGGTGGGCCTGGTACAGTCGCGGATCAGGACCCTGGAGAAGATGGAGAAAAAGGACAAGCTGGAGAAGATCAAGACCCTGGACTTCTCCTTCCGCTATGAGTCCTTTGTCGGCAAGTACGTGCTCACCGCGCAGGATCTGAGCTTTTCCTACGACCCGTCCGCAGAGCTTATCAAGGATTTCACCGTCACCCTGCGGCCGGGCGAGAAGGTGTGCATTATCGGCCCCAACGGCAAGGGCAAGACCACGCTGCTCAAGCTGCTGGCAGGAACACTTGCCCCCCGCACCGGCGAGATCTCCCGGAACCCCAAGACCGTGCCGGGCGTGTTCGAGCAGACCAACGTGTCCAGCCTCGTGGGCATGAGGACCGTGGAGGAAGAGATCATCATGAGCTATGGAGACGTCGACCGCCAGAAGGCCAGGGACATCTGCGGGGCCATGATGTTCGAGGGAGACTATGCCCTCAAGAAGATCGAGGTGCTCTCGGGAGGGGAAAAGAGCAGGGTGATGCTGGGCAAGCTCCTGGCGACACCGGTGAATCTCCTGCTTCTGGACGAGCCCACGAACCACCTCGACATGGAGTCGAGCGACGCGCTGCTCGCGGCCCTGGACAGCTTCGAGGGGGCCGTGGTCATGGTCACCCACAACGAGATGTTCCTTCACGCCCTTGCCGAGAGGCTCATCATCTTCAACAAGGGGTCCATCGAGGTGTTCGAGGGCGGGTATCAGCGCTTTCTCGAAAAGGGCGGCTGGGGCGACGAGGAAGAGACCCTATCGCCTGCGAAAAAGGCCAGACCCGAGCGGGAGGGTAATGAGAAGCTCGACAAGAAAGAGCTTCGCAAGAGGCGCGCCGGGATCATCACCGAGCGCTCCAGGGCGCTCGGCCCCCTGGAGAAGGAGATTTCCCGGGTGGAGAACGGGATCGACGCCCGGGAGAAAAAGTTGAAGACGCTACACTCCGCCATGCAGGAGGCCACCCTTGCCCGGGACGGGAAGAAGATATCCGGGATATCCCTGGAAATTCACGCCTGCGAGCAGGAGGTCGAGTCCCTGTTCACCGACCTGGAAGACCTCACCCACAGGTTCGACCGGATCAACGCCGAGTTCGAGGAGCGACTGAGCGTTCTCGAGCAAATGTAGAGCCGCCCCGCCCTATGCCGGTGGAGAGGTCGGCCCCGCGGAAGTTTCACGGAAGCCCCGGACAGGGGCGCTCAGTGTTCCAGTGCCCTGCGGACCGTTGCCTTCAGCTCTCCGGCACCGGCCGGTTTCAGCAGCAGTTCCCTTATTCCATGGGACTTCGCCTCCCGGTCGTCGATGACGTCGTTAAAACCGGTGCTCAGGATCACCGGGATGTCCGGGCGTATCCCGAGGACCTTCCCGGCCAGTTCGATGCCCGTCATCTTCGGCATGGTCAGGTCGGTTATGACCAGATCGAATTCGGAAGGATGCGTGCCGAACATGCGGAGCGCCTCCATGCTGTCCTTCACGGCCACCACGCGATAGCCCGAGATATTCAACGCCCGTTTCAGGCTGGCGAGGATAATCTCTTCGTCGTCGATCAGCAGGATTTTTTCCTTGCCGGGCACAGACGGCGCGTGGTGATCGGACGATGTTCGATCTATGATCTCTCCCGGATATTCCGGGATATACACGTTGAAAAGGGTGCCCTTACCCTCTGCGCTCTCCACGGTGATGGCCCCACCGAGATCCTTGACTATGCCGTGCACGACCGGGAGGCCAAGGCCTGTTCCCCTGCCCACCTCCTTGGTGGTGTAGAACGGCTCGAAGATATGCTCCTGCACATCTGGCCGCATACCGGGGCCGTTGTCCCTGACCGCAAGCTCCAGGTAATCGCCGGCACGGATCCCCTGGGGGGCGCTCTCAGGATCCAGATGGGTTTCCTTGAGGCTCACCTCGATGGTGCCCTTCCTGGATGAAAGCGCGTCAGCCGAGTTCTGGACGAGGTTCATGACGATCTGTTGAAACTGGACGGGATCGCCCATGACCACGTCCGACAGGGCCTCGACCCGGCACCTGATGTCCAGGGTGCTCGGAAGGGTCGAGCGAAGGAACCCCACGGTCTCTTCCAGTTGCGGGGCAAGATGCATGGGGCTCAGGATCTTCTCGCTCAGCCTGCTGAAGGTCAGCACCTTTTTTACCAGGCTTCGCTGGCGGTTCGCCGAGTTCAGGATCTGCTCCAGGATTTCACGGCGGGGAGAGGGATAAGGCTCTTCCTCCAGGAGCTCCTCGGTGTTGACGATGATGGGGTAGAGGAGATTGTTCAGATCGTGGGCTATGCCTCCGGCAAACCGGTCGAGGGCCTCGATCCTCTGGGCCTGTGCGAGACGTGATTCAATCCTCTGTCTCTCACTTTCGGCCCTTCTGCGTTCGGAGATCTCCCGGGCGAGCTTTCTGTTCCTTTCCTCCAACTCGCGCGTGCGCTGCTTCACCAGTCCTTCGAGATGCTCGCGATAGGTGCCGAGCTCCTGTTCGAGCTCCTTGCGGGCAGTGATCACCTCGGTGAGCATGATTATCCCGCCGATTTTTCCATTGCTCTCGTGCCAGGGAAGGACCTCCCAGCGCACCCAGTCCACCTTGCCGTCGAGGCGGGGAAAGGGGTCTTCCTCGCGTCTCAAGGTCTCTCCGGCAAGCGCGCGGCGATGGATCTCCTTCCATCGCGCCGGGATCTCGGGAAATATCTCGTAATGGCTCCGCCCGAGGATATCCCTCTCGCCGAGGCCATAATCCTTGAGCCATCTGCGGCTGACCGCGAGGTAGCGCATCTCGCGGTCCATCATCGCGATGGCCGCGGGGGCATTCTCGATGAAGAGCCCGAGCTTTTGCTCGCTTTCCCGAAGTGCAAGCTCCGCCCGCTTGCACTTCTCCTGTGCCTTTCTCAGCTCTGCCACCAGCTTCCTGGATTCTGCCAGTTGCGTCCTGAGCCGCTTTTCCGTCAGAGTGGTCTCTCTCACGCTCGTCACCCGAGGTATCTTCGTCGAAGCGCCAGTCTTACCCCTGCCCGACGTCGGTTCTTCACTGTTTGGAAAACGGCCGGGTCCCGTGCCCGGCATGGCGCCCTCTGTGACTCGGAAATCGGGAGTGCCCGGTTTGCCGGAGACAGTGACAGGCACCCAGAGGTGCGCATCTCAGACTTATGCGGCATCATGCAAGGGCTCTTGATTGTATAATAGTGGGCAGGGGGAAAGAATCCCAGAGCAATCCGGGTCGCCCGGTCTCTGCCCGCGCGACCCGGGAGCGCATCAGAACCTGATGACGAGCTCGTAGGCGCCTTGGGAAAGGGTGGCCTGAACCGGGTACCTGCCCTTTTCGAAGACCTTCATCATGGCCTTGTTGCTCGCCAGCACGTCTGCCGTAAAACCGTGGAGGCCGCGCTCTCTGGCCAGGGTTATGAGCATTTCGTAGAGATAGGTGGCGATCCCGATGCCCTGGTATTGCTCCTCCACCACAAAGGCCACGTCTCCGTAGGGTTTCTTGCGGTCCTTGACGAAGCGGGCCTCGGCCACGATGTGCTCCTCTTCGGGAGAGCCTCTCAGGCCCACGATGGAGAGTGTGTCGATGTAGTCGATGTTCACGTACTGCTGCATCTTGGCATGGGGCATGACCTTGATAGGGCTGAAATAGCGGTAATAGACCGTCTTGTCCGAGAAGCGGTAGAAGAGCCTGCGCATCTCCTCCTCGTCGGAGGGTTTGATGGCACGGAACCGGATCTCTACGTCTCCCTTGAAGGTGTGCCTGGTGGCGATATCCGAAGGATAAAGGCGGGCGGATTCCGGCAGATAGATCTGGTCGGGGTAGAGGATCTTCCTTTCCTTGGCCTGCTCGAAGAGCGTTTTGCGGTCCCCGGGATGGGCGATATCGATGAGGAACTGGGCCCTCTCGCGCACGGTCCGGCCCCGCATGTTGGCCACGCCGTACTCGGTGATCACCATGTCCACGGACTCCTGCAGGCTGAGTTGGTTGGGAAGGTCTTCCACGGAAAGGAGGATGTTGGGCCTGCCTTTGAGGTTCCGGCTGGGAAGGGCGAAGATGGTGCTGCCGCGCTCCGAGAGTTCGGCGCCGTTGACGAAGTCGGCAACCTCGCCCGGGGTGGTGGCCACGTTGCCCTTGCCGATGTGCATGGCGACCCGTCCCGAGAGGTCGACCTTCCGGGCCGGGATGACCGCGATGAACCTCGGGTTCATGCCAATCTGGACCGGGTTGAACACGGTGTCGATTCCCTGGAAATCCACCAGGGGGTTACGGTCGAGCCAGGCCATGAGATTCTTCGTGCCGAAGGCGTACGAGGTGAGCGACTTCCCGCGGTAGACCCGCTTGTTGCGGTTCGATACCGCGCCGCTCCTGACCAGGTCCATGAGGGCGTCCGTGAAAAAGGGCGAGTGGATGCCCAGGTTGCGCTTCTGGACCAGGTGGCGCGCCAGGGCCTCGTAGAGGGGCCCGATGGAAAAGCTCAGGCAGCTCCCGTCTTCGATGACCGAGGCCACGTTCGAGCCCACCTGGTCGAATACCTCGTCCACGGGCCAGCGCTCGAAGTAGATGGGCGGGTCCAGGGAGCGGACCAGGAAGTCGAACTCGGTTATTGGCACAAAGGTGTCGCCGAAGGTGAAAGGCACATCACGGTTGATTTCGCCGATCACCAGCGATGCCTGATCCATGGCGTGACGCGCCGCGTCAAGCGCCATGCCCAAGCTGCAGTAGCCCGCCTCGTTGGGAGGCGTGACCTGGATGAAGGCCGCGTCGATGGGGAGCATCCGTGACTCGATGAGGGCCGGGATCCGAGCGAACCGGCTCGGTATCATGTCGACGTAGCCCTGGGTGATGGCCTCGCTCGCCACCCAGCCCGAGAAGAAGGTCTTGAGCCGGAACTTCTGGGTCTGCAGCTCCTTCATGGTGATCACGTCGCCCAGGCTCACGAGCTGGATCAGCTCCAGGTCCTGGAGATTGGGATCGTCCGATGCCATGAGGTGCTTCACCAGGGTCCGGGGCTCGGCAACGCCGGTGCCCAGAAAGATCTTCATCCCGGGTTCGATGTGCTGCAATGCCTCCTGCGGGGTAACGACCCGTTCTTCCCACGGCATGGACGTGTCGCCCTGGTCTCTGCTCATGATATGCTCTTCCCTCCCATGACAGGCAGCGGACCAACCATCGAACATACTGCCCTTGCCGGGACTGACGCATCTTCCCCTTGAAAGGTGTCCGGAGGACCGTACTCGGCCGCACCGCCATATTTCTTATAGCCGGAAAATCCGGTGATGAGAAGGGGGATCTGGTCTTCAGGCCGGCGGTTTCATGTACTGCATGGTCCCGTCCTGGACCACGGCGACCCGCGCCGCATCCGGATAGTCCTGCTGTAAGCGTCCGGTAAACCGCATCTATTCAAGATAAGGTAGTCATGCCATGGTATCGATCGAGGAGGATACCATGGAAGAAGAGAATCGAAGTAGAGGTAGTCGAGCCCAGAAGAGGCAGGAGTGGTCGGGTCATATTCGG
>JAHDRW010000037.1 GCA_018433085.1 Deltaproteobacteria bacterium | reverse complement strand
CAGCGGACAGTTTATCGGATCGCTCATCGGCCAGTGCCTGGGCGATGCCATGGGCTTCCCGGTGGAGGGGCAGAGCTATCAGGTCTGCCGCGACTATGTCCGGGAGCTGATCGTTGAGGGACCGGGGCTCAAGGCGAGGCCGGGGTTCGTGCTCGGACAGTATTCCGACGACTCGCAGCTCGCCAGGGAGCTTATCCTGAGCTATGTCGCCCGCAAGCGGTTCGACCCGGTGGACTATGCGGCCCGCATCGCCGACCTCTTTTCCCGGGGCCGCGTCATCGGGGGAGGTCTGTCGACCCGGGAGGCCGCGATCCGCCTGGCCCGGGGGGCTCCCTGGGACCAGGCAGGCGAGCCGAGCCCGTCTGCGGGAAACGGGAGCGCCATGCGCGCAGGCCCCATCGGCCTGATGTTTTTCGACGACTTCAGATCTCTTGTCAACGCTGCCCAGGATCAGGGCATAATCACCCACAAGGACATCCGGTGCTCTGCCGGGGCGGTCGCGATCGCCGGTGCCGTTGGGCTGGCCCTGGAGCAGAAGGAGATCGACAGCGTGAACTTCCTCACCGAGATCGCCAAGCTCTCGGGCGTGATCGATCCGGCGGCGGAAACCGTTTTCACCGCACTCATCGACTGGGTGGATCTCGATCCGGGAGAGGCGCTCAAGTCCATTGTCCTGGCGGGATACGCCATGGGGTCGATCGACAACTGGCAGGGGCTGAGCCCCTTCGTGACCGGCAGCGTGCTCTGGAGTCTCTACTCCTTTCTCCGCTCGCCTCACAGCTTCCTCGACACCATGGCCACTGCCATAGAGGTCGGGGGCGACGTGGACACCACCGCGGCCATGGCAGGGGCCATCAGCGGAGCGTATCTCGGAATCGAAAACCTCCCGCAGAACCTGGCGGAGCACCTCACCGACCAGGGAGAATGGGGCTATGAGAATCTGATCCAGCTTGCGGTCACGCTCTACGAGATCAAGGTGCAGCTTGGCATATCGGAACCCTACCCGTAAGAGAGCGGGGATCGCCCCGGCGGGCGAGCTGTTGTGACGGGACGGACCTCACGATGTCCGGCCCGTTTCCACGAGATGTCTCCGCCGGTGGATGAAGCTGGCGATGAATCCCCCGAAGCCGATCACCGACGCCGCGGATATCACCAGCCATCCCACCACGGGGATGAGACCGGTGGCCCAGAGCACGACGCTGCCCACCAGCGTCTCGATCACCATGGGCGATCCGGATTTCTTGACCGTGGCGATGATCTTTTCCCCGATGATCCGCACCACGGCCACGGACCCGAGAAAGAACGCGATGGACACAACCAGGATCTCGAGGGGGATAAGGATGATGCCCACCAGAGAGATGACGAGCACCAGTGCCACGGGAAAGATCAGAAGGGTGCCGATGATCCCCCACAGGAGCGATTTGCCGGTGTGATATTTGATGGTGGAAGATATGAGGTCAACCCTGTCCGGCAAGAGCGCCACCACGATCAGGGCCAGCGCCAGGAATCCCAGAAAGGGAAACATGCCCGGCATGAAGGGCATGCCCCTGTCTTCTTTCCATCCGGAAGGCGAGGGGCGCCTGAAAAAGGAGGTGATCCGGGTGGTGTCGTAGGTATTGATGTCACCCGACACTACCGCGCCCTCCTGCTTCACGACCATGCCGCCGATGGTGGTGACGTCTCCATTCACCACGGCTCCGGGCCCGAGAAACACCGAGCCTCCGACCGATACGACACCGTTCCTGACCGACCCGTGAACCCGGACATCGCCGCCGATCGATACGGCGGAGCCCACCTCTTCTCCGGCCTCCACGAGGACATCGTCTCCGATGTGGACCCTGTTTCTCTCCCGTGCAAACCCGTCTGCACAGATAAGCAGAAAAAGTATTGCGATCGCGGCCAGTCTGAAAGCTTTTTTCACCCTTCCCCCGGTCTGCTGAAAAAATGGTTTTCTTTGCAACTTACCACATCTTGCACCCTTTTCACAGGGCAACCGGAACCGGCACACCGCGCCTCACGCGATAAACCGCCTGCCCCCCAGAGCAAAAGAAATCCCTGCCACGAGGAGATACACCACACCGGCGAAGATGATGATCGTGGCCCCGGCAGGCAGCCCGGGTGTGTAGCTCAAGGCAAGACCTCCCGTGGTAAACAGGACGGAAAAAATCACGGACAGGCCCATCATCTGCCAGAGCCTCCGGGAAAAATAGCTCGCCGTTGCGGCAGGAAGCGTCAGGAGCGCGATAACCATGATGATGCCCACCACGCTCACCAGGAGTACGACCGTAAGCGCAATCAGACACAGGAGCAGTAGATAATACGCCTGCACCTTCAGGCCCCTCAGGAGCACGAACTCCTCATCGAAGCACACGGCGAGAAACTGGCGGTAAAAGACCAGACCCGTGACGAGTATCAGGAGGTTGAGGCCGGCTGTCAGCCAGAGGTCTTCCCGGGAGACCATGAGGATGTTGCCGAAAAGGTAGCTCATGAGATTCTCATTATAACCCGGAGTCTTGAAGATGAACAGGATGCCCACGGCCATCCCGATCGCCCAGACCGCGCCGATGACCGTATCTTCACGCTCCCGCGCGCGGAGGCTCACCAGGCCGATGACCAGCGCGGACAACAGCGCCGCGACGATTGCCCCCAGGAGCGGGTGAAGCCACGAAATCCCGAACACCACCTCGCCGTACCGCGCCGCCCCCATACCGCCCAGCACGCTGTGGGCGATGGCTCCCGCAATATAGCTGATTCTGCGGGCCACCACGTAGCTGCCCATGATCCCGCACGCGAAGCTCACGAGAACCCCTGCCAGGAGTGCGTATCGGAGAAAGGAAAAACTCGCCAGATCGCCGATGAACTCAGTCATGGGAAATCCCTGTCCCTTCCCTGTCATCGTGCCTGATCATCTGGACGGGCGACCCGTATATCGCGCTGATCATCTCCCCTGTGATCTCGCATGTCGGATGGGTGAGGAGCCTTCGATTCACGCATGCGACCCTGTCAACATAGTGGGAAACGAAACCCAGATCATGGGTGACCAGGATGACGGTGAGTTTTTCATTGAGCCGGTGGAGGAGCTCGTAGAGCCCGGTCTCTATTGCGGCATCCACGTTTGAGGTGGGCTCGTCGAGCAGGAGCAGGTCCGGGTCGGAAACAAGGGCGCGCGCGAGCAGAACACGCTGAAACTGCCCCCCGGAAAGCTGAAAGAACGGCCGGTCACGCAGCGATGCCAGCTCCACCCTTTCGAGCGCCTCCTCGGCGCGTCGTCTGTCGGTTCTGCTGTACCTCCAGAAGCTCATCCCCCGTCCGAGACGCCCCATGAGCACGACGTCGAGCACGCTCACGGGAAAAAGCGGGTCAAGAGAGGTATACTGGGGCATGTATCCAATCTTGTGACGTGCCTTTTCCGGGGGAGCGCCGAACAGCCTGACCGTTCCTCCCGTCGGCTTTATGAGCCCCAGGATGAGCTTCAGAATCGTGGTCTTGCCGCCGCCGTTGGGTCCGACCACGGAGAGGAAATCCCTGTGGTCCACGGTCAGGCTTACGTCCTCGAGCACAGGGATACCGTGATAGGCGAAGCTGACGTGCTTCAGCTCCACTACCGGTCCGGAAAACCGGGTCTCACTCATGACCGCTCCTTTCCTCATGTTCTCCTTTCGGCCCGGAGAACAGTGCATCTTTCACGACCGCTCTCACCCCTTCTGTCCCTCCGGGGTCATCACGGCTCTCGAAAAAGACCCTTCCGTATCTCCTCTGCCAGAGACACCATCTCCTGCAGGTAATCCCTGGGCAGCGGGTTGATGGGAACCACCACGCCCCCGATCGATTCCGCGATCGCGCGGGCTGCCTTTCCCGAAAACTGGGACTGGACAAAGATCACCTTCACCCCTTCATCGCGGGCCTTTTCGATAATCCGTGTCAGCTGTTTCGCCGCCGGCTCCTTGCCTTGCACCTCGAGGGCCATCTGTTCCAGACCGTACGCCTCGCAGAAATAACCGAACGCGGGGTGGAAAACGTAGATCCTTCGCCCCTTCAGAGGCTCCAGGATGCCGGCGATCCGCGCATCGACCCTGTCCAGATCCTGCAATAGCCGCTCGAGGTTGTGCTCAAACACGTCGCCGTGCCCGGGGTCGAGGGCCTTCAGGGAGAGCGCGATATTCCCGGCCATGATCTTGACCCGCCCGGGGTCGAGCCAGGTGTGGGGATCGGGCGTCCGGCCACCGCGTGCATGAGCATCGGGGATCTTGTGGGCATCGGCCTTGTGCTCTTCGGCGAAATACCGCAGCCTGACGCCTCTGACTGTATCCGTGATGCTCAGATGTGGAAAGAGGCTCCTGACCCTGGAAAGCAGCGCTGTCTCGAACGGCACGCCGATGGTGAAGTAGACGTCCGAGTCCGCCAAGGCGGCCATCTGTGCCGGCGTGGGCTCGAAGGTGTGGGGTTCCTGTCCCTCGCCCACCAGAATCCGGACCTCCACATGTTCCCCGCCGATCCTCTCCACCAGATATGCCTGGGGCAGGATGCTCACGAACGCCCTTATCCGCCCCCCCTCACCCGATGCTGCATGAGCGGGCAGGCCCGCAATAACGGCGGCGATCACCACAATAACGCCATACAGTACGCACCTTTTCATGCAAAGAGATCCTCACCTTGCACATGAGCCGGTCATTTGTGGTGGTGCTCCGCGCACGAGCAGACCAGATAACGCTCCCGGCAGTCTGCGCACGTTTCCACGGAATGCGCCTCAGAAAAATCGTCCCAGTGCTGCTTCTGGTTCGGGGTGAGAATCCCGGTGCCGTTGCACAGGGGACAGACACTCCCCAGGGCCGCAAGAACGGCCGAGCGGATGAACTCCGAGCGGTTGGGTATGCCCTGGATGATCTCGAACAGATTCCTGTCCACCTTGAAGGTTACAATTTCCTGCTTTTTCATGAACTTTTCTCCCGAACCGGTTAAGTATTACTTCGTATTACTTTTGAGATACTCGCAGTACTTGCACCTTGTCAAGGATTATCGATCAGATGATCCCGGGGATAGTTCATCCGAGGCCCCGGGCCTGCCACGGGGGGCAGGCCCGGGGCCTCGCTCGTTTACCGGGGAACATTTTTCAGGACATTGTAGTAGTCGGAATCGGTTCCGATGATGATGGTCGAGTTTTCGAACGCTGATTCCTTGTAGGTCTCCAGCGTCTTGTAGAACGCGTAGAACTCGGGGTCTCGGTTGTACGCCCGGCCGTAGATCCCTGCCGCCTCGGCGTCCGCCTTGCCCTTGATCTCCTCGGCGGTCTTAAAGGCCCCGGAGGTGATCGACTTGAGCTCTTTTTCCATCTGTCCGATGATCTCGGCCTTCTTTCCCTCGCCTTCGGACCTGAACTGGGCAGCCTTGCGCTTGCGCTCGGAGATCATCCGCTCATAGACCTTCTCGCGCACCTTTTCCACATAGTCCAGCCGTTTCAGTCTCACATCCACCAGCTCCATGCCGAATTGCGGCATTGCCTTGGACGCCTCCTCGAGGATTGTCCGGGTGATCTTCTCCCGGCCGCGCACGATCTTGCGTTTGACCTCCTTGTCGACCAGGACGGAGCTTGCATCCCGCTCTTCTCCGTCTTCCGCCTCGATGAGATCCGTTGACCTTACCAGCTCCACAAGCGGGTTGGCGGACACGTGGTCCTTGACCACCGAGTCCAGGATGTCGTCCAGCTTCGCATAGGCCTGATCATAGGTACCGATGGACTGGAGAAATCTCAACGGGTCCACGATCTTCCAGCGGGCCGTGGCGTCCACCCAGATGAAACGCTTATCGCGGGTGGGGACTTCCCGGGGATCGCCGTCCCACCTGAGAATCCGCTTCTCGTACCGGGTGACCTTCTGAATGAACGGGATCTTGAAATGCAGCCCCGCATCGCTCACCGACCCCACGGGCCTGCCGAACTGGGTGATGACCACCTGCTCATACTCGCCCACCGTATAGAACACTCCTGATATGCCGAGAAACGCCACGACGGCCACGGCGATCAGAATGGTCTGCAGAGCCTTCATTGTTCACCTCCTCTTCCGGAACCCAGCTTGTCGATATCGAGCATGGGAAGGATGGTCTTCTGCTTGCTGTCGATGACATAGACATTCTTTGCCTTGGGGATGACCTCGCGGTACATTTCCAGGTACATCCGCTTTTTGGTCACCTCTTTGGCATTGCGATACTCCTTGAGCACGTCGCTGAACCGGGATGTCTCGCCCTTGGCCTTATTCACCCGTTCCAGGGCATATCCCTGCGTAGAATTGATGAGGCGTTCAGCCTCTCCGCGCGCCTGGGGTATCTGGCGGTTGTACGTTTCCTGCGCCTCGTTGATGAGGCGTTCCTTTTCCTGCTGGGCCTCGTTCACCTCGTTGAAGGCGTTCTTGACCGCATCGGGAGGGACCACGTTCTGCAGACGCACGCTTACGACCTTTATCCCGCTTTCGTATTCGTCCAGGATTTCCTGGAGATCGTCCTGAAAGATCCGACTCACTTCTTCCCGGTTCTGCAGGACATAGTCGAAGCTTCGGTCACCGACGATCTGCCGGGCAACGGTCTCGCTGATGTCTCGGATGGTCTGCACCGGATCATGGATGGAGAAAAGGAAATTTCTCGGGTCCTGACGCCGATACTGAACGATCCACTCCATATCGATCACGTTCAAATCGCCGGTGAGAATCGTCGATTCCTTCGCCGCCTCCGTGTCTTTCCGGAATTTGCTCCTGACGCCCGGTCCCTCGCTCCTGAACCCGAATGTCTCGGTCTCCACCTTTTCGGTGTGAACATCGATGACCCGGTCCACACCGAAGGGGATCTTGAAATGCAGCCCCGGTGTAACCACTCCGGCAAATTTTCCGAACCTCAAAAGTACTCCCCGGTGCCCTGTCTGAACGGTATAGGCAGCAGTCAGCGCCCCGACACCTATAATGAGAACGATAATGACAAGAGTCCACAGGCCTTTCCCCCGTTTTTTTATGGATTCGAACTGGGATTTCGCCTGTCTGATCACATCTTCGATATTTTTCTCATCTCCCTGATTACGTGGATCCCACGACATAAAACCGCTCCTTTCACTGCCAATCGCAGCCTTTTCCCACAAGGGAAGGTACCCGGCTTTGAGCAGGCCTGTCAACGAGAAACGGATTTTCCCTTTCCACCGGTGCCCCGATGAAGTACATTCAAAGGCGGCACCGCACGAGACCTCCTGAGAAGGAGAATGCACCCCAAACACAACTGGACGTTGGGAGATCGTAAGTGAGAGCTGGAAAAGGTTTCTCCGGGTACCTGAAGACCATCGACTCCGGATTCCTCATGCTCGATTCCTTCATGGTTCACTACCTCCGGGCAGGTACCGGGGGCAGCCCGCTCATCCTGGTCCATGGAGGCGGCATGTGGCTGTACTCGTTCAGGCACAACATCCCCGCGCTCTCCGCGCATTTTCCTGTCGTTGCACTGGACATGCCGGGGTACGGCTACACCCTGCCCCTCTCCGCCCGGCAGCGCTACGGCCTCGAAGACACGTCGGAGGTCCTGCTCCAGTTCATGAACCGGCTTGGTATCAACCGCGCGTCCTTTCTCGGGCACTCGTGGGGCGGCGGGTGGGTGCTCCACTTTGCCCACCGGTATCCCGAACGGGTAGAGAAGCTGGTCCTGGTAGACTCCAGCGGGCTCGATGTCAGGGATGTCATCGAGTAGGAGTTGCTCAAGTGTCCGGTCCTGAGCCCTCTGCTCCTGCGGCTCGTGACCCCCGGCGCGGTGAGGAAACGTCTCGGGCGATCCTTTCACCGCAAGGAGCTGGTTACCGAAGACATGGTTCACGAGGTGTACCTGCCCCTCACGTTCGCGCACAACCTCAAACTCCAGGTCCAGATCGCCAGACACCAGGACTGGTCGGCCACCGAGCGGGCCATGCCGGAGATCCGGCATCCCGCGCTGATCATCTGGGGGAAGAACGACCGGTATCTCCCCGTCGGACTGCTCAAGGAGTTCGAGAAGCGGATGGAAAACGCCGAGTCCCATGTCCTGTGCAGATGCGGCCACTCCGCCCACGAGGAATATCCTGCAGAGGTCAACCCCCTGATCACCGGTTTTCTCAAGAGATAACTGCCCTAACCCTGACAACATCCTTCCCCTTCAGCGAGGACATCTCCGCTGACGGAATCTCGCATGCGAGGCGCACCCGCAAAGCCCGGCAGGAGGGCTCTCTGGAGCTTCCCGCTCCATCCCCCCCTCTCTGCGAGGCCCCGGGCAGACAAAGAGTCCTTTTTACGGTAGAGCGCGAGGCGAGAACACCAGAAGGCATGCGGCTGGAGGGAAACACGCGATCGAATCGGAGAATCGGGTATTTGCATCTTTATCTATTATACATATATTATACAGACAAAGGTTTTCTCCGACATCACGCTGCATGATAATTATGAGAGCCGGCAGCAGAAGAAAGACAGACAGGAGCCCGACAACGCATGTTCTTCCCCATAGGAGACACCCCGAATCCCAAGAACTTCACTCCATGGATGACCTGGGGTCTCATGGCCGCAAACATCCTGATCTATTTTTTCATCACCATCCCGTTGAGCATGCAGGGCGTCGATCCCGGCAACCCCCTGCTGGAGGAATACATCCGCAGCATAGCGCCCCACCTTCCGTCCGGGGTTTCCCTCAGACAGGTGCTGGCCCAGGTCAACGCCTACGACCTGTTCACCTTTGCGAACGGGTACAAGCCGGGCGCCCCGGAACTGGCCGATCTCTTCTTCAGCATGTTTCTCCACGGCGGGCTCCTGCACCTGGCAGGGAACATGCTCTTTCTGTGGATATACGGCGACAACGTGGAGCACGTGCTCGGCAGGTTCGGCTTTCTGGCGGCCTATCTGGGGACCGGTGCAGTGGCCACATGGTTCTTCGCCTTCTTCGCCGGCCCCTCCATGATACCGCTTGTGGGGGCGTCAGGGGCCATCTCCGGGGTACTCGGCGTGTATTTCCTGCTCTTTCCACGGAACAAGGTCAAGGTATTCGTGGCCCTCATCCCCTTTTACGTCGATGTGTTTCTCCTTCCCGCACGGCTGGTTCTTGGCTTCTTCGTGATCGTGGACAATCTGCTTCCCCTGCTCATCGGTTCTCAGTCATCGGTCGCCTATGGCGCCCACATCGGAGGGTTCCTGGGCGGTCTCGTCATCGCCCTGGCAGGAGAGCGGCTTTCCTGGAGCTGGCCATGGAAAAACCGGTCATGGAGAACGAGCAGGCCGGAGACTCCCGGGGAACCGGAGCCCCGGTACTCGGGTATTTCCAATCTCTCAGCCATAAGAACCGCCCTGGCACGGAAGCACCCCTCGGATGCCATCGACGCCCTCTCCCGCATGAACAGGTCGGAGATGGCAGAGTTGAGCCCGGATGAGTGCGTCACCCTCTCGGAATGGCTCGACGACACCGGTCGCTCGGCCACTGCCTCGCGCATCCTGAAGCAGTGCATCTCGACACACCGGAACTCGGACCGGCTTGCCGATGCATACCTGTCGCTCGGCCTCATGCGGCTCAAGCAGGGACAGCCCACCGCCGCCTACCAGTATCTCCTGGCCGCCCTGGAGCTGAACCCCTCTGACGAGACCAGCACGCGCGCGCATGAGGCCCTGCGCCGGATCGATGTCTACCGGAGCGGACGTTGAGTCTTCAAGGCCGGGGCACGATTCTCCTCCTTCGGGTACGCCTCCGGACAGCAACCGTGACCTCAGGGACACACTTCCTGATACATAGGTAAATTCAACTACATGACGAGGTCCCCCGATGTTTCCGCCTCACCCCGGTGCAAGAACATTCTCTTTAAATATCCGGTAACGAAACCGTTTTTTCACGGCATGCAGGGGTTACGAAACAGAAACGTTCGTCAGATACAGTGATGCATCTTTATTACAGTTGCCGCGCCTGTACCGAACGGAATCAATGTGTTACTCTCTGGCCTGCATCTTGCTTATCACCATGCATGGAAATCATACGTGAGATACACTACATAGTAACGAATGTTCCCCATGTCCTGGCATTCATTTTTTTTCTTGTCATCTCCGCGTATCTATGTTTGCATCGTGCTTGAATGTGGTTGAATGTCAAGGGGTTGGTTGAACATACTACTCTCAATCCGGAAGAGAGGCACAGGCCCTCGCAGTAAGGCTCTCCTGTCCGGCATACCCATATTCCGCACCATTTGTGGAGGCATATGATGCTTACGAAAAAGGATAAGCAGCAAAAGGACGATATCGTCGGTCTGCTGGGCAACGGGACCTCGTTCGAAGGAATACTGAAGTTCAAAGGCACGGTCAGGATCGACGGGAACTTCACCGGCGAGATCGACACCAGCGGGATGGTCATCATCGGAAACACCGCCATGGTCAATGCCCAGATACGTGCAGAAAACATCGTCATCCACGGCGAGATGCACGGCGAGGTCAACGCGCACAAGAGGCTGGAGCTGAAGGCGGGGGGCAAGCTCTTCGGCAACGTCAAAACCTCTTCCCTCACCATCGAGAACGGCGTCATCTTCAACGGCTACTGCCAGATGGTGCGCGAGGAGCCCCGGAAGCTCCGCGAAGCAGAGCCTCTTTCTCAATTGCCCGAAACATCCGAAGCCTCCGAGCCTTCCAAGGCATAGCAGGGCCCGGCTCCGGCATTTCGCGCGTCTTTTCTAAGGAGCGGGGATGATCTCGCTGAACGATACCTGCGGGCACCCGCTTTCCTTGAGCGAAATCTGCGAGCCGAAGTCCGCAGCTTTTCGCATGCCTTCATCCCACGCGACAGAGAGAACTACCTGCTTGCCCTTTGTGGATTCATCGATCTGCCAGAAACGGTAATATCCGCCTCGACCGTCGTATTCAATGGGGTTGGAGGGGTCCCGGTGCCATCCCTCCTGGAGTTCGGGAGAACCATAGTCGAGCCCGGCGAGCCTTACCAGGCCGGTATGCCCCAGAACCGCGGCGCAGGTGTGATCCCGGGCGTAGCTGCCGGACCGGGTGGCGAGAATCGATATCTTGGCCGCCGCCGTGAAGAGGAACATGATCACCAGAAGAGCGACCAGCACCTCCAGGAGACTGAAACCCCTGTTCATGGCAACACCTCCCAGGTACCGCGGTATTCCCACATCCTGACCACCCCCGATGCGGGCAGAACCCTGATCGCCATGGACCGGTCCTCGGACCGGAGATAGATGCTCCCGGCGTTGCAACACCCCAGCGACGAGAAACTGATGCGGTTGTTGACCAGGCTGATCCCGTCTTCGGGAACCGCGGTGCCGTTGGGCCCCGTGCCGGTCGTGCACCCAAAGGAAACCGTCCCGCCCAGCCTGTCCGGACCCAGCCGCTGCTCCGTGCCATCCATCTCGGAATCCCCGTCCGCATCGCCATAGCAGACCCAGGTGCCCGCATCCGGCTGAAACACCACTTTCCAGTCGTGCCCCTGCTCCATGGCCAGGTCCCGTGCACGGTGCAAAGCGAGTGCAAGCTTGTCGGCCTGCGAGGACAGGGATTTCCGGGACAGCAGGCCTCCCAGGTCCGGCAGGGCCATGACCGCCAGGATCGACGCGATGAAAAGAACCACCAGAAGCTCGAGGAGCGTTACACCCGCGGTGCCTGAATCATCATCCTCGCGGAAATGAGATCCGACCTGTTCAGGTCCTTGAGTATTGCATTTGCCATGCATATGCCCCAGAGTATTTCCCCCTCCATATCAAGCCATCCGTACTTCATGCCACTGCAGGTGAACGCCCTGTCGCCGTTCCTCATATAGCGCTTTCCCGAAACGTACCAGGGAACCCGCACCTCGTCCGCGTATCTGAACCACGGCCGGGTGGAGTTCCCGACAAAGGGATCGACCGCGTCGAAGCTGACGAGATGGTGTTCGAGAAAGGGAATGACCTGCTTGAGCCGCTTGTAGATCATGCCTGATGCCCACGACAACAGCTCGGTGTGCGAGGTGAGCATGCCTCCCACCGGGATCTTCGCCGTCACCGACACGATCCCTTTGCCTTCGCGCCGCTCCAGCAGAAGCATGAGGGGATAGCGCATGTCTTCCTGAGGAGAGGCTATGACCAGATCTCCCATGCCTGCGGGTATCACCTGCTCGTCGACCACGCAGGTACCGTAGAAGATGAACCCCCCTCCCCGGCCCGGCCTCTCCGGGCTTCCATCCGATATGCAGTACCGTGATCGTACCCGGGCGTTCCCCAGGGAAAGCCCGACGGCGCTGCCGTTTTCCAGCGTGACGTCCGCTTTTTCGGTCCGCAGATAGTGACCCCGGTTATGAGAAAGGTACGTCCCGAGAATATGCTTCGCTTCGGCGAGATCCAGGGAATACGGGCCGGAGAGAAGAGCCGACCACCGGAGATACGAAAGGTAGTTCGGCTTCCCGGTCCTGCACAGGGCCGTTATCTGATCCTTCTGCCACGGTTCCACCTCCGGGGCCGTGCGTGAAGAGGCACGGAGCAGAACGCCGGGCTTCGTCATGGACTTCTCCAGCAGATGCAGATACCGCTCGGTATTCCTCCGCTGTGCCGGAAGATCTCCATTTGCCGGGGCGGGACCGACATCGAACCTCCTGCCGGGAACGATGGCCTGAATCTTCCCGATCGCCCTGGGCTGGAGAGCACCCGGGAGCGATGTGTCAACGGAAGAGAGCAGGGGTCTGATCCCCCGGTCCCAGAACTCCCTGGAGACGAGGAGCGGGATGCCGCTCCGGGCACGGTCCTGGTCCGCATCGTTGCCCGTATCCCCCCACAGGCAGGAGAAGCCCTTGTGCGAAAGGAGAACACAGGCCACCAGCCCTGAAATGCCCTCGCCCGAGCCCACGACATCAAAGTATGATTTCATAGCCGTCCTTCCTCATCCATGACCGAGATCCCGTTGTCCAGCAGCAAGGCGGTGGTCACACCCACCCCGGGCACCTTTTCGCCGTCCTTCCAGACAACCCGTGTGGCGCAGGAAGGACTGCAGTCTTTAAAAAAAGCCCGCCTGGCCCCTACGATCCGCGCTATCTTCAGCGCCTGCCGGGCGCCTTCCACAAAGAGCCCGGTCACGTCCTGACCTTGCGCATTGACCACCCGGGCCCGTCCCTTCAGCACATCGCGCCCGTCTCCGCCGGTGAACTGCGCCGGCGGCCGGGGGGTCGGCATGCCCCCCAACTGTTCCGGGCAGACGGGAACCGGGAGAATATCACGGTTGTTCACAATGCTCTCGGATGTCTTCGCCCGTTTGTCGTACCTGCAGGATACTCCCAGCAGGCAAGCGCTTACCAGCACAGGGCCTTCTAGCTGTCCAGAGGGGGGTTTACCAGGCATTGAGCC
Source organism: Deltaproteobacteria bacterium (assembly GCA_018433085.1). GTDB lineage: Bacteria > Desulfobacterota > Desulfomonilia > UBA1062 > UBA1062 > Phosphitivorax. The sequence goes on along the minus strand of JAHDRW010000037.1, from coordinate 59,037 downwards.
GCATCCTTCGTGAATCCCTGGACATAGACCTTTCTTCCGGTGACAATGAGCCTTCCCTGTGCAAAAAGCTGTATGGCCTTGGGGTATATCTTGTGCTCCAGGGCCAGAATCCTGTCCCTGAGCTCTTCCTCGGTGTCGTCGGGGTATACGGGAACCACGGCCTGAATGATGATGGGGCCCGTGTCCACCCCGGCGTCCACGAAATGCACCGTGCATCCGGAAAAGCGCACTCCGTGCTCGATCGCCTTGCGTCTCACGCCAAGGCCGGGAAACGATGGAAGGAGCGCCGGATGGATGTTCATGATCCTGCCCGGAAACTCACCGAGAAATTCGTCGGAAAGCACGCGCATGAACCCGGCCAGCGCCACCAGATCCACCCGATACTCCTTCAGCGTGATGGCCAGCTCGCGGTCGAAGACGCTCCGGTCGGGATAGTCGTTGTGAGACAACACCACCGTGGGAATCGATCTTTCCCTGGCACGTTCCAAGGCATAGGCATCGGGGACATTGCTGATGACCACCGCCACCTGTCCTTCGATTCCGCCCCGCTCACAGGCGTCCATGATGGACTGCAGGTTGGAACCGCTGCCGGATACCAGCACCCCGATCCGTATCAACTCTCCGCCCTCCTACTCCTGGAAGAGAACCGCATCCTCTCCCTTTTTCAGCGACTTGACCACCCCGATCACCGTTGCAGGCTCCTTGAGCCCCTTGAGCCTGTGCATGAGATCGTCCGCGTCCTTCTCCGACACGACCAGCACCATGCCGATACCCATGTTGAAGGTGCGGTACATCTCGGAGTCCTCTATCCTGCCCAGATCCTGAATGAACCGGAATATGGGCGGGATCGTCCACGATCCCTTGCGAATCACCGCGCAGGACCGCTTCGGAAGAACCCGGGGGATGTTGTCGATGAACCCTCCGCCGGTGATGTGCACGATCCCCTTGATCTCGAAATTTCTCAGGATGTTCAACACGCTCTTGACATAGATGCGCGTCGGGGTCAGGAGCTCCTCGGCCAGGGTCTTGCCCAGGTCTTCGATGTAGGTGTCGATGTCCAGCCTCTCCCGCTCGAAGAGGACCTTTCGCACCAGTGAATATCCGTTGCTGTGCACCCCGGACGAATGCAGGCCGACGAGCACGTCCTTGGCGGATATCCGGGAGCCGTCAATGATCTTGTCGCTGTCCACAACGCCGACACCGAAGCCTGCCAGATCGTACTCGTCGTCATTGTATACGCCCGGCATCTCGGCGGTCTCTCCGCCGATGAGTGCGCAGCCGGCCTCCCTGCATCCCCTGGCCATGCCGGAGACGAGCGCCTTGCCTCGCTCCACGTTGAGCCTGCCCATGGCCATGTAGTCGAGGAAGAAGAGCGGGTTGGCGCCGTCTACGATGATATCGTTCACGATCATGCCCACCAGGTCCACGCCGATATTTTCGTGGTTGTCGGCCATCAGCGCAATCTTGAGCTTCGTGCCCACCCCGTCGGTGGACGATACGAGAACAGGATCCTTGTAGTTCGCCAGATCCAGCCTGAAGCGGCCTGCGAACCCGCCTATCCCGCCGATGACCTCGGGACCGTGGGTGGACTTCACGATGGACCGTATTCCCTTGATCAAGAGATTCTGTTTATCGATATCTACGCCGGCTTCCTTGTATGTCAGTGACATGGGCATCCCCCTTAAGGCTTTTTTCCTACTATAGGAATCCTTCAATAGTCAATTGTGCTTTACGGCGAACCGTCATTTCATGCAGTGAAACCGGGAACTTTTTTCACCGGCCTCTCCCTTGGGGGCTTCATCTCATGAACCAATCCACCACGAGAAGGGACAGCACGAAGTAGAGAACGGCGCTCGCCAGAACCGCCGCGCTCGGCAGCCACAGGTATCGGTACACCCCCCGCATGGACGCCCCGAAATATTTGTTTGAGAGCTGAAGGCACAGGTGGAGCGGGGAAAGGAGCACCCCCACGAATCCGCTCACCAGGGCCAGCATGAGGTACGGCAACAGGAGATCCCCGCCGCCCAGCGACCCAATAAGGGCGATCAGGATGGGAAAGGTGCTTCCCACGAAGGCCACGGTGATCCCCACGATCGCTCCCACCACAAACGGGAGCATCATCACGACCACCACGAGCGGGACATTGAAGTTTTCCAGTTCGGCGCTGATGGCCTCCACCGCCCGGCTGTCCTCCATGATGCCCTGAAACACCATAATGGATACGATCATATAGATCATGCCGAGCAGCCTGGGACTCAGGATAATGGATCGCACCGCGCCCGAGTCCACCCTGTTCCGGACCCATACCCATCCGATTGCCGCGGACAGGCTTAAGACTAGGCCCGCCTCCTTGGCCGGAAATTGTTCGGGGAACAGGAGGACGAGGAGCTCTCCGAGTCCGAGCCCCATGACGATGACCAGGATGATGGGCATGAGCTCCCGGATAAAGGGGGTTACGGGCGGCCGTCCGGCCTTACCGGCCTGCCCGCGACACAGGCGTTTTCCCGCAAGGGGATAATACCCTGCGCCCAAGGCGACAATGGTGAGCGGAAAGAGATAGAGGACCACGGCCCACAGGCTCACGTCCGCCAGGGCGACAACGAGGATGATCCCCGGATACAGAGGCCACCAGTATTCCCAGACGTGCCTGAACCAGTAGTTCACATAGCTCAGCTCGTGAGGGTCGAGCGGGGTGGACGCCCCGATCTCCTTGACCATGGGGGCAGAGAAGACCGCGCCGCCCGGCATGGGCAGCAGGCCGATCAGCGCGGGGAAGATCGCCAGATTGACCCGCGGGTTTCTGACCATTCCCCGGAAATTTGCCAGCAGGCGTTTCATGTGCCCGGACACCTCCATGCTCGTCGAGAGGATCAGGATGAGCGAGACAACGGCGCACAGCGCGATCGTGCGGGAAGAAAGCGCGGAAGATGTCACCGAGACCGCAATGGATGCCGCATCGAGACCGAACAGAACGCCCAGGAGCAGAGAGCTCAGGACAAAGGTGCTGCCCAGGGAGATATCCCTCCTGATGGCGACGAGCATCAGCACGAACACCACTGCGAGCTTGAGCAGGGCGGATATCTGCATGATCAGGATGGGACCTCTTCTTCCACTTGGGATAATTCCTCTTGGAAACCCGGTTTCAGGGCTCTCCTCGTGCGGCACAGCAAGAAACACGTGCCCGAACGATTTTTTGCTAGCCCATTAGCAGAATACCCGGTGGAAAGCAATGAAGAGGATCGGGGTGGGGTGAGGAGAAAAAAATTGGGATGGCGTCAGGGCATGAGAACGGCCATCCCAAAGAGGAGGTTTTTGTTATGAGGAGGTAATCTTATGGGTTTTCTGCAGTAAATCTACAGGGTGTTCGGGCAATATGCCCTTCGGTTTTTCCCTTCTCTGAAGCAGGATCTCCGACCGTCTTTCCACGCGTGGTACCCGTATCCCCTGCCATAACCGGCGAATGCCTGAGGATCGATTTTCTTCACCTTGAGCACATGATCGATCCGCGCATCGTCCAGCTGCGCGCGCAGGGTGTTCATCTCCGCCTGCACCCGCTTGAGCTCTTTTCCATCCGGGCTGCTGCGTTCCATGAGGGTCCTCATCTCCTGCCTCTTGGACATAAGGCTCTCGCGCAGCTCTCGCGTCTGATCCGCAAAGCCCTGTCTCAGCTCCCGGAGCTCGGCCTGCTGCTCGGCGGTCAGGCTGCCTTGCGGACCCTGCCCGCTGTAGAGGCACTCTCCTGTTCCCCGGCCGGAAAACGGACCGTAGGCAAAGACCGGGAACGAACACAACGCCAACACGATGATTCCGCAAATAATAATGCCTTTCTTCTCCATGTCTCTCACCTCCGTGGTGCCCCCGATGTTTCAATGAACGTGCCAGATGCCCGATTTTGTATTCAAGCCACTGATTCGATTACGTTTCAAACCTCACCGCCTGGTGTCGTCCGCGTTCCCCTGTCCCTAATTGCATGAAAGGTGTATAGAAGGTATACATTTACCGGATACATCTGTATAAAACATTTACATACCCGCATGGCCATACCCCTCAAGCCGGGTTGACCGGGCCGTTCCGAGGGCTCTGGCATGGGATTTGTAGAAAAATCACCTGAAAGAAAAAGCACGAGCGAGCATTCACTGCATGAGAGACAGATATACCGATCAGAGCTGGATACGCGTATCACCCTGGGTGATTGTGGGGGCATTCATCGTTCTGGTGCCGATTTTCGCCTTCATGACCATGAAAAACGTGAAGACCCAGCAGGACAACATGGTCATACTCATGAGGGAAAAGGGGGACGCCCTCATCCGTTCTTTCGAGGCCGGTGCTCGCACCGGCATGATGGGGCTCAACTGGAGCGGCATCCAGATCCAGCGGCTCATCATGGAGACGGCGGAGCAGCCGGACATCCTCTATATTCTCATCACCGACCAGGACGGCAAAATCGTCGCCCACAACCAACCCATGTTCATCGGGAGGGTCCATGGGGCCGACCTCGACCACTCGGGGATCGACGAACAGGCCCAGTCGCGCCGGATGTTCAGATCCGACGGCAAGCCCGTGTTTGAGGTCTACCGGAAATTCATTCCCTCCTACGGGAAGACGACCCTGCACGGGAGGCGCATGTCGCCCGAGGACTGGCTCATGTCGCGCATGTTCCCGGAAAATTATCAGCAGCCGGCCCTGACGGTCTTCGTGGGCCTGGACATGGACCCGATCATCAAAACCATGCGGGAGAGCGCGCACCAGAGCATCCTGAACGCTGTGATCCTCCTCCTGATCGGGTTCTCGGGCATCGTGTCCATCATCATCGCCTACAACTATCGCATCACGCGGGCAAACCTCTCGCGCATCAAGGCATTCTCCGACAACATCGTGGAGAACATCCCCGTGGGTCTCCTGTTCATCAGCGAAAACGGCCGGATCCTCACCGTGAACAACGCATGCGAGAAGATGCTCAGGATCACACCCCTGGAAGCCGTGAACCGGAAGGCCGACGATGTTCTCCCCTCCCCTGTCAGCGGGCTTCTCAACGAGGCGCTTCGCTCCTCCGACGTCCTCATCCGGGAGATCGACGTGCCCGTCAGGGGAAAAAACATGCTTTTCGAGGCCAGCGCAAGCATTCTCAAGGACGACCACGGCCAGTTCCTGGGATGCATCGTGCTCCTTCGCGACATCACGGAGATCCGTCATCTCAAGAAGGAGATGCAGAGAAAGGAGCGACTGGCCTCGCTGGGAAGCCTCGCCGCAGGCGTGGCGCACGAAATCAGGAACCCTTTGAGCTCCATCAAGGGGTTCGCCACCTATTTCAAGGAACGCTACAAGGATGTTCCCGAGGACCAGGACACGGCCGAGATCATGATCAGGGAGGTGGAGCGGCTCAACCGGGTGATCGGGCAGCTCCTCGAATTCGCCCGCCCGCTGAACGTGCAGCAGAAAACCATCGACATCGGCGAGATCCTGCGCCACTCCATCGAGGTGATCCGGAAGCAGGCCGTTTCCCAGGGGATATCCATCGACACGCAAGATCTCCCGGACGAGCCCGTATATGCCTACATCGATCAGGACCGGATCGGTCAGGTGCTGCTCAACATCTACCTGAACGCCATCGAGGCCATGGAGAACGGCGGGGTTTTGAAGGTGTGGACCGAGCGTGACGAGGTGAACGAGAACATCGTGGTCAACGTCTCGGATACCGGCTACGGAATCCCGGGCCAGGACGTGGGCAGGATATTCGACCCGTACTTCACCACCAAGCAGTCAGGTACCGGACTGGGGCTTGCCATCGTGCACAAGATCATGGAGGCGCACTCGGGCCAGGTGACCATCACCAGCATCGAAGAAAAGGGAACCACGGTTTCCCTCATTTTACCCACAAAAGGAACAGTGAGATGAATACCACACGAGACATCCTGGTAGTCGATGACGACAACGGGCACCGCACCATGCTCAAGACCCTGCTCTCGGGCTGGGGCTACCGGATATTCGAGGCGGACGACGGGTCGAAGGCCATCGAGTGGGTCCGCTCAAGGCCCTTCGACCTCATCCTCATGGACATCCGGATGGTGAAGGTCTCCGGGCTGGAGGCCTTGGGCGCGATCAAGGGCATCAATCCCGCCATACCCGTGATCATCATCACCGCCTACTCCTCCGTGGAGTCGGCCATCGAGGCCATGAAAAAAGGCGCCTACGAGTATCTCATGAAGCCGCTCGACTTCGAGGAGATGCGCATGAAGATGGAGCAGGCCATGGAGCACAGCCGACTCAAGGAGGAGAACCGCATCCTCAAGGAGATCATAGGCGAGCACTTCGACACCCGCAACATCATCGGCAAGAGCCCTTCCATGATCCATCTGCTGGAGACCACATCCAAGGCGGCCGCCTCGGACGCCACGGTTCTGATCACCGGCGAGAGCGGCACGGGCAAGGAAATGATCGCAGGCGCAATCCATTTCAACAGCGCAAGAAAGGACCACCCCTTCATCAAGCTCAACTGCGCCGCCATCTCCGAAGGACTGCTCGAGTCGGAGCTCTTCGGCCATGAAAAAGGCGCCTTCACCGGGGCGATCAGGAGAAGGGAGGGGCGCTTCAGCCAGGCCCACAGGGGCACCCTGTTCCTGGACGAGATCAGCGAGATGTCCATGGCCATGCAGGCAAAGCTCCTGCGGGTGATCCAGGAGAGGGAGTTCACCCGGGTGGGCGGCGAAGAGGTTCTCACCGTGGACGTACGGATCATCACGGCCACCAACCGGGACCTGCTCGCGCGCGTGCAACAGGGAGATTTTCGCGAGGATCTCTACTACCGCCTGAACGTCATCAACCTCAAGGTCCCTCCCTTGAGGCAGCGCAGGGACGACATCCCCCTGATGGCCGAGCACTTTCTCAAGATGTTCGCCGCCAAGAACGCCAAGCCCATCAAGGGATTCACCCCTCAGGCCATGGACCGGCTCATCCGATATCCCTGGCCCGGCAATGTCCGGGAGATCATGAACACCGTGGAGAGCGCCGTGGTGCTCTCCGATTCCGAGTATCTCTCGGAAGACGACCTGAGCCTGATGCACGCGGAAGTCCCCTCGCCGGACCCGGCCGCCCCGGTTGCCGCGGACCTGCCGCTGGAGGAGGTGGAGAGGGCCACGATCCTCAAGACCCTGGAGTTCTCGGGCGGCAACAAGAGCGAGGCCGCCCGGAAGCTCGGGATCACACGGGCCACCCTGCATAAGAAGCTGAAGAAATACCGGGTCCAGTAACGAGTTCTGTCAGCGGTCCAGGGCAAGCCCCGGGCAGAGCCCGGAGAGCCTTTCCAGGAAATCGTCCTTTCCGCGGTAGTGAATGGCCTGGATCCCTGCCTCACGTGCGCGCCGGACATGTCCCTGAGTGTCGTCCACGAAGAGTGCGTCGCCTGGCGCCAGATTCATGATGTCCAGGACGTCGAGGAAAAGCTGCTTTTCGAACTTGGTCCTGCCCACGTGATAGCTGTTGAACACCCGCTCGAAGAGGTGGAAAAAGCGGAGCTCTTCTTCGAGCTCGTCGAGCCAGTTGGTCTGATCGCTCAGGATGGCGATCCGTATTCCCCGGGACCTGAGCCCTTCGATCACCCGGAGCATCCACTCCCGCAGGGTGAAGCCCTTGAGTATGATGCCCCTCAGGTGGCTGTCGCTGCCCTTGATCCCGGTTTGCCCGCGCAGGGTTTTCCAGAAGAATGCCTCGTCCGCCCTGCCGGTAATGTACCCGGTGTCGTGGATAATCTTCCTGGTCGTGGCCGCGAAATCCTCTTCAGCCAGGCCGTTGAGCCGGGCGATCTCGTAGAGCCCGTTTCTGAAGCCCTCATCCGCGATCACGCCGCCGAAGTCGAACAGCGCCGCCTTGAACCCGCAGTCATTCATCTTCCACCTCTGGTAGGCCCTCCTATATTCCCAGAATAGGCCCCTTGAACACGAAAAGCAAAGGCAGGACGAGCAGAAGGAAGAAAAGGGTGTTGAACACGAAGAGGTTCGAGGCGAGCTCCTTGTCGAGATCGAAGAGCACCGATGCCACCACCGAGTAGACGGCGACCGGCATGAACGACTGGATCGTGATGACCGCCTCCACGTGCTCTCCGAGATTCACCATGGCCAGCGCGCCGAGCGTGATCACGGGCAGGATCAGAAATCTGATGAGGGAGAGAACGATGTTCTCCCGGAGAAACGAGAAGACCCGGGAGGTCTCGAAGCTCATCCCCAGGCTGAAATAGTAGACGGCTATGGAGATCATCATGAGCGTGTCCACGGGAAAGTCGACCCCGGGCCTGTGGACATGGAAGAACTGAAGGACGAGGGCGGCGCCGACCGCAACCAGAGGCATGTTCTGGATGTCGAGAACATACGCCGCCACCCCGGGCAGTGAGCCCTCCGGCCGGGACAAGGACCTTGCATAGGGAAAGATGATCGTGAAGACATAAATCATGAAATACGACAGAAAGAGAAAGGCCAGGCCCAGCCCCCTTTCGCCGAGAAAGAGAAAGCAGAGGAACGCGCCCATGGTGAACCCGTGATTGGCGATTGACGAGCTGATGAGAAAGGTGGCCCTGGACCGTTCTCTCAGCGGCAGGGCGGGCAGCACCAGCCATCCCGCCGCCATGCCCGTCAGCACGAGAAGCAGGCCCGAGAAGGGAAGGACCGCCACGTTCCAGCCCAGATCCAGGCCCCAGATGCTCCAGATGGCGATGAGCGGTTCGATCAGGACGAGATTGATCCTGATGAGCCTCCGGGTGAGATCCCGGACCGAGGATATCCGCTGTCTGAATACTATCCCGCTCAGGAAGGGGGCGATGATCATGAGCTGGAACAGGAGAAACCGCGCGTGAGGGCTCATATCATCTTATGGATATACAGGTGAAAAGCCGTATCAACGCACGACCAGCGACTCGATCTCCTTGAGCCTGGCCAGATATTCGTCGCTGTTTTTCAGGGTCCCAAGATTCCTCAGGTCTTCCTGGATCAGCGTCAGATGCGGCCTGATATCGATGCCGTAGGGGTTCATGGTCTCCCTGTCGGCCATGTCGAGAATGAGCACGGAGTAGTATTTTGTCAGGGTCCTCGTGACGGAATCCCGCCGGTAGAGGTACGACTGCCCTCCCAGGGTATTCAGGAAGAACCCTGCATATTCATACAACTGCCCGCTGTTGACGTTCAGCTTATGTCCTGCGCTCCCCTTGACGAGGTACTGGAACGTAAGCGCCATCAGGGGCTCGATCCGGTTGTGCTCATGGGAAAGAATGTCCTTGAACATCATGATGTCGTTCTTGCCCAGCACCCGGTAGAAGTGCGCCGCATTGCTGAGCAGGGAATACAGGTCCCGCGTCTCCCCCGAGACCACGGGCGGGCGATAGGCGAGTTTCTCGATCAGGGTGTCCAGATGCTCAAGGAGACCGCCCTCGAGATCATAGGCCTTCATGTAGTCCTTTTTCTCGATCTCGGTGCACACTGCGGCCAGCTCGGCCTTCAGCTCGGCGAAGCTCTTTTCGCTTTCCTTCCGGGGAACAGGGATCTCGGTTATGGTCGCCGGCCGCTGCCCCGGGGCCTGCTGCACGGCGGCATCCGACTGCGGCACGGGCTCCTCCCGTTGTATGATATGGATATTCTCCCCGGGGGAGGGCGACTCATATTTTTTCTGGAAGAGGTACGTGTCCGCCGCAATGTATGCACCGATGGCCACGACAACGACAACGATGAGCGCTATCCATTTCTTCATGAAGGTCCCTCCTTGAAAGAAGAACGGGCAACCGATGTGCCGCTCGTAATTCCCTACCCGAACAACTCTGTTACCGCGTGGTTTCGGTTGAATGATATCGTGAATCATCTCCCCGCGTCAACCGGGGAAAACCGCCAAGGGTGTCGGGCATCGGCGGAACAGGGAAGGCTACGGGGTCTGCGCGCCCCATGACCGGGAGATCCGGACGGGAAGAACAGAGGTCTATCGTTTCCTGTCGAGTTCGGAACGGATCGCCCTTGCCATCTCGTGAAGACGGTAGGGCTTTTTCACATATGATCCCGCACCCAGATCGAGCGTTTCCTTGACACGGTCCGACTCGGAAAAACCGCTGACAATGATCGCCTTCTGCCCGGGTCTTATCCCAAGAATCCGCCGGTACGTTTCCAGGCCGTCCATCCCGGGGTCCATGATCATATCCAGAAGAATCAGATCGGCGTCGGACTCACCGAGATATTTCACCGCGTCTTCTCCGCAGGCCGCCACGTCCACCGTATATCCCAGTTTTTCGAGAAGCTTGCGCGCGATCTCCCGCTGGTCGTCCACGTCATCGATCACCAGAATCTTCTCATTGCCTCTCAATGCGTCGAGGGAGTCGCGGGCATCGGCATCTTCCAGCTCCCTGCGAGTGATGGGAAAATACAGCTCGAAACAGGTGCCCTTCCCCACCGTGCTCCTGACATCGATATATCCGTGATGGTCTTTCACCGTGGACCAGATCACCGCCATGCCCAGGCCCGTACCGCTTCTGCCCATGACCTTCTTGGAGTAGAACGGCTCGAAAATACGCTTGAGATCTTCAGGGGATATCCCGACGCCGGTATCGGACACGGTCATGACCGCATACTCTCCCTCTTCGATGAGATCATAGCCGTGAACGGGCGAGTCGATATACCGGTTTTCGGTGGCCACGGTCATCACCCCTCCCTTGATCATGGCCTCTGCCGCGTTCGACATGAGGTTCATGAGCGTCTTCGACAGATGAACCTCTGATCCGAGTATATTCATGAGATCCGGGTCGAGCTCAAGTTCGCATCTGACATTCCCGTGGTACTCCAGGATCCTGTTGCACTCGGGGCTCCTGATGAATTCGCGAATCACGGTGTTCAGGTTCACCGCATTGGATATGTTCACTCCCCTTCTGGCCAGCGTGAGCAGATCCTGCACGATGGCCGCGGCCTTTTCACCGGACCGCTTGATCACCTCGAGCGACTTCCGCATGGAGCTGCCTTCCGGAACCTCCATCAGGAGGATCTCCGGATAGCTCACCACCCCGCTCAGGATGTTGTTGAGATCGTGGGCAACGCCGCCTGCCAGCATGCCGATGGCCTCCATCTTCTGCGACCTCTGCAGCTGCATCTCGAGCTTTCTTTTCTCATCCTCGGCCATCTTGCGCTCGGTGATGTCGCTCCCCACGCAGAGAATCTCGAAGAGATTGCCGTCTTTGTCGAACACGGCCTTGTTGCTCCACGAGATCCATGCATTCTCCCCGTTCTTGAGGAGGTTGACGTTGATCATCTGGCGGTAGTCTTCGGGGTTCTTCAGAAAGTCGGCGAAGACCAGTGAAAAATCGTTCCCCTTGGCGTCGACGGGAGGCATGAGGAAACCGAGCACCTCCCTCCCGATCATTTCATGCTGCTCATATCCATAGAACTCTTTTGCATAGGTATTGACAAAGCTGATCCGTCCTGCGGTATCCAGCCGCATGATAATGCTGTTGGCGCTTTCCACGAGATCGCGGTATTTCTCCTCACTGGCCTGCAGACGTTCAAACGACCGCGCATTCATAATGCTGATGGCGATCTGGGGTGCGATGCCCATGAGCAGATTCAAGTCATTCTGCCGTAGGGGCGTCTTTGATAAATTCTCTTTATCGACTGCGAGTACACCGAGGGATTCTTCTTCAAAGACTATGGGCACACAAATGAAGCTGTTGGATTCCGAGAAATGAAGAATCTTCTGGCTCCGCTGTGAGAGGTCACCAAGTATCATGTTTACGTCGTCAATGAGATATGGTTTCTTTTCCTTGAAAGCGACTACCAGAGGCCCTTTTGAATGCGGTTTGTCGAGATGCAGACTGTTCTCACGCAAGAAGATATCCTGTTCGTCGGTTATCCCGTATCCTGCCCGGAAAATCAAACGTGTTCTGTCCTTGTTTGCAAGCAAGACAATGCCCCTGTCAAAATTCAGGTGTTTGTTCAGGGTGTGCATGATCGTTTCAAGGAGCGTATCGATATCGAGATACTTGGAAATGACCTGGCCCACCTCCTGCACGAGGCATGCATCATTATATCTGGCGTTTGATTCTGTAATGAGCAATTCGGCTGATCGTGCCTGATCCTCAAGCTGTCTGCGATAATCATCCTTCTCCAGAAACCAGGATGCGAACGTAACCCCGCACGTCAGGGCAATCAGAGAAAGTATCAGGTTGATCCATGAATACTGAGACAAGGAAGGGAAGGCCAAGGCGACTGCAAGAACACTGAGCGCCAGAATATAATTTCTGTACCGCCTGATGGTAAGGAATTTGGGTTCTTTCCAGGTGATATTGTACCGGCAATGCTTGTCTCCCCTGTGAAGACACTCAGGGTGCTCGACTTGAGCATAATGGCCCGTGAATCCGGCTGCAATCGCTTCAAACTGCCCGATTCGATTCTCACACTGATAGGGCTTTTCGACGACTCCTTCGACCGGGGTGATAACGACCTCAAGCTTCCCGCGATATAATTTATTGACCTCGATAAAAGCCCCTTTCGAGACTTTCGCGTGTATCTTAGGAAGCAGCTTGTATGCAGTGGCCGGGCCGATGAATCCCCGAATGTAGTCTCGTATTATCCCATATGCCTTAGATGAGACAACATAGCGTCCGGCGTCTCTTGCGACGGCAGGGTTATTGGTGAAATTATCGATCGCATCATGAAACCGGTCAGAGACTTCCTGTGAATACCAGTATCCTGAATCTTCGAGCTGATAACGGGTTATCCCGGCGGAATTCAGGACCTCGTCTACGCTTACATCAGGGTAGTATTTCTGCAGGTACTCCGTATATGTCTTGAGGATACTGATATTATACAGCAGCTCGGTTCCCTGTTTGTCATATTCCATAATCTACCTGCAGCCTCGCATATGGGTACCAAGACACGATTTCTGCGATCAGTCCTTATCGATGCAAGAAGCTCAGGATAGGTATCGTCACATTCCCTCAAAAACATGACTGCGGAACGACGCTCGTGAAAAAAGGCTTCGTGACCGTTCAACAAATTCCATGAGAAAAGAGGGTTATTTTCGAAGACCCAATTTCGTCTCCACATAACTCTTGAAATACTTCAGTACACTGAAATGGGTCATCCCTCTTATGGCGTCATAGTACGGATCAAAGTATGAGGTTTTCGCAATCCAGAGACAGTACTTCTTGGGGTAGTGGACACCGGCTTTATCGAGATAAGAACTTGGAAATACCTGAAGGACGATATCCTCGGCCCCGCATTCTTTCCCCAGGCAGGAAAGGACATCGAGCAGTATGCGCCAGGGCAGATACTGAGGATCGGGATCCGGGATGATGACCTTGATGCTGTTCAAGAGATCCGACATATTGAGCCCCTGGTCAGACTGATCCATGATGAAAAAACACACCCGCCTTTTATCACGGGTAAGGACATAAGAGGCGCATCTCCGTTTCAGGCCGCGGCTCTCAAATGAGTCCCAAAGCGCATTGTCGTCGACTTCCAGGCCGAAAGAGTCGATCATGAGACCTGGCGAATGTCTGTGATACGCTTCATGAAGCGCAACCAGATCTTCCTGGTTGCATGCCCTGATACTCCAGCCGGCAGGAACACCCGTTCCCCCTTCGGACAATCTGTGCGTGAGGTATGCGAATTCATCCACCGAGCACATATAGGGTGCATTCAGAATATTGCACACTCCTCCAAAGAAATAGTTTGGAAATTTGTTGTCCGGCCGGTAATTGAACATGAGATACTTCATTCCTATTGAGGGCATCCGGTGAAAGCCGTCCAGATAGTTGAGCATCTGTTTGAGAATAAAAAGACCGGTTCGTTTGTTCCCCATGGGCAGGGCGGCGAGATGTTGCACCATCCAGGCGAACGGATATGCCTTGACGATCGATACATGCCCGTAAATCAGGTCGTTTCTCTGGTAGGTCAGGCTGGAGAATATTTCAGGACAGTCATGGTATAGTTTCTTATAGGTGTTCTTGAAACGTTCCTTATTATTACTCAGGCACAGATATTTATCGGGATAAATGAAACCTGAACGGAAAAAAAACTCCCACAAGGCATCGATGGGGACCTTGGAAGATGCAAGAGAATGGGGATCGTCCGCCCGTGTAAGGATATTGAACAGGCGGGTATAAGTAACCGGGTCCATATCAGTGATCAGAAATCCGACCTTTGTCAAATTGCCCTGCTGTTTCTTCAAATACAGGGCCTGTGTCGAGCACTCCAGTGACAGACCTCCGGCGAAAACGACTTGTAGTTTGGAAAAAATCATTCCGGGAACAATGGTGGCGTAATCGCTCTCCATGAGAAAAGAAAAACCGGATGTCGTTATATCACAGATGTCATACGTGGCGCTTTTATTGGTGAAAGGATGAACAAATACCGCCTGAGGAGCCGGAGCAAGGGCAAGGCGTGTATTTCGGAACTTACGTTCATTATATTTTTTCTGCTCGATGTTCATCGGGGCAAATACGACTGCATGAGAATGTTTCTCGACTCGTACGAGTTTGGACGGGCCTGAGAATATCGTTTCACCCTCACGGAAGAGTTCGATAACAATGGGTTGTGAAGGTGTTTGTGCGGCATCGTGTTCAACCCACTGCTTGTCTTTCAGGTTGATACGCAAACTTGAGGCATTGAACTCGTCGAGTGTACCACAGTATTCATCATCTCCCGCACGGATCACGGCATCAACCATTTGGCACGGAAACCTCCTCTCCCTGCGGGAATGATAGGCAAAGCCAAACTGATGAAGCTCAGCGCAAAATGACCGGTCCGAAACGCTCACGAGTTCCATGTCCATCACCATGACAGTCATCCCGTTATCGATAAGCAGGGCCTCCAGACTATAATTGTCAAAGCTCAGAAGGCTCTGTTCGGGTAGTGTCATGGTTACCCTGTCGTTCGAACAGGTTCCTGGATGTACCATGATGAGAAATTTTTCTTTCGAGCATGTATGGACTGCCTGAACATAGATATGGTCATTGATAAAGTTGCGAAAGTTCAGGGCATTGATAAATGATTTTTGTTTTATTCTCTTTGTCTTGAAATAAGAACGGGTGGAACGCTTCAGGTCCGAACGTCTGAATGGAATGACGTACTGGGAATTTTTATTAAAGTCTTCCCTGTCCTTTATTGAGCTAAGCTTACCGGAGAACACACCTGTACTCATCTTTGGCCCCTTCGGTTCAGTAATGACTCTGTTATTAGTGAATAATAATACAATGTTTTAATAACCGATTACTATCTGAAGGTACCAGCCTTCCCTCCGGGCAATTGAGTCGATACTGGTTGTACAATACAATGCATCTGTGCGTTAATGTTCGGATACAATATGTTAACCTATTACATATATTATTTATATCAATCACCTTTTGTTGTCTATGATAAAAAGGCGCTACCCGATATTCAGGATAGATAATCGGCACGACCTCTATTCCATCGGCTTTTTCCCTGTGCATACGATCAGAGGGGAATAGGTGAACCGCCTGGGGTCATGAGCCGACTTGATAAAATCATTGAAGAATCCCTCATGACCACCGGGATAGCTGTTAAAAAGATCACGGGCCTTGACCGAGGCCATCTGGACTTTCTTTAACCAGTTGAAATCATCACTGGCTTTGAGTTCACCGTGCATGAGATGATGGGGTAGCAGATGAACTTGAATATCTTCAAAACCAAGATCGTACATATGCGTATAGAGCTTTCTCCCTGCAAAGGGATCGAAGTTGTACTCTCTCATTATCTTTTCCATGATGCCCTTGAGGGTTCGCTCCATCTGATCAGACAAAGGATAATGGCTCAGGCAGTTGTAATCGAGATCCAGCAGGCAGAGCGTTCCGCCGGGCTTCAGAGAGCGGGCCGCGTTCTCGATGATATCCACCGCGCCCGTCAGATAATACTCGAGCACGAACCGTATCCAGATAAAGTCGAAGGCGCCCAGGCTGCCGAGGTCTCCCCTCAGATCCATCAGGTGGAACTCGATGCCTTCTTCATTTTCGTAATGGCCCTTGGCGAACTCGATCCTGTCCGGGGCGAAATCCACTCCCACGGCCTGCCCTCCGGGGTGCACCAGTGAACGGAGCACGGTGGTGGTCTTTCCGGAACCACACCCGCCATCGAGTATCCGGGCTCCGGGTTTGATCCCGCACAGAAGAGCCTGCTGCCTTACTGCATCTATGTCGGTCTTGATGTCGAGGCGATGGGCCTCCTGGGGATTTTCCATCAGATATTCATTAGTATCGCTCATTACACAGCCCCTCTCTTTTTCGTATTCTTCATTTCTGATCATATGAACAACTGTTCACATAATAACTTTCATGCTCGCGTGCGGCAAGATCAACCTTCCGTATTTTTTTTGTCGGCCCCTGTCTTTCCCTTGGCCCGCCTGCTCCGCCTCATCTTCTGCCTGCGGATCTTTTCGATTTCCCGCGCACGGGGAGACTCCTTTCCCAGGATCGAGTCCTCGATCCTGTCGGCCAGGAGACGGCGGGCAAAGAAACGATTCGCCTCCCGGGACCGGGACTCCTGGCACTTTACCTCGATACCGGTGGGCAGGTGCTTCAGATAGACGCATGCAGCGGTCTTGTTGACCTTTTGGCCTCCCCTTCCCCGGGCATGGACGAATCGCTCCTGGATGTCGGCTTCACGAATGCCCAGAGACGCCATCCGCTCTTCCAGGCCTCTGACCTTCTCCGGACTGACAAACTGAGCGCTCACGGAAGTTCTCGCCCTCCTGTCACGTAAAGATGCGGCCGACGGTTTCCGTGTCTGATGATCTCAGTAAATGTAGAGCACATAGTAGGCGGTGAACAGCAGATACACGATGGCCGCTCCAAGTATGAACGGCCACTTTCCGCTGAAAGAGGCCGGGCCGAAAAGCCAGTGACGGCAGTGGGTGCATTGGATAAACCACCTGCGGGGTACCAGACCCTTGCAGTGAGGGCAGTGGTAGAACCTCCTGCCCTGCTGCGTCTCGCGGTCCCGGATGTTCTGCCGCAGGGAGGCCTTGACGTTGAGGTCTGCCCGGCAGTTGGGACATTTGACGTGCATGGGCTGGAAATCATCCCACACGACTTTTTTCCCGCATGAATGACATCTAATCACGATCATGGAAGCTTCACGGTCCTCTCTGTCCTCATCAGGGGCTATACTGCGTCCATCTTCCGCCCCGGATGACATCCAAGACAAGCCGTAATCTATCAGAACCACGGTTCATCAGCAATGTTATTGTGTTGTTTCCGTGAACGAAACGAACGTCCAGGGGAGGGTCTCCCTTGACATGGAGCTCATGCGGAAGGAGATTCCCGTCCACGACAAGCGTGCCCCAGGTGTAGGTCACGGAGGTACGCCCGTCGAGTGAGCGCCTCCAGAGATACCGCATATCCGGCGGTTCCCCGGCAACGAGACCCAGAAACTGGTCCAGGGGGACGGAATACCGCCTGACCACTCTCCCCCACATGTCATGGATCGCAACCTCACCCTCGGAGATGCCCACCGAATAGGCGGCCAGACCGCCCGGCCCGTATACCTGGGCAAAACCCTGCTCGGGTGATACGACAGCCATTGCCCCTTCGAAGCTCAAGGCGCGCCCCTGGACAGTGGCCGACCCGGTGAACGCCGCCCGGAACGGGTAGGTGTCGTCGGGCGGCACCTCCAGCGAGGCGCAGCCGCCGAGGACCATGAACCACAGGGCGAGAATGGCCGGGAGTTTACTCATTCGCATCTTGTACATTGTATAGAAGTGCACCGGTTAAATACAACAGGTATTGACACAGGGAAAAGTATCATTAATTTATAACGCATTATGATCGAACGGGTACTGATACCCACAGATTTCAGCGAATCGTCCCGCCACGCACTGAAATACGCCGTCGACCTGAACAAGCTGCTCAGGCCCGCGACAAGGCTCTATCTTCTCCACGTGCTCCAGAACTTCACCGAGTTCTCGGAATACGACCTGAGCCCCACGATCCTGCCCCAGCTCTATGTCGAGTTCGAGGAAAACGCAGCCAAACGGCTCGAGGAAATGGTGAGCACCATGGTTCCTCAGAATGTGCGCTGCGACACGTACATCCTCCACGGTGTTCCCTTCCATGAGATCATCCAGTTCGCCCACAGGGAGCGCATCGATCTGATCATCATCGGAACCCGCGGGAGAACCGGGATCAAGCATGTCCTGTTCGGCCATACCGCCGAGAAGGTGGTGAAGAAGTCATCCTGCCCGGTGCTCTCGGTCAGGCACCCGGACACGGTCTTTGCCATGCCTTGAGGGCGCCGCCCCTCAGTCAGGCATGGCCCACATAGGCCTCCCTGGTCGCCGGTCAGTCTATGGGGCTGATGGGGCCTTCCACGTCTCCGTGGATATACTGGATGATCAGGGGATCGGACGTGCTCCTGAACTTTTCCGGGACCCCTTCGAAAACAATTCCGCCCCGGTAGAGCATGGCCATATAGTCGGCCATGTCGAGCGCGCCCTGGATATCGTGGCTGATCACGAGAAAGGTGCCGCCCGTCTTTTTCTGGACCTCGCAGATGAGCATGTTGATCGCACGGGAGATCACCGGGTCGAGCCCGCTGGTGGGCTCGTCGAAGAAGATGAACCGGGGGTTCATTGCCAGTGCCCGGGCAAGGCCGACCCGTTTCTTCATGCCTCCGGAGAGCTGGGATGGCATCTTCTCCTCGATGCCCGAGAGGCCGACGTCTTTCAGCAGCCTGGCCACCTCGCGCGTGATCTCGTCCTTTGAGAGCTTCGTGTGCATGGTGTATGGAAACGCCACGTTCTCTGCCACGGTCATGGAGTCAAAGAGCGCGGCGTCCTGAAAGCAGACCCCGAACTCCTTCCTGACATCCGCGAGATCGACCTCTCGCAGGGCGGTGACGTCCCTGCCGTCGATGAGGATGCTGCCCGAATCGGGTTTGATCAGGCCGAGAATGTGTTTCATGAGCACGCTCTTGCCGGTTCCGCTCGGTCCGATGATGACCGTCACCTTGCCCTCGGGGATGTCCAGGGTCAGGCCGGAGAAGACCTTCTGTCCTTTGAAAGACTTATACAAAGACTGTATCCGGATCATGATTTCCCCAGCCACGAGGTCTGATAGAGATCTCTCCTCCGGTGGGCCAGAAGCGGGAACTTCTCGCGGATGAGCTTGATTTCTTCCAGGTCGACGTTCACCACATCCAGGGTCTCGCCCTGGCCCGCATCGTGGAAAACCTGGCCCCATGGCGAAGCGACGAGGGAGTGCCCGTACGGGACATACCCGAGATCGGGATTGTACGCCGGCTGCACGCCTACCACAAAGCCCTGTATCTCCAGGGCCCTGATCCGCATCAGCATTTCCCAGTGCGCGGTTCCCGTTGCAAGGGAAAACGCGGCAGGTACGAAGAGCATCCGGACATTCCTGTCTGCAAGGATCTGGGCCACCGGCGTAAAGCGGACATCATAGCATACGATCACCGAGGCCGCTCCCCAGGGGGTTTCGAACACCCCCAGGCCGTCGCCGGGCCTGATGACGTCCGATTCCCTGACCGCGGGTCCGCCCGGGGGGCTGCAGTCGAAGAGGTGTACCTTGTCGTGGTGATAGATCTCCTCACCGTTACAGTCAAATACAAACGACCTGTTGAAGAAGCGCTTCCCGTCTCCGTCCCAGGGCATGGATCCCGCGACGAGCAGAATGCCGTGCCGCGCCGCCCGCTCCCGGAGTCCCTCCACCGCCCTGTGCGCGAGAGGAGCGGCACTGCGGATGGAGACGGGCTCATAAGGGGTGAAAAACATCTCCGGAAGGACCGCGATCTCTGCGCCCCTGTCCGCGGCCTGATCGATCATGATATACGCCCTGTTCAGGTTGTCTTCGAAATCATACCCCTGCCGGATCTGGCATATGCCTATTGCCACCGTATCCATCGGAACTCCTTTTCAAGACATGAGATGCTCAAAAGAGCCGTTTCCGATCTCATGCCTGTGATATCGACAAACCCGGGACTTCGTCAATGGTTTTTAAGGTAGCCGGCACCGTGCCGAGAAACTGCGAGGAAAGAATGGCCTCCCAGGGAAAGGTCATCAGGAAAATAGTGAATTCAGCGCATTGACGAGACGCCTCGACTTGCCGTGCTTGGGAAGCCAGACGCTGATTTTGGTCCATGGGGTCCGGATCTCCCTTATCCATTCCCTGATCGACCCGGGCGCCATGTGAACGCAGAAAAATTCGTTCCAGGAGTTGATATACAGGACATCGACCTCGTGGATAACATCAATGGTGTTCGGCTTTTCCATGTTGCCCACGAGCACCACCCTCTTGACAAACTTCTTATCCATGAGCGCCTCCCGGTCGAGCCCCACGGAGTTGGCATCCGGAATCAGGGTATCCAGCTCCCTCAAAAGGGCCTGAATATCGGAGAGTGCCACGCCAGTGGTGTTGGGCACCATGTGGAAGGAGGTCGAGGCATCGAACCTCTTGTTGTAGACCAGCCAGGCGAGTATCTTAACCACTCTCTCGGCGCTCATGATGGGATTCTCTCTCTTCCTGTCGGGATATGACCCGTAGATATGCCATTTCCGGTTCTTGTAGGCAAAAAAGATCTCCTCGTAGGCAGGCTCCCTTCTCTTGACCCGTTTTTCCGACTCGATCTTGTTCTCCTTGGCTACATAGAAGGCCTCGACCCTCCTGCGCAGCACCTCCATCTCCACATCCTGATCGAGCTGAGAATCCAGGAGAAAGGACTTGGCCCTGCGGATCAGAAGCACGGTGGTTCGCTTGAGATAGTCGTGGAGATCATCTCCGAAGGCCCGGTATTTCTCGACGCTCCACTCGTGGAAACGGTTCATTTCCCGGATAAAGCCCATGGGCCAGTTCCATTTCTTCACGATCTCCACCATCATGACGGTCTTGTCCTGCTGGTTGACCCGGAGAAGATCGTTGGTGGTGATGGAGGGGGACACCTTCAAATAGAAACACTTTCTCAGCAGATCGATGGTCCTTTCGTCTCCCCGGTTGCGATAATAGTTCTCCACGCACTGGAAGATCTCCATATAGGGGTCGATGATCTCGTCCTGCGAGTCCTGCATGACGTGTCTCTTCAACTCTTCGCACAAGAGTACCTCCTCGCCGGAACGGTCCAGGTAGGTGGCGGCCAGGGCCATCTTCAGCACGGATTTCAGCGGATCGTCCAGTGCCTTGTGCATCTGCCACAGGGCCGCCCCGAGCAGTTCCTGCTCGGGGATGGAGGTGAGATTGCCCATGTCGATGAAATCCATGTATTCAAACTGAAGCGACCGAGCGAGATACGCGATGGTCTGCTCGTAGTTGTCGTCTCCGTGGTCGTCAGGCGTTACCCACCATACGGGAACCCTGCCCTCGATCAGGGTCATGGTGCGATAGAACTCTTCTTTGAGGATGCTCTTCAGTGCCGAACCCGCCCCTTCCTGTGACACGGTTCCGAAATTGTTCCGCCGGATGTCGTTGATATCCATCAGAAAGAAATGCAGATCAATAATATACTGGCTCGATATCCAGCGCTTGAGGGCCTTGAGCTTTCTCTCCAGCAGCCTCAGCCGGGGTTTGCCTATAGCGTCGGCATCCACGACCACCCAGACATCGTAGTCGGATTCCCTGGTCTGCCCGAGGCTGCCCACGGAGCCGATCGTGAAAAGTCCTTCGATCTCGCGGTTCCGGGGAACCAGGTTCCTAACGTCACCGGGCCGCAGGCGGATGGGGGAGAAGGTGCCCAGACTGTTGATGGTGTTCGCCGGCCATTCCATGCACTTGACACCGCAGGGACAATCGTCTCCGCCGGTGTATCCGGGCAACGCGGGGTGATTGATGTGAACGCACAAGGGGAAGAGATCCAGAATGACCCTGGACCCGAGAGGGTCGTTCAACTCCATCAACCGCTTTTTCCGGCGATTGTAATGGGTGAACGCCCTGACACCTGCAGCGACCTTGGCTTCGAAATCCATCATGTACGAGCGTTATCGCGTGAACACCCGCCCGACTTTAATCGCACGATCAGCAGAACCACACCGGCCGCCACCATCGCGAGGGAAAGGATCTGGCCCATGGTGATGGACGCGACGATGAACCCCAGCTGGGGGTCCGGCTCGCGGAAGAACTCGAGGACAAAGCGTATGAGGCCGTAGCCTGCAAGGAACACGGATATGAGAACTCCCCTGGTTCGCACCTTCCTGCTCAGGACGAAGAGGACCACGAACAGCACGACCCCCTCGAAAAAGGCCTCGTAGAGCTGCGAGGGGTGCCGGGGCAGCCCCCCCGTCCCGGGGAAAACCATGCCCCAGGGCACATCCGTGACCCTGCCGTAGAGCTCGGCGTTGATGAAATTCCCGATCCTCCCGAAAAACAGTCCGGGGGGAGCGGCCAGGGCCCCCATGTCGGCAAGCATGATGAGCGATTTGTTCCGGAGCCGGCTGAACAGCCAGCCGCCGAGAACCAGCCCGATGAGGCCGCCGTGGAACGACATCCCCCCTTCCCAGATGGCCAGACACTTCAGGGGATGGGAAAAGTAATATCCGAAATTGTAGAACAGGCAGTACCCGAGCCTGGCCCCGACGATGAGACCCACAACGCCATAGACGAGCAGGTCCTCGATCTCCTTTTTGTCCATATCGTAGTTCTCGCGCCTCGAAAGGCGCACCAGAACAAAGTATGCGCACACGAACCCGATGATGTACATCAGTCCGTACCAGCGGAGCTGCAGCGGACCTATCTCAAAAAAGACGGGATCGATCTGGGGATATTTCATGGTCATGTGCTTCTCACAGAAGCCACTACCAAGTCAAGATCCCGAGCAGAGAGCTGGCAGAGCACCTCTGAGGGCTTCCGGAAATTCAGAAAAAACGTGAAAACGGGCACGTGCTGTTGTCCCGCCCTGATTGGGCACTTAAGGGCGTTTCCTCCCGCTTATAATCACAGACCGTTTTTTCACAATACACTCCCGCCAGCCTTGACTAAATTACATCGAATTGTTATTGTCTTATTTTAAATAAAGGGGATACATTCATGTTTAAAGTTGGTGATACTGTGGTTTACCCGGCCCATGGGGTATCTGAAGTGGAAGCCGTCGAGACCCGGGAGATATCGGGAAATACGATTTCCTTTTTCATCCTGAAGGTTCTGGATACGCAGATGACGGTCATGGTCCCGGTGACGAACGTGGAAAATGTGGGTATACGTGAGCTCATTGATAAAAACGGGATTGAAAAGGTGCTCGATATTCTCAAGGAACGTTCCGTATCCGTCGATAATCAGACATGGAATCGGCGATACCGGGAATATATGGAAAAAATAAAGAGCGGTTCTGCCTTCGAAATTGCCGAGGTCCTTCGGGATCTGAACATTCTGAAGCGAGGCAAGGAGCTCTCCTTCGGGGAGAGAAAGATGTACGATACGGCCAGGAATCTCCTGGTGAACGAAATCGCCATATCGAAGAGCCTCGACAAGGCCGATGTTGAGAAGATGCTTTTGGAGGCAATGGGAAAGCTGGAGCCTCAAACCACCACGTAGAATAGGATTGGCATACTATGAAATGGTTTCTTCGTATCGCAGTGGCCCTCGTGGTTTTCTACGGGGCGTTCATGTACGCGTCCCTGCACATGGAAGGAGGCATCTGGCTCATCCTCCTGCCCGGCATTGCAGAGGCATGCCTGCTCCTGGTATTCATCGGCGAGATCAGGGGGCTGAAGTTCCACCCCATGGCCTACGTGGGCGGTTTCCTGGGCGCCATCCTCGGGCTCGTGATCGGCAGCCTGTTGGGGTATGTGCTCCTGAGGCTCGAAGGCGGCCTGTTCCTGTTCATCCTCATCAACTCGCTCTTCGCCTACATGGGCTACACCATAGGCCATGCCTGGGGCAAGGAGATGGGCGATCTCCCGATCTTCCATCAGAAGGCACAGGGTGACCAACCGAAGAGAAAGATCCTGGATACCAGCGTCATCATCGACGGCAGGAACCCCGATGTCTGCGATGCCGGGTTTATCGAAGGGACGCTGGTCGCGCCCCAGTTCATCCTAAACGAGCTCCAGCACATTGCGGACTCCTCGGATCCCCTCAAACGGACCCGCGGCAGAAGGGGCCTCGACATCCTCAACCGGCTCCAGAAGAACCCTCAGGTGCAGTTCGAGATCGTGGACAAGGACTTCCCCAAGATCAAGGAGGTCGATTCAAAGCTCATCGCGCTTGCCAAAGATATCGACGCCGATGTGCTCACCAACGACTTCAACCTCAACAAGGTCGCGCAGATCCAGGGGGTGAACGTGCTCAATATCAACCAGCTCGCCAACGCGGTGAAGCCCATCGTGCTGCCTGGCGAGAGCCTGTCGGTGACCATCGCCAAGCAGGGCAAGGAAAAGGGCCAGGGCGTCGCCTATCTCGAGGACGGAACCATGGTGGTGGTCGAGCAGGGAGAACCTCTGCTCAGCAAGAGCGTCGAGGTGACGGTCACCTCCATCCTCCAGACCCCGGCAGGCCGGATGATATTCGCAGCCCCCAAGACGAACGGCAGCTGACACATGACGGCGAGCGCGGTCATCGTAGCCGGCGGGAGCGGGACGCGCTTCGGCCGGAAAAAACAATTTCTCGATCTGGGCGGGGTTCCGCTCATCCGCAGGACCGTGGATGCCTTTGCCTCCCATGACATGGTAGATGTCATCATCGTGGCGGTGCCACGCGAAGATATGGAACTGACGAGGCGGGTGCTCGAAGGCGCTGCATCCCCGGTGCACATTGTGCAGGGCGGCGGAACCAGGCAGGAGTCGGTGTACAACGGCCTGCTGAACGTCGAAGAAGCCGGTCTGGTGCTGGTGCACGACGCGGTGAGACCCCTGGTGACCGGGGACCTCATTTCCCGGGTGCTCGGAGGGGTCGGAGAGGGGGATGCGTGCATCCCAGTCCTGGCGGTCTCCAGCACACTCAAGGAAGTTCGGGAAGGGATGGTGGTCCGGACGGTTCCCAGGTCGAACCTCTACGAGGTGCAAACCCCCCAGGCCTTTCCCGTCCTCAGGATCCTGGAGGCCCACACCCTGGCGCGACGGCGAGGCATTCTGGACGCCACGGACGACAGCGCCGTCATGGAGCTGGCAGGGGGAACGGTTCGGGTCGTGGAGGGTGATCCCTGCAACATCAAGATCACGATCGGAAAAGACTTGGAGATAGCGGAGGCCATGCTGACATGCCGTACCGGGTCGGTATAGGCTACGACATCCACCGTCTGGTTCAAGGGCGGGCCCTGGTCCTGGGCGGGGTTGCCATCCCCTTTTCCAAGGGGCTGCTCGGGCACTCCGACGGCGACGTCGTGGTCCACGCCGTGTGCGACGCCCTGCTGGGTGCGTGCGCGCTCTCCGACATCGGGGTCCTGTTCCCCGACACCGCGGAAGAGACCAGGGACATGTATTCCCTGGACATGCTCGGGATCATCCGGGAAAAGATCCGCCAGGACTTCACGGTAGTCAATATCGACGTCAACTGCGTCTGCGAGCACCCCAGACTCGGAAAATACCGGGACGGGATGATCGCCAACATTGCAGGCGCATGCATGATCGATCCGAAGGATGTCTCGGTGAAGTTCCGGACCCACGAGGGTCTGGGAGAGATCGGCGCGGGCGAGGCCATTGCCGCTCAGGCTGTCGTTCTGGTAAAAAACTCTCGTCTTATAAGGAGCACGATATGAGCATATCCCTGTACAACACCCTCTCGAAGAAAAAGGAGCCCTTCACCCCGCTTGTAGGGAACAAGGTGGGAATGTATGTCTGCGGCGTCACGGTCTACGACATGTGCCACATCGGACATGCCCGGTCCCTGGTAGTCTTCGACGTGATCGCCCGCTTCCTGCGCAGAAAAGGCTATGACCTCACCTACGTGCGCAACTTCACCGACGTTGACGACAAGATCATCGCCCGGGCCAATCAGTTGGGCGCCGGCTACAAGGAGATCGCCCAGAAATACATCGACGAGTTCAACACCGATATGGAGATTCTCAAGGTGAAGCAGGCCGACATCGAGCCCCGTGCGACCGAGTATATCGACCAGATCATCGCCATGATCGAGAAGCTCGAGGCAAAGGGGCTCGCCTACAAAGCCCCTGATGGCAGCGTATACTTCGATGTCTCGGGCTTCCGGGAATACGGCAAACTCAGCGGCAGGGACACCGACGAGATGATCGCGGGCGCCCGGGTCGAGATCGACGAGAACAAGAAGAACCCGCTCGACTTCGCCCTGTGGAAAAAGAGCAAGGAAGGCGAGCCCTGGTGGGAGAGCCCATGGTCCAAAGGCAGGCCCGGCTGGCACATCGAGTGCTCGGCCATGAGTACCCATCTCCTGGGTCCCACGCTCGACATCCACGGCGGTGGCAGGGACCTGGTCTTCCCGCACCATGAGAACGAAACCGCCCAGTCCGAGGGCACCTACGGGGTCCCGTTCGTGAGATACTGGGTGCACAACGGCTTCGTGACCGTGAGCGGCGAGAAGATGAGCAAATCACTGGGCAACTTCCTCACCATCCGGGAGCTCGTCAAGGAGGTGCACCCGGAGGCCCTGCGCCTGCTCCTGGTCTCTCACCACTACCGTAGCCCCATCGACTTCTCACCCGATGCGGTCCAGACTGCAAGCCAGGGTCTGGTACGCTTCTACGAGATGCTCCACCGGGTGAACACCTCCGCCGCCACGGCCGCGGACGCGCGCATTAAACCCCTGGCAGAGGCCTTCGAGCAGAATTTCGACGAGGCCATGAGCGACGACTTCAACACCGCCCTTGCCGTTGCCCACATCCATGAACTCACCACCGAAATCAACAAGGCGCTCGACGAGAACCAGGCCGTTTCCCCGCAGGACAAGGCCGCCCTCGAGTCCGTGGTTTCGCTGGTCTCCGATGTCCTGGGTATCCTGGAGGAAAACCCCGGGGAGTTCCTGGACCGGGTCAAGCGCTCCGGCATCGACGAGACCGGCCTCACCCCGCCCGAGATCGAGGCGCTCATCGCACAGCGCAACGCGGCCAGAGAGGCAAAGGACTTCCACCGGGCCGACGAGATCAGGGACACGCTCAAGGAAAAGGGCATCCAGCTCAAGGACACCCCGGAAGGAACCCTCTGGGAAAAGCTTCAATAACCGGAAGAATCCGGGGACGGGTTCACATTAAAGCGCGGGGCGTCTTCTATTCGGGGACGGTTTCACATTACGGCATCCGGGTCCGCATTGTCTCCCGGACACTCCGGACCGGTGAAGCCCGCGAGAAGGCGATACAGTCCGGGTTTTCACCCGGGATGCCCCCTTCCTGCCTGCTCCGCCTTACTGCCCCTGCACAGTTGCAGGACGAGGAGAAGACACCGGTGCGGGTACAGGCCGAAGGGGGAAAGCCCCTTCAAAAATCAACGCGCTTCCACCTATCCTGAAATACCTTTCCTCATGCCTTGGAAAAGGCCGGTATTGTCCATAAATACAGCATTGACAGGTGTCGAGTCATCAGTCAGGATATGCACAAAAAAACAGAGCGTCACCCTCTGGCGCTGCGGGAGTCCGCTGGTTTTTCATCACTGTGCGGACCCTGCCGATCCGAGGTTGTGACCGGTCAAGGAACAGGATACAAAGACACATCATGGGATTCAAGCTCGTTTCACCCTTTCAGCCCCAGGGAGACCAGCCTGCCGCCATCGATTCCCTGACCGAGGGGATCGGCAAGGGCGTCAGGGACCAGGTGCTCCTGGGCGTCACCGGCTCCGGCAAGACCTTTACCATGGCGTGCGTGATCGAGCGCATGAACCGGCCCGCGCTGGTCATCGCTCCGAACAAGATCCTCGCGGCCCAGCTCTACGGCGAGTTCCGGGAGCTCTTTCCGGACAACGCGGTGGAGTATTTCGTGAGCTACTACGACTATTACCAGCCCGAGGCCTATGTGCCCTCGCGCGACCTGTATATCGAGAAGGACTCGGCCATCAACGAGGACATCGACAAGCTCAGGCACCGGGCCACCCGGGCCCTCTTCGAGCGGGAGGACTGCATCATCGTGGCGTCCGTGTCGTGCATCTACGGCCTGGGCTCCCCCGAGGCGTATTCGGGCATGCTCCTCTACCTGGAGGAAGGCAGGGGCCTGAGTCGCAACGACATCCTGAAGAAACTCGTTGAGATCCAGTACGATCGCAACGACTACGACTTCTCCCGCGGCACGTTCCGGGTACGGGGAGACGTAATCGACATCTTCCCCGTACACGAGGAGGACACGGCCATCCGGGTGGAGCTCTTCGGGGACGACATCGAGTCGATCTGGCAGATCGACACCCTGCGAAACAAGAAGCTCCGCAAGCTCTCGCACTTTCCCATCTACCCGGCCTCGCACTACGTGACCCCGCGGTCCCTGCTTCTCGATGCCATGGACGGCATCCGTGAGGAACTCAAAGAGCGCATCGCCTATTACCGCGCGGAAAACCGGCTCATCGAGGCTCAGAGGATTGAGGAGCGGACAAACTACGACCTGGAGATGCTCATGGAAACCGGGGCGTGCCGGGGCATCGAGAACTACTCGCGCCACCTCACCGGGCGTCTGCCCGGGCAGGCTCCCCCTACCCTCATGGACTATCTGCCCAAGAACACTGTCGTATTCCTGGACGAGTCGCACGTGGGCGTGCCCCAGCTCATCGGCATGTACCGGGGCGACCATTCCCGGAAATCCACCCTGGTGGACTACGGATTCCGTCTGCCCTCGGCCCTGGACAACCGGCCGCTGAGGTTCGACGAGTTCAACTCCCTGGTGAACACCCTGGTCTATGTCTCGGCCACGCCCGGAGACTATGAAATCAGGCAGTCGAAAGGAAGGGTTATCGAGCAGGTGGTGCGTCCCACCGGGCTTCTGGATCCTCAGATCGAGATCAGACCGGCGAATTCCCAGGTGGACGACCTGTTCCGCGAGATCACCAAACGGGTCGACGCCGGCGAGCGGGTGCTGGTGACCACGCTCACCAAGCACATGGCAGAGGAGCTCACGGATTACTACCTCCAGCTCAACCTCAGGGTGAAGTACCTGCATTCCGACATCGACACCCTGGAGCGCATCGAGATCATCAAGGGCCTGCGCGAGGGCAAGTTCGACGTGCTCGTGGGCATCAATCTCCTCCGCGAGGGCCTGGACATCCCGGAGGTGTCGCTGGTGGCCATCCTCGATGCCGACAAGGAGGGCTTCCTGCGCTCGGAGCGCTCGCTGATCCAGACCGCCGGCAGGGCCGCGAGAAACGTCAACGGCAAGGTGATCATGTATGCGGACACCCGCACCGATTCCATCGAAAAATCCACCTCTGAGACCCTGCGCCGCAGGGAAAAGCAGAAGGAGTACAACCAGATCCACGGCATCACACCCACCACGATCAAGAAGAACATCAGGGATATCCTTGCATCTATTTACGAGAGAGATTATGCAGACATGTCAGCGACCATAGGCACTTCTCTGGGCAAGGTGGAGGTGGGCAAGCTCAAGCAGACCATTGCCGAGCTCGACAAGAAGATGCACGAGGCCGCCGCCGACCTGCGGTTCGAGGAAGCCGCGTCCTTGAGGGACGAGATCAAGCGCCTCACCAGGATTGCAATGGTCACGGAAGGATAGGATGTGAACCGGACAGCCATCGAAAACCTGGGTTACGAGATACGGGAAATCCCCCCGTACACCATCGTCTACCGCCCCTCGCTCACCCAGCTTCCGCACCTGCTTTCCGGCAGCCCCGTGCCCGGCACGGACACGGGCTTGAGCGGCAGGGCGTCCATCCGGATCATGGAGCCCGGCCTGGTGGTACGCACCCTGACCCATGGCGGGGCACTGAGGAACGTGTTCAAGACGCGCTTTCTCACCCTTAACCGGAGCATCCAGGAGCTTCAGAGCAGCGCATACCTCATCTCGCAGGGCATCCCCACCCCGGAGATCGTGGGCATGCGGTTCAGAAAGAACGGCCCGTTCTACGCCATGGAGATCATCTCCCGGATGATCCCGGAGTCCATCGATCTGCTCACCTTTCTTGAGCAGAACCCCGGCAACGGATCGGACGTGATCGGAAAGGCTGGCGCTCTCATTCGCGACATCCATCGCGCGCAGGTCTACCACGCCGACCTTCACGTGAAGAACATTGTCCTGGACAAGGAACGAAACCCCTGGATCATCGACCTGGACAACGCCTACCGGTTCATCGACCTTCCCCTTATCCTGAGATACAAAAACACCAGACGCTTCATTCATTCCCTGAAGAAGTGGGACAGAAGAGGACGGATACGCCTGCCCCGGGGCTGGAAACAGGCCTTCATGGACGGGTATGCCGGGCAGGACCGGGAAGGAGTGTCTCCCTCCCCCTAAAGAGGTGCCCGTTTCAGCGGGTGGCGAAACAGGGAACTTTCCGTCCGAAAAAGCAGAGACCTGCACGTTTACAGGCCAATAGAGGCAAGTGAACGATGATCCCGATCGTCAACGATCCTGAAAAGAGCAACGGTCAGCGCCGCATCTGCTCCCGGACTCGACCTCCTCGACAAGCCCCCTGATGGTTTCCTTCACGTCGTCCATGAGCCGGTCCCTCGTCTCGATGGTATACGCGGAGGCGTCGATGGGCACGCCGATGTTGACGTGGACGTCCCGGTTCAGAAAGAAATCCCAGGTGCCTGGCCTCAGGATCTTCTCCGAGCCGCTTATCCCGACCGGTATGATCATGGCGCCGGTCTGGATGGCCACCATGAACCCGCCCTTCTTGAACTCCCCTATGACCCCGTCCCGAGACCTGGTTCCCTCCGGGGCGACCCAGAGCACGATTCCGCCCTCCATCTGCTCCCTGGCATAGTCCAGGTCCCTGATGGCCTGCGCGTGGTCGTGGCGGTCGATGGAGAGAAACTCCGCCGCCTTGAGTCCCTTTCCCCAGACAGGAACCTTGAAGAGCTCTTTTTTGGTGAGCATGCGTATGCTCCCGGGCAGAGACACGAAGATGAGCGGGATGTCGTAATGGCTCCGGTGATTCGACATGATGATATAGGGGGTGCCCGGGCTCACCGTGACCTGGTGAGGATTGTCGACGTGCACCCTGGCGCTGACGTTTTTCAGCAGGAAACCCGACCACCAGCGCAGCACCCTGTCGGCGAAACCCCGCTCGTATGTCCGCATGAAACGCATGTACAGGGCCAGAACCGATATGCCCAGTGTCGCTGCAATGCCCTTGACCATGATCCACGTCTTCCGCAAAAGTGATGCCTTCACCCGATGCAACCTCCTCTCCCCCCGCCCGGGACTGAAACGGTCCGCCAAGGCACAAGCTCCGGTGTTTCCCCGGCGGACTCAGAAAATATCGTATTCTTCAGTGATCTGAATGCGGGCACGGGTTTTTTTTCTGCTTCTGCCCTGCCGCCTTCTTCTTGAAGAAATCACGCTCCTTGATCAGATGACCGGCGAGTTCGGAAAACGTCCACTCCATGGAATGCTTCGTCACCACGGCGTAAATGGGCTGGGGAAGGCTCCAGTCCTTTGCCTCGCGCATCACCCGGTGGATCACCGGCGCCTCTACCTGGTAGAAGAGCACGATCTTTTCATCGCACACATACGCCTGGTCCGATTTTTTGTCCGTAAACAGGATCTCGTGCACCGGAAGGTTCCCCTGGTCGGGCTCGATGACCTGCACCTCGGGAGCTCCGACTGCCTGGAAGAACCGGTCGAGGGTCAACATTTCCTCGTATGTATAGTTCCAGAGCAATACCCTTGGTCTGGTGTTCATATACAGCTCCTTTTATTTTAAGATATTCCGGCCGCTCTTCCCTTCTCCGCTCTTTCAAGGGCGTGCGTGAGAGAATGCCGCCGGGCTTCCTGACCTGATAAAAGCGCAAGAAAAGAATGGACTTAGAATATAGTATAGGGGGAAAGAAACATCAAGGGACAATTTCGCCAGGCTGCTGCAGCGGCATCGGGCAGTTTCTCCCCCGTCCCCGCGAGCCATGGCCCCTTCCCTCCTGCAGAGGTATCCGGCTCGACATCCTCAGTCCCCTTGTCTGCATCGTGACGGGTTCGGGAAAAGAGGTTATGCTTTACTAATGATCCGACTTCGTACTACCGATACAGAGATGATATCAGACAGGAGGTAGTGTACCCATGAGATGCGCCAAATGCGGTTACGTCAGCTTCGATTATCTGGACCGATGCAAAAGCTGCGGAGACGACATGGTCCCCGCGAAGATCAAGCTGAATATCTATACCAAACCGCCCGAGATCGACATCAACGACGAGGGCTTTGCTGTGGGCAAGGTGGAAGAAGAACGCAGGGACCTGCTCGGCGAAGGCCAGGCAGCTGCCAGGCAGGATGTCTCCATGGAAGAGGTTCTGATGGAAGACGGGGAAAAGCTTGAAAGCTTCAACTTTGAAGACGACGAAAACGCTTGACAACCATCCCCGTTTTCAATAGACATTCTCCTGTTGCCGAGGTAGCTCAGTAGGTAGAGCAGAGGACTGAAAATCCTCGTGTCGGCGGTTCAACTCCGTCCCTCGGCACCAAAAAAGCCATTCTAACAATATTCATATTCACGAAAAAATCCCTTGTTCAATAGAAAGGATAAAGAATGGCTCAGACTCATGCCCTGATTATTGATCATCAGTTCACGCCCAAGACCTTCCCGTAAGTGCTCAAAGAGGCGGCCCTGGAAATACATCCGTCGCCTTTTGCCTAATCCTGTTGTTTTTGTCTGTCCAGCCAGATGCCGTAAACGCGGGCGGTGGCGTTGACGGCTGTCGCCAGGAGTTTGCGGACGATAATATTCTGTATCAGACGGCTCTTGTACATAGCCGCGAACCGCTTCGTCCGGGCGGCATCTGAGGATGACTGCTCTTGCGGGGGATGCACGCGGGTGGTGTCGATCTCCGGAGGCGGGAAAAACCGCCGGTTTTTTTTCGACGTCATCCAGTTGAGCATGATGGTGGAGGTGTGAGCCAGTATATCCCAGCAGCGTTCTTCGGTTTTTCTTTGCGGGTGTCCGCCGGCGGCTGTTTCGACCAGTTCCAGCAGGTGATAGACTTCTATTCTCGATCCGGTCAGGGTCCTGATCATGGTCAGAAACAGAAAACAGGCCGGGCAGCTCGTGACCAAGGCGTCGGCCCCTGTGTCTTCGGCTTCAGCCAGGCGTCGCCTCAAACTGTAGAGCAGATAGCAGATCGTGGCCAGGGGATTGCCGTTACCGGTGTACAGGGTGGGTATGGTGGCCGCCCAGCCGCAGCACAGTGCCCGGTCGCGGTTGTGAGCCATCTCCACGATCCTGCAGCCGGTTTTTTCAACCAGTTGCCGCATGACTTCCTGGGGCTTTCCGTTCATATACCGGGACATGCAGTTGTCGTGAACGGTGACCGTTATGCTCAAGGGGTTTGTTATCTTGATATCCCCGGAATCGATCCTGTCCAGGATCAGTTCATCCAGGGGGCGGGCCTCAACTTCGAATTCGGCTCCGTAGAAACGCGGCAGGACCTCGGCCAGCATGACCGCCTCGGCCTGCATGAAGCAGTAGACCTTTGAAAGCTCCATGCCCCGGAACGTGCCGCCGACCAGGTCGGCCACCGCTTCGGTCTGTCTGATCAAACCCATCTTGTTGGTGTCGCCGCCGCAGCCCCACAATCCCTCGCTGCCGGCAATGGGCAGGTTGAGATCCTTGATGATCGCCAGATCGGCCAGGTAAGGTACCAGATTGGTGTAAAAACCGGTGAGGATGGCGGTTTCGTGCCTTTTCCCCAGGTTCTGTTCCCATTCGGTCAATAATTCCCTCTCCCGGGGGCTCATCAACGGCCGCAGCGCAGACCAGATGTTTTCCGGCGCATCGGGCAGAACCATGCGGGCGATATAGGGCAGGCCTTTTTCATTTGCCCGCCGGTCATAGCATTCCAGAATCAGCTCATAAGGCGCCGCATTCTGCGGACAGACAAAGTCGCAGACATTGCAGGTGGTGCAGAAGCGGAACGGCAGGGAGGATTCCGGCGCCTCGGAGACAAGGCGCTGTTTTTCGGCCGCGGCGACGATGTCGGGAAGGGCCAGGACCGGGCAGCTCGCAAGACACCGGCCGCACATGAGACATTTATCCTGTCTGAACCAGCGGAATGCCGCCCGGGCAGTCACGGCTCAAGCCTCCGGGTTCTCATCTACACTGACCCGGTGCCGTTTCGGGGACAGCACGATGGGGAACTGGTTTCTAACCACCCCGGAAAACATGACCCAGCCTCTTTTGCGGTTGAGTCGGGCCGGTGTCTCGCCAATGGCCATCTGCAGGATTTCCAGCAGGTGATAGACCGGTTGTCTGGTCAGGGGATAGGCGATCTTGCCCACGGACAGCATCTGCAGGCAGCCGGCGCAGTACGTGACAACGGCCTCGGCCCGGGTTTTTTGGGCCTGGCGCAGGGAGCGGATAGTCGACAGGGTGATGTCCAGAGGATGGTAGCCGGAATGGGGGCTGAACCCGCCGGCAATGCCGCAGCACAACGCGGATTCGCCGTGCAGTTCTTCTTCAATGACCGCGGCACCGGCCGCTTCCAGCAGTTTACGAGGTAGGTCCATGTATTCAGGGCCGAACATCTTGGCATAGCAGGATTCCTGGATGGTGACGGTCATCTTGACGGGGTGAGTAAATTTCAGCTCGCCTGATTCAACCTTGCGCCACAGCAGTTCCAGCAGGTGGGTGATCTCGAAATCGAAATGGGCGCCGAACCTTGGCAGGACATTGGTAAACATGTTCCTGCCGGCCGTACAGGGGATGATCATACGCTTGACGCCCAGGGTGCTGAAATAGGTTTCCAGCCTTTTTGCCACCCTCCGCAGTTCATCGAACAGGCCCATGCGGTAATAGGTTTCGCCGCAGCACATGTCCAGCGACCCGCGGATGTTCATGCCGTCAAGCAGGCTGGTTCGGGTAAGGTAGGGCACGGTGATCATATTACAGCCGGGATAGAATATCTCTTCACACGGTTCCAGGCTCTGCCAGGATTGGACCAGGGCCTTTTCGTCGGCCGGCAGACGGTCCAGTACGTAGGTTCTGAAATTGGGGGTATGGTTGGTGTCGAAATAGCGCGCCCTCGCCGGCAGTCCCTTGTCTCGATAGATTTCGTTCCAGCGTTCCAGGATGAGCTGGGCCGGGTTGCAGTTGTTGGGACAGGTAAAGTTGCAGGCAAAACAGCTGGTGCACTTCTGCAGCACGTATTTTGTGGGCGACCCGTTCTTCAGGCGTTTTATCTCATCGACGGCCGCCTCTTTCGGAAGCCGCATGACCGGACATTGCTGAAGGCATTGGCCGCATTCCTCGCAGGCATCGGCAGAAAAGTCTTTGAATAGATCCATGGTTATTCCCCCCTCTGACTAAACTGCAATAATATTTATTTCATATCATAAACGCAATGAAGAGGGTAGTGTCCACCGGTAAAGATGAGACAGGCATTCATGTGACTTCTAACACTGACAGTGATAATCTTCCGGCAACAACTCTGTAGCCCGCACCCAGTCCTTGGCCTTCACCCTGAACGGACGCCCATCCCTCATCCCTTTGATCTCTTCACTACCATCCTCATCTGGCCGCTTCACTCCAGCCTCTGCCAGAATGTCGCGGTCCTGCCGCTCCGTGTCGGGGGATTTTGCCATTTTGGCACAGGCCTGCCCGTCCGGAAGCGCCCTGCTGCCAATCTGTCAATCCACTTCCTTACCACCCCACGCTATATCTTGTTTTTTCATATACTTATACAGTTCGCCCCCCTGGCACGCTCCTTGATATATACCCCGTAGATCACATACAAAGGAGGACAAGACAATGATGACTCTGTGGATCGTTATCGGCTGCCTGTTCATGACCGGCATCGGCATCCGCTTCACCTACCGGGTCTTGGGACTTACCAAAGTCGAAGCCGCCGCCGTGTTCGTGCTCATCGTCCTGCTCGTGGGCGTCAACACCGCCCCGGCTCGTGAAGCGCTCATGAGACTGCTTTACTAAACGCACAAGACCTTGTAGAAGACAAGGCAAGGAGACGTGCCATGAAAAAAGCCAAACGAACGAAAATCCCCCGGGCACTGGCAAACAGGCTCACTCGCATCAGCGCATACAGCATCGTGCTGGTCGCCATGACCTTCCTGGGCCTCTACGCAGGACTCTGGCTCGACAAGATCACCGGCATGGCTCCCAACTTCACCCTGCTCCTGCTCATCCTGGGCATCGCTCTGGGTTTCAAGGGCTTTATCCGCGAGGTCGTGATCGAAAGGAAAAAACGCGCATGACCGTCTCCCTCATCATCATCGGCACTGCCGCCTTTGCCGGCATCGCCCTGCGCTTCGCCTTCAGAAAAACCGCCCAAGCCTCCCCGGCCGACAGCAGATAGCCGCCCACCCTTCCCCAGGCCCGGACTGTCTCCTCAACCCGCCTGTACCCCGGGGCCTACTACTTGAGGATATTGTTGAACAGGTCCTCGATGATCTTTTCGGATCCGCTCCCTCCCTCGTTTCCTTCCGGGATTCCCAGACGCTCCCTGAGCTTTTCCATGCCTTTTTCAATGCCCTTTCGCGTGTAGAATTCCGCCACGGCCTTGTTGATCTCGCCGGTCTTGAGCGCGACCACCGGCCTGGTCATGTTACCCGTGATCGTAATGGGGATGACCACCCGCTTCTTGCTGTCCGCCAGGGCCTCCAGCGCCGGGGTGCGATCGATGAGCCGGGCCGAATGCCGCTGGGAAAGGGTGATGTCTCCTCCCAGGTCGAGGGCCTTTGTGTCCACGCCCACCGTGCCTTTCAGATGGGCGATCGAGTCCGTGTCTTTGCCGGTGCGGATGTTGGTGAGCTCGAACGACTCCAACTCGAGCGTCTGCCGGGCCATGTCGAACCGCGATTTGAGCGAATCGAAGCTGGTCCGGCGATTCCGCTGCACCCCCTCCTGCCCGGTATCGAGCAGACCGCCCAGCCCCTCCAGGGCCGAGAAGCCTTCTGCGACCGCCTGGGCGAGGTCCACGTTGTTGAGCGCGCCCTTGCGGATGTCCACATCACCCTGCGCGCTCAAGGAACCCAGCCCCTGATCAGCCGCGTTTCCCCGCAGCCGGAACGTGCCCGAGAGCGTGCCCTCGAACATGTCCTGAAACGAGGTGAGCGTGTCGACGGCCTGTCCTGCGTCGACATCCCTGAAGACCGGGTTGAAGGTCCAGTCCTTCGTATGGGTGAGGTACGAGGCGGAGCCACTGATGGCGCCTCCGAACACGCCTACGGAAAGGCGCGGCACATCGAGCCGGTCGCCTGCGTACTGGAAGTCGGAAGACACCTTGCTCAGGGCGACGCCGGCAATGTTTCCGCTGCCGATACTCAGGGTGCCCGCGCCGCTGACGCCATCGGCCCCGGTGTTGCCCCCGGCATCGAGGCTCACCTTGTTCAGGGTCCCTTTCTGCGGGGCCTGGTGCTCGCCCCCTGCCTCCTTGGGCGGCAGGGTGAAGGCGATCCGCTCCGCGGATGTCCGGAGGCTCAGGTCAGCCTGGTTCAGGGGCCCGGATATGCCCGCGGTCACGACGCCCACCGAGCCATCCAGATCGTACCGGGCCAGCAGCGGGACGACCGCATCCCAGCCCTGGAGGGTCATCGGCCTGGTGGCGACACGGATGTCTGCCGTGGGCACGGACTTCGATAGATCGACCTCGCCCGATCCGGAGAGCAGAAGGTTATACAGGGTGAGGTTGAGCGAGCTGATATCGACCACCCCCTGCCTGACCCCGGCCGCGGCCTCCAGCGAACACGGCATGCCTTCGGGTTTGCCGAACAGCTCGCCGTAGACGATTTCCATGAGGCTCGCGTCCACCCCGGCCTCCACGCTGAAATCCTCCCGGGAGCCCATTGACCTGACCTCCAGCCTTGCAGGTCCCTTAAAAGAGAGGTCTGCGGGCACATTGCCGGAATACATGGGGAACAGCCCGATCAGTGCCGCCGGATCGAGGGAGGTGCCCTGAAGACTGACCTTCCACTCGGGCCTGCTGAGCACGTTCTGCGCGCCGCCCGAGGCGACCAGACGGTTTTCGTTGACCTCGAGACTGGTGGGCTGGAGGGTCACGCTCTCGCCCTCGGCCGTGTACAGGGCCTTCCCTTCCAGGCTCACGGCAATGGCCCCTGTTTTCCGGGGGCCTGCCTGTGCGTCGCCCCGGGTCTGCAGCACGAGGTTCTCGACCCTGATCTTCGAGGAGGCATCCAGATTCCGCTCCAGTGATCCTGCCGCGCTGATGTCGGCGTTCAGGGTCCCGGAAAGCGCCTGCACCGGCAGGCCCAGGCTCTCCGTGAGCCGCCTGAGCGGGAGCGAGTCGGTCCTGACCGTCACGTTGAGCGGGGCCTTCTTCAGGTCGATCTCACGGCCCACCGGACCCATGTGCCCGGTTATCCGGAAGTTCCGGTCGGGTTCGTCAAACAGGCTTCCCTGTACGTCGAAGCTCACATCTTCAAACAGGGACATGTTTTCGACCGAGACATCGAGCCTGCTCACGGCGAGGCTTTTCGGGGCTGAAACCGGCTCCCCGTCACTCCCGGCCGTCATCTCGTCTTCATACAGCACGCTCGCGTCCCTGACGGTGAGCTCATCGACCCCGAACACCGCCAGTACCGGCGGCGGCCCTGATTCAGCCGGTTTGCCAGGCTCCCCCTTCTCTGCCGGCGGCCCGGCCGCACGCGTCATGTCCTGGAAGTTGAACTCGCCCTGCGCGTTTCTCCGGATCTTGACCACGGGTTTCTTGAAGACCAGCTCAGAGATCTGTATCTCCCCCTTGAGCAGGGGAAAAAACTTCAGACGCACCTGCAGGCTGTCCAGGGTGACGAAGTCGTCCCGGCCGAACTCCGGGTTCTCAGGAATCCTCACGCCTTGAAGCTCTGCGCCGATGCCGGTGAGCACGGTGAGTTCCACCCGCTCGAAGTCCAGGTCGCGGTTGATGGAGGGCCGCACCCTGGAGAGGATGGCCCCCTTGTACTGGTCGAGGTCGATGACGAACGGGGCGATCAGGGCGACGATGATTATCACCAGCACAACCGCTGCAACCGCGATAAGCGCCTTCTTCATACAGGACTCTCCTTTTTCGCTCTAGAAAAAAGGATACTCCTGCTTCACCCGCGATGCAATATGCTCGTGTTCGGCAATTGCCGAGAAGCGGGCGCCCGTGCAGCACCTTCAGGGACCCTGCTATCCCGCATCCGGTGAGGGTCCCGCAGGCATCTCTGTTTCACGGGAGCGCTATCGTCCGTCCCTGTCCACGGCATGCCGGGGCTGCCCTTGCCTTTTTTCGTGTCGTGATCACTATGAATGGATAAGAACGATTCTCTCACCCTGGAGGGATCCATGTTCACGATTCATGTGTGTGCCCACGTCAAGCCGGAGTATGTCGAGGCGTTCAAGGAGGCATCGGCCGACAATGCCCGGAGCAGCATAAACGAAACCGGGGTGGCCCGCTTCGACGTGCTCCAGCAGGAAGACGACCCGACCCGCTTCGTTCTGATCGAGATCTATAAGATACAGGAGGATATCGCCAAGCACAAGAACACGGACCACTACCGCAAGTGGCGTGAAGCGGTCGAGCCCATGATGGCCGAGCCCAGAAGAAGCATCGGATACCGGCAGGTCTTTCCCAATGTCCCGAGCTGGGACTGAAATTGTGGACGAACGGTGCGGCCGGAAGTCGCTGTCCAGGTGCCGATGTGGCGTCCCTTTAAGAAAGCAGGTGCTCTTCTCACGGGACGCCCTCAATCAGTGCCGCATCCTAGCACTACAGTGGTAATCAGTCATGGGGTCATCATGGGGTCAGGTCATTATGGGGTCAGGTCTCAACATATGACACAGGAAGTGTCATATGTTGAGACCTGACCCCGATCTCTTGATGACCCCGATCTCTTGACCCCGATCTCTAAACTCCGCCACTGTAGTACTAATCAATGGCATGGACCTTTGAAAGGCACGCCCTTCGACCCAACTGAGGCCACAAGCAGCAGGGAATGTGATCTCTTTCAAGGTCTTCCGAAGCGAACGCAAAGGAGGATTCAAGAGGGGACGACTTTCGTGAGGGAGGGGGAAAAGGTGTTTTTCATCACCCTGTCGGTGTGTTACAATCAATTCCCATAAAAAAGGACACACAATGCGATTCGACTTCACCACAGCCGGCCGGATCATCTTCGGCCCAGGCACCAGGGAAGAGGTTCCCGCCCTTGCCTCCAGCATGGGCAGGTACGCCCTGGTGGTGGGAGGCAGAAGCCGCGAGCGCACAGCAGGGCTCATCCAGGGCCTGAAAGCCCGGGGAATGAATGCCGTCACCTTTGCCGTGGACCGCGAACCCACCACTGAGATTATTCTCGAAGGGCTCACCCTGGCCCGGGCGGAGAGCTGCGATTTCGTCATCGGCATGGGCGGCGGCAGCGTCATCGACGCGGGCAAGGCCATATCCGCCCTGATGACCAACCCGGGCGAACTGCTCGAATACCTCGAGGTAATCGGCGGTTCGCGGTCCATTCCGAATCCGCCCGCCCCCTATATCGCCATACCCACCACGGCCGGTACCGGCACCGAGGTGACCAGGAACGCGGTGATCATATCGCGGGAGCACAAGGTCAAGGTGAGCATGCGCTCCGACATGATGCTGCCCAGGCTGGTGGTTGCGGACCCGGAGCTCACCTATTCCCTGCCTCCCCACATCACGGCAGGCACGGGCCTGGATGCCCTGACCCAGTTGGTGGAGGCCCTTGTTTCGGTGAAGGCCAACCCCTTCACCGACGGGCTGTGCCGTGAGGGGCTGATCCGCGCCGCCCGGTCGCTGAACGCCGTGTATGCGGACGGCGGCAACAAGGCGGCCCGCGAAGACATGATGATCGCGAGCCTGTTTTCCGGGCTTGCCCTGGCAAACGCCGGGCTGGGAGCGGTGCACGGATTCGCTGCGCCTCTGGGGGGCATGTTCAACGCCCCGCACGGGGTCATCTGCGCCCGGCTGCTGCCCATCGTGATGGACGCGAACATCCGTGCACTCGCCGAGCGCGACCCCGGCTCGCCCGCGCTCGCGCGCTACGGAGAGATCGCTCGGGTCCTGACCGGAGACCCCGGGGCAAGCGCGAGCCAGGGGGTCGCGTGGGTCGAACAGACCTGTGCCGCCATGAACATTCCGGCCTTAAGCTCCGTCGGCCTGACCGAGGAGCACATACCCTCACTCGTCGCGAAGGCCGCTCGGGCGAGCAGCATG
This sequence comes from Deltaproteobacteria bacterium, assembly GCA_018433085.1. Classification (GTDB taxonomy): domain Bacteria; phylum Desulfobacterota; class Desulfomonilia; order UBA1062; family UBA1062; genus Phosphitivorax. The sequence goes on along the minus strand of JAHDRW010000037.1, from coordinate 17,866 downwards.
AAGGGAAACCCCGTCGGGCTCACCGGGCAGGAGTTGGAGACGATCGCGCGGAGGTCCCTTACTCCGGTTCCTGCTCGGGTTCCACGTTGAGCAGCTGGCCCGGTGCGCGCATGAGCTGGGTAAGGGCCTCCACTCTCTCTTCCAATCTGTCGATGGCAAGCTGTTGCTTGTATACCATGTCGTTCAGTTTCTGGATGGTATCTTCGTGAAAGGCAACCAAGGTCTCCAGATTGGCGAATCTATCGTCATTCATACTACCCCCGTGATCTTTCCGGATTCCTGATGATACCTCTAAGTACTATAGGGTAAATCCCCCGGGAATCAATTCTCCGGATTGCATCACCCCTCGGAAGACTCTCGCCCGGCCTGCCTGCAACTCCGGCCTGTCGATCTGCCCCTCCTTCTCCTTGCCCGGCAGGTCTCGATGGTGTATGAAAAACGCGGGTTATTCATTACATCATGAAGGAGGATTCACGTCACATGGACTTTTTCTTCGATCCTGAGGGCATTGCAGTGATCGGCGCATCGGCCGACCCCATGAAAGTGGGCTATTATATTCTCAAGAATACCCTGGGCGGCTACCGGGGCAGTGTCTATCCGGTGAACCCCCGGTACGAAAACCTTCAGGGCGTACCGTGCTATCCGGACATCGAATCGATCCCCGGCAACTTCGAGCTCGCCATCTACTTTATCCCGGCGCGCTTTCTCCCGGACACGATCCGCGCCTGCGCAAAAAAGGGCGTTAAGGGCATCATCATCGAGTCCGCCGGTTTTGCCGAGGTAGGCGAAGCCGGCAGAGAGCTCCAAGAAGAATCGGTGCGTCTGGCCAAAGAGTTCAATATCAGGCTCTGGGGCCCCAACTGCATGGGCCTGCTCGACGGCTACAAGCGCCATGTGTTCTCGTTTCTCATCAGCGATCAGGTGTTCGACCTCCTGAAGCCCGGCAACGCATCGTTCATCGTCCAGAGCGGCATGCTCTCGGCGGGCTTTCTCCTGATGATGCTCGAGCGCGGCGGCATCGGGATATCCAAGATGTGCTCCATCGGCAACAAGTGCGACGTGCACGAGACCGAACTGCTGAAGTATCTCATCGAGGACGACTCCACCGAGGTGATCGGGATGTACGTCGAGTCCATCAAAGACCCGGCCGGTTTCATGGAGTGCGCCCGGTCCACGGCCAAACCCATCGTCATACTCAAGGGCGGGCAGAGCCCTGCCGGGGCCAAGGCCGCGGCCAGCCACACGGCGAGCATGGCGGGCGACTACACCATCATGCGCCACGTGTTCGAACAGTGCGGCGTCACCGAGGTGTTCGACATCAACGAGCTCATGGACATGGTGAGGGGCTTCTCCAAGACGCGCCTGCTCGAGCACAATGCGGGCACTGCCATCGTCACCTTCTCGGGCGGGGGCGGCATCATCACCTCGGACATGCTCTACGCACGGGGCCTGAAGGTGGCGGATCTGAGCCCGGAGAGTCTCACGGCCCTCGAAGAGGTGTTTCCGGAGTGGATGGCGCCCTCACATCCGGTCGACATCTGGCCCGCCATCGAGAAGTACGGCTATCAGAAGGTCTATGCCCGGACCATCGATATCCTCATGAACGACCCCGGCGTCGACTCGCTCATCATTCATCTCTTTTCCAGCCGGATGGATGCATCCCATCTCCGGGGCCTGGTCGACATGAAGGAGCGCTGCGGCAAGCCCGTGGTCGCCTGGTGCGTGGGAAACGGCGAAAAGCTCGGTACGTTCAAGGCGGAGCTCGAGGACATGGGCATCCCGGTCTTCGAGGAGATGGTGCGCGGGGTGGACTTTCTGGCAGCCTTCAAGAGGCACGTCCGGAAGAAGGGGAATCTCGAGGCGGGAGAAACACCCTGCTCTCGGCGTATCCCGGGCTGAAGACCGGGCGGAAGGCTGCCCCGTGTTCCGTCCGCATCACCCAGGTCCGCCCGGCGCTGTGGCCCCTGCGGCCTGTCCGCTGAATCCTGTGCGGTTCTTTGTATCAGGGCCTGGTCATGCCCTCCGGCGGGGGCATATGCCACTGGACTGATCCCAATGCTCGTATTATAAGGATACGGGTGAATGATTGTGAGTGAAGCGGTTGTAATAAAAAGGAGATTCTGCGGCCCTCCTGACTCGGGCAACGGCGGCTACGTATGCGGCCTGCTCGCGCAGCGTCTCGACGGCACGGCTGAGGTAAGGCTCCTCAAGCCGCCTCCGCTGGAGACACGGCTTGAGATCGGACAGGCCCAAGGCCCCGTTGTCCTCCTCGTGCACGGCCGGACCGTCATCGCCGAGGCGCGCCCGGCACGGCTCGATCTGGACGTGCCCGAGGCGCCTTCCTTCCAGGAAGCACTGGAGGCTATGAAGCACTATGTGAGCGAAGACGAGCACTTTTTCCCCACCTGCTTCGTGTGCGGGCCTGCACGCCGCGCAAAAGACGGCCTGAGGATCTTTTCGGGCCCAGTTGCATCGAGGAGCATGGTCGCCTCCGCCTGGGTGCCCGACGAGACGCTCTCGGACGCCAAAGGCCTGGTGAGGCCCGAGTTTGTCTGGGCCTCGCTCGACTGTCCCGGAGCATTCGCCGTGCTGGGTGCCGACATCAGGCCCGTCGTGCTGGGCTCGCTCACCGCCGAGATCCTCGACCGGCCTTCATCGGGCGAAAACTGTATCGCCGCGGGCTGGAAAATCTCCTCCCAGGGGAGAAAGCACCTTGCCGGCACGGCCCTGTTCTCGGAGCACGGCCGGATTCTGGCCCGGGCACAGGCCGTCTGGATCGAGATCTGAGGCCTTAGATGGACTGGCTCTTCCTCGCGATCCTGGCCGCCTTCAGCCTGGCGACCGCCGACGCCCTGACAAAGAAGCACTTCAGCCGCCTGAGCGCCTACGAGATGGGCATCACCCGGCTCACCTACACCCTGCCCTGGCTGGTGATCGCGCTTTTCTTCATCCCCTGGCCCCTCCTCGACCGCACCTTTTTCCTGGCCTTCGGGGCAGCCCTTCCGTTAGAGGTTCTCGCCTTTCTCTGCTATATGCGGGCCATCAAGATCTCGCCGCTCTCGCTCACCCTTCCTTTTCTGGCCTTCACCCCGGTCTTCATCATCCTCACCGGGCGGATCATCCTGGGCGAGACCGTGACCTCCTCCGGCGTTGCAGGCATCCTCTGCATCGTGGCAGGCGCCTACTCCCTCAACCTCTCCCAGGCCAGGACCGGGGTTCTGGAGCCGTTCAGGGCCATATTCCGCGAGCCCGGCTCCGTGCTCATGCTGCTGGTCTCGTTTCTCTACTCCATCACCTCCACCCTGGGCAAGCTCGCGGTGCTGCACTCAAGCCCCTACTTTTTCGGGGTGAGTTACTACCTGGTCCTCACCCTGGTGATGCTCTCCTTCCTGCCCCTGGCGAAAAACGCCCGCGCGCAGAACCTGCTCGGAAACCCCAGGGCAGGTCTTATGGTGGGCGCGTTCATGGCCATGATGGTCATCTCGCACATGCTCGCCATCTCTCTGGTGGAGGCGGCCTACATGATCGCCGTCAAGCGCACGAGCCTTCTCTTCGGTGTGCTCTACGGTGCATGGCTCTTCCGGGAGACAAAGATCACCGAGCGCCTCACCGGCGCGGTGATCATGGTGGCGGGGGTGCTGCTCATCGGGTGGTACGGATAGATCGACGGGGCCCCTCCAGCTCTTCTCTTTCAGCGCAGCGACTCGTATCCGCCTTCCAACCCTTCCGGAGAGAGCACGAACTGCCACAATTGATTTTTTCGCGCCCGGAAGCCGCCCGCGGACGCCATGAGATAGTAGCTCCACATGCGGCGGAACCGCTCGTCATAGCGTTCTTTCAGGGTCGCCCAGCTCATCTGGAACCGGTTGAACCAGTGCATCAGCGTCTTGTCGTAATCCGCGCTGAAATTGTGCAGGTCCTCCAGGACAAACAGACCCTCGAAGGCCTTGGAGATCTGGCTGAGACACGGGAGCATCGAGTTGGGGAAGATATAGCGTTCAACCCAGGGGTCTCCGCTCCTGACCGGGCTGTTTCTCCCGATCGTCTGGAGAAGGAAGAGCCCGTCGGGTTTCAGAGAGTTTCTGACCACCTTCATGAACGACCGGTAGTTCTTGTACCCCACGTGCTCGAACATGCCGATCGAGATCACCCGGTCGAATGATTCGTCCAGATCGCGGTAGTCCTGCAGGCGGATATCCACCGGCAGGCTTCCGCACAGGTTCCGGGCATACTCGGCCTGCTCGCGTGAAACCGTGATGCCCACGGCCTCGACCCCATAGTGCTCGGCGGCGAATTTCGCCATACCTCCCCACCCGCATCCGATGTCGAGCACGCGCATGCCGGGGCCCAGGCCGAGCTTGCGGCAGACGAGACCGAGCTTGGCCTCCTGAGCCTCATCCAGGCCCTGTGCCCCTTTCCAGTACCCGCAGCTGTAGATCATGCGCCTGTCGAGCATTGCCTCGTAGAGATCGTTGCCGATGTCGTAGTGGCGCTCTCCGATTTCATAGGCCCTCGATTTCTTCTGAACGTTCACGATCCGGCTCTTCAGTAAGTGAACCAGATCCACGACCGTCATGACCCGGGTGTTGAGACCGGCGGTGAAAATCCTGTGAAAGAACTCGTCCAGACGCTCGCAGTCCCACCACCCGTCCATATACGACTCTCCGAAGGCGAGAGACCCCCCGCTTAAGGCGCGTTCGTACAGGTCGTCGTTATGGATACGGATATCCCAGGGGCGGTTCCCGCCGATGGTGACATCCGCCTCGTGAAGCAGTTGTTCGGCCCTGTTCCGCAATTTGTCGTGTGCCATGATATCTCCTGTGATTATGGTTGCTTTCTGGGGTGATGCTGTCTTCTTGGACATCAAAGGAGAGTATATCTTAAATTATAAGCCGGCCTTTTCCGCACACAAACCTCCGGCGGGCTGTCTGCGAAGCAGGTAGGTTCTTCGTGTTACCGGCAGTTTCCGTGTCCGGATCGGCTATGATGGCGGTATGGGTCCCGGATAGGATTTCTGGATATGCATTGTTTCACGCGCTCCTCTCGATGTGCTCACGTTTGAGGCAGACCTTTGACCATCACCTTTCTTAAGGCCTGCTTCCGAATACTTCTCCTGATGCCGTTTTCGCGTGCGCCATTGTGCGGCATGCCCTGTCCAGCCCGGGCACATCACTTTGGCACACAATGGATACCGGGTAGTCTAGTAACAATGAATGATGCATGTCAAGTATAAACAAGGTATTGAAAAGTTCCAGATCCCGGCCCGGCGAGCACCGGAGGCCGCCACAGCCCTTTTCTTGAGAGCGGCCGGTCACGGTCGGTGATGCCCTTTGTGCAATGATGGAAAGAACCGTCAAGATTATCATGGAGGATGTCGATAGTGCTGCAATCATTTTCTCATCATGAATCATGGAATGAGGGGGGAACATGCAGTACTCGGACAGTCTCGAGAAATCGAGCGAATACCTTCGCCTTGCCCTGGATCACATGGGCAGGCACCAGATCCCGGTGGACCCGGCCAATTATTCGGTGTGGTACGAATATGTATCGGGCAGGAACGAGCAGCTCAGGCTCGTTATCGACTGGACGCTCTCACAGTCCAGGTCCATCACGCCGGAGCTCAACAGGACCCTGTACGAAAAATACATCGCAAACGAGCACAAGATCATCATCCAGAAGATACGGGAAGAGCTGCGGGGCGTACTGGGCACCCTGCTCAACCATATCACCGACTCCGGCAGCCGGATGACCCGTTTCACCACCATGATCCGGATCTATTCCCAGCGGCTCAAGGAAGACCTCGACACCGAGAGCGTGCAGGCCATCGTCGAGGATATCCTGTCGGAGAGCAGGGGCATCAGACGCTCGGGCAGGATGCTCAAAAAGCGCATCGTTTCGTCCACCCGGGAGATCGAAAACCTCCGCAAGGATCTGGACAAGATCAAGGAGGAGGCCGACACCGACATGCTCACCGGCCTGAAAAACCGTCGATACCTCACCAGGGTATTCGAACAGGAGTCCGAACGGGCCATCCGCGACCACGCGCCCCTCTCCCTGATTATCATCGACATCGATCATTTCAAGCAGATAAACGATACCCACGGCCATATCGTGGGCGACCGGGTGCTCAAGATCGCGGCATCCATGATCACGGAGTGCGTGAAGGGCAGAGACATGGTGGTGCGGTTCGGGGGCGAGGAGTTCATCGTCCTGCTTCCGGACACGCCGCTCAACGGGGCTACGATCCTGGCAGATCACATCTGCGCGTATTTCAAGAATATGAACTGGAAACGCAAAGACACCGGCCAAACCATCGGGCAGGTGTTCATCTCGCTGGGCGTGTCGGAGTACCGTCCGGGAGAATCGCTGGATTCGCTCATACACCGTTCGGACGAGGCCCTTTACCTCTCCAAGACAAACGGCAGATGCAGGGTCACCAGCGAGGCGAGCCTGAAGGAATCATACGCCGCTGCCAAAAACAGGCGGTAGCGGTAAGCGACCCGCCGGACAGAGTGCAGCCGCCACAAGGTATGATGCACAGAGCTGTTTCATGTGTAATTACCGATCCCTCGTTAAATTATATTTTACTCGTTTAAATAACATCTTATACTCACTCATCATCAGTACATTTTGTATTGTGTATTTTAGATTGACACTGCCGGCCTTGTCGGCTATATGAGGGCACATTCGTCTACCAGTCCTGGACGTGCGGGGCGGGGGGAATCGGCGCCTGCGGGTTCGCTTTCTCAAGCCCGGGGGCACTCACTTCCCCTGCGTGACCGTCGCCGGGGCAGGTCAGCGCTGCAGCCAATACCGCGTAAAAAAACGCACGGCTTTATCCTGTCTTGTACATCAAGACACATCAACTATGCTTCTTGGAGGAATTTGCATGAAGAAACGACAGGAATTGTGTGGAGCATTGGGCAAATCGAACGGTAGAAAGATCGGTGTTGAGGGGTGCCCCGAGGTGCACCGCTCACAGTGGTTCCCGCAGTCTCATCCCGGCACGAGCGAGGTGCCCTACCTCCTTTATCCGACAAACATCACCCCTGAACAGAACCTGGCTATCCGGAAGGTCTGGAGCTCCGGCCACTACAGCGGCAAGGACTTTGCCCCCTTCGACGTCAGCGAGGTGCCCAACAAGTACAAGCTCGGCCAGGTGCTGGCCTGCGGGCTCAAGGCGACCTGCGCGACCTATTCCCAGCACTGGCAGGGCATGTACTTCGACTGGACGTTCAACAGCACATGCCGCGACGCCTTCGACGGCATGAGCGTGAAGATGGCGGACGAGCGTTTCTCGGAAAATGCATTCGCCACGGTGATCCTGATCAACACCGGGTATAAGGGCGTGTTCATGGACATCCTCTCTCTGAGGCGCAAGCCCATCCCGCCCAGCATCTACAGCCTGGAAAACCTCGATATGGGCACCTTCGAGCAGAACATCAAGAGTGCAGTGTGCGCGGTGCTGGGGGGCGGCATCGGGGTGAACGTGATCAAATACTCCCTTTCGAACGAGCTCACCACCGGAACGAACAGCGAGGGATACGAGCGGCTCAGACAGCTCGTCATGCTCGAGGGCATGGACCCCGAGGGAAGGATCGTGGGCATTCTCCAGTTCGGCTTCAAGCACCCGGAAGACCGCGTCTCCTTTACGCCCGGCACTGCCGTGATGGCGGGCGCCAAAATCATCGAGCGCAAGAGCGAGCGCAGAAACGCGGACTTCAGCCTCGAGATCCCGCCCGAGGTCATGGACAACTTCGTGAAGAGTTTCAACGAGCCCCTTGTCCGCCTTGGTGTAAAGGAGGCCGTAAAGCTGCTGATCATGGACGGGACCCAGCCCAAGGGCCGGACCCTGCTCGCCCTGATGAGAAACCGGGTAAAAAGGGGCATGGACAAGGCTTGCGAAGAGGTGATCCAGGCGTACGACAAGAACAGGGCCGATCCGAGGTTCAGCTCGCAGGACTTCGCGACCTACAAGCAGAACGCGGAGATGATCATAGAGTTCGGCAAGAAGGTTCTCAAACCCCGTGAAGACGGGCACAAGGTCGTATTTGCCGCCATCGACATGCACCAGGCACAGAAACGGGGCCTGCCCGTCGACGTGATCGAACACGCCGTGGGAGAGGCGATCCAGGCCGGGCTCAATTCCCTCCACCTCGACGGCACCACCGGCATCCCCGAGGGAGACGACCTGAAATACGGTGCCTTCTGCATGACCGGTCCCATTCACTCGGCCGAGCTCCTCGACAGCGAAGAGGTGCTCAAGAGCGGCGTTGGCATCGGGTTTACCGACATACTGAGACCGGCCATGTCCCCGGGCGACAAGATGCAGGCCATCATCTCCATCTGCGCCAAGCGCGAGCAGGACGCCATGATCGCGGAGCAGCAGGCCATGGAGAACCGGAAGTCGGTCAACGACATCTTCTGGTACCGGACCTGGAACCATCCCGAAGGCAAGAAGCTCGACCTGCCCCACTGGATATCCTTTGCCGGCACCCTCAACGTGGTTCCTATCGAGAACAACGACACCATCCAGGAGGAAAAACACGCCCCCGACCACCTGCCGGAGGATCATCCCCTGACGGCGCAGATGAGAAACAAATCGTAACCCCGCCCCGCAGGCGACAACACCCGGGAGGGTCCGGCCGGAACAGCGGTATGGATCATGAGGGCAAATCCCTCGATCCTTCGCGTCATTAAAAAACGAACGCGAAGGAGGTTCCATTCCTGCCCGACCCTCCCGGAACTCGCACGGACCCGCCAGGATCAAAACGATCGCCCCCGTTCCTCCGGCCTCACCGGGTCCGGAAAGAACTATAGCCGCCCTTCCAGCCTGTTTAATTTGTTTACACATGTGTAAATTATCCATACACCCGTATACAGACATCTCCTTGACCGGATAAGTTATCATTCCTATTATCATTGAGTTATAAATGGCACTGGTTTTGCCTCAGTGTCTTGCAAGCAATAAAGAAAAATACGAGATATCATCAGGAGGTTCATGAATGCGCAAGGCTGCACAAAAAAAAGAGCACCGCATCACGCTTCTCCATGTGCTTGGAGTCGCATGGTTCTTCATCGCCCTCATTTTCCTGGGTATGCCCGGCGTGGCGCAGGCCCAGGACAAGGCCCTGGAAAACCTCAGGGAAACAGGCAATGCCTTTGCCTCGGTCGCGAAGAACGTCTCGCCTGCGGTCGTATTCATCAGGGTCGAGAAGACCGTGAGCCAGGGACCCTTTCTCAGACACCGATCGCCCTTTGAAGACGAGTTTTTCAAACGCTTTTTCGGCGAGCCCGGACCCGGATTCCCCCAGATTCCCCAGCAGCAGAAACGTCAGGTACAGAGCCAGGGATCGGGGTTCATCATCACCCCGGACGGGTATATCCTCACGAATAATCACGTGGTGGGCGACGCGGACAGGGTGACGGTAAAACTCCTCGACGGCCGCGAGTTCACGGCAAAGACCGTGGGCACCGACCCGCCGACCGATGTGGCGGTGATCAAGATCGATGCCAAGAACCTGCCGGTTCTCCCCCTGGGGGATTCCGACCGGATCGAGGTGGGCGAATGGGTTCTGGCGCTGGGCAATCCCTTCGGCCTCTCGCACACGCTCACCGCAGGAATCGTGAGCGCCAAGGGACGCAGCAGCGTGGGAATCACGGACTATGAAGACTTCATCCAGACCGACGCCGCCATCAACCCGGGCAACTCCGGCGGGCCCCTCGTCGACCTCCAGGGCAAGGTGGTGGGCATCAACACGGCCATCTACAGCCGCAATGGCGGAGGATACATGGGCATCGGCTTCGCCATCCCCGTCAACATGGCAAAGAATATCTACACGCAGCTCATCGAACACGGGAACGTCACCCGCGGGTACCTGGGCGTGACCATCCAAGACCTCACCGCTGAGCTGGCAAAGTCGTTCGGCCTGAGCGACACCGAGGGAGTGCTCGTCTCACAAGTCATGCCCGACACCCCGGCGGAAAAGGCCGGCATGAAGCAGGGCGATGTCATCGTGAGCCTGGACGGCAAGCCGGTCGATACATCCGCGAGCCTGCGCAACGAAGTGGCGATGACCGTGCCCGGCACCACGATAAAGGTCGGCGTGGTCCGCGACGGCAAGAGCAAAACCCTGAGCGTCAAGGTGGAGAAGCTGTCGGAAGACATGCTCACATCGTCGCGGTCGGAAGGCATGAGCAGCCTGGGCATGAGCGTGGCTACCCTGACCGGGGACCTCGCGAAGCAGTACGGCTTCGAGAACGAGAGCGGGGTCGTGGTCACCGGGGTTGATCAGGGTTCTGCAGCCGCCCGATCGGGCATCAGGCCCGGAATGCTCGTCAAGGAGGTAAACCGCAGGCCCGTCAAGAACGTCGAGGAGTTCGAGAACGCCCTGAAAAAGGGCGGGAAGAAGCCGGTCCTTCTCTTTATCAAGGACGACCGGGGATCACACTTCGTGGCGATCGATCCCGAAAAGTAGATTCTAAAAGCAACAGGCATACGACAACCCCTTTTCATATGCGGGGCCGGGCATGGGCGTTGGCGCCGGGCACGGCCCCGTTTCTTTTTTCAGGCGCGGCGGCGCTTATCCCTTGCCGGGCCTTATCACCAAGGCGTCCTCCGGGAGCCGGGGCAGCAGAACCCTGAACGTCGAGCCTTCGCCCGGCTTGGTCCGGACCGTTATTACCCCCCTGTGGTCGCTGACGATGCCGTGCACCACGGCCAGACCCATGCCCGAACCTTCTCCCGGCTTCTTGGTGGTGAAAAAAGGCTCGAAAATGCGGTCGACGATCCTGGTGTCCATGCCCTCGCCCGTGTCCTCCATCACCATCTCCACGTAAGGCCCGGGAGCCAGATCGGGGCTTATTTCGGCAGCGGCTTTGTCATCCAGGTCGACCTTGGCGAGCCCCACGGTCAGCAGACCGCCCTTCCTGCGCATGGCGTGCCTGGCATTGATGCCGAGGTTCATGAGCACCTGCTGGATCTGTGTGGCGTCCGCCATGACTACGGCTCCCTCCTGGCACAGACGGTGATCGATGTCGACTATCGGCGACATGATCGACCTGAGAAACGACAGAGACCGCCTTACCAGGGGATACATATCCAGGGGCGCCTTCTCGCGGGGCGTGCCGTGGCTGAAGGTATGGATCTGCTTCACCAGATCTATTCCCAGGGTGGTTGCCTTGTGGATTTCATCGATCACGGGATAGAAGGGATGCTGGACGCCCATGTCCTGCATCAGGGTTTCGGTGTCGAGCAGGATCGGGGAGAAGATGTTCTTGAGATCATGGGCGATGCCTCCGGCCAGGGTGCCCAGGGCCTCCATCTTGCGGGCGTGCTGAAGCTGTTCGAGGGCCACCGTTTCCCGGGTGATGTCCCGCATGATTGACACAAAATTCATGACACGGCCGGCATCGTCGCGTATCGGGGTGATGCTGATGCTGGCGTCGAAGATCTCGCCGTTTTTCCTCCTCCTCTTCTGTCTGCCTCTCCAGGCCCTCTGCCGGGAGGCGATGGAGTCGAGGATCTCTTCGTGCCGCTCATCGGCGAGATAATCCACGAAGCTGCGGAGCCTCCGGCCGATCACCTCGGAGCGCGTGTACCCGGTGATGGACTCAAAGGCCGGGTTGATGTACTCCACGGTCTCGTCGAGGCTGACCAGGGCGATCCCCTCTTCGGCCTGTTCCACCGCGGCCGCGAACTTCGCCAGGTCGTTGCCCATCTGCGCGCAGAGCCTGCAGAGCCTCTGATCGACCCCCACGCCAATCAGCGAGCCGTCCGAGAGGCGCACGCTCAGCCACGAGCTGGTAAGTGGCTCGCCCGAACGGGTGGTGATTTCGAAGTCCTTCCATGCCCCGCTTGCAACCATCATGAAGTCCCATGCCTCTTCCCGGTATTCCCGGTTGGGAAAGAGGGCGGCCATGAGGTCCGTGACACCTCCATCGGCCAGAGACCAGCCGGTAAGCAGCTCGAATGCGCGATTGGCCATGGTCGTTTGCCGGGACGAGTCATGGAAAACGAGCATCGCGGGGATGCTGTCGAATACGGCTTTCAGGGTCTCCTTCTGCCTTTGGAGCACCCCGATGGTCTGCCGTTGCTCCTCTGTCTGCTCCTGCACGATCCGCTCGAGATTTTCGTTGACCATGGACAGGGCTTCCTGGATGTTCTTCATCTCGGTGACGTCGCTGAAGATGCCGAACGCCCCACCCGGCCTGCCGCCCGTGGATTCGAACCAGGGTATCGCGTCGTGACGGACCCAATGATATGCCTGTTTGCCCGGGAAAACGATCTTCATGACGACGTTCATCACCTCTCTGCCCGTGGCGAGCGAGGTGATCGTGGGCAGAGAGTCGGCATCGAGGGGGGTCCCGTCTTCCCGGCAGACCTTGGAAACCGAGGCGAACACCTCCTCGGCGGTGCACCCCCTCATCGTCTCCATATCAATCCCGGAGATCTCGGATGCCGCCCGGTTCGACGCCACGAGCCTGCCCTGAGCGTCGTACTCCAGGACAGCCTGGGGCATGGAAACGAACAGTGCCTTATACCGGTCCTGCCGGGCCTCCGGTACCCGGCCGCCCTTGCCCGCCGGGAGTGCCGGACCCATGCCTGCTCCACGCCCCGTGTCCTGACAGGTGATATCCTCCAGAACCACCATCGCGCCCCCGGATGAAGGCAGGCACCGGCAGCGCAGCCGGCGGATCACGGGCTCAGGACCCCATGTCTCGAAGCCGGAGCTGCCTTGACCATTGAGGGCAAGTTCCGCCTGTTCCCGGAGCAGGCGCCCGAACCCTTGAGGCACCAGGTCGAAGATCATCCGCCCGTTGAGCGGACCCGCGTCTGCGTTCAAGAAGATTCGTGCCGTGGTGTCGGCATAGGTAACGGCGCAGCTCCGGTCGATGAAAACCACCCCTGCGCCCAAGGCTTCAAATGCCCTGAGAAGATCATCTGCCGATGGTATCGTGTTTTCTTCGTTGCTCGAATGAAAAGGTTTTTGCCTCTGAATTCCGTCCCCCTTCAGAAGCTCTTTTTTCACCCGGGCTTCTGCAACAGTACCCGCGGAGCTGAAATTTATTCAGCCCCTTTCCGCTGGATGCCGACAAGTCCCACGCAAAAGAAACGAAGAAACTAGCCATCATGAGAACATTGCATTCAATGAATCTACCGTAGTGAATTCCTGCTAGGCTGTCAATTCAAATCTTCATACTATCCGGTATTCAGAAAAAAGATTCTGCCTGGACAACGTTCGTCCACCAGGCTTCCGGACACTCCATGCCGGGAATGTGATCCCACCTTCAAGGTCCCGAAGAAGCGGACTTAGGAGGTTGATTCACCAGGGTATTGACACGCACCTGTATTTTCCTGTTTGTTTCCCACATATTGTCACCTTTTTTGAATGCATGGGGAGGCGTCGCACATGGATGAGTATACAGGCAGGAAGGGGTTTCTTCCGGGGTATGTGAAGTTGACCGCTGTCGCGGTCGGTGTGGTGATCGGTATGATCTGGGGCTCCGGCTTGTTCCGCAGCAGTCCCCTTCCGGATGTCATCCAGGAGGAAACGGGCTCACTCCTGCCCGGGGTCGCACGAGTGATCGAGGTGAGGTATGAAGGAGAGTCCGGCGGCATCCTCTCAGAGGCGCTCGACAAGGCCCTGGCGAGGGAACGGCCCAGCGAGGCGATCCGTGTTCCCCTTTCCTGCGTGCACCGGATGGGGCACTTGGAGATGGTCAGGGTGGTCGAGAACGGCCGGGTCTACTCCCGTCTGGTAAAAACCGGCCCCACGCACAACGGCTCGGTGGAGATTCTCTCGGGCCTCAGAGGCGGTGAGCGAGTCCTCCTGTGCCTTCCTGCCGGGGAATAGACCGGCCGCGTCTCCCCTGTGTTTCTCCGGCAGAATGAGCCGGGTTTGAGTCCTTCTCAGGCCTTACACGATTTTTTTGCGCTTGACAGCAGACGAAAGAGCACGTAGGGATGAGCGCAATCTGAATGACGAACCGGCGGCTTGAAGCATTGTCCGCCCGTGAAGATATCATCAAAGCCTTTTTCTCAGAAGGCCCTGTCGTTGATCCTCTTCCGTTTTTCAGAAATAACCCCCGAAGCTTAAGACAGGGGAACGAAAGAGCAGACATGGGCTTATCGCCGGAAGTACACCACTCGGGCGTCGTATGTCCCGTCACCCATAAGCTCCCTCGCAAACAGCTTCCATAACAAGGAGATTCAATGAAATTCGATGCATTCGATCTGAACCGGGACATTCTCGCCGCCATCGCGGGCCAGGGATACGACACCCCGACACCCATTCAGGAAAAGGCCATACCCCCGATCCTCGCGGGTCGCGACCTGCTGGGCCTTGCCCAGACCGGAACCGGAAAGACCGCGGCCTTTGCCCTGCCCCTGATCCAGAAACTCAGCCAGGGCCCGCGCCGCCGCATCCGGGCACTGATCCTGGCCCCCACCCGCGAGCTGGCCTCGCAGACCAACGAGGCGTTCAAGGCCTTGAGCAAAGGCACGGGCCTGAAAAGCATGGCCGTGTTCGGCGGCATAGACATCGTGCCCCAGGCCTCCGCCTTCAAGCGCGGGGTGGAGATTGTCGCCGCGTGCCCGGGCAGGCTGCTCGACCACATCACCCGCAGGAGCATTGACCTTAAGGGCGTGGAGTATCTGGTGATCGACGAGGCCGACCGGCTTTTCGACATGGGCTTTCTTCCGGACATCCGCCGAATTATCAAGGTGCTGCCCGCAAAGCGGCAGACCATGCTCTTTTCCGCCACCATGCCAGCCGAGTTGCGCCATCTGGCAGACGAGATGCTGCATGATGCGGCCACGGTGCAGATCGGCCACATGAAGCCGGCCTCAACGGTATCGCATGCCCTGTATCCCGTGGAGCATCACCTGAAGACCGCGCTCTTAAAAGAGCTGCTTGCACGCACGCAGACAGGGTCGGTGCTGGTGTTCACGCGCACGAAACACCGCGCCGAGCGCCTGGCGCGCCAGCTTTCGCACGCGGGTCATCAGGCCGTGTCGCTGCAGGGCGACCTGTCGCAGAACAAGCGCAACCGCGCAATCGAGGGCTTCCGCAGCGGGGCGTACCGTGTCCTGGTGGCAACGGATATCGCCGCCCGCGGACTCGACATCTCGGCCATATCCCACGTGATCAATTTCGACATCCCGGACACGGCCGACGCCTATACACACCGGATCGGCCGCACGGGCCGCGCATCGCGCACGGGAGAGGCGTTTACCTTTGTCACGCGCGACGATGCGAGGATGATCGCCGCCATCGAGCGCACCCTGGGCGAGACAGTTGCCCGCAGGAAACTGCCGGGCTTCGACTACGCTGCAAGCATGCCCGACCGTGCCCGGCAGGCATCGAGGCGCCCCGGGGGGAATGCCGCATCCATCCGGTCCGCACAGGCGCGCGGCTGATGCGCAAAAGCCACCCGCCCGTGTGCACGTCGGCCGACTGCAGCCGCGGCAGCCGGCACAATCTCCGGCAGGCCGCCGCGTGCGTACCGCGCCTTCCGGGCGTGCACGGCCCCGGACCTTTCACGCGGTCATCACAGATCAGACTCCGATGAGGCCGGGCATCTCTGATGCGATCCAGGGCAGGACATCGGGCTGTTTCTCCCACACGGGTCCGAACTCCATGAGGCAGTACCAGGCCTCGTTGATATCGCCGGGAGAAAACCCGCCCTCATAGTCTTCGGGCATCTCCTCGATCCCGGACATGATGGCGAGGACAAAGGCATTGGCCTTGACTGCGTTCTTGAGCGCCTTTCGCGCCTCGGGCAGATCGCCGGAGAGAAAACGCTCTATCGCCCTCCCCCAGGAGAACACGGCCATGTCGTCTTCGTGATATCTGTTCAGGAGCGAGCGCGCCCTCAGTACATCGCCCTCTCCCAGGTAGAGGCCGAGCAGGCTGTCCCTGGCCCCCTGGTTGTCTTCGGGGTTGAGCTCAATCATTTCCTCATACACGGTGATGGCCTCGACGAATCTTTCCTGCGAGACCAGCAGGTCGGCCAGATATTCGAGTGCCCTCATATAGGGCCTGGTGGTCACCACCCCCCAGAACTGTCCTTTGTTCTCCTCGAAAAACTGCTTGCCCATGGCCCTGCGCGTCCGTTCCAGCAGGGCTTTACAGGCCTTTACCCGCTCCAGAGGATCATCCACGGTGACCTGTATCTCGACCGACCGGGCATCGACGCACTCGGGATCGAGCTTCAGGGCCCTGCGGGCAAGTGCCAGGGCCTTCCGGTCGTCGTGCTCTTCCATGGACTGAAAGGCAAGCTCCTGGGCCTGCTCCACCGGGTCGTCCATTCCCGCGGGCCCGCTGCTCGCGGCATCGAGGGTCCCCTCTTCCATGGCCCGGGTAATGAAGCGGTCGAGCTCGTCCATATCGCGAAAGCTCTCCCCCTCGACCAGCTTCATGATTTTCCGATTTACCCGCTCGGCAGCAAACTGCGAGAACCGGGGAGCGAGGCGTTCCCCACCCCGTGAAGCACTCTGAGGCTCGGGCCCGCCACTCTTGCGCCTCTTCTTCCCCGATTTGCCGGTATTCTTTTTTGTCCCTGGCATCGGCATCCTCCTCACCCGTTTTTACAGACACCCAACATAATCTCCGGTTTTTATTTATCATGGTTCATGTCATGATATCAAACACAGAGCCGGAACCGGTCTTCTTAACACCCCGGAGGCGAAGGATATCCCCTGATTCACGAGAGGGCTTATCTCTTTACTCATGACCGATCGGTTCATGGGCCTCTGTCAGGTTTCAATCCACGCCCCTGCGCGAGGGGCGACTGCTTGGACCTCGGGTTCCCGTACATCGTGATTGAGTTTCAATCCACGCCCCTGCGCGAGGGGCGACAAAGGGGGATGAGGGAATGGCATATGACCTTCCCCCATTCTTTAGGCCATTTTTAAGGCGAGTGTTTTAGTGTCTAACATATCCATGTGTTTTCCGGCAAATTCATCCGGAGTACATCTCCCGAGTGAACTGTGCGGACGGTAGGTATTGTATTCGGTCCTCCAGTCCTCAATGACACGCCTGCTTTCCTGGATGCTCATGAACCAGTTTTCGTTCAAACATTCATCTTAGGAATTTCCCGTTGAAACTCTCGATAAATGAATTGTCGGTCGGCTTGCCAGGCCTGATATACTCAACCTCGATTCCCCTCTTGCGTGCCCATGAACTGAAATCACGAGAAATAAACTCAGGACCGTTATCCACACGAATTCGCTCAGGATATCCGCTGATGTACGCTATCTCATCAAGAAATCTCGTCACCCGCTTGGCCGGAAGCGATGAAGACACCGCCATCCCCGGACAAAACCGGGTAAAATCATCTATGATTGTCAGTACACGAAACTTGCGGCCACCAGCCAAAGAGTCAGACACAAAATCCATGGACCATACCTCGTTTACCCGGGTGGCTCTCTCCATTGGCATTCGAGCACGAGCGGGCAACTTTCTCCTGACCTTCTTCCTCAAAGAAAGCCTTTACTCACGATATATCCGCTCCGTCCTCTTGTGGTTGAGCACGTATCCCTCTCTGCGCAAGATCGCATGGATCATCGGAGAGCCATACTTCCTGTGCTTCTCTGCCAACTCCCGTATCCTTGCCCGGATCTCGCTGTCATCTCTCTTGCTGGGCTTATACTGCTTGCTCGAACGGTTCAGATCCACCAGCCTACAGGCCTTTCTTTCACTGAGCCCAAAACGATCCATCACATGCATCGCTGCCTCCTTCTTCGCTTTGGGCTCTAAAAGTTTTTTCTCAGCAGATCCTCAAGCATCACCTTGTCAAGGCTCAGCTCAGCAACCAGCTTCTTCAGCCGGGCATTCTCCCGCTCAAGCTCCCGCAACCGCTT
>JAHDRW010000019.1 GCA_018433085.1 Deltaproteobacteria bacterium | reverse complement strand
TTAGATTTGAAAAAGCCGGACAAGTATCCGCTATGGCTGGTACGTCTGGGTGTATTGATCACAAAGCCCTTTGGCGTTTCGCTCGATCTGATGGATAGAAAGCCGTGGGAGGCGCTGAAAAGGTACTTTCCAAGTGTCTCTGTGCAAGAAGTGTATGGCGGATTCGCTTATATTGCGGTTGGTGAAAAATCTTAAATTCTAACAATGTGGTCAATCAAGAGTCTAGCCATAACCTGGAGAGGCATGTCTATCACGATATCTTTGAATATAGCAGAACTGATCAGCTTCTCTAGGAAGAGCATCCTAGGACACAAAAGTTATGATCCTCGGATAAGGCATGAGTCAGCTTAAAGCCTTTTCTTTGAAGCGGGTTCCTCACGATTTGTTCGCTCTAGATTATTCAGCCTTGATGAGATCCACCTGAAGAGTAATCTTTATCTATGCATAAGATACCAACTTGTGTGTGAGTAGAGGTTTCCATTAATGATGGAGGTAACCAATGAAAGTCTATCCTTTGTTGCTGAAGCTCATTAGTTTCGCACTTGTTTTTTCCTTTTTCTCTCCAACCGGTCTATCTGCTCAAATGCAGGGGAGAGGCGGCCAGTGGAACAACGGCCGTTGCCCTATGTGCGGAGGTATGATGGGAGGGCAAGACCAGCAGCTGAGTATCCCTGATAAACTGCCCGCACCAAAGAATGCGGAATGGGTGAAAAACTTCCGCCAGGTGTATGCCCTGGAAAAACTGTCAAAAGCTCAGTACGAGGCAGACAGCAGCAAGTACGGAGTAAACATGCCCTACCACATGATCATTTGGCAGGAGAACAACCATATTGCCTGGGAAGAGAAACTGTTCTCCGCATATGGAATCCCTACGGATTCTGAAGTGCCTCCGGTGAAGCAAACCTCACGCCTCCAGGAAGCGTATAAAACGGGCTACAACCTGGAGACGGACCTCATACCCCGTTACGAGTGGCTCATAAAAAATGCCGAGGATCAAAGCAGTAGAGATGCTCTCGACTTCATTCTCATGCAGACAAGAATGCACGCCACAATGTTTAAGCACGTAATGAGCATGGGTGGGACAGGAATGGGGCATGGCATGATGCGTTGACCTTTGACGTACAGATGTGTGATTCGCTGACAATTTTTCTCCGTGCATTCGAGTGCTTGATATCTTTACTGTGCGGAACACTCTTCTCTCGAAATTGGTGGCCTCTTTCATTTGATTTTCTAAGCGTGTGAAAGATATTTTACCTTATCGGCAAGTCGCTCCATCGGAAAGCGTTGCGGATTCCTCAGCTTACAAGGAGACTGAGTAATGCAGAAGCACAATGATACGATGAAAATGGGTTGGGGCCGGTTCTTTGCGATGATCGGGACTTCAACATTCTTCATGTTCTTCTTGATGTACCAGCTGATCTACTCCCTGGATCATGCCTTTTTCAGCATCAATCGGTTCCTTGCTTCGCTGGTAATGGGATGCGTCATGACTGGTGTGATGCTCGGCTTCATGTGGCCGATGTACAAAGGCAGCATGACTAAAATTGCCATTCTTGCCGTGGCGGCGCTTGCCTTTGTTTCGCTTTTGCTCCTGAACCGGAGCGAGGCCCTTGTCGCGGATGTTTCGTTTATGAAGTCGATGATCCCCCATCATTCCATTGCAATCAACAATGCCCGAAAGGCGACTATCAGGGACCCGCGTGTCCGGAAGCTGGCTGACGTGATAATAGAAAGCCAAGTGCGAGAGATCGCCGAGATGAAACTGCTCGTTGATGATATTGAGCGGAACGGTCTTCGAGGAAATGCACCCATACCGCCTCGCTCTGCTGATGTAACTCCCGACATGGAGCCCAAGATCAAAGAAGCGGTGCAGTAGCGGGCAGTGGAGGACCGTGGCGGCCACACACAGTCATGCGGCCTTACCCTTGCGTGCAGGCGGGCGGGCCATGACCATAATTATCAAATGGAAAGTTGTATACGTTCTTTCGTTATAGGTGTGATATCAGCACTGTGAAGCTTTGCAGCACTAGTGTCGATCTCGTGAGGCTATCATAAGCTCTCATATTTTAAAGGTATATTAGAGATATCGTAGTAGACAAGAGATAAATAACCCCGGTTTTAACGGGGTTATTTTGAACTTAAGCTTCTGCATCTGAAGGCAAGTAATCCAGAGGAATTCTTTCATCCATATCCAGCCTGAAATTCCCATAGGGATTGACGTGCAGATAAATAAGCGGAGTCAGGGCTCGGTAATCCTCCAGCGTCATAAGATCGAACCATTCCTTATCTGACAGCACCTGCTGGATCATCAATGTATTTACGTACACTAGGCAGTTCTGTAGCAGATGAAGAGAAAGGACGGCTACCTCCTGTTCTTCCATGCGGTTGGTGGATATTTCTCCTCCTTTGCCGAAGAAGATGAAATTGTTAGCAGAATTCCAGTTCTCAATAACATTGAGGCCTTCGTGGATTTCCTGGCGTAAAGCCTCTGAATTGAGATATTCACAAAGGAATATGGTTTTGACAGCCCGTCCGAGTTCACCAAGGGCAAGGTAGGTCGGGTGCTTGAGATTGTTCCGGGTAAATCTCTTCAGAATGGCTTCCGTCTCAGCTGTCCCAAGACGAAGGGCGGTTGCATACTTCACCATCTGGTCATACTGCTGGCGTATAAGCTCCCAGTTTATCGGTCGTACAAGAACCGGCTGCAGGTTGGTATATACATCTCCGGCATCCACACGTGAGAGTTTCTGGGAATGTATGGCCTTGAGCCTTGGCATAAGGTTGAAACCCAAAAGCTTGCAGAAAGCGAAGGCCACTACGCTCTGGCCATGGGTATCTACATAGTTTTTCTCAACTTCCATCTCCGTGCAGTGCCTGAGAAGTCCTTCTATCATGGCGGCAACTTCGGAGGATGAACAGGCTTTGAGCTGAGAATAGATGCAGGCGGATTTCTTCTCCACATGCCAATAAATCATAATGCCCGGGCCCCTGTAACGGATATGGTACTCGGTAAGAAGGTTCTGGTCCCATGATCCGAATTTTTTCGAGTCAGAGGCACACGATGTAGTTCCTTCTCCCCATATCTCGCTACGCCTGACGTTCAAGATGGAGTTCACGACCTCAGCAATTGCATTCCTAAGATTATCCTTGGTTATGAACTTGCGCCGGATATAGAGGAGATCCTTATAACTTTCCCCATGGTCACCTGAACTTATTCTCCTGATGCCGGCATTTGAACCAAGGGCGTAAAGGCTTAAGATAAGCCTTTTCCGGAGGATAGCCTTGTCTATAACTTCCCTGGTTGCAAGGGTCTTGAAATTGTCGGTAAAGGATATCCGTATCTCGGTTTCCTTAAGAATATCGAGCAGGCCTGTCATGGGCCATCTGCGTTGCAGCTCCGCTTTGAGACCGGAAAGATTAATTGGATCCGGCTGTGATTCGAGCGGAGATACAGAAATATGCCCTTTCCCTTTGGACAGTATCTTCACGAGCTTATTCTTCGGTATCCCGGCATTCAGCTTTTCAAGGGCTGCTCTCATCTTATGTTTCAGCTCATCGATAAAGATATCCGGATTCAGCGGAAGCTTGAGGGCTTTGTAATATTCCTCTCTGCGTTCATCAAAATCAAAAGGTAGGTCATCATCCGGGTTTCGGTAGCGGTTGGCGCCTTCAACCCAGATCTCTTTGCACCTGAGCTTTTCCCTTAATGCCTGAAGAACGCTTATCTCATAATTGATGCGATTGATTCTGTTCCCGTTCTCACTTTCTTCAATGATACTATCCCACCATTTTGCTTTGATGATGCCTTCAATGGGGACATCCTCGTCCGGTGGATAGTATCGGATGCTGCTGTTCGAGTATTTCTTAAGAATGTCCAAGGCTTCAACCACAGGCCTGTGGATGTCATTATTTGATCGGAATACGAGCATTTCCAGAAGTTCGGGTACCATGCGGCGGTAATGATGGCTGTATGAAGACCGGATAACCTTGTGTATCTTATCTTTGTATCCCGATCCTGCATATCCTTTTTCTTTTGCAAGCTCGGTCCAGATATCCTTGCCGGCAACTGGATAAATGACGTCTTCTATTGTCCCTCTGGGAAACTCTATACATGGTTCAGCTAGGTTATATAGGAGCCCCATCTTCCCGGGAACACGTTTGATCTCTTTTAAGAGCTCCTCATTGATCTTTCGTTCGGCATTTACTCCTATGCGGTGGATGATCTGTATGAGCATTTCCACCAAGCTGTCTGTTATTTCCTGACCTCTTGAATACAGATACATTGAAAGGAGTGCATATCTGACTTGGTCGGGATGTCTTCTGAGCTCCCGTATATCTTCAGATGAAACCCGTTGTCTGTAAGTCTTGATCAGCTTGGCCGGAACTGTGTTCAGATAATTGGCTGGCAACGCTAGGCAGCGAATAAGCTTTAGCTTTGATGTTTCCCTAAGCACTGATTCAAGGCTGGCTCTGCCCGGATCAGATTTCAGGTCATTGAATGTGATATTCTCACGTGTGAGTGATTCGATATCTTCGTCACTGTAATCAGGGCTAAGCAGATCATCTATCATCATCTTTGATGATGATGGGATGAAATCATAGATCTTCTTGAAAAACATATCCTCATGCTTGCGGATTGCTGATTTAATCAGCCTTTCCATATGTTCAGGCGTTGGCGGTTCGATGTGCATTTCCTTGAGTCTGTTCAGTGCTGTCATTGTAATACGATCGAATGTGTGATCATTGGGCATTATAGTTTCTAAGAGCCAGGCAGTTAGCATATCCAGATCATCGTTTGTGCATGCCCGAAAACCAAGGAAATCCCGTATCTGAGTCCGGTGACGTTTTGTGGTTCTGTTGTTAAGATCATACTCGAGCATTGCCTTTGGAGAAGTTTTTACTTGTCTGGCTATGAAGTCCACCAATATTTTTGGTATTTCTCTCTTGCTGTTCGGAAACCTTCCCTCGTATTGAAAAAACTTCAGGAGCACCATGAACCCGAGTCTTGCATCTCTCGCTTTGGTTTCAACGAGATCCATCTCATTGCCCATGACTGTAAAACACTCTTCCAGCTCTTCCTGCGACCAGTTCCGTTTCATAAATCCCCCTTCAGTTTATTGTGTGCAAGATACAATGTAACCGCACAACAATTGGGATCTTTTTTATGAAACGCAATCGAATTTGAGTTTGTTTTGCCTTAAAAAGATACTTCTGGCTTAATCAAATGATATTACTTATGATATTTTTCAAGTTGGCACCTGGTTGCAGCTTCGCTGGTAATGGGCCTTAAGGGCAATCCCTGGACCCTATTGTTGCCGCAAGCGTCTGGGAATGTGCCCCTTATTTTTGCTGCGTCGTCTGCGGGCAGTGACCGATGATCTCCGTTTTTTCAACCGCCTGTATCGTGGTTTCCGGACGATTTGTCCCTGATCGTGTAATGGATGGTCATGACCCGTACAAGGCCGTCTTTCACCCAGAACGAATCGGCACCGTCTTCGATGCTTGCGCGTCCGGACTCTGCGGACCATTCCAGAAAAGCCACTTCCTCGTGCCAGAGCCTGTTATTGTACGTATAATGCACTTTTCCCAGTTGATTGTCCAGAAGATCGGCGGCCTCGCGGACACCCTGATGACCTCGGTAGACACCGTAGCCGGTGAGAAGAACACAATCTTTGGCAAAGTTCCGCTTGAGGTCGGCCTCCAGATCGCCTTTCTGGGCGAGATCGAGGTGATCCTCGAAGACCTCGCGCGTGGTACGGGTATTCATGGCGACATTTCGATAAATGTATGCCGATGCCGCCGGCTTAGTCGCTCTTGCTCTGGTCGGCGCTTCCGCGGGAGCAGTAGTGATTCGATTTCAAGCCGTTTTCCGCCCATACGAGGCAGCCCGGACACAGGCAGTGCTCCACCCACTTGAGATCCTGGCAGGGGGCCTTGCCCGTAGAGCAGTAGAGGCCCGGAACCTGTTCGGGCCTGGGCATCCCCTGGGCCTTCTGCGCCTCTTCATATTGTTTTTTGGCACAGGCGCTTTGCGCCTGGACAGGGCACTCGCTGCACAGGCACTTGCCGATATTTTCCTTGGTAAAGGCCACTTTCGGCATGATTCTTTCCTCCTTTCGGGTTATATCTGACGGTAAAAAATCCAACCCCTGTTTTTAACGACGGTTATTGAAGATGCTTTGCCCCGCGCCACGAATCATAGCGATATCCTGCCGACTCGTTTGATGATTTCGTCTGCACCGGCCTCGATGGTCCTGTCGGTCATGTTGAGGACAAAGAATCCGCCCTTGTTGAATACCCTTCGCGCCTCCGATATCTCTTCTTCGATCGCGGAAGGATCGGTGTACCCTGTCTGGGCCGGTGAGCCGATATGCCCCATCCTCCTGCTCCGAATCGCCAGCAGTCGATCGGGGTCTATGCTCAAGCCCGCCACTCGCGACTGTTCCATCCCGTAGAGCTCACCGGGCATGGGCACTCCGGCAATGATTGGGCAGTTGGCCGCCTTCAGCCCCAGAACCGACAGGTACACGCACAGGGGGGTCTTGCCAGTCCGGGATACTCCGATGATAAGCACATCGGCCCTTGGCCAGTCTTCAGGACTCTGGCCGTCATCGTGGGACATGGCAAAATCCATGGCGGATACCCGGTCGAAATATTCTTTGCGCAGCTCGCGGTAGAGGCCGGGGCGGCCCAGAGGAGCTTTTCCGAGCACGGATGCGAGCCGGTCAAGCAGCGGACCCATCAAATCCACCTCGAAGACGCCCTGCTCTCTCGCCAGGCGGACCAGGGTGCTCCTGAGCACGGAGTCCACCAGGGTGTGAACGACAGTGCCGTTGCGCTCTCTCGCCTCGTTTACCACCCGTTCGATTTGTGATCCGAGCCGGACGTTCCCCTCGATAACCACCGGCACTCCGTTTTCCGGAAACTGGGCCAGCACGGTGTTGACGACCTGCTCGCCGCTGGTCCCCGCGCCCCCGGACACGATGAATATGGGATTGGTTGTGTTCACCATGGTTCGATCTCCGTTCCTGCGTGCCTTTTTGCCCCTGTATCCTTTGCCCGCTCTCCCTCCCCCGGGTCGTGCACCGCATTGTCCCGGAAAGCGAACGAATGGCGGTTCGTTTGGGTGAACCGCGTCTCTCAGCCCCGGCCCTGGCCCACACCCCGGTCCGTGCTCTCCTGCTCAGCGGGAGTACGGGCAATGCGCTTCCTGCCTGCCGGCGCCAGGGACCATGCCGTGAAAAGACCGAAGGCCACGGCAACGAGCGACCACGCGCGGATGAATGCAGGCCCCTGCGCTGACCACCATGCCAGGAGCGTCCGGAAGCGATCGGGCCCGAAAAAGGGTGTGATGGCCCCTGCCGCCAGGGTGATGTCGCCCAGAGTGCGTACGGCGTGGGGAATGCGGGAGACCGGGGCGGAAAGATAAAGCGCCAGGCCCATGATCAATCGTATCACGGCTGCGGCATACACCCCTGCAGGGCTGGCTAACCTCCTGACCACGGAGATGAGCATTCCGGGTGATGCGACCCCAAGAAGGCCCATGGCGGCGACGATGAGACTGAGAAGAAATGCGATCGTTTTCATATCCGAACCCCCACCCTTGTTTCTATTATTTGCCCCCCGGCCTGGAAGATAAGACCGGGGGCGCATTATGGAAGCCGCTACGAATAATATTCCCGGGCGATGAAGTGTTCTCAAGTGCCGCCTCCGAAGACCGACGCAAAGGGGGTAACCCGATCATCGGGGGCAAACCGGTTCCGGAGGCTGCTGAAAACCCGTGTACGAAAACGGGCCTTGAAGAGTTATGCCTTGAAACGTGTACCCTTCCCTTCGGTAGTCGCAGAAATGTGAACCCGTCCCCGAAAAGGTTTTCGGTAGTCTTGGGCAGCGCGATTGAAGGTCGGGCCGCTACAGGGAAACCTCCACCCCCCTCTCGCGCAGGTATTCCTTGACTTGACGGATGCTCAGCAGACGATAGTGAAAGACCGATGCAGCGAGCAGAACCGCCGCTCCGCCCTCAACCACGGCCTGGTAGAAATCTTCGAGTTTTCCCGCGCCGCCCGAGGCGATCACCGGAACCGTGACCGCCCGGGAGATGGCCCGGGTGAACTCGATGTCGTAGCCGGCCTGGGTCCCGTCGCCGTCCATGCTGGTGGGCAGAATCACACCGGCCCCCATGGCCTCGCACTGTCTGGCCCACTCGACAGCGTCCTTTCCCACGGCCTGTGTGCCTCCGGACACCACCAGCTCGAAGCCCGAGGGCATTGCCTCGTTCCGCCGGGCATCCACGGCCACGGTGATGCGGTTCGTGCCGAATTCCCGGGCAGCCTCGCTCACCAGCCTGGGCCGTTTGACCGCCGCGCTGTTCATGGAAACATTGTCCGCACCGGCGGCGAGCAGCATATCGATATCTTCCAGCGAAGATATTCCGCCTCCCACCGTGAGCGGGATCTCGATGACCGCGGACACATTTTTCACCCACTCCAGGCGGGTCTTGCGATTTTCGAGCGTTGCCGCGATATCGAGCATGGCAAGCTCGTCCGCACCCTCCTTTTGGTAGAGGGCGGCAGCCTCAACCGGGTCGCCCGCATCCTTCAGGTCTACGAAATGAACCCCCTTGACGACCCGCCCGTCTTTCATATCAAGGCATGGCATGATCTTGATCATATCTTATTCCTTCTCCTTTCGCTTTCTTGTGCTATCACCCTGCCGCCGGACCGGCGGCTGCTCTGCTTCTCCCCACCCATGAGTTGCCCTTGCCGGTCGACGACCGACCTGTTGGAGGCGTGCATATCGGATCCAGGGCCTTTTGTCCCTCCCCGAGCATGATATCAGACAACGATCTCCACCTGGAAGACCCCGTTCTGGAGCGAATAGCTCACCTCGTAGCCGAGCCTTGCGAGAGTCTGCCTGATCATGGTGTTTCCGGGGTCCATCACGCTCACGAACCTGTTGATGCCGTGCTCCCTCCCGATATCGACGATCCGGAGCAGCAAAGACTTGCCCAGGCCCAGATTCTGCCAGTCGTCCCTGACGACGATCGCCAGATCGGTCAGGTTTTCCTGCGGTTCATTCGCGTAGCGTGCCACCGCGATGATCGTCTCGTCCCCCTCTTCCTCGACCACGGCTACCAGCGCGAACCTGTCAACGTAGTCGAGATGGGTGAAATGATAAAGTATATCTTCCGGGAGAACACGGTTGTGCTTCAGAAAACGCATGTACAGTGACTCGGGCGAGATCCGGTTGAAGAGATCGAGGATGAGGTCTCTGTCTGTCCGGAGAATAGGCCGTAAAAAGACCTCTCTGCCATCCTTGAGGGTGAGCCTGCTTTCATGCTGGGATGGATAACAACCGGCAACCTGCGTCGGCATCTTCGTTTCTCTCCCATAAAATCCTTTATGGTTTTATCTCATCCTGCCCTTTGTTGCAAATTGAAATCATCGTTGCGATCAAGGTCATCTCATGGTTATTGCCGACGACTCCCGCAGGTCAGGCTATCTTCATGGACACGTTCCGACCAATACTTATACCGCACTTCCTCATGAGGGCCGGGCTTGTATGAATATACAAGCATTCGATCATCCGTGACAATGTATTTCCCTTTGCGGACCACCCGGTACCGGACACCCTTTGCCGCTCCCGGAGCTCACAGGGGACGGGCCCACGGTTCGGGCGGATTGCCCCCCCCCGGACTCCAGGCTGTATGTTCTCCGTTATCGGGGGCTGTTTCGAGGCGTACGCAATGAGCCGCCCATCGCGTGTGCCCTCTTCCGGTTTCGCGTCAGGGTAAATGCCAGAACCTTCCGGCTCAGTCTTCCTGCGTGCTGACACGCACCCCCTGCTCGATGAGGTCGTCTGGGTGTACGATCACCATGTCGCCCTCGTCGAGGCCTTCGAGCACCTGCACCGCCAGACCTGACCGTTGCCCCACCGTGACCCGACGCAAGACCGCCCTGCCGTTCTCGACCGCAAATGCGGCCCATCCGTCCTGCACGCGGAAAAGCGCCCCTGCGGGCACCTGGAGAACCCGTTCGTCCTCCCAGACCACGAACCTCGACAGCACGCGGTATCCCGAGCCGAGGCCGGTCCACGCCTCCCTTGGCGATATGAAGTCCGCAACCACCTGCACGCGTTGTTCTTCGACCCCCAGCGCGGACACCACGGTGATCCCCTGGGGCTCTATCCGGTCGACCACGCCCTCGAGCGTCGCATCCCGGCCCCACCGGACGAACAGCACACGCGACCCGGGACGTATGCTCACCGCGTCCTGAGAGAGAACATCGGTCCATACCTCCAGCCGTTCGACGTCCCCGACATCCAGGAGCGGCTCGCCTACATTCACGAATCCCGCGCTCTTCCGGTGCACGGCCAGGACGCTGCCCGTGACGGGCGAGCGGATAATGTCCTGCACGCCCGTATCCGCTCCGCCTTCCGAGACACTGCGCAGGGTTGCGCGTGCCGCTTCGAGCTCGGCACGCGCGGTCGCCACCCGGGCCCGGGCCGCCTCCAGGTTTGCTTCAGCCTGCGAGGCCGCTGCCTGCGCCTCATCAAGGGCCTGGCGCGAAACCGCCCCTGACTCGAAAAGCGCCCGTGTCCGCGCGAGCTCGGTGGCTGCAAGATCCGCTGCCGCCCTTGAGGCCCTGGATTGCTCCCTTGCCTGCTCCAGCCTGGCCTCGGCCGCGCGTACACCTGCGGCGGCCTCGTCGCGGGCGCGCCTGTCCAGAATCGTCGCGCGGGGAGCCTCCAGATACACCAGGGGCTGCCCCTGCCTGACCCGGTCTCCGGCCTCGAGATGAATGCGCCTGATAGTGGCCGCAACGGGCGAAGTGATGACATACCGGTCTTTCACACGGGTCTCCCCCTCCTCCTCCACGATCACCTGCATCGGGGCATAGCCGACCCGGGCCGCCTGCACATCCACGGGAGACGGTAGGAGCAGGTATACCAGCAGAATCGCCCCGAGCACCATGAGGACGACGATCGCAATCCGTCTGCGCGTCATTTCTGCCATCTATTCCCTCGTCTTCAGGACCCCGATGAGGTCCAGGCTATTCAGCCTCAGGCTCACGATCAGTGCCGAGACGGCCGAGGCGCCGAGCACGATCAGGGATGCCTGGACCAGGGTGCCCTTGGCCAGGACAAAGGGCAGCTGGTACATGTCGGTCTGCAGGGACCTGGCGAATCCGGCGCTCGCGAGCGCGCCCAGGACCAGCCCGAGCGGGATGGACAGCAGGATCATGACCGCAAGCTCGCCCAGCAGGATATAGGTCACCTCCCCCTTGGTGAACCCGAGAACCCGCAGACTCGCCAGCTCGCGGTCGCGCTCGGAGAGCATGATCCGGGCGCTGTTGTAGACCACCCCGAAGGTGATCACGCCGGCAAACAGGCTCAGGATGAATGTATAGGTGAGCATGGTCTGCGCAATCGTGTCGCGGAACGCCCCGATCACCCGATCCTGAAACGCGATGCCGGCCACGCGCGGCCGTTCGGTGAGGGAATCCGTGATCTCCCGCTCGAAGGAGCGGTCGATCATAAGAAAGGCCCCGGATATGGCCTGGCCGACACCGGCCAGCCGGTTCGCCGCATCCATGTCCATGTACGCGGCCACGCCGACGAACTGCCTGGTGAGCCCTGCCACAGGGACTCTCCGGGTATACCTTCTGCCCTCCTGCACCTCCACGATCACCTCGTCGCCGGGCCGTACATCCAGAATCCGCGCCAGCCTCCCGGTGATGACCATGCCCTCGGGCGGGATGGAAACAGGCTGCAGATCGATGTCGATGAGCCGGCGCAGGTACGGGCCCTGAGGGATTCCCTCGATCCCGGTCTGGTAGCTCAGGTGGCCGTGGCGCAGCTCGACCGGTACGGTACGGAACGGCTCGGCATGGAGCACGCCGGGCAGGCTCTTGAGCTCGGAGATAGCGGCCCGGGAGGTGGGGTCGGTGAAGGTGACGGTCATGTCCTCGCGCTGGGCGAGCCCAAATTGGATGTGGATCACGTAGTCGAAGGAGTCGTAGAAAAAGAGTCCCATGATCAGGATGGCGCATGAGCTCGATATGCCCAGTATGGTGAGCAGGGCCTTGAGGGGCCTGCGTTCCAGATCGCGCATGATCATCCGGGAGGGCTGGGAGAAAAAGCGCTGGAGCCCCAGACGCTCCACCAGGGTGGCCCGGTAGGTTGCCGGAGGCGCCGGCCGCATGGCCTCGGCGGGAGGCAGCTTCACCGCTCGGCGGACAGCCAGCGCCACGCCGATCAGCGCTGCGCCGATGGTCAGGATCGCAGCCGTGATCACCACGGAGGGCTGCAGGTCGTATTCCAGGTACGGGAACCGGTAGTACCGCAGATAGAGGTCCCCGAGCAGGCTGCCCAGCCAGAAGCCGAGCAGGGTTCCGGCCGCCGCGCCCGTGAGCACGATGATCAGCACGAGTTTCCCGTAGTGAACGCCTACGTCCGCGGTGCGGTATCCGAAGGCCTTAAGTACGGCGATCTGCTCGCGCTGCAGGCTGATGAGGCGTGATATCACGATATTGAGCAGGAATGCGGCAACGCCCAGAAAGATCAGCGGGAGTATGGTAGCGGTCTGTTCGAGCTGGTTGAACTCCTCGGTGATGAAGAAGTGCGACTGCTGGTCTTCCCTCCCGAAGGCCCCCTGGCCCCCATAGGGCCTCAGGAGCCGGTCCAGCCGGTCGATCACCTCGTCGATATCGGCCCCGGGACCGAGAGTGAAGGCGACATCGTTGAATGCCCCGTCCATGTCGTAGGCTGCTTCGAGCGCGGAGCGGCCCATCCACATCACCCCGTAGCGCCGGGGATCGGGGAAGATGGAGGCCGGGTCGATCTGCATGAGAAACTCCGGCGAGAGCGCGACGCCCACGATGCGCAGATCCCGGTACCGGCCGTTCATGATAGCGGTGATGCGGTCCCCTGGCCTTAGCCCGTGAGCCTCGGCGAATGGCTCGTTGAGCACGACCTCGTTCTCCCTTCCGGGCTGCACGAGTCGCCCCTCCCGGATGAAGAGCCGGTTCAGGACCGGTTGCCCTCCCTCGGGCACGGACACGAGCGTACCGGACACCGGCTCGTTGAAGCCGGCGATCTCCAGGTTCACCCGCGAGACCACCCGTGTCTCGACCGTGTTGATCCCCGGTATCTCCCTGATTCTCTCCAGCAAAAGCTCCGGTGCCCTGCGCACCGTGGCGAAGCCGTCGGCGAAACGGTATTCTGCGTAATAGGTACTCAGCGTCTGCTGAAGCGAATTCATCACGCCCGTCATGGACACGTAGGTGGCGACGCCGCTCAGGATCACGAAGACGATGGCCAGGGCCTGTCCCCGCATCCCCCACAGGTCGCGCAACATTTTGCGGTCGAGTGCTCTCATCGCTCTACCATGTCAGCTCCCGGGCCGCCTTTTTGTGATCGTTGCCACGGACACCGCTCACCTGCCCGTCGCTTAAGTATATAATACGGTCGGCCATCTCCGCCTGCACGGCATTGTGCGTGATGATGACCGTGGTGGTGCCAAGCTCGCGGTTGACCCGCTCGAGGGCCTCGAGCACGATCACGCCCGTCCTGGAGTCCAGCGCGCCGGTGGGCTCGTCGCACAAAAGCACGCCAGGCTGCTTGGCAATGGCGCGGGCAATGGCCACGCGCTGCTGCTGGCCCCCGGAGAGCTGCGCGGGGAAGGAATCTTTACGGTCGCTTAATTCAACGAGATCGAGGGCCTGCTCGGGCGTTATGGGGTTCAGCGCGATCTCGGTGACAATGGCCACGTTCTCCCGCGCGGTAAGGCTCGGGATCAGGTTGTAGAACTGGAACACGAACCCCACGTGGCGGCGGCGGTATTCCGTGAGCTCGCGGTCGCCGGCCTGCGTGAGGTCCATCCCGCGGTAGAACACCTTGCCCGCGGTGGCGGTGTCGAGCCCGCCCAGGATGTTCACCAGCGTCGATTTGCCGCTGCCCGACGCCCCCAGCAGCACCACGAGCTCACCAGTATAGAGCTCGATGTCGATGCCGCGCAGCGCGTGCACCTGCACCTCGCCCATGCCGTATACCTTGGTAAGACCCCTGGTCTCAAAGACGATTTCCCTTCCCATATACCACCGCCCTCTACAGGTCCGGGTACGGGCGCCATGCCGGCCCCCGTGTCACTCCCCCTGGTACTACAGTAGTGAAGAGCCGCCTCACAGGCAATGACACGGCTTTTTGCCAGCGACTTTCAGGTGCCGCTCTCATCCCGGTCTTGTACGACACTGCTCTCGGCCCCGGTGAAAGCGCTCTTCGCCCTTTGCATGACTGTCCTGATAAAGCTCGTCTTGGCATGGGTATAGGCAACCCGGTCGCTGTGGTGTAGCCGTGAGAGCCTCTCTTTGAGCTCGCCGTATTTTCGCGCCGCCTCCGGGTGCCCGATGAGATAATCTCGGAACAGAAGCCTTTCCCAGTGCTCGAACCCTGACTCGACCATATGGATATGATGCGTTCTGTGTCCCATGGCGTCCCGCTTGATGAACCAGGCATACCAGGGCGGTGTGTCCTCTCCCCACGACGGCCGCCAGAAGTAGTCGTAACCCTGTGCTTCAAGGATTGGCACGATCCGTTGCCTCGTGCTCTGCAAACTTGCCACCTCCACCAGCATATCGATAATGGGTTTGGCGCAAAGCCCGGGAACCGCGGTGCTGCCGAAATGTTCGATCCTGCCGATGAGCCCGGGAGGAAGGCAGGCCAGGAGATGCCTCCGTTCCTCTTCGAACATGCCTGGCCATCGCGGGTCGTAGGACACCACGGTCACTTTATCTCTCAAAACGCGTGCTATCTTTTCATCCCGATCTTCCATGAGAACCTCCATCGCGGCAACCCTTCGGATTCGTTAAAGGATATCAAACGCCCTGCGCTAATGCCGTTTACAATGCAACTCGGAACCTCATCTCCCTCACCATGGCCGTGTACGTGTTGTTCAGCTTTTCGAAGTAATTCATCATCTCTTTATACGATTCCGGACCGTGATGCCAAAGCGTTTGCTTTCTTCAAACCTGCTTGGAGGATGTTTCTTTCGGGATAAACCCCGTCAGCCGCCGCACGAGACGTTTTCGTCACATACGCTTGCCGTTCGACCCGTGTTGCGATCAGAATCGCGGTCCTTAAAAAAAGAGGCTCAAATAAATAATTTATCTGATCATGTCTTAATTGAATTGATTTTATTTGTGTTGTTTTATACATATTAGGCAAGGAGAACACCGCATGAATGAACACGGCATCCTGATCGTTGCATTGGTTCTGTACACCTGTTCGGCCCTGTTCTCCCTCCGGCCGAAAGGGCGTGCCGGCGACATTGTGATCTCGCTGGGCATCATGATGAATGCAGTCGGCCTCATCATGCGGGGATTCGTCGACGGGTCCTGGTTCCCGGCCCTGATGATCGACGGGAAGCTCTCCCTGCCGCTCTTCCTCGCACTCATCGCGCTGGCCTTTTCCCTCACCGGGCGGAAAACCCCGAGCCGCGTGGTCGCCTTTGCCCTGGTGCTCTGCTCGTTTGCCGCGTTTCTTCCCGATCCCGCTCAGGCGCTGCCTTCGGCGAAGACACAGCTGCCCGTTGGCACGGCCTTTTTCCTCACCGAGGCCGTCAGTATCGCGCTCTTCGTCTCGAGTGGTTTCCTGGCCCTGTCAGCCCTCCTCTTTCACCGCGACACCGGCTGGGACGTACGGCAGTGCATCGTGTGGGGTTTCGTCATGTTCACGATCTGCCAGGTGCTCGGCGCGGTGTGGGCATTCGCGGGGTGGTCCTATCCGTTTTCCTGGAGTTCGCGGCACCTGGTCAGCGCGAGTGTATGGTGCCTGTACGCGGCGCTGCTGCATGCAGGCGCGGCCCGCATATCGCAGCGGGTGCAACACGTCTTCGCGGCCGCGGGCCTGGTGCCGGTTTCGTTCATCCTGTTTTATCACGAGTTTTCACGCATGATCGTCAGCTTGTCGGAGATGTTCCCATGAAGCGCCTGTGGACGTTCTTCTCTCGGATGGATCTCGGTTTTTGGCTCCTGATCCTCACCTCGCTCAACCTCTTTGTGGGGGTCATGGTCACCACCTGTCACGAAACCCTGTTCAAGAAACTGAACTTCATGAACCTGCCGGCCTGGATTCAGACGGTGGCGGCACGTCCGGGTCTCTATCTCTGGATGATCACCCTCTTTGTGCTCCTGCTGCTCCTGGCGGTCAACACCGCGGTCTGCACGACCATGTACACGAGGACGGCCGTTCGCCAGAACCGCCTCACGGAAAGGCTCGGCATCATCCTCTTTCACATCGCCTTCGTCATCGCTCTGGGAGGGCACTGCACGAGCGAATTCATCGGGCTGAGCGAGCAGATCACGATCGATGCGGGAACCACGACCCGGGTGCCGGGAACCGGCCTCGCCATAGAGACCGTCGACGTCAGAAAGCTCACCTCCACCATCAACGGAGCAGAGGCGCGGCTGGGCATCGAGGCGACGCTGAAGGCCGTGGCACCGGGAGAGCCGGCCGTGCCCCTGAAGATAAAGACCATGGAGCCGCAGTTCTCCCTGGGCTATACCTTCCATCTCTCGTTCATGGACAAGGGGCTCACCGAAGACCAGGCGCAGCTGATCGTGCGCAGGGACTACGGTCTCATGCTGATCGTCCTCGCAGGCATCACCTCACTGATCGCCATTGTCCTGTACGTGCGGTTCACCCTCCGGGAGCGCCGGTCCCTCTGAGACAACCACGATGACGCGGGCAGGTGGGCGCCGTCCCCGGCCCGCGTCAGCCGTTATTCTTCCCAGAACCGGTACTCGCTCTTGAATATCCGGGAGTTGGTCCCGTCGTTCTGGTTCCAGACGATGACGGCACTGCCGTTATTATCCATCGCCACCCGGGGACTGTACGCATTCTGACCATCAGGGCTGATGTTGTCGCTTAAACCCGATGGATGCTTCCAGTATGCGACACAGACCGTGTAATCCCTGGTCGAGCCGTCCTCTGCCGTGACACGGTAGGTGAGAGGACCGGCAAAGCTATTGGCCGTCAGCCCGCTCTCCTGGGCGACTCCCCCACGCTCACCTGCGTGCCCGTGGTCGTGAAGCTCGCCTTCAGGCCGGCTACATCATCCAAATCCAGAGGCCCTGCCAACAGGATCGTGCCGTCCGCCTCGTTTACCGTCCCCGCGAGGTTCGCTCCCAGTTGCGGGTTGTCCGCAGCGGTGAAGCTGAAGGCAGTGATCGCCTTGCCGGAAGAGAGGGGGGTATCGCCGCCATCGCCATCACTGCCGTCATGCAACCTCCTCCACAGCTCACGAAAAGGGCGAGGAGAAAAAGAACAAGGAATAGCCTGAAGATACCTGCAGATTGCTTTCCGGACATGGTGCCGCCTCCCCAAGATGTTTTTTCCCGTCACTGATGAAATCGTTTTTGTGGTTGAAAAGGCTATTCCACCTTGAACGGGCACGATCAAAATGGAATCAACAGTTACTTGAAATATCATGGAAAATGATGTTTTCAATATTGTCTGTACGGCAGGAGAGATAAAGACCGAACCCGGGATGAACGCGGGGCATCCCCGGTAAACGGGCAGGAATGGCCCGAACACGGACCGCACCTGAGGGCATCCGCTGCCCGGGCACACGAGGAAATGAACGCAGTTCCGTTTGCAATCCTTTTCCTGTCAGCTTTTCTCTGCACCCAGTTGACTCATGATAACATATTATTATAATTTAATGTTTCTTCAATCACTTCTGTAATGTGCGACCATCTGGACGAGTTTTCACTGCCATGAGCAGAGGAGGGGCTTTCTGATTTCAAAACCATTCCTGATTATTTCCCGGCTGTTTCTTTTTCTTTCTCTATACAAATGTTTCCCCATGATTTCACCTGTCAGGAAGAGTCTTATCTTTTTATCCGAAGTTGTCTTGTGTACAACCCCGGTGTAATCGAATACACAATCTTTATCGTAGTCTCTTAAAAAAGAATACGTCCGGGAGCGGGTCGAGGCATGGGAAGCGTGAACCTGGGGTTGGATCGGTATGCAGACTGGAGACGTTTGTACCGGGACAGGCTCGTCCGCGCCGACGAGGCGGTAAGGCAGGTAAAGTCGTCCGACCGCGTCGTGCTGGGCCATGCCTGCGCAGAGCCGAGATTGCTGGTCGATGCCCTGCTCGACCGCGCGCCAGAACTCAGAGGAGTTGAGATACTCCATCTTCTCTCGCTCAACTCCGCACGTTATTGCCGCGAAGAATACCGCGAATCGTTCCGTCACCATTCGCTCTTTCTCGGCAAAAGCACCAGGCAGGCCCTCGCCGAGGACCTCGCGGATTTCACCCCCTGCTATTTCCACCAGGTCCCGAGACTGTTCATGGAGGGTACACTGCCCGTAGATGTCGCAATGGTCACGGTTTCGCCCCCCGACGAGCGGGGCATGATGAGCCTCGGGATATCGGTAGACTATACAAAAGCAGCCGCGCTCTGTGCGAAAACCGTCATCGCCGAGGTGAACCCCTGTATGCCGGACACGGGCGGCTCGTCGTACCTGAGCATGGACAATGTCGACCTGTTCGTGGAAAACGACACGCCCCTGACGGAATACCCTCGCTCCCATCCTGACGAAAACGACCTGGAGGTCGGCAGGTACGTGTCGTCCCTGATCGCTGACGGAGACTGCCTGCAGATCGGGATAGGAAACCTCACCGAGGCCGTGCTGAGCTCTCTTGCGGACAAGCGGGACCTGGGCATCCACTCCGAGCTGCTGACCGACTCGGTCATGCGCCTTGTACAGAGCGGCGTGGTGACCTGCGGGAGAAAGAACTTCAACCCCGGAAAGATCATTGCCAGCTTCGCCATGGGCACGGCCCGGTTCTACGCGTGGCTCCACGAAAACTCCATGGTGGAGATGCACCCGGTGGAACTGGTCAACGACCCCTTCATCATTGCCCGCAACGACAACATGGTGACCATCAACTCCGCCATCGCGGTTGATCTGCTGGGCCAGGTGGCTGCCGACACCATGGGCCCGCGTCAGTACAGCGGGGTCGGGGGCCAGGTTGACTTTGTCCGCGGCGCGGCCCATTCCCGTGGAGGCAGAAACATCATCGCCCTGCCCTCGACCGCCTCGGGCGGCCGCATATCACGCATCGTGAGCGCGTTGGAGAGGGGCAGCGCGGTGACCACCAACAGGCACGATGTGGACTATGTCGCCACCGAGCACGGGGTGGTCAGACTCAGGGGCCTTTCCCTGTGCCAGCGCAGCCGCGCGCTCATCGGCATCGCGGACCCCCGGTTTCGCGACCGTCTCGAAAGGGAGTGCAGAGAGCTTTACGGATGGTGAGCCTGCCTTCAGGCCGTCCCGTTGATCCCGGATCTCCATCCCCCTGCCGCTGAAACAACCGTGCGAAAAAAATCAGTTTATGAAGCGTATGATCCTGTCCAGTATCCAGGGTCTAGCGGCTATCTTGCCTGCGATCGCCCTCAGTAAGGACGGGGATTTCCACCCGACGATATCCGGCCTGAAACGCGCCGCTCCCTCGTTCTTGTGCATCTGTTCCAGTCTTTTCAGTGCCGGGAGATCACCTGTTTTCTCGATATCCTTCCATACACAATCGATATCGGGATCGATGGCGCATCGCGTACCGTGTTCGGGGTAATCCTTGCAGGGACCATACTTTTTCTTTGCCGGGCACTCGGCCAGAGGACAGATTCCTCCGGTGTACATAACGACACAATGATCACAGGTGGTGCATACGCTGCGGGTCAGCTTAGTGTCCCGGTTTGTTATCGGGGTGATTCCGACGGTGTCCAGTACCGCTACCACGGGGATCTCGGTCTCGCACATGCATGCGGATTTGATGCCGGAAGAGCAGCTCAGGACAATCAGTGCATCGCTCCTTGAAATCTTGCGCCTGTGCCTTTTCAGCGCCTGCCTCATGATCTCTTCCGAACAGCAGGCAATCACGCAGGATGAAAACACGACCTTTTTATTCCATCCCTCAAGCAGTTTCTTCAGGATACGGATACCCACCGATCCGCCTTTATCGCACAGGTTGGCGCATGCTGCACAACTCAGGATAGCGACCTTGTCCGCGTTGCGCAGGGAATATCTGATCTCCTCTTCCGATTTCCATTCTGTCTTTACCATGATCAACACCCGGGAATTATTATAAACATATTTACCAAGGTTTCGCACAAAACGGACGCAGATACCAGCAAATTGTATGCAAGAGTTGGGGAATATACGCCTAAAATAGTATTCTTCTCACCGGCCGGAACTCATTTCTTTCGGCTTTCAGGGTTCTGCTCGCAACGCCTCGGGCCTTGACAAAGGGGAAATATCTTTTTTATCTTACCTGCCGGGTTCACCGGGTTTGTTATGAGGGGCATACACGGAAACACATCACACTCGTGTTATCTGAGGGGAAACGTATAAGGAGGAATGCCATGATCCATGTGGAGAAACTGACCAAGTTTTACGGGAGCTTCTGCGCCGTGGATCAGATCGACCTCGATGTTTCAAGGGGGGAGATCACGGGGCTCCTGGGCCCCAACGGTGCAGGCAAGACGACTACCTTGAGGATGCTCACCGGCTATCTCGTGCCCACATCGGGAAGCATCCTGATCAAAGACCTTTCCATCGACGACGAGTCCCTGGCGGTCAAAAAACTCATCGGCTACCTGCCGGAGTCGGCACCGCTGTACCACAACATCCTGGTCTACGACTACCTCGACTACATCGCTCGGGTCCGTGACCTCGACGGCAGGCGTAGAATCGAGCGCATTCACGAGCTGGTCGATCTATGCGGGCTCTCCGGCATCATGCACAAGAACATCGGCGAGCTATCCAAGGGGCTGAGGCAGCGGGTCGGCCTGGCGCACGCCATGATGGGCGACCCGGAGATCCTCGTGCTCGACGAGCCCACCTCGGGCCTCGACCCGAACCAGATCGTCGAGATCAGAGACATAATCCGCGCCTTTGGCAAGGAAAAGACGATTATCCTCTCCACCCACATCCTGAGCGAGGCCGAGGCCACCTGCGACCGCATCGTGATCATCGACAAGGGCAAAATCGTGGCCGACGGCAGCACCGAGTCGCTCAAACAGGGCGCGGGCGAGGAGCGCACCATCCATCTCACCCTGCTGCACGCGGATTTCGATACGGCCAGCCAAACCCTGAGCGCGCTGGACGGCGTCTCGCGGGTCGAACGGATGGACACCCCGGATTCCGGGGAGCTCAGGCTGAAGATATTCGCGGGCGGACCCGACCGGCTCAGAGAACGCATCTATGCCTGCGTCAAGCAGACCGACTGGGTCATGGTGGAGTTCACCCAAGAGGCCAAGTCGCTCGAGAAGATCTTCCGCGATCTCACCAGGGAGGTATAGGATGACCCGGACACTTCAGATCTTCAAAAAAGAACTCAGGGACTATTTCGTCTCGCCCATCGCATATATCGTGATCTGCATCTTCCTGCTCATCACCGGGTGGTTCTTCTTCTCCACCTTTTTCATCTTCAACCAGGCGAACCTTCGCACCTTCTTCACCCTGCTGCCGCTCACCTTCTCGTTCGTGATCCCGGCCGTCACCATGCGGCTCTTTGCCGAGGAGCTCCATTCCGGCAGCTACGAGATGCTGCTCACCCTGCCGGTGAGGTTGAGCGACATCGTCCTTGGCAAATTCCTGGCGGGGGCGGCGTTTGCTGCCATCATGCTCGTGCCCACCCTCGTCTATGGCTTCAGCATCTCCTTCATCGGGGACCTCGACTGGGGGCCGGTGGCGGGAGGCTACATCGGCGCGGTCCTGCTTGGGGCGTCATACAGCGCGGTCGGGGTGTTCGCCTCGACACTCACGAAGAACCAGATCGTGGCCTTTATCACGGGCATGGTCATCTGTTTCGCGCTCACGCTCCTCGACAAGGTGGTGTTCTTCTTCCCGCCCCAGGTGGTCGACGTGTTCACCCAGATCGCTGCGGGCTATCACTTCGAGAACATCTCCAAGGGCATTCTCGACACGCGCGACGTGCTCTACTTTGCCAGCGTGATCTTCGCCTTCCTCTACGGGGCGCACATGGTCATGCAGGAAAAGCGATAAGGAGGCTGCCATGGCTGTTCAGAATAAATCGAGGTACCTGAAATTCGGCATATATATCGTGCTCATCGTACTGCTCAACGTGGCAGGCATCACCCTGTACACGCGGGCCGACCTCACCGAAAACCGGGTCTATTCCCTCTCGAAGGTCAGCAGGGATGTGGTCTCCACGCTCAAGGAGCCGCTCACCATCAACGTGTTCTTCACGAAAAACCTGCCTGCCCCCTACAACACGGTCGAGCGCTACCTGAGAGACCTGCTCGAGGAATATGCCTTGAGCGGCAACAGGTATTTCAACTACCGTTTCTACGACGTGACCCCGCTCGAGGAAGGGGGATCGTCCCGCAGCACCGAAAACCAGCGGCTGGCATCCGACTACGGCATCCAGCCGGTCCAGATCCAGGCCATCGAACAGGACGAGGTCAAGATCAAGAAGGCCTACATGGGT
Source organism: Deltaproteobacteria bacterium (assembly GCA_018433085.1). GTDB lineage: Bacteria > Desulfobacterota > Desulfomonilia > UBA1062 > UBA1062 > Phosphitivorax. The sequence goes on along the minus strand of JAHDRW010000019.1, from coordinate 259,459 downwards.
CTGGCCATCGTCCACGGCGACATGGTGGAAAGGGTGCCAACCATCACCTCGGCCGACGGGCTCGAATACAAGCTCACCACCACGATTCAGAAAGTAAACAACAAGATCAGCGCCCTGCTCAAGCTGGAAAGGCCGGTGGAGATCAGGCTCTACATGTCCCCCACCATCCGAGAGGTGGCACCGTACATGGGCCTCAAGGGGCTGCCCGAGCTCGGCGACGGGATCAACGAGATCGTGACCGAGCTCAACCGCACCATGTACGGCAAGCTCTCGTTCTCGACCGTCGAGCCTTCAGGGATTGAAGAGATGCAGGCCCTGGCCGATGAATACGGGCTCATGCACCTCAAGTGGCCCGACATCCCGAAGTCCGAGATCAAGTCCGGCGGCGGAGTGATCGGCATGGTGGTGGAGCACGGCGGGCAGTCCATGGCCCTGCCGGTGCTCCAGGTGTTCCGTGTGCCCCTGTTCGGCACCCAGTACAGTCTCGCCACACCCGGGGAGATCGACGAGATGATCACCGAGAGCGTCGAGTCGCTCATCGGCATCAATGAAAGCATCGGCTACCTCACCAGCCACGGAACCCTCGATCTTCACGGCATACCGGGCAGCCAGACCGAGCCCGCCACCAGCTTTGTGCAGCTCCTGTCCAGGAGCTATTCGCTCAAGCAGGTGGACTTAAGGGAAGGCGGCATTCCCGAAGGGCTCAATACCTTTGTCATCGCCGGGCCCACCGGGGTCTTCAGCGACTACGATCTCTACCAGATCGACCAGGCACTCATGCGGGGAACCAACCTGGCCCTGTTCGTGGATTCGTTCCAGGAGATCATGCCGCAGCAGGGCAACCCCTACGGCCAGATGCCCCAGTACGTGCCCATCGACACCGGTCTGGAAAGGCTGCTCGATCACTACGGCGTGCGGGTGAACAGGTCGATCGTCATGGACGAAAACTGCTTTACCCAGCGCTCTCCACAACAGTACGGCGGGGGCGAGCAGAAAATCTACTATGCCCCCATCATCCAGAATCGCAACATCAACGGCGAGCTCGCGGCCATGGCAAACATCAAGAGTATGGTGGGCCTCGCCATGTCGCCTCTGGAGATCGATGAAAAACGTCTTGCCGAAAGCAAGATCACGGCGAAACGCCTGTTCTCTTCTTCTGACAGGTCGTGGGAGATGCGCGACAACGTCAGCCTGAACCCCATGTTCATCAGGCCTCCCGCCGGGGAGGACGAGTTCAGAAGCTATCCGCTGGCCTACATGCTGGAAGGAAGCTTCCCCAGCTATTTCGTGGACAAACCGGTTCCCGAGAAGCCTGCAGCGCCTGACGAGGCCGCCGATGCCCAAGACGGAGAAAAGCCCTCCGACAAGCCGGACCTTTCCGGGTTCGAGGGCACATCCACCCTTGCTTCCTCGGCCAGGCCGGGCAAGATCTTCCTGGTGGCCTCGTCCCACCTGCTCCGGAACAATATCCTCGACGCCGAGGGCCAGGGCCCCAATTCGGCATTTATCATGAACGTGCTCGATGTGCTGAACGGCCGCGAGGACGTGGCCCTGATGAGGAGCAAGGTCCTGAGCTTCAACCCCCTGAACGACCCGCGGGCCCAGACCAAGGTCTTCATCAAGTCGCTCAACATCGTGGGCCTGCCCGTCCTGGTCGTAGGCTTCGGGCTCCTCGTGCTCCTGCGCAGGCACGTCCGGAAAAGCCGTATCGAGCTCATGTTCGGCAAGAGAGGTGAGTCATGAAGGGGAAGAAAGAGTACATCGTTCTTTTCATAGCGATCGCGGCCCTGGCCGGTTATCTCTATGTCCAGCGCACCGACCGGGTCAACTACGAGATCCCTCGGGTCGATGCCGTGGACGCAGGCGCCATTACCGGGCTTCAGATCGCATCCAAGGATGGTAACGTCTCTTTGAGCAAGAAGGACGGATCCTGGTACATCGAGCCGAAGGGCTATCCGGCGGACATCGCCAAGGTGGGCAGAATGCTCCAAACAGTGGTCGGCCTCACGCTGACCGACCTGGTGTCCGAATCCGGCAGCTACGAACGCTACAGCCTCGGAGAGGCGGACAGGATCGCGGTCAAGGCCTATGCGGGCACCGAGCTCGAGCGCAGCTTCGAGATGGGCAAGGCCGCTCCCACGCACCGGCATACCTTTGTCACGCTGCCCGGCGACAACCGGGTGTTCCATGCCAAGGGCAGCTTCCGCAGCGATTTCGAGCATGCGGCCGCCGATCTGAGGAACAGGCAGGTGCTCTCCTTCCCCAAGGACGAGATCACCGGCATCCGGATCAGCACACAGGGCAAGGAAACGATCCTGACCCGCACCGAGATCGAGCCGGCAAAAGAGGAGGGCGAAAGCGGAAACAAGGACGACGCATCCCCAAGGCGGATCGTCTGGAAGGACGCCGCGGGCGTCGAAGCGGACAAGCCCGAGGTGGACGCCCTTCTTTCGGGCCTGAGCAATCTCGACTGCGAGGGGTATCTCGAAGACCTATCCAGAGAGCAGGCAGGCGACCCGGAGCTCACGATCACGCTGACAGGTGCCCGTGACTACACGCTCTCGCTCCACTCCGCGCATGACCCGAAGACCCCGGCAACCTCTTCGGCCAACGACTACGTGTTCGTGCTGCCCGACTACAGGCAGGAAAACATCGCGAAGTCCTTGAAAAAGCTCACGTCTCAGGAGTAACGGGCCTTTGTTACCCGCATTTATATCCGCCCCTGTCCGGGGGTATCCCGGAGCAGGGGCGTAATGCCCGGCGGCAGATTTTCCGGTTGTAGCCCTGTGAGCCTCGCTTGAACATTCTCATTGAACCGGACGAGGGTATTTCTTATAATAAAACTACCGGTGAGATTGATATATCAGGCATGTTCGAGGGTTCGCATACAAGGAGGCACAATGCCGGAGTCCGATCACAACCAGCCGCGCGCCCTGGCCCAGGATATCGGGGATGCGGAGATTTCCTACCTGTTGTATGAAGGCCGGGGACCCACCCTCATCCTCATGCACGCCACCGGGTTCCTTCCCTGGCTGTGGCATCCCATAGCCCGGGAGCTCGCCCCCGCCTACCGGGTCGTTGCCCCGTACTTCTGCGACCACCGGTCCGCGGAACCCGAAGACGGCGGGCTGCGCTGGTTACGCCTCGCCGAAGACCTCGCCCTTTTCTGCTCGCGGCTGGGAATCGAAAACCCCGGCCTCGTGGGGCATTCCATGGGGGCCACGGTCCTCACCCTGGCCCACACCGAGTTCGGCCTCGCGGCAAGGGGCCTGATCCTCATCGAACCCATCTTCCTTCCCCAGGACCTTTACCGGTTGCGCCTCAAGGTGGACGAGCATCCCCTGGCCTCCCGGTCCATCCGGCGGAAGTCCCGTTGGAACACCAGGGAAGAGGCATATGCCTACCTGAAGTCGAAAACCCTGTTTCACGGCTGGGATCGCGAGATGCTCGACCTCTATATCCGGCACGGTATCAGGGAACACCACGCAGGCGGGCTTGCGCTCGCCTGCTCGCCCAGGCACGAGGCCTCGCTCTTCATGGGGGGCATGCACCACGACCCCTGGCCCCTGCTGCCCAAGGTAAGCTGCCCCGCCCTGGTCCTGGAAGGCGAGCTGAGCGAGAACAGGGCCTACATCGATCTCAGGAAGGCCGCGTCCTCCATGAGCCGCGCCGAATACCGTCTCATCGAGGGAGCCGGGCACCTCATTCCCATGGAAAAGCCCAAAGAGGTCACCGGGATCGTCCGGGGGTTCTTCGAGGGCAAATAGCTCTCACATCGGCAAAAAGGCACCCGTTCAAGACGTGCTGAACATGACCATGCCTTGCTGACTGAAAGAGCCGGGGAATGAACCGCTCCCCTCCCCTTTCATGGGGCGCGTTCGTTCAACGAGAGCGCAGGGTCCTGACCGCGTCCGCAATGGCGCGCACCGCGGTGAGTATATCTTCCCGGGTGGTCGTGCGGCCGGTACTCAGGCGGAGCGTTCCCTTCGCCCATTCCTCGGGCACCCCCATGGCGGCAAGCACGTGGGATATCATCACCTCGCCTGAGTGGCAGGCCGCGCCGGCAGAAGCCGCCACGTCGAGCCCGATCTCTTCCAGGAGCATCCCGGCCTCGATCCCCTTAAACGAGAGACTGAGCGTATTGGGCAGCCGCTTCTCCGGATGGCCGTTGAGCCGCACGTCGCGGACCGACTCTGCAATGCCTGAATGGAGCAGATCCCGCATCGTCTTCATGTGCAGCGCGTCCTGTTCCCGGTTTTGCGCAGCCAGCTCACAGGCCATGCCCAGGCCCACGATAGCGATGACGTTTTCCGTCCCAGGCCTTATGCCCCGTTCCTGCCCCGCGCCGTAAAGAAGGGGCTCCACGCCGATACCCTCACGCAGGTAGAGCGCGCCCACACCCTTGGGGGCGTAGAGCTTGTGCCCGGCAATGGTCAGAAGGTCCACGCCGAGCGCCTGAACATCCACGGACATCTTGCCCGGGGTCTGGGCGGCGTCGGTGTGCAGGGCGATGCCGCGGCTTCGGGCGATCTCCGCGATCTCCTCCACGGGTTGTACGGTCCCCACCTCGTTGTTCGCGTGCATGACCGAGATCAGGATGGTCCGGTCATGCACGGACTGCTCGACGGCGCGCACATCGACCAGTCCGTGCGCGTCCACGGGCAGACAGGTCACCACGAACCCGTTTCGCTCGAGGTGCGCACAGACCTCCAGGACCGCGGGGTGCTCTATCCGGGTGGTGACGATGTGGTTGCCCCGGTGCTTTTGTGCCGCGGCGATCCCCTTGATGGCGAGGTTGTTCGATTCGGTCGCGCAGCCGGTGAAGACGATCTCGGGCGGACTGCAGTTCAGGAGCGCCGCAACCTGACCGCGCGCCTTTTCCACCGCGCGCCTTGGCGCGATCCCGTAGAAGTGCGTGCTCGACGGGTTGCCGAACTCCGGGGAGATGAACTCCTTCATGGCCTCGATCACCGCGGGATCGAGCGGGGTGGTGGCGTTAAAGTCGAGATAGACCGGAGGGTGCAAGCTGTCTTTCATGAGTCCTCCACTTTATATCCGTGACAGGGCATGATCCGCTCACTCGGATACGCCCCGTTCCATGGGGGGGCGCACACCTCGGGCCGGTGACGGTGCGCCCTCGGCTGCACCACGTCCAGGGAGATTCTCCCCGGCTTTCCGAAACCCTCCCCGGCGTCTTTGTGTGCCGGTGCAGTGAGTGATTTCTCGCCTTCCCGTCCGGATTGCTTTTTCTCATACCCTTATCAGTTCTCTCAGACGGATTCTCAAATCGTGCGGGTAATTGATGCACGTGTACTACAACTGCCGGTTCTCTACAATCTTTTTGGATTATTTACCGGTATACCGCGGTTCGATACCGTGTTGTGAAGCGAAATACCCTCCTTTCTCTACCCGGTTTTTTTTGTTATTCTTTCTTTATGGACGGAGAGCAGGCATGATCGATCTCGTAAAACGCATTCTCGGCTCGGGCGAAAAACCCGTTCCCGGCGAATCGCACGGGGAGCACGGCATTACGGTGGCCGCCTGCGCGCTGTTGCTGGAGATGGCGCATATCGACGGCGAGTTCAGCGAGGACGAGGAGCAGACCATCGTTTCCATCCTCACGCACGACTACGGGCTCGAGCGGGACGAGGCATCTGCCGTCATGAACGATGCCCGTGTGGAGATGAGACAGAGCATCGACCTCTGGCGTTTCGCCAGGCTGATCAACCAGAACTACACCGAGGAGGAAAAGGTCCGGGTCATCGAGATGATCTGGAGGGTCATCTATGCGGACGGCAAGCTGGAAAAGCATGAAGATCACCTGGTGCACTCTCTGGGAAGGTTGCTCCGCCTCGACCATTCCCAGCTCATCGAGGCAAAGCTCAAGGTAAAGGATGCCCTGGTCTGAAAAAAGGGGCATGTATGGAAGATATCCGCAAGATCATCCACATAGACATGGACGCGTTCTATGCCTCGGTCGAGCAGCGTGACAATCCCCGCCTGCGCGGAAGACCGGTCATTGTGGGCGGCGATCCGGGCAGCCGGGGCGTGGTGGCCGCGTGCTCGTACGAGGCCAGAAAATTCGGGGTCCATTCCGCCATGCCCTCCTCCCGCGCCAGGAGGCTCTGCCCGGGCGCGGTCTTCATCCATCCCCGGTTTGACGCCTACCGGCAGGCCTCACGGCAGATTATGGAGATCTTCCAAGGGTATACCGATCTGGTGGAGCCCCTTTCCCTGGACGAGGCGTTTCTGGACGTGACCCGCAACCGAGAGGCCCTTGTATCCGCCACCGAAACGGCGCGTCGGCTGCGCGCGGAAATACGGGAGAAAACGGCACTCACGGCCTCGGCAGGTGTTTCGTACAACAAGTTCCTGGCAAAGGCGGCCTCGGATTACCGCAAGCCGGACGGTCTCACGGTGGTGACTCCCGGGCAGGCGCAAGAGTTCATCGATCGGCTCCCCATCGGCAAGTTCTTCGGTGTGGGCAGGGTGACCGAGCAGAAAATGCGGTCCTTGGGGATCACCTGCGGTGCAGAGCTCAGACAGGTACCGCAGGAGCGCCTCGTCAGGCTCTTCGGCAAGGTGGGACAATTTTTCCACAGCATCGCTCACGGCATCGACGACCGACCCGTCATGCCCGAGCGGATACGGAAATCCCTGGGCAAGGAGATCACCCTGATTGAGGACATCGACGACACAAACGAGATGATAGCGCTGCTCTCCGAGCTCGCCGGCTCTGTCGGCTCACTGCTCAGGAGAAAGGGACTCAAGGGAAGGACCGTGGTGCTCAAGCTCAAGTATCACGACTTCCAGAGCATCACCAGGAGCGTCACGCTCGGCCGCATGCTCAACGATGCTGAGGAGATCCTCGACCAGGTCCTCCTGCTGCTCAAGGAGACCGAGGCGGGTACCAGAAAGGTGAGGCTCCTGGGGATCACGGTATCGAACTTCGACCGTCCCGAAGACAGCCCGTCACGACCGGTCCAGCTCCTGCTCCCCTTCTGCGGCGGCATCGGGCGAAAGGACATGTTCTGAAGCAATGTCCGGTCGGGCACCACGGTGCTCGTGTTCCGAAAACTTTCAGGAGGTGCTTGACCGGCAGATATCGTTACGCTATAGATATCGTTGTCTCATTGTATACACGGGCCTTCAACCGACATCGCGGCACCCGAGAACAAGAGGGGTTTTATTTATCGTATGGCAGACAAAGCGGGCATCAGAGAGCAGAGAAGGCACGAGCGGAAAAAGGTGAAGATCACCGCTCTGCTCAAGATGGGGATATACCTGAGCGGCCGGGGGTATGCAAAGGACATCAGCAGAAACGGCATGTGTCTGGTGGCCCCCAACCTGTTCAAGTTCATCAAGTCATCGCAGATCGGAGATTACATCGGGGCGCACATCAGGATCATGTTCCCCGCCCACTCCCTCACGGTCAACGGCACTATCGTGCGAATCGACACCCTCCGGGGAGAGGGTGCACTCTCCATCTCGGGCACGTCCAACGACGAGTCCTGGGAACATATCTGCTCCGGATAGTCCCCCTTGCGTTTTCCCGGTTTCGGATGTCTGCTCCCGCCTGGGCTTTCCTGCCGGTGTACCGGGCGCATCCGGCCGAAAGGCTCGCATTTTTCAACCGGACAACCTTCGCTCCGTCGGGTTCTCTGTGAATCTCCCCACGATTCTCTAGAAGTGATCCCGCGAAGAGATGTCGATGTGGATCCTCTGACTATCGGCCCAGCTCCCTATTTTCTTCAGAAGCCTTTTGCGCACGATTGCCCTTCCCATGGGAATGAGCAGCACGATGCCGGCCGTGTCGGTGATGAAGCCGGGCGTCAGGAGCAGAATCCCTGCCACGAGAATCAGCAGGGCGTCCGTGAGCTCCCGGGAGGGTATCTTCCGCTGCTGAATGCTCGTACGAATCTTATACATCGTATGCATGCCCTGCACACGGGCGAGGGTTGCCCCGACGACCCCGGTGAGCACGACCATCGCCACGGTATTGAGTGCGCCGATATACTCGCCGACCCTGACCAGAAGATAGATCTCTGCAATGGGAATGAGGGTGAAGGCGAGGAATATTTTGAGCAGCATGATCTTTACCATAGGGATATTTTCGGAGAGTGCAAGGGCTATTATGCCCCCGGCGCGAGCCTGCTGTGTGCCGTTCAGGCTCCCCGAAAACCGCTTTTTCCTTATCAAACCGGGAAACGGGTGATTTTTATCGTTCTTTCGAACTTATTTGATTGACAAATATCACATTCCGTGATTTAACTCCGACACTTAATTTCCTTTCGTGTTTTTCACTATTGGGGTGCTGGCTTAAGAAGATCGATACCATCATAATTTCTTGATTGTCGATTTCAATCAGGAGGCGTTTTGTAATGGGTAAAGTAGTGGCGTTCGTATCTGTATGTGCGGCCTGGTTTGCGTTGTGCACGCAGGCTTCTCCGGCGTTCGGCATGAGTGCAGGTCCTCTTGCCGAGAGCTTTCCGATCGGATGGGAGCACTCCTCGGTGTCCGTCGACCCGGCACCTTCTCAAGAAACGGCCTTTCTTCCCGGCATCCTGGACCTCTTTGTGCAGGCTGATGAAGACGGATGGAACACCCCGTTTTTTTCCCGGGCGGGCGGCAAGCTTTTCACCGAAACTTCCCGCGTGGGAGGCGGTCTGATCTACTCGATCGATCCCCACACCATGTGCGTGTCGGTCCTCTGCGACAGGCACTGCGCCTCGGTGCGGGAGGAATGGACCATAACGGAGGGCTCTTATCACGGATCCCCTGTCCAACAGGCCCGGGGTTCGTCATCCGGTTCCCAGTCAGGGTTCATGGTCATCGCGGGCCTGACCATGATCGGCCTCTCCGGTCTGCGCAGAAACAAGGTTGCCCGTTCCTCGGTCCATGTATACGGAGCGCACGATGCGTGCCGATCCTGGAAGACAAGGGTCTGGGAAGATTACTCCGCGAAGAAGGAACCCGCATATCAGACCAGGGCGGCCTGATGTATCCGCCGCGGGCCTAAAACAGCGTGGGCTGGTTCACCCCGGTCTCGCCCTTCTCGTAGGCGTGGTCGGGGGGAAGACCGGGGCGTAGGGCCGCCTGTTTTGCCAGCGTGTCGCACCGCTCGTTCTCGACGATGCCTGCATGTCCCTTTACCCACACGAATCTTGGCTTATAGCGCTCAGAGAGATCCAACAGCACTGCCCAGAGGTCGATGTTCTCCGCCCGGTGTCGGGCATCGCGCATCCAGCCCTGTCTTTTCCACCTCTTTGCCCACCCCCTGCTGATGCCGTCAACCACGTACCGGGAGTCGGTGTATACGCTCACCGGCCGTGCAGGGCCTCCCTCAAGGGACTTGAGCCCCTCGATAACGGCCGTGAGCTCCATCCGGTTGTTCGTGGTGAGACGGAAACCGCCCGAGAGCTCGCACCGCCGCTTCCCCTCCTTGATGACCACACCATAGCCGCCCGGTCCGGGATTATTGATGCTGCCTCCATCGGCGTATATCACCACGCCCTGTTCGGGTGTGCGTGGCTCCGGGCCCCTGGCCTCTTCCTGGTTTTCCCGGCGTACCGGGGCCTGCGAGCCTGGCTGTATCGTCTCCGGGTGCCCCCCGGTGGTACGGTCGGGCAGGTTCGGGTATCCGGACCGGGCCGCATATTCCCGGGCATCGTCACGTGTGGCGAACCCCTTATAGACAGCGCCGGGAAAGGACCTCACCTGTTCCTCGGCCCCTCCCTGACCGGTCCAGAGGTCGTAGATACCCGGGTTCAGCCCTTTGAGAACTGCATAGAATCGTTTTCCGGTCTTTGCCATGGCGTTTTGGGGAACTACTGCTTTCTCCCGGGCACGGACTTCTTCGTAATCTTCTCGATGATCGCCCGGGCCCCTTCGTGGCCCTGATCCGCTGCACGCTTGAACCACTGCATGGACTGGGTCTGGTCCTTCTGCACCCCCTCGCCCCGCCCATACATGAAACCCAGGTTGTACTGGGCATCGGCGTCGTCCTGCTCTGCAGCCTTGCGGAACCAGGTATAGGCCTGGTCGAAATCCCTGGCCACCCCTTCGCCGTGGTAAAAGATGACCCCGAGGTTGTACTGGGCGTCGATGTCGCCGTCCTCGGCCTTCCGGATGTACTCGTCCACCTGCTCCCTGGTCACTTCCGGGGTATCGCCGCCCGCATCGGGAGCATCCGTCCTCTCTCCGGGCTCATCCCTGTCCTGCGTTCTCGCATCGAGGTACAGGAGCCACTTGTCCGATTCGAGCAGGGTTCTCGCCCGGGGATGACCCTGCTGGGCGGCCGTGGAGATCCACTGGTATGCCTGGTCGTCGTTCCTTTCAACCCCGTCGCCCCGCTCATGCATGATGCCCAGGATGAACTGGGCTTCGACGTGGCCCTGCCGGGCGGCCTTGAGATACCATTTCGCCGCCTCCTCGCTGTTCGGCTGCACGCCCTTGCCCTCGTAATACATGGAGGCGAGCTTGTACTGGGCGAACACGTCTCCGCTCTGGGCCGCCTTGGCGACCCCGGGCACGATATGCTCTCCGTCCTCTCCCCTTGCCCTGTGGGAAAGGTACCAGATCCCCGCTGCGATGAGGGCAAGCACGGCAATGGCTATAATATACTCCATGGAACGCTCCTTATCATATACGTGCCTATTTTCCTATATGAAACAACGACATTCAAAGGCATTCATTGCATTGGATTGAAATTTACCCGGGAAATTGGTATGATCCGTTGTATATTTGATGCAGGAAGGTGCCATGGAATCGGTCAAGAGAGAGTATACACGCAGGCAGAAGAAGATCAAGGCAATGATCACCATAGAGCTCGAGCACCCGGAAGGTGCGCGCCTGAGCCTGAGCACCAGGGACAGGAACTTCAGGCTCGTTGCCGAAACCAGAGACATCAGCTGGGGAGGACTTTGCCTGCAATTCCCTGTGCTCCCCCAGGACCGTGAGAATCGCTTCACCCCGCCCAAGGCACACACCATCGTGGGAAGCTCGATCACCGTGAACCTCTCGTCGCCCATGCTCACCCTCTATGGCGAGGTGGTCCGCTTCGATTCGCGAAACAAGGTGATGGCCGTGATCATTACCAAGGTATCCGACTACGATCTCTGGCAGGGGCTGTGCAACCAGGAACCCAACCGCTAGATTCCCCGCCTTTTTAAGCGTCTCAAGAAAACAGGAACACGCCTTCCTTTTAATACGCCCTCTTTCAGATTCTCCCGATGGTCTCCGCAAAGTCCGGATTGTTGAGCAGCATCTTGGCGAACTTCAGATACTTCGTGACAATAGACCTCACCGCGAGCTGCAGCGCATAGGGCCTCACCGGCTTTTCCAGAAGATGGTTCACCCCCGAGGCCACGCACATGTCCACCACATCTTCGTTGGCGCTGCCGGTGATCATGATGGCGTCGTGGTAGGCGTTGGGATATTTGTCCGAGACGGCATCCAGGAGATAGAACCCGTTGCTCGATCCCACGAATATGTCCAGAATGAACAGCATGATGCTCCCTTCGCGATTCTGGCAGTATTCGGTCGCCTTCTCCACGTCGGTGAAGGTGACGATCTCGCCCCAGGTGTAGAACTTCCGGATATGTCCGGACAGGACATCGCATACTTCCTGCTCGTCGTCGATAATGAGAATGTCCAAGCCGTCAGACATAACGCTGCACCCCCTCTTTGTGTCTTATACATTCAATACGACTTCACAGTGTGTACAGGATGTTATAGCGAAATTCAGGGAAAAGTACAAACGATAATCACCCGGGGCGTTCAAGACTCACGACCGCCGGTTCACCCGGGGCGGGAGCGGCGGGGGCACGTCGAAGCAGGGATGCCCGTACCGCTCGTTTCACGGGCTTCACTCCAAACTTCCGGCGGGCTCATGCATGCTTAAGGCTCACGTCATTTCCCCAGGGCATCGATGATCTTCTGCAGAATTTCCTTCTGCTTTCTGATCGTCTCCCTGAAATCCTGGCGGTCGGTGTCCGCTATTTCCATGCGGAGGTCCGAAACATAGTTGCTCAGAATGTTATGGAGAACATCCCTCTCCTCTGCTGTGAGGTCTACACGGATCATGTGTCTCCCTTTCCTGATTGTTTGTCTCTATAATTTCATAATAACCCGTTATGGGGTAAAGACAATTCCCATGCCTGTTCCCGGCAAACGGCCGGGATTTCCCGGCGCACTACCGGACGGAATCCCTGGCGATGATCTTCATGGTGTTCTGAACTCCCAGATGGTGGTAGGTCTCTCTGCGTACCAGGATAAAGGCCTCGTTTTCCCGGACGAACCCGTTGCCGCGCAGGGAGGAAATGATGTCTTCGTCCGAGGAGAGTCCACCCTTGAGCACTGGGTGCACCCCCGAGGAAAGGCTCAGGGTCCTGAGCACGGAATCGTCGATGCACAGGGCCACGACCCACGCGTCTCCCTTGAGCCTGGATATCATCCGCGCGGTGAGACCGCTTCGAGAGGGTACGGCCACACAGCGTATGCCCAGCGACACAATGGACCTGATGACATTCAGGGAAAGGGCTTCCTTGATCGACGTGCCCGAGAGCTCGATGGTCCTCTTGATGGTCTCGGGCACGATGGTGCCGGAGACCACCCGGAACCTTCCGGCCTCTGCCGCCTTGGCGATCCTGGCGAGCATCCGGCACGCCTTGAGCGGGTATTTCCCGATTGCGGTCTCTTCCGAAAGCATCACGGCATCAGTGCCGTCGAAGATGGCATTGGCCACGTCCGTGGCCTCGGCCCGGGTGGGGCGGGTGTTGCCGGTCATGGATTCGAGCATCTGCGTCGCCGTGATGACCGGCTTCGCGGCCAGATTCGCCTGCAGAATGAGCTGCTTCTGGACGAGAGGTACCTCCTCGATGGGTATCTCCACCCCGAGATCGCCCCTGGCGACCATGACTGCATCCGCTGCCCCGATGATCTCCTCGCTTTTCTTCACGGCCTCCCTGCGCTCCATCTTGGCCACAACGAAAACCTCTCGCCCCCTGGCCCGCGCGTATTCCCTGACCCGGGTGATATCGTCAGGCCCGCCGACAAAGGAGAGACCGAACATGTCGATGCCCTGCTCGATGCCGAAGTCGATAAACCGCAAATCCTCATCAGTGGCCGCAGACATGGTGAGATGCGCATCCGGAAGGTTCATTCCCTTGTTCGACAAAAGGTCGCCGCCGATAACCACCCGGCAGACGATGTCCTCCCCTTTCTTCTCCAGTGCCTTGAGCTCGATGAAACCGTCGTTCAGGAATATCCTGTCGCCCGGCTCCACGCTCCGGGGAAAATCAGGAAACTGAACCGGGATGACCCCGGACGTGCCCTCCACCTGTCGGGTGGTGAGCACCGCCTTATCGCCCTGGTGCAGGGTACACGAGCCACCTTTGAGAATGCCGACGCGGATCTTGGGGCCCGGGAGGTCTCCCAGGACGGCCACGGTCCTGCCGAGCTCCCGGGAAACCCCGCGAATGGTCTCGATATCTTGGGCGTGCTGCTCGAGGTTTCCATGGCTGAAATTGAGGCGTGCCACGTTCATGCCTCCCAGAACGAGCCCTTTCAGCACCGCCTTTTTCCGGGACGCCGGCCCGATGGTGCATACGATCTTGGTTTTGTGCCTGGGAAACGGGTTACCCATGTGTGCTCCTTTTTCATGCGGTCGGAAGACCTCTGACCCGCAGCCCCAAAAAGACAACCCCTCGCCCGGGCGGGCCGACTGTCCGCTAAATCCTCGGCGCTCTGATTCTCCTGAGCCGTTCCATGTAGGTAAATATGACCGGGATGAAAAACAGTGTAAACAGCGTGGAAACGATTATCCCGCCGATTGTGGGCAGAGCGAGGGCCACCCTGAAGCTCGCCCCGGATCCGCCGAAGGCCTGGGGCAGAAGCCCGCAGATGATGGCGAGGTTGGACATGATGATGGGTCTGAACTTATCCGAGCACGCATCCTTCACCGAAGTTATGGGGTCAGTTCCCCCCCTCCTCATGGACATGGCGTCGTCGATGATCAGGATGGCGCCGTTGACCACGATTCCCACGAGCATGACCATGGACATCATGGCCATCATGTTCATGGTGATACCCGAGAAGAACAGGGCATAAAAGACGCCTGCAAGCCCCAGCGGCACGGTGAGCAGGATGGTGAAGGGGTGGATGAACGAGTTGAGGATCGCTGCAAGCAGCATGAAGGTGAGGATCGTGGCGATGATGAACGCCTCCGAGACCGCTTCGTTCGCCTCCTGGTTTATCTCCACGTCGCCGGCAAACTCGATCCGGTAGCCCGGCTCAAGGTCGAGTGATGAAAACATCTCCTTGAGGATGGCCATGTTCTCGGTCAGGCTGAGCCGGCTCAGATAGCTCGTCAGCGTGATCTTGCGTTCTTTGTCCTTGCGCTCGATGCTCGCCTCGGCGCGTGCCGGCACAAACTCGCCCACCTTGTTGATGGGAAAGAGGTCCTTGTCTTTGCCCAGGGGAACCAGGATGGCGCCCAGGAGATTTATGGAGCTGGTGTATTTCTCGTCCAGGGCGACGTTGATGTCGTATTCCTGCCCGCCCTGGCGGAAGAGCGATGAGTTGTCACCCTCGATCGCCGTTCTCAGGGTCCCTCCCAGACCGGCATTCTTGCCGCCGTAGACCGTGGATTTGAACGGATCGGAAACAAAGCGCATCTCGCGTCTGGGCGTCTTGTACGAGCTGATGATGCTCTGGTAGTTGCCCGTGTCGTTCATGATCTCCCTGACCATTCCCGAAACCCTGACCAACTCGGGATATTCCGGGCCATAGAGCTCGATATCCATGTCCCCCTCGTTGCCGTAGGACCTGCCCGCTGTAACACTGAAATCGAGGTCTGGGATCGTGCACAGGGGTTCAACGAGCCCTTCTGAGATCTCCTTGTCGCTCCTGGAGCGTTCCTTGACGTCCACGAGCCTGGCATGGATGCGCAGATCGTTGATGCCGCGATTTTTCCCACCCACGGTGGAGGAATAGTCCTTGAGCTCGGGCATGTTCTTCACCTCCTCTTCGATCCGGTGCATCACCTGCGTGCTCGCGTCGATGGAGGCATCCTCGGGGAGCTCGGCGTTTATGGTGATCTCCGAGCTGTCGGCGGACGGAAAAGGTTCTCCGCCGACATATCTCATGACCATGACCGAGCCTGCGAATATCAGGAGCGTGAAGACGATGGTGAGCTTGCGCCACCGCAGGCAGACATCAAGGACCTTGAGGTATTCGTCCCTGACCTTCTCCACGCCCAGCGCGAAGAACTTCAGCCTCGGACCGATGACACCCCACCCTTTTCCCGGATCTCTGGTTCTCCTCATGGCAAAGTACGAGAGCATGGGCGTGAGCGAGAACGATGCAATGATGGAGAACACCGTGGCCGCAACGACCGTGATCCCGAAGGGAAAGAAGACCTGGCCGAATATGCCTTTCATGAACGCGATGGGGATGAACACCACGATGTTGGTGCCCGCGGAGGCCAGCACCGCGACCAGCACCTCCCAGGTCCCGCGTACCGTTCCCTCCTTGGGATCGTCGTGGGCGAGGATGTGCTTGTAGATGTTCTCGATGATGACGATGGCGTTGGCCACCAGGGCCCCGATGGAAACTCCCAGGGCCATGAGGGTGACGATGTTCAGGGTGAAGCCCAGGGCCTGCATGATAATGAAAGACGAGATGATGGAGGTGGGTATTACCACGGCCGCGACCATCGCCATCCTGATGTCCCCCAGAAACAGAAAGAGCACGAGCGCGGTGAGCACCACGCCGAGAAAGATGCTGGAGAGCGCGTCGCTTATGGATTCGCGGATAAAGTCGGTGTTGTCCCAGGAGAGCTCGGCCATCAGACCTGCGGGAAGGTCCTCCCTGATCTCGTCGATCACCGTATAGACACCGTCCGCCGTCTCGACCACGTTGCTGTCGGTCTGCTTGAAGATATCGAGGATCACGGCTTCGTGGCCGTTGAACCGCGCGGCAGAGGTGACGTCCTTGAACCCGTCCTCAACCGTGGCAACGTCCTTGAGCTGGAAGATGCCCCGCTTCTCCACGGACAGGTGCATGTCGGCAATCTCCTGTACGGTCTGAAACTGCCCTTTGAGCCTCACCCCGATCTCGAAGGTGCCCCGGTCCATCGAGCCCGCGGGTACGTCGAGGTTCCTCGCCTTTATAGCGGCCGCCACGTCGACGAGCGAGACACCGTAATTCATGAGTTTCGGAAGGTCGGCGCGCACGTTGATCTGCCGCTCCTTGCCCCCGACCACCTCCACGCTCGCCACGCCCCTTACCTGTGAGAAGCGGTCCTTGAGCACGTCGTCGGCATAATCGTAGATCTTGTGAATGGGCATGGTGTCGCTGAACAGGGCAATGCTCAGGGTCGGCTCGTCGAAGGGATCGAACTTTTCGATCACGGGCTTATCGGCATCGTCGGGCAGGTCCTTTGTGACGGCGTCAACC
This sequence comes from Deltaproteobacteria bacterium, assembly GCA_018433085.1. GTDB lineage: Bacteria > Desulfobacterota > Desulfomonilia > UBA1062 > UBA1062 > Phosphitivorax. Next base: position 243,001 of record JAHDRW010000019.1, on the reverse strand, counting down.
TTGTCCTTGACCTCTATGGCCTTGATGTCGGCGTCCACCCCATAATTGAACTCGATGATGGTCAGGGCGTAGTTCTCGTAGATCTTCGAGTTGATGTGTTTGATGTCGCTGATGTTCGATACCGCGTCCTCCACCTCCTTGACGACCTGAATCTCGATTTCCTCGGGCGCTGCACCCTCGTATACCTGCGTGATGAGCACGATGGGGAGGTCGATATCGGGAAAGAGATCCACGTTCATCCGCTGGTAGGAGATGAACCCGAGCACCACGAACACGAACACCATCATCAGGGTGGTGACCGGCCGGTTGATGAAGAGCCTGATGATATTCATAAATTATCCGTCTTCATCGGCGGGGATCAGAAGAGGACCTTGTGATTGTCGGAAAGCCTGGTGAACCCGCTGGTCACCACGCGGTCGTTCTCGCCGATGCCGGATACGATCCGGACCCTGTCGTCGTTCATCCCGGATATCTCTACGGACTTCTTGAAAGCCCGGTCCCCGGTGACGACGAACATATAGTAGGAGCCGTCCGGTTCCTGCTGCAAGGCCCTCAAGTCCGCCGAGAGGGCCTCCCCGTCACGGAGCACCTCCACCCGTGCGGTGGTATAGGTGCCGATCCGGAGCCCGGAGTTGGTGTTCTCGACCTCCATCTCGATCCGGAAAAGGCCTGTGGTCGGGTTGGCGTTCAGGGAGACCTTGGTCACGCTCCCGGTGTTGGAGCCCCCGCCCTGGGCGTCGTCCACGATCACCCTCTGGCCGGGCCGGATGGTGCGGATATCGGACTCGCTCACCTCGGAGACGAGCCTGACGCGGTCCATCCGGGCGACCACGGCCACCGGCCGCGCCGGGGTGACGAGCTCGCCCTCGCGGGCATTGAGGTCCAGGATCACCCCCTCGATGGGGCTGGACAGGGACACCGACTCCACCACGCTCTCGAGGTTGGCCCGGTCGACGTCGAGCTTCATCTTGATCGAATCGAGCTCGCTCTGTGAGACTGCGCCGGACTCCTTCAGCTCGAGGATGCGCTGATAGTTCAGCAGGGTGGTTTCGTAGACCGCCTTGAGCTGGCGGTACTGGGCGGAGCTGCGGGGGTCTTCCTTGTCGAGGCTGATGATCACCTCGTCGGCCCTGACGCGGTCGCCCACCTCGTGGTGTACCTTGAGGATCTTGGCTGCGACCTGCGTGACGATCTCGGTCTGCCTGAGACCGAGCACCTGGGCGTTCACCCTGCAGAACACGAGAAACTCGCCCCTGCTCACCGTGCTCACCTCGACCGGAATGCCGTTGTCGCGGTAGTACTGGTCGATGCCGGGAGCCTGCTTGTCCGCCAGGGACGAGATGGCATTGATCCTCACGAAAACAGCCACCAGAAAAACGATTACGATCGACAGGTAAATGATCTTTTTCATGCTTCCGCCCTTTGCTCAGCCCGGGGTCAGCGTTTTGCGACACCCGTTCTCATATCGGGATCAGGGAATTCTCTGCAAGGCGGAGCCATATCTCCGGGGATGTCTTTTCAGACCTTGTTTTGTCGCCTCGCGTCCTTCCTTTTCATTCCATAAATAAAACATGAATCAGGATTATCCATAAAAGCATGGGCTTTTCCTTTTGTCAATTCTCTCCTTCTCAACTTTCCCCTCGGATGTTTTCTCATACATGAAATAAAATTGCGTATCACAAATTACATTCATTTCCCGGAATATGGTCTGAGATCATGAAAAAAGTGCTCATCCTGCACGCAAACGGTTTCGAGGCTTACGAGGTATCGGTGTTCACCGATGTTCTGGGTTGGGCTGTTACATTCGGAAGCCAGCCGATACGCATTGTTACGGCCGGACTCCACCAGACGCTGAAACGCACGTTCGGATTCAGGGCTATGCCGGATTCCCTGGTAGAAGACCTGGGCCTCGATACAGGGGAAATGAATCCGTCCCCGGTCCCCTTTTAGAGCAGAATCAGCGCTATGAGGATGGTGGTCACGCCTGCCAGGGAGGCGATGTCGCTCTTCCCGGCATGGGGGCGCTTCATCCGGGTCCGGGTGATGCCCGGGGAGTAGCCTCTTAAGGTGAGCGCGATGGCCAGATCGTCGGCGCGCCGAAACACGCTGTGCAGCAGGGGCACGATGACCGGCACCAGGGAACGCATCCTCCTGAAGACGCCGCCTGTCTCGATGTCAACGCCCCGGGCCTTCTGGGCCTTGATGATCCGGTCGGTCTCCTCGAACAGAAGGGGGATGAAGCGGATAGCCAGCATGATGAGCAGGGCGATGTCGTCCACGGGCACCTTGAGATACTTCAGGGGCTTCATGTACCACTCCATGGCCCACACCATGTCGAGCGGAGAGGTGGTCAGGGTCATGAGGGTGGAAATCCAGATGGCGAAGATCAGCTGGAAGCCGGTGTTGACACCATTCGAGAGTCCCTGCCAGGTGGCATGGGGAATCCAGGGGATGGGGCTTCCCGGGGTCATGAAGACGTGGAGCACCGCGGTCATGGCAAAGAGCCAGAGAAAGGGACTCAGTCCCTTGACGAGCCTCAGGAACGACAGGCCTGCAATCAGCGTGACGAAAGAGCACGCCGCGAAAAACAATACCAGCCCGGGAGGGGTGTCCATTTGAAACGCCGCACCGATACTGAAACCCATGAGAAAGAGCTTCACCCGCGGGTCCAGGTTGTGGACCCGTGAGGATCCGGGAATATACTGCCCCAAGGTCATCTGCATGGCGCGTCAGGGAGATGTTCGTGCATCTTGTTCGTTCATCGTTCCTCACCGCTCCATGGAGATCAGGTGCTCCGCGATCTGGACCGCGTTGATAGCGGTCCCTTTCCGGATGTTGTCCGAGACGCTCCACAGGACGATACCGTTTTCCGTGGAGAGGTCTTCCCTGATCCTGCCGACGAAGCATTCGTCCTGTCCGGTTACATACACGGGCAGCGGGTAGACTCCCGTAGCCGGGTTGTCCTCAACCCTGATTCCGGGCGAGCGTTTGAGTATCGCCCGGGCGTTCTCGGGCGGCAGCTTTTTCGCGGTCTCGATGTTCACGGACTGGGAGTGGCAGTAGTACATGGGCACCAGGACCGTGGTGGCGCTGATCCGGATGGCGCCGTCCTCCAGGACCCTCTTCGTCTCGTCCGCGATGCGCATCTCGTCCGCTGTATAGGCGTTGTCCATGAACTCGTCAGTCTGGGGTATGACGTTGAAGGCCATCTGGTGTGGAAATACGGCCGAACGGGTCTCGCGAAAGTTGAAAAGGTCGGCGATCTGCTCGGTGAGCTCCTCCAGCGCCGTGTCCCCCATGTCGGATACGGCCTGGTAGGTTGAGACAACCACCCTGCGGACCACGGCTGCCCGGTGAATGGGCGCCAGCACCAGGGCCGCCTGCACGGCCGCTGGGGATGGGCACGCGATGAGGCCTTTGTGTCCGGATATCCGGTGGGCGTTGATCTCGGGGACGATCAGCGGGACATCTTTGTCCATCCGGAAGCAGGGCGTGGTGTCGATCACCGTGCATCCCTGCTTCACCGCGCCAGGGGCATACTCCCGGCTGATCTTCTCGGTCGAGGCGAAAAACGCGATGTCCACACCCTGAAACGAGGCGTTTTTTATGGCCTGCACCGGAATGTCCTCATCCCGGTACTGGACGGTGCTGCCGAGCGATCTCTGGGTCGCGAGGGGAACGAGTGCCGCGGCCGGGAAACCCCGCTCTTCAAGTACGCTTATGATTTCTTTGCCCGCCGTGGTGTTCGCACCCGCCACAGCGATCCGTAATTGTTTTGCCATGATATTCCTTTCCTGTTTTACGACCCACGGGGTGCATTGATCGGACCGCCTGTGAAAAAAGGCAGGCATATGCTGCCTGCCCTTTCCAAAGGACGAACCATATGAAACCCCGTTGGCGGTTCGTGCGGCAAATCCCGGTGACTGTCTTGTGCTGGAGTACCGCCGGTAACTGTCTCAATAGCGGGATGTGCTGCCGGTTTCCCGATTAATAAAAACCCGCTAGATCCCGCCCCGTTTAAGGATGTGCTCCATGAGCCCGCCGTCCGCGATGAGCTCCTGCATGAACTGCGGTATGGGCCGTGACCGGTACTGCTTCCCGGTGGTGACGTCCGTGATCAGGCCCGTGGAGGCATCGACCTCTACGATATCGCCCTCTTTGACCTCCGCAGACGCCTCGTCCGATTCGAAGATGGGGAGCCCCATGTTGAAGCTGTTGCGGAAAAAGATCCGGGCAAAGCTCGACGCGATGACACAGCTCACGCCGCTTGCCTTGATGGCGATGGGGGCATGCTCCCGGGAGGAGCCGCACCCGAAGTTCTTGCCCGCCACGATGATGTCGCCCCTGCTCACCTTGGAGGAAAACGCGGGATCGGCGTCTTCCATGCAGTGCTTCCTGAGCTCGTCCGGGTCGGAGGTGTTCAGGTACCGGGCCGGGATGATGGCGTCGGTGTCGATGTCGTCTCCAAAGCGAAAAACGCGTCCGCGGATGTTCATTCCATCACCTCCGAGGGGGAGGATATCCTGCCCGTGACCGCGGATGCGGCGGCGACCGCCGGACCCGAGAGATATACCTCGCTGCCCGGGTCGCCCATGCGACCCACGAAGTTGCGGTTGGTGGTTGCCAGCGCCTTTTCCCCCTTTGCGAGGATCCCCAGGTGCCCTCCCAGGCAGGGTCCGCAGCTCGGGGGTCCGATGATGGCGCCCGCCTCCAGGAAAATCCTGATCAGGCCTTCTTCGTCGGCCTTCAAAAACACCTCCGGGGTTGCGGGCAGAACCACGCACCGCACTCCCTTGTCGACCTTCTGCCCTTTGAGCACCCGGGCTGAGACCCTTAAGTCTTCGATCCTGCCGTTGGTACACGAACCGATGACCACCTGGTCGATCCTCACCTCGCCCACCTCGCTGATGGGCCTGGCGTTCTCGGGCAGGTGCGGGAAGGCCACCTGCGGCTCGATGTTGGCGCAGTCGTACTCCCTGACCGACACGTACCGGGCGTCGGCAGCGCTCTCGAACACGGTGTACGGCCGCTTTGCCCGTGGTTTGACGTATGCTTCAGTCTTTTCGTCGGCGTAGATGATTCCCGCCTTCGCACCCGCCTCGATGGCCATGTTCGACATGGTGAGCCGGTTGCTCAGATCGAGCGAGGAAACGGCCGGGCCCTCGATCTCCAGCACGCGATACAGACCGCCGTCCACCCCGATGTCGCCGATAAGGTAGAGGATGAGATCCTTGCCTCCGACCCAGGGCAAAAGCTCGCCCTTGAAGATGAACTTCATGCTCTCGGGCACCTTCATCCAGGCCTGCGAGGTCATCATCGCCGCGGCGAGGTCGGTGCTGCCCACGCCGGTCGCAAAGGCGCCGAGCGCTCCGTAGGTGCAGGTGTGGCTGTCCGCGCCGATGACCAGGTCACCGGGCAGGACGAGACCCTTCTCCGGAAGCAGGGCGTGCTCCACGCCCACCTCGCCGCCGTCGAAGAAGTTCTTGAGCTCGTGCTGATGCGCGAAGTCCCTGACCAGCTTGCACTGGTTGGCCGAGGCGATGTCCTTGTTCGGGGTGAAGTGATCCAGTACAAAGACAACCCTGTCAGGGTCCGCCAGCTTCGCCTGCCCGCCGGTCTGAAAAGCCCTGATGGCGAGCGGCGCGGTGATATCGTTTGCCAGGGCCACGTCCACGTTCACCTTCACGATGTCCCCCGGCTTGACCTCGCGCGCATCCGTATGCGCCGCGAGGATCTTTTCGGCAATAGTCATTCCCACGGTTGTCAGCCTCCTTGTCAGCCTGTTATCCGGAACCTGTGTCTTTTTAGAGATGGGGAACGTCTCCGGTTCTCTTGCGCTTGAGAAACTCCATGCGGTTGAGCGCGTTCACCAGGGCCCTGGCCGATGCCACGAGAATGTCGGGGTCTGCGCCCTGGCCGGTGGCTACCGTGTCTCTGTCCATCAGCTCGACCGTCACCTCGCCCTGGGCATCGAAGCCCCCGGTGACCGAGCTCACCGAGAACCGCTTCAGGTCGGCATGGAAGCCGGTCATCTTGATGATGGTCTTGTAAAGCGCATCGACAGGGCCGTTGCCGAAGCACGACTCCTTGACGATCTCGCCGTCCACGCCCAGCACCACGGTGGCGGCAGGGGTCGACACAGTGCCCGAGCTCACGTTGATGTGCTTGAGCTCGTACTTGTCCGGCACCCGGTAGATCTCCTCGATCACGATGGCCTCGATGTCGGCGTCGAAGATTTCCTTTTTCTTGTCCGATATCTCCTTGAAACGCCGGAAAACCTTGTTCACATCCTCTTCGCCCAGGCTGTACCCCAGGGATTCCAGGCGCTTGGCCAGGGCGTGCCTGCCCGAGTGCTTGCCCAGAACGAGGTTCGACTTGCCGTAGCCGATGGCCTCGGGCGTCATGATCTCGTAGGTGGAGCGCTCCTTGAGATAGCCGTCCTGGTGGATGCCCGACTCGTGCGCAAAGGCGTTGGCCCCCACGATGGCCTTGTTGGGCTGGACCGGGATGCCGGTTATGTGCGAGACGAGACGGCTCGCGGGATAGATCTGCGAGGTGTCGATGGAGGTGTCAAGCTTGTAGAGATCCTTACGGACATTGAAGATCATGACCACCTCTTCCAGCGATGTATTGCCCGCGCGCTCGCCGATGCCGTTGATGGTACACTCGATCTGGCGGGCGCCTGCCATGACGGCAGATACCGAATTGGCCGTCGCCATGCCCAGGTCGTTGTGGCAGTGCACGCTGATCACCGCCTTGTCGATGTCCTTTACCCGTTTCTTCAGATAGCTGATCAACTCGAAGAATTCCTGGGGGTTCGTGTATCCCACGGTGTCCGGGACATTGACCGTGCCCGCGCCCGCGGCGATGGCCGTGGAATACACGTCCACGAGAAAGTCCCGGTCCGAACGCGTTGCGTCCATTGCGGAGAACTCCACGTCAGGGCAGAGCGAGCGGCACATCCCCACGGAGTGTTCCACGGACTCGAGCACCTGGTCGGGGTTCATGTTCAGCTGATACTTCAGGTGAATGTCCGAGGTGCCGATGAAGGTGTGTATTCCCGGCATGGAGGCGTTCTTCACCGCGTCCCAGGCGGCCTGGATGTCATCGTCCTTGGCCCGGCACAGGCCGATGATCATGGACTTCTTCACCTCGCCGGCCACGGCCTGGACCGCGTCGAAATCACCGGGCGAGGAGATTGGGAACCCGGCCTCGATCCGGTCAACCCCCAGGGCCTCGAGCTGCTTTGCCACCAGCACCTTCTCGTGCACGTCCATGCTCGCCCCGGGAGACTGCTCGCCGTCCCGTAAGGTGGTGTCAAATATGATTATCTTCTCTTGCGACGTTTTCATGCTCTGCCTCTCTCGATTGCTTTTTCTCGCGTGCGTGACTGCGGATCTGTACCACTGCGTTACCGATCGGACCACCCGCGATGAATGCCGTGACCAGCACGAAGATCATGATCTCCGGCGCCAGCGCCACCACCACGAGCACCAGCAGACCGGCGACCAGGAGCTGGAAGGGGTGGGCCTTGAGATAGTTGATGTGCTTGAAGCTCGGATACCGGATCGCGCTCACCATCATAAACGACAGGGCATACATGACCATGAGAATGACCGGCGGCGGAATGGTCCCGATCTGCTTCGAGAGCAGAACCATGCTCGATACCGCGGCTGCGGCTATGGGGATTGGAAGCCCCACAAAGCCCGTGACATCCGATGTGTCCGTGTTGAAGCGTGCGAGCCTCAACGCCCCGCACGCCACGAACAGGAAACAGGCGATGAACCCCAGCCTGCCGAACTGGTTGACCTGCCAGAGAAAGGCCAGAATGGCGGGTGAGACGCCGAATGCGACCACGTCGGAGAGCGAGTCGTACTCCTTGCCGAAGGCCGAGGTGGAATTGGTGGCCCTGGCGACCCTGCCGTCGATGCCGTCGATGAACCCTGCAAGCAGGATCAAGATTGCCGCCATGTAGAAGTTCCCTTTCAGGGAAAACGAGATGGAATAGAACCCGAAGAAGAGACCGACCGTGGTGATGAAATTGGGCAGAAAGGGCACCGACCGCCTTGTTTGCGTTCCTGACTTTGTCCTGGTCTTCTTCTTCACTCCTCTTTCCTCCCGATGACCGTCTCACCGGCGAATACCGTCCGGCCCCTGCCCACCGCGGCGGTGTAGCCCGCCGGCATGTAGCACTCCAGAAGCGACCCGAACCGTATCAGCCCGATCCTCTGCCCGGCCTCGACCCTCTCGCCCACCTCGGGCATGCAGGATATCCTCCTGGCCACCATCCCGGCTACCTGATCGACCCGGAACACCCCGTCGTCGTTCCTGATATAGAGTATCATCCGCTCGTTGGATTCGGTCTTCTTTCCGAGATTGGCCATATGGAAGGTCCCGGGCCGGTAGCGTTTATCGATCACCGTGCCCGAGACAGGGGAGCGGTTCACGTGAACGTTGAAAACCGACATGAAAACGGAAACCTTCGTGCACGGTCCCACCTGCTCTTCGTCGGTGTTCACCACATCGAGGACCTTTCCGTCTGCAGGAGAGATGACCAGATCCTTGCCTGCAGGCACTTCCCGCTCCGGGTCCCTGAAGAACCAGGTCACAAACATCACGGGGATGAGCCCCACGATCCCGAGCCCCAGCCGTGCAAGGACCAGGGAGACGAGTCCGGAGCCGAAAATGAACGGAAAGCCCTCTCTGCGGATCTTCACCTAGTTCTCCTTTTTGTTGACCTTGCGGTCCTTCTGGATCCAGGGCATCATGGCGCGGAGCTTCTCGCCCACCTGCTCGATCTCGTGTTTCTCGCCCATTCTGGTCAGGGCGTTGAACACGGGCCTCCCCGCCTTGTTTTCCAGGATCCACTCGCGGGCGAAGCTGCCGTCCTGGATCTGAGCCAGGATCCCCCTCATGGTCTCCTTCACCTCTTCGTCGATGACCATGGGTCCGCGGGTGATATCGCCGAACTGGGCCGTGTTGCTCACCGAGTAGCGCATGTTGGAGATCCCGCCCTCGTAGATGAGATCAACGATGAGCTTGAGCTCGTGCAGGCACTCGAAATACGCCATCTCAGGGGCATAGCCGGCCTCGACCAGAGTCTCGAACCCGGCCGTGATCAGGGAGGTGACCCCGCCGCACAGCACGGCCTGCTCGCCGAACAGGTCGGTCTCGGTCTCCTCGGCAAAGGTGGTCTCCAGGATGCCCGCCTTGCCCCCGCCGATGGCTCCGGCGTAGGAAAGGGCGAGCTCACGGGTGTTCCCCGCGGCGTCGGCCTCGATCGCGATGAGCATGGGGACTCCCCTGCCCTGTGTGTATTCATACCTCACCATGTGGCCGGGCGACTTGGGCGCCACCATGAAGCAGCTCACCCCATCGGGGAGCCTGATCTGGCCGTAGTGGATATTGAAGCCGTGTGCGAACGCGAGGTAAGCGCCCTTTTTCAGGTGCGGTGCGATCTCACGGGCATACACGTCCGCCTGGAGCTCGTCCGGGATGAGGATCATGATCACGTCGGCCCAGGCGGCCGCATCCGGGGTGTTCATGACCTTCAGCCCCGCCTTCTCGGCCTTTGCCCGCGACGCGCTGCCCTCGCGCAGCCCCACGACAACATCGACCCCGGAGTCCTTCAGATTGTTCGAGTGGGCGAACCCCTGCGACCCGTACCCCATGACCGCGACCTTCTTTGACTTGATGAGATTCAGATCCGCGTCCTTATCGTAATAGACCTTCATTACGTCAGCTTCCTCCTTCCTTGCATTTCTCGCTCCATGACCACGGTGCCGGTACGGACGAGATCGATGATACCGAGGGGGGTGAGGATCTCCACAAACCCCTCGAGCTTGCTTTTATCGCCGGTAAGACTCAGGGTATACGATTTCGGCGAAACATCGATGACCTTTGCCCGAAAGATGTCCGCGATGCGGAGCACCTCGGCGCGGGTCTCCTTTTCCGCCTTGATCTTCACCAGGATCATCTCCCTTTCCACATAGTCCCTGTCCGCGCAGTCGACCACCTTGATGACGTTGATGAGTTTGTTCAGCTGCTTTTTTATCTGCTCCAACACCTGCTCGTTGCCGGTGGTGGTGATCACCATCATGGATTTCGCCGGGTCCAGGGTCGGGGCCACGGAAAGGGACTCGATGTTGAACCCCCTGCCCGAAAACAGCCCCACCACCCGGGAAAGCACACCAGCCTGATTGTCCACGTAAACCGAGATCGCATGCCTCATAGCTCACATCCTTACACGAGAAGCATATTGTTGATCGGCGCCCCGGCAGGCACCATGGGATAGACGTCTTCCTCGGGGTCCACCACGAAGTCGACGAACACCGGGCCCGGTATCCGAAGGGCCTCCCGTATGGCGTCCTTGACGTCTTCGGGCCTGGTGACGCGCAGGCCCTTTGCGCCGTAGGCCTCGGCCAGCTTCACGAAATCAGGCGCAACGGCCATGGAGGTGTGCGAATAGCGCTTCTTGTAGAACAGCGACTGCCACTGCCTGACCATGCCCAGGTAGCCGTTGTTGAGGATCATGACCTTGACCGGGAGGTTGTACTGGACCACGGTGGCCAGCTCCTGGATATTCATCTGGATGGAACCGTCTCCGGCGATATCGATGACCGTGCGGCCGGGGAATGCCGCCTGGGCACCGATGGCCGCGGGGAAACCGTAGCCCATGGTCCCCAGCCCGCCCGAGGTCAGGAAGTGCCTCGGCTCGTTGAATTTGTAGAACTGGGCCGTCCACATCTGGTTCTGGCCCACCTCGGTGGTGATGATCGTGTCATCGGGAGCGATCTCGTCGATCATCTCAATGACGTACTGAGGCTTGATGTTCTCGCTCTTGCAGTATTTGAGCGGCTGCTGTTTTTTCCAGTCGCCTATCTCCCGCCGCCAGGGCTCTGTCTGAGAGACCATCTCGGCCAGCTCGGCGTCCTTGCCGGCGAGCTCGGCTAGCATGCCCCTGAGCACCATCCTGCAGTCGCCCACCACGGGCAGGTCCACCTTCACGTTCTTGCTGATGGAGGTGGGGTCGATATCGATATGGATGATCCTGGCCTTGGGTGCGAACTCGTCGACCTTGCCGGTTACCCGGTCGTCGAACCGTGCCCCGACGGCAATGAGGCAGTCGGAATTCGTGACCGTCATGTTCGCCGCATAGGTGCCGTGCATGCCCAGCATGCCCAGGGACAGCGGATCATCCGAGGGAAAGGCGCCCATGCCCATGAGGGTGGTGGTGACCGGCAGCTTCAGTCTCCGGGCGAATTCCGCGAGCTCCTTCGACGCGTCGGCGAGCGTGACCCCGCCTCCCGCGTAGATCACCGGACGCCTGCTCTTGAGGATCACGCCCATGATCCGCCTGATCTGGCCCTGGTGCCCCTTGTAGGTGGGGCAGTAGCTGTCGAGGCTCACCGAGTCGGGATATTTAAAGTTCACTGTGCTGTTCATAACGTTCTTGGGGAGGTCCACCAGCACCGGGCCGGGCCTGCCCGTCCGGGCGATGTAGAACGCCTCCTTGATCACCCTGCCCAGGTCGCAGACGTCCTTGACCAGGTAGTTGTGCTTGGTGCACGGCCGGGTGATACCCACGATGTCAGCCTCCTGAAAGGCGTCGTTTCCGATGAGGTGCGTCGGGACCTGGCCGGTGAACACCACGATCGGTATCGAATCCATATATGCGGTGGCGATTCCGGTGACCGTATTCGTGGCCCCCGGCCCCGAGGTCACCAGGCACACGCCCACCCGTCCCGACGCACGGGCATAGCCGTCCGCTGCGTGGACCGCCCCCTGCTCGTGCCGTGACAGGATGAACTGGATATCCCGGGCATCCATGATGGCATCGAATATATCGAGCACGGCTCCGCCCGGATACCCGAACGCATGGGTTACACCTTCACACCGCAAGGCCTCGATAAAGGCCTGCGCTCCGGTAATTTTCTTCATATTCCGCGCCTCTTCTCACCACATATCAATTCAATATGAATCAACATTCTCCCTGTACAAGCGGAGTATTTCTTCAATTCTGTCCTTGCCTCTGAGCTTGAGTTTCTGGATTTCTTTTCTGCGTATCTCTTCCTCTGTGCTCAGATATCGCCGCCTGTTGAGCTGGTCGAGCTTTTCTTCGTAGTCCATATGCTCATCCCAGAGCTTCTTGAGCTCCTGGTTCTTGGGGATAAGCCTGCGAATCATCTGTAATTCTGTTTCTTCCATACACGCTCACCTCGTGATTTCTTGGTAAACTATATGTACATCATAGATAGCTCACCATGTCAACATAGTGATTTTTTGATGTTACACAGCCCTCGCGGCGTACCCCCGGGCTGGAAAACGCCAGGCCTGGGGGCCGATCCGATCCCTGTATCGTCCGACGACCGGAGGATAGCTTCACCAGAAGGCGATCATGCCTGGAAAGAAGAAATGGATGATCACGGCGAGAAGCAGCACAAACGCCAGGGCCCGGTGCACGGAAAGCCACCCGGTGCGCAGATTTTTCTTCCCGAAGAACAGCCATGCCCCCGCCGCGGCCGCGGAGATCAGTGCAAGGGCGGCGACGAGCCCGCTTGCAGAGACGGCCGAGCGGGCGAGTGCCGGATATGCATGCGCTGCAAGGGCGATCAGGGCGGCCGCGCCGAAGACCCGGTGCCTTCCGACCATGAACTTCATGAAGCGCCGGTAGGCGTCCGCGAAGTCCGCGTAATCGCGGGATAGCTGCTTGACGTATTCCCTGCCGATCTGTTTGAGCAGGTAGGTGGAGAATGCAGCCGTAAGTACCAGCGCCGTCAGCCAACCGGTCAGTGTCTGCACGCTCATGTGTTGTATTGAGTCTCCTCGCCGCTTTTTTTGTGTCCTGGCCGTTTCTGCATAAAGCCCAGGGGTTCGGCTGTCAACAGCCAAAACCGGCAGCGTCGTTCCCTGCACGATGCAGCAGGTACTTTTCTCAAGATGTGAACCATATTCACCGATATATGATTTGCCCCTTTCCATACCTTGAGAGGCAGCACAAACATTATACGAGGGGACAACGGGACACGGACCATGAATGTATATCTAGCACGTCAACCGATTTTCTCCCGGGAGAAGACTATCCACGCCTACGAGCTCCTCTTCCGGGACGGTATAGCGAATTTCTTCCCGGACATCAACGGAAGCAGTGCCACCTCGCGGGTGCTTTCTAGCACCTTCTTCTCCTCGGACATCGAACAGATAACCGGCGGGAAGCGCGCCTTCATCAACTTTACCCCGGAGCTGATACATCTGGGGATTCCGCAGCTCTTTCCCCCGCAGATCACCACCATCGAGGTTCTGGAGGATGTGCATCCGGACGCGCCCTTCCTGCAATGCTGTGCAGAGCTTTCCTCCGCGGGCTACCAGATAGCGCTGGACGACTTCACCTACCGCAGGGAGCTGATCGGTCTCATTCAGCTGGCCGACATCATCAAGATCGATTTCCTCAACACCGACATGGACACCATCCGCAGGTATGTCGAGGTCTTGTCCCGCAATGGCTGCACCCTGCTGGCGGAAAAGGTGGAGACCATGGAGCAGTTCAGGATTGCCCTGGATCTGGGCTTCACCTATTTCCAGGGATATTTCTTCAGCAGGCCCGAGCTCATGCGGGAGACGGAAATACCCACCCTCAAGATGAACCTCCTGCAAATCATGACAGAGGCCGGCAACGACTGCTTCCGGGTGAACGAGTTGAGGAAGCTCATAGAGCGGGACGTGGGAATCTCCTACAAGCTCCTGTGCTACATGAACTCGCCCTTTTTCCGCAGGCTGAACGAGATCACCTCAATCAAGCACGCCATCCTCATGCTCGGAGAAAAGGGGATCAAGAGCTTCCTCTCGGTGATCATCATGTCCGAGCTCAGCCAGGACAAACCGGACGAGCTTCTCAAGAGCTCGGTCATCAGGGCCAAGCTCTGCGAGAGTCTCGGGATACTCAAGGCGGGCGGCACCGATCCGTCCCAGCTCTTTACCCTGGGGCTTTTCTCGCTGATCGACGCCATCCTGGAGTCTCCCATGGAGCACGTGCTGGAAAGGCTGCCCCTGTCGCATGCGATCAAGACCGCCCTGCTAGACGGCGAGGGCTTCATGAGCTCGTACCTGAGGCTGGCCGAGAGCTACGAACGGGGCAACTGGGACGAGGTGAACTCCCTCGGTTCCGCCCTGGGCATCGACACGGAGAAGCTGCCCGCTATCTACTTCCACGCCCTGGGCTGGGCCGATGCCCTGATGGATACGACCGGGCACTGACCGGTTTTCCCCTGCCCGCCCCCGAGTCGATCATCACCAGCTCGTCGCCGCAGTCGATAACCAACGCCATGGCATCCTGCATGTGGAAAATGCCCGCGCCGGCCACCAGATAGACACCGTCACATACCGGTTCGGCAGAGCCCATACGGCCTCCTTGCGTTGAATCAATATCATAAATCTTAAGGGCAAGCCCTGTACCCTTTCCCGCAGAAAGCCTGAACGAGAATCAGGCCCCACCCTTCCCGTCCTCCGAAACGAATGCGGAGGAGTATTTAACAGGATATTTCTGGCATACGAAGGGGTGTTCGAGAAAGAGCGGGTTTGAAGAAAAAACCTTTACGGCCTTGATTCACGCATCCTCGTCCCTGATGAGGTTCCTGCGGTCCATGAGGATCTTCAGGGTAAAGACCGCGCCCGGGTTTGCCTGGGGTATCACCTCGATGTGCGATCCTATCTTGACCATGGCAATGCGTGCCTCCGTGAGGCCGAGGCCTATCTTCATGGGGTCGGAGGAGGAGAATGGGGCAAAGATGGACTCGATGTCGTCCTTCACGCCCGGACCATAATCACGCAGAGAAACATAGGCGAATCCATCGTGGTGGGAAAGGGTGGCGAGAATCCTCTCAGACCCGGTTTCCACGGCATTGTCCAGGATGCGTGAAAATGCCGCCTGCACATGACAGGCATCGGTGCAGGCCATGAGCTCCCCATCGCCTTCGAGATCTACCTCGGGAGCGGCTGGGTGCCGGGAGATCACCTCGGATATCAAGAGTCGCAGGTCTGTCCGGGCATAGGCGAGTCCCCTGTTCACCATGGTCTCGTACTGCTCGATCCTCACGATCATCTCCTCGATCCTCCGGATCGAGGAGTGGATTCCGGACAGTGCAGTACCCATGAGTTCCGCCTTCAGGCCGTTGTCTCTTTTTTCGATCCTCTTCATGTACGCACCGATCACGGTCAGCGGGTTTCTCAGCTCGTGGGAAAGCCCGTTGATCATGAGCGTGAGGTCCTTTGCCTGCAGAGAGAGCCGGTGCTGCATGGACCGGATGTCGGTGATGTCCCGCCCGATGACCGAGAGCGCATATATGTGCCCGTCTTCGGCCAGGGGCGTGCTCATGCACGAGAATATCCCGGTCTTTCCCCCGGCAAGACAGAACCTGGCCTCGATCTTGGAGGGCACGCCCTTGCGGAAACCGCTCACGACCAAGTCGAGAACCAGGTCCTTGTCCTCGTCCACCACATAATCCACGAGCGCCCGTCCGATGACCGGTGTGCGGCCGTGATCCAGATAGTTCTGGACGGTCTCGTTGCAGAACATGATCTTCCCGGTGGGTCCGAGCGCGAAGATCAGATCGGTGGCGTTTTTGATGATGGCATTGTAGCGTTTGCTGTCCCGCAGCATGGTCTTCTGCTTTTCCTGGATGGCAAGCTCTTTTTCATTGAGCGACCGGATGAGTTTGTCGCCGATGTCGTAGGACTCACGCATCTCGGTATACAGGGTGACAATGGCCTGGATGACCATGGTGTCGCGCGGTATCACCCCCACCACCTGTTCGGGCAGGGGGGTGGAGATGGGGAGGTCGGACACGAGATACGCCCGCCGGCCCCGGATTGCATCCCACTGTACACGACCCCTGTCGTCGAGGAAGAGCAGACTCTTCTCGGGAACACAATCGAGTGTTTCCGTCTGCCTGACCCCCTCCACGCCGGCGGGTACAGGGCCTCCATACCAGAAAACATCCATGGAGAATTACTCGGAATATAAGGGGATATTCTTTATTCCCGCCTTCCTGCTAAGAACCGGAGTCCGTTTTTCCGGTCTGCCTGTCCCGGATTGATTTCAGAGGCGTTATCCGGTAGGGGATACTTCATGAAAAGAAAGCTGACCGTCGGCATTGCACTGGACAGCGGAGGGGCCATGGGCGGCGCGCATATCGGGGTGCTTGAGGTACTTCAAGAGCACGGCATCCCGATAGACATCATTGTGGGTTCCAGCGCCGGTGCGGCTGTGGGTGCCATGTACGCGTGCGGCGCCATGGATGCCTTCAAGGAGCTCATCTCGGGTCTTTCGTTCATGGACGCCCTGAGCTTCTATGCCGATCCCGTGTTTCCGGTATCCGGCCTCTTCGCCGGGAAAAAGGCGCGGAAGTTTCTCCATTCCCTGCTCGGAGACATCAGGATCGAAGACCTCCCGATCACCTTTGCCGCGGTGGCCACCGACCTCCTCACCGGGGAGACGGTCCCCCTGTCTCGCGGCCCCCTGGTCGACGCGGTCATGGCGAGCATCTCCATGCCCGGCGTCTTCAAGCCCGTGGTGGCAGGCGGAAGGCTCCTGACGGACGGCGGCGTCTCGGACCCGCTTCCCCTTGATATTCTCGCCGATCTTTCCCCGGATGTGACCATTGCGTGCAACCTGCACTCAAAGCTTCCCGATAAGATCCCGGCCACACAGAAACGGGCGATCTTAAGCGCCCAGAAAGAATCGTCGCACGATGACGAGGACCTCCCCTCCTGGTTCATCGACCGTGCGCTCAGGGCACTCAGGACCGAGAGGCTCTCCGCGAGGGTGAAGTCCATCCGGGAGTCGCTGATGAGCACGGGCAGGCATCAGGCCGGAACCTCCCGTGACCGCGAGCTGTTCATCGCCCTGCAGGAGCAGCTCGTCCAGAGCAGGGACAGGATCGCATCCCTCATCGGCCGGAGCTTTTCCGAAAAGGATCGAACGGGCATGCTCAACATCTTCGAGGTCATGCTCAGTGCCACGAACATCCAGCAATATCAGAAAAACCGTCTGATGCTCATGCACCTCAAGCCCGATATCCTCATCGAACCGGTGGTCGACGGGGTGCGGGCCCTGGAGTTCAACAAGGGAGAGCTCACGATCGAACAGGGCAGAAACACGGCGCTTCAGGCAATTCCCGCGATCAGGGCCCTGATGGAAAGAACATCGTGCGGGCCGGGGCACGGGTACGGAGATGCCGGGACGATTCCATCCGGTGCTCGGGGTTCCGGAGACGATATCCCCTGAAGACAGCACCCATCCCTAAGAAGGGTTCCTTACCCTGCGGATTGATGGACTTCCGATAAGACTCTCTATTTGACGATGAGAAGGTTTGCCTGCTTGAGCCTCTGGGCAAGAGAAGAGATGATCTTTTGGGCAACCTCTGGGTTTTCGCTGATGATCTTCTCCAGCCCCCCCTCGTGAACCGGGAGGACTTCGACCACGCTTCTGCCCAAGGAGCGGATGGTCGCGCTCCTCGGCTCGTTGAGGATAAAACTCATCTCGCCGAAGTACTCGCCCGGTTTTGTGATCGTGGCGATGCGCACCCCTTTCCTGAGGACCTCGAGCCCCTGCTCCACCTGATAGAGCTTGAATATCTCGGTGCCGTCCGTACCCTCTTCGATGATGGTTTCACCGTCGGCGAACTCCCGTACATCGAGATTGATGGTCTCGCTGTAGGGGATATTGGACTCGGCCACCGAGGTGGTCTGCTCCAGTTGCAGATATGCCGAGCGCAGGACCATGCTCACCAGGCCGGGTTTGCTGAAGGCGATGTCTTCGATGGCGTCTGACTCGTAGGCGGCCACGCGCGAGGACTTCATGGCCTTGGCCGTGGTGCTGTAGGGGATCCCCCGGTAGTAGTTCTCGAGGCCGAACACGTCACGGTCGGAGAGAATGCGGATGGGTTTGTCCATCTGGTAAATCTGGACCTCTCCCTGGAGAATCGCGTAGAAGTATTCGTTGGCGTCCCCTTCCCGTACGATAACCTCGCCGGGACGATACTCTTTTACCGACACCGCCTCGATGGTCCTGGGTTCCAGCATACTTGCCGTTTCGGCAACGGACACGAGAAACTTTACCCTCTATCTCATTGCCAGGGGCCATATCTGCCCGTGTACTCTGATGAATTTCTCCAGCCCGGGAAACGGTAGCGGCTCGATGGATGGAGTGGCTGTTCCCTTGAGCATATCCATCACTCTGGACACGGATTCCTTCAGCGCACCGAGATGGTACCCGCCTTCGAGCGAATACACGACCGGGGCGCCCACGTTTTTGGCAGCCTCCTGGATGACGGCCGCGATTGCGGCAAATCCATCCGAGCTGAGCTGCATGCCGCCGATGGGGTCCATGGCATGGGCGTCGAAACCCGCGGACACCAGCACCAGCCCGGGCTCGTATTCCTCGATGATCGGCTGGAGAATGTGTCGGTATACGGCCAGGAAGTTCCCGTCATTCATTCCCCCGCTCAGTGGACAGTTCACGGTATACCCGGCGCCCTCCCCTGTCCCGGTCTCGGACAGGGCGCCGGTCCCCGGATAGAAGGGGTACTGATGGGTCGAGAAGTACAACACCCGGTTGTCCGCGTAGAAGCTCTCCTGGGTGCCGTTTCCGTGATGGACATCGAAGTCCACGATCACCACCCGCTCTACCCCGAACGACCTGACGGCCTTGGATGCGGCAATCGCCACGTTGTTGAACAGGCAGAAGCCCATGGCGCGGTCTTTCCTCGCGTGGTGCCCCGGCGGCCTCACACAGGCGAAGCCTGCGTCGATTCCTCGATCCAGTGCCATTCTGCACAGACTGATCAGCGATCCCGCAGCCTGGAGGGAAACCTCGTACGAATCGGGACAGCACACGGTGTCTGGATCGAGGTTTACCGCCGACTCTCTCCCTGCGGCGCGGGCTATGGACTCGATATAGCCCCTGCCGTGGTTGAGCGCGATGTCTTCAACCGGCGAGACGGACGGCTGAACGAGCACTATCCCGGGATCTTCCCTGATGAAGAGGGTATGAAGACATTGAGCTCTCAGAGGACTCTCGGGATGGTACCCTCCGGTTTCGTGATCCATGAACCTCAGGTCTGACACCACACCGATCATCGTATTTCCACCTTCAGCTATACATAAAGATCCAGGGCGTGAGGGGCCTCTTCCTTCAGAACCTGATAATCGCCCCCTCCCGCGGGGCTCGTGGAAACCGCACGCATTCTCCCGAAGAAGAGCTCGTGGATCACCGAGGCGCTCGAAACCAAGGGATCGGAACCCAGGGTCGTGACCGGTGCGGGGGGGACATACTCGATACGCCGCACGGGCGGTTCGCGCTTCTCCACCTCGTCGTGTGGGCGTGGGAGCGCGGCGGCCTTGCTGTCGTAGACGGTGCTTCTGACGGGATCTCCCTCGATGGCGACGTACCTGAACCTGCAGAAAGGGAGATCAACTGCAATCCCTTTTACATTCGACATATGAGAAAAGGGATCCCCATTTTGCATCCTTTTTTTTCTACGCCAATTCATGCCTTTTGACAAGCATAAAAGCTCCACGCCAGGCCGGCCTTTAAAGGAGAGGCGATCCCCTCGTTTTCCTCTCCGGCGCACAACCTGGGGCGGTCTTTTCTCTTCCCCGAAGAGAACACGGGCCTCCTGACCCCTGCCCCCTGTGTCGCACCCGCGTTCACTTGAGAACACCTGAAAGCGAAATAGTATTTATCATTATAATATAGTGTGAAGGAGGTTCAGTACCATGAGGAGGATTCTCTTAGAATGTCTGATCGTTCTGTTCGCGGTTGTTTTACCGGGGTATCTTGCTGCGCAGGATATCATGGCCCAGGCCGACGCACTCTATGATCAGGGAGGACTCGACAATCTCCTGAAGTCAGCCGAACTCTATGCGCAGGCCTCGGAGTCGGACCCCGCCAGTTATGATGCCGCATGGAAGGCCTCCCGCTCCTATCGGGAATACTGCAACCAGGCAAAGGAGAGCAACGCGGACGGCTGGGAGGGTATCTGCAAGCAGTACGGCAAGATGGGCATGATGTACGGCGAGAAGGCCATTGCCCTCAATCCGGACAGGGTGGAGGGCCATTTCTGGTATGGGTGCTCCGTGGGAAACTACTCGGACGGGGTGAGTGTTCTCACCGCCCTGCGGGAAGGGCTCAAGGACAAAACCCAGGCGAGCTTCGAAAAATCCTATGAGATCGACAAGACCTATACGACCGGCGGCCCCATCAAGGCTCTGGGCCGTTTCTGGTACGTGCTGCCCTGGCCGCTGAGCGACAAGGAAAAGGCCATCTCGTACCTGAAAGAATACAACCAGGCCTACCCTGACGATGCCGAAGGCCAGGTCTACCTCGCCGAGGCCCTCATCGATGCCGGAGGAGATGAGAATATGGCCCAGGCAAAGGCACTCCTGGACCATGCCTCTGTGTGTGAAGAGAGATATTATAGCGACTGGGCGAAACGGCTTATGGCAGACCTCTGATCCTACCTCTAAATATCACGCCAGGCGAGTGCCTGGCGTGAGGGAACATCGCCGATGACTTTTCCGGCTGGCGATAAGGGGATGCTTTTTCTCAAAGGGGCGGGCCTGAGCACAGAAAACCTGCAGTAGTCGGGCACGGCCTCGAGAAAGCTTCCGGGCAGGATAAGCGGTTACGGGAAAATATCGGCTCAGTCGCCCTGAGCTGAACGGCTCAGTGCGAGCAGAGAGGCCTGGTCGAGCTTTCGCAGGCTGCTGAGGAGAAGCTTGACATCCCGGTTGTTCTGATCATCGAACTCTATGGCCATCCCCTTGTTCAACTCAAGCCGCACTACCTTGCCCGAGACATCGATCACCTTGCCGAGATCGTGGGCGTCGAGCGTTGCGTGCAGGCTCTCGCCCTTCTCCAGAGGTTGCTGAGTTTCGATGAATACCCCGCTGAGGCTCAAATTTCTCACGGTTCCCTTCAAGACCCTGCCGTAAGAGTCCTGATAACGGGCTTCGATCCTGAGCAGTTTTCTGGAATGCCTTCGCTTGTCCTTCTTCACATCCACTCCGTGTGTATCTTATGATAGTATTATTCGACAAAGCTGTTTTATTTCTTAATACTTCCTCTTAAGAAACTGCTCTCGGGCGAGAAAACAGGCTTTTTTCAGGAAGGGAAAGAGAAACTGTTTTTCCCAGGGAAAAAGCTGTGGTAGATAGTCATGGACCTGTTCCTTCACGGGAAAAGGCCATGAGATGACTGACGCGAAAGAGAGGTGAGACAAAGGGACCATGATCAGAATCAACGAGAACTACCTGAACCTCAAGGCATCATACCTCTTCTCAGAGATCGCCAGGCGGGTCTCCTCGTTCCAGGAGAAAAACCCGGGGAAGAAGGTGATCAAGCTCGGCATAGGCGATGTCACCCGGCCGCTGCCCGGAGCATGCATCAGCGCCCTGCACGCGGCGGTGGACGAGATGTCCGCTCAGGGAACCTTCTACGGTTACGGGCCCGAACAGGGCTATGCATTCCTGCGGGAGGCAATCGCGGAAAACGACTTCAGATCACGGGGCGCGGACATATCGGCCGACGAGATATTCATAAGCGACGGCGCCAAGTGCGACACCGCGAACATCCAGGAGATCTTTGCCCGTGATATCCGGGTGGCCATTCCCGACCCGGTCTATCCGGTCTATCTGGACACCAATATCATGGCAGGCAGGGCCGGGGATCTGTCGGACGGCCGGTACGGCAACATCGTGTACCTGGAGAGCACCGCCGGCAACGGGTTCGTACCCGAGCTGCCCCGCGAAAAGGTGGACCTGATATACCTCTGTTTCCCCAACAACCCGACCGGGGCGACCATCACCCGGGATCGCCTTTCCCGATGGGTGGACTACGCCCGCGAGAACCGGGCGCTCATCCTGTACGACGCCGCCTACGAGGCCTTCATCCGCGACGACGCCATCCCCCGCTCCATCTACGAGATACCCGGCGCGCGGGAGGTCGCCATAGAGTTTAGGAGCTTCTCCAAGACCGCCGGCTTCACAGGCCTCAGGTGCGCGTTCACCGTTGTCCCCAGAGACTGCGCCGCTTACGACACCTCCGGCTGCGCCCACCTGCTCCACGGTCTGTGGAACAGGCGCCAGACCACCAAGTTCAACGGCGTCTCCTATCCGGTACAGAGGGCGGCGGCGGCTGTCTACACCGAGGAAGGCAGGGCACAGGTCAGGTCTCTCATCGACTACTATCTGAACAATGCCGGGCATATCCTCAATAAATTAAAAGGGTTCGGCTATTCATGCGTGGGCGGTGACAACTCGCCCTATATATGGGTGGACGCAAAGACCGATTCCTGGGAGTTCTTCGACCTGCTCCTGGAAAAGGCGGGCGTGGTCTGCACCCCCGGCGCGGGCTTTGGACGATGCGGACAGGGTTACGTGAGGATCAGCGCGTTCAACGACCTCGAACGGGTAGTCGAGGCCATGGAGAGGATCGGCGGGACCATATAGCGGAGAGGACCTGACAGCGATCAGGGTGGTTTCCGCCGGCACGGATATTTTCTTGCGTAAGCATCGGGAATAACGACTCGATACCGCCGTCCAATCCCCTTGACTTGACACAATGAGTCTGTTAATGCTTGCACACTCCTGACAATGTTCGCGGGTTCGGATGAACCTGTTTTTGATGTGCATGTGAGAAGACTCAAAAACGATGAGGACGCCCCACACCATGGAATTTACCAAAATGTCCGGTACCGGCAATGACTTTATCGTGATCGACTCGTTCCACCAACCGGTTGATATCGACTACGCACAGTTCGCCCGGAAATACTGCACCCGCAAGGTCAGCGTGGGAGCCGACGGGGTCCTGGTGCTCGGCCCCTGCGACGACACCGCGGACTTCACCTATCGCATCTTCAATGCGGACGGGACCGAGGCCGAGATGTGCGGCAACGGCGCACGGTGCGCAGCCGCCTTTGCGGTCGATCGTTCCATCGCAGGCGCCAACATGCGTTTCAGGACCCTGGCCGGCATCGTGGAGGCGCGGGTGAACCCCGAGGACGTCTCCATCCGGGTCACCGAGCCGCACGGGCTTCATAAGGATATCGCCATCACGGTGGACGGCCGCGATGCCGTGGTGCATCACGTCAATACCGGGGTTCCTCACACCATCTGGTTCGTCGACGATCTCGACCGCTTCCCGGTTGACGCGCTGGGAAGGGCCGTGAGAACACACCCCATTTTCGCCCCCGCAGGCACCAATGTCGATTTCGTCCAGGCCACGGGATCCGGCAGCATCCGGGTCCGGACCTATGAACGCGGTGTCGAGGCGGAGACGCTGGCCTGCGGCACCGGCGCCGTCGCGTCGGCCATCGTCGGCCACGCCGCGGGCAGGGTGGGCACCTCGCCTGTTCTCGTGAGCATGCCGGGAGGAAACCTGACCATAGATTTCACCTGTATGAATGGAGATTACTCGGATGTATGGCTTACCGGAGAGGTATCCTTTGTCTATACCGGCACACTCGTGCTCTGATATGGCTCTCACCGAACAGGCAGTCTGTTCCGGCGAGTGTCCGATCTCGGTCGTTTCCTCACACGCGGCACGCGGGGTGAACCGTCATGATGCGTGAGATCGTCGCGGTTTTGGATTTCGGCTCACAGTACGCACAGCTCATCGCCCGCCGCATCAGGGAATGCGGTGTCTACTGCGAGATCCTCCCCCACGACATCACCCGGGGAGAGATCGAGTCAATGTCTCCCAAGGCCGTGGTGCTCTCCGGCGGGCCCAGCTCGGTCATGCAGGCGGATCATCCCGGGATGGATGCCGCGCTCCTTGAGGCCGGGATCCCGGTTCTGGGGATCTGCTACGGCCTGCAGCTCCTGGCGAGCGAGCTGGGAGGAAGGCTCGCGCGTGGCAGCGCCCGCGAGTACGGGCCTGCCACGATCGATATCGTCGGCAACGGGTCGCTCTTCGAGCGCGCCGGGAAGAAAATCGACGTGTGGATGAGCCACGGCGACCATGTTGTCCAGGCGCCCGAAGGCTTCGAGGTCCTGGCGCGCACGGCATCGTGCCCCGTGGCCGCCATGGGAAACCATGAAAAAGGGATCTACGGCGTCCAGTTCCACCCCGAGGTGGTGCACACCCCGCGGGGCAAAGAGATCCTGCAGAACTTTCTCTTCGGCGTCGCGGGCTTGAGCGGCGGATGGACCATGGCGGGCTTTGTCGACGAGTCGGTGGCGGCCATCCGTTCGCAGGTGGGCGATGGACGGGTGATCTGCGGGCTCTCGGGCGGCGTGGACTCCGCAGTGACCGCGGCCCTCATCCACCGGGCCATCGGCGATCAGATGACGGCCATTTTCGTGGACAACGGGGTGCTGCGCTTCGGCGAGGTGGACGAGATCCGGCGGATCTTCACCCGCGATTATCCCCTGAACCTGGACGTCGTGGACGCTGGCGGCCTGTTTTTTGAAAGGCTTGCGGGCGTGACCGACCCCGAGGACAAGCGCAAGAAGATCGGGAACACCTTTATCGACGTGTTCTCCGCAGAGGCGAAGCGCATCGGCGGTGCCGATTTCCTCGCCCAGGGAACGCTCTACCCGGACATCATCGAGAGCAGGTCGGCAAAGGGAGGCCCTTCGGCCACCATCAAAAGCCACCACAATGTGGGCGGGCTGCCCGAGGACCTCTCGTTCAGCCTGATCGAGCCCCTCAAGGAGCTCTTCAAGGACGAGGTGAGGGCCCTTGGCAGGGAGCTCGGGTTGCCGGAAAGCCTCGTCAGCCGTCAACCCTTCCCGGGCCCCGGCCTGGCGGTGAGAATCCTGGGAGAGGTGAACGCGCAGAACGTCTCCATTCTCCAGCAGGCCGACTTAAGGGTGCAGGAGGAGATCGAAAAGTGGGACGGCTTTCCCGGCGTCTGGCAGTCCTTTGCCGTGCTGCTTCCCGTCAAGAGCGTGGGCGTCATGGGGGACGAGCGGACCTATGCCAACGTGATCGCGATCCGCGTGGTATCGAGCCTCGACGGCATGACAGCGGACTGGGTGAAGGTCCCCTACGAGGTGCTCGCACGGATATCCACCCGGATCATCAACGAGGTTGCCGGGGTAAACCGGGTGGTGTACGACATCAGCTCAAAGCCACCGAGCACGATCGAGTGGGAATAGGAGAAGATAGGGCATCGGAGAGAATCCGGGCATACCGGATTCGTGCCCGAAAATGGTATCACGGGCGTGCTTACCACTGCCCGTGTGAAGCCTCCGGGGCAGAGGTGACGACCACGCCCCGCACAGAAAACACGTGCCGGGCCGGCATCAGTGAAGAAGGAATCGAGGGTCATCCATGGGCGGACTTTTTGGCATTGCGTCAAAGCAGGATTGTGTAAGGGATCTCTTTTACGGTACCGACTACCACTCGCACCTGGGCACCAGACGAGCGGGAATGGTGGTGGTCAATAAAAAGGGGTTCAACCGTTCCATCCACAATATCGAAAACGCATATTTCCGGTCGAAGTTCGAGCCCGAGCTCCAGTCCTTCCACGGTTCGAGCGGCATCGGCGTCATCAGCGACTTCGATGCCCAGCCGCTTATCATCAACTCTCATCTGGGGTCCTTCGCCATCGTCACGGTGGGCAGGATCAACAACATCGAGGCCCTGGGCAGGAAGGCCTTTTCCCGGAAAAAGTATTTCTCCGAGGCCTCGGGCAGCGGGATAAACCCCACCGAGCTCATCTCCATGCTCATCTGCGAGGAGCAGACGTTCCAGGACGGCATCGCCTCCGTGTTCGACTCCATCAAGGGATCGTGCTCGCTCATGATCCTCACGAAAAAGGGCATCATCGCGGCCCGTGACAAACTCGGCAGAACGCCTTTGATCATCGGGAAGAAGGACGGGGCGCTGGCCGTCACCTCGGAGACATGCGCGCTTTCGAACCTCGGGTACGAGGTGGAGTATTACCTGGGTCCTGGCGAGGTGGTGCACCTGAGCGCGGACGGGTTCCGACGGCTCACCCCGCCGAACAGCGAGATGCAGATCTGCTCGTTTCTGTGGGTCTACTACGGCTACCCGCCGTCGAGCTACGAGAACATCAATGTGGAGATGGTCAGGTATCGCTGCGGTATGGCCCTTGCCAGAAATGACACCGTTGAAGCGGACCTTGTCTCGGGTATCCCGGACTCGGGCATCGGCCACGCAGTGGGATATGCCAACGAGAAACACATCCCCTACATGCGCCCGTACACGAAATACACCCCTACCTGGCCCCGCAGCTTCATGCCCCAGAACCAGTCCGTGCGGGACCTGGTGGCGAGGATGAAGCTCATTCCCAACCGCTCGCTCATCCAGGGGAACCGGCTCGTGTTCTGCGATGATTCCATCGTCCGGGGCACCCAGCTCAAGGACAACGTAAAGATTCTCTTCGATTACGGGGCCCGCGAGGTCCACATGCGGGTGGCCTGTCCCACCCTCATCTATCCGTGCGAGTTCCTGAACTTCTCCACCTCGCGCTCCAGCCTCGATCTGGCGGGCCGCAAGGCCATCTCCGAGATCGAGGGCACGGACAAGGTGAATCTGGACGAGTATGCAAAGGCAGGCTCGGAGAAGAACCTTGCCATGGTGGAAAAGATCAGGCAGCGCCTGGGGCTCACCACCCTGAAGTTTCAGACCATGGACGACTTGGTGGAGGCCATCGGCCTGCCCAAGGAAAGGCTCTGCACCCACTGCTGGGACGGAAGCAGCCACTTCTGATATGTCCGAGAACCATCACATACCGGCAATGACGGAGACAACCCCTTCCCGGGCTCACCGTCATGACGGAACATCGGGAGTTCCGAACGGAACCGGATGAGCCTCAAGCCGCTGCCGGGCCTGTCGCAGGGCGGCGATGAAATGATCTGCGGTTTCTTCCGTAAACCAGGAGCAAAGCCGAACGAAGCCTGAGAAGAACCCGGGACGGGATCATCGGAAAGACGGGATCGTCGCGTACACGGAATCCTCGACCAGTTTCACGATACCCTGCAGCCACCGGGTGCCTGATTGCCGGATCTCCGCATCGAGCCCGCTCACGGTCTCGATATAATCCCTTCCGGCCTCTCTGATGGATGCCAGGCGCGAGAGAAACGCGTCTCGTTCCTGCTCGTCGCCGGCGCAGGATTTCAGGGAGCGGATCATCCCGCTCATCCTGCCCCACTTCTCAAAGAGCTCACGCTCCTGTGCGATGAGGGTTCGTCGCGCCGCCTTCCCCATGAGATGCTGGTACTCGCGTACCGATTCCGGCATGTTCCCGGCCAGTTCGCCCAGGTATCCGATCCGCTCGTCGAGCGACATGTCGATCTTCTCCAGGACCCCCCTGAGCAGTGCCTGCTCCATGGCCCCGGGCCCGAAGAACACCGAGCGCACAAAGACATACCAGGCGCGCAGGGCCACAAGGTTTGCCATGAAACGCAGGTTGTTCCTGACCCTGCGCGTGATCTCCCAGTAGATGCCGAGCCTGAAGTCCCTCATGGCAGGCCGCGGATGATTGTCGAAAACCAATTTGCCGGGTTCGTTGATATCGCCCCGGACAATGGTCCCTGCCGAGGTCACGGTGCCGTATTCGATAATTGCGGGGCCCACCAATCCGCCCTGCCCCCCGAGGAAGATGGGCCGCTCGCCCGGCATGACCCCCCGGGGCACGTCCCCCAGCAGGGAGGGCGCGGCCCTGTCCCGGTTCGGGGTGAGATTGAAGTGCACAAAGGAACTCCCCACCTCGCTGTGATTCTTGCTGTCCGTGCCCCCTGCCATGAGGCAATCGCAGAAATCGATGTGGCTTCCCAGGGTGACGAAGGGCAGCAGGACCGTGCGCCCGAGCTTCACCGAGTGGGCTCCTGCCGCCTCCTCTTCCAGTATGCACGCGTCCCGGACGTGGGCATCGGCAGCCATGCCGGACCGGTCCAGGAACACGGACCGGCTGAAAAATCCTCCTCCCAGCTCCACGTCCCTGCCGGTCTGGCAGTCGGCGAGCGTGACCGGGCCTTGCGCGCCCAGAACGGTCCCCGCCTGGATCGAGGTGGTCTTCCCGGTGATCCTGCAGCCGGGATGAATGACGACCCCGGGCGCTATCATGCCGGGGTCCACTTCATCGCCTATCCTGACATCCTCGGGAAAGGGGATGAGCACCCCCTTGTCGATGAGTAATCTCGTCTTTGTGATCCGGCCGTTGTCCATGACACGACCTTTCCTCACCCTGTAAGGAGGTGAACCCGTCAGGCACTACGGCTCGTCGAATTCCCTGAAGGACGACAGGAACTCGGTCACCGCGTACCCTGCCTTTCCGGCGGCCTCCATTGCGTCGACCACATATCCGTAGCTCTCCTTCAGCCTGTCATCGTCCAGGCGTATCTTCCCGGACGACACCCCCATGGAGCGGATCGCCGAGACCGTGAAGAGCCAGTAGAGCATCCGTTCGAAGGATTCCTTGTTGAACCACAGCCTGCCGCCGAACTCGTTGACCCCCATGAAGGCCTGTGCGTCCGCATCCGCGAACAGGTTTTCCATGACCTCTCCCAGCCCGCTCTCGACGGAGAGCTCGTACCAGTCCTGATACGAGACGAGCGTCTGGATCAGGAGAAGCTCGAACCGGGCCGCGCCTTCCTCAAGCCCCAGGGAAACGAGGCTCTGCCGGACCACCTTGCCCAGAAGCAGCTCGTCCATCAGCGCCCTGCTCTTGACCGGGACTTCCTCGGGCTCTACCATGGTGCCGATCCGGCAGAGTATGCCCCACAGAAGCGGAACCCTCCACCAGGAAAGGTCCTCTTCCACGTGGGCCGGAAACTGGCTGAAGAGGTAGTCGAGAGGAGCCTTCAGGCCCCTGCCCGTTCTGGCGCGGAGCAGGCGGATGTTGAGCAGTGACTTGAGCAGGGAGTGGACCGGGTCCATTACCTCAACGAGGTCCGCCTCATCGCGCCACGCATAGAGGTATACCCGCGCCTCCCTGAGGAACCCGGCCAGTGCCTGCAGAAACGGGTCGGTCACGTCGCCCAGGGTTACACCCTCCTCCACGCTCTGGGACAGGAAGGAAGGGTTCACGAGCATCCGGAAGGGATCGAGGATGGGTTTCAGATAGAGCTCCTGGAGCTCGGAGGCGGCATCCTTAACGCCCCTGCCGCCCAGATAGTCATGCAGCCGCTTCACCTGACCGTCGAAGTCGCGCATCTCGCGAAATCCCATGAACACGTTGGACCTGAACGCGCCCAGGTGCACGAAGAGGCCCTCGGTGCACAGGGAACGCCCCGACCTCAGATACTGCAATCCTTCACGAAAATCCTCCAGCACATAGTAGACTGCCTCGTCATCCAAAAGTCTGAGCGCCTCTCCCAGGGTCTTGTGCACGAGCCGCCTCTTCCCGCCGCCCGTGTCCTCGCTCATGCCCACCGAACGCCTGACCCACCCCCTGGCCTCGGCGTAGCGGTTGTTGTAGACCACCAGGGCGCGCTCGTCGCCTGCCATGTTGGAGTAGGCGAACACGTCCTCGTTCACGTGCCCTTGTTCGTTCACCACGTCGAAGAGCGCGAAATCGTCGATCTCGCTGAAGA
Source organism: Deltaproteobacteria bacterium (assembly GCA_018433085.1). Classification (GTDB taxonomy): domain Bacteria; phylum Desulfobacterota; class Desulfomonilia; order UBA1062; family UBA1062; genus Phosphitivorax. Next base: position 213,439 of record JAHDRW010000019.1, on the reverse strand, counting down.
GATAGCGCTTGTCGAGCAGCGGGAAGATCTCTCGCTCGTGTCGCGCCACCAGGTGTTCGTCCACGCTTTCGTCCCAGTAGGAGCGCCGGTATTCCATGCCGTACTTCTCGCCGAAGCCTTCGACCTGGCCGTGGCCGAACATGGGCAGACCGGGCAGGGTCACCATCATGGTGGCCACCCCGAAGTACTTGTCGCCCTTGCCGAACTGCGCTACGGCAGGCTCCTCGTCCGGGTTGTTCATGAAGTTCACGAACCTTTTGAGGATCTCGGGGTTGAAGCGTAGCACGTTCTTCATCACGTCGCGGTACTTGCTGTTTTCCTCTGCCTTGAGCATGTTCATGAACGCGCTGTTGTAGACCCGGTGCATGCCCAGGCTCCTGACGAAGTAGCCCTCCATGAGCCAGAACGCCTCGGCCAGCAGCAGGGTGTTGGGGGCCTCCGCGGCCACCCTGTCGACCAGCTCCCTCCAGAACTCCTCGGGGAACAGGGCATCGAACTCCTCCTGCGACACGCTGTGGGCCGAGCGCGAGGGGATGTCGCCGCCGTATCCGGGCAGCGGATACCAGAGCCGCTGAAAATGGCGCTTGGCGAGCGTCATGGCCGCGTCGAACCGGATGACCGGAAACTCCCTGGCCACCTCGATGGTCTTTTGGATAACCGCCTCCCTGACCTCCGCCTTGACGAAGTCGAGCTGGGCCGTGTCGTTCCAGGGCGTGCTCGTGCCGTCGTTGCCGTGATAGATGTAGCGGGTGTCTCCGGTGCGGCGGTCATAGCGCTTGAATACCACCGCGGCATCGGTGCGGTTCCAGTAGCCGTCTTCGATCTGGAGCACCACGCGCTCGTCCTCGGAGAGATTCTCGCCCGTGAACCGGTAGGAGGGAAAGGGGCTGTGCCCGAGTTGGATGAACCAGTCGGGGTGCTCGACCACCCACTTGGAATAGATACCCATGTGGTTGGGCACCATGTCGGTCGCCATCCGGATACCAAAGCGCATGGCGCGATTCTTCAGGTTGTCGAACGCGGACTTGCCGCCCAGCTCCCAGGCGATGGTGTAGTCGTAGATCGAATACGCCGAGGCTGCCGCCTCGGGGTTTCCGGTGATCTGCTTGATCCTCCGGGAGGCGGGGCTCCGCTCCCAGACTCCGATGAGCCACAACCCGGTGATGCCCCACCGTGCGAGCTGCTCGAGCTCCTCGTCCGGGATATCGTCGAGCCGTGAGATGGTGCGCCCGTATTTCCGTGAGAGCTGGAAGAGCCACACATAGGTGCTCTTGGCGATGAGAACGAGGTGCGGCATCCAGTCGAGGTCGGTGCTGAAGCGCTCGATCTCTTCGAGCTCTCGGCCGCCGAAACGGGGGACCAGCGAAGGACCCGGGCCGAAATACCTCGCCCTGTGCTCCTCGCGGTAGAAGTCCATTCCCTTGAGGATGCGCAGCAGGAGGTCCTTGAGCAGGTATCCCCAGTGGGTCCGGATGTATTCGAGCTGGCCGTAGAGCGAATCGGGAGATGCCTTGGCGGGCGCGCGCAGGAGATCGAGCAGGGTCTGGCCCCGCGGGCCGAACACCGGCTGGGAGGCGAAGAAATCCTCCAGCGACTTCAGGATATCCGTGTACCGGCTCTGCTCTTCAAGCCGGGTGTCGTCGAAGAGCTCAATGTATTGCGAAAACGCCGGATTTTCATTGGCGAGATAGAGCAGGATCATCTCTTCCAGGGAGATGTGCGTATTCTCGACCCCCGCGGTTCGATCCTTCAGGTAGGTCGTTTCCGGGATCTTCCCCTGATAGACCGCGACCGGGGGAAACTGGCCAACGAACTTCTGCAGGGTGTCATCCACCTCGCCCACGTTCTCCAGCGTCCATGCGTAGGCCTCTGCCATGATGGAGGGCTTGATATTCCGGCGGTAGAGCTCCACCATGTAGTGAAGGATCTCGTCGAGAAGGCCCATGGCATAGATATCGCTCGCCGTGACCGAGCGCTCGGGATAGAGCGAGGCCTGGCGGACCTGGTTCATCCGGTCGGCAAACCTGCGCGCCATGAAAAAATCCGCCAGAATGACGTTGCCGGTGATGGAGAACAGGGCTTCCTCGAACTGGTACCTGTCTCTTACCTGCCTGGATATATGGAACTCAAACATGCACTCTACTCTCTTGTAAAGGAATTGGTGATCACCACGAGACCATCGCTTTTTTTATAAAGCCCGCTGTCCCACATCGTCGGTGTGTTCACAACCGCCTATGACAATAGAGTAGAATCTAGGAGAAAGAATCTCCACAGTCAAGGCATAATGATCGAATAAAACAGGGACCTTGCCTCTCAGGCAGTGTCAGCCCCGTTTCTTGACTATAAAGCTTCCCATGTGCGCACCCGCCTCCCGTGAGACGATCGATCACTTGTCCATGAAAAGGCGGAAGCCCTGCCGGCCGGGTGCATCCAGGGTCTCAAAGTTGCCCTGCCCCTTTGAGACCACCGGATCCGCAGCCGCGAAGCACTCCGTGAATTTCTCGCTGCACGAGCGAAGCGGGGTACCCGGGGCCTCGGAGCCGCTCGGGATGACCCGGCACAGCCTGTCGATCCCGGCCTGGGTGTGCATCGTTAAGGGTTAAGCGATCTGTTCTAGTATTTTCGAGACGATCTTTTCAAACGCCTTGCTCGCATCCGTAGCGCCCGATGACGCCACGAAGGGCCTGCCCTCGTCTGTGTCTCGGACAATTGCCGGATCGATGGGAACCGCACCCAGGAACGGCACCTTCAGTTCTTCCGACGCCTTTTTGCCGCCGCCGGTCTTGAAGAGATCGATGCTCTTGCCGCAGTGCGGGCACACAAAACCGCTCATGTTCTCGACAATGCCGAGCGGTTTGAGCTCGAGCGCCCTGGCGAACTCGACGCTCTTGCGCGAATCCAGAAGCGCCACGTCCTGCGGGGTGGTGACGATCACCGCATAGGGCGATTCCACCCCCTCGACACCCTTGATGAGCTGGGCGATGGAAAGCGGCTCGTCACCCGTGCCCGGGGGCAGGTCCACCACGAGGAAATCAAGGTCGCCCCAGTTCACGTCCTTGAGGAACTGCCTTATCACCGTATGTTTCATGGGGCCGCGCCAGATCACCGGCGTATCCGGGCTGTCCAGCAGATATCCCACCGAGACCACCCTGATGCCCCCGAGGGCCTCCACGGGCAGGATATTGCCTTCTTCGTCGCCCATGAGCCTCATGTTTTCCACACCCAGGACCTTTGGGATGTCGGGCCCGTGGATGTCTCCGTCGAGCACGCCCACCTGGTATCCCTCACGCGCCAGGCTGACGGCCAGGTTCGCTGTCACCGTGGACTTACCAACCCCGCCCTTGCCGCTCATGACCATGATGGTATGCCTGATCCGGGAAAGCTGCTTCTGCAGCTTTATCTGCTGCTCTTCCTGTGTCTGTGCCGTCTTACTGGTATCATTATCTGCCATCTTCATCTCCTTGAAGCTGCAATGTACTATGTTGCTTATCACATACTTCAGCCCATGACAACGATGCAACAGTTTTACCTACTTCCGATTTCACGTATGGTATTTACATCATCGGAGCGTCTCTGATCCCTGTGGGAAAATACACCTGGCAACCTGGAGAGCGAGGCCGGCTTCCGTTGAATGACGAGCCTGAAAAGGTATAGACCCGATATCTTCAGGATTAGCAAACTGAAGATGGCCTCATGACGCCTATCATTTTCAAGATCGGGGAAACTATAGCTGCCAATAGCAAATATCCGTATTTTCTTTCAAAAAGTATAGCTATGCCATGGATATCATAAGATCAAGCGATTCATTATATTACAGCTATCTCAACATGTCAGTGTTCTAAAGCCAGTTGGACAACCTTTTTTAATTCAACGGTTCCGATAGGTTTCAGCAGTAGTTTCTTTATGCCAAAAGACTTCGCTTCCTGCTGGCTTATGACATCATTGAAACCAGTACAGAGTACTATGGGGAGACCAGGGCGTTTTTCTTGGAGCTTTCGAGAGAGATCTAAACCCGTCATCCCGGGCATGGTCAGATCGGTGATAACGAGATCGAATCCCTCCGGATTCTCTTTGAATTCTTTGAGAGCCTCCTGTCCATTCTTGAGCGCTGTCACCCGATAGCCGGATAACTCCAGTGTCCTTTGCAGGCTGGAAAGGATTAATTCTTCGTCATCGACAAGGAGGATACTCTCCTTGCCCTGTACTGATGGTGTGCTTTCAGCATCAGGAGTTTGAGTAGGAAGCTCTACATGGCTTATAGGGAGATATACCGTGAAGGCAGAACCCCTCCCTTCCCCGCTCTCAACCGTGACCGTCCCGCCATGGCTTTTCACGATGCCGTGAACAACAGGAAGCCCCAAACCGGTGCCTTTCCCGATATCCTTTTTCGTAAAGAACGGCTCAAAAATACGATCCACTACTTCAGGACTCATACCCATGCCGGTATCTTTGACCATAAGCTTCAGATAGTCTCCCGCTTTCATGTCGTGAAGGGAATACATAGGCCCCATATGGACATTCGCAAGCTCTATCTCTATGACGCCTCTCTCCGACTCCAGCGCATCGGCTGCATTCTTGCAAAGGTTCATGATGACCTGCTCGATCTGTACCGGATCGCCCATAATGACATCGGTCAGCACATGGATATTCTCCTGAATGCTGATCGTACTGGGGAGAGAGGCTCTCAGGAATGAAAGCGTTTCCTCCAGCAGCGGTCTGACTCTGACCGGCTGGTTGGCCCGCTCGCTCCGCCTGCTGAAGGAGAGGATCTTCTTGACGAGGTCCCTCTGGCGGTACGCTGCCCTCAATGTCTGAGTCAGTATTTCATGGTGGATAGACCCCTCCCGCTCTTCATCAATGAGCTCTTCGAGGTTGATGATAATGGGGTAGAGGATGTTGTTCAGGTCGTGGGCAATGCCGCACGCAAACCTGTCAATAGCCTCTATTCTCTGAGCCTGGGCTAGCTGTGCTTCAACCTTGCGCTTCTCTGCCTCAGCCTTTTCTCGCTGGTCAACCTCTTCTCTCAGTTTCCTGTTTTTCTCTTCCAGTTCGACGGTACGGCCCTTGACTAACTCCTCCAATCTCTGGCGATACTTGTTAAGCTCTTCGTCTACTTGCTTGCGCTCGGTGATATCACGCACACTCATGCTTGTGAGAACACGCCCGGATTTGTCTATAAACGTTCCCGAGGAAACTTCGACGGGAATCCTGCTTCCATCCTTTTTCCTGTAAAACAATTCCCCCCTGAAACGGCCTGTCCGCCTTCTTTCCTCCAGGGCTTTTTCCATGTCTTCATCAAAGAAAGCGATGCCTTGTCTGCCTGCTCGTATGATCTCTTCTTCGGTCATCCCGAGAATACGGCACATCTCTCCGTTTGCAGAGATGATGGAGCCATCGGTGGAGGTGAGCATAATACCATCAAGGCTGTTGTCGAAAAGAGAATGGAACTTTTCCTCGCTCTCTCTGAGGGCATTTTCCGCATGCTTCCGTTCGGTAATATCCCTGAACTCCGCAACCCTTGCCTTCAGGCTATTGTATGAAATGACCTTTCCCGTAATCTCCACAGGGAAAATGGTCCCGTCTTTTCGGAGGCCTTCAGTATCATATGGCTTGTCATTTTTTGTTATAATCTTTTCTTTTATAAAGTCCCGCCAGGCAGGAGGTGCCAGGTCAAGTCCATCCATGCCAATGAGCTCTTCGAGAGAGTAGCCGGTCATGTCTGCAAGTTTCTGGTTGCAGTCTATGATGATGCCCTTTACGTGAATTGCTATCCCTCCGGATGAAGCTTCACTGAGTGCACGGAAACGAGACTCTCTCTCGCGCAACTTCTGCTCGAAGAGCTTTTGCTCGGTGATATCGCGAACTGCAGCAATGACATTGACCTTATCGTTAACGACAGCTGATTTAAGATTGACCTCTGTCCAGAACAACCGACCGAACTTGTCTTTGCAGTGCCATTTAAAATCAAGAGCGCCTTTTTTTGCAGCGGTCCTGATTTTATCAAGAGCTTTTTCCTGGGTATAAGGGGTCCTTCCCGAGCTGATGTCTCCAACCGTTATCGCAAGGGCTTCATCTCCCTTATATCCATACAACTCGGTCATCTTCCTGTTGACTTCGAGGATGGCCCCGGTTTCGGGGTCATGAACGAAGAGCGCATCGTCCACCGAGTCGAATATGGCCTTGTACTTTTCCTCTGAAGACGCCTGTGCACCTATTTTAAACAAGATGGTTTTCCTTCAATCCTGGAGTTGAGGTCCGGTTTTGTTACATAGCTTTCCAAAGGAACAAGCTTTAGCCTATCATAACTAAATATTTCCTATAATAGGGATAAATGCCATGAGAAAAGGATTCACGAATACTGCCATATAAAATATACCGTAGACCGGTCCGCAGTTGGAAAGTGAAGACTGTGTGAGCCTACCTGGAATTTCAGAACGAACGATATCCTTCGAATCTGTAAATAGGAGAATGAAAATAACTACTTATGCTATCTATAAGAACTGGAAGCTCTGTCAAACACCATGTACCTGTAATCTCTATGGTCTTTCTTGAGTCTGAGAAGGTTATGATATACGAACGAGAGCAAAGAAGGACTTTCCTGTGTCGAGTTTGCATCCTTCACCCGTTATCTTTAAGCGTCCGATATGTTTATAGCCGTTAGGTTGCGGTCACAGTCAGGTGAATGCCGCTCCCATAGAGGGAGCGGTGCCGGTATGGTCTCATTTCCTTTCGGACTGAAGCACCTGTAAAGCTGTTCCCGGCGATCGCCTCCCCGCTTCCGGACGGCCCGAATACCTTGTGTCTCGAGACTTCCGTCCTCAGAGGACGGTTGCAAACAGATGCACGCACCGCCTCAAAGGTACCGGACCATCGGCATCCAGATCCTGCGACAGGCCATGGCAGGGGCGCTGTCAGATCATCCGGGCAATGGATGCACCCTCGAAGGTCGCGTTGATGATCTTCCGGGGCTCTTTGCAATCACCGATGACATACGTCTCTCGGGCACAGTCGCGGGCGGCCTCCATCATGACCTGCGCCGGGCGCGCGCCCAGGGCGATCACGACATTGTCCGCCTCGATGAGCGACTTGTTTCCCCAGCGGTCAAGCACCACCACGCCCTGGTCCGTGATCTCCGCGATGACCAGGCCGAGGAGGGCCTTGATCCCTGCCTGCGGCATCTGCTCGGTCAGGAAGTCGTACCGGGTGATTGGCTCCATGTCTGAGGCGAGCTCGTTCAGCATCTCCACGATCGTGACCTCCTTCCCCTGCTCGGCCAGAAACAGGGCAGTTTCGCACCCGACCAGCCCACCGCCTGCCACCACGACCTTTTTGCCGGGCACCTGCGTCGCACCGTTGATCACGTCCCAACTCCCCTTGACCTTCTCGGGATTGTCCACGCCTTTTATGTCAGGGACAATGGGTATGGCGCCGGTCGCGAAAATGACCACGTCGGGCTTTTCCCTCTCGATGGTATCCGCATCCACCGGTGTGTTCATCCGCATCCGAACCCCTGCGGTCTTCAGCGTGTGGGAATAATATTCGGGGATAAAGCTCAGCTTGCCCTTGCCCGGCCCCTTGACGGCCGTGCGCACCTGGCCTCCCAGCTCGCCATCCTTTTCGTAGAGGGTCACCTCATGTCCCCTGAGGGCAGCCACCCGCGCGGCTTCCATCCCACCCGGGCCGGCGCCCACCACCATCACCTTTTTCTTCTTATCCGCCGGGATCAGGTTCACCCATCCCTCAAACCGCTCGTGGCCCGTCACGGGATTTACCGTGCACCTCATGTAGAGGTCGTTGAACACATGCCCCCCGATGCAGCCGATATTGCAGCTGATGCATTTCCGTATCTCGGGTATCCTGCCCTCTTCTACCTTCCGGGGCCAGTGGGGGTCTGCGATGAGCGTCCTGCCCAGGGCCACAAAATCGGCCATGTCTTCCTCGAGAATCCGCTCCGCAACCTCCGGGCTCCGGATCTGTCCGACTGTGATGACCGGGATCTTCACTACCTTCTTGATTTCCGCGGCCAGATAACTCCGCCAGCCTTCTTCAAAGCGCATGGGCTCGAGCAGCCGCGGCATGGATTCGTAGATGCCCGCGCTCACATGCAGGACATCGATGCCTGCATCCTCCAGATACAGCGCGATCTTCTTCGCGTCGTCCAGCGTGATGCCCCCGGGCACGAACTCATCCGCGCTGAACCGGAACGACAGGGGAAAACGGGGACCTACCTTCTCGCGCGTGCGTTCGATGATCCTCAAGGGAAACCGCATGCGCCGCTCGAAGGTTCCGCCCCATTCGTCCATTCTCTGATTGGTGTGAGGGGACATGAATTCGCTGATGAGATACCCGTGTGCACCATGAAACTCGACGCCGTCCATTCCGGCCATCCTGGCCCTGAGCGCGGTCTCGGAGAAGCGTTCGACCAGGTCCAGGATCTCCTCGGGGGTCAGCGCCCGCACGGGCTGCTGGAGAAACCCGTCGGGTATTCCCGATGGATCGACGCCCTCTTCACCCTCTATATCGTGGTATTGCCGCCCCGCATGATGGATCTGGATAAATATCCTTGCCTGGTGCGCGTGCACTGCCTCAGCCAGCTCCTGGAATCCCGGGATATACTTGTTCTGGTCCAGCCGGAGCTGGCACGCGACATTCTTCCCCTGGGGGTACTTCACCTGGACGTTCTCGACGATGATCAACCCTGCGCCCCCTTTCGCCCTCTCCGCGTAGTAACCGATCAGGCGCTCGGTCGGCTCTCCTGAGGGGCCGGCATAATTCGTGGCCATGGGCGGCATGACGATCCGGTTCTTCACCGTCATCCTCCCGATCCTCCCTTCTTCGAACAGCCGGTAATACGGGGTACACGGCATAGACACACCTCCTTTTCGATTCGGTATCTTCAGAGCCGCCCCGGACATGCCTGCCCGTTTTGTGGCCGGATACATCCCATTACTCTTGGGGCATGCGCGAGGCACATCTCCAAGTCTTTCATTTAAGACGCCGTTCTTCTCGCTGTTTGCCGCCGGGGTGCTCGTTCCATCGTTCAGAAACCGGGACAAGGCTTCCCCTTTCGACGATCTTTCAGGGGACATCTCCCTTTCCTGGGGCAGGGGGAGTTTCTCGGTCGCTTCTACTCTTTATATATTCTTCAGATCAGGGTAACTCAACCGCACGCTGCGTCATGGGGGCCTTCCGGGCATTCACCGCCGGTCTATGAGCCTCCGGAGCCGGCCGTTCTCACCACTTTTGCCACGGGCCGTACCTTTGCCAGGGCCCGGTAGGCATAGCCCCGCACATACCACGACGGGTCGTGGAGGAATGCCTGCTCGAGGAGATCACCCGCCTTCTCGGATGGCATGTCGCCGAGCGCCCAGCACGCCCGGGTCCGGACGTTGAGCTGGGGGTCTGACAGGGCCTCTTCGACCGCGTCCAGATAGCGGGGGTCCTTTCTCCTGCCCGCCTCGTAGATCGAGCGAAGCCTGATGCGCGGGCTGATGTCGCGGGCAAATCGGTCCAGTTCTCCGGGAGTGAACTCGTCCGGAAAGGTCAGGAGCGCGATGTAGCGTCTTCCCTCGTGCTCGGAGAGGATATACTCGGCGATCTTTTCCGGATGCAGAATGAGCATGTGGCGCTGGTATACACCCTGCCATGCCGGGAAAAAGAGCGAGAGATACCCGGTAAAGAGCACGCCGGCCGCGATCTTCGACCTCAGGGAAAGGTTTGCGAGAAAGAGCGCGAACCAGAGCATGAAAAGGACAGGGATGATTGCCAGCGGCCCGCGGTAAAAAAAGAGGCCGATGCCCTGCCGCAGCATCCTGTTTTTGTCAAAGTCAGGCGTTATCTCCTTTATGGCCCGGTTCGACACGTTGGCGGGACGGCCATCCCGTAGGACGACCGAGGCGCAGGAGAGCTTTTTTTTGCTCACCACCAGGTCCCGGAAGGCAAGGCCGCACGGGTCCGGTGTGCGCACCCAGAGGCTTCCGTGCGGCATGGGGCCTATGGTGCGTATCTCGTCCGAGACCGCGATCACCTTCTGCTCCAGGGCCGATACAGGCTTGATGACGTGCGCGGCGAGCAGGGTGTGGTCGTAGTAGAAATCGGAGATGTTTCTCATGACCGGGAGCGTGAGCATGGAATCCCTGATGACCCCGAACGAGGCATTGCCCAGCACGAGCATGAACAGAAACGGTGCCGAGGCCGCCACGGCCAGGGCGAACCACCGCCTGAACCTGACCTCGCGGTGCCTGCTTCTCCGGATGATCAGGGTCCAGGGCACGAAGAACGCCACCGGGCTCAAAATGCCGAAAATAACGGAAAACACCGGGATCTCGGCGCTGTAGCCCATCCAGGTGCACAACCCGCCCAGGGCGAGAAATGCCGCGATATCGGGCCACGAGTAACGGCCTTTAAGCCAGGGGAAAAAAGACAGAACCATTGCGGCCAGGGCGTTCAGCACACCCAGCGTGCACCCGAAGAACAGGGCGCTCGAAAGCCTGTGGCTGAATTTTGTCAGGTAGGGGTCATCCGGGCCGATCAAGGGCTCCATACCTGACGAGGCGAGGAACTGCATCTGCGCGGAGAGATGCTGGGCGTGCCGGTTCACCAGGATGAACCCGAACAGTGTGATCAGGCCGATGCAACACAACGTTCCGACAAAGGACGCACGAAACCACTGGGTGTAATCGCGATACTCGGACAGATCGAACATCCTTCCAGGGGCGTTGCCCGAATCCGGCGATGGCGGTTCGCTGTCTCTCAACTGCCCAGAAGCATTGTACAATTCTACTTCAATGACTGCCCGACCTTTGCGGCCTTCTCGGCGTTCTTGTACTGCCTGAGAAGGCTGTCTATCTCGACGGACGACTTTACGCTCTTCCTGCCACGCACCGCCTCCACGTCCGACCGGGAAATCCACACGTTCTTGAAGTTCTTTTCCTGCTTGGTAAACTCGATGAAATTGGCCAGGGCATCGTCACAGACATGGGTGAACCTCCGGTTGTCGAGGGATGCGATGTCCCGGATCTTTTCAACCGTGTCCTTGCCCAGCCTCATGACATACCGTATCCGTTTCTCCGAGGTGTCCGCCCGCGGCCCGACATAACGCTTTTTCTGCCGCAGGGGGATGTCTCCACCGTACTCATACTCCTTTTTGAAAATGTATGCATCCAGCGCCGCGCCCACGAAATCGACCATGGCGATATTGAGCATGCGGGAGATGACCCTGAGCTCGTTGAGATTATTCGGCTTGAAATACATCATGAACCGGGACGAACCATTGCTGTTTTCACTGGAATTCATCGATGCTCCTCCTTGATGCTGCCGGAACAGCCCCTTTCTTCGCTTCTCCACGGGGTACTGCTTCGGCTGTTCCCCGGGCCGAACTCTTTGTGGCGAAAAAACGTCAACTGCCTCATACTTCCATGATTTCTTTTTCTTTATCGGCAAGCAGGACGTCCACCTGCTTGATATAGTCGTTGGTGAGTTCCTGAACCTTGTCCTGCGAGGTTTTCAGCTCGTCCTGGCTGATCTCCTTGTCCTTTTCCAGATCCTTGAGCATTGCATTGGCGTCCCGGCGATGGTTGCGGATCTCCACCCGGTACTCCTCGGCCGTCTTTCTCACCATCTTCACCAGGTCTCTGCGCCGCTCCTCGTTCAGGGGGGGGATCGGCACGCGGATGATCTTTCCGTCATTGGCCGGGGTCAGTCCGAGCTCCGACTTGAAGATGGCCTTCTCGATGCTGGAGATGGCACCCTTGTCCCACGGCTGGATAGTGATGAGCCTAGGCTCCGGAACGGCGAGGGTGGCCAGCTGCTTCATGGGAGTAGGGGTCCCGTAGTAGTCCACCATGACTCCGTCCAGGATTCCGATGGATGCCCTGCCCGTCCGCACCTTCTGCAACGACTGCTTCATGGCCGCCACCGTCTTTTCCATGTCCTGTCTCACTTCATTGAGCACTTCGTTCATCATACCCTGTCCCTCCTTGCAGTCACGACCGAGCCGACTTTCTCTCCCGCAAGCATCCTTTCGAGGTTTCCCGGGGTTTTGATATTGATAATGCGGACAACGAGACCATTGTCACGACAAAGGCTCGTAGCGGTCAGGTCCATGACCTTCAGCCGCATTCTCAGCACCTGATCGTAATCGATTTCAGGATAGAAAACGGCATCGGGATGCAGGACCGGATCCTTGTCGTATATGCCGTTGACCTTTGTGGCCTTCACGAGCGCGTCGGCCCCGATCTCCAGGGCTCTGAGCGCCGCCGCGGTGTCCGTGGTGAAATAGGGACACCCAGTGCCCCCGCCAAAGACCACCACCCTCCCCTGTTCGAGATGCTCCCGCGCCTTTTCCGCGCTGAACGCATCCACGACCGTGGGCACGGCAAAGGAGCCGAGGACAATGCACTCGGCTCCCTGGCGCTTCAGAGTATCTCTGATGGCGAGCGCGTTGATGAGCGTGGCGAGCATGCCCATCTGGTCCGCGCTCACCCGGTCGGAGGCAACGGATGAATCCTGTCCGCGGAAGATGTTGCCCCCGCCGATCACGATCCCGATCTGGACGCCCGTCCGGGCGGCTTTCACGACAGCCTGTGCTACGGCATCGAGGGTTGCCGGATCGAATCCGTATCCCCTGTCCCCGGCAAGGGCCTCGCCACTGAGCTTGAGGAGAATACGCCCGTAGAGAACAGACACCGTTTAGATCTCTTCTCCCAGCTGGTACCGGGTGAAACGCCTCACCAGGCACTTCTCTCCGGTCTTGGCCATCAGCTCGTCCAGAAGCTGCTTGACTGTCTTGTCCGTATCCTTCACAAAGGGCTGGTCGAGCAGGCAGTGCTCGGCGTAATATTTGGTGATCCTTCCCTCGATGATCTTCTCGATCACCTTCTCGGGCTTGCCCGATTTGAGCGCCTGTTCCTTGAGGATCTCCTTCTCCTTGTCGAGCACGTCCTGGGGGACTTCTTCCCTGCTCACCCAGTCGGGGCTCGATGCGGCGATGTGCATGGAGACGTCCTTGACGAATGTAGTGAAATGTTCCGACTTGGCGACGAAATCGCTCTCGCAGTTTACCTCGACCAGAACGCCCACCTTGCCGCCCAGGTGGATATAGGAAGAAACCATTCCCTGAGAGGCCTGTCTCCCCGAACGCTTGTTTGCAACCTCGATCCCCTTTTTCCTCAGATATTCAACAGCCTTGTCGAAGTCCCCGCCGCATGCTTCGAGGGCCTTCTTACAGTCCATCATTCCCACGCCGGTCTTGTCTCTGAGCTTTTTTACCTCTTCCGATGTGATCTGCACCTTACTCTCGCCTCCCTTGGTTATTCAGCGACCTTTTCCGTGTCGTCGGCTTTACTGCCGCTGTCGCCTGCTGTTTCCGGCTTCGTTTCCGGTTTCGGCTCCGGCTTTGTTTCCTGTTTCGGCTCCGGTTTCGTTTCCTGTTTCGGCTCCGGCTCCTTTTTCTTGGCTTTGCCTTCCTTGACGATGATCTCTATCTCGCCCTCGAGCCCCTTGCCCATGGTCTCCCTCGGGGCCGTCTCTTCTCCGGCGGCAGCGCCTTCAGGAACGGCCGCTTCCTTTTCCTCTTTCTGGAGCCTGTCGATATATTGGGAGGTTCCTTCGCCCACGGCGTCGGCGATCTTGGAGCTGAAAAGGCGGATGGCCCTGATGGCATCGTCGTTGCCCGGGATTACATAGTCGATCAGGGTCGGATCGCAGTTGGTATCCACGATGGCCACGATGGGAATACCCAGCGTCTTGGCCTCTCTCACCGCGATATACTCACGCGAGGGGTCCACGATGTAGATGATGTTCGGCAATGCCTCCATGTTCTTGATTCCGTGGAGAGATCGCTCCAGCTTGATCTTGTGACGCTTCATGCTGATCTGTTCTTTCTTGGGATAGTCCTCGATCGTGCCGTTGTCGATAATGTTTTCGAGCCACTTGAGCTTTTCGATGCTCTTGCGGATGGTCTGGAAGTTGGTGAGCGTCCCTCCGAGCCACCGGTAGTTCACATAGAACGCCCCACCGCGGGTGGCCTCTTCCTCGATGGCGTCCTGGGCCTGCTTTTTCGTGCCCACGAAGAGCACCTTACCTCCGTTCTCCGTGACCTCGCGGATGAAGTCGCATGCCTTTTCGAAAAGCTTCTCGGTCTTCTGAAGGTCGATGATATGGATGCCGTTGCGGGATCCGAAGATGTAGGGTTTCATTTTTGGGTTCCACCTCGGGGTCTGATGCCCGAAATGCACCCCTGCCTCTAAGAGCTGTTTCATGGTTACTACTGCCATTGACTGTCCTCCTGGTTTTTCCTCCGTCCGACAGGACCAATCCTTTTTGAAGATAAAGGACACCTGAAAGCCCTGTTCTGTATATGGACGTGTGTTTTGGTGAGCCCTTTATCACACAAGGTCGGCGGTTTCAAGGCCTGAATATTCCAAGAAGCGAAATATTGTTCGTATGCTGGCCCTTTTACTTGAAAAACGGGGCAAGCCTTTTGAATTGCGGGGTTCCTGCCTTCTCCAGAAGCATGAAGGCGATCATCTCGCTTGAGTAAATCAGGGCGCCGGCGCTTCGCATCTCTTCAATGGCCTCCTCACGGTCCAACTCGCGCCGCGAGGACACTGCATCGCCTGCAACCACGACCCGATACCCGGCCATGAGAAGGTCGATCACGGTCTGGAACACGCATACATGCGTCTCGATGCCCGCGACGATCATGGTTTTCCGTGCCAGGGCATCTGTCCGCTCCCTGATCGCGGGGTCGCGGTAGCAGCTGAAATAGATCTTCTCATAGCGGGGAAGATCACGGACATGCTCTCCGATCTCCGGGATCGTCCCGCCCATGCCCTTTGTGTACTGTTCGGTGACCAAGATAGGCATGTCCAGCGTCTGTGCCGTCTCTACAAGGATACGGCTGTTCCTGATCAACATCGATCTGAACCGTTCGTCCATGACGGCGAACAGCTTTTCCTGGATGTCGATTACCATGACCGCACAATCCTCGGCCTGGAGCAAATATTTGTTCATGTGCATTTTCCTGAACATAACAATGCCTTTTTTCATAATACAGATACGAACTTCTTTGCAATGCTGTTTCTGATATTTCCGCTACACGAGGAACGGGTATATGGCTGCAAAGACCAGGGCCGGTATGAAGTTCCCCACCCGGATCCGGGTGAGCTCCAGGAGATTGATGCCGATACCCAGAATGATCATGCCCCCGGTGGCCGTTATGGAGGCGAGCACCTGGGGATCCTGGAGAAAGGACAGATACGAGGCCACCAGTGTCAGCCCTCCCTGGACCACCAGGACGGAGAGCGCGGAAAAGGCCACTCCCACGCCAAGGGTGGATGCCAGTGCCACCGATGCCACACCGTCGAGGAGAGACTTCAGATAGAGCGTGCTGGCATCGCCGGTGGTTCCATCCTGGATGCAGCCTATGATCATCATGGCCCCGGTGAGATAGAGGACCGATGCGGAGACGAAGCCCTGCACGAAGGTCGCCGACTCGGACCGGAAACGCTCTTTGAGATGGACGCCCACCCAGGCGACCCCGTCTTCGATACGGAGTATCTCCCCGGCTAGGCCGCCCAGGAGAAGGCAGGCGACTATGGGTATGAGATCATCCACCGACAGGGCCATCTTCAGGCCGATCACCATCACCGCCAGGCCCAGTGCGTGCATGAGCGTACCCCTGATCCTCTCGGAAATGTGTCTACCCGCCAGCAGGCCCAATATCGCCCCAGCCGCAACCGCCGATGCATTCACGAGCGTTCCTGTCACTTCGCATCCCTTCTCTTGCCGTGTTCAACCGTTACTACAGAAGAAGACCCATCAAGGTCAATCGCTAAGATTCCCCCTCAAGGACATATCATTTCACGGGAAGGTGCATGTCGAGGGAAATATCATCTGTTGATAAAACAGTATTATCTGCTATTGACAACATGATCCCTCAAGCCTAACATTTTTTTCCATGGGCGCTCCAAATCCACAGGATCCTTCGGCCCGTGAGGAAAGGATCAACAGGATCAGGGGTCTTCTTCCCGCCAGCGAACTGGTGGTGATTGAGCTTGCGGAATTTTTCAAACTCTTCGGCGACGCCACCCGCATCAAGATTCTTTTCGCCTTGGGGGCATCGGAACTCTGCGTGGGCGACATCGCGGCCATCCTCGACATGAAACATTCCGCCGTCTCGCACCAGCTCAGAACCCTGAGCCGTTCCCGCCTGGTAAAATCCCGCAAGGCCGGCAAAAAGGTTTACTATTCCCTGAACAACAGGCACATCAGGAACGTGCTGATGCAGGGCTTTGAACATATTCAGGAATAGGAATCATTGCAGGGGTGTCCGGTCCGCGGCCGTCCCATCAGGCGGATAGGACGATCTGCACTTCCGGGGGCGCCTTTTTACGGTTTATTTTCCGAGCAGGTGCTTCATATTTCTGGATATTCTACCGATATGGAATTACCAAGGATGAACGAACGGACATCGATGATACATGATTAATGTAATTCCATACAATGACCATAACCAGGCATTACGTGTGCGCCGCTTCCTGATGGCACTGGCATCCTATGCCATGTGGATGATTCTCACCTCCCACTGCTATTACCAGGGGTGGTTCCGTATGTCGCTGAGCGAGACACTATCCGTGTTCGCCACCATCATCGTGATGAATCTCTGCCTCTACCTCGTCTTCATGACCGGCCTGAACAAACGGTTCAAAGACCCGAGCCTCACCATGCTCCAGATGATCCTGGCAACCTTCTGGACCATGGTCGTTGCCTATTATACCGACGAGGTCAGGGGATTCGTTCTCCTGCTGTACCTGGTGGTGTTCGTTTTCGGCGTCTTCAGGCTTCAGCTCCGCCAATTCTTTATACTCGCGCTCTATGCGCTCACCGGATACGGGTACGTGATCGTCCTGCTGTTCGCAAATCACCCGGAAAAAATCAACCTGCAGGCCGAGATCCTCTACTGGATCGTGCTTGCCGCCGTCCTCTCGTGGTTTGCCGCCATCGGGAGCTACATCAACCACATCAGGAAGAAGCTTGCAAAGGCCAATATCGAGCTCAGCCAGGCGAATGAGAGAATCCGTCAGTCCGCCATCCATGACGAGCTCACCGGCGTGTTCAACCGCCGCCAGATGATGAACATCCTCCAGCGCGAAAAGTCGCTCGCTGACCGGGGAGAACCCTCGTTCTCCCTGTGCATCTTCGATCTGGACGACTTCAAGCGTGTCAACGACACCTATGGCCACCTGGCCGGCGACATGGTGCTCAGAACCCTTGTACAGGCGATAAAAAACGATGTCCGGGAGCAGGACTATGTGGCCCGTTACGGGGGTGAGGAGTTCGTAGTCGTCCTTGCATACCCGGATATGGACGAGGCGATCGCCTGCGCCGAGCGCATCAAGGCCCTGGCATCGTCGCTGCACTTTCCCGGACTGCCCGACGATTTCCGGATAACCATCTCCATGGGGGTGACGAAATACCTGCCCGTGGAGTCCATCGATGCCATTATCTCACGGGCGGATGTCGCGCTCTACCGGGCCAAGTCGAGCGGGAAGAACAAGATCACCGTAGAGGAGCCTCGTCATCGAAAGACGACCGCGCGCCGGATCTCATAGGCAGCTCAGGAGATCCCGGGGCGAGCTCAACAGCCTGGAGGCCCCTGCAGAAATGAGCCTCTCCGGCGTCTGATACCCCCAGAGCACACCCACCGGCGTCATCCCTGCCCTTACGGCGGTTTCCATGTCGAGGTCCGAGTCACCCACGAAGACCACCTGATCAGAAGAAAGGCCCAAGGCGTTGACCATCTCCAGGGCGATGTGTGGGTCGGGCTTTCTGGGCAGACCCTGAACCAGGCCCCTCACCTCGAAGAAACTCCAATCGCCCAGGAGGGTCCTGACCATCAGCTTGGTAAAGGAGTCGAGCTTGTTGGACAGGACAGAGAACGGGATGCCCCGTTCGGTGAGAAGGGTGAGCATCTCCGGAACGCCGGGATATGGGCGGGAGGTAAACGACCACCTCCGGTCGTACTCCTTCCGCATGGCGGCCACCACAGAGGAGACGGTCCCGTCGTCACGCCGGTCTTCGGGAACCGCACGTCTGGCAAGCACGTCCAGGCCCGCGCCGATCATTGCCCGGTACGCGTCGTAATCATGGACGGGAAATCCATGGCGGGCAAGAACCTCATTCATGGAATCCGCGATATCGGAGAGCGTGTCGAGCAGCGTGCCGTCGAGATCGAAGATAACCGCTTTCTTTTCATTCATCCGTGACCATCCCTTCTCCGGAAACTTTCGATACACCGAAAAAAAGCAGGCGTAATTCCTACTGCATATCACACATGGAGGAAGAAAGGGATGCTCATTCCTGTCCTGATCCGCGATAGAGAGGGACACCGGGAACCGATTCAGGAGAGGGGGCGCCATGCATCGCCGGCGCCGCACCCGGTTTGAAGCGCGTCATCAGAATCTGCGGTACTTTGCCATGGCCAGTGCCATCTGGACGGCGCCCTCGATGGTATGCGCCACCGGGACACCATTGATCTCGAAGCCCTCGATGAGCATCCGGTATTTTTCATGCCTCGGGAGATATGCGATCATTGGCTTGCCTGCCTGTTTGCTGACAATGCTCAGCCTGGCGCCAAGATCAGAGGAAAGGCCGGGAGCGTACGGCAGGAGGAGCATTATGAGACATTCGATCTGATCGTATGTTCCGATCACCCGCGATGCCTCGACATAATCGTCATCCGTGGAGGTACCGGTGAGATCCACCGGGTTGGTGCAGGTGGCGATGGAGGCTATTGCAGGCTTCAGGCGCTTTCGGATCATTTCCTGCTCTGGCCGGGAGAACGCGGGCACCGTGAGTCCGTGCTCGAAGCAGAGGTCGGTGGCCAGCGCGCCGTGACCACCGCTGAGCGTGATGATACTCACGTTGCCCTGTATGGGTGTCTGGTACGCGCTCAGGGATTCACAGAAGTGCATGAGCTCTGAGGGATTCCTTGCCTCCACGACGCCGTTTTGCGAGAGGACCTTGGAGAGAACCGTGTAGTCACCCGCTAGCGATGCGGTATGGCTGGAGACGGCCTTTCTTCCTCCCGGGCTCTTGCCCGCCTTGAGCAGGACAATGGGCTTTTTGCACTCTTTTGCCTTGAACAGGAACTCGCGCCCCTCATCCTTGCCGAACCCCTCGATGTACAGGCAGATCACCCGGGTCTTTTCGTCCTGCTCGAGATAATCCAGCAGGTCGGTCTCGCCGATTACCGCCTTGTTCCCGATGCTGACGGCCAGGGACAGTCCCACCCCCTCGACGGAAAACCCGATCATCTGGTCTACCAGCAGACCTCCGCTCTGGCTGATGATCGCCACATTTCCCTGTTGGGGCACACTCATGCGCTCCGGCGCGAAGAAGAAACTGTCGTAGTGCAACGGCGAATATATTCCCAGGCAGTTCGGCCCGATAAAGGGAAAATCCGCATCCCTGGATATGGAAACGATCTGCTTCTGCAGATCGGTGTTTCCCACTTCCGCAAAACCTCCCGATATGATGGCCCCGGCCTTCACGCCGGCAGCGATACAGTCTTCGAGGATCTTCGGGACAACATCCGCCCGGGCCGAGATGATGGCGAGGTCCACCACCTCCGGGAGATCCCGCACGCTTGAATATGCGGCAACCCCTTTGAGCACCCCGGCCTTTGGGTTGACCGGGTAGGCTTCAACCGGGTACCGGTATAGGTTCTTGTAGAATATGATATTGGAAGGATGGAGGTCATTATGCAGCGACACCCCGACAACGGCCAGCGATTTCGGTTCAAATAACGGCTTGAGGTCCATGGCACCCCCTTGAGCACTGGGTAGAGATACTATCATCAATAATAATGGCGCGGAGATTTATTCCCAAGGATGGGCAAAGGGATCAGAATCGTCATTGCAAAAGGCCCTCTGACGCCGGGGGATGCCCCAGAACCGGCCGCCTCTTCTCCCGCTCCCGTGACGCTTGAACGGAAAAGGTGATCGCCCAGTCAAAACAGGCCCGGGGACAACGCGCAACGGGCCGTGCTCGATATTAAAAGACCGCGCCCGGCTCTCCCGGGTGCATCACCTCACGAATGGCTCCACGAAATAGAGCTGTTTGTGGTGGTGCCTTTCAAAGGCCTTTTGTTCTTCCTCGGCCTCCTGCCTGGTCTTCCGGATACATAGGAGAAACTTCAGCCCGTTGTCGTCCTGCCGCCAGAGTGCCCATTTAACGCAGCGCTCTTCCCGGAACCGCTCCTGCCCCTCCGTGCGGCTGTCAAAGTCGGGTGAGGTCCCGTCTCTCCCGTTCATGGCCTGCCCTCCGGGTCCGGGGGCGTATGAGGCCGGACCGTTCTTTCCTCTGCCCTTCACCGGTACCCGCCGGATCGACAGAATGTCCCGGTCCGCGGGTGCACCTTCACCCGAGCACCTCTTTGACGAGAATCTCGTAGATGGGATAACTAGCTCCGATGCATTCCAGGATGGCCTCTTTCGAATACAGGGGGCCTTTGCCGATCCCGGGACAGGCCGCGGCTACTCCCTTCCACGCATAGAGGGAACGCATGTTCTGGAACCAGAACGGAAACGTCCGGCACTGCAGGGGCCGGACAGGATAGATGGCGCAGCCGTTTTCGAAGAATATGCACCTGCCGTCATCGGCTTCTCTGATGGCATAACTCGTTTTCAGGCGATACAGGCATCTCTCCTCGAACACCTGGCGGGGGATCTCCATGAAGTCGGAGATCTCTGTGATCTCCCGGTCGTTCACATAGACTACTCCGGGCTCACCCGTGCAGCATGCTCCGCACCGCTGGCACTCGAACCTGAGGCCTTGATCGAAAAAATACGGACGTGATTTCATACTTTCCAGAAATGAATCCATCTTGTCTCCATGTTTACCGGCGATCTCGCCGCTGTTTCTTTTACAAAAAGCCGCCCTCTCATGCATGAAGTCCGGCAAACAGACCATTAAGAAAAAGCAGCTTGTGGGGATCAATGTCCGGGCATCCCCCTACCAGCCTCGGCAGAAAGCCATGATGAGGCGGTTCTTAAAGGGCTCTGCGCGGATGATGAAAACGATATCACACCGATTGAAAAAAAACAAAAAAAGACTTGCCATTTATGGCTATTTTTTATACCACCCTTTCAGAATAGCAAGAAAGGAGAGCAACAATGGCATATATCATTACTGATGAATGTATTTGCTGTGGATCGTGCATCGACGAGTGCCCTGTGGAAGCCATTAGTGAGGGTGATGACAAGTATTCCATCGACCCTGAGCTCTGCACGGATTGTGGGGCATGTGCCGATGCTTGCCCGACGGATGCCATAGAACCCGGTGAATAAGGTGCGAGACAGGAATTTCTGGAGACCTCGCCAGTATTCTCGGCTGTCTTAAACACTGTGTCATCTTTTCAATGATTCCGGAGAATGCCGCCGCCCTTCCGTGGGAAGCCGGTGTTCTCCGGAGTTCTATTCCCAGCATTCCTTTCTCCTTGCCTTACCGACCCGGTTTCCCCTTTGGCCCGTTCCTATCGGTGTCCATGATGTCCCGTGACGGGATGTTCACCCTTCATTCTTTAAGGACAGGGTGATCGTCTTATACCATGGCTTCCCCGGCGATGGAAAAGAGGGAACAGTCCGGGCGTTGCCATCGGCGAGAGGGAGAAATGAGCGCATCTCATCACGTAATGCTGTTTTCTCACGCTATGTCCTTGAAAAAAAACCCACGGCTGCCCCATTGGGATTGCAAAAAAATGAATTGACTCAGTCCGAATGGTGTGCGGCAATCTGCGGTTTTCTTCAGACTTCCGGGGGGATATGATGCTTGATTACTGCTCCTCTTCCTCGTCTGAGAGCTTCGACCTCAGCACATTCGAAAGGGAAAAGGTGACAACGGTCCTGGGAGAAATCACGATCTCCTCCGCTGTCTTGGGGTTGCGCCCCCGTCGTGCGGTCTTTTCTCTGACTTTCCACTTGCCGAAACCGGAGATGCTCACGGGCTCCTTCTTTTCCAGGGTTTCTTTTATGATCTCGATGAAGGTCTCGACACCGTCACTGGCTTCTTTCCGGGAAAGTCCTGTGTTGAGAACGATCTCATCAATAATTCCGCTCTTGGTTAACGTGGCCATACTTTCCTCCTTTCATGTGCCTGGAATTCGTATAACTATATAAATTTATTAATCGCTTAACAGGAAGAAGTCAATAGCCTATTGGATTATATGATTCTTTTATGGATCTGTGGATGCCGAAGTCCCGCGCCATGATCACCCGCATTCCCGATATGTTCAGGATCCTGAAATCATGGTTTATCCCATAAGTAAATGAAAATATATGTATTTTATCGAAGGCCTCATCCTCCGAGAGAGGCTCGACCGATACCTTCCACCCCTGGGAACGGAAGTAGGGTACGACCTTTTTCAGGTCCTGCCAGGTGAAGCATTCGTTCCAGTAATCCTCATGGGACACACCGGACTGGTGCGTGTTCTCCTTGATGATCTCGTATCGTCCGATGCCGGGTAGGAAGGTATAAACATTATATTTTCTCATACTCCAGGCTATCGTCATTTCCCCCTTTTGTCTTTAATATATAGATAACACGCTGGAACGGGGAAGCAAGGGCACAGACCCGCTCAATACGCGAAAATTCTTCATTAATGAGACGGCCAAATCCAGAGGGGAATCGTTATCGAGAAAAGGTGCGCAGCGCATCTCCGACGTTCGCGACGGGGACAAGTTCCATCCCGTTCATGGAGCTCAGACACCCGCTGTTGGAAGCAGGGATGAGTGCGCGGGTGAACCCGGTTCTGAGGGCCTCGCGGAGCCGGAACTCCATGTGGTTCACCGGTCTGAGCTCCCCGCCCAGGCCGATCTCGCCAACGCAGACCGTTCCCTTGAGCAGGGGTTTGTCCAGCGCACTCGACGCGATGGCCATGACGACCGCCAGGTCCACCGCTGGCTCGGCCACGCGCATGCCGCCGGCTATGTTGACAACCACGTCCGAGTGGGAGAGTACCACGCCCGCCCGCTTTTCCAGGACCGCCAGCAGGACCGACAGGCGCGACTGATCGGAGCCGATGGAGATGCGCTTGGGCATGCTGTAGGTCGTCCTGCTCACCAGCGACTGCACCTCCACAACGAATGCCCTGCTCCCCTCCACCGTGGCCATGACCGCGCTGCCCGGCACATCACCGCCTAAGCCGTTGATAAAGATCGACGACGGGTCGCTCACCTCGATGAGGCCGGACGATTTCATCTCGAACACGCCGATCTCGCCGGAGGTGCCGAACCGGTTTTTCACGGCCCTCAAGATCCGGTAGACCCCTGAGGCGTCTCCCTCGAAATACAGCACCGTGTCCACCATGTGCTCGAGCATCTTGGGCCCCGCGATCCAGCCCTCCTTGGTGACGTGTCCCACTACAAAGACCACGGTGTTCATTCCCTTGGCGATCTCCATAAACATGCCCGCGCCCTCGCGTATCTGCGACACGCTGCCCGGCGGGGCGTCTATCTGCGAGGAGAACACCGATTGTATGGAGTCGATGATCACGATATCCGGCCTCAGCGCCGCGATTTGCTGTTTGATCTCCTCGAGCACCACCTCGGGGTAGACAAGAATGTCGTCCGAGACGATGCCCAGCCGATCGCTTCGGAGCTTGAGCTGAATCGCGGACTCCTCTCCGCTCACGTAGAGGATGCGCATCCCCGAGACGGCGAGGCTGTTTGCCATCTGAAGCATGATGGTGGACTTTCCTATTCCCGGATCTCCCCCGATCAGCACCAGGGACCCTTCCACAATCCCGCCGCCCAGCACGCGATCGAGCTCGGGCATGCCGCATTTCTTCCGCATGAAGGGAGACGAGGCGACCGCACCCAGGGGGATGGGCTCGTTGTTTCCGGTCTTGCCCGCCCGAACGCCCCTGGTCTCCTGAACGATGTCTTCGACCAGGGTGTTCCACTCGTTGCACTGGCTGCACTTCCCCATCCACTGGGAATACACCTGTCCGCAGGAAGAGCAGCGGTAAATGCGTCTCTGTCTGGCCATTACTGCTGCGTCACCCTGAGCACTTCCTCGATCGTGGTCATGCCGTCTTCGACCTTCCGCGCCCCGTCCTGCCTCAGGGTGTGGAGCCCCTCGCTCACGGCCACCTGCTTGATGACGTTGGAGTCCGATGACTTGAGCACAATGCTTCTGATGGCGTCGCTCATGAACAGGATCTCGTAGATACCGGTCCTGCCCTTGTATCCCGTTCCGATACACTCGCTGCAGCCCGCACCGCGGTGGAGATAGCCCTCTTTGTCGAGCATCTCCTTGGAGAGACCGATCTCCAACAGGCTCTCGTCTTCGGGGAAGTACTCCTGCTTGCACACCGGGCAGATCTTGCGGACGAGCCTCTGGGCGAGAATGGCGTTGACGGACGAGGTCACGAGGAAAGGCTCGATGCCCATGTCGATGAGCCTGGTCACCGCGCTGGCCGAGTCGTTGGTGTGCAGGGTGGAGAATACGAGATGGCCGGTCAGGGCCGCCTGGATGGCGATCTCCGCGGTCTCCAGGTCCCGGATCTCTCCCACGAGGATCACGTCCGGGTCCTGCCGCACGATGGAACGCAGGCCCGAGGCAAAGGTGAGGCCCACCTTGGCGTTCACCGGGATCTGGCCTATACCCTTGAGCTGGTATTCTATCGGGTCCTCGATGGTGAGGATGTTCTTGTCCGGCGAGTTGATCCGGCTCAGCATGGAGTAGAGACTCGTGGTCTTTCCGGAACCGGTCGGCCCGGTGACCAGGATGATGCCGTGCTCCTGCTTGATGAGCCGTTCGAGCCTCTCCAGGTCGTCCGGATAGAACCCGAGCTCCTCCAGACCGTAGAGAACGCTCGACTTGTCGAGGATTCGCATGACAACCCGCTCGCCGTTGACGGTGGGAACGGTCGAAATCCGCAAGTCGACCGAGTGGTCGCCCAGCTTGATGCCGATCCTGCCGTCCTGTGGCAGCCTCTTTTCGGCGATGTTCAGCGAGGCCATGACCTTGATGCGGGAGACCACGGCCGAGTGCACCCGCTTGGGCAGGGTGAGCACGTCGTGGAGGATGCCGTCGATGCGGTAGCGTACCTTGACATCCGTCTGATAGGGCTCCACGTGGATGTCGGAGGCCCGCTCGCGGAAGGCCTGGACCATGACCCGGTTGACCATCCGGATGATGGGCGCCTCGGTCTCCATCACGGTGATGTCCTGGATGCTCTCGAGGTCCTTGAGGATCTCGTCGTCCTCGTCCTCGATATCCTCCATGATGTCCTCGGCGTTCTCCTCCTTCATTTCCACGAGGCGGTTGATGGCCTGGAGAATCTCCTGCTTGGGCGCGAGCACCCGGGTAATTTCCCGGATGTTGAGGATCTTGGCGATGTCGAACAGGGGCTCCTGGTCGGTCGGATCGTTCACGGCCACCTCCATCATGTCCGCATGGAGCTTGATCGGCACCATGGTGTACTTCCGCAGGAAGGTGATGGGAAGCACATCCACGATAGAAGGGTCCACCTCGATCTCTTCGATCTTGTTGATGAGCGGGATGTTCCAGAGCCGGGCGAGCGCCTGCAGGAGGTCGTGGTCGCTCAGGACCCCGGCAGAAATCAGGGCGTCGTGGAGCGGCAGCGCCTTTTCCCTCTGCACGCTCTTGGCCTTGTCCAGACCGGAGTCATCGACGAGCTGCATCTCGACGAGAACCTGCTCAAGGCTCTGGATTTTCATTCTTCTTGCCCTTTTCTCCGGCTTCTTTCGCCCTGTTTATCTCCCCGTACTTTTCCCTGTAGAGCCCCTCGGCCTTCTGCTCGTTGTCGATGATCCGGGGGGTGAGGAAGATGTAGAGGTTGGTCTTCTCGTATTTCTTTGACCTTGATTTGAAGAGATGGCCCAGGATGGGGATTCTGCCCAGCAGCGGAACCCGGGTTTCACCGAAGGTCACGGAGTCGCCGATGAGTCCGCCGATGACCATAGTGGCCCCGTCCTTGACCGTCACCGTGGTCTTGGCCGAGCGCTTCAGTGTGGTCGGTGCGAACTCGTCCGCTCCCTGCCCCGCCACCAGGCTGGTGTTTTCCTGAAACAACTCGAGCCGAACCCATCCCTTCTGGTTGATCTGGGGGGTAAACCTGAGCATCACGCCGACGTCGCGGTAGTCATACGTCCGGATGGTCCGGTCGATGTTCGTGGTGTCCGTGTCCTCCCGGGTGACATAAGGCACGTTGGCGCCCACCGTGATCTCGGCCTCCTTGTTGTCCAGGGTGATGATCTGGGGGGTCGAGAGGATGTTGACGTCCGTGTCCTGGGCCATGGCGTTGATGAACGACGACATGTTCGGAAAGGTGACCTCGGTGCCTCCCCGGTTGATCGTGATGGCATCCCCCACCACGCCGAACAGTGCGCCCGTGGGAAGATCGCCCAGGTTGGTGACGAAGTTGCTCCCGGTCCTGCCAAATACGCCTCCGGTGCGCTCGCCGCCGTCATAGGTGAAGTCTTCGAACGCCGACCACTCCACACCCACCTTGAAGTCATGGTTGGTGTTGACCTCCATGATCATGGCCTTCACATAGACCTGTTTGCGCGGGATATCGAGATACTTGATCGTCTCCAGGATGCTCTGGTAGGCGTCAGGGTCTGCGTAGATGATCAGGGAGTTGGTCTCCGTGTCGTAGGAGATCTTGAAATCCTTGTCCTGCGACGAACCGTATCCCCCCCTGGTGCCGGACGCCCCTTCCGCAGGCGCGGCCGCGGTCTTCTCCGGCGCGGGCATATCGGTCAGAACCTTGGCCATGTCCTCGGCATTGCCGTACTGCAGGTAATAAACGTGGATGTCTTCCTTCCCCGTGGGTGTGGGGATATCGAGCTCCTTGATCAGTATCGCGATCTCCGCCATGTCCACAGCAGACGCCAGCACGATGAGCGAGTTGGTCCTTTCGTATGGGATGATCCTCGCAGCGCCCCGTTGCGATACGGCTGCCTGGTTCCTGGCGCTCCTGATGCGCTGCACCCGGTCGGCACGGTCCTCGGTGAGAATGTCCCGCAGCTTCGCGCTCAGGTCGGCCGCAGAGGCATACGTGAGTGGGAAGATCCGGAACTCTTCCCCGAACCCTGTCTTGTCGATGATCTCGAGGATCTCGGTGATCTTTTTGATATTGGAGCGCGTGTCCGTGATGATGAGCACGTTGCTCTGGGGATAGGCCAGCAGCTGCGAGCTGCAACGGGTCATGAGCGGGGTGAAGAGCGCCTTCATGTCATTGGCGTCCACGTGCTTGAGCTGGATGATCTGCGTTATCAGGATATCCTCACGCTTCTTCGGCGAATCCGTCACCGTGTCCAGGCTCCTGGTAATGGCGTCGGCAGCCCTGACGACCTTGGTCACCTCCCCGTTGGTAACCGTGCCGAAGCCGTTTACCTCCAGCACGCTCAAGAAAACCTGATATGCCTCGTCCAGAGACATCTTCCGGGGCGATATGACCGTGACCTTGCCGGTGACCTTGTCGTCGAGGATGAAGTTCTTGCCCGTGATGTCGGCGATGAACTTGATGAACACCTTGATGTCCACGCCGTCGAAATCCATGGTGACATATTGTTTGCCGTCCTGCGCGGATTCGCCGGTCCCGACGATGCCGGAATTTCCTTGTGTACCGGTCTTCGCAGGCACGGACGGCGACGCCGCCGGCCCGCTGTTCGTTCCGGGTCGGATCCTCTCTGTTCGCTTCTGCACAGGGGGAGACGGCGAGATCTCTTCCCCGGGGTCTTCGCTGTCGGGGTCGATTACCGGGGACGGCTTCTGCGGCACGGGGGCGGCCGGTGCCTGAACCCCGGGCCTGCTCTCCCCATCAGGCTGCCCGGCGACCTGTCCCTGCATCAGCCTCGCTCCCCACACCCCGGAAGCGCCGAGCATGAGTATAAGTATAGTGATAACCAGAATGTTTCGAGTTCTCATTCTTCCCCCTTGTGTGCTACTACCGCGCACCCACGATTTCATCAAAATCCGCCGTGCCTTCCAGAATCAGCAGGTCGGGATCCCGGGCGGCCCAGTCTCGCGCCTCCGGGTTCATGGTGCACGCTGTTTTCAGATATGAGACGGCCTGGTTTTCGTCACCCAGTCGTGCGTATGCGCACGCCAGGTTGTACACGGGCTCCACAGACCCCCCGGACAGGGATTCCGCCTGCCGGAAATAGTTGACGGCCTTCTCCGGCTCACCTCTGGCGAGCATGACGATCCCGATATTGTTCAGGAGCCGGGGGTCCCTTCTGTTGGACCGCATCGCCTGCGTATAAGCAGCCAGCGCCTTGTCGTATTCCTGTGCCACGAAGTGCCGTTCTCCCAGACTGATATAATCCTCCACGTCATCCGGTACGGCGGACTCTGTCCGGGGCGCCCCCGCTGCAGCCGATGCCTTGTCCGCTTCCTCGGACCCGGTTTCCACGCCGTCCGGCAGGGCCGCCGCCGGGATGTCCGTGTTTCTGCCCTCCCGGTTTCCGGCATGTGTCCGTTCCTTGCCGGCCGGATCGTCTCCCCATTCGACGAACACGACCGTCGTGACGGCCCCGGCGATGCACACAAGGCAGAGCGCCAACGACAGGATGAGCATCCTGCGCCTAGCACGTCCGGGGGCGACCTCGTCTCTGAAAGGAGGAAAAAGCCGCGAATGCCTTTCTCCCTGTATCCTTTTGAGGGCATCGTAAATGGAGCTCATTGCATCCCTTCTTCAACCATATCCAAAAGTACGAGCGTCTCTTCTCCCGCCACCCCGTCCCTCTTCAGGCCGAAATCCTCCTGCATCCGTTCGACAGCGGCGGCGGTGGTGATGTCGTAGAACCCGTCCGGCTCCACAGCATATCCCATCGCGGACAGGATGTGCTGTATTCTCTCTATGCCGTAGCCGGAATCGCCCCTGGTGTAGAATGCATCGTCCGGCCCCTTCGCATAGGTCAGGATGATGTTCCAGTTGTACAGGGATCTGAATTCCTGCATGGGTATTTCGATCAGGGCCCTGTTTCTGCCGAGCACGCGCACGAAGTCGTCAGTTGCGTATACCAGAACCACATACCCCTTTTCAACCGATGCGATCGACGGCCTGGTGATGAACTTCAGGCGCCCGGGCTCGGGATGAAGATTGAGCGTCTCAGGTCCGGTCAGACCATCCTTGACGGTAGTGAGTATCTCCAGGGCACCCACGTAATCCGATATCACGTACTGATCGGGCGACACCGGGATGATCGCCTCGCCGTCATCGGCATTGGGCACCTCGTGGTCGGTGGCAACGATTGGCGGTGCGACGTACTCCGAGAGCTCGGAGAAAATGCTCGGCCAGACCACGGCCATGACCGCCACGACGGCCGTGATCACGAACACCGGGACGAGCAGCGTCCTGCGACCGTCCGGTTCTCCGTAGTTGCCCTTGAGCTCCTCCCGCGCCTCGGCGGCCATCGTCCGGGTGACCCTCTTTCTTCCTTTGAGGTACGCGATCAGAAGAGACCGCTCGGCGATGGCGTTCACCCTCCGGGGAAGCCCCTGGGAATACCGGTGGATCAGCCTCTGTGCGCCCAGGCTGAAGACTGCGCTCTTCTCCATGCCGGCGATCTCCAGACGGTGCCTGAGATAGTCACTGGTCTCGCGGCGGCTCAGGGGCCACAGGTGGTACCGCAGGACGATGCGATCGTTTATCTGTCTCAGGCCCGGCGTCCGGAGCATCTGCGCCAGCTCGGGCTGTCCGATCATGACGATCTGCAGGAGTTTTTCCTTCTCGGTCTCCAGGTTGGAGAGCATGCGGACCTGCTCCAGGACTCCGGGTGTGAGGTTCTGGCACTCGTCGATGATCAGCACCGCGTTCTCTCCCTGGATGAATACCTGGATGAGAAAATCATAGAGCTGGTCCAGCAACTCCTTGCGGGAGTTCGAGGAAGAACTGATGCCGAAGTCCTGATTGATGGCCTGCAGCAGCTCCACATCGGACAGGGAGGGGTTCAGCATCAGGGCGGTCCGGGTCTTTCCGGAAAGCGAGGCCAGCAGGCTGCGGCACAGGGTGGTCTTGCCCGTGCCCACCTCCCCGGTGATCAGCACGAAACCCTTGCGCTGATCGATTCCGTACTGCAGATGGGACAACGCCTCTTTGTGCACCTCCGAAAGAAAGAGAAATTTCGGGTCGGGCGTGAGATTGAAAGGGTTTTCTGAAAGCCCGAAAAAATCCTCAAACATGGCTATCGTCCATTCACCACCTCCATGACGTGCACCGGCGGTTCATCATCCTACCGAAGCGGCACGGTCACCGTGGTCTGTTCCCCGTTTCTCTCCAGCTCCACCTGGACGCTGGACTCGTTCTGGAACTGCTGGTATGCCTTGAAGGCATCCTCCGGTGTACGGATGGAGATGCCGTTCACGGAACGGATGACATCCCCGGACCTGACCCCAAGCTCATAGATCATGGCGTCACTGCTCAGGTTGCTCACCCTGAACCCGTAGGGCTCGCCGCCTTTGAAATACGGAACCACCCTGGCCTTTCCGATATACTCGTCCAGATTCTTCATGACATTGGTCAGTCCCGAGCTCTCCGCGGGCGCAGGGAGCCCCCTGGCCGGCCGTCCCGCCCGCGTCGCGGCCGAAGAGGCGACCTGTGCCTTTGATTTGGTCTCCACGTCCTCGATGACCAGCATCTGCTCCTGTCCGCCGACGTCCACGATAACCTTGTTGCGGTAGATCGCCAGGAGTATGGCTCCCTTGATCTCGTCTCCGATCTTGTAGCTCTTCTGTTCCCTGCGATCTTCGATTATGGCCCGGGAGATTTCTTTCGGTCCTGCAATCGTTCCCTTCAGGGCCAGTCCCATTTCCGCAATGGGCCGGACTATATTTTCTTCAGGCTGCTGCTGCAACGATGCCGGGGTGCTTCTGGAAACCTTCAGGAGATCCCTTTCCGAGATGATGACGTACGCGGCCTTGGTCTGCGTGCCCGCCTGGTTTTGAGACTCCTGAACGGCGCGTGTCTGAGCGGGACTGGGGTAACTGTAGAGGTAATACCCGACCGTGTTTACGATGATGCCCGCACCCACCCATGCAAAGAGGGTAAACGCCAGCATCCGGGCGACCCATGGCAAGTGTTTTATCATACCCTTGACCGGCATATCACCCCGCAGCCCGGAAATCAGGCCCGCCACCTCTGCCTGAAGGCATGTAAGCTCCTTCCTGGTAAAAACACCTTTCCGCTCCAGTGCCCGCCATGTGCGGCGCCACTCCGGAGAGAACCGTTCCTGTCATCTTTCCCACAGAACATCACGCCTTGTCAAATCCGTGGAACATCATGCTGAAGCTCCCCCTTCCGCGGGTGAGCGACCGGAGGGCCGTGGAGTAGCCAAACGTTCTGGAGAGAGGGACCAGGGCCTTTACCTGGTGATACTTGCCCTTGATGACCACCCCCTCGATGCTCGCTCTCCGCGAGCTCAGGTCGCCCACCACGTCGCCGACATACTCTTCCGGGGAGAGAACGTCGATATCCATGACAGGCTCCATCTTGACGACGCCGGCCTTGACCATGGCCTCCTGCACGGCCATCTGGGTCGCTATCTTCAGCCCCTGGGGGGTGGTCTTCTCGTTGACCACCACCTTCTCCACCGTCGCCTGGATATCCACGGCCTCATACCCGAAGACGGGGTCGGCCAGGCAGGCCTCTCTCAACCCGTCGAAAACCTGATCCTTCATCTCCCGGGGGATGTCCTGCTCGAAGACAAAGGTATTGCCATTCCCCCGCTTGTTGGGCTTGACCGAGACCTCCACGTGTCCCGAGTGCTCGGTTTCGCCGATCTTCTTTTCGAAGACCTTCTCCTCCCGCGCCGGCTGCTCGATGGTGGAGCAGTAGAGCACCTGAGGCTTGCCCACATTGATGTCGACGCCGAAGGCGGTCTTGAACCGCTCCACCGCGACCTCCAAGTGCAGCTCGCCCATCCCGGCGAGGATCACCTGACCGGTGTCCGGGTCTTCGCTCACCTTGATGGTGGGATCCTCCTCCATGATTTTCTGCATGCCCTGCTCGAGTCTCGAGGCGGCGTCCGAGCTCTTCGGCTCGATGGCCACCGATATCACGGGCTTGAGGACCATGATGGGCTCGAGCACCAGGGATTCCTCCTGCGAGGAGATGGTGTCGCCGGTCACCGAACTCTTCAGGCCCACGGCCGCCACGATATCTCCGGCAATCGCCTTGTCGATCCGCTGCTTTGTGTGGGAGTGCATCTCGAAGAGCCTGGCGATCTTCTCCTGTTTGCCGCGGGTGGTGTTGTACACGTCCTCTCCCACATGCAGGGTCCCGGAATAGAGCCTCAGGTAGACCATTCTCCTGCCTTCGTCCATGTATACCTTAAACACGTAGCCCAGCAAGGGACCGTCGGTGGTTATCTCCACTGGCACTTCCTTTCCAGTGTCCCTTTCGTGGGCGATCATGGGCTTGACCTCATGGGGCGACGGGAGATAGTCGATGATGGCATTGATCAGCGGCTGAATTCCCTTGTTCCTCAGGGCCGACCCACAGAGCACCGGGACGGCCTTGTTGTCAAGGGTGATGCTCCGGATGGTTTCCTTGATCCTCTTCTCGTCCGGGACCTCTCCCGCCAGGTATTGCTCCATGATCTCGTCGTCGTAGTCTGCGAGAGACTCCAGCATGGAGTCCCGTGCCGCGCCCGCCTCTTCCAGCGCTTCGTCGGGAACGGGGAGAACCTGGAAGGTTGCGCCCAAGCTGTCTTCATCCCAGACGAGAAGCCGCCACTCGATGAGATCCACCACGCCCCTGAAGACATCGCCATCGAAGTAGGGGACCTGGAGCAGAAGGGTCTTGATCTCGAGCCTTTCATTCATCTGCCTGATCACGGAATCGAAGTCCGCCCCCAGCCGGTCGAGCTTGTTGATAAAGGCAACGGCGGGCACCCGGTATCTCCGGCACTGCTGCCACACCGT
The DNA here is from genome assembly GCA_018433085.1 of Deltaproteobacteria bacterium. Classification (GTDB taxonomy): domain Bacteria; phylum Desulfobacterota; class Desulfomonilia; order UBA1062; family UBA1062; genus Phosphitivorax. Next base: position 180,478 of record JAHDRW010000019.1, on the reverse strand, counting down.
TTCTGTCTGGGCCTGAACCCCTCCAACCGCGCACAGGATCATCACCGCGCCGTCCAGGACCCGCAACGATCGCTCCACCTCGATGGTGAAATCCACGTGCCCCGGGGTGTCGATGACATGGATCACGTGATTGTTCCAGGCACAGGTAGTCACCGCGGAGGAGATGGTGATCCCGCGCTCCTGCTCCTGGGGCATCCAGTCCATGGTCGCCTGTCCGTCATGGACCTCGCCCATGCGGTGTATCTTGCCCGCATAGTAGAGCACGCGCTCGGTCACCGTGGTCTTGCCTGCGTCGATGTGGGCGACAAAGCCCATGTTCCGGACTCGTGAAAGCCTTTTTCCATTCATGATATCATTCCCGCATTCCTGATTTATTGCAAAATATCATACACAAAGATCAACTTCGTATACATACTCCATTTTTTGTCCCAGGAAAACCTCTCCCAGCTCGATGAACCTCTCCGAAACATCGGAGAGATAGTAGACCACCGACCGTGAGCCGCCCGCGGGTGATGTTCTCCCGTGAAGCCCGGCAACCACGCGGGCCGTCGACACGGCTGAGTCAACGATGCGCACGCCCTCCCCCGCCACCCTGCGGAGAACCTGCTCCAGCATCGGATAATGGGTGCACCCAAGCAGAAGGGTGTCGATTCCCCGGCGCAGGAGCTCGTCGAGATACCGGTGCGCCACCTGCTCGGTTATTGCATCGTCGCACCACCCCTCTTCCACCAGGGGAACGAAAAGCGGGCAGGCCCGGGAATGGATCCGCACATCGGGCGCGATGGCTCGAAGCGCGCTCTCATAGGACCCGCTCCTGATGGTGGAAGGGGTTCCGATCACCCCGATGCTTTGTCCGCCGGCCTCGATAGCGGCCCTGGAACCGGAGTCCACCACCCCGATCACCGGGATGTTCAGGGCCTCTTCCAGTGCTGGCAGTGCATGCGAGCTGGCGGTATTACAGGCCACGACCAGCATGTCGATGTTCTTGGAGGCGAGGAACTGTCCGCATTGGAGGCTGTAGCGGATGATGGTCCGGGGTGATTTCGTCCCATAGGGCAGTCGCGCGCAATCACCCAGGTACACCACATCGGAATCGGGCAAAAGCGAGAGAATCTCCTTGAGCACAGTGATCCCTCCGATTCCCGAGTCGAATATACCGATTTTTTTTCTGTCTTTTTCCATGATTTCCCCGATCGGACCATTCCACCAATAAATATTCCATCCCTGTCTATGTCTGTTGGGATACGGTGTCAAGCAGAGAGGGGCGAGCCGGATCAGCCTCGCGTCAGGGTTTCGACCCGGGGGATATGGCAAGTGGTGGATTCCCGTACGCAGAAAGCAGGGGCGTTCATCCTTTCCGGCTCTTCACGCTTCTCCATCAGTGCCGGGGAGCGCTCGGGAGACGGTTCAGGGTACCGGATGAAACGACGTGGTCTTGAGTGGACCGATACGGCAGCTTATCAACGGTGCATCGGTCACGACCGATGCACCGTTGATAAGCTCACAACCCGTGACAAAACAGCGGGTCTTTTTCTGCAGACAGCCCTAAAAGGGCCTCTGACCCGGATCAGTCGATCTTGGTCCCTGCATCCGGGCCGGGACGGCTTGAGTAGATCTCCTTGATCTTGAGGACGACCGCCCCCTTGGATTTCATGGGGGCATTTGTTTTCCGGGCCATCTCCTCGATCCACGCCGCTGTTTCCTCGAATATCCTGCCCGAGGTCTCGATGGTGACCGTGCCCTTGATCTGGTATGACTCCGCTGTGCTGGCGTCCCAGAAAGTGAGGGATGCCTGCGGGTTCTCCTTGAGATTGACGAGTGTTTTCCGGAAATACTGGTCCGAGATCAGAATCGTCTCGTCATCGAGCACCTTTTTCGCGCCCACGGGGACGACATTGGGCTCCCCTTTCACGGATGCGGTCGCCAGGGAGACTATGGACTGATTTTCAAACAGGGTGCGAACCTTCTCGTTCATTCTGGCCATTCGTGTTCTCCTTTTCTTGCAGGTTCTCGGTTGTTTTCTCTCTGCGTTTGGGTACTGGTTCTAACGGAGTATCTGATAAATAGCAAACAAGAAACCGGGCATAGACCGCTGTGGGATTCGAATCCCACAGCGGTCGGATATCGGGCTCACATCGTCCGGGCCGGAAGGGCCGCAGGGAAATCCCTTGTCCTGGGGTTCCGGCCCGGCGGTGAAGCATGTCCCTCTTCTCTACCAGGCCTTCACCCCGAGCGTAATGCCCACGTCCAGGCCTTCCTCGGCATCGTCATCCGGTACGGCGAAAAGCTCCGTGTCCGGGGTGCTTATCCCGAAGATTCCGTCAGCAGTAAAACAGTTGAGCGTGACGCCGCTATAACCGGTAAGGGTCTCGTACGAACCCGCCACCGCGCCTGCCTCGCCGGCCGAGGAATAAGCGACAGTGCCCGCGTAAGCGCCTGCGCCGTCGAAGCTCAAGGTACCGCCGGCGGCATTGACCGCGTCTTCCGAAGAACCCTCGTTCACATCGACATGCGCGTACATCTCGGCGAAGTTATAGTCACTGCTCAGGTCCGCATCGCCCCAGCCTGCCAGGGTCGAGGTCCTGATCAGAATGGAGATGCCCACATCCTGTCCCTCGTCCGGGTCATAATCGGGAAGCACGATCACATCGCCGTTCTTGGCCACCATGCCGTAGTCTTCGGTCCCGTCCACGGTAACCACGGTAAACCTTCCATACTCGTCCACGGAATAGGTGCCGCCTGTGAATGTCCCGGCTCCGTTGAAGACCACCGTCGCCGTCTCGCCGGATGCCCCGGAACCGGCGACGACCGTGTCACGGTAGAGGCTCATGACGACATAGGCCCCGCTGATGTCCGAGACTTCAAGCGTAGCGTCGCGCTTGCACAGAACAGTCAGCCCCACGTCCAGTCCCTCGGATGCGTTCAGATCCGTGACGATCGCGACTTGCGCGTCAGGGGTCATAATCCCGTACTCGGTGTTGTCCACCCATAATCTTCCCCGGGCATCGATGGCATAGGTGCCGTTGAAGCTGCCCGCGAGGTCGCCTGAGGACGCCTCGTTTACCGCGGTCCATGTTCCATCGGCCTCGAGGGTTATCCGGCCTGCTGCCGCGGACGCACCGCTTCCGCCCATCGGGGTGTCGAGGAACAGCTCACAGTAGTTGTAGGTCCCCACCCACGGGACCTGGGATGCTGCATCGGCGGCTGCTCCGGCAGTTATGGGTGTTGCCGCGTCGATGCCCGTTGTCGTTGTTTCCACCAGTGAGGTGCTGTCTCTAGCCGTGACGCTCACTGCACCGGTGTTCGTGTCGATGGCGATGTCGACCGCATCGAAGAGCGCATCGATCCCCACGTGGTTGACCGTGCAGTCACCGCTGAAGGGATTGAACCCGGCATCGACGCCAAAGGAGGTGAAGAGATTCGCGAACACGGCCTGAACCGCCTGGACCGCGGTGTCAAGCGTATCGTCACTGATATCGGTGGCATCTTCGTATACGTTCGCCGGGTCGCTCGCCTCCGCTGCCGAAGCCACGATCAGCGAGGTCAGGGGGTTCACGTTCACCTGCCCGGCGCTTCGGGAATAGGAGTACCAGCTGTCCCCGCCCACTGTTGCCGTGGCCTTGAGCACGAAGGGAGGGGTATAGCCGGTTACGTTGAAACTGAAAGCCCCATCCGACTCGATGTCGATCGGCCCCAGGGTCTCGCCGCTTGCGTCCTTGAGGGTTATGGTGCCCGCAACCGGCGCCCCGGAAGAGGCAATGCCCGTAACGGTCGAGACATCGTCCGAATCACTGTCCGAGCAGCCCGTGAGGGCAAGCAGTATGCACAAAACAATCACCGATACAAATCCGCTGCTTTTTTTCATAGTTGTTCCTCCTCTGTTGTCCCATTGTCTGTCCAGTGGAAACGATCCCGTTCTGAACACCCCTGACATACCATCCGCTCAACTCTGCGATGTTCGGATGGTGCGTTCTGAATAGTTCGCGATTATATCGGCTCACAGGTGAGATATCAAAAGTTTTTTATGAAAGACGAGTCGAAGAGAATACGGCCCCCCTTCCCCCGGCGAGAACGAAGCGCCCTTTGAATCAAGCTCGGAGGGCGTCGCCCGAATCGCGATATCCGTTATCACTTATCGCTTCCCTTGTCGGATACCGGAGGAAGGCCATTCATATCTTTTTAAGCACCACCACCCGTGCATTCGTGGATTCCATTCGGGAAAACCCGTATCTGCTGCAGATAAAATCAATGGTTCTTGCGTGATAAAAGGATACATGTGTCAGATCCCTGGCATAATGCCACGCCGAGAAGTCCTCCGGCGTGGCCCATTGCTCTGTCATGATGGTCAGAATACCGCCTGGTGCCAGCAGGTCTTGGACCCGACGCAGCTCCTTGTCCGGCGAGAAAAAGTGTTCGAAGCACTCGGTGGCATAGATGAAATCGAAGGGCCCCTCGGGCAGATTCGGGAAAAAAATCGGGTCGTAATCCGAGCAGATGATTCCATGGTCTCTCAGCAGAACACTCAATGTCGGAACCGGCCCGCAGCCGTAATCCAGGCCGCTCATCCCGGGGTCCAGGTGCGGCAGGGACTGCTCGAGGGCCTGGTTCAGGAACCTTACATGCCCCGGATGGCAAACCCCGTTCCTGTGCGTTCTGTAGCGCTCCTCTTCTTCTTTCACCGTGGGACGGAAGCGTTCCTCGACACATATCAGCAGGCACTCGCGACAGCACCGGTATACCCTGTCCCCTGGACCCGTGATCGGCTCAAGAGAGTGAGCGGAGCGGCAGAGGGGGCATATCGTCACAGTGGATTCCCTTTGTTCACGCAATCTCCCGCGCCCGAGGCTTGGGAGGCAGGCAAAACAACGACCGCGGACCATGGCTTGAGGCATGACTTTCCCGACATCACGTTACCGTCTCGGAACGGACGCGCACTCCAGACAGAGCACCACATCCGGCAGGGCATTCAGCCTCTTCGGATCGATAGCGCACTGACAGCGGACGCAAAGACCATAGGTGCCCTGCCTGATCCGCATGAGAGCGGATTCGACACGCATAATCCGTTCTTCCCGGCGCCGCTTCGTCTCCAGGGCAAGCTGCTGCACCTGAATCGCATCGCCCCGGGAAACCCTGCCCATGGACCCGTCCACTTGTACCGGTGCAGACTCATCGATGGGCTGGTTCATCTCGGAACGGAGTTCGGCCAGGAGGTCCTGCAGAATATTTTCATATTGTTTCATTGTTTCGCGGTCCATAATTTTTCACCTCCAGGTCTGAGGGTCCACCTCATGGTTCTGTCTCACGGCCCTGCTTTCAACGAGACCCTGATCCTCCAGCCGGCTGCGAGAAATGATACCTGTCCGTACGACCACCCGTTTGATCGGCGCTTTCCGGCAAGGAATCGGGAAGACGCTTGACTTACCACCTTATGTGTTTCGCGTCAAACACTCAGGGCCGCCGACCCTCTCTGTCGAATCAAGAATTCTCCCACCGAGCCCACGCAGATGATATCTTGCATTGTCTTCTCCTGAAACGGTCCCCTGTATGACATTGAGGAGGCCGTGGTGACCATTGCCATAGAAATCCGTTTCGCTGCCACGTACAGATATGATATGGGAAATCCCTGTCAAATAGCCATGCAGGGCAGGAGGAGGATGATCATGGAACACCGGATTGGCGTTGTCGGCCTCGGCTATGTCGGGCTGCCTCTGGCCGTGGAGTTCGGGAAAAAATATCACACCATCGGGTTCGATATCAATGAAACGAGGATCAACGAGCTGAGATCTTCGTTCGACCGGACGCACGAGATGGACCGGGAAGAGCTGGATCGAGCGCAGCTCCTCACCTACACGACCGACGAGAACGATCTGAAGTCGTGCAACACCTACATCGTCACGGTCCCTACCCCCATCGACATCTTCAACCGGCCGGACATCACCCTGCTCCTCAAGGCGAGCGAGACCGTGGGCAGGGTAATATCTCCGGGGGATATCGTGATCTACGAGTCCACGGTGTATCCCGGGGCAACCGAGGAAGACTGTGTGCCGGTAATCGAACGGGTATCCGGGCTCACCTATAATCAGAATTTCTTCTGCGGGTACAGCCCCGAGCGCATCAATCCCGGAGACAAGAAACACCGGCTCCCGACCATCAAGAAGGTGACCTCGGGATCGACCCCGGAAATCGCCGAGACCGTGGACGCCCTCTATGCATCCATCGTCGAGGCGGGGACCCACCGCGCCCCTTCCATACGGGTGGCGGAGGCGGCAAAGGTGATCGAGAACGCACAGCGGGACATCAACATCGCCTTCATCAACGAGCTCTCCATGATCTTCGCACGCATGGGTATCCGGACCAGGGACGTGCTCGAGGCCGCGCGCACCAAGTGGAATTTCCTGAGCTTCGAGCCCGGATTGGTGGGCGGACATTGCATCGGCGTCGATCCTTACTACCTCACCCACAAGGCCGAGAGCATGGGCTATATCCCGCAGATCATCCTTGCGGGCAGGCGGCTGAACGACGGGATGGGTAGATACGTGGCGACCCAGCTCATCAAGATGATGGTAAAAAAGGCCCACCGGATCACGGACTCAAACGTCCTGGTCATGGGAATAACCTTCAAGGAAAACTGCCCGGATATCAGAAATTCCAAGGTCATCGACATCATCCGCCAGCTCAAGGACTTTGCCTGCAATATCGACATCTTCGACCCCTTTGCAGACCCTGGCGAGGTGAAGCGCGAATACGGGCTCGAGATCGTCACCTCGGAAGCGGGCTTGAAGCCCCGGTACGAAGGGATCGTGGTCGCTGTGTCGCATGACGAGTTCAGGCGGCTCGACATCAACAGGTACAAGGCCCCGGGTTGTGTGGTGTATGATGTGAAAAATGTCTACGGGGACTCTGATGAGTATCTCTAGACCCAGCTTGACGACCCGGCCTTTCAAGACTCCGGATTTACAATCCGTCGGCCCGAGGGTATAATAATATAAGAATCGAACGATACGAGGAGAAAGCACCTGCCATGAACACTCTCTGGGCTCCCTGGCGCAGCGAATACATTACCAAGCCGAAAGATCCCTCGTGCGTGTTCTGTGTTGCCCCCCAGAACAATGACCCTCTCATTCTCAAAGAAAGTGAAGCCAGCTTTGCCATCATGAACCGGTTCCCCTATGCGACCGGCCACTGCCTGGTGGCGCCCTACCGCCACGAGGGGGACATCGTCGAGATCAGCGAAGAGGAGTTCCGCGATATCGCCTCTCTGGTAAGGGAAATCGTTGCCGCCATCCGCAAGGCCATGAACCCCGACGGTTTCAACGTGGGGAGCAACATCGGATCTGTGGCCGGGGCAGGCATCGCCGAACACTTCCATGTTCACATCGTGCCCCGCTGGGCGGGGGACACCAATTTCATGCCGGTGATCACCGATACACACGTCATCTCGGAGCACATCATGAAAACACGCGACAAGATAGCAGAGATGCTGGTTGGTATGGAATAGTTCATGAAAGAACGCTGGCCCGCACGTCCATACCCGGAAAGGATTCCTTCCTGGGCGAAGAAGAACAAACGATTGAAGGACCTGCACCTCACCAAGGTCGGCCTGCGTGCCTCAGGGCTCGCGTCGGTCTGTGAGGAAGCCCGCTGCCCCAATATCGCCGAGTGCTTTGCCGTGCCGACGGCCACCTTTCTTATCCTGGGCGATACCTGCACCAGGGGATGCCGGTTCTGCTCCATCCGGAAAGGCGTTCCGTCCCCCCCCGACCCCCACGAGGGAGAGCGATTGGCGCAGGCCGCATCCGCCATGGGCCTGAAACACGTGGTGATCACCTCCGTAACCAGGGATGATCTTCCGGACCAGGGGGCAGGCGCTTTTGCCGGCACGGTCAGGGAAGTTCGGAAGCTCCTGCCAAGCTCCACCATCGAGGTGCTCACCCCTGACTTCTCCGGGAGGGTGGATCTCCTGGAGGTGGTGCTCCGGGAACGTCCCGATGTGTTCAACCACAATGTGGAGACCGTGGGCAGGCTCTACAGAGCGGTGAGACCGCAGGCCAGCCTGGAGACGAGCCTTATGGTTCTCCGCGCGGCCCGTGATTTTTCCGCGGACATTGTCGTGAAGTCGGGTTTCATGCTGGGCCTTGGTGAGAGCGAAGAGGAAGTTACCGATCTCTTGGATGCCTTGAGCCGTTCGGGGTGCGAGGTCGTCACCATGGGACAATATCTGCAGCCCACTGCCGATCAGGTGCCGGTCGCTCGATACTGGACTCCGGATGATTTTGAGCGATTCTCAGATATTGCGAAAAGCACCTGCATACGATATATTATATCCGGACCGCTGGTGAGAAGTTCGTATCAGGCGAAAGAGGTTCTGGAGAAGGTCATGCGCGGTCGAGGCAGCGCGGGTATGGATGGAAAGCTTCCCTGAAAAAGGGGCCCCCGGTTAAAGGCCGCATCCGCAGGATATCCCCCAGCTGCACGATCCCGCCCTCCTGTTCCTTAAAAGAGAATCAGACGCGATGCATACATCACAAGGAGAGCACATGAACAGCGTTAAAATCGGATTGATCGGTCTTGGTACCATTGGCACGGGCGTAGCGAAAACACTGCTGGAGAACACCGCCCTTCTTGACGAACGCCTCGGCTTTTCCCTCGATCTGGCGGCCATTGCCGATATCGACATCACCACCGACCGGGGAGTCGCCATTCCCCGGGATCTGCTCACAACCGATTCGTATGCACTCATCAACGATCCCGATATCGATATCGTGGTAGAGCTCATCGGCGGCATCGAGCCTGCGCGGACCTTTATCCTCGATGCGCTCAAGGCCGGCAAGCACGTGGTGACCGCCAACAAGGCGCTGCTCGCCTCACGCGGCAAAGAGCTCTTCGATGCCGCCCAGACCTACGGCAAGGATTTGTACTATGAGGCGTCGGTCGGGGGCGGGGTCCCCATCATCAAGGCATTGCGGGAATCGCTCGTGGCAAACAACTTTAACTTCATCTACGGGATCCTCAACGGGACCTGCAACTTCATCCTCACCGAGATGAGCGAGAAGGGCTCGTCCTTCGAAGATACCCTGAGGCAGGCCCAGGAGCTCGGATACGCAGAGGCCAATCCCTCGACCGATGTGGACGGCATCGACTCGTCCCACAAGCTCGCCATCATCACCAGCCTCGCCTACGGCGTGCCGCCCGATCTTAAAGGGGTCTACGTCGAGGGAATCGCGGCCCTCGACAACCTCGATGTTGGCTATGCCCGCGAGCTCGGTTACAAGGTCAAGCTCCTCGCGCTCGCGATCGACCGGGGAGACCGGGTCGAGGCGAGGGTCCATCCCACGCTCGTGCCCATGAATTACCTCCTCTCGAAGGTGGACGGCGTGTTCAACGCCTTTTACGTGCGGGGTGACATCGTGGATTCCACGCTCTTCTACGGCAGGGGGGCGGGCATGATGCCGACCGCCTCCGCAGTGGTGAGCGACATCGCCGATATCGGGAGGAACATCCTTGCGGGAATCGCGGGCAGGATACCTCATCTGGGATACCGCAAGGGTGCCTCGAAGCCGAAAAGCTATATGCCCATTGACGATATCGTCACCAACTACTATCTGAGAATCAACGTGATGGACAAACCGGGCGTTCTCGCAAACATAGCCGGAATCCTGGGCGAGAAGGACATCAGCATTGTTTCCGTGATCCAGAAGGCGGTTCACATGGACGGTTGCGTGCCCATCGTCATGCTCACGCACGAGGCGAAGGAGTCGAACATGAGGAGTGCCATGGAGAAGATCGAATCCATGGACTATGTGGGAAGCAAACCCGTTGTCATCAGGGTCGAGGACAAAAACCTGAAGAAACCATCATGAACGGTTACTTTAAAAAAGACTTCACGTTTTTTCACGGCGGATGGAAGAGAAGACAGCGCATGAAAACGTTCTCCCTTTAAAGCCAATTCGATGAACGAAAGGACATGAGATTGTGAAGAGCATCATACTACTTGGCGACGGCATGGCCGACGAGCCCCTGGAAGATCTTGGCGGCAAGACCCCTCTCGATGTGGCGAACACCCCGTACATGGACAAGCTGGCCTCCCGGGGCGAGCTCGGGATGGTGCGCACGGTGAGGGAGGGCTTTCCCCCGGGGAGCGACGTGGCGAACATGACCGTCCTGGGGTTGAACCCCGGGGTCTTCTATAACGGAAGGGCCCCCATCGAGGCAGTCAGCATGGGTGTCGATCTCAAGCCCGACGATACCGCCTTCAGAATCAACCTCGTTACGGTTTCTCTGCGCGAGAAGGGTATGATCCTGGAGGATTACTGCGCCGATCACGTGTCAACCCAGGAAGCGGGAGAGCTCATCGAGGCGATACAGACCATGGTACGTGACCACGAGAACATCCGCGTCTATCCGGGGATTGAGTACCGTCATCTCATGGTGATACACGGGTACGAGCACGCGGGGCTCAAGACCACCCCTCCTCACGACATCACCGGCGATTACATCGACCCGCACCTCCCGAACGACGAACTGCTCAAGGGTCTCATCCGGGAATCCATCGAGGTGCTTCGGGATCATCCCGTCAACCTCGCCCGGAGAAAGCAGGGCAAACGGGAGGCCACGGCCATCTGGCCTTGGGGTGAGGGGAAGGGGCTGAATGTTCCAACACTCAGGGAAGAATACGGCATCTCCGGGGCCATGATCTCGGCCGTGGATCTGCTGAAAGGTCTGGGCATCCTCCGAGGGATGGAAATCATCCATGTCCCGGGGGCAACCGGCTGGATAGACACCAATTACGAAGGCAAGGCGCGGGCGGCCCTTAAGGCCCTCTCTGACCACGACATGGTCTACGTGCACGTGGAGGCACCTGACGAGGCCGGGCACGGCGGCCTTCTCCGGGAGAAGATCAAGGCCATCGAAGACTTCGACGAGATGGTTGTTGGTCATATCGTCAGAAACATGGAAGGACTGGGCGAGCCCTTCCGGGTCCTCTTCCTGCCCGACCACCCCACACCCATAGCGAAAAAGACCCATACGTCGGACCCGGTACCCTTTGTCATATACGACAGTACCTCTCCCGGCAACAACAACTGGCGGTTCACGGAAAGGGACGCAGCACAGACCGGACTCTTCATCGAGGAAGGACATACGCTCCTGGGGAGACTCCTTTCACGGTAAGTCTCTCACTGCTCGATTCGTGGTGCTGATGCGGCTACCACCTGAACGCGGAAAGCAGGGCACTTTGCCGATCTATCTCCAGATCGAGCTGACCCATCAGGGCGAGGAGACCCTCGGTGCTGAAATTTTCCCTCAGGTCGTACAGGACCGGCACGATCTTCTTGTCCATGGGGAGAAAATAGCGGTCCTTCAGGGGTGATACGCCCTTGATCGTGCACAGGAGATCCGCGAGGTGGACGCACGCCGCCAGGGCCTGATTCGATCCGGACCGGTGCGGTTCATGATGCCATGCCACAGCATCGACGATCTCCCGGGGAAACATCCAGGCCTCCAGAAGTTTTCCGCCCACCTCTGCGTGCGTCATCCCGAAGAACTTCTCTTCTACGGCGTGGTAGGTAGTTCTAATGTCCTGCCGCTCCAGCACGGCGAGCATTTCGTTGAATTTTTCCGGGAGGTACTGGGAGAGAAACACCTTGCCCATGTCGTGGAGGAGTCCGCTCACGAAATACTTTCCGTCCATCCTGAGGTTGAGATAGGAAGCGAGCATGCGGGACCCCACGCCCACGGAAAAACTGTGCCTCCAGAGCTTTTCCGTGAACTCCGAGCCCCTGCGGTCGAACAACTGGATAACCGACATGGTCAAGGCCAGGTTCTGAATCTCCTGGAACCCCAGAACTACCACTGCATGGGAAATGGTCGACACCTTTTTGGTGGATCCCAGGTACGAAGAGTTGGCAACCGAGAGGATTCTCGCCGTCAGGGCGGGGTCGCTCTCGATCAGGGTGGTCAGGTCGGAAGCAGAGGAATTCTTGCCTGAGGCCACGTCCAGGATCTGATGTACGATAAGTGGCAGAGTAAGGATATCCATGCACCTCGACAGAAGGCCGAGAATATGTTCCCTGCTCTGCTCGGAAAAGTATAGTTCCTCCACTCTTGAACCACTCGGAAGAGTTGACCACTTTCTTTAGAGCCCTTTCATGTCCGGGATGAAGGGATAGCTTTCCCACAACATGAATTATCCTAAAGAGTGGTTGCAGGTTTCCCGATAAGACAGGATAATGGAAACCGGACAGATAGTGTGGATCATCCTTTATGTGGTCATCGGGCTTGCTGCGGTTGCTGCCCTTGTGAAGATCATCTCAAAAAAGACCGCTCCTCCCAGGAGAAAAACCCCTGCCCGCTATGTCAGCATCTCGGCCGAAGACAACCTCGATACCTTCGCGACCGCCTACGACCTCGACTGGAAACCCGAGAGAGAGCTCCTCACCGGGATCCCCCCCGAGGTTGAAAAAGTCATAAACAACATCGAATCGATCTCGCCGCTTATCACCGACCTTTCGTCGAGACTAAACGATCCGGATATCAACCCCAAGGATATCAGCAGGCTCATCATAACCGACCAGGGGCTCACCTCATTCATACTCAAACGGGTGAATTCCCCTTATTACGGGCTCGTACAAAAGGTCGACAATATCTTTAACGCGATCGTGATCCTCGGCTACAACGAAATCTATCGAATCGTCATGGAGGAGCGGGCGTCCAGGATCGGAATCAAGCCCAACCGCGAGGAATGGATTCACGCGAACCTCACCTCCACGATCGCAGCCTACCTTGCCAGCGCATCGAGAATAGGAGTTCCCGGAGGAACCATGGTCACCCTGGGCATGCTCCATGATATCGCCAGAACCATCATGCTTCAGTCTCTCCCCCAGCCTGAGGCGGGTTTTTCCCATGATCCGAGAGAACGATTGAGACAGGAGACCGAGCTCTACGGCATAGACCACGCCGCCCTGGGAGGCATCCTTGCCAGGCGCTGGCAGATGCCCGAGAGGTTGAGCAACGCGATCGGACGACATCACTGGCCCATGTTCTGGCCCCTGAGGGAAGTGGCTCAGGCATCACCCGATGTAATCAAGGAGCTGGCTATCCTGAGCATATCGGACATTGCGGCAAAGAATTTCAGCCAGGAAATCACCGGCACCTACATTGGCGACGATTATTATCGTTTCGTCAAGAAACCGCCCAAGATAGAGAGCATCCTCATGCCCGAGATCACGAGAGACCTCAAACGGATAAGGCACATCGGAGAGGTGAAGCACGGTGAATCGGGAGCGCCCCGGGAGGGGTCGGATCAAGGATAAACCGTAAAACGCCTGTAGGGAAAGGCACCAGTCGATGCGCCTTTCCCTGGTTCTTGTCTTATAAGGACTAACTGATCAGCTGAGAAATCCTGTACTGATTCAGATTGTGCACGTCGGCCGACGAATTCTCCATCTTCCTCATGACATCGGTCAACAGCTCACGGGCCTCCTCGACATTCTCGGCCTCCGAACGGGAAGCCGCCCTGTTTTCAACGGATACGATATCTTCCATCCTGCTCTGGCCTTCCACCTTCTCCTGAGCCCTTTTCTGATGGTCTCCGTCTTTCTTCACCAGGTTGACAACATTCGATATTTCAGGATTAATCTTCATGCTCTTCCCCTTTTCAGAGATCTACATGTCACGTATCGTCATTCGGAGAAAAAACTTTAGTCAAGGGCTTGAAGTATTTCATAAATCCGATTTCTTCTCAAGCCCGTCTCCTCTACCAGCACCCGGAGAATGTCCTTCTTCGAATACGCCTGATCCATGAGCTGAAGGGCCCTCTTCCTCAACACATTTTCATCGACCGTTGATTCCTGCACAGCCCCCTGCACCACGACCGTCACCTCCCCGATCTCGCGGCGGAAGGAAAGCTGCTTCAGAACATCGCCGGCGGTGCCGAAAAGATGCTCCTCGTGCATCTTCGATATCTCGCGGGCAAGAAAAACCGGCCGATCCCCCAAGTGCTCATCCAGGAGCTTCACGGTCTCCGTGATCCTGTGGGGCGACTCATAGAACACCGTGTGGTCCGAAGAGAGCTGCATCCGCATGACCTCCCGCACCGCAGCGCTCTTCTTCCGGGGGAAGAAACCCATGAACCGGAAGGCCCCCCCGAACCCCGATGCGGACACGGCAGCGGTCACGGCGCTGGGCCCGGGGAGCGCTTCAATCCTCACCCCCATGTCTCTGGCCGTCTGGATCAGCACGGAGCCCGGATCGCTGATCAGCGGGGTGCCGGCATCACTGACCAGCGCGACGCTCCGGCCTGAGGCCAGCTCTTCAACGATCCGGGACGCCTTCTTTCTTTCGCTGAACTTCTCGTACGAAACGAGCGGTGTGTGGATCCCGTATGCGGACAGGAGCTTGCGCGTATGTCTCGTGTCTTCACAGGCGATAAGATCGACCTCACGGAGCACATCCAAGGCCCTCAGGGTGATATCCTTGAGATTCCCAATAGGTGTGGGAACGAGAAAAAGCGTAGCTTTGACCGCACCTTGGGATACTTTTTCCTCTTTCTCAGCAACCATGGGTTGTGCTATATATCAATTTTGCATAAAATTAAATAAGAGGGTTCTCCATGGAGTCGCTAAAACTCGGGAATCATGCACACCAGAAAAGAATAGAGGCAACCTCCGCGTATATGAAGAAGCTCTTCATCATGCCCGACTCATCAGACAGGTTCGTCGAGTTCGGCATTCACCTTCTTGATATGATACATGATTTCTTCAAGGAAAAAGGAGGGATCCACTCGTCCGTCTCCATAGAAGAGCTTGTCGAAATATTCAACAAGACCGACATACCATGCTCGCCCATGCTGATCAAGGATGTCCTCTCCGAGATAAAGAACAATGTCATCAAGCATTCGGTAAAGGTGGCCAACCCCTATTACATCGGCCACATGACGAGCGCCATCCCCTACTTCATGATCCTGCTCGAAATGATCGCGGTGAGCCTCAACCAGAATCAGGTCAAGATCGAGAGCGCCAAGGCGTCTTCACTCGTGGAGAGGGAGTTCCTCTGCTGGATGCACCGGCTCGTGTACAACAATACCGATCAGTTCTACGCCGCCAATGTCCAGAACCCGAACATAGCGCTGGGGAATATTACCTCGGACGGGACGATTTCCAACCTCACCGCGCTCACGCTGGCCATGGCAAAGGCCTTCCCCGCAGACGGAAAGGCATTCAGAGGGGTCCGCATCGAAGGGCTCGTCCGCGCCCTGGACTACTATGGATACCGCCAGGCCAAGGTTCTGGTGTCCAAGCGTGGACACTACTCGATCTGCAAGGCCGGCACCATTCTCGGCATCGGGGAGAAGGGCGTGGCCCATGTTCCCGTTCACCCGTGCGAGCACAAGATCGACATCTCCCGGCTCTATCAGATAATCGAGAGAACCCGCAGAAAAGACAAGCTCGTGGGCAAGCCCACCAAGTTCGTCGCCATAGTCGGTATTGCAGGCACCACGGAGACCGGGAACATCGACGACCTCGACGAGCTGGCCCGTGTGTCCGAAGAAATCGGAACGCACTTCCACGTGGATGCGGCCTGGGGCGGCGGCGCGCTGCTCATGGATGCGGAAAGGGAGATGATGAAGGGCATCGAGAAGGCCGACACGGTTTCTCTCGACGCGCACAAGCTCCTGTTCGCCCCCAACAGCATGGGGATCTGCCTGTTCAAAAACGACCGCGACTCCAAGCTCCTGTATCACACCTCGAACTATATCATCCGCAAGGGCTCCATCGACCAGGGCAGATTCACCATCGAGGGATCACGGCAGTTTGCCAGTCTCAAGCCCTGGGCCTCGCTCAAGGTCCTGGGGAAAAACGGCTACAGGCTGATCTTTGCCCATGCGAGGAAACTTCAGTCTACCTTTGTGGACCTGGTGGAGAAAGACCCCCTCTTCGAGTTGCTGAACAGGCCCCAGCTCTATATCATCAATTACCGGTTCGTACCCGAGGAGCTGAAGACCGAGCTGGACACCCTTATGCAGAACCCAAAGCAGAACGCCGAGAAAATCACCGCCCTGAACAGGATGATCAACACCATGAATATCGAGCTGCACAAGACCATACGGGAACACGACACCTCGTTCGTGTCCAGGACACGTCTGGAGTCGACCTGTTATGCGCCGAGAAAAATCGTGGTCCTGCGCGCGATCACCGTCAACCCGAACACGGAGCCCTATATGCTCAGGAAGGTGCTCAACGAGCACCGGAGCATGGGGATCAGGATCTGGGAGGAGATGAAGGGCACCATCGATCGCTGCGGCCAGGAATGTGGGCATTCAGTCAGCGCGAGGTGAGTATTGCATTTCTCGATCATGATGATCTTTTTAAGGGATGACCGTCTTGAAGAAAGCATCTAACAATCCTCGATATGGTGTGGTATATTCACTTTCTGCAAGAGTTGATCATTCGGGCAAAACCATGCGATCCAAAAAAATCCCGCACCATACGGGGAAGACTATCATCAGGCGAAGAACCGCATATCGGCGTCGCTCAACATTTTCCCTTGTCGGCTCGATGTTGCCTGGCTCTCCCTCAGATTTTCTTTTTTGCACTGTTTAAGAGGGTAGACTCATGTCGCTTCAGAAGTGGACTCTCTTCTTGAGAAGAAAATTTTCCCTGCCGGCAAAACGGGACGTGGCGAACAGGAGCTCGAGCGCATTCATAGAGTACCTGAGGCGCAAAGGGGTCCGCATAGGCGAGGACTGTGAATTTTTCAAACCTGCAACCCAGTTTGTGGACCCCAGCAATCCGGAGCTCATCACTATCGGCGATAAGGTCAAGGTCTCCCTTGAAACCGCCATACTCACCCACGGGTTTGAATACAGCGTCCTCAGAGAGCTGCATCCCGGTGAATGTTTCGGGTCTGCTGGCCCCGTGACCATCGGCAATAACGTGTTCATCGGGATGAGAAGCATGATTCTGAAAGATACCGTGATCGGCGACAACTGCGTGATCGGAGCCGGCAGCGTGGTAAAGGGGCTCATCCCCGACAATTCCGTGGCAGCAGGCAACCCCGCCCGTGTCATCATGTCCATCGAAGATCTTTACAGGAAGTACAAGATGCGCGAGATAGACGAAGCCCGTGAGTTCGCCCGGACTCTCTATCGAAATCGCAGCACACCACCCGTACTCGGAGATTTCACAGAATTCTTCCATCTTTTTGCCACTGTCGAAGATGCTGAGGAAGCAGGCATCGACGTAAAGAGACAGACAACTCCTGCATACTATGAGCTTTTCAGAGAGCGCAACACAAGGCGTTTTTCAGGATTCGAAGATTTCTTGGAATCCTGTGAAATTCCAACAACCCGTGATGATGGGTAAGAAAGGACAACCCCTCGCATGATATATTACTGGTCACCGGACTACCGAACCCCTGTAGGCGGCGTGAAGATCCTTTACCGCCATGTGGACATCCTCAACCGCAACGGGTACGAGGCGTCCGTGCTTCACCGTCACCGGGGGTTCCGATGCACGTGGTTCGAGAACACGACACGCATCTCGTACATAGGCAAAACAAATCTGAGAGACGACGACTATCTCGTAATTCCCGAGAATTACGGATCCCTCTATATAAATCCCTCATCCCGCCCCAAGGCGGCCAAGGTGTTCAACCGGCTCTTCGCGAACCCTGCCGGGAAAGTGATCTTCAATCAGAATACGTACAATACCTTTGCCGGCCATACCGCATCCCGCGACGATCTTCGAACCGTGTACAAGGACGAGGGCATTACCGCAGCAATGGTTGTCTCGGATGATAACAAGGAATATCTGGCCTTTGCATTTCCGGATATCCGGATATTCAGAATACACAACGCCATCAATCGGGATCTGTTCGCCTTCCAGGAGAATAAAAAGCGGCAGATCTGCTTCATGCCGCGGAAGAATCCCGAGCACGCGATCCAGGTGATCAACCTGTTGGGGCACCGGGGTGATCTGGACGGCTTTGCCGTCGTGCCCATCGAGGGCAAAACCGAGAAGGAAACCGCCCGCATCATGCAGGAGTCCCTGATATTCCTGAGCTTCGGATATCCCGAGGGGTTCTCGCTGCCGCCTGCCGAGGCCATGTCGTGCGGGTGCATCGTCGTAGGATATCACGGCATGGGCGGGAGGGAGTATTTCAATCCAAACTATTGCTTCCCCGTCGAGATGGGAGACATCCTGGAGTTTGCCAAGCAGGTTCGCAAGGTGCTCGAGACATCGAGGAACAACCCCAATACCTTGCAGAGGATGGCCCGGAAAGCCTCTGCGTTCGTCAATGAATGCTACTCAGAAAAGCGCGAGCAAAACGATGTCCTCGAATGCTGGGCAGAGATCATGTACGGTGCGCAGTATTCGAGGGCATTGGCTGAAAGGCGGACCTCCGACATTTCTTGAGTGACCCGATCATGGGTCTTTCCGCGTGATCGCCTGAAGTATTTTCGGGGCATTGGCCTCGGTGGTGTATCCCTCATCAAGGGTTTTCCGGCCGTTCGCGCCCATCGCCCGCCTCAAGCCCGCATCGTTGACAAGTCGTGAAAGGGTTTCTACCCATTCATGCTCTGACCCTGCCCAATATCCGTTATCACCCGGCACGACCACGTCCCGGTTGACCCCGACCGGCGTGCAGACCGTGGGCACACCGACCCCGAAGTACTGCAGGATCTTGAGCCCGCACTTGCCCCAGGACCAGGGATCGTCGACAAGGGGCATCACCCCGATATCCATGTCCATCAGCTCTGCGACCTCGGTCTCCTGGGACCACCTCACCTTTCTCACCAGGATATGGTCGCAGTCGAAGAAGGTGTCGCAGACGATCTTCAGCTCGACCTTGCCGGGGAACCTCCTCCCGACCTCCTCGAAAACATCCTTGAGCCTTTTCAGGTAGTGGATGCTCCCGTGGTCGCCGATCCAGCCGATCGTGACCCGCTCTTTTTTCTGCGTGCGGTCTTTCAGGCAATACCTTTGTGCAGGTATCGAGGTGGGAATGACCACGACACGTGAATGATGCCGGGAGGCCTGCTCCTGAAGGAAGGTGTTGCCCGCGATGATGATATCGCTGCTGCGGGCCATGTTCCTGAAACGTCGCTCGCGGGTTTTCGAATAGGGCGACCTTGCCAGGGTGTTCTTGAACATGACCGCGTCGTCGAGATCATAGACGACCCTTTTCGCCTGCCTGCGGAAGAGTGGGAGGAACGGGAAATGGAATCGCTTTCTCTGGACGAACACGCAGTCGTACCGGGGAAGAATCGTGGAAAGAGAGATGTACTCTCCGGGAGAACAGGGAAACTCCCTGACCGTACAGACAATCCCGTGATCCTGGAGGTACGGGGTGTACTGCAAAATCCGATACCTGCTTGCCGCGATCTCTCGCCCCTGGATCAGTATCAGAAGATTATTGCTCATATCGTCTCATCAGCTCTTCGACCTGGAAAAAGACCGTCCGGTGATCATAAGGCTGGTGGCTGCCGGCGACGTCCCCTTCCCGTCCGGCCATGACATCACTCATGGCCGTGACCAGGGCGGGCACATCGCCTGGTTCGATGACCGCGCCGCCGCCGTTTTCCACAAACATGGCCGCGCCGTTCGCACTGGTCGTGATGACCGGGGTGCCCGAGGCGAGAGACTCCAGCACCACCAGGGAGCATGCGTCATAGTAGGTGGGGTGGACGAGGCAGTCGCACGCGGGATATATCTTGTGGAGGTCATCCACCTTCCCGGCAAAGATCACCCGCTGCTTCAGAGACTGGGCCGCCTGTTCCATACGGGCGTTACGGTTCCCCACCACCAGCACGCTGAACCTGCTCCGAGCCAGGGTGCGGCAGGCATCGAGGAGCACGTTATATCCTTTGAGCCGCGGGTTCTGGGCCACGAACAGAAACACATACTCATCCGGCCGGAAACCGTATCTCCGGCGGATCTCCTCGCGGTGCTCCCTGTTCTCGGGACGATACCTCCGGATATCTACACCGTTTGGGATGAGATGCACCCGGTCCTGATCATAGGAGAAGAACCGGGTGATGTCGGATGCGACCATCCGCGAAATGGCGATCACCTGGGGCTTCGAGACCGAGAAGGTCCACCTCTCCATGGCCCTCTGGACCATGTCCTTGAGGCTCAGTCGCATCAGGCACCGCCTCATGGTCCTGAACGGCTCTTTGAGCATGGCTGTCTCGCGGAGAAACCATGCCTGATGAACCCCTCCGTGCGGCTGGTAAAAATCCATGGCAAAGGTGTTGCCAACGCAGAAATGCCAGTAGCCGGGCAGCTTCCTGATCGCGAAGAAATGTGCCAGGCCGAAGCTCAGATGCCGCATAAACTGGGGAAAGCCCGGTGTCCGGACCGTGCTCAGGTGTATGGAGTCGTGGAGAGGATCGCTTCCCCTGCGGCAGACGATCTCGACGCGGTGTCCCTTTTCGGCAAGATAGTGGGCGAGGTCCCAGCAATAACGCTCCGCTCCTCCCACATGAGGGTCGAATTTTTCAATCGCTATGGATATGTTCATGAAGGCGTCCTCTCTGCCCGCCTTTTATCCGGCACTACAACCGGGCTCCCGAGCCGTCCCTGGCGGCTACCGGGATGCGCACCAGTCTGCCAGCGCCGTGTATATCCTTTCCACCTCGTCATGCTGAAGCTCGGGATACAAGGGCAGGGACACGAGCGTGTCATAGAACCGCTCCGTCACCGGAAGGTTGTCCGAGCCGCGGACCCTCCCTGCATATGCCCCCTGCTGATGGACGGCCTGTGGATAATGGTGGGCGGTTCCGATCCCCCGTTCGTTCAAAAAAGCCTGCAACGCGTCACGTTCCGGAGATTCCACCACGTACAGGTGCATGACGTGACCGGTACCGGGCATGGGGCGGGGGGGGATAACCGATCCCCTGTCGAGCGCACTGCTGAACCGCTCCGCTATCGCCCTCCTCCTGGCGTTCTCTTCATCCAAAAACGGGAGTTTCACCCGCAGAATAGCGGCCTGGATCTCGTCCATCCTTGAGTTCATCCCCTGCTCCGACGAAATGTACCGTTCTTTCCACCCGTACTCCCTCAAAACCCGTACCCGTTCGGAGACCTCTGGATCATTGGTGGCTACCGCGCCCCCGTCCCCGATCGCCCCGAGGTTCTTGGTCGGGTAGAAGCTGAAAGCCGCCGCGTGGCCGAAGGTACCCACCTTCCTGTCTCCGATCCGGGCGCCGCACGCCTGGGCACAGTCTTCCACGACACGCAGGCCGTGCCTCAGGGCAATCGCGCAGATCTCGCTCATGGCCGCGGACTGCCCATAGACGTGAACCGGCAGAATGGCCCTGGTTTCGGGGCTCAGGGCGCTCTCGATCATGGTGTGATCCATGCATCGGCTTACCGGATCGATGTCGACGAACACGGGCACTGCCCCGACAAGCTCGATAGCGGCAACAGTGGCCACCGCGGTATGCGATACCGTAATCACCTCGTCCCCTGCCCTGATCCCGCATGCCTTCAAGGCAAGGCACACGGCTTCCGTTCCATTCGCCACGGTAACACAGTGCCTCACGCCGAGATATCCGGCGAATTCCTCCTCGAAGCCGGCCACCTCCTTTCCGAGGATATACCTGCCGCTGTGAAGCACTCTGTTGATGGCCTCGTCGATTGCGGATTTGTGGGATTGATACTGCTTGAGCGGCGATGCAACAGGGATAAACGGCAGGGACATCGTTTTAATGCTCCACGTAGTGACGGGAATATTCCTGATAATATTCCAGGGTCTTGTGCAGGCCGTCCTTCAGACCGACGCGAGGTGTCCACCCGAGATGTCTCGAGATCTTGTCATGGCTTCCATAATAGTCGCCTATGTCGATGATCTTTCTCTCGTCGGGAAAGGGCACGATCTCGTACGATCCCCTGCCCATTGTATCAACCAGCAGCCTGGCCGTGTCCTTCAGGCTCAAGGGATCGTCGGCCCCGAGATTGTAGATCTCCCCGTTTGCCTTCTCGGATGCGGCTGCCGCCAGCAGGGCGCCGGTCACATCATCGACATAATTGAAGTCCCGCCGCTGCAGACCGTCACCGTAAACCAGGAAGGGTTCGCCTTCGATGATCCGCCTGATCCAGATTCCGAGAAAGGTCTGCCTGGCGTCCCTGATCCTCATCCGGGGGCCATAGGTGTTCGTGAGTCGCAGGACCGTTGCCCTTACCTTGTAAACATTGTTGTAGACCAGGTGATACCACTCGCCTGCCATCTTGTTGATACCGTTGACATCCACCGGGCTTAAGGGGTGGCTCTCGTCGACAGGCAAATATTGCGGCCTCCCGTAGATCTGTCGGGTGCTCGCGAACACGATCTTGACGTCCGGGTTGTTTCTCCTGCACGACTCCAGGATGGAGAGCTGTGCCCTGGTATTGATCTCGAGGTCGGTATAGGGATCGTTCATGGAGTCGAGGTGACTCGTCTGGCCGGCTAGGTTGAACAGATAATCCTGGTTCCGGACGAGATATTTCATGGAGTGCTCGTCCCGGACATCGGAAAAATTCACCTTCACCCTGGACTCTATGGGAGAAATGTTGAAGAGGTTCCCGCCGTATTCCGGAATCAGACTGTCTACCAGGGTGACCTCGGCTCCATAGTCGACAAGACGTTGGGCGAGGTTCGAGCCGATGAACCCGAGCCCCCCGGTCACGAGCACCCGCTTGCGTGAAAATGTTCTCCGGCTAACCACGATTGTTTGTATCCTCTTTCGTTTCCTGCTCAAGTTCCCAGAGCTTTGCGTACTTGGCGAACACATAATACATGGTGGAGACCGCGATTACCAGTCCCGGCATGCCGTCGAGAAACCCTCTCTTGAACAGGTATTCCTTTACGAAGCGTGCCGGGGGACGCAGCAGCATGTCGAAAAGCGAAAAACTCTTTCCCTCCCGGAGCATATCCTGTGCGGCCGTCAAGGAATACCGGTTGATGGTTTCGATCTGATCGGCGATATCGCGATAGTTGTAGTGATAGTAGAAGTGCTTGAGTTCGCCTACCCTTCCCTGCACCTGCACGTTTGCATGGAGACCCCCTGCAAAGGCGCCTTTCGACTTCCGGAAAAGCCTTACCTCGCTGTCCGGAACCCACCCCCCGTGCATGATCCACCGGCCGAGATAGTAGTTTCTGCGATGGGCAACATATCCGTCATATGCCCCGGCATCGCCCTCCAGCCTCCTTACGATCTCCTCTGCCAGTTCCGGAGAGATTTCCTCGTCGGCATCCAGAAAGATCACCCAGTCGTTTTTCGCCCTGGATATACAGTAGTTGTACTGGTCACGGAAACCGGGCCATGGTCTCTGCTCACTGGCGGTTGCATATTTCCCGGCTATCTCGAAGGTGTCGTCCGTGCTGAAGGAATCCACCACGATGATCTCCGAAGTCCATGATGCCACGCTTTTCAGGGCCTTTTCCACGGTCCTGGAGTTGTTGAACGTGATCATGCATGCCGAAACCTCTTCCATCTCGCCTTTGCCGCCCTTATCATCAGTAGTGCGGCCCGCCATCGAGCCGACCTTCTTTAAAGGACTTTTTTACATACCTCGGATATTATTGCAACACAATCGATGTATCTTCAAACACCCATCCCATGCCTGATCCAGGTTTCAAAGGGGTCAAGATTCCATTGACATCTCGGCGCAAAGGCCTATATTTTCATCCCTAGCATGATATACAACTGGAAAGACACTTATGAAAGCAGGCGTACCGGGCCCAAAGACGCCCTGTCAAAGATAAGGAAGGGAGCACGAATCTTTATCGGCTCGGCCTGCGGCGAGCCGCAGCTCCTGGTGAGGACGCTCATCGATATCGCTCCCAACCTGGCCGATACCGAGGTCATCCATTTTCTCGATATCGGCACCACCGAGTATACCGACGAAAAATACAACGAGAGCTTTCGCCACAACGCTTTGTTCATCGGCTGGAGTGCGAGAAAGGCGATCCAGGAAGGAAGGGCGGATTATACCCCGATCTTTCTCTCCGAGATTCCCCTGCTCATGATGAGGGGGAGAATGCCCATCAACGTGGCGCTGATCTCGGTCTCACCGCCGGATAAAAACGGCTATGTGAGCCTTGGTGTCTCAGTGGATATTACCAAGACCGCGGCCGAATCCGCGGACTACGTGATCGCCGAGGTCAATCCCAACATGCCCAGGACTCTTGGAGACAGTTTTCTCCATGTGAACGAGATCGATGCCTTTGTAGAAAACGACATGCCTCTTCTGGAGTTCTTTCAGAAGATCCCCGGAGAGATCACCCGAAGCATCGGCGAGCACATCGCCGAGCTCATCGAAAACGAATCCACGCTCCAGATGGGGGTCGGACGGATCCCCAACTCCGTCCTGCCCTGCCTTATCAACAAGCGCGACCTCGGCATCCATACCGAGACCCTCTCCGACGGCGTCATCGACCTGATCGAGGCCGGGGTCATCACCTGCAGGAAGAAGACCCTCCATCCCGGGAAGGTCATTGCGAGCTTCTGCATGGGCACGAGACGCCTGTACGAATACGTGGACAACAACCCCCTCTTCGAGTTCCGGCCGTGCAAGTATGTGAACGATCCGTACGTGATTGCACAGAACGACAAGATGGTATCCATCAACGCGGCCCTGACTATTGACCTCACCGGCCAGGTCAACTCGGACTCCCTGGGCTTCCGGTTCTACAGCGGGATCGGGGGGCAGGTGGATTTCGTGCGCGGCTCTTCCCTCTCGCGCAGGGGCAAGTCCATCATGACACTTCCCTCCACCACCGATGACGGCATGCGCTCACGGATCGTGCCCTACCTGGAGCCCGGAAGCGGGGTGACGGTGACCCGGGGCGACATACACTACGTGGTCACGGAGTTCGGGGCGGCCTATATCCATGGCAAGTCAATCAGAGACCGGGCTATGGAGCTTATCAACATCGCCCACCCCAAGTTCAGGGACGAGCTCCTGGAGGCAGCGAAGAGGCAGGGGTACGTATACAAGGATCAGATCCTGCCCTCGGTTCTGTACCCCAAGGAGTACGAAACCGTCTGGACGGACAAGAAGAGTACCCAGGTCTTCTTCCGGCCGGTTAAGCCCACGGACGAGAGGGCGATCCAGGACCTGATCTATGCCCTCCCGGAGCAGGATGTCTATACCAGGTTCTTCCAGAACCTCAAGTCCTTTACCCATAAGCTCGCCATGCCCATGGCCGCCATCGACTACAACGACAAGATGGCGATCGCCGCTGTCGTAGGCAAAGAAGAGCCGGAGAGCAAAGAAAAGATCGTTGCCGTGGGGCGCTACGTACGGGACCCCAACACCGACTACGCAGAGGTCGCCTTCACGACCGATCATCGGTGGCAGGACCGGGGAATAGGCACCTTCCTGCTGCAGTATCTCATCCAGATTGCAAAGGAAAAGAATATCAAGGGATTCACCGCAGATGTCCTTTCACAGAACGTTCCGATGATGAAGGTGTTTTCCAAGGCCGGATATCCTGTGAAGACCAATCTCGAATACGGCGTCTACGAGCTGGAGATACCCTTCGGGCAGGAGCGCCGGGGCCACGTGAACCTATGAGCGTTCTTTCCTGAGTATTCGTATCAGGTAATTCATGAGATCGGAGATAGTGATGATCCCCACCAGGGCACCGTTGTCCACTACGGGCAGCCCTCCTATCCGGTTTTCCTCCATCATCTCCGCCGCCTCGACGAGCCCGGCATCAGGGTGTACGGTAAGCGGTCCGGTCGTCATGCTTCCACCCACCTTGAGCTCGTGCAGCACATAATCGTCATACGACCGGTCACGGAACAGCATGGGTGAGTTCAGGGCCTGCCTGATATCTCTGTCCGTGATAACGCCCGCCAGCCTGCCCTGATCTACCACCGGGATCCTGCGAAACCTCCCGGCATACATCTTTTCCAGGGCATCGTTTATGGAATCATCGGGGCTTGCAGTGACCACACCCGTGGTCATGAGCTCTTTCACCTTGACCATTCTTCACCTCTTTTTTTTCGTATCCAGTGCTTGCTCATGTGGGAAGATTATCACAGGTGTACGGCGGCAGGCAAAGGGCTATTCCCGAAAAACACACAAGTTGAATTCCCCTTCTAAGTCCGCTTCTTCAGGACCTTGAAGGTGGGTCACATTCCCGTTCAAGCTTTCAGGCTTCAATAGGGTCCAGGGCTTGCCATTGGAGGTTCATGCCATTGATTGTTCAAAAAAAGATCGGGGGATCTTTTCCCCCGATCTCTTCCCGTGCAGCCAGGACTGGCCTGGTATTGTTTCTCTCGTTGCAGGTTATCAGAACCCTGCGGTCTGGATAAAGCACCCGCCGCCGGATCCTCCACCGTCGGCTACCGGGGCATCCACATCACCGCCGCCTGCCGCCTCACTTGAGAGTACCCGGAATGTCCCGAGCTCACTGGTGGAGATGGTGACCATCCCATCTGCAGCCGTGACGTCTTCGACATTGACCCAGGTGTCGCTTTCGCTGTCGTACCGCTGCACCATCGGGTTTTCCTTCTCATATTGCACGGTGATCGCCGCGGGTTTTGAAAGAACCAGACCGAAGGGGAGCACATCGAACAGGAGCGCATCTCCGTATTCAACCGATGAGAGCGCCTCAGGCGTGACGTTTCCGATGCCGACGGGAACGGTCCGTATGATCGCATCTTCCGGAATGTCTACGCGGATCCCGAATATCTGATCGGCGATCTCCATGAACGAACCCGGTTCGTATGCACCTATCACCGTCAATTGCTCTGTGACCGAAACCCTGAGCCGGTATACCAGGGACGAATCACTGTCGACCACATTGTACAGGTAAGCACCGGGGACCGATGGCGTGATCGTGTTGTCTAGCGGGGCCGGGAACGCATCGGTGAGCGGAACGATGGAGAGTGTTCCTTCAGGGTTGACCGACGAGAGGTCCACGGTTTCTCCCAACTCTCCAATAATATCTTTGAGCACATTGTCACTGAAAGGATAATCCGTTGGGTCCACCGGCGAGGTGCCCGCCATGTATTCCACGAGGTTCACCACACCGTCGCCGTCGTCATCAATGAGAGAATCGAACGCATACCATGGATCCAGTCCCCACTGCTCTTCTACCTCGTCGGGGATCCCGTCCATGTCCGTATCCGCGAGACCCGCAACAGGAGGGGTGTCTCCCCCTGGCTCATCCCCACCGCTGTCCGGAATCAGGATAAAGGCCTCATTGGAAAAGCCGCTTTCGTTCCCGTCAATATCGTAGGCGGTCACGGCAAAGTAATAGGTACGTCCTTCGCCGAGACTGCTGACATCCGCGCTCGTGACTGCTCCCACATCGAGAACCTGGGCGTATGTACCGCTGAGCGTACCATAGTATACTTTATATCCATCGAGGTCCGGCTCGCTGTTCGGATTCCAACTTACCTTCACGGTAGCCCCATAAACGGAGTTTGCCATAAGAACCATCACCGCACCAAAAGCCAATGTTGTCATTATCTTTGTAAGCTTCATGCCGGATCTGTTCTCAAAACCCGTGCCAGCATATTATAACTGTGATTATATATACTTAAATGCTATACCCCAGTGAATACCCGGCGAAAGGGTAACCCTGATTACAATATTGTACATCGTCCCGGAGAATAAATGAGTCCTGTGGGCATCCTGGGAAACTTTGTGAGAAAACGCAGAAGGGACCGGGGCGACGTTCAGGATGGAATGAGTAATGCGGTTTCTTCGCTTAAAAACCTTTACAGGTTCGCGGCGTATCCACCATCCTCATTTCTTCTGAACAGCCTGCCTTGTAATCCGGCCAGAGACGCACGAACCTGGGCTAAATCGTGATCGGCGAAAACCCGCCGGAGGAGAGAGGGTGGAAAGGCGGGGAGACATACGGTGTCTCCCCGCGCGTGAGCTTTACTTCTTTTCCCGTCTGAAGAACAGGAGGATGGGGCTTGCTATGAAAATGGATGAGTAGGTTCCCACAATGAGCCCTACCATGATGGCGAAGGCGAAGTTATTGATTACGGTCCCGCCGAACAGGAAGAGCGCAAGCACCACGACAAAGGTGGTCGTGGAGGTGATCAGAGTCCTGCTCAGTGTCTGTGAGATGCTGCTGTCCAGCAGGGAAGAAAGATCGAACGACCCCGCCGCCTTCTTGATGTTCTCCCGGATGCGGTCGTAGACCACGATGGTATCGTTCAGAGAATACCCCACGATGGCAAGGAGCGCTGCAATGACGGGCAGCGATATCTCTCTGCCCGCAATGGCGAATACCCCCACCGTGATGACAACGTCATGGATGAGGGCGAGGATGGCGCCCACGGAATAACCGAGCTGAAAACGCCACCAGATATAAATGAGAATGCCGATCCCAGCATAGAACAGGGAAAGGAACCCCTTCTGCTTCAGGTCCTGGCTCACGGCCGCGCCCACCATGTCGACCCTGCGGATGTCGACCTTTTCTTCGCCAAAGGTATCCCTCAACGCACCCTCGATCTGCTGAACGGTATCGTCTCCGGAGTCTCCTTCCGTGGGTGTCCGGATAAGAAACTCGTTGTCCTCCCTTTCGCCTATGCTCTGGATCGTGGCATTGGCGAGTCCGATTGGTCCGATGGCCGAGCGGACCTCATCGGTCTTGACCGTCTCGGAAAAGGCCACCTGGATCTCTGTACCGCCGGTGAAGTCGATCCCGTAGTTCAGGCCTCGAACAAACACGGCAACGAGGCTGATGATGATGAGTGCCGCCGAGACGGAGAACGCCGCCTTCCGGTATTTCATGAAATCTATCTGGGTTCCTGGTCGTATGATATCCATCTCTCGCCTCCTAAATGCTGATCCGTTCGATCTTCTGATAGTTCACCAGCCATTCCTGGATCCACCGGCACAGAACCAGGACGGTGAACAGCGAGGCAACGATGCCGATGGAGAGGGTTACCGCGAATCCCTGTATGGGACCAGTACCGAACTGGAACAGCACGATGGCGGCGATAAGTGTCGTGATATTGGCGTCCAGAATCGTGGACAGGGCGTTTTTATAACCAGCGTCCACAGCCATCTTCGCCGTCCTCCCCAACCTGAGCTCCTCCTTGATACGCTCGTATACGAGCACGTTCGCATCCACGGCCATGCCGATGGTGAGCACGATGCCCGCCAATCCTGGCAGGGTCAGCGTCGCGCCGAGAACGGCGAGCGCCCCCAGTATGAGAACGATGTTGACGATCAGGGCGAGATCGGCAATCAGACCGGAGAACTTGTAATAGACCAGCATAAAGGCAACGACCACCAGGCCGCCTATGATCATGGAGAGGAAACCCTGATAGATGGAATCCCGCCCCAGGGAGGGGCCCACGGTCCGTTCTTCGAGGATCTCGACAGGCGCGGGCAGCGAGCCGGCTCGAAGGATAATGGCCAGGTCGCTCGCCTCCTCGTCGGTAAATCTCCCTTCGATGATCGCACTTCCGCCCGATATGGCCTCTCTGATCACCGGGGCAGAGTACACCTTGCCGTCGAGAAGAATGGCCAGGCGCTTGCCCGTGTTCTCGCTGGTGACCCGTTCGAATATCCTTCCCCCCTCCCGGCTGAAGGATATTTCCACATAGGGCTCGTTGTATGTGGACTGGATCCTCATACGGGCGTCATCCAGAAGATCTCCGGTCATGACCGCCCTTTCTTTGAGGAGAATGGGCTGATTGCCCTCCTTCATGTAGGCGACGTAACTGCCTGAAGGAACGTCCCCGCGTAACGCATCCTGCACGGAATGCTCCTCGTCCACCAGCTTGAACTCGAGTATCGCGGTATTTCTCAGAAGGGCTTTCGCCCTGTCCGGATCGGTTACCCCGGGAAGCTGCAATACGATGCGCTCATCGCCTTGGGGGATGATGGAGGGCTCGCTCACCCCGAACTGGTCGATCCTGTTCCTGACCGTTTCCAGCGCCTGTTCCACCGCCTGGCTGCGGATAGTCGCGGCCTCCTGGGCGGACATCCGGTACTCCACGGTCATGGTGCCGCCCTTCGAAGACCTGTCGATCTCCTGCAGATAGGGATACCCGCTACCAATGAGGTCGGCAAGCTTGCCGTAGTCATCCGGCACCCGCAAGGCTACCCGAAGGGTTTCCGGAGAATCCGAACTCACTTGGCTGTAATGTACACGCTGCTTGACCATCTGTGCTTTCAGATCGGACACGGTGCTGTTCATCCTGCTTTCCACCGCCTTGTCCGCCACCACTCTGAGGACCAGATGCATTCCCCCCTGCAGGTCGAGACCGAGCTTGATCTTTTCCTTGGGTCCTATCCAGCCCTCGGGCACCTCCTTGCTCCCAAAAAAGGATGGTGCTGCAAACAGGATTCCCACGACGAGAACCGCCAGTATCAGCAACCCCTTCAACTTGAATGTATCCATTGAAAAACCCCCGAACTTAGCTTTTCGTCTGTGGCTGTTCAGTGCCTTTTTTCTGCGCGATGAACTCACGGGAGACTCTGATCTTCACCTTTTCTCCCACGTCGAGGGTGAGCACCTGATCGGCAATCCCCACCACCTTTCCATGAATGCCGCCGCTGGTGATCACATCATCGCCCTTGGTGATGCTGTCGAGCATCTGCCGGTGCTGCTTTGCCTTCTTCTGCTGGGGCATAATCAGGAGGAAGTAGAAAACGACAAAGATCAGTATGAGCGGGGCAAGGCTCATGAGCATTCCCATGGCGTCGCCTCCGGAGCCGTTTGCGGCGTAGGCCAGACTAGTCATCATATATCTCCTTTATTTGTTTTCTTAAATTATCAAATCTTTTCTCACTTATGGCATGCCGTATATCAGACATTAATTCAAGATAGAAATATAAATTGTGAATGGTGTTCAGAACCGATCCGAGGATCTCCCGGGACACATAGAGGTGCCGCAGGTATGCGAGGGAAAAGTTCCTGCACGTGTAGCACCCGCACTGTTTATCGGGAGGATTGGGATCTTCCCGGTAGCGCGCCTGTTTGATGGTGATCTTCCCGTTGCGGGTAAAGAGCATGCCGTTTCGTGCGTTCCTTGTGGGGAGTACGCAGTCGAACATGTCGATGCCCCTGGCAACCGCCTCGACGATATCCTTGGGCGTGCCCACCCCCATGAGGTACCTCGGCTTTTCCGCAGGAAGGCAGGGCATGGTCACGTCCAGGATATCCATCATGAGATCGTGCCCCTCCCCCACCGACAGCCCGCCGACGGCCACCCCGTCGAACGGCTCGGCGGTGATCTCGCGGGCGCTCCTGACCCTCAGGTCCGGATACACACCGCCCTGGACGATCCCGAAGAGGGCCGACCGGCTGCGTCTGGCCGCCAGGGACCTCTGTGCCCACAGGGACGTTCTCTTCACCGACGCCTCCACGTACTCGCGGGTGCTCGGATAGGCGACGCATTCATCGAGACACATCATGATGTCCGTGCCCAGGTCCTCCTGGATCTCGACCGCCTTCTCCGGGCTCAGGAAACGGCGCGAACCGTCCAGATGGGATGAAAAAGCCAGCCCCTCATCGCTTATCTTCACGAGTTTCGCCAGGCTGAATGCCTGGTATCCCCCGCTGTCGGTAAGGATCGGCCGGTCCCACCCCATAAAAGAGTGGAGCCCTCCCAGGGATGCGATGAGCTTTTCTCCGGGCCTCATATGGAGGTGATAGGTATTGGAGAGAACGATCTGGGAGCCGAGTCCCTTGAGGACCTCCGGGCTGAGCGCCTTCACGGTCGCCTGCGTTCCCACCGGCATGAAAATCGGCGTCTGAACCGTGCCGTGCCCGGTCTGGAACTCTCCACCTCGGGCATCACCGTCGGTCGCACGGATGTCGAATCTAAATGATGAGCATTGCATCGCCATAGCTGAAAAACCGGTACTCCTTTTCCACTGCGCTCCGGTATGCGTCCATGATAAAACCATACCCTCCGAATGCGGTGACGAGCATGAGCAGGGTAGAACAGGGAAGGTGAAAGTTTGTAAGCAACGCCCCGACGCACTTGAACCGAAACCCCTCGTAGATGAACAGATCCGCCGCCCCGGTACCGGCCACGATCTCTCCATGGGTAGCCATGAGATATTCCAGGACCCTGGTGGTGGTGGTCCCCACGGCCACCACCCGTTTGCCTTCGGCCATGGCGCTGTTTATGGCCGAGGCGGCCTCCGCCGGCACGACAAAATCCTCGGCATGCATCCGGTGATCCTCCACCTCTTCGGTTTTCACGGGTACAAAGGTGCCCGGCCCCACATGCAGGGTGATAAATGCGGTACCGACCCCCCTGGCCCGGAGATTCTCCATGACCTCCGGTGTGAAGTGAAGACCCGCCGTTGGCGCAGCCACGGACCCCTCTTCCCGTGCATATACGGTCTGGTACCGCTCCGCATCGATCGCCTCGGGGTCCCTGTCGATATACGGCGGGAGCGGAATCCGGCCCGCGTCGAGGACTTTTCCGGGGTCCGAGAAGCTCACCATGAAGAATTCCTCGTCACGGCCCTCGACAGTCGCTCTCAGGCCGTTCTCGAAGAAGATCTCGGCGCCGGCCCGAGACGGCTTTGACGCCCTGAGAAGACAGGACCACCTCTCTGGTGCCAATCTTCTCACCAGGAGTACCTCCACCCTTCCTCCGGTTTTTTTCCTCCCCATCAGCCGTGCGGGGATGACCCTGGTATCGTTGAAAACCAGGAGATCTTCCGGGGTCAAAAAAGCTCCAAGATCCTCGAACCTGCGGTGCTCTATTTTCAGTGAACCCCTGTCTGCGACGAGAAGCCTGTCTCTGCCCCTGTCAAGGGGATACTGTGCGATAAACTCCCTGGGCAGGTTGTATCGATACCGGTCCGTTCTCACTGCCGTCACATCCCTCCCAAACGCCTTCCGAGATAGACGATGGCCAACCCCGCAAACGCCGCGATAATCCCGATAATCTGCAGGGTCCTGTCCGGGACCGTCTCCACGTACCGGGCGAACTCTTTCACCTTTGAAGGGAAGGTTATATAGGGCAACGCCTCGATCACAAAGACCATTCCCAGTACGCTCAAGAAGTAATCCATAGTGGTGGCCTTATATCGAAAATCACGTGTTCAAGTCAATCTGGAACCGCCTGCAGAAATCCTCATCTACCGCGGGCGCGTCAACGGAACCGGTCATAGCCTCGGGGTCCTGACCGTACACCGCCACGCGGCCACCCGTGCCACGTCCCTTGCCGTATCTCAAACACAGGGCTGCCGCCTTCCGGAGGTTGTCCGCCGATATATCTCCCCTCATAATACTCAAAGGCCCCGGAACATCCGCTATCTTGAGAAACACATTTCCCGGCCACACCAGGGATGACAGAAACCGGTTCTCATCTTCACTGCGCGAGATCACCAGGACGGTGTTTTCATCGAGCATGAATTTTCTTCCCGCGGTATCGAGCACGATATCGGCACGCGTGGGTCTGCCCGGCCTGAATCTCTCAAAGGTCGATCGCAGCTTACGGGAGATCTGTCCGTCCGTGAGCAGGCACCCTCCTGCCGGGTTTGGTATAGTGCCCGGTTCGATGCCGTATTTCCTGGCAAGTTCGAACTGGGTCTTCCTTCCCCTGCCGGCCGCATCGAGCAGTTGCTCCCGGTCGACGAGATTCGACCGCTCCGGAAGGCTCGGCGGGAGGTGTTTTGCGCAGAGCGGCCTTACGAGAATGTCCTTGAGCCCGGATTTTTTCTCAATGAGATTCATGGCGTCCCTGCGCTGGGACATGGGCCTCTGCCCGAGCACCTCTCCGGTCACCACAAACGAGGCGTCCATTTCCTCGAGCATCTGCCCCGCCCTCTTAAACATCCGTATCTTGCAGTCGATGCATGGGTTCAGGTGCTTGCCGAACCCGTGTTCAGGGTCGCTCACCACATCGATAATGTCCTCGGTGAAATCATATGGCGTGATGTGAATCCCATAGGCTCTTCTATGATATTCACGATGCTTTTCCGGATCGTGCAGCACGTCCGCACCGAAAAACGGGGTGCAGAAGTAGACTGTGACGATATCGACGGACTGCTCCTGCATGAGCTTTACTGCAAGTATGCTGTCGAGTCCTCCTGAATAGAGGGCTATGCATTTCTTCGTCATTTTTGCCTTTCTCGCTTCTGAGCCTGTATATTTCTTGCCGCTTTGGCTGATGCCTCATCGTTGCCCGTTTCCGCGCCTTGCCCGATCAGGGGTGACGCACCTTATCATGGGCATCGGACGGCTTCCTCATCTCCGGTGAACACCGTATTATCACAGACTGCTCACACCGGGAGAAAGAGAATAATTATCATTATGATAACAATGGGTTTCCAGAAATAAGGCCTACTGCCTGAGATATGCAATGACAATAAAGAAAATAGTCTATACCCCATGTGCATGAGGTATAGACTCGAATATTGGCGGGAGCGACGAGACTTGAACTCGCGACCTCCGGCGTGACAGGCCGGCGTTATAACCGATCTTAACTACGCCCCCTTACTTATCCCATCGAATGGTAGGCGGAACAGGGATTGAACCTGTGACCTTCGGCTTGTAAGGCCGACGCTCTCCCAACTGAGCTACCCGCCCTGAGAATCCTTTCGATCGTGCTACTTGTTGACGACTTCCTTAAAGGCCTTTCCGGGTCTGAAGCGAGGAGCCTTGGAGGCCTTAATCTTAATGGTTGCCCTCGTCCTGGGATTTACGCCGGTTCTCTCAGCCCTCTTTGCCACATCAAAGGTCCCGAAGCCCACCAAGGTCACCTTGTCGCCCTTCTTCAGTGCGTCCTGAATGGCGCCGGTAGTGGCATTGATTGCCTTCTCTGCTGCCGCCTTTGGTATCCCAGCCTTGTTTGCCACAACTGATATCAATTCTGTCTTCGTCAAAGCATACCTCCTATAAATGATTAGTTTCTCCCATGCCCAAACGTGGGATTGAAAGTATCAGCATTTATAATGGCTGTCAATAGCTCAATTGAGGGCATAAGCGATTATCTCGTCCATATGCTCGACCATCCGAACGTCGAGACCCTTCAGAATTTCCCTGGGGGTGTCCTTGAGGTCCTTTTCGTTCTCGAGCGGTATCAGGACCTCTTTCATCCCGGCCTCTTTCGCGGCCAGTAGCTTCTCTTTGACGCCGCCCACAGGCAGTATGCGCCCGCCCAGGGTCAGCTCTCCGGTCATGGCCACCCTTGCCCTGGCGGAGCGTCTGGTCAGTGCCGACACAATGGAAGCGGCCATGGTGATGCCGGCGGAAGGGCCGTCCTTGGGTACTGCCCCTTCGGGCACATGGACATGGATATCGATTTTGTCGTAGAAATCCGCATCGAGTCCGAAATCGCTTGCCCGGGACCGGACATAACTCATTCCTGCCTGGGCGGATTCCTGCATGACCTCGCCGAGCTTGCCGGTGAGCAGAAGCTTTCCCTTTCCGGGCATCACGGTGGTCTCGACCGTAAGCAGGGTACCGCCAACCTCGGTCCAGGCCAGTCCGTTCACCAGCCCCACATAGTCGCTGTCGCGACTGCTCGACCGGCGGTAGCGGGGAACGCCCAGATGCTCGTACACCCTGCTCTGGGTGATTCGGTTTCTCCTGGTGTTCTTCAGCGATACGATCTCCTTTACCACCTTCCTCAAGATCGACGAGATCTCTTTTTCCAGATTTCTCACCCCGGCCTCTCGGGTATATTCGTGGATGATGGCGTCGATGGCCTTCTTCGTGAATGCGATCTTTTTGCCTTCGAGTCCGTGGAGCCGGATCTGCTTGGGTATCAGGAAATCCCGGGCGATCTGGTGCTTTTCGTGAGACGTGTATCCTTCGATCCGGATGACCTCCATCCGGTCCATCAGGGGAGCCGGTATGGAGTAGGAGGTGTTGGCCGTAGTGATGAACATGACCTTGGACACATCGTACTCGATGTCCATATAATGGTCGCAGAAGGTGGAGTTCTGCTCCGGGTCCAGAACCTCGAGCAGCGCGGCCGAGGGGTCTCCCCGGAAATCGACGCTCATCTTGTCGACCTCGTCCAGGAGAAAGACCGGGTTGGACGTCCCGGCCTGCCTGATGCCCTGCACGATCTTGCCCGGCATGGCGCCGATATAGGTGCGCCTATGGCCCTTGATCTCGGCCTCGTCCCGTACCCCTCCCAGGGAAACCCTGACGAACTTTCTACCGGTGGCCCGCGCGATGGACTTGCCCAGCGAGGTCTTGCCCACGCCCGGGGGACCCACCAGGCACAGGATGGGGCCCTTCATGGATCCCACGAGCTGCTGGACTGCCAGATACTCGAGGATGCGGTCCTTGACCTTGTCGAGCCCGAAATGGTCCTGGTTCAGAACCTCTTCCGCCTTGAGAATGTCTGTCTTGTCTTCGGATATCTCGTTCCACGGCAGGGCGATGAACCAGTCCACATAGTTCCTGATCACTGTTGCCTCGGCACTCATGGGCGGCATCATGCGCAACCGCTTGATCTCGCCCATGGCCTTCTCCCTGGCGTGCTGAGGCATATCCTTGCAGCGGAGCTGCCTCTCCAGGTATGCCACCTCGTCGTCCATCGATTCCATTGCCATCTTCTGTGCCTGTGCCTGTTCCTGCTGCAGATTCTTGCGCGATGCCTTGCTCCGCTGTCTCACCTGTTCCCTGAGATTCGTCTGGATCCTGGCAATGTCGAGCTCTCCCTGGATATGATCGTAGATCTTGCTCAAACGCGAGTCGATGCTCCTCTCTTCGAGGATCTCCTGCTTGATATCCGTCTTGAGGTCCATGTAGGACACGATGATGTCCGACACGGATCCCGGGTCTTCCTGAGACTGTATCTTGGAGATCATATCGGGGTGAATATCGATGTTGTACGACTCGCAGTACTCCTGGAACGTCTCCACGAGGAGGCGCCTCAGCGCTTCCGCCCTCTGCCCTTCCAGGATTACGTCGGTCACGGGCTCGGTCTCTGCCAGAAGCATGTCGTCGTGCTGAAAAATCCTGGTGATGAGCTGGCGCGATTTCCCCTCGATGAACACCTTCAGGGTACCGTCGGGCAGCTGGATGAGCTGGAGTATATGCGCCCTCACGCCCATCCGGTGAATATCCTGCTCCGATGCGACCGGAGCGTCCGGGTGCTTCCTGCAGCACACGAGGATGTCTTCCTTTGCCTCGAAGCTCGCGCTCACCCAGACGGCCGTCTTCTCATTCTCGATGAGAAGCGGGATGATCGTGTGGGGGAATACTACGATGTCGCTGAGTACCAGGAGCGGGTACACATTTTCCGAAACAGCAGCTCTCATAGTCTATGCCTGAGAGGTTTTCCTCTCATAGACAATCATCGGGGCCTTTCCGTTCAGGATGACATCGTGACCGATAATGCACTCCTTGACGCTGTCCATGTCGGGAATCTCATACATGATGTCGAGCATGACATTTTCCATGATGGACCTCAATCCCCGCGCTCCGGACTTGCGTTTCATGGCCTCTTCGGCAATGGCCTTCAGGGCGTCCTTGCTGAAGCTCAGGTCCACGCCTTCCATCTTCAGGAGGGCCTGGTACTGCTTCACCAGGGCATTTTTGGGCTCGTTGAGTATGGCGATGAGCGCATCTTCGTCCAGTTCGGTCAGGGTCGACACGATGGGAATCCTGCCCACAAACTCGGGGATCAGGCCGAACTTGATCAGATCTTCGGGTTGCACGTTTCTCAGGATCTCGCCCATGTCCCTTTCCCGCTTGCTCTTGATCTCGGCCACGAAACCGATGGTCTTCTTGTCGAGGCGCTGGGAGATGATCTTGTCCAGGCCGACAAACGCGCCGCCGCAGATGAAGAGGATGTTCGTGGTGTCGATCTGGATGAACTCCTGCTGGGGATGCTTCCGCCCTCCCTTGGGAGGAATGGAGGCCACGGTCCCCTCGATGAGCTTCAGCAGCGCCTGCTGGACGCCTTCGCCGGATACATCGCGGGTGATGGAGGGATTGTCGCCGCGGGAGGCGATCTTGTCGATCTCGTCGATGTAGACGATACCCTTCTGCGTGCGCTCCACATCGTAATCCGCGTTCTGCAGGAGGTTGACGATGATGTTCTCCACGTCCTCCCCCACATATCCCGCCTCGGTCAGCGTGGTGGCGTCGGCGATGGTGAACGGGACGTCGAGTATCTTGGCCAGTGTCTGCGCGAGCAGCGTCTTGCCCGAGCCGGTCGGGCCGATGAGCACGATATTGCTCTTGTTGATCTCCACGCCGCTGACGTTCTGGTTGGATTCGATACGCTTGTAGTGGTTGTGGACCGCAACGGAAAGGATCCTCTTGGCATATTCCTGCCCGATAACGTATTCATCCAGTATTTCCTTGATTTCAGATGGCTTCGGTATGCTGGAAGACGCACTGAAGTGCCTGTACTCGCCTTCTTCCTCGGCGAGTATCTCGTTGCACAGGGCGATGCATTCATCACAGATGTAGACATCGGGCCCTGCAATGAGCTTTCTCACCTCTTCCTGTGACTTGCCACAGAAGGAGCAGCGTAATCCAGGCCTGTAGTGGTCATTTATCTTCGGCATTGATGCTCTCCTCTTGCTTCTCTTCGGAGGGTCTCTTGAAAATCACATGATCCGTTATACCATATGTTACCGCGTCATTTGCCGTCATAAAAAAGTCCCTGTCCGTGTCCTTGGCAATCTTCTCTATCGGCTGCTTGGTATGCTGGGATAAAATCTTGTTGAGCTCTTCCTTCATCCGCAGCATCTCCTTGGCCTGGATGCTCACATCGGTCACCTGGCCCTGGACACCGCCAAGGGGCTGGTGGATCATGATGCGGGAATGAGGAAGGGCATATCTCATGCCTTCGGCTCCTGCCGCCAGCAGTATTGCAGCCATGGAGGCGGCCTGTCCGACACATATGGTGCTCACATTGGGTCTGATGTACTGCATGGTATCGTATACCGCCATACCTGCAGTGACCGATCCGCCCGGGGAGTTGATGTAAAAGTAGATATCCTTGTCGGGGTCCTCTGATTCCAGGAAAAGGAACTGGGCCACCAGAAGATTGGCTATATCGTCGTGAATATCGCTGCTCAACATGATGATCCGGTCCTTGAGCAGCCGGGAGTAGATGTCGTACGATCTCTCTCCCCGGTTCGTCTGCTCAACTACGATCGGCACTAGTGTCATCACTCTTCTCCTCGATCTGGCCGACTTCCTCAACCTGCGAGTTGTCTATAATATAAGTATACACCTTCTTCTCGACAATACCAAACTCGATCTCTTCCAGTCCTCCCCGCTCTTCTATGCCCTTCCGGACCATTTCCGGGGCCATGTTGTAGCGTTCGGCAAGCTTTCCGATTTCCTGTTGAACCTCTTCGTCCGTGGACTCGATGCCCTGCTCCTTCGCTATCGACTCGAGCAGGAGAGAGGTCCTGACCAGGTTGTCCGCCGAGGCCATGGTCTCGTCCTTGAGGCTCTCGGTGTCCGGATATACGTCTTCCATCTTGAATCCCTGGGAAGACAGCCTCTCGGACATGCCCCTGATCATCATGGCGGCCTGGAACCGTACCATGGTCTCCGGCACGTCGAAGGGATTCTCCTTGACGAGCTGGTCCCTGATCTGACGCTCCAGGTGATTTCTGGCGTCTGCTTCGAGACGTTCCTGGAGATCCTTGCGGATGGCATCCTTGAGCTCGTCGATACTCTCTACGCCCGGGCGCGCCTTTTTGGCCAGCTCGTCATCGATCGCCGGGAGCTCCCGGTTCTTGATGGAATCGACCTTGAGATTGACCTCGGCGCTCGCGCCCCTCATTTCTTCGAGGAAATGGTCCTCGGGGAAATCGACGGTCACCTTCTTTTCCTCGCCCGCCTTCATACCCACAACCGCCTGCTCCAGTCCGGGAAGAGCGCTTCTGACGCCCGCTTCCACCGTCATCTTGAAGCGGTTGAGGTTGGGACGCTCTTCAGAGGTGACGTCCACGATGGCATAGTCCTTTTCCTGCACATTGTACTCGGGGTCGGTGACGTCGTTGATGGAGGCATAGGTTTCCTGTAGCCTAACGAGCACGTCCTGGATGTTCTTCTCATCCACCTCGGCCTTTGGTTTTTGAAGTGAAAAACCGGTATATTTCCCGGGTTTCACCTCGGGCTTCACGTCAAACTGTGCCGTGAAGGTGAAATCCTCGTTTTCCTTCGGGGGCTCGTTGGAGATATCAGGCATGGAAACCACGAAAAGATCCTGCTCCTTGGCGGCCTGCTCGAACTTGTCCTGAACCAGTTTCTTGGATAGTTCGCTCTGGATGTAATCGGAGTAGTACATCTTTATGATGTGCCGGGGGGCCTTACCCTTCCTGAAGCCTCTGATGGTCACTTTCTGAGAGATGTCCCGGTAAATGTCGTTCGTAACTGAGTCCACCTCTTGTTTGGGGACCACAACCTTCATCTCTTTCCTGGTGCTGCCCACGTCTGAAATCTCAACCTTCATGAATGTTTCCTTTCTGTCTTCGGGTCAATATGCTTCATTTCAGCACGTAAATGGGTTATAGGTCAATGGCTTTTTGGAAGCTCCAGGACTCTGAAAACCCTCTCCATTTCTTTTGTATGGATACCCTGTCGAGCAAACACAAAAAAGGGCCTGCACACTTTCAATTCCTTACCGCCGTCCTTGAGCCCGGACACCAGAACGATTTCCGCACTGGATGATGGTGTGGAATGAACGAACATGACACTCTTGGGCTCGATCCTGCCGGCCCGCATGACGGAGATCAGGTCGGGCATTCTCCATGCCGGATAGACTAGGTAGAACCGTCCCCCCGGCTTGAGCATCTCATACGAACACTTGATAAGCGTATCGAGATCCAGGGAGATTTCATGACGGGCCATAGCCCTGCCCTGGTCACGATTGATTCTCCCCGCGTTCACGGGGCGATAGGGGGGGTTGGTCACCACGGCATCGAACCGCTGTCCCCGATATTCCCTGATGTCCGCATGCACGATCCTCACCCTGTCCTGAAGGGCTGCGAGTTCGACCGAGCGCTGCGACATATCCGCCATGTCGTCCTGGATCTCCACCCCGGTCACGCGTTGGCCTTTGACTGCAGCGAGCAGGATGGACAGGACGCCGGATCCCGATCCGACATCGACCACCTCACTGCCCGGGCTCTCGTCTACAAAGGCGGCAAGGAGATAGGCATCCAGCGAGTACCGGTAACCCCGCCTCTTCTGCAGTACATACAGGCCTCCGCATGCGAGTGAATCCAGGGTTTCGTCTTCCTGCATCCGGAGAGTGCCGGCATTGACCGGCAGAACGTTTCCACCGGCAGTGGTCGTCTCACGAGCCGCACGGTCTTCGGAACCACCCGCCCCTTCTGGGGAACCAGCGCTGAAAATATCCTTTTCCTCCGGTGCCATTCTCTTTTTGATGCACCTTCCCCTTCGGGGATTCATCACCCCTTGTTTCAGGTTACCGCACGTCACTACAGCAGGTCTTCGAACAGGGTCGGGGCTGTTTTCATGACGTCATTGAACATCAGGTAGGCAAACCTGCGGATCTCCCACTCCGCGGATTTGTCGAGCCTGAGCTCGAAAAAATGCCTCAGAGACCGGGCGTTGACGTACACATAGGCGGCCGTGGACCATCCCACGGGCATGAGGCGTCTGAGCTCCTGGTTCCTGACACCCAGATCCTTCAGCTCGTCATATACCTCCATGGCATGCCGGTGCTCCCGCTCATAGGCCCGATAGACAGACTTCACCGCATCCTCGGAGTCTAGGTACTCCAGTGCCGGGTAGATAAACATGTTCTTGCTGGCCTTGACGTACCGGGTGGAGCGGAAGGTCCATCCGATGCCGATCCGGTGCCGGGTCCACTGTCCTGCCAGTGATTTGGAAACACCGGTCACGTAGTACACGAACTGGACGGCCTCCAGGCAGGTGAGGTGCTCCCAGGAAATGAGCTTTTTGTTCAATCGCAGATCGTCCTCGTGAGTACCGGCCGACTCGTGGCTCTGGCGCGCGGTGTACGCGGGCAGCGTCTCGGTGGTGACCCCCTGTGACATCATCTCTTCGGTGGGTGTGGTCATACCGATGAGCTTGACGGCCGGCTCCTCGTTCCTGAACAGTTCCTTCCTGAGCTCTTTCCACCGCTCGATGTGCTGATACTCATCTGCAAAATATTTCAAAACGGTCTCTCCTCTTCTCCGTTTGTCGATACCCGGTCTCCCTGCCATACGCCGCGGTAGGGAACCGCACGTCCGTCAATGGGATAGAATGCGATGCACAGAATTCTGAACCCCATCTGGATCTCCACCTCAGCCGCCCCCTGGTGCTTCATCCCCACGGTGAGCCTCCCCTGATAATTGGGGGAGATAAAGGCGGTCTCCAGCGGAATTCCCGACCGGATGAGCGTGGTGCGCGGCCTGATGTAGGCAAACACGTCCCGGGGCATGTTTACCTGCTCGATGGTCTGGAACAGCAGGTATTCCCCGCCCGAGACAAGATAGACGCCGTCAGGGGATTCCTCGATATCCATTATCTTTTCGATCGCCGGTGTAATTCTCTTGTCTCTCATGAGACTGGCCCTGCCCACGGGACGGTAGATTGCGCCGAGCCTTAAGTCCGCCGTGGTCCCCTCGATCTGTTCGATCTGATCGCTGCCGATATGCTCGATGAGGGGCCTGGTGGTGATCTGCCCGGAAACCGCGTCTTCCACCTCTACCCCGTTCCTGATCATATTCACAATCCTGTCCGCCCCGAATACCATACCTTACAACCTCCTCTTCGATGTCCCGGGTTTCAGAAAACTCAGGGCATACTGCACCGTCTCATCACCGATCACGAGCTGCTCCACATTGATGTTGCCGGATGCGAGAACGGATTTCCAGTATCGGTCCCGCTCGGGGATGGGAGAGTCGTACGCATGCTCGTATATCACCCGGACGATGCCCGACATGACGATGAGCTTTGCGCAGGTGATGCACGGCTCCAGGGTGCAGTATATGCTCGCTCCCTCCAGGGCGACACCCTTCTTTGCGGCCAGCGCCACGGCGTTTGCCTCTGCATGGGCCGACCTGCACATGTCGTACTTCATCGCCTCGGGCCACTTGAGCGATCGCCTGAAGCATTTCCCCTCATCCGTGCAGTGCGCCTCTCCGGGCAGGGACCCGTTGTAGCCGCTGGCAAGAATCTGCCTGTCCTTGACGATCACGGCGCCGGTCGGGCGTGACAGGCAGGTGGAACGGGAAGCCGTGAGTTTGGCAAGCATCATGAAATACTCATCCCATGTGGGTCTTTTCACGTTTATCGTCCTCTCACATCATATCGTTCAGCAGCATATCAAGGGACAACCGGAGGTCCTGCATCTCTTCCTCGCCGATGCGGTATACCTTATCCCCGACCGTCATATAATACTTTGAATACAGGGTGATGTCAAAGACTGGGAAAGAATCGCCACAGGAGATCTCGATGTGACGGGCTTCTCCGGTGTCTTCAGGCAGGGCCAGATACCGGTCCGCGTAACGGAGGCCGTCCAGGCGGTCGAGAAAGGTGTGTATCGAAGATGTGCAGTCGAGCCTGCGCGCTCCGGAAAACCATCGGTCTCCCCGCTTCCGGATATCCAGGTTCTTCTGCCCGTTGAGCGTGATCCCGGTCACCTCCCTGCCCTGAAGCTCTACTACGCCCCGGTCGAGCATCTGCTC
Source organism: Deltaproteobacteria bacterium (assembly GCA_018433085.1). Taxonomy (GTDB): domain Bacteria; phylum Desulfobacterota; class Desulfomonilia; order UBA1062; family UBA1062; genus Phosphitivorax. The sequence continues at coordinate 136,889 of JAHDRW010000019.1, read as the reverse complement.
GATACCGCCGGGGATAGCTTCCAGAAGGGAGCCGCCTGTCTGGACCGGAAGTTCCTGGAGGCCGGATGACGCGTAGACAGCCCCTTTCCCCCCGTCCCGGCTCCAGAGACCGAGCGTCTGCGAAACCCCTTCGGAACGCAGCGTTATGGATACGTCATGGTCCCCAAGTGCCGGCGGAACCGCGGGGTATGCCCGGGCAGTTGCCCCGCACGCCTGCCGGACGAATTTTCCTACGGTCTCCTGATCGAGCTTCCAGGTGTCGTCGCCCGTGCAACGCCACAGTCCTGCATGATCCTTCAGGAGCTCGATGATCATGGCACCCCTGGTGATACTCACCCTCTGGACCTCGTGAGGGCTCAAGGTTATGAGCCGTCTGTCCCTCAGACTCAGGAGGTCTTTGTTCAGGTTATCCTTCTCGCGGGCGGATATCAGAAGCACCTCTCTCCTTCCGTCCACCCGGACATAGGAAAAGGAGGTGGTGGGGCTGTCGGAGCCCACCAACAGCACGTGATCACCCGTCCGGGTGCGTATGCGCAGGGACAGAGCCGGTTCATCGAGACCGAACGGGGAAAGGTCACCGGGTTCGTTCAATGTCTCCCGGGTGCGAAGATTCACCAGCGCAGACACCAGGCGCTCTATCTCCGTCTGATCGGCGGCGGTCTGCACGGGAGCTGAAATCCGCCAGATACCGTATTCCTTTTCGAGCACAACCGTTCTACTCCCTTCAAGCGTTATCCCGGTGACATCCCGTGCCCCAAAAATGAAAAGCGGTTGCCCCTGTGCCTCCCAGAGATTTCCGGACTGCCGGATACATCCCCCGGACCAGCAATAACACGCAACGAGCACGATACAGAGCATGCCGTACAAAACAAGCCGTGAAGGCCTCATGCCCGTTTTCTCTTCCAGGCCAGAACCATGGCGAAGAAAAGCAGGAGCGACGGAACCACGACCACCGGCACCCAGAACATCAGCGCGAGCCTGCCCGGTGTGAGGACAAAGGGAACGTCCCGGGGCTGTCCTTCATCCAGGGAGATCAGGTATCCCTGATCGAGGACCGCGCTGATGCAGTTCATGGCAAAATTCCTGTTGCCCGCCACGTTGAAGTAGGCGTTCGTGAGAAAATCCGCATCTCCGAAGACCAGAATCCCCGCCTCCCTGTTGCCGTGGGCCTGGACCATGGCGAGAAGAGCGATGTCGAGAGGTCCTCTCCTGTCGGCCGGATCGAACGAGAATTCCTCATGTCCGGTGATGGAGGCGTGATCGTGCTCTGCCCAGCTCTGATCCGAAGACCTTGCGAGTCGGGATACGGCCACACCGGCGGGCGGATTTTCCCTGACGACCAGAGACCGTGAAGTGGGGAAGACCGTCGCGCCGGTATACCCGGCAACCGCCTCCGCGCTTCCATAAATGCTCACCACCGGTATGGTCGCTTCACTTCCGGCCACATGGTTTGCGGGGTCCACCACCAGGTCGTCGCCGATTTCGATCCCCACTTCATCCAGAAGGTCCTTCAGGCCTCCGTCGGCAAACGGTTCAATGGCAATGAGGACATTTCCACCTTGCTGAATAAATTCACGGAGGGCCTGTATCTCCCCCGGGATGAAGCGTTCCCTGGGGGCTGCAACGATGAGGAGATCAGCATCCCGGGGGACAACGTCCCGTCGTGTGGTGAGTACCCCGTCGACCCTGTACCCGTCTTTGCGGAGGGCAGAGGCGAGGGATGACAGGCCCCCTTTCTCTTTATCATTGATCGCGGGCTCACCGTGTCCGTACGTCACATAGATATTCCTTTTCCTTCCCTGCTTGATCGTCAGCAGGGCATTGACAAAGGACTCCTCGGTGAGGTTGTCAACCACGACCTGCCGCCCTTTTCCGGCGATCACGGTCCGGCCGTAGCGATCGATACCGAACCGCCGTGCCGCGCCCGGCCGGATATCGGGATGGATGAACTCATAGTATATATCCGGTGATTCCAGCGCGAACAGATCGAGAAGATCCCGTGCCTTGTCCCGCTCACTTCCCGGCTTGTCGAACACCGTGACGCGGATATCGAAGTCCACTGCCGCGAGAATGTTCCTCGTCTTTTGATCGAGCGTGTTCTCTCCTGTCCGCGAAAGATCCCAGCCCATGTTGTGGTTCATGGCCGTGAGATACACGACCGCGAGCATGATTCCGAAGATCAGAACAAACAGGGCTGCGCTTGAGACATGAACCGCTCGTGGCGCCATGATCCTAGCCTCTGCACCGGTGGAAATCGAGAACCCTCAGGGTGACGGCCAGAAAAAACACCGTGAAGAGCAGATAGAATACGACATCCTTGAGCATGATCATTCCGTTGAAAAACCTTGACAGATGGCCGGCGAGCGATAGCTCCCGCAGCGCGGAGCCGAGATATCCGGAGGAAACGGAGTCGGCGAACCAGCCCAGAGTCCAGAAGACGAGAACCGCGCCCAGTGTCGCGGCTGCCGCGATCACCTGGTTTCTGGTGAGGCTGGACGCGAGTACGCCCAGGGCGAGTATGGCCCCTCCCATAAGGAGAAGGCCGGTATAGGAAGCAAGGATGACTCCCCAGTCCGGGGTGGTCGCCGCTGCCAGGAGAGCCGTGTTAAATCCGGATATGGCCAGAATGAGGACAAAAACGCTGAAACCCGCCAGATACTTTCCCAGAAGAACCTTGAGATCGCTCACCGGGTAGGTGAAGAGCAGCTCCATGGTCCCTGAGGCCTTTTCCTCCGCGTAGAGACGCATGGATATGAGGGGAACGAGAAGGATAACCAGCAGGCTCATATCCGTGAACAGTGGCCGTAAGACCACCGCCGATACACTGATCCCGCCGGACGCCTGATACTGAGAAATCTGGGTTGCGAGAAGGTTCGCATATGCCACGGCGTTATAGAGAAAAACCCCGGCAACCCCCACAAAAACGCACGCCAGGGCAAAGAAAACCGGAGACGAGAAATACTGGACGAGCTCCTTGAGGAATATGCTACGCACGAGTCTCGCCCTCCCCGGCCACGAGCTCCATGAACACCTCTTCCAGGCTCATCTCTTCTCTCACGATCTCCAGCAGCGGGATGCCGGAATTCACGATCCGCTCGGCAAAAACAGGACGTAAGTCCCTGCCTCTCACGGTCTCCACGTTGAGCAACTGTGAATTGGAGCTGGATGCCGAGATGACCCCCTCGACGGCCTCGATCATCTCCAGCGCTTGGTCCAGCCGTTCCCCCACCCTGATGGTGATCTTCGTGTGATTCTGATGCCGCGACACTAGATTTTCCCTGGAATCAACGGTTATGACCCGGCCTTTATTGAGCACGGCCACCCTCGAGCAAAGCTGGCTGACCTCGGACAGAACATGGGACGAGAGCAGAATGGTCCGCGACCCCGACAGGTCCTTGACGAGCTGCCTTATTTCGTAGACCTGTTCAGGGTCCAGGCCCTGTGTAGGCTCGTCGAGAATGAGTACCGGGGGATCACTGATCAGGGCCTGCGCGAGCCCCACCCTCTGCCTGTAGCCCCTTGACAGGGTTGCGATCGTTCGGTTCCTGACCTCTTCGAGCCCGAACTCGACGATGGCGTTCCTGACCCTATCCTTGACGCCGTTCTTCTTCCCCCCCTTGATCCGGGCGGCAAATCTCAGGAAAGACTCCACCTTCATATCCGGATACAGGGGTGTGTTCTCAGGCAGATATCCGATACATCTCCGGGTCTTGGCCGATTCTGCCACCGTGTCGCAGTTCATGACCCGTACCCTTCCCGAGGTGGGGGGCACGGCAGAGGCGATAATCCGCATGATAGTGCTCTTCCCCGCGCCATTGGGACCGAGAAGTCCCAGCACCTCGCCGTGGTTTACGGTAAAGCTCACCCGGTCGATTACCGTCCTCGAGCCGTAAACCTTCGTGAGATCATCTATGGCTATCATCCTCTGATTCCTCTGGGCGTCAGAACCTGCCAGTGTCTCCAAACATACAAACACAGAAATGTCAATCTCAGCCGGCATATTCCCGGCTGCTCGATAAAATCATAAATGCGCGTTCCGGCCTCAGGGGACGGGAGATACGGTCGATCCGGCATGATCCGGGTCAGATCCGGCACAGGGTGTCATGCCGGTGAACAAGACTGGTTGCCTTGATCCCCCTACTCTGATACATCTTCCCATATGGGCGCTATAGCGGCGTTTTTCGATATGGATCACACCATTACCTGGGCAAATTCGGGTCTCTCGTCGGTTAAATTCGCCAGGGAGCAGGGGCTGGTTCCTGCAAGCCATCTGGTAACGAGCGTTTTCAAGATCATTCTGTACCGGCTGTCCCTGCTCGATATCGAACAATGGTACGAGAAAAACATGGCGATGCTCTCGGGCACCTCGCTGCGCGATATGGAGCATTTCTGCTCACTCTGGTTCGATGCCGTGATGAAGAAGACCATCTACCGGGAGGCGGCGGACCTCATTGTGAATCACAGGGACAAAGGGCACCGGGTGGCGGTGATTTCCAACTCGCCCCCTTTCTTTGTAAAGCCTGTCGCCGATATCCTGGGCATAACCGATGTGATCTGCACCGAGGTGGAGGAGAGAGACGGCATCCTTACAGGCAGACTGGTGAAGCCTCTGTGCTACGGTGAGGGCAAAAGGGTGTATGCGCTCCGCTGGGCCGGGCTCACCGGCGTCGACCTTTCACGGAGTTACTTCTACACCGACTCGATCTTCGATATCCCGCTCATGAAGACAGTCGGGCATCCGGTGGCGACCAACCCGGACATGAGACTCAGGCGTGCCGCGCTTGCATATGGCTGGCCTGTCCTGAATTTCGCCCGGGTGGGAGCCTTCGAGTGAGCACTCCCCTGAAAAACCTTCTGAAAGATATCACCCACATATTCAGATCAGATGATGTTCGAAATCCTGAATACCGTGAGCATGGATTTTGCCGGCAGCCACTCCCGGTGGGCGCAGAAGGTCTTTACCTCGGTGCCCGCGAATCTCGATTTGGTGAAGTGGAGGCCTTTGAAGCTGTAGAGGATGTTCCCGTACTTATAGAGGAGCCGCACCATCCATTTCAGGATCCTCGACTCGCAGGGCATGTCTTCGTCCGCCGCGACCATGGGAGAGAGGCCGAGATAGAGGTAAGGGACCCCCTCCGACTGGAAGGTCTCCATAGCGTGGACCATGAGTGGATAGAAGATCCCCTGCTTGAACTTCGGAGAGAACCGTGAGATGTTGGGCACGTAGGCGATAACCCTCCCGTCCTCGTACACCGGATCGAAATGGATGAACCCAAGCAGCTCGCCATCCAGGAAGGCATAGAATCTCCTCGTTCCCTCCTGGTACTTCTGGTCTCTGGGCCTGATGAGGAACACGACCTCCTTGCGCCTCACCTTCCTGGTGCGCAGCCACTCCCTGGTGAGTTCGTCGTCGATGATTTCTCCGTCCATCTCCATGAAATGCACCCCGTCCTTCTGCGCCTTGTTGATGGAGGTGCGGAGAACCTGCTTCTTCTTTCCCTTGAGGCTCCAGTCCTTCAGGTCGATGATGCTCTCGATTCCGAACTGGGTCGCGTAGAGGCCGAACCTTTCATGGAGAAGATTGCTGAACGATTCGGATATCTGGATGAATGCCGTATTCGCCCGGTCCTTAAGAAACTCCCCCACCAGAAACTCCCGATCGCTCTTATGGCACACCGGGTCGGCCAGCACGAAACGGGTACCCCATTTTTTCATGTACGCGATGTAACCGATACCGGATATGTCGAAGAAATGCATGTTCTGCTGAAACGCCGAAAAGGACAGGCAGTGGTTCCCGTATTTCTTGAGGTACCCGATCCGCTCATCGAAGCTGAACATATCGATTCCGATCTCCCTGAGCCGCGCCTTTGCCTTCTGGACATCGAGGGGAACCGCCTGAGCACACTGTTTTTCCAGGACCTGCGCATGGGCCGTCGAGAGCCGTACCGTACTTTCCATGATCTTCCTCCTTCTTCCTGAACGCTTCAGCGGTTTTTCCCCAGCCGCTCGTGGCTGGTAACCCAATCGAGTGACGAGATCGCCGACGCCAGGGAAAGCTCCCCGGCAAGGGCTACTGCGGCGACGATTTCAGTGAATTTCCTTACCTTGCCCTGGCCGTAGCATCCGAGTATCTCGAGGCATTCTCTCTGCGTGGGCAGTCCGGTTCCTCCTCCATAGGTGGCCACGATGAGCGAGGGCAGGGTCAGCGAGGCATACAGGTCGCCCTCGGGCGTTACCTCGGTATACATCAGACCGGTAGAGGCCTCGGCCACGTTCGCCACGTCCTGGCCCGTTGCAATGAACAATGCGGCCAGTGCGTTGGCGCAATGCAGACCGTTGCTGGATGACCCCGCCATGAAGGCTCCCAGATTTGCCACCTGGCTGTGGTAGACCAGGGTGTCGGGATCGACCCGCATGTGATGGATCAGTATATCGCGGGGCACGGTGAACTCGGCGACCACCCGTTTTCCCCTGGTGTTCATGGTATTGATCTGTGAGCACTTCTTGTCGGTAGCCATGTTCGACTCCATGTAGAAGTGCTTGATCTCCTTGTACTGGGATAGAATCCAGCTGCAGGCGACAAAGGTGGCCATGCTCACCATGTTCTGCCCCGCCGCATCGCCGGTGTAATAATTGAACCGCAGGTAGACGAACTTGCTTGCCAGATACTTTTCTATATCCAGGAGCCTGGCCACCTTGGACGCCGACTCCGCCTGACTGCGGATCTCGTCCATGTGCTCGTCCAGCCACAGGGAGAAATCCCTGGCCTGCCGGGATGACTCGAACACGAACACCGGGGCGCGCTGCATCTGATCTTCCACTATGGTGGTGGTGATGCCTCCGGACATGTTGATGATCTTCATGCCGCGGTTGTAGGAGGCCACCAGGGTTCCCTCGCTTGCGCACAGCGGGATGAGAAACTCGCCCTTGGCGTATTCACCGTTGACCTTTATGGGGCCTGCAAACCCCATGGGAATCTGGGCCACGCCGGTGAAGTTCTCGATGTTTCCCCTGGTGATGGCCGGATCGAACGAGTGATGCTTGATGTGATGCAGCTTCACGCCCGAAAAGTTCTCCACGAACTCCTGGCGCTTGTGAACGATCTCCATTTCATAATTGGCTTCCTTCACGCATGGGATGCGGCTCTGGTCGGCCCGGGTCTCCATGACCGTGTCGGTTGCATCCAGGCTCAGCATGCCGAAGTGATCGGTGTCTATGCCCAGGCTGATGTGATGTTCCTGATTCTTGTGAAGGGGTTCGATGGAGACATGAATCTGGATGTCCTCGCCAAGGGGAAAACAGATCCCATTGTCCTTGTCGATCATGTCTGCCCTGAGCCTCGAGCCGTTCTTCCCCACAAAAATATCGTTCAGGGAGATCTCTGTTCCATTGATGGCAATCCGATGAACCCCGGTGAGCATGGCATCGCGGATCTGGTTCTTGATGCGGAAACCCACCCCATCATCACAGTTCATCAGACTGCCGCTGGAATATATTTTCTTCAGTATAATAGGAGAGATGGCAACTGGATTCTTGAACTCTGAAATACTGCTGAGTGACCTTACCTTGTGCTCAGTGATGGTATTTCTCATAACTCCCTTCCTTTCATAAAAACCTGATGCAATTCCAATTGGTGAATCTTCTGTCCTGCTTCCGGGATACCTCTGTCACAGGAAGGGATAATCACAAAACGTGCCAATTTTTTTGGCAAAAAACACGAAACAATTACTAGGCTAATATCAGGTAATAACTGTTATTGAGATTTTTATTATATTTAATATCATCTAGTTATGCCATTCTTGATATCGGTGCGATATTTTCTTCATGGGCAAACTTTTTCACTCTTATGAGCAGAACTTTTCTTGACCGGCGGGGCCTGCGGCCTTTTCCGGACCGGGCCATGCTTGAGTCTCCGTATCGGATAAAGAGGCGCGCTTCAGGTACGCGAAAGCGGCTCACAGCGCCGGTTGTCCGGCTCAGACCTTTCTGGCGAGAATCGAGTAGTACCGGTCATCAAAGAGGAGCCGGAAATACCTTACCCTTTCTATCTTCAGTCCCAGACCTTTCAGCATGGTCCGGTAGTCATACACGGGATGGAAGGCATTCCTGGAGGTAAGCACGAAGAAAATATCCGCGATGTACCAGTAAAGGCCCTGCACGGTTCTGGCAACGGCGCTGCCCGATGGAAGGGCAAAATCACCCACCACCATGTACCCGTCCGGCCTTGCCAGCTTGACGAGATGCTCGATAACGGCCATGACCATTGGGCGGGTGAAGACATTGAGGAAAAAGTTGGCAAACACCATGTCGAACTTTCCGTATTCATCGTACTTGAGGATATCCGTGTGAAGAATCTCTATGGGATGGAGAAAGTGCCTTCCGGATATCCTTCGGGAAAAGATATCGAGCATGGACCGGGAAAGATCAACCACCGTTACCCGGGCACCCCGCTCGGCCGCCGCAATGGCATCGATCCCCTGCCCTACCCCGGCGAAGAGTACCTGGTCGTCGGGCTTGATCCGGTCGTGCATGGCGAGCTTGCACCGGTCGATCCGGCCGGCGCTGTATATCGTGGCGACCACGTCATAAAGCGGCCCTATGATGCCGTATCTATCTCTCATCCCATCATCCCTCCCCGGGCATGGAAAGCATCCCATACCGCGTTCCGTGCTGTGGTCTGAGTAGCTGTTCCGTATACAGAAGATAATAACCCCTTGAACCTTGTCATGCAACCGGCCAGAAACGTTTCACAAACCATTCGCGTTGCAGCCCTGGGCGCGGGTTCTTACCTTATGGGGCCCTGTCGAGACCGGGCACAATATCGAAAAAACAACCTCTGGCGGGTTTTCGCCGGTACCCGGTCCTGTTGAGTGAGAGCCTGCTCCCTCTTTGAAAGAAAGAGCCGGGTGCTTATCAATACGCCTTCTTCAGCACCTCCAGGGCCTCGTCATAGCTCACCTCCACGGGGTTGAACGCCATGGCGCCGTCATTGATGGCGGCAGAAGCAATAGCAGGGAGCTTATCCTCCGTGACCCCGGCATCTCTCAGTCTCACGGGCAGGCCGCTGATCCGGCTGACCCTGCCCAGAAGGTTTTTCACCAGGGAGACCGTGACCATGGCCTGCTCCTTTTCCTCCATGTATTCGATGGATCCGCCCAGCATTCCGGAAAGCTCGGCAATGTAGCGGGGAATGCCGGAGATGTTGTATTCGAGCCCGTGGGGGAGAAGAATGGCATTGGCCATCCCGTGAGGAACGTGGCATACGCCTCCGCAGGCATGCGCCAGGGCATGGATCATGCCCACCATGGAGTTGGAAAAGGCAATGCCTGCCAGCAGCGAGGCATTTGCCATACCGAGACGGGCCTCCTCGTCCCTGCCGTTTTCCACGGCCCGCACGAGATACTTGCGGATGAGTTCGATGGCCGCCCGGGCGAAAACATCGTCTATGGGGTTCTTCTGCAGGCAGGTATATGCCTCCATCGCATGGGTGAGCGCATCCATTCCGGTTGCGGCGGTGAGCTTGGGCGGCACGGTCATGGTCATCCGGGAATCGAGAACCGCGACCCTGGGGTAGAGCCGGTCGGAGACAAAGGCCATCTTGACGTTCTTTTCCTCGTTGTAGATCACCGCCACCTTGGTCACCTCAGAGCCGGTGCCCGAGGTTGTGGGAACGGCGATCATGGGAAGCAGGGCTTTCTTGATGATCTCGTTGCCCTGGAGCGAAAGGATGTCGTCAGTGCCCTCGGAGATCACGATGTTCGCCCCTTTCGCCGTGTCCAGGGCGCTCCCGCCGCCCACTGCCAGGAAACAGTCGCACTTTTCCTTTTCAAAGAGCTTGGCGAGCTTGTTCACGAGCCGGTTGCTTGAATCCGGCGGGGCCTCGTCGAAGACACAGGCGATCTCCTTGTCCGAGTCTGCGAAGGCCTCCCTGACAAGGTTGATCAGACCCGCATCCACCACGCCCTTGTCGGTAACGACCATGGCCCTCCTGCAACCCAGTATGTCCATCTCATACGGGATATTGCTCACCGCGTTATGGCCCGAGAGTATCTTCACCGGGCAGAAATGCTGATAGTAGTGGGGTATCATGAGACCCTCCTGGCTGGATATGATGTTATATCAAGTGCCTGACAACCGCCGGAACGAGCCCGGCATACACCTTGCCCTTGTTGACATAGTTCTTCAGCGTCATCTTCGGCGGCCCTTTCAGTACCTTTTTCACGACCATGCCGGGCAGGAGATTCGCATTGACGATGTTCACCACCCGGTTGATCTCCATGGTCTTTGCCAGATCACCTTCGACAAGGATCCGGTTTTCTGCAAAGGCCTGGTGCGATCCCATGACGCTCATCAGCACCAGTAAAGCCGAGTCGTAGTTCTTAAACGACATGGTGATATGCGGCGACCTCAGCCCCTTGCCCAGGTAGTGAATCGTATTCCCCCTCTTTTCCAGGGTAATGGCGGGGCCCTTCGGCAAGACCCCGAGGGAGAACCGCCTCCCCTCCTCCCAGGACTCGATCTCTTTCCGGAATTCCGGGACGTGCCTCCCGACCACCTCGAAGGCCGGACCCAGAACGGAAAGCACCGTAGAGCAGAGTACATGCTTCACCCCGGCCTGAAAATCCGGGAATCCGGGAAGCGATCGAATCCGGGCTACCGTGCGATTGAGAACACTATCCATTTCCCATGCCTCCTCCTGTTGTCCACGCTTCATCCTGCCGACATGCGCATGGCCGCTCACCGGCATACACATCAGGCGCGTCCGGGAACCTTGCCCGCCACCGATAAGCCCTGACCATGCACCCGAAATATCAGCCTATAAGATATATAAATACCTCAGTTATTGCAATCTATTATTTACAGTCACCCCTGATGCTTCGCGGGCTCGCCGGATGCACTGGATCATGTTCAGACCCTACCGGGGGGAACGGATCCTTCCGGGTCATGAGGAGGCGCTGCCTGCATCAGGTACACCGGTTATTCGAGTGGAATGCCGTTTCTCCTGGCCGCCTTCTTCCAGAAGGCGTTGTGCAGCGGCCTTCGATCCATTGCCATTCCCTTCAAGACCTGCAGCCACGAGGCCTCGAGGGTGGAGGAACGGAAGAATGCCTCCTGGCTCATGGACTGAAGCGCCCTGTCCCGGCATTCCCAGGCAGAGAAGGGCATGGTCAGGCAATAATCGCCCTCCAGCTCCAGGATCTCCTTCAGGAGCGGCTCCTGTACCCTTGACAAACGCATCTGGGCCTGTACGCGGAAGGCCTCGTGCCGCCACCAGTACGAGTCGTCACTGTACCGGAACCCGCCCTGATCGATTCCGGCCGGCATGTTCCCGGACAGGACCGGTTTGAAGGTGGTGAGACAGGGCGAGGACCCCGCGGTGACAAAGATCCTGAAGCCTGACGAGGAGTCCAGCTCCACCACCAGCGAACCCGTGGTGTGCGACCTTCGAATGAAGGGCTCTGCCGCGTGCATGCACACATCGTGATTCAGACCCCTGAAGGGACGGCCGCCCCGGTGCCCGCGCAGGATCTCAAAGGCATCGCTCACGGCAAAGGTATCATCGGGCTGGTCGATACGCTCCATGACATACTCCCTCCTCATCCGGCTGCCGGAAAACCAGGTCATGAGAGGGTCGCTGAACGCCTGGAAATCCGTTCCCCAGGGCAAGCTCGATTTCTTCCAGTCGCGACCGATGGTGATCCCGTTGGATATAGCGGCGAAGTCCTGATGATACTTCATGGCATAATCCCGCCCCACGGTCTCCAGCACCACGATCTCGTTACGGTCCATGATCAGGAACGAGTTCATGTAGGTAAACTTTTTGTCACGGTAGCCGCACGGGCCGCCCTGCCCGTAGAGCCTCAGGAGGCCGGTGACGACATCGGCCGCCTCACGGGCCGTATCTGCCCTCTCCAGTCCCAACCGAACCAGGTCCATGCCGATGAGACCCGGAGACTTCTCGGGTTTGCTCTTCGTGAACAGGGCCTCGTTGCCTATCACCACACCCTTCTCATTCACCCCCATCTCGGCGCCCCAGATCCAGAACGGCTTGCAGAGCATGACGCCGCGGGTCTCCGGTGCCTGGGGGATGCTGATATAGGTGCACCTCACCTCCTGGTGGCGGGAATGTTCTTTTCCGGGACAGGAAATGACGACCTGGGCTTCATCCGGTTCTCGATCCGAGTTCTTGGCAAAAATCCGGCTGCCTGCTTCAGTCGCCGCCTCGCCCACGGCAAAGGTGTCACACATGCCGAACCCCGGCATCGCGCGTCGTAAAAATCGATCCGCCCTCTGAGGGCCTGAGCCTGTTACATGCCTGTTCCATGAGAATATTCTTATACGATTTCCCGAAAAGGCACAAGCGCCCGGCTCGCTGTGCAAGTCCGTGATTCCGGGGCATGCGTTCAGATCTGGATGTCGATCTTTTCCGATCTCAGGAGTTCGGCCCATGTCCAGGCCATGAAGCGATATCCGAGGGTGTTCAGGTGCATGAGGTCCCGGTTCCAGACATCGCTCCTTTCCTTGAAGAGGGTGTGAAAATCCGGTCCCTTTCGGACAATGTGGGGATGCGACGCATAGATCTCATCGATCCGCGCATTGACCATGCGGGTATAGAGGTCGAGCTTTTCCTGCACCTGCCTGCGGTTGAAAAAGATCCTGTCGATGCCGAAAAGGGATTCCCCTCCCCGGTTCCGGTTGGGTGGAATCTTCGAGAGATAGGTGACAACGCCTTTTTCCTGCAATTGGGTGAGTATGACGATGAGGTTTTCGCGGGTCTTGAGAAAATCGTCATCCTCGTACCCCACGACACCGCCGATCCGCCTCATCAGGAAATCGGGCACGACCGAGCTGTTCACATCGTTCGTGCCCAGCATCAGGAGGCACACCCTGATGTTCTCCCGTGAGGCCATTATCTCGTCCAGAGGCCTCCCGTTGAGGGGAAAACCGGGCACGTCTTTCCTCTCCCAGGTGCTTCCGGGCAGCCAGTCACGCGTGGTGCTGCCGCCCCTTCCCAGGTTGCGAATGAGCCGGGATCCCATGGAGACCGAAAGCAGGTCGGAGAGCACGCAGGGATACGAGGTAGGGAGAAGATCCCGCGTGTCCGGGCCGGTATACGGTGCATAATCGGTGATCCCGGGTTGAGAACCCGCGGTCAGCGAATCGCCCACCGCGATGATCTGATGAATCCGGTTGATCACGATCTTTCCCATGCTTTTCCCAGTCACCGAATATCCGGTGCCTTCCTCCTCCCAATAATGGGACGCTCGTCCGCGACGTCCGTCCGGTGTCGATCCCACCGGACTCTCCTGCATGAGGACCCTTTTCCCGGCTTGTCACCGGGTACGGTTCGGGCAGAAGGCTGCATCACACGGTTGGACCGACCTCTCATGGCAGGACCTCAGAAAACGGGAGGGCGATCCGGCCCATCCTCGGGCGTGCAACTTCATAAACGTATGAATAATCCCTGCCGCACAATAATCTATACGAAAGAGTGCGCGTTGGGAATGCATCGAGAATGTTCTAGGACGCAACGGTACCGTTGAAATACCCTTTCTGGGGCCTGGGCAGCCGGGCACGACGGACTCTTGGAATCCTTCCTACAGGACCTTGTCGAGAAAGGCCTTTACCCTGGCGTTTTCCATGCTGTGAGAGAAGACGTCCCCCGGAACCCCCTCGAGGATGAACCTGCCCTCGTCCATGAAGATGACCCTGTCGGCCATCTCGCGGGCAAAGCCCATCTGGTGGGTGACGATCACCATGGTCATCCCCTCTTCGGCCAGCTGTTTGATCGTGGTAAAAACCTCTCCCACGAGCTCCGGGTCGAGAGCCGAGGTAGGCTCGTCGAAGAGCATGAGCATGGGCTTCATGGCAAGTGCCCGGGCGATGGCGACCCGCTGCTTCTGCCCCCCGGAGAGAAAGGCCGGATAGGTGTCTTTCTTGTCCAGCAGGCCCACCTTGCCCAGCAGGTCCAGGGCGACCCTGCGGGCCTCTCCCCGGGACTGTTTCTTCACGGTCACGGGCCCCTCCATGACGTTGTGCAGCGCCGTCATGTGGGGAAAGAGGTGAAAGTGCTGGAACACCATCCCGATCTCCGAGCGCAGCTCGCATATGACGTCCTGTTTATCCATCACGAGCCTGCCCTTCTTGTCTCTGCGGTATCCGGCCTCTCTTCCTTCCAGGAGCACCCTGCCCGAGTCGATGGTCTCCAGAAAATTGATCATCCTGAGCAGCGTGGTCTTCCCGGAGCCAGAGGGGCCGATGATCACGATCTTCTCCCCCTTGTCGATCTTCAGGCTCACGTGATCCACGGCCGTGAAATCGTTGTAGCGTTTGACGACGTCAACCAGCTCGATCATCGGTTCTCGTATACCCCCAGTCTGTCCTCAAGTCTTCGGAACGATATGGTGAAGATACTGGTCATGACCAGATAGATCATGGCGGCCTGCACGAGGATGAAGATGTTGAAGGTGGTGTTGAAGATCTGGTCCGCCGCCCGCATGAGCTCGACCATGGCGATGGTGGAAACCAGGGCGGTGTCCTTGATCAGCGCGATGAACTCGTTGCCCACGGGGGGCACGAGCCGCTTGTAGGTCTGGGGCACGATGATGCGCCTCATGGCCTGCCGGTAGGTCATGCCCAGCGACTTTGCAGCCTCCATCTGGCCCGCATCGATGCTCTCGATGGCCCCGCGCATGATCTCTGCCAGGTAGGCCGAGTAGTTCAGGCCGAGCCCCAGCACCGCGGCGGTGAAGGGACTGAGGGTGATGCCCAGGGGAGGAAGTCCGTAATAGATGAAAAAGAGCTGGAGCAGAAGCGGCGTGCCCCGGAACACCCAGATATAGCACCAGAAGAACCACGAGATGCTCCGGATGCGGCTGATTCTGGCCAGGGCAATGAAGAGCCCGGCCACGGGCGAGACCACCATGGTGATGAGCACCAGGAGGATGGTCATGCCCGATGCCCTGAGCAGGGTGGGAAAGTACGTGCCCATGTCCTTGAGAAAACGCAGCCACCTGGGCGTCTGCGCGACAGCGACCTGCTTGATCAGGTTCCCTGCCTCCAGGTTTTCGGGAAACAGGCCCAGGATCTCCCTGCACAACGCCTCGCTCTGTTCGTAGTCAGCCACACTGAAGCATATCTTGGCGGCCTCCATGCGCGAGCGCACGAAGGCTCCGCCGTCTTCTCCGGGCTCGGGGGCCGGGACCTTCAGATAGGTCTGGAGGGCGCCTTCGATGTCTCCGGAGTTGGCCTCCCGCGTGGCCGAGGCCAGGATCTCATACGGATCGGGCTGGGCGAGAACGACCGCTGGGACGAGCAGCAGAAAAAAGCAGAGGCCCAGCGCGCCCTTCAGCGCGCCGGGCCGTTTGGTTCCTACTTCCATGCAGTGATGTCATCTCCGAACCATTTGATGGAGATCTTCTTCATGGTGCCGTCGGCGAACATCTCATCAAGGGTTTTCTGAATCGTGTCTTTGAGCGAAACGTCCTCCTGCCTGACGCCGATCCCGATGGGCTCGGAGGTCAGCGGCTCGGGCAGCACGCGATACTCGCCCGGGCGCTGGGACAGATAGTAGCGGCCCACGAGCTCGTCCACGGCCAGGGCGTCGATCCTGCCGATCTTGAGGTCCATGAAGGCGGATGTGTTGTTGTCGTAGCGCTTGACCTCCTTGAACTCGGTCCCGAGGCTCTTCAGCGCCTCCTCGGACGTGGAGCCGAGCTGTACGCCTGCAACGTGCGTATTCCCGAGGTCCTTGACGCCCTTGACCTTCCCGTTGTCCGCCTTGACCACCATGACCTGCTTCTCCATGATGTAGGGGTTGGTGAAGGAGATCTCCTTCATGCGCTCTTCGGTCACGGACATGCCGGACCAGATGATGTCGAACTTCTTGGTCTTCAGGGACATGATCACGCCCTTCCAGGCGGTGGGCACATGCTCGATCGCGATGCCGAGCCTTTTGCCAAGTTCACGGGAGGCATCGATGTCGAAGCCCACGAGCTCGTTCTGCTCGTTGCGGAACTCCATGGGCGGAAAAGCGTCGTCGATTCCGATCACGAGCTTGCCCGCCGCCTTCACCTTGTCCCATGAATCATCGGCCGCCGGTGCCGGAGCCGAGAAAAACGCCACGATAATGCCCACCAAACCGATTGCATACAAAAGCTTTTTCATTCCTCTTTTCCTCCCGCTGGTAATATCTTGGAAATTCTTTCGGGGAGGATTATGAAACAAAACCAGGCAAAACACAAGCAGCAAGGATGCTATAACCGGCAGCTTCACCCCCCCCTGAGATCCATGTGTACAACAGAACCATATATGAGCAGTGAATAAGTCGAATAATTCGAGTCAAAGGGGCAGACACGATTTGCCATTATATTATTGAATCATATGTATTACTATATTCGATATTACTATTTGCCACGAGTATATTAAAGGCATTACAAGAGTCCCAGATGGGTTATCCGGAACATGTTTTCCCTCTTTCCCGAGCCGCGTGACAACCCGGGACACATCAAGGCAGATTGTATGAATAGGAGGAGCTTGTATAGCATGGGGATGAAAAACGTTCTTGCATCGAGATGGGGGATCATCGGGGTCGGGGCGGCCATCGGCATTCTGGCCGCTGTCCTTCAGAAGCTCGGCAATCCGGGGAACATGGGGATCTGTGTCGCCTGCTTCGAGAGGGATATCGCCGGAGCGGTAGGTATACACCGGGCAGACGTGGTTCAGTATCTGCGTCCGGAGATTCTCGGTTTTGTCCTTGGTGCGTTTCTGTCCGCCCTGCTCTTCCGCGAATTCAGACCGCGCGCCGGTTCTGCACCGATCACGCGTTTTGTGCTCGGAGTGTTCGCCATGATCGGGGCCCTGGTTTTTCTCGGGTGTCCGTGGAGGGCGGTACTGAGGCTTGCAGGAGGCGACCTCAACGCCGTACTGGGGATAGCCGGCCTTGCCTTCGGCGTATGGATCGGCACACTCTTCCTGAAAAACGGCTACAATCTGGGTCGCTCGCAGAACACGTACACCTCGGTGGGCCTGCTCATGCCGCTCATTGCATTCGGTTCACTCGTGCTCGTGTTCATCTTCCCTCAGGTCCAGGGTGAACCCGCTAGTGGAATTCTCTTCTACAGCACCAAGGGTCCCGGGTCCATGCACGCCCCTGTCCTGGTATCTCTGGGTATCGGGCTGGTGGTGGGGATACTGGCCCAGCAGAGCAGGTTCTGCACCATGGGTGCCATCCGCGACCTTGTCCTGTTCGGACAGACCCATCTGCTCGGCGGACTCATCGCACTGACGCTGTTCGCCTTCCTCACCAACCTCGTTTTCAGACAGTTCAGCGCTGGGTTCACCGGTCAGCCGGTGGCGCACACCCTGCATTTCTGGAACTTCGCCGGCATGACGCTGGCAGGCCTTGCGTTTGCCCTGGCAGGAGGGTGCCCCGGGAGGCAGCTCTTCTTGAGCGGAGAGGGCGACGGCGACTCGGCCGTGTTCGTCATCGGCATGGTGGCGGGAGCGGCATTTTCCCACAACTTCGGACTCGCGAGCTCCCCTGCAGGAATAGGCCCCCACGGCGCCGCCGCCGTGGCGGTAGGACTCGCAGTCTGTCTGTTTATCGGATTTACCATGAGGACAAAACTCGCATAAAGGAGGACAATCATGAGCTCAGTTATCGATGCCCGCGGTCTTTCGTGCCCTCAGCCGGTCATCCTTACCGTGGGGAAAATCAGGGAGCTGGAAAGAGGCCGGATCGAGATCCTCGTGGATACGGACACATCCAGGGAGAACGTCACCCGCGCCGCCAGGAGCAAGGGATGGGAGGTCAGAGACATCGAGCCCGACGGTACAGGCTACAAGATTACCATCGAGAAAGGTTGATGATGTCGTTCCTCAGTTTTCTCAAAGCACGCCCGTCGACAGCGGTCAAACCGGTAAATGTATCTGCTGCACCAGCCTCTTCGATACGTCGAGACCTTGACAGAGAAATATAACCTCGTCCCAGGTGCGCTGCTCCGGGATCTAAAAGACGCGGCCTTGTGCGAAAAAGGCCGGCATATCCGCTGAAATCGCTCCAGGATAGAGGTGCATTCTTTCTTATAAGGGCCATGATCCACACCGTTACAGGCATGAGCGGCGACCTCCGCCCTGCCCCGGTCGGATTTCCGGATGCATCACCCCTTCACCGTGATCTTCCCTGCGGGGCCTTCGGTGATCTCCCCGATGACGGCCGCCTCGGGTATTCCCTCCTCGTGCAGCATCTCAAGAAGCCGTTCCGCCTCCGGGGCAGGCAGGGATATGAGCAGCCCTCCGGAGGTCTGAGGGTCGAAGAGGATCTTCATCATGTCGTCGGTCACGGAATCGTCCTTCTCCGTGACCTTAAACCGGTATTTCTCGTTCCGGTATGCCCCTGCCGGGATCAGGCCCATGCTCACGTACTCGTGAACCTCTTCTATCACCGGAACACGTGAGGCATAGACGATCATCCCGGTTTCGCTCCCATCGATCATCTCGCAGGCGTGGCCGAGCAGGCCGAACCCGGTGATATCGGTGCAGGCATGAACCGTGAAGTTCTCCATGAGCTCGGCGGGTTTTCTGTTCAGGGCGTTCATGTACCGCACCGCCTTGGCTTCTGCCTCTTCCCCTGCCATCTCGGCCTTGACCGCCGTGGAGATGATCCCGGTCCCCAGAGGCTTGGTGAGGATGAGCCTGTCCCCGGGCTGAGACCCTGCATTCCTCAGGACCCTGTCCGGACGCACGGTACCGGTAACGGAGATCCCGTACTTGATCTCGTTGTCGTCCACACTGTGCCCCCCCACCAGGAGCACCCCCGCCTCTGCCATCTTGTCGTACCCGCCCTTGAGAATCTCCTGGAGGATGGAGACATGCCCATCCTGCGGAAAGCAGATGATGTTCATGGCCAGAAGCGGCTTGCCGCCCATTGCATAGACATCGCTCAACGCATTGGTGACGGCAACCTGGCCGAACAGATACGGATCGTCGACCACAGGGGTAAAGAAATCGAGGGTGAGGATCAGAGCGAGATCGTCGCTTATGCGGTACACCCCTGCATCATCCGGCTTGTCCATGCCCACGAGGAGATTCGGGTCTTTCATAACCGGCAATATTCCCACTGCCTGGTCCAGAACCTCCGGACCGAGCTTGCAGGCTCAACCGGAACCATGAACCATGGTTGTCAGCTTGGTCTTTCTATCCATTCCATTTTCTCCTGTCCTGTTCTCTCCGATCATGAGAGCGCGAACCCTTCCCTTCACCCGGGCCTCATCGTAACGAAAAAGCCGGTGAGCCCATACCGGACCGCCCCTGCCGCCCACAGGCCGGAGACGCTCAATGTATTCCAACCGGCTTTCAGCACGTGATCCGCCATCCTCCGGCAGGATGCCTCGTGCATTCTTGCGCCCGGCCGCTTCACGGAGGGTTGACTCAATGTATTCGCCCTTTCCGAATCTGTCAAATTCATAAATGTTATGTGATCGTACTGAATATTCACAATCTCTGCCGCGATATGACAGCGGTTATTCCGTAACACAGCCCGTGCCCTCTCATGTCGCCGCCTTGGACATACGACAATTTCCTTGAATCTCCTGCATTCAAAATGTTCATGTTTCATCTTGCTTCCGCAGAATACCTTGAGCTATGATGCCCACATGATCGCAGACCAGTTCAAAAGCATCACCCTTCAGCAGCTCGAAGCCCTGGTCGCCCTGGTGGAGGAGCGCAGCTTCTCCGAGGCGGCAAAGAAGATGCTGCTCTCCCAGCCCTCCATGAGCAAGCACATCAAGAACCTCGAGATCTTCGTGAACTGCCGCCTCATCAACCGCACCAAGACAGGCGTCTCGCTGACCGAAGAGGGCTCGATTCTCTACGGGTACGCCAGGAAGATCCTGAAACTCAGGGACGAGGCAAGGGAAAAGATACTCTCGCTCGAGGACACCGTTTCGGGTCACATCTTCATCGGAACCAGCACCATCCCCTCGACCTACATCCTGCCCGCCGTGCTCTCTGGCCTGAGAAAAACCTATCCGGACATCCAGGCGCACATCCTCTCCAGCGACAGCGATGAGGTGATCGATATGGTGCTGGGCGGCCAGGTGGAGATCGGGTTCATCGGGAAAGACGTCCACGACAGGAGGCTCCACTGCGAGCCTGCCTGGGGCGACGAGCTGATCCTGATCGCGCCCAGGGGGCATCGGATAGGGGATCTCCAGGAGGCAAGCATCGACGACATTCTTCATGAGCCCTTCATCCTCAGGGAAAAGGGCTCGGCCACCCGGTCCATTTTCGAAAGCTATCTGGACGAAAACGGCCTGCCGCACCTGTCCCGGTTTTCCATATCCTGCGAGCTGGGATCGTCCGAGGCGGTCAAGGAGGCCGTGATTGCCAGCCTGGGGATATCCGTCATCTCCATCCACGCCGTGAGACGCGAAATCGGGCAGGGTCTCTTGACATCCATCCCGCTCCAGTCTCCCAGGATTCTGCGCAGCTTTGCCGTGATCTACCGGAAGCAGTTCGTTCTCCTGCCCCATCACCGCGCCTTCCTGGAATATGCGAAGGCCTGGAGCCCGGACCCGGCGGTGCCTCCGGCCGCCGGCTGATCCGGCTCTTCTCTTCCCCTCCGCCATCCGCTCCCTCCGTGATGACGCACGGAGAAAAGCATCGGCGTGCCCTTCATTATCCTCTTCACGAACCCGGAATCATCTGCTATGAGAACCAACCATGACTACAGCACCTTTTCCCATACAAGGAGACACTTCCATGAACACATCAGGCATCGTAAAGGTTGATTACCTGGAGCTCGAACGCTTCATGAAAGAAGGATTCACAGCCCTTGGGGTTCCGGAAGAAGACGCCGGAACGTGCGCTTCCGTACTGATCGAGTCCGACCTGCGCGGGGTCGAGTCGCACGGTATCGGCCGGTTCAAGATGTATGTCGACCGGATCAAGGACGGAATCCTCATGCCTGTAACAAAAGAAACCGTGGTCAAGGAGACGGAAAACACCGCCGTGATCGACGGGAACCACGGGATGGGCCACGTGATCGCCCACCGGGCCATGAGCCTTGCCATCAAAAAGGCCAGGGAATGCAATATCGGCATGGTTGGCGTGCGCAACAGCACCCACTTCGGCATCACCGGATATTATCCCACCATGGCGGTCAAAGAGAATATGATGGGCCTGGCCTTTTCCAATGCCAGGCCGTCCGTGGCGCCCACCTACGGGGTCGAGCCCGTGATCGGCACCAACCCCATAAGCTGCGGCGCACCCACGGACGAGGAATATCCCTTCCTGCTGGATATCGCCACCTCCACCACGCAGCGGGGCAAGATCGAGGTGTACGCCCGGGAGGGCAAGCCCACCCCCAAGGGGCTCACCATCGACAGTGAAGGCAGGCAGCCCACGGACAGCATCGAGCTGCTCCAGACCCTGGTCAAGGGCACGGCGTCCCTGCTCCCCCTGGGCGGGGCCGGCGAGGAGCTGGGAGGCCATAAGGGCTACGGGCTGGGCGTCATGGTGGAGATACTCTGCGCATCGCTCACCGGGGGGAGCTTCGGCAAGGCCCTGACCGGCTTCGAGAACGGCAAGCCCGCCTTCCACCGGCTCGGCCATTTCTTCGTGGCCGTCAACATCGAGAGCTTTGTTTCCCTGTCCGTGTTCCGGAGCATCACCGGCTCGATCATGCGGGAGATCAGGGAATCCGCGAAGATGCCGGGCAAGCAGAAGATCTATCTCGCGGGCGAAAAAGAGTTCGACACGATCAAGGCCCGCAGACAGGGGGGCGTACCCGTCAATCCAGCGCTCCAGAAGATCATGAAGGATCTGGCGCACGACCTGGGCTTGAAGGGCTTCGATTTCCCGTTCTTGTGATGAGACAGCCCCTGTACCGGACCTTCAGCTCCTTTTTGCGTGAACGTTTCGGGCAGAGGGTTCAGAAAATCACCCTGGATGCGGGGCTGAGTTGTCCCCACCGGGATGAAGAAAACCGGGGCGGATGCATCTACTGCAACGCCCGCGGCTCGGGCACGGGCGCCTTCTCGCGGGGGATCGGCCTGAGAGAACAGATCGAGACCCAGATGAAGGCCATGGCCCGGCGGTACAAGGCAAAGGCCTTCATCGCCTATTTCCAGTCATACTCCAACACCTACGCGGATCTTCACACCCTGAAAACCCTCTATGACACCATCCTGCCCTATCCCCGGATTGTAGGCCTCGCCATCGGCACCAGGCCGGACTGCATCGACGGGGACAAGATCGCGCTCATCAACTCCTATGCATCCGATCGCCTTGTATGGATGGAATACGGCCTCCAGTCGGCCAGGGACCGAACCTTGGAGATCATCAACCGGGGCCATGACGTGGAGACCTTCACGCGGGCGGTCGAGCTCACCTCCGCCTTCGGCCTGCGGGTCTGTGCCCACGTGATCATCGGCCTGCCCGGGGAAGGCATGGACGACTTTCTCGCCACGGCCCGTCTCGTCTCGGGCCTCCCCGTGACCGACGTCAAGATCCACATGCTCTACATCGCCAGGGGCACCGGGCTCGAGCATTTGTACCGGGAAGGCCGGTACACGCCCATGACCCTGGATGCCTACGTGCAGGCCGCAGCCTGCTTTATCGCGCACCTGCGCAAAGATATCGTGGTGCAGCGCATCACCGGGGACCCCCACGAAGACGAGCTGGTCGCACCGGCGTGGGCGCTGGGCAAGAGGCAGGTGCTGGATGCCGTGCACCGGGAGATGGAGCTCAAGTGCCTGCGCCAGGGCAGCCGGTGTCCCGGGCCATGAGACTCTATGACCTCGACCTTCCCCGCGGGCTGCTGCTAGCCCCTCTCTCCGGCTACACCAGCTGGCCCATGCGTGTCCTTTCGAGGCGTTTCGGCGCGGAATTGTGCTATACCGAAATGATCAGTGCAGAGGGCCTGCTCAGGAACACACGAAACACCCTGTCTCTTTTGAACCGGCCCGAGGAAGACACCCCGCTCATCGCCCAGATCTTCACCACCTCTCCCCGCTATGCCGCGCTCGCGGCACGTATCATCGAGGATCAGGGTTTCGACGGCATCGATATCAATATGGGCTGCCCGGTGAAAAAGGTCGTGAGCAAGGGAGCGGGAGCGGCATTGATGCGCGACCCCCCCCTGGTTCGAAGCCTGGCCGATGCGGTGGTGAACGCGGCGCGCATACCGGTGAGCGTTAAGATGCGCGCAGGATGGGACAGCGGGTCGATCAATGCCGTGGAACTGGCGGCCGCGATCGAGAAAACAGGGGTTCATTGCATCATCCTCCATCCCAGAACCCGGACGGACATGTACAAGGGAACCCCGCAGTGGGATCTCTTCGCGGCCCTCAAGCGAAGCGTATCCATTCCCGTGGTGGCGAGCGGCGAGATCCGCACCGCCCCCGATCTCGAACGCCTCCGCACGCTGGGGGCCGACGCCTTCATGGTGGGCCGGTCCGCCGTGGGCAGGCCGTGGGTCTTCCGTGAGCTCTCGGGCGGGAGTGGGCCTTCCATGGATGAGCGCCGGGAGCTCATGCTCGAACACCTGGACATGCTGGGCGTTCTCTACGGCAAGGACAAGGCCGCCAAGTTCATGAAGAAGTTCGTCTCCGGATATGTCCGGGGAACCCAGGGGGCGTCATCTTTCCGCAGCCATGCCTGCAATGCCGCAACCTTCGAGGATCTCAAGGGAATGATAAATGCCTTGCCAGCCGGCCCGGTTTCTGTTATCAAAGAATGAAATCTTACCGAAAAGTTTTTTCAGATGATGGGGCAGCTAAGAGATTACATCAAAGAGATCGTGTTTTATCTTGCTCTCGTGGCCATGGTGGGCATGCCTGGTATGAATGCATTCTCACTTGATCTTGAGCTTGCCGACAACCCTACGGCCTATCTGGTGAACAAGGCAAATAAAAAGAAAATCCTGCTCATCGGGACCCATCACCGCAACGCCTATATCCACGAGGTGATCGCGAACTCGCTTCCCACCCTGGCAGAGCAGGCAAAGATCAACACGATTTTCGTAGAGATTCCCAGCTCCCAGCAGCCGAATATCGACCGGTTCTGCAACGGACTCATCGAGGTCGACGGCATCTGGGTCCACAGCATCGTGACATCGCCCAGTTTCCTCAAGATCCTCAATCAGGCTCGGGATCTGGATATGAACATCATTGCCATGGATGCGGATGTCCCCTCGCCCGTCAACCGGGACAAGTGGATGTCCGAAAAGGTGATCACCTACATGGAGCAGCATCCTGACGAAAAGGCCATCGTGTTCGTGGGGGCCCGCCACGTGCTGAAAGGTCTCGAGTGGGCATTCTCACATGCCCCTACCCTGGCCGACCACCTGAGCACCTACGACACCTTCTCGGTTGTACCCTGGCCGGACAGCGCCGACTCGGACCAGGCGGTGGCCATGGACATCACCCCCACGAAGTTCGAAGGCGTAAGCCTGCCCCTGCTCAGGGCCATGAACCTCAAGCCCCACGTCACCATCCTCACCGTTGCCGACGGGATCATCCTGCTTCCCAAGGCCCGATAGCCCTCCCACCTCTCCCGCCCCGGGCACGGCGCGCGACATCCGATTGTTCCTCCATTGATTTCAGACGCGTATGGAGATATATACATTTCCATGTCGAACCTGTTCATTGGCGATGATCCCAGGATCGAGGCGGTCTATGAAGAGGTGCCTGCCGCAGGCATGTGCGCCGTCATCACCCACCCGCACTCCCTGATGGGCGGCGACATGGATAACAACGTGGTCATGGCCGCCTGGGACACGGTTCTCCGGCGCGGATACTCCGCCCTGCGCTTCAATTTCCGAGGTGTCGGCAGGAGCGGGGGAACCTTCGACAACGGCGTCGGGGAGGTGAACGATCTGGCGATCGTGGTAAACTCCATGGACTACCCGGTCATCATCGTGGGCTACTCGTTCGGCTCGTGGGTGGCGGCAAATTTTCTGCAGGAGGTGGACGTGCCCTGCATCTTTATTTCCCCTCCCACCTCCATGTTCTCCTTTCCCTCCCTGAAGGGCTTTAACGTCTGGGCCGCAGTGGGCTCCCAAGACCAGTACTGCGACCGCTCCGAACTGCACCGTGTCCTGGACAAGGAACGCATCAGGATCATCGAAGGGGTCGACCATTTCTGGTTCGGAAGCGAAGAGCCGCTCAGGCTCTATCTGGAAAAGAAGCTCGATCTCATCCGCTCCATCTCCTACTGATCTCCTCGCTCGGCTCCGGTCACGGCGAAGGCCGACGCGGGTTGCCGCCCGCGCGGCCGATGAACAGCGATATCCCGGCCCACCTTCCACCCTCATTCCGACCTGTTTTTTTCTCAAGCGATACTCCGGCTGTAGAGTTTACGGTATTTAGAGCATGATCGCCGCTTGTATTTATTCTTATAAAGGCTGCGGCATACCTGCCTGTCAGCCTTTGAACCATGATCGAAAACAAGGAGGGAATTATGGCATTCAATCCCTTGCAGGAAAAAGGCATACCCATTGAGAAACAGGTCAAGAACTGGATGGATCTGAACTCCAAACCATACGACAAGGAAAGCGTTCACCCCTATACCCGGACCCGCGGAATCCTCATGAACGGCATCGAGGTGGAGTCCATGCTCTTTAAACACCAGTTCGCCCGTAATACCAGCGATATGGACCTCAGGCGTCACCTCGCCCTGACCCGCA
Organism: Deltaproteobacteria bacterium; assembly: GCA_018433085.1. GTDB lineage: Bacteria > Desulfobacterota > Desulfomonilia > UBA1062 > UBA1062 > Phosphitivorax. Next base: position 111,199 of record JAHDRW010000019.1, on the reverse strand, counting down.
GGATCGAGCAGCAGCAGCAGAAGGCGGTCAACTGGATGATTCCCGGTAATGAATCGAACCTGGAGGTAACCCTCGGATACGAGCAGGTGGCCGTGGATCTGACCGCATTCCTTGCACGCACCGAGCCCGACCCGTACGTGAAGCAGGTGCTCGATTTCGCCCTGATCGAGGACTTCGATCACCTCTACCGCTATGCGAACCTCATGAAGCTGACCGACGGCAAAGAGCCATCCGATGTCACCAGACAATACACCGAGATCACGGTAGGCAGGCCCACCGCCCTCGAGCACCGGCACCCGTTCGACGATGTGCGCGATTTCAGGGACTTCGCGACGGCCGATCCTGTCACCAAGCTGCACATCCTCACCATCGTGGCGGCAGAGCAGCAGACCATGAATTTCTATATGAACGTGGGCGACCGGGCCATGGACATGCTCAGCCGCGGCCTCTACCTCGAGATCGCGCAGATCGAGGAACAGCACGTGTCCCATTACGAATCGCTCATGGACCCGAACACATCATGGCTCGAGAACCTCCTCCTCCACGAGTACAACGAGTGTTACCTGTACTACTCGCTCATGCAGGACGAGCCGAATCCCGAGGCGCGAGCCCTGTGGGAGGAGAACCTGGCCATGGAAATCGAGCACGTGAAGATGGCCGCAGACCTGGTGAGAAGGATCGAAAAGCAGGACCCTGAGGCATTGCTTCCCCGGGAGCTGCCCCAGATCTTCAAATTCGAGCCGAACGTCGACTATGTCCGGGATATCCTGTCCTCGCAGATTTCGCTGACCGGTGATGAGACCAGGTTCGTTCCCGCGGAAAAGCTGCCCAGGGATCACCGGTATTTCTCGTTCCAGAGAATGGTCAATGCCAAGGGGTCACCCAGCGAGGCGGTGGTGGACGGCCTGGTGAAGAAGTCTGGAAACGACTACCGCCAGGAACTTTCCGGCCCGCATCCCGTCAAGATGTTCCAGCAGGCCGATGCAATCCCTGCCGTGAAGAACAGGATGCGGCAGCCACAGGCGTAGACACAGGTACGTTGGAACCGCCGGTATCGGGTAAAATCCGTACCGGCGGGAGTTTTCCTTCAATGAGGGGTCTGCGCGGGATGGATGCATCGACAAGGCCATGGTCGGCCGGGACTACCGTCTTGTGTGATTTCTCTCCAGGCGCCTGCGGCCCGCCTCGATGATGAGGTTTGCGGTGAAGACTCCGATAAAGACGAACACACTGGTGCCCGCCCTGGAGCTCATAAGCCCGGGCTGCACGCAGTCCACCATAAAGACAATGCCAATGGTCGCCACGAGAGACACGAAAGCGGACATCGACAGGAACGTGATATCAAACCCGAACAGCCCCATACTTCCCCCACAATATTAGAACTCTGTTTCCATGCAGTATATCCACGCCCGCGTTCCGCCGCAAGGGGCAACCTGCACCCTCCTGCCGCTGCGCCCCCGCTTCAGGTGATGACCAGATAGTTGTTCACATCCCTGACGCCTGCGGTGATACCCGCGATCTCTTCGGCTGCGCGGAGGGCATGATGATTGTTCACCGTGCCGCTCAAGGTGACGACACCCCCCTTGACGTAAACGTTGATCAGGCTGGTGTCGACGAGCGCATTGTTCTGAAGCGCCCTTAAGACCTGACGGGCAATCTCCTCGTCAGGTACCGCTCTGGCCGGTTCCACCTTGAGCATGTTCCTTATGTTCAGCACGCCCCTGATATTGTCCGCAATACTCCCGGCCATGGACTTCTGCCAGAGTGAATCCACCCTGCCCGTCAGGATTACCGTACCTTCCTCGACCGATACATCCACCTCCCCGGGGTCGATATGAGGGCTCCACTGAAGGGCGCTCCTGATGTGCGAGGCGATCTCGTCATCGCCCGGGGCCTCACCCGCGGAGGGATAGCTGACCGCCAGACGGTTGTCCACAAAGTTGACCCCTGTTATGGAATACGCGTCATCCTCGGCCCGGGACCTGTCCGAACAGGTATGCACAGCGCCCGTGAGAACGACCTTGCCGTCGGACACATTCACGCCGATATCCGACTTATTGATACGGTTGTCCCAGAGGAGCCGGGACGACACATCATCCCTGATTTCCTCGGACGTTCTGTGAACCGCCTGCGCCATGTCACGATCCTCCCCCGTTTTAAGCAGATGGTATAAGATATTTTAATACCGATAGGATTCGTTCTCAAGAAACCAAGGCGCCCTCCCGCACCGGGCACGATCATCCATCAAAGGGCCGCCGGTCCTGAACATACCGGCAATGTCGGGCCTTCCTGCATAACTCCCCCCCTGTTCCGGCACCGGTTTTTTTCACGCCCACGTATTGATATAAGGCCGGTGCATCATATGAGAAATACTATGGAGAGCAGAACGTTATCTGAAGAGTATGGAAATCCCGCTCCAGAGATACCCCAGGTCAATTCCCTTTTCCAGCAGCCCTACTGGCTCGATGCCGTCGCCCCGGGTCGATGGGGTGCCGCTGTGGTATCCAGCGGCGGGCACATCATGGCACGTCTTCCGTACGTCATGGATAAAGAGTTCGGGCTCACCCGGCTGATCATGCCCAAGCTCACGAAGTTTCTCGGACCCTGGCTCTCTCCTGCAACCGGAAAATACGCGAACGAGCTTGCCAGACAGAAGGATGTCATGTTCAGCCTCATCGGGCAGCTTCCGCGGTTCGACTTTTTTGCCCAGAATTTTCACTATTCCATAACCAACTGGCTGCCCTTTTACTGGAAGGGGTTTTCACAGACTACCCGATATTCCTATGTCCTGGACGATATTACCGACGAGAAAAGGCTCTGGTCCGAACTACAGGGAAATATCCGCAGGGAGATCCGCAAGGCCGGAAGACAGCTGGAGGTGCACGACGATCTGGGAATCGAGCCTTTTCTCGAACTCAACAGAAAGACCTTCGCCAGGCAGGGGATGTCCCTTCCCTATTCCCGTGGGCTGGTTCTTCGGATCGATGACGTGCTCAGGCAGAGAAACCAGCGCAGGATATTCTTCGCAAAGGATACCCTCGGCCGGATCCATGCAGCCCTGTACCTGATCTGGGACAGCGAATCCGCGTTCTATCTCATGGGAGGCGCAGACCCTGACCTCCGCAACAGCGGGAGCAGCAGCCTCCTCATGTGGGAGGCGATCCGATTTTCCTCCACGGTGACCGGGAGATTCGACTTCGAGGGATCGATGCTGGAGCCCATCGAACGATTTTTCCGCGGCTTTGGTGCAAGACAGCTGCAGCATTTCACCATCGTATCCACAACCCGGCGCATGCGGTGGTATTCCCTGTACCGGAAGGTCGCAGACCGGGTATTCAATGGCGTGAGGCAGAGGATTACCACCCTCCCATCACGGTCATAACGCTTCAAGGAAGCTCTTGCCTGTAACGAAATACCGGTATAATAAATTAAGGCACAGGTGACACGTGGAGGTATGGACTCGAACAGGAACATGATGAGTGATATGCCATGGAAGAAATGTGAACCCGTCCCCGAATAGGAAGATGCGCATCCTTCTCTATCGTTTTATCTTCCCCTATGTGGGGCTGTTCGTGGTAAAGGTCCTGTCTTCGACGTATCGGCTCAGGGTCTTAGATGGAGAGAACGAAAGCGCTGTCCTGAGCAAAGACGGGAGTATCATCTATGCCTCGTGGCACCAGCGTTTCTTTCCCGGCATAACCTTCTTTGCCCGGCGCAAGCCCATTGCCATCCTCATCAGTCAGAGCCGTGACGGCGAGTTCATCTCCCATATTGTCGACATACTCGGCTGGCGCCCGGTGCGCGGATCATCCTCCCGGGGAGGGAGCGAAGGCCTGCAGCGGATCAAGGATCTCTCCCTGAACGGACACAGGATCGGCCACATCGTGGACGGCCCCAAAGGCCCCTTCGGGGTCGTCAAACCGGGGTTGCTCAGGATCGCGCAGGTGTCCGGAAAGGCCATCGTCCCGACCATAACGTCTTCGGAGAATCCGTGGGCCTTCCGCAGCTGGGACCGGTTCATGGTACCCAGGCCCTTTTCCCGCGTGATCATCAGGTTCGGACGACCCGTATATGTCCCCCCCGACCTGGAGGGGGACGATTTCGAAAGGCACCGGCTCATGATCGAGCAGAACATGAAGGAACTCTACGAAGATACGGACCGGATCTGGTCGGATGAGGCACGAAGGCGGGAGCTTTTCTAAATAGAATGGTTCTCGATAACCTGCCCTGCAATGAATATTCTTACTCTTAGCCGTTCGCGTCAGGCGGCGAGTACATGATCCAATAAGAGGACCGGACATGTCTCCGCTCCCGGCAATCTTGATATTCGGAGCCCTTATGAGCGTCATTGCTCTGGTGGGGAGCGTCACGCTCGTTCTCCGGGAGGCCACCCTTCGCCGTATCCTTCCCATGCTCGTGGCCTTTGCCTCCGGGTCGCTCATCGGGAGCGCCTTTTTCCTCATGATCCCCGCATCCATCGAGAGTCCGGGCAATACCCGGAATGTCTTTCTCTGGCTTGCCATCGGCTTCTTCGTGTTCCTGGCCCTGGAACAACTCCTCCAGTGGCACCACTGCCACCGGAGCCCTGCCTCCCATACGCGGCCCATCACCTATATGCTCCTGTTCGCAGACGGCCTGCATAACCTGATCGGGGGTCTGGCCATCGGGGCACTTTTCGTCTCGGATTTCAGGCTGGGGCTTCTGGCCTGGTATGCCGCAGTGCTCCACGAAATCCCCCAGGAGCTGGGCGACTTCGGCGTGCTGGTACACGCTGGATGGAAAAAGGGAACGGCCCTGCTCTATAATTTTCTGTCCGCGCTCAGCTTTCCCCTGGGCGGCCTGATCGTCTACGGGATATCGTCGGAGATGTCCGTGGATTTTCTCGTCCCCTTTGCCGCAGGAAACTTCCTGTACATCGGGGCCGTGGACCTTGTGCCCGAGTTCAGGGAGTCGCCCGAGTGCGGCCCGAACATCCCCGGATCGATCGCGTGGCTGCTCGGCATGGCCATCCTGTATGCATCGAGCTTTCTCCATCACCACTAAAAGACAGGGAAACCGTAAGAGGCCTGTATCGGCGGCAGACCAAGGGCTTGTTGATCCGGTTCGACGACCGCGGCGTGGTCGCCTCGTATACGTACAGCACCACCGGTCCGGTGCAGTAACCGGATATAACGGCGGCACCGGAGGAGCCTACCGGTCCGGCGGGACCGCTGAATCCTTTTCCGGGCACGGATGCTCCCCCCGGCATCAGAGGTAAACGGTCCTTTTTCCCGTGAGCTTCTGGATGCGTCCGAGGGTATGATATATGCCGGAGATCGGCCTGAACGGCAGACCCAGAAGGCGCCAGGAGATGAATTCGATCACCAGCCCCGCGTCCCGGACCGTGTCCATATAGGCAAACCGGGTGCTTGTGGGCCATGCGCTCAGCCTTCCCTTCACCCACACCGGATAGCCGGCCTGCGCAAGAACCGCCGCCCAGATATCCACATCGCTCACCAGAAACCCCAGGTGCTGCACGACCGGTCTGCCCGCCCCATCCGCTGATTGCGCGTAGAAGTCCGACCCGGTACCCGGCTCCAGGAGCTCGATCTCCAGGCCGTCACAGACGGCCAGCCCCATTTTGCCGGTGAAGTCCCTTGGCTCTCCCCGTTCATGCCAGAAGTCCGGGCTTCCGCCGGCGATGAAAAAGGGCCCGATCCCTTTTGTTTCGAGCTCCCGGGCCGCCTCCTCCACTTCAGGGACTACAAGCCCGAGCTGGTGGACGCCGGGAAGGGCGAAGCGCTTTCCGAAATCCCCTGCCAGCTCCCGGGCCGAAGCACGAAGATCACCCCCTGCGAGAAGATCATAGAAAGAGATCATACATCCCCCCTTCAAAGGTCAGTCTTTTCTTCCCAATATACTCAACGTTCCGCCATAAGCAAGACGTGTATACGAAAGCTGCCGGGGCTTCCGGCCCGGGGTTGTCATCTGCTCTCGATGGAAGAATCATATATCTTTAAAGGGGTGATTCCATGCACATGTTCGATCAGGACATATCACTGGAACGGATCGACGATCTGCACTTCAGGGCCGCTGTCTCCGACAACTGGTCCGCGAACGGGAACCCGGATGGCGGGTATCTCATGGCCCTGCTGGCAAACGGGATGATGCAGGTGAGCGAGAAATCGTTCAGCCCGATTTTCACGGCAAACTATGTTTCCCGCTCGGTTCCGGGAAAGGCGGATATATTCATCGAGGGGCTCTCGGACTCCACGCAGTTCGCCCGATACCAGGCGCGCCTCGTCCAGGACGGTCAGGAGAAGGTCCGCATGTTCGGCACCTTTGCCCGCGAGGACGAGGCATGCCTTGAGGAATGGTACGAGGAATCGCCCCCGGATATCGCACCGCTTGACGAATGCGTCCCGATCCCCGCATTTTCGAATAAGTACACGCTATTCGCCAACATGGACGTGCGGCTCGACCCCCGGTGCGCGGGATGGATACAGGGAGAGACCTCGGACATATCCCGGCTGAAGGGCTGGATCACCTTCAGACACCCGCGCGACCACGACATGTTCTCACTGACCCTTGCGGCCGATTCGTTCCCCCCTGCAGTGCTCGCGAGCCAGGGCATGGTCGCCTGGGTTCCCACCCTGGAGTTCACGGTCAATATCCGCAACATGCCGCTTAAGCCGTGGCTGAAGTGTCTCTTCAGGACACGCTTCGTCACCTGCGGCCTGCTGGAGGAAGACGGTGAAATGTGGGACGAGCGCGGCGAACTGGTTGCAATCTGCCGGCAGATAGCCCAATATAGAAAGGTGAAGGCCGGGTGAGCCCCTTAACCGGCGTCCGCGTGCGCACGGGCGGCAGCCCTCACCCGAGCCCGCATGAAAATGGAATGAGAGGAGTGAAAATGGATGCTGTTGCCGCAAAGACGGCCTCCGATCCCTTTGCCGGGTTTCTGGGAATACGCGTCGACAGGGTGGAAGAAGGCTTTGCCTCCTGTTCGGTGACCATAGGGAATAACATGTGCAATTTCCTGGGCGTGGCTCACGGAGGTCTGATCTTCAGCCTGGCCGACGTGGCTTTTTCCGTCGCGTCCAACCGGGACCACCACCCCTCCTATGCCCTGGATGTCAGCGGCTCGTTCCTGAAGTCGGCCCGGGTGGGGGACGTCATGAGGGCGGAGGCCAGGCTGGTGCATGCCACCCGGCGCACCGGCCTCTACCGGATGGACGTGTTCAGTCAGGACCGGCTCGTGGCGACGTTCAACGGCACGGTCTTCAGGAAGGTGACCGGCCCGGAACCGTGAGACGGCCCGGCGCGGGTTTCCTTCCCGGCGGCTGCCCGGAATTCGTGCGGTTTGTGCGTCTTCCGGAGGCAGGAGTACCCGAAACCGGGACAATCGGATGTTGAGCGCCCTGCCGTTTGCCTGTAGTATGAGTCACTGCTCAGAAAGGAGATATTTTGAAGGGATGAAGAACGAAATGCAGCCGTATCTGGCTTCCTCTCCCACGATCGATTACGACCATCCCCTGGTGGCGGATTTCGCCCGGACACACGTGTCCGGTTCCCGTGACCGGCGCGAACAGGCGGTGAGCCTCTATTTCGCGGTACGGGACACAATCCGGTACGACCCGTACCTGCTCAATCTTTCGGTCGAGGGCCTGCGGGCCAGCACCACCCTGAAGGTCGGCCGCGGCTGGTGCGTGGCCAAGGCGATCCTGCTGGCCGCCTGCTGCCGGTATCACGGCATACCTGCGCGCCTGGGGTACGCTGACGTGCGCAACCATCTGTCAACGGCCCGCATGCGCGAGCAGATGAAGACCGATGTCTTCTACTGGCACGGGTATACGTCCATCTTTCTCGATGGAAAATGGCTCAAGGCAACCCCTGCGTTCAATATCGAGCTCTGCGAGAAGTTCCGCCTGAGGCCGTTGGTCTTCGACGGCCTGAACGACTCGATCTATCATCCCTTCGATCTCGACGGGAACAGGCACATGGATTACCTCGGCTATCGCGGGGAATTTGCGGAGGTGCCCATGGACCTGATCATCGAGACCTTCCGCCGCGAGTACCGGGCGGACGACACGACCGTGGAGACACTGAAGGGCTCCGACTTCGACCGGGACGTGGACCGTGAGACGCACGAAGAATAGCTGTCACGGCATAACCGCAGGCAACGGGCGGACCTGTCCGTTGCCGGACCTTGAAAGGAACCGGATCCGATGGCGGTACGCTATATCGGCGTGATATCAGACACCCACGGGCTGCTCAGAGATGAAGCGCGCCAGGTCTTCACCGGGTGCAGCCTCATCATCCATGCAGGTGATATCGGTACCCTTTCCGTCCTGAGAGAGTTGGAACAGATCGCACCGGTCGTCGCGGTGCGGGGCAACGTGGACCGGGGAGACTGGGCCGGTTCGCTCAGGGAATCGGAGTTCCTGGAGATAGACGGCAACCGGGTCTACGTGATCCACGATCTGGGCTCCTTCCCCCTCACGGTTCCCGCCGACACGGTCGATATCGTCATATACGGGCACTCCCACCGGCCGAACCTGGTCTACCGCGAGGGAACCCTCTATCTCAACCCGGGAAGCGCCGGGCCCAGGAGGTTCGACCTCCCCGTGAGCGTGGGTCTCATGAGAATCGAGCCGGACGGGGTCTTTCCCGAGATCGTCGAGCTCACTGTCTGACGTCCTGAAAGACAGCGTCACTGTCGGCTCCCGCCTGAGCACGCGATCTCTCCGGGGCGTCAGAATCCCCCGCTTCGCCTTTTTGCTGCCGGAAAGTGGATAAACGTCCTTCAGATCGTTATATCCAGCTTATTGGTATCCGATCTCACCCAGTCCCTCTGCCCGGGTCCTGCTTCCGGCAACCGGACAAGGGGACAGAATGCTTGAAAATTGCTTGAAACCGTCATGCCTGTTGTGTGAGGAGCCTGGGGGCTGGGAAAGGAGGCGCTTATGCATTCCATTAGGCCGGGTAAAATATTTACCCTCGTCCTGCTCGGTGCGCTCGTGCTGTGGGCAGGAATCGTTTGTGAACGGGAAACCGGGTATGCGGGCATTCTCCGGCAGACCGGGGCAGAGGCCCACGCCCAGGCCGGAGATACCGCGCAGGCTGAGTCCGGGCCGGATATCGAAAACACGGATATCGAGGATCTGCAGGCGCTCATGATCGATCTTGCCGCGTTTCATGCCTGCGGCTATCTCCAGGACAGAATCCTGACGCTGAGCTCAGGGGGCGCGTCAGCCCCCGCAGACCGGGGGACCGTGACCGGGAATTTCTGGATCGATTCGTGCAGCACCGAACAGACAGATCCCGGGCATCTCAGGATCTCGATATCCGGAAAGGGCTGGAGATGGATCTCCCGCGAGAGGCAGAGACTCGGAGCAGAGTTCGAGCTCGATGATTATGTGAAGTTCCTCGCGCAGGTGACCATGGTCGGTACCTTCGACGTGGCCTACACACGGCAGGACCGCATCGTGACCGTATGGTTTGTCCCGACTCGACCGGTGGAGGTCAGTTTCCAGATAAAGGGGGATGTCGATGTGGACACCGGGAGCCTCTGGTCCTCCATCGTGGGCCATGGCGCCGAGATCCTGGGCGGCAGCCCGGAAGAAAGAGCGCAAAAGGATATCACGAAGAAGGCGTCACGGAGATTCAGAAGCAGACTCTCCAGCGGCCTGACCCTGATCATGGATCTGTGCACCGGCCAGCGGTATACCAAATTCGGTACGTTTCCTGCCGGCCAGTTGCCGGATCAGGCCCCCGGCCCGAAGGAACGGCCCCTGCTGGCGCACAACAACGCAGTCCTGCACGGAAACGGCATCCTGATGTCGGGACCCTTCGAGACCGGAAAACCCGTCATCGCCCGTCTGGAGTCCCGGGAAGGCGGAGAGGCGCATGCAGCGGTTGTCTGTCTGGAAGATGCCCGGAAGATGGCCGATTCCTATGTAAACGGAAAAGATATTCATCAGGGGGATGCGCTGGCAGAAGCCACATTCAGCCCAGGTAACCCGGCGCGGATCGAGATAACCCCCGACGCCGGCTGCCCGGTGGTTCTGGTCATACGGCCCGCCGATGGGCAGACCAACCCTGTCACCTGTTCGTTTCTGGTATATCACGAAGGCGCCGAGCGAAATCCCCTGGTGAAATGCAGGTAAACACACCGCCTCCCTGATATGCCTCGGTTATCGGGACCCTGCCGGATATGCCGGGCCGGAATCTCTCCGGCCCGGACGAAAAAAAGAAGGAGCACTTGCGTGAAAGACTGCTCCCTCTTCTGCATTCTGGATATACCGGTCCTGCTTTACACTCGTGTTCGACCCGGTAGGGCTCGGACGATCGCCACCACGAGTATGGCTCCCAATATGGCGATGACCAGCGTACCCAGGCTGAAACCCGTCAAAGGCGCCTCGACTCCGAACAGGGCTCCCGCCAGGAAGCCGCCCACCAGTGCGCCGACAATACCCAGGATCATATCTCCAAAGATCCCGTAGCCGCCGCCCTTCATGATGAGCCCGGTCAACCACCCGGCGATTATTCCTATGATTATCCAGGATAAGATACCCATCTGTTGTATCCTCCTTCCTTGTATTTCTACCAGCCGAGAATACTGATAGTTTCTATACATTAAAATAATAACAGCCTGCGGCTATATCCCCACACGGACTTTTCCACGGATTCCCGTCAGGGTCGTCATTTCCCCTTCCTTGGGTCTTTCAGACGGGACTGGAGCCCTGGAACGACCCGAATCAACGGTATGAACCTTTGAAGGGCGATCCCTTCGGCCCTATTGACGCCGCAATATGGAAGGAGAATGTATCCTCTCCCTCAAAATCCTTGAGAAACATACTTGAGAAGGAGGATCCACACCGGCTCCGGGACTACGGAGGATGAGGAAGATCCGGGCGGAGAAGATTACTTCTCCGGCTGGGCCTGATGAAACCCGCGCGGGGATGATTATTGTATGTTCTTATGTGGTCCTTCAGCGCCTCTTCCCTACTGCGTGTGCTTGTCACCGGCATCCTGGCGTACATGCTTCTGGTGGGATTCCTCCGCTTGTCGGGCAAACGGACCTTAAGCCAGCTCAACGCGTTCGATTTCGTGGTGACCGTTGCATTCGGGTCCACACTCGCCTCCACGATCCTCAACAAGGATATCGGCATTGTCGAGGGGGTGGCGGCACTCTTTCTCCTGATCACCCTCCAGTTCATCGTGGCCAGGCTGTCCGCCTTCTCCCCTGGGTTCAAGGGGGTCGTCAAATCGAGACCCCGCCTCCTTTTCTACCAGAACCGGTACATCGAAGAGGCCATGAGACAGGAGCGGGTGATCAAAGACGAGATCCTCCAGGCAGCCAGGAGCCAGGGGATATCGTCCATGGAGCAGGTTGACGCAGTGGTGCTTGAAACGAACGGAAACATGAGCATCCTCATGAAGGCAGAGCCGGGTGAGAACTCGACCCTGCAGAACGTGAACATGCCCTGACCGGTACGGCGACCGCCAATGCATGCTGAAGATCTTTCAAGGTCTCGCCCGCGCTCGCCGCCGTGCACCAGAGGAACGCTGTCCGTCGGTCAACGCCGGAAGGGGCGGAGCGGTTTACGGCCGGAGCGCTCCGGACGGTGCATTACCTTGCTTCTTCCATGTAATTCTCCGGTACGGTGTAGAAGCCCTCTCCGGTCTTCTTGTCCGAGTAATCGAGAAGGTCCTGCGTGGTCCTGATCTCTGCATCCATCATGGCGGACGTGGAGACCGAGTGTACCGTGACGCCGTCGATCTTCTTCATCTCCTTGACGAAGTCCTCCATGGACTCCTGCATGCCCGGCATCATCATCATGCTGGCAGCCGCCATCCGGTGAAGGAGATCGTAATCCAGATCGATATCCTTTGTGGCCCACAGCTCCGTCTCGGAAGGACCCATGGCCGTGTTGGTCGTCTGGACATATTTTCTGCAATTCCAGGGACCGATCTTTTTGGTCTGGCCGGTATCCTCAACCGTGACGCTGAACTCTGACATGCCCTCCATCATGCCTTCGACAAAGTCCTTTGCATCCTCCTTCTCCTGGGGGCTCATCTCCTGATCTTCCTCGATGGCCTGCCGGGCCATCTTCTGCATATCCATGGGGAATTCGGAATAGGTCTTTGCCTGATTGTCCATGAGGTAGATCTGTTTTTTATCGATCCGCATGATCATGGTCTGGGGCCCCTCGTCGGTCCGGATCATGTCTCTGGCTATCCATGTCTCGCGCACAGTCTCCCTGGCAGGCTGCTTCTGCCCCATGATCTCGAAGGCATCGGTCCGCTGCTTGTACTTCAGGTAGATATCGGCGTGAATGAGGCCGGGGAGCATCAGCAGGCACATCGTGCCCAGCAGGACAAGGCGGAGCATCTGTTTTGTTTTCATAGTTCCTCCTATGGAAACGATTGGATCCTTGAATCCGCTTCAAAGGATCCATGGATACAAGATAGTATCGATGGTATTGTGATTTTCTCAAATACGGAGCAGAAAGCAATGCCCTTTCTCCCTTAAGGCCGGTGCGTGGATGCCGTTTCCTTTCCGCGCTTTTGACCTTCGGGGCGCGCGGGTATATATAAAGCGTAGGGATACTCATGAGAGAGAAATATTTTCGGAATGCTCGCACTCACTGCGGACAGGGCCGCGCGTCCTGTGAAGGGCATCCCTCGGGAGCAGACCATGAATGAGGACCGCGGCATACCGGATCGTGTGGAATCCTCCCTCCGGGCCCTGTACCGGGAAGTCGACCGCATCGCGGGATCGCTCCATCGTATCCACGGAGACAGGCTCAGATGCAGGAGGGGGTGCGCCGACTGCTGTATCGACGGGATCACGGTCTTCGAGGTTGAGGCACGGTATATCCTGAAACATTGCTTGCACCTCTTCGGGCTTTACCAGGCTCATGCGCCCGGGGCCTGCGCCTTTCTCGACCCAGAAGGGTCCTGCCGGATCTATCCGTTTCGCCCCTATGTCTGCCGCACCCAGGGGCTCCCCTTACGCTGGATCGATGAAGACCAGGACCTCTCGCCTGTCGAGATGCGCGATATCTGCCCGCTCAACGATCCCGGGCCCCCCATCGTGGAGCTCCCTTTAGACGCGTGCTGGAGCATCGGCCCCTTTGAGGCGCGCCTGGCGGGGCTGCAGATGGAAATGTCCGGGGGGTCCATGGGGAGGATACGGCTCAGGGACCTGTTCAAGCCGGACCGCCCGGCCTTCGTGCCCGCGGAACGATCCCGGAAGCGTAGGGAGGGAGGATCGTGAGCATGGACGGTCAGACGCGCCGGAAGCTCCTCGAATACCAGCGCAACGAGATAACCGAACATTATATCTATCGAAAGATCGCCTCCTCCATGAAGCCGGGCAGAAACCGGGAGACCATTGACAGAATCGGCCGTGACGAGATGCGGCACTACGAGATCTGGCGATCCTATACCGGCCGCGAGGTGAAACCCGACCTGGTAAAGCTGTGGCTCTATTATCTCATCAGCCGCGTCCTGGGCTTTACCTTCGCCATCAAGCTCATGGAGCGCGGCGAGGACAACGCACAGGCTGAATACCGCCGCATGAGCGACCGGATACCCGAGGCCCAGGACATCTTCGAGGACGAGACCGACCACGAAGAGGCGCTGATCCGGCTGCTGGAAGAGGAAAGTATCCGGTATACGGGGTCCATGGTGCTGGGACTCAACGACGCCCTGGTGGAACTCACGGGCGCCCTGGCCGGCCTCACCCTCGCCCTGCAGGATACGCACCTCATCGCCCTGACAGGCTCCATCACCGGCATTGCCGCGGCCATGTCCATGGCCGCGTCCGAGTATCTCTCGACCAAGGCCGAGGAGACCTCAAAAAACCCCGTCCGTGCCTCGGTCTATACCGGCATCGCCTATATCGTCACCGTGCTGGTCCTGATCACGCCCTATCTCATCCTGCCGAACTATTACGTCAGCCTGGGCGCCACCCTCACGCTGGCGGTGCTGATCATCGCCTTTTTCACCTACTACCTCTCCGTGGTCAAGGACGTGCCTTTTCGGATCCGCTTTCTGGAGATGGCGGGGCTTTCCCTGGGGATCGCGTTCATCAGCTTCCTGGTAGGGTTTGCCCTGAGGACGGTCTTCGGAGTGGAGGTGTGAGCGAACCTCACCGCCGGCCTTCCTTTTCCCGATGGATGACGGCCATGCTCCCCTGGTTATAGAGGTTGCGGGCAAAACATTCTACGCAGATATCCGCACCGTAGACCATGTGGGTGTACATGCTTCGGTTTCCCACAGCGATGCTCCTGCCGTCGAATTCCCCTCCGAGGGTCTGACGGGGTACCTCCCGAAGAAAACCGGAAAACGGGTACTCCTCATCATCGTACAGATCCAGGAACCCGGCAGGGTAGGCAAAGACCTGGTGTGATCCTGTGGTTATCGTCAGGTACTGGGTTTCTCCTGGTTCGTAATAAAACCAGCCCCTGCCGTTGCTGCATGTATGGTTGGGCCGTGGAAAATTCCGTAATCCCACGCCCTCGACCACGATCAGGGCGATGTTGGTAGCTTCCAGGTTCTGCTCTATGAGGGTCTTCAGCCCAATAATGTCATCGACCGTTCCCAGGTCCGTGACTACCGGGACGGCGAAGTTCTCTCCCGGAATCCGCACGGCCCGGCGAATCGGGGTCACCACGGTTCTGAATGCCCGGCCCGGCCTGGCAACCAGCAGATAATCAGGCGTACGATCCCGTTCATAGGGGATATCGGCGAACAGATCTGCCCATTCTTCCCGGCTGACGACACGCTCGATTCCCGGGTGTGATCTCACCTGAATCAGGTCCCTTTCGCTGGGTTCGCTCAACCCTGCATAGCGGGCCGACCATGCGCTTGACAGGCAGAGGCCGTCTGTCCCGCTCAGATCGATATCGCCCACGAGCTCGGTCATATCCCCGGTACCCACGATCACCGGGGTGTAGCCTGACCTTTCGATAAATTCCTCAACCTCCTTGAACACCTGATCCAGCATACCTTCATGTTCGAGCGGCGTCAGGGGTGAAAACCTGCTGGCAAAATACTGTTGGGCATAGCTCAGACAGACAAGCTGCGGCCGGTAAATCCGGATGAGGTCAAGCGCCACCTCGCTCACCCATCGGTTGCTCCGGTGATCGGTATCCCCCGGGTAGGGATACCGGTGGAGTACGTCCCGCACCATCCGGTTCGTGGGGCTTTCAATCTCGAGCTTACGCCCGGTTCTCAGATCGAACATGTTCTGCCATTGCCGCGCATCCACAATCACCTGTGCCACTGTGCACCTCCCCTGTTCTTCCATGCGAGTCTTTCACCCAGTATTCTGATTTCCTGTCCACAACAAGGGCATCGGTTGTCCGTGCAGTGAAAGGCATCGAGGCGATCGCCGCCGCATCCCAGGCTGAAGCGTTCGATCAAGTGCATCCCGCACTGCGGACAGATAGTGTTGACCCAATCGGAACCCACGAAATTATGAAAGTACACATACTTCAGCCTGGTTCGGGCATAGTGGAGCAAACGGTTGATTCCCTCGATACTGGGGTAACTGCTGCCCTTCATTTCATGCTCCGGCAGGAGCCGGAATACATGCCACGGAATCTCGGGATCGATATCGGCCAGGAACCGGGCAATGTCATCGATCTCATGGTCGTTGGCACCCTGGATCACCGGAGTAATGACTTCCACATGACAAGCACGGGCAAGGGTCTCCACGTTTCTCAGTATGGGTTCGATACTGCGGATGCCTATATACTCCTGGTAGAACTCATCGGAAAAGCCCTTGAGCCCCACATTGACAAACGTGAACACACGAGCCAGCTCATCGGTCGCCTCCCGGGTGGTATATCCGTTGGTGAAGCATCCCATGGGCATATCCGCTTTGCGGGCGTGTTCGTGCAATTCCAGGAGGCTCGGCATGGACACAGTGGGCTCGTTCACATTGAAGACGATATTGTGACACCTGAGCTTATGAGCCATCCTTATCATCTCGTCCGGATTCAGATCGAACATGCGGTCTTGCCACTCGACCGGATCCTGACGCGCAATGAAGCCGTTGGAGCAGTATCGGCACATGAAGTTGCAGCCAAAGGTTCCGATAGTCATCGAGCGGCTGCCGGGCCAGACGTGATAGAATGGCAACGACTCGATTCTCGACACCGAACAGGAACTCCACCGGTGGGGGAAACGTTCCTTTATCCGACCGTCCTGTGCGTAGTACATCCGGCATACACCGAACTTCGATTCATCTAGCTCACAGTTCCATTCGCAGTACGTACATCGCATGGTTCACTCTCCTGGTCTGCATCCGGCAGCAACGAAATATTCTTTGTCACCCGAGCTCGGGGTGTGACCACCCGGCGGCCTTTCCTGGTGACCTCCATCTGAATGCCGTTCCCCAGGACCTCCCGAAGAACCCGGTCGTTCATCACGTCAACGGTCGGCCCCTCGGTCACGATGCGGCCCTTTTTCATCATGGCGACACGGTCGCAGTAGTATAGCACGAGGTTAGGGTCATGGAGGATGATCAGAACCGTTACCCCCCGTTTCTTCACCACTCCCCGCATGAGCTCCATGATCGCGTGCTGATGGGCGAAATCCAGGTGCGCATTCGGTTCATCCAGAAGCATGACGGGAGTGTCCTGAAACAGGGCCCGGGCAAGCATCACCAGTTGTCTCTCACCGCCAGAGAGCTGGTTGAACGGCCTGTCGGACAAATGCCCGATCTCCAGCTCATCCAATACGAGCCGTGCCCTTGCATGTTCCCGGCTCGACGGTGCCGACCAAGCCTTGATACGGTTTGCGCAACTCATAAGAATCATTTCCATACTGGAAAAGGGAAATGCGGTATCGCTGCTCTGTGGAACAATACTGACCAGCCGGGCGATCTCCAGGCGCGAGAGACGGGTGATATCCAGCCCCATTGTCGTCACCCTGCCCCGAGAGGGCTTAAGCATCGCGTTGATGCAGCGCATGAGCGTTGTCTTACCGGATCCGTTACGTCCCATGAGAGCGCAGATGCATCCCTGATTCACCTGCAGGCTCACGTCGTCGAGCACGTTCGCCTTTCCGTATCCTGCATGAATGTTCTCAATGTGCAAGCTCATCGTTTACTCCTACTTCTCTTCTTTTCATTACCAGATACCCGAGAAACGGCGCGCCGAAAATCGAGGTGACGATGCTGATGGGGATTTCGTTCGCGAGAATCGACCTGGCGATGGTATCCATGAACATCAGAAACGTACCCCCTAAAAAGGCCGTGGTGGGAATCAGCCTCTTATGGTCTGGCCCGACCAGGTACCGGGCGATATGCGGCATGATGAGTCCCACCCAGGCGATGGTGCCCACCGACGCCACGGACGAGGCCACCATGAGCGTGCTGACGCCGATGTAGAACAGCCGCCACCGAAACACGTCAACGCCCATGGACAGGACCTGTTCCTCGTGCTGGGTCATCATGTTCAGACGCCAGCTGAACACGCCGATGAGGACAGAGCCCGCCGCGACGATGGGCAGGGTGGTCTGGACCTTTGCCCAGGACGAGGCGTGAAAGCTGCCCATGATCCAGAAGACGATCTGGGCAAGCTGGTCATAAGGATTGGCGATATACATCAGGACGGACAGCCCTGCCTGAAAAAAAGCGGAGACCACGATGCCAGATATCACCAGAACGGCGGCAGAGGTATCCCAGCTCCGTGTTGCCAGGAGATAAGCCAGAGAAACGGCTATGACCCCGAACACGAACGAGCTGCACTGCACAGCCACGGTCATGCCGGAAAAGAACATGATGGCCGCAGCCGCGCCGAAACAGGAGCCAGCGGTAACACCCAGGATATCAGGAGCGGCAAGCGGGTTGCGAAACAGGGCCTGGAAGACCGCCCCCGCAATGGAGATTCCGCAGCCCACCGCAAAACTCATGATGATCCTGGGCAAGCGGATGTTCCAGAATATGAGCTGCATCTCATGAAGCGGTGTCCCGAAAACTTCTTCCAAGCCGAGACCGGCAAGCACCAGCCTGGCAATACCCCCCATGCCGATGGGAAATCGCCCGGCACACAGGGAGACGAACAGGCTGAACAGAAAGAATAACACCAGAATGATCGAGCTTCTTTTCTTCACGGTGTGCTCTTACAGGCCGTGCATGCCTGATGGAAAAGTTGTCTTTGCACACTCATAACCGCATGCCGGGGGTCATGTCATGTCTCCCCGTCACAATTTTCCGCCCATGGAGGTAAACGAATATCCCAGATACTTCGCGTAGAATTCATCGGCGGTCTTCACGATATCGACATCGGCAAACCGCTCGGGATAGAGGGTTCCGGCTGTCCAGAGCACCCCGAGCACACAGTGAGGCGCAGGGTAGTCCCACCAGCCGATATTCGATGGGAAGGTGTACACCCGGTTGTTTCTGATGGCAGCCACTGTGGCAAACTGGGAATTTCTCACGACCTCATCCATCCCGTACGTCTGCAGGCTGGAGCCGATGAAGATTACGTCCGGGTTCCACAGAGCAACCTGCTCGGGGGAGACATCCGTCCAGAAGCCCTTGAGCCCCTTGGCCACATTCGCCGCTCCGGCCAGTTCCAGAATCTCTGTCTGGAGCATCTCGCCCGTGGCGACCGAGTAGATGCTCTTGGGACCGGCGAACATCACCCTTGCCTTCCGGTCGGGGGGGATGTTTTTCAGGCGCTGATCCACAAGACTCAAAAGGGCGGTGCAGTCTTTTACGTACACATCCGCCGCATCCTGGCATCCGAGCACCCGGGCCACCAGATTGACCGCATCGAAACTCTCTTTCAAGGTTTCTCCCCGGACGGCGACCACGCTGATACCCGCATTCGTCAACTGTTTCATCTCTGCTCGGTCAAAGGATGCATAGACGAACGCAATCTGGGGTTTCAGCGACACCATCTGCTCGACAGAGATCTCACGACCGTCCAGCAGCTTGGGCAGGGCGGCGAATCTTTCATCCACCCTCTGCATGGCCTGTGCCTCCATCGAGTAGAGCGACTGGTCCACCAGCTTGTCCTGCTGCCTGAGTGCATAGACAATCTTGCCTCCGAAATGGTGCAGCGCCGCAATGCGATCGATCCGCCGGGGCACCTCCACCGTTCTACCCAACTGGTCGATGACCGTGACCGTCTCCTGCTGCACCTCCGCCGATCGGGTGCAACCACAGACACAGACGCCCAGCAGGATAAGTGCCGCCAATGCCCTGATCCGCAAGCTGTATATGATCATGAAATCCCTTTCGTCATCCCGGAAATCCGGTCGGTCTGAGACAGGTACCCGGGGACAGAGAATATTTTATGTTATTAATAACATAATTCAGCCTGTCTGGTAAGCCTTTCTTTCAAAAAAATTCATCGTGCAAATCATGTGCTTTTACGCAGGAATCATCGTGGTCTCTTCGCAGAATCCCGATGGGCGAAATGAAACAACTCATGTGCTATCGCAATCAGCTCCGGCGAGCATTTCGCCTGTGAGAAATCCCTGCCTCGAGCGAGTTCACGCCAGAACGGCGGCAGATCGTCCATTCGTGTAACCATCCCCCCGGCGGCGTCCGGGGCCACGTAATACAGCTTTTTGATACCGGAATTGATGATCCTCACCAGGCACATGGGACACGGCTCATACGAGCTGTAGAGTACGATGCCGTTACAGCTGCGGGGATCACTGTCACTGTTGAGAGGCTGTTTCTTCAGTCGTTCCTCCCACCGGTTGAGCAGGTCCATCTCGGCATGCATATCACTACGGAAATACGGGTTGAACTGCCGGTTTCTCCCCCGTTCAATCACCTTGCCGGTATGTCCGTCCACTAGGCATGCCCCTATACCGCCGGATCCGGAACTTAGCGCATCTATCGCCTCTTTCAAGGTTTCCAGTGCATACGCATCATCATCGTATTTCGGATCGGGCACATACGACTCGATGCGCTTCCTGATTTTTTCGATGTCCTGCTTATCCTGAGGAGTACTCCATGCACTCACGGAACAAGGCACGGCCGGAAGGACAAAGATCAACAGCAAGAAAACAAACCGTTTTGAGTATGAACGATCCATGTGCTCCTCCCCGATGCAAATGAATATGGGTTTTTACGTAGCTCCACTTTTCACGGAAAGGCATCTTAACATATTTATGTTATCATTAACATATAATAATGGCTGCATCCCCTGTTTCATGGTGGAGAAACAGCCCTTGCCCGAATTCTCGCTCGTGAGTCTTACACAGGGGCATCTTGTTCCTGGGCGTGGATCACGGGCAGATAAAGGCGCTGCCCGGCAAATCAACTACGGGGCCGTGACCTTTCACCCGTCAGGACGACAGGCACTGAACGCATCGGTCCCGGTGATTGCCAAACGGTTTTTCAGGACAGGGAATAAGCCTCACGCCCAGGCATGTTGATAAACGAAGCGAGGGTGCCTCGCACCGTCCGGTCACCCTCAATCAGAAGACACTTATGCCGACGGCAGCGAGGTGAACACCCCTCTGGGGTCCACCTCGGTTCGGAGGATCTCGATAATGTCGGGCGTGGGCATGGGGGTGAGCGGGATCTCCCCTTCGGGTTTCAGGAGCTCGAAACCCGTGCACATCTGGGCGATGTCCAAGGTCATCCCCGGGTGCAGGGTCTTGACCCGCATCCTTTTGGTCTCGGGCTCGAAGTCGAACACCCCGCACTGGGAGATGACGGCGATGGGCCCGTTGCCGGGCAGCCCGGCCTCTTTCCGGGTGTTTTCGCCCCGTAAGTGCCCCACCGAGGTGATGAAGTCCACCTTTTCCGGGAACTTCTCGGGTGTCTGCAATCCCACCAGCACCATGTTCTCGGTCAGGGAGGTAAGGTCGTTGTTCCCGCCCGACCCGGTGAGCCGCGCCTTGGGCTGGTGGAAGTCATCGCCTATCATGTGGGTGTTGACGTTGCCGTACATGTCCACCTGGGCGAATCCCAGAAAGGCGATGTCCACATAGCCGTTGTAACACTGGCCGAATGAGTATGCCATCTCCATGACCACAGGCGACTTGCGCCAGGTGAAGGGCCCCCCCACCGACCAGGGCATGCCTCCCTGGATGGGGTCCTGGCCTCCGGACTCATACACCATGGTGATATTGGGTGCATGGGTCTTGCGGGCGAGAATCCCCGCCACCATGGGCAGGCCGGTGCCCACGTACACGATTGTTTCGTCCTTGATCTGTGCCGAAATGATGTATGCCAGAATCTCCAGCGGATTTGCCGGGGCGTCGTTTTTCATGTTTCGTTCCTCCTTCTTTCTATCACCAGGCATCAGTAGAAGATTCCAGGGTCGTTGTTGATGGTGTATTCCTGATATGAAAAGTCGACGTCCTCGTTGTCTCCCTCTGCGGCCTTGGTCTGTCTCCTGGCCTCGATCATCCATTTCGCCCCGCCGAGCTTCTCGATGAATTCGATCTGGTCTTTTGTGCCGAAGACCCACTCGTCGATGAATTTTTTGATGTTCTCTTCATTGATTGCCGCAAACCGCATGAGCTTCTCCCACCACTGTCGGGGCCAGTAATAGCACCCCGGCATGCTCCCGGGCAGTGCCCCGTAGGGAAGCTCAACCACCGCGTCCGCATAGAAGAACGGGATGATCGATCCCCTCTTGTTGAGACGGATGTCCATCTCCGGGACGATCTCCTCTGCGGTGATGACCAGCTTCCTGGAGGCTGCCGCCCCGGCGAGGTCGTTCACAGTGGGACCATATATATAGGCGTTTCCGTATTTGTCCGCTGCCTGCGCATGGATGAAGGTGACGTCCGGGTACAGCGCCGGGATGAACAGGGATGGATCGGGGTCCTTTTTCAACGGATTCTGGATCACCTTGAGGTATGGATTGTATTTGACGATGTCCGAGCCGAGCATCTGCTTGCTCAACACCCCCGGTGAACCGAGTTGGGCTGCCTTGAGCCCCTGGGCGATCCCTCCATGGCTCCACTCGGAGAGGATCCTGACCTTGCCCGCCTTGAGCTGGCGGGTATAGTTGCGGTCCGTGCCCCGCATTTCGGCACCGGTATAGGAGTTGTGGGAGTAACGCACCGAGCCGGTGACGATCATGTAGCTCTGGTTGGTATTGGGAGCCCCGATCATCTGGAGGTCCTTCTTTCCCTGCCGCATGATCTCGAAATGGCTCTGGATGCAGGTTCTCACATAGCCGAACCCGGTGTCCAGAACCACGTCACCGTCCTGCACGAACTCATCCACCGCTTCCTTGAGCGAGATGCGCTTGTCCTTCTTGGATCGGTCCTTGCTCAGGTGGACCGTTCGTGCGTTCTCGAAATCCACGAGCCTGTCCAGAATGCCCGGGGCTTCGATCTTGAGATTCTCGAGGGCCTCCTTGCTGTAGTCAAATACACCCATACGTCTCCTCCAGTTCATGCTTTTTTCATTTAACATGGACAAAAGCGAGATTCATGCCATGAGAAAGGGTTCTTGTTTTTCTATTTATGTTGCTGTTTTACTTTATTCTATTTTATATCATTTCAGTCGTTGAGGTATTTAACCCCTAACGGCCACAGTATGGCGAACCACAATATGGCCTAAAGGCCATAACCGCTCGCGTCCCAAGAGCATCACTCGGGATATTCCCCACGTTCCAACCGGTTGTTTTATTATTATGTATGAGTAGATTATTACATAGTGAAAGGGGGTTTTTGTGGTCTACGCGTGGATCGTTCTCATGATATTCGTGGGATTTGCACATTGGACCTCTCTGGTCCATAACCAAGGCTCCCTCGGCTCGTTATTCCTCTATGGAACCATCCTCCTATCCGGCTTCATTTTCGGCGAAATAGCCCGGGGTGTACGCCTGCCGAAGGTAACCGGCTACATCCTGGCCGGGATACTGCTGAATCCGCAGGTTTCTCATATCGTAACGCAGGAGTTCGTTGCGGGCACCAAGCCCATTACTGACATTTCCTTGAGCTTCATCACATTCACTATCGGTGCAGCGCTTATCTTCTCCCGGATCAGGAACCTGGGCAGGGGCATCATCTCCATAACCTTTTTCGGAGCGGAATTCCCCGTCATCCTGGTGGGCGCAGGCTTTGTCGCCGTCCTGCTCATCCTGAAAGACGCCATCGGATATTCCTGGTCCGGAATGGTGTTGGTTCCGAGCATTCTGCTGGCATCCCTGGCCTCCCCGACCGACCCTGCAGTAAACCTCGCAGTTATTCATGAGTATGGAGCCAAAGGCAGCGTCTCTTCCACCATACTTGGAACATCCGGGCTGGATGATATCCTCGGCATCGTGAATTTCAGCATTTTCACCACCATAGGACGGATGATCATAACCAATGCACAGTTCAGCTTTTATGACTCGGTGTTCACTCCCCTGTCGGTCCTTCTCGGAGGTATCGCCATAGGCATCATTTTCGGTGTGGGATTCAACCTGGTCACCACACTCATTGCCAGAGAATCGGAGGGCTCCATTATCGTCTATGTGTTCGCCCTGCTCTTTCTGTGCTACAGCACGG
Source organism: Deltaproteobacteria bacterium (assembly GCA_018433085.1). Classification (GTDB taxonomy): domain Bacteria; phylum Desulfobacterota; class Desulfomonilia; order UBA1062; family UBA1062; genus Phosphitivorax. The sequence continues at coordinate 87,718 of JAHDRW010000019.1, read as the reverse complement.
CCAGGTTTTTCGGTCTGGATGAACTGCTCGCCAGCATGACCATGGGAATCGTGGTAGGCAACTACAATTCGCTGCAGGAAAAAATCATCGGCATGCTCGAGCGCTATACCGAGGAGCTCATTTTCGTGCTGTTCTTCACCTTAAGCGGCATGCACCTCGATTTTTCCCTGTTCCTCTCCGTGTTGCCCTTTGTGGCCCTCTTTGTTCTCCTGCGCTTTGCGGGCAAGTACCTGGGTGCGGTGGTGGGTGCCCGGGCAGTCCACAGTCCCAAGGGCCTTGGAAGAAACGTGGGCTGGGGTCTCATTCCCCAGGGAGGTATCGTTGTCGGTCTGGCGCTGTTCATCGGGTATGATCAAGCCTTCGACGTCATATCACAGACCGTGATCGCAATCATCATCGGGGCCACCGTTATTCACGAGGTCATCGGGCCCGTGTTGTCCAAGGCGGCCCTTGTCAATGCCGGTGAGATCCGCAAATCACCCTGAATTCCGTTGTACGGACCAGCCCGTTAGAGATGCACCGTCCTCTCTGGAGACTTTCCCCGTGGAGGAGATGATCGGCAGGCCGGCCTGCTCCCCTTTTTAGGGAATGAGAAACAGGGGAACGAGCAGAAGCAGGATGTGCAGCTCCGCTACCACGCTCGGCAGAAAGTATGACCGCGCGCTTACAGCCTCCGGTTCCTGATCCGTCTGGAGACGGGGTAACCACCGGGGAATTCTCTTGAAAAACTCGACATAACCCTGCCCGTACTTCTTGGAGAGGTGTCCCTCCTCATAGAGCACGGTCATGTGATAGGTAAACCCGCAGGCGATCACCATGACGGGCACGAACCACAGCAGACCCGAAAGTACCGTGATTCCCACAAGGACGAGCGTATTGCCGATATAGATGGGGTTGCGCACATAGAGGTAGGGGCCGGTGAGCGTGAGCATCTTGTGGGTCTTGAGGCGGTAATGCAGGTGCATCTGCGCCCAGATGCGCAGGCCCAGGCCAAGCATGAAGAAAATCGTGCCCGCGGGATGGACTATCCAGGGGTTGTTGATTTCTCCCTGGTTGTAGAAGAGCGCAAACAGATAGAACGGGACGATGAGTGCTCCACGCAGCCGGTACCAGATCTTCTTTGATTCGCTCACGATATTTTCCTCACTCTAGTTGTTTCATCCGAGATGCGGGTAAACAGAATCGATATACCGTGAGTCCGTGTGCCCCGTCATCATCACCAGCCGGCCTTCCTGGGACCGGCATCATGTCAGCCCGCGGGGTCCCGGAAAGAGAGCCCCGAAGGCATAAGCTCCGCAATAAATTAATCTATAACCGATCCAGCCTCGGCTCGTCAAGCCCCGTCAGGAAACTCCGGAATCCCTCTCTGGGGGTCCATCGGGCCGGTGGTTGCCCACGATCACTCCCCTCACCCGTTCCATCAGCGCAGGGAGATCTTCCCGGGTGAGGCCGGACGTCTCGACCGGGTCTCCCACCACGACCTCGATGGTGCCCGGGCGAAAGACCAGGCTCTTCTTGGGCAGCACCTTCCGCGATCCGTTGACGGTCACGGGCAGGATGGGAAAGCCCTTTTGAAGGGCCATGACGAACCCTCCCTTCTTGAATTCCCGTATAGTCCCGTCCGGCGACCGTGAGCCCTCGGCGAAAAACAGCACACTGGTGCCGGGCGGGAGGCGGTCCATCCCGGTATTGATGCTCTCGACGGCCTTGCCCGGATCTGACCGGTCGATAAAGATATTGCGTGAAACATACAGGGCATACCCGAACAGGGGAACCCTGCGCAGCTCTTTTTTGATGATCCAGCGGTACTGGATACCCAGGCTGGTGACCAGGGCGAGAATATCGTATTCGGACTGGTGATTCGCGATAACGATGTATGAGGTTCCCGGACGTATCTTTTCGCGGTTTCTGATCACCACCTTCACGCCGGTGGCGTACAGCATGAAACGTGCCCACTGCTTCGAGAGCGTAAAGGCCAGATTCCCGGTTGAGCTCATGACCGCGGCAAGCGTCACGGGCACGAAGAGCACCAGGCTGATAAACACGGCGCAAAGGCCTATCCAGAGAACCTTGGCTGCAGCGATGAGGACCGAAGGTGCCTTAACCATTTGCATTATCACTATACCCTAAAATTCCGCGCTTGTGAATACCCGGGCGTTGATATTTTTCATCATTTTTTCCACCCTGATATGTGATAGTATCCATACATTCTCAAGGGGTTGGAATTATCGTCCATGGTGGAAACAGCATCACCGCGCCCCATCATATTTTCAAGGAGGGAGTCATGAGAAGAGAGTGCCGTACCATCGGCGTGCTCACGGCCCTGTTCGCCCTGCTGACGCTACCTGCCGGTGCACAGGACCGGTGTCCCGGGATGTCCATGGATGTCACCGGCCAGGCCGTTATGAGCGTGGCCCCGAACCAGGCGGTCATCACCTTTACAGTCGAGACATCCGAGGCAAAGGCGTCCTCTGCCGTTGAAAGGAACGCAAAGCTCGCGGACAGGGTCATCCGGGCTCTGAAGCAGAAAGCGGAACAGGACATCACCCTGTCCACGTCGAGCTTTCATATCCAGCCGGTCTATGAGAGGGAGAAGAAACCGGACGCATCGAACTCCGGGTTCACCCCCAAGGCCTACCGGGTCAGCAACTCGATCGTGGTGAAGACCGGGCGGATCGAAAGAATAGGTGAACTCATCGATACGGCTGTCAGTGCCGGGGCAACACGGGTGGGGTCCCTCTCCTTCTCCCGCAGCGACAGCGATGAACTGCAGAGGCAGGCTGCCGCCATGGCGCTGGAGAATGCGGTCGAGAACGCAAAGGTCCTGGCAAAGGCGGCGGGATTAAACCTTAAGGGCATCACCTACATCCAGTTCGTGCCGAACATGATGCAGCCGGGAGGCATGGAACTGGCCCTGGCCGAGGGCCAGGTCGTCACCCCGATCCTTCCGGGCCAGATCACCGTTGAATCGTATGTGAACGTCACCTACGAGATCGCCCGGTAGGACCCTTGCCGGTGTTCGTTTCGCCGCTGCGTGCTGTTTCCCGGTTCTTTACGCCCGATCAGTGGCACGCGCAGCCCTTGATCGGGCCCGGCATGACAACCGCCGATGGGCGGTGGGCCCCCGGTCGGGCATTTACCGGGAAAACCCCCTGCGAACAGGGGCCTTCGCGGTCCTGTCTGCACCTTAAAAGTCCGGCGCGGTGCCGCCTCGCAAACATGGATTGACAAATTGACAAACCGCGGCTCCTGAATCGACTGTTTTTGTCATTTTGGCAAATTCCTTCCCGAAAGTCTGCCCTATTTTTGTCAATGTGTCACAAGCCATTGGGATATTGTTTGTTTTAGCATCTATTTTCATTGTCTTATGTTTGATTTGTCCATGGCATGGATATTGCCCCTTGTTCCGGCAGAAAGATTGTTGAAAAGGAGATATGCCATGCTAGCACTCTGGATAGTGATCGGTTGCTTGTTTCTGACAGGGATCGGTATCAGGTTCATGTATCGGGTTCTGGGCCTGACCCCGGTGGAGGCAACGGCGGTGTTCGTGCTCATCGTGATGCTGGTTGGTATCAATACCGGTCCGGCCCGGCAGATCATCGCCCAGATCTTCTAGCCACCATACCCGTATGAAGAGACAGAGACTGTCCCGCACCCTGTTTGCACAATTTACGAGGATCAGCGCTTACGGCTTCGTGCTGGTGATCATGACCTTCCTGGGACTCTACGGGGGACTCTACCTCGACAAGGTCACGAACATGGCGCCGAACTTCACCATGCTGGGGCTTGTCATCGGGATCATTCTGGGCTTCAGGGGCTTCCTGCATGAGGCTGCCTCAGAAAGGAGGAAATCGTCATGACCATTGCACTGACCGCCACGGGCGTCGTGTTCTTTATCGCAATCGGCTATCGGTTCATAACCAGGATGGCGAACAGGGAAGCTGCCGCCTACCGGGCCAAATAGCGTTACCATATCGTCAGGACAGGCACAAACCGGGTAAGGGCCTTTCACCTGCCCTCGATCCGGCTGTCCCCATCCCGGCCTGGATCTCCAGTTCACGCACTCCCCCGGCACACCCGCATAAGGGCTCCCCATCGCCGGCCTACCTCTCGGGAACGGGCACCTCGATACAATCCCGCCGCACACCTCGCCCGGCACCCCGTACTTTCCCGCTCGATGACCCGAGCGGCGGTATTGATACCTTGGAGAAATACGCATACTATAGCAGACCATGTACTGAAAGAAAGCTTCCGGGTTCCCGTACGGATTCCCCCGGAAAACAGCAGGAGGATTATCGTTATGGGCTCCTTGAGGGTCCGCTTTTTTGGTTCAGGCGATGCCTTCGGCAGCGGCGGAAGGCTTCAGAGCTGTGTCATGGTCCAGACCGAGGAGTCCGGGTTGCTCATCGACTGCGGGGCGACCGCCCTGAGCGGCATGAAGCGCCAGGGGATTGATTCCTCGGCCATCGACACGATCGTCGTATCGCACCTTCATGGAGACCACTTTGGAGGTCTGCCCTTCCTCATCAAGGAAATCCAGGTCACCGGCACCCGGGATAAGGCACTGACCGTTGCAGGGCCCTGGGATCTGGAGGTCCGCGTGGAAGGACTCCTGAATCTCCTCTTTCCCGGTCCCGAAGACGTACGGTCCGGCTTCTGGCCAAATTTCCCGGTCCTCTCCGCTGGAGAGCCCCGGCAGATCGGCGATATCCGGGTCAGTGCATACCCCGCAGCCCACTCCCCCCTGACTCATCCCCTCTCGCTGAGGATCGACTGCAAAGGAACCGTCATTGCCTATTCCGGCGATACCGAGTGGAGCGATGTCCTTCCCGAGGTCTCCCGGGGCGCTGACCTCTTCATCTGCGAGACCTATGAATACCGGCAGGCGGCAGGCAACCACATCAACTATCTCACGCTGCTCGATCATCGTCACGAGCTGGACTGCCGGCGTATCGTGCTGACCCACCTGGGAAACACCATGATCGAGAGGTGCGGCTCTCTGAAATTCGAGTGCGCGCAGGACGGAATGGTCATCGAGGTGTGAGCGCCCGGGTAGACGGGCGTCGTGCCGGTGCATCAAAGAGGATTCCCCTTCCTCCTGCGGTCAGTCCGCCGTGCATGCGAACGGGGCGGCACGTCGTGACCGTGCAGCACGTTCGGACCGGGCCGGCCGCACGCAGAAACCGTACAGCCCGTGTCAGACACGGTCATGTCGGAACATTCGCGTCAGGGAGAATTCGGGTCTTGATATTCGTCCCATCTCAGGGTAGTATGTTCTTCAATTATTTGATCCTTTCCACTCATACAGACATCTTCAGGCGGTCTTTCTTCAGGCTCCGGCGGGAGTGGAAAAGAATACCCTGTTTTTTAATGGTGTGATCATGAAAAGGGGGTGGCATGAAGATCTTTCTTACCGGTGCCACTGGTTTCATCGGTACGCATCTGGCCAGGGATCTCGCCTCTCGCGGCCACGGTTTGGTTTGCCTCGTGAGAAGGCCGAGCAACATCCGTGAGCTCGAAAACATCGGGGCAGAGCTTGTCCTGGGCGATGTGCAGGACCGCAGGTCGCTGCTGCCCGGCATGTCGGGATGCGACGCCCTGGTCCATCTGGCCGCCGCAACCTCCTTCTGGGAACACGACAGGGGAACCTACAGCCGGGTCAATACCGAGGGCACGCGCAATGTCATGGAATGCGCCCTGGAGACGAAAATACCCCGCGTGGTCCACATGAGCACCCTGCATGTCTACGGCAGGCCCGCCCGTAGGCCGTTCACCGAACAGAGCATGGTCGGCCCTGTCCGTTTCAGCGAGTATGCCAGAACCAAGTACGAGGCAGAACGGATCGCCTGGGGTCTCCATGTCATGAAAGGCCTTCCCCTCGTGGTGTGCTGCCCTGCCGTAGTTCTCGGTGCCCGATCCTCCGGGAGCGGGGCCTCGTTTGTCGGGAGGCTGCTCGATACCACCAGTGTACACCGGGCGTTTCTCAATTCCGTTCATACCTTTGTGCATGTCCGTGACGTGGTCGAGGCGGTCTGTCAAATCCTGAGCAGACCCGTCCCGCCCGGGCAGCGGTATTTCATCGCGGGCGAGTGCATCTCCATCCGACGTCTTGCGGCAATGGTCGAAGCGTCATCAGGTTCCAGGCTGTCACGCAGCAGCATGCCGGGTGCCGCTGTAAGGATCATGGGCACGGCCTTTACCGCCATGGCCGGTATCCTTGGAAGGCCCCCTTTCGGGGGGCTGTCCCGGGATTATCTCGACACGCTGCGCGAGGGCGTTTCGGCGGACGGCGGCAAGGCTGCCCGGGAGCTCGGCATTACCTACACGCCCATTGCTCAGGCCGTATCGGATGAGGTCCAGTCAACGGAAACGCGCGGCCTCCTCGCCGATAAGCGCAGGGCCAGGCGCTACCAGTTGATGCTCGAAATCGTGTACAAGGCCCAGGGCGACGACACCTCCATGCCGGGCTATGTCACCAATATCAGCGAGAGCGGCATGTTCCTCATCACCCGTAAGCCCTATGTCAGAGGCAGGTATATCAGCGCAAACCTCTCCGGAAAAATTCCCGGGGAATTCTTCATGGCCAGGGGCAGGGTGGTGAGAGTCACCCCGGGCGGGGTGGCAGTGAATTTCACCCACCGGGACGGAAATATCAGAGATCTCGTGGGCAAGCTTCAGGAAAGGTCCCGGTCCACTGCTCCTGCCTGAGCCCCGATCGGGGCCGCCGCCTCCATTGCCGGGCCGATAAACCATTTGACGGGCCGGCGGTCTTTCCTATACGAAGGAAGATCATGTCATCAGGAGCGTTTCCCATGATTTTACGAATCGACCATGTCTCTCTTGCGGTGCAGGACTACGAGAAGGCATCCGCCTTCTTCACCAGGCTTCTGGGCGCGGTCCCGGGTGCCCATGCCGAAGACGGCTCCATGAAGTATCTGTGGCAGATCTTCTCACTGGGCGATTTGAGCAGGTTCGAACTCCTCACCCCCACCGGAGAGGGAAGCTTTCTGGACGGGTTCCTCAAGGACCGTCAGGGAGGCGTCCACCACATCAACCTGCAGACGTCCGACATCGAGCGTACCCGGCAGATCCTCGAGGAAAACGGGATCCCCTATTTCGGGTTCAACGACTACGGGCCGGTGTGGAAAGAGCTGTTCATCCACCCGAGAGACGCCTTTGGCGTGCTCATCCAGATCGCGGAGTTCCGGCCTGACGACTGGCTTTCTCCCCGGGAGAAGATGCCCGGGGGGAAAAGGTGGTCCCTGAAGAAAAACGGCTCGGGTGCGGACCTGACCTTTGCCCACCCGGGCGGCGGCACGGTATCGATCAAGCTGAGCGCTCAGGAGGTCGAGCGACTCATGGATGACCTGAAAAACACGATCTCATGACCATGACCGCTCAAGTCTGCCCATTTGGGGGAAACTAGAGAAGCCATGGAGATCACCGTCCATGTGGACAACGCCGTGCGCATCCTCGAAGCGGATCTCCCGCCGGAGCTGATCAAGCGTATCGAGGCGGACCTCACCCTGCCCAATCCCAAATGGGAGCAGGTGGAGAAATACAGCAGGAGCAGGAGAAAAAACTTCCAGCCCGAGATGCTCGCATACTACCAGCGGCACAACGGCGTGCTCCTGCTCCCCCGGGGATATATCAATCATCTTCTCGGCAGGCTCGGCCGGCGCCCCTACCTGGTCGTGGACCGGACGCGCACGCTCGATCCGGTTGATTTCGGTTTTCGGGCACACCTCCACCCCTATCAGCTCGCGGCGGTCAGGGACCTCACCGCCCGGAGGTTCGGTGTGCTCGAGGCGCCGCCCGGGGCCGGCAAGACCGTGATCGCGCTCAATATCATCGCCCGCAGGAAACAGCGGGCCCTGGTGATCGTCCACACCAAGGAGCTCATGTACCAGTGGTTCAGGCGGGCAACAGAGTTTCTGGACGTGGGCGAGGACCAGATAGGCCTGATCGGCGACGGCAGAAAGGACATCGGCAGAAGGCTCACCATCGCCATCATCAACTCGCTCCACCGCGTCATGGACGAGGTAAAGCCCACCATAGGCCACGTGGTCGTGGACGAGTGCCACCACACCCCGGCCCGGACCTTCACCGGGGTGGTGGGCGAGCTCGACACCTCGTTCATGCTCGGCCTCTCCGCGACCCCATACCGTCGCGACAAGCTCACCCGTCTCATCTATTTCTACCTGGGAGACCGCATCCACACGATCCTTCCCCGCGAGCTCCAGGAAATAGACAGGATCATGCGGGCGACCCTGAAGGTGCGCAAGACCCGGTGCGCGTATTATTTCGACGCGGACGAGTACCAGTCGATGATCTCCACCCTGATCGCAGACCGTCAGCGCAACGCCATCATTGCCCGCGACGTGGCCGATCACGTCCGCTCCAGGCAGAACGGCATCGCGCTCGTCATCTCCGACCGGGTTTCCCACTGCAAGGAGCTTCACCGGATGATCTCGTCCACCGGCATCGAGGCCTCTCTTCTCACCGGATCGGTTCCCATGGCCAGGCGGAGCGAGCTCGTGAAACTGCTGAACCGCTCCCACACCCACGTTCTCGTCGCCACCTCCCAGCTCATCGGCGAGGGCTTCGACCTCAAGGCCCTGAGCTCCATCTTCCTCGCCACCCCCATACGGTTCACCGGCAGGGTGAAGCAGTATATCGGACGCGTGCTCCGGGTGACCGAGGGAAAGGACGAGGCCGTGATCTACGACTATGTGGACGAAAACGGGATGCTCATCAGCAGCTTCCAGTCGAGACTCTCCGCCTACGAGGACTTGGGCGTCCGGATCGTTTCGGGGACGGGTTCACATTAGCCGGAGAAAAGGCTCCCGGACATCTCGGCCCACTGGTGCTCGATCACGGCGAGACGGTTGATCTGATTGGTCCCCTCATAGATCTGTGTAAGGCGGGAATCCCTCCAGAGGCTCTCCGCACCCCGGCTTTCCAGGTATCCGTTATCGCCCATGATTTCCATGGCCTTTGTGCACACCTCGAAGGAGATGTCCGAGGCAGCCACCTTGGCCGCAGCCGACGCCGACTGATAGCACCGGAACTGGCTGCAGCTGTGCCATATCAGTGCCCGCGCCGACCAGAGCTTGATCATCATGTCGGCGAGCTCGATCTGGATATCCTGGTAATCGATGAGCCGCTTCCCGCCGAGCAGGGTATTCCGGCAGAATTCGAGGGCGCGTTCAAATGCGCCGCGCGCATGGCCCAGCGCCATGGCCCCCACCACGGGCCGGGAATAGTTGAGGACATTGCGGTTGTTGGCCCATCCGCTCCTCAGACTGCCGACCACGTTTCTCTGTGGCACCCGCACGTCATCGAGGATCAATTCGGACGCATCGGAGGCCCGCTGTCCCAGCTTGTGCTCCTGCCTGCCGATGGAGTAGCCCTCCATCCCCTTTTCGATGAGAAAGCAGGTCCAGGATTCCAGACCCTCGCCCTGGAGCTTCGCAAACAGGGTCACCTTGTCTGCAATGGCACCGTCCGATATAAAGCACTTCCGGCCGTTGATCACAAACCCCCCGTCGACCTGCCGCGCAGTCGTCACCAACCGGGCCCGCGCCCCTCCTTCGGTCTCCTCCACGTCGGAGCCTGCCCCTGGTTCGGTGATGGCAAAGGCCATGATCTCGGGCCTTCCCCGCAGTGTCCTTGCATACAGAGGCAGCAGGTGGCGCAGGATCGTCGGCACGTGACCGCTCAGGAGCAGGGGCGCGCACCCCAGGTGGTGGGCCATAAGCAGCAGGGCGATGCCCCCGGATTCGGCCGCGAACTCCTCTGCCACCACAGCGACCTGGAAGGAGGCGGACTTGAAAAAGTAGCTGCCGGGAAAGGCGGTCCCCAGGGGCAGGGCGAGCAGGAGGTTCTGAAAACCCTTGCGGGCCGCCTGCGAGACGATGGGTCTCGGATCGTATTCGCGGGGCAGGGAGTCTGCCCGGGCGGCGTCGGGCCTGATGTATCTGCGGGCGAAGTCCCTGGCGCGCCTTCTCCAGATCCGGGCCCCCGCGGGCAACAGCCTGGTATCGTGTTCCCAGATGGTCATCTCCCGGTTGTCCACGAGCAGCTTACCGAAGAAATCGAGATGTTTCGATGCATTTTCAGGACGCAGGGCATCCACCCCGGCCTGAAAATCGAGCGCTTCGGGCTTCATCGGATCTCCCCCCTTCCCGCATCGGAGATAAAGGTCTCCATATAGTTCCGCGATCCTGCCGTTGTCTTGAGCACGATTGCATCGCGCAGCCGCTTTTCCATGCCGTAGTCTTCCATGTAGCCGTAGCCCCCGAAGACCTGCAGGGCATCGGTGACCGCAGAGAATGCCCAGTCTGTTGTCATGAGCTTGGTAATGGCGCACCGACGCAGGAAATCAGCGTTTCCGGAAGCAAACCCGGCCGTCTGGAGGAGAAGCGCGAAGGCAGCCTCGACCCTGGCCTCCGACAGGGCCAGGAGTTTTCTGACCGCCGGGTGCTCCTCTATCGTGGTCCCCCCCTGGTAGCGGACGGCCGCATACTCGCGCGCAGCCTTCAGGGCTCCCGACGCGTTCCCTGCGGCAATGGCCGAAATGCCGAGCCAGTGGAGGCACACCGCCTGTCCGACCTGGGAAAAGGCCTCACCGCTTGAGAGATAATGTTCAGGGGCAACTTTCACATCTTTCAAGGCAAGATGACTGAGCCCGCAGGCCCGTATGCCCGTCCTCCCGCCGATGTCCCGGACCTCGAGTCCCTGTGCGCCGGCAGGTACCAGAAGGCATCCCGGGTTCTCACCCCCGTGGTGTTCCGCCGTACTGCAGAAAACCAGGAAGGCGTCCGTCCCTTCCATACCGTAGATAAAGGACTTGCTCCCGCTGATCACCCATCCCGTTTCCGCTGGAATGGCCCGGGTGCCGATGCCCTCATCGGATCTGCCCCCCTGCCCGAGAAGCGCCCGGTAGCACGGAGGCGTGTGCCCTTCCTGGAGCGCGACCGCCACCCGGGCCGGAGGCTCGGGGAGATCGTTCTCCGATGAGGTGATAACGCGCGAGGCAAGACCCTGCACATGGAGGTTCATGGCGATTCCCGCGCACGTCTCGGCCACGATCGACAAGAGGATGGCCGAGAGCCTCACCCCCCCGGGGTTGTCCGAAGAGGTTCCCCATATGCCGTATTCGAAGCCCGGCATCCCGGATCGGGGCGATGCCGCGATCCCCACCTCGAAGGCTGCGTCCAGGATGGAGGGCACCCTGTCGAGGTCGCCGTCAGGGGCGTCGCCCCCGAACATGGGGTTCACGGTTTTCCGCACAAACGCCCGGGTGAGCTCCACAAACTCCCGCTCCCCTTCCCGCGCATACAGAGAAAGATCCATAAAAACCTCCCCGTTTCACATCCGAACAGAGGCGCTCGGAAAAACCGTCGCCCGTCCGCCCCCGGTAAACCGCTCCGCAGAGCAGGACCGGCCTGTTTTCCAGGCCGAGACGGGGGCTTTCCGTTCGTCCTTGTAATCACGACATATTATTTTATAATATTACCATACAGTCATGTATTATCAAAGAGGAGGGTTCGATGACGGATACCAAAAAAAACGATTTCTTTGCCGGTGTGGAACAGGTCGATGTGTGGGCTGCGGGGCAGAAGGTCAAGCTCCCCATCTTCTATCGCGATGCCAGGGCGTTTCTGGCCGTTTTTCCGGCCAATCTCCTTGCCCTGAAAAGGCTGCTTCCCGACCCCCGGTTCACGCCCGCGCAGATCTTTCCGGGTGTCGGGGCCGTGGGACTGGCATGTTTCGAGTACCATGACACCGACGTGGGGCCCTACAACGAGTTCGCCTTCACCATCGTGCTCAACAACCCCCACATCATGCCCCTGCCGGGCTACAACCTCCTGCGCCAGCTCATCCAGTTCAACTTCTATCCCTATATCTTCCATCTCCCCGTGACCACCGAGGCGGCCCTTCGGTGGGGAATCGATTTCTCGGGCTTCCCCAAGTTCCTGGCGTCCATCGATTTCACGGATTCGGACGACTGGCTTGGCTGCGAGCTCAAGGAAGGCGATGAGCTGATCTGTCGCCTCAGGGGACGGAAGATCTCCACCCCCATGAACAAGTTGATGAAATTCCTCATCCGTCTCTACCAGTTCAGGCAGCCCCAGTTCACGGAGTTCAAGATAAATGCCCGCAGGCTCGGGATGTCCCTGAACCCGAAAGACGTCGAGCTCGAGATCGGCGGCGTGCACCCCGTGGCCCGGGAGCTCTCGCGAATTCTTCTCGTGAAGAGGCCGGTGACGTACTTTTTCCTGCCGAGCGTCCAGTTCATCCTCTACGGACCGGAGAACCTCTCCTTCCCGCTGGTCAACCGCCTCTTCCAGCAGGGGATGCACATCCCCCTGGACCATCTGAAGGAAAAACAGGAGAAGAAAGATCGGGGAAAAGAGGAGAAGAAAAGGGAAAACGAGAAAAAGGCGGCAAAGGGAAAAGGGCACTCGTGACGATCGCCTTTTCCGGAAGAGCCAGGACCCGGAGTCCTCAGGGAAGAAAGGGCCTCCATCATATTCGTCTTGGGGATCTGAATAACGGGCCGTAGTCCTCAGGCAAGAAGACACCTTTCCGTGAAAGGCCCTCCAGCAGGGGATGCCGACCCGGCGGAGCTGCCGGCGTATGGGATACCCATGGGAAGGCTTTCTGCATGGGAGCCCTCCATGACCCCTCCAAAAGGTTGCCCTGCCCTTTAATATCGCGGGGTCCAATGAGGGAAGCGCCTCATATCACAGGACCATTTCGATCAGCCGGGGGCCTTTTTCGCCCAGGGCCCGGGAGAGTTCCCTTGCCAGATCCTCCGCGGTTTCCACCGACACCGAGGGCACTCCCATGCCCTCCCCCGCCCTCACCCAGTCTATCCCTGACAGGTCCATGAGCCTCGCGGCCGCGGGACCTGGCTGGAACACCCCCAGCCTCGTGAACTCGAGCCTGAGAATATCGTAGCTTCGGTTGGAGCAGACGAGCGTGATCACGTTCAACTGCTCCCGCGCCTGGGTCCACAGGGCCTGCAGGGTGTACAGGGCGGCCCCGTCCGCCTGGAAGCTGATCACCTGCCTGTCCGGGCAGGCAATGGCCGCGCCCGCGGCGCAGGGCGGGCCCTGTCCCAGGGACCCTCCGGTGAGCGTCAGGAGGGTGAACGGCCGGGAGCCTGCGGTCAGGGGATGATACAGCAGGCTGTTCGTGATCGCCTCTTCCACCACAATGCTCCCCGCGGGCTGGAGCGCGGCCAGGACCGCGCAGATCTTGTCACCGCTGAGCGGGCCCGAGGGCAGGTCCATGCCCGCCGGCCTTGCCAGGCAGTCCCCGGGGGCAGAAGACGGCGCCCCAAGCTCTCTCGCCAGTGCCTCCAGAACCTCGCCGGCATCCTGGCCCTCCTCTGTGAGCATAAGGGTCTCCTTGCTCTCGTCCACGAGCTGAGCAGGCACATTCGGGTATCCGAAAAAGGAAACCGGCACCCGGGCGCCGGCAAAGATCAGCAGGTCATACCGGGAGAGCTGGTCCATGGCCATCTCCGGCAGGTACTGGATCCTGGGCACATCGGGCAGACCCGCGCCCCGCTCCATGCGGGCGGGGAAGGTCTCGGCCAGCAGGTCGCACCCGGAGGCCGCCCTGATCCGGGCCGCCGTCAGAAGCCCTTCTCTCCGCAAGGCCATGCCCCCGAGGACGAGCACGGGCATCTTCGCCCTCTTGATTCTGGCGGCCGTGCTCTCTATGGTCCGGGCATCCACGGGCTCGCACGCGCGAGGACCGGCTTCGGCGCGGCCTTCGGGCCCCTCTTCCAGCTGGAGATCGTAGGGAAAAATCAATGTGGACACCCGCCCCTGCCCGGCCAGGGAGACGGCTTCCGTCACGTCCCGGACAACATCCCCCGACCGGGCCGTGGTCCTCTGCCAGCCGGAGAAGGTCCTCGCCAGGGACTCGATGTCCATGGCCAGCGGGGGGTCGTATTCCCGGTGCCAGGTGGCGTGCTCGCCCACAACCACAAACATGGGCGTGTGAGCCCTGCGGGCGTTGTGGAGGTTGGCGATGCCGTTTGCCAGCCCCGGCCCCAGGTGCAGGAGCACCATGGCGGGCCTCCCGGCCATACGCCCGAACCCGTCGGCCGCGCCCGTGCACACCCCTTCGAACACGCCCAGGACCGGCCTCATGCCTTCGATCGCATCCATGGCCTCCACCAGGGGCATCTCGGTGGTGCCCGGGTTGGCGAAGCACACATCGATACCGAGCGTAACCGCTGTCTTGACCAGAACATGGGCTGCCTTCATTCCGTGCTCCTCTCTCCCGCGGGCGTGATGAACGTGCCGTTGACCACATGCAGCGGCTCCAGGCCTTTGAGCACACGGGCGATATTGCCCGCCGCCATGGTGATGATCCTGCCTGCCGCCTCGGTGGACACGCCGGCCACATGGGGCGAGAGCAGGAGATTGTTTCCGGCTGCTCCCAGCAGGGGGTTGTCCCCGGCGACCGGCTCGCGGGAGAATACGTCCACGGCGGCCCCGGCTATCCGCCCCTCCTTGAGGGCGCGGGCCAGGGCTTCCTCGTCAACGAGCTCCCCGCGGGCCACGTTGATGAGATATGCGCTCGGCTTCATACGCCCGAGCTCCTCATCACCGATCATGTGCAGGGAGGCCTCGGTCAGGGGCGCGTGGAGGCTCACGATATCGGACAGACCCAGGAGGTCGCTGAACGGGGTATAGTCCACCCCAAACTCGTCCTCTTCCTGTGCGGAAAGCCTCACGACATCGTAATAGAGCACCCGCGCCGGCGCAAAGGGCTTCAGTCTCAGGCTCACGGCCCGCCCGATCCGGCCGAAGCCGATAAGGCCCCAGGTCTTCCCGGCGAGCTCGGCGGGATTGAGCGACAGCTGGTCCCACCTTCCTTCCCGCATGCCCTGGTTGGCCGCTGACAGCTTTCTCAGAAGGCTCAGGCCGCAGGCCATGGTGTGCTCGGCGACGCTCGCGGTGTTGGCGCCCGGCGTGTTGGCCACCGGTATACGGCGTTCGGTGCACGCATCGACGTCGATATGCTGATAGCCCACGCTTGGCTGCTGGATAAGCCTCAACGAAAAGGCCTTCTCGATAAGATCGGACGATATCGGGCGCTGGAAGGTGTAGTCACCCATGACCACGTCGGCACGTGAAAAGGCATCCAGGAGATCCTCGCGGCTCATCCCTCCGCCCGAGACCACATCGAAATCCGGAAGACCGGATGTCTGCATGATCAGCGCACTGACCAACTCCGCCGGAAGCGGAGCCAGGGACAGCACCACGGGTTTCATACGATACCCTCCTCCCTGTAAAAGACAGAATACCGCCGATCACCGGAAAAAACCAGTGCCTCTTCCAGCCGGAATCTCCCAAGCCGCTTCAGAACCCCCCCGCCCTGCTGATGGCGTCCTGCACGGAGTCCGCCTGCCCCGGTTTCCGGGGAAAGGCCAGATAGGGCACTATGACGCTGTTCTTCTCGCCGAAGGTGCCGTCATAGGTCACGTTCACCACCGGTACCCCGGTGACCCGTTCGATCCTGCCGGCCATTGCCTCGGTCACCATCGCGGCGCAGCAGAAGGCGGGGTTGGCCTGGATGAAGAGCGCTACATCCGGGTAGTATTTCCGGATGTAATGTGTCTTGAGAATATTGTCCATGGTCTCCCCGCTGTGCTCGCTCCTGAGGCGGTATGGCTCCAGGATGTGTTCGACGGGATCGTTGAACTCGTGGTCGGGCTCTCCCAGCACCTGCTGGAAATAGCGGTAATACTTCTTCTCCAGTGTGGTCAGTGCCGAGAGCACGGCCCGGCAGGAAAAGCTCCGCACGTATTTGCCCTCGTTGAACCACTTCTTGAAATAGGGGCGGGACACCATCTTTGCATAGCTGCTGTAGGGGGTGGTGATCACCTCGCCCCCACATGCCTCGACAAACGTGATGAGACCCTGGTTCATGGCGTCGTTGTCACGCACGTACAGGTCCCCGAATATGGCCACGCGGGGCCTGGACTCGGAACGCAGCGGTATGGCCCTGAGACGGTCGACCACGGCCTTGAGGACATCTTCGCGCGAGGACAGGCCCTCGAACGCATCGATAAAGAGCTTGAGCCCGTCCTCGATCACCTCGTCCACGCTTCCCGCATGGAGTTCATACGGCCGCAGCCTGCAGGCGGCCCTCCTGAGCATGCCCCCGAACATGAAGGCGAAGTACGCGTTCACCCCGGCCTTGAGCGAGATGTCCAGAAACGAGATGTCCCCGCGGTAGACGTGGGCCCTGCTCATGGCCGGACCGCTCTTGTTCAGGATGTTCTTGATGTGATGGGGGATCACCTTCAGGTTGCAGGGGATTTCCCCGTTGCCGATCCACAGCACGCACCGGGCCGGGTCCAGATCGTTCCCCGTCAGGTAGTCCATGAACTCCTGCGCCATGATGTTGATGGGAATGCACTCACCGGTATTGTGCCTGAGGCTTCTCTGAAGCCCTGTACCGGTCTGGTCCATGAGCCTGGCGTCGAAACCTTCCCTGCGCAGGGATGCGGCCAGAAGGCTGCAGGAGAAACGGTCCCAGTTGGGCACGACGATGGTCCTATTCCCGATCCTCTTCTCCGGCGAGATGGACGGGAGGATGGACGGGGGCGCGAAGCGCCTGCGGGAGAAATGATTCGAGAAAGACCTCAAGCCGGCCTCGATCCTGGTCTCGTAACCCACGTTCGAATCGTGCTCGTCCAGCTGGAGAATCAGGTAGGGCTTGCCGCGTGAGTTCATGAGATTCTTGAAGTACTCTGCGGCGAAGGAGTCCGGTGAGCAGCGGAACGAGGTGACGAACACGGGATACACCCCCTCCATCCCGGCCACGGTATCGGCCGTGCGCAGGATGTCGGCCGCGTGCCTCCAGGGCAGATCGTCCAGCAGCTCTTTCAGAGACGCATCGGTGATCTCCTGCTCGGGGATCATGTCCTGAAAATAGACCGGCACGCCCTGGGAGGCGAAGATGTCGATGATGCCCTTGTTCATGGTTGGGTCTAGCACGGTGTAGGGCCTTCCCAGAAGCACCACCTGGATGCCATGGGCCTTTGCCCTCTCACGCGCACACAGCTCGATCCCGGCCTTCCGTGATTGCTCGCGCCGGGCAAGGGCACTGTCGTAGGCATGCGAGACCTCACGATAGGAGATCCGGCCGCCCGTGATTTCCTTGAGCATGGCGAAGAGCTCGAACTTGGTTCGGAGGCTGCTGTAGAGATAGCGGACCAGGGGTGAGAGGACCCTGTGACACTGATCTCCCGCCGCGACGCCGGCCAGGCTCGGCGCGTATTGGGTATAGTAGCAATACTGCCTTCTGGCCGGGGTGTCCTGCGTCCGCTCCTCGAAATAGAAGGGCGCGAAGACATAGTCGCATTTGTCCATGAGATATGCGACGTGACCGTGCAGGGCGGTCATGGGTGCGCAGAACTCGGCCCCTGCCAGATACCTCCCCTCCTTGAGAGCGCCCTTCAATCCCCGGCTCGTGACGGTGTGGATGGAGAGCAGGTCGAAAAAGTACCGCCAGAACTCCAGGTCGTCGAACAGATGGAGCGCGGCCGGGATGCCGATGGTAATACCCCGTTCTGAACGGCCCTGAAACGGATATGCATACATACTCTTGCGCTGCCTGAGCAGGTCGAACCCCGAACGGTCCGCATCCGCCCGCTTCCCTGTCTCGTAGTCCCTGCCGCAGAGGAACCCGCAGGCGACGCTTCTGCCGTCGATATCCGCCACCGTGATCTTGCAGCTGTTCGGGCAGAGCGTGCACACCTCGGTGCGGACGGGAATGCGGCTCCGATACAGGCCGAGCCCGGCGAAGGCGGTCTGCTCGACCCCCTTTTCGGCAAGCATGAGGGCCACGCCCATGGCGCCCGTAAGGTGACAGAATCTGGAGACGATGACGGGCCTGCCCAACCGGTGCTCGAATGCCGCCACAAGGGCCGCGTTTTTTGCGGTGGCGCCCTGGAACAGGATGGTCCGGCCGATCATCCCCTCCACGGCGACCTTGGTCAGGTAGTTCTCGCACACCGAGTGCAGGGCCGAGGCCAGAACCTCGTCGGGCGAATACCCTTCCGAGAGGCAATAGTTCATGTCCCGCTCCATGAACACCGTGCACCGGTCACTTGCGAGAGGGGCCTTCACGCCCAGGGTGCGGTCCGCATACTCGTGGAGGGGGCAGCTCATCTTCCGGGCCTGCTCCTCGATAAAACTGCCCGTGCCTGCCGCGCAGACCGTGTTCATGATCGAGAAGTTCACCTGCCCGTGTTTGAGGGTGGTGAACTTGGAGTCCTGCCCACCGATCTCGATGATGGTGTCGACCTCGGGATTCAGCTCACAGGCGGCCTTTGCGTGGGCGGATATCTCATCGACCACCATATCTGCGCGGATGATCCCGCCGATCAGCTTCCTGCCGGAGCCCGTTGTCCCGCTGCCGAGAATGACGGGCGAGAATCCGTATCGGGCCTTGAGGGCGTCGACGGCTTCGAACACCGCGCACACCGCATCCACGGGCCTGCCCGCGGTCCTGGTGTACAGACCCGCCATCACGGTCTTCGACCCATCCATGAGGACCGCCTTGGTGCTGGTGGAACCGATATCGATCCCGAGAAAGACACCGGCGGCCCCTGCACCTGAGAGGTCTTCGTATACATCCACCTCCACCGTATCGGGAACCTTTCTCGTCAGCACCTGGTAATCGTAGCGCTCGTGCGCCGAGAAGTCCGGGTATGACGAACCGGTGAGGCTCAAGCCGTCAAAGGCGTATGCCCTCGAATCGTCACGGGGGAGAACGACGTCTCCGGGCCGGATGAACGACACGTCCGGCTCTCCGGTCCTTTCCCGCAACCGGACGGCAGAGCCAATGGCTCCATAGACATGCGAATACCCGTCCACCTCAAGCTCTCTTCCCACCATCTCGCCGATATGCCTTCCCACGGCCCTGTTTTTCGATACACCTCCGCAGAACACGACCGGCCCCTCGACCTTCACGCCTGCGAACAGGGTGTCCGCAATGTTCCTGGCAAGCCCCTGGCACAGGCCGTCACAGATCTCGTGAAGCGAATATCCCTCCTGCTGCGCATGGATGATATCGGTCTTGGCAAACACAGCGCACCGGGATGCGATCTTCGGGATGGGCCCGCGGTTTTCCAGTGCCATCCGGCTCAGCTCCGGGGTGCCCTCCAGGCTCAGCCTCACGGCCTGCTGGTCGAGGAAGCTCCCGGTCCCGGCCGCGCACGAGGTGTTCGTCCTGCTCGAGAGATAGTTGCCCTGGCCGTCAAAGAGAATAAGAGAGAACTTCTCCGCACCTACCTGAAGGATGGAGCGGACCCCGGGATGAAGGTGCCTCGCCGCCGCGATCACGGCCACCTGATTGTCCACCCGCTCACTGAAGCGGACCGAAGGCGGGGTCGATGAGGTTATTGCAACGAGGAACCTTCCCTGCGGAGCGATCGAGCCGAGCATTTCGGCAAGGGTTTCCCGTATCCTCCCCCCATGGATGCGATAATCAATGCCGGCAATGTTCCCTTCAGGTCCGAGCACTGCCAGTCCCACGGACACAGAGCCCACATCGATGCCGATGACAGAATTCTTCACGGTTTTTCCTCCTCACTGCCCTTCTCAACAGGTCATGCCGAACAAAGGCCTACCCAGCCTATCCCCGTGGCCCGGCACATGACCATCGTATGGTTTTACATTTCTTTTACAATTAATATACCAGGTCCCCGGGAATAATCAAGCAGGGTTATGGAACGCCACTGGGGCCGGGAAAGATCCCTTGTTTCAAGCATCATGAAAACCCGGGACACGGGGTCCATGAGAAAACCACGGCTCCCCGGGGAGACAAGATCCTGTTATAATGAGAGCATGAATGTCATAGCCGAGATCGAGCAAAGGGTATCCGGGCTCAGGGACGAGATGGTCAGGCTCAGGCGGGATTTTCACCGGCATCCCGAGCCGGGCTTCCGCGAAAACCGCACGGCGGGCATCATCGCGGACTATCTCCGGAACCTGGGCATGGAGGTCCGTGAGGGCGTGGGCAGAACCGGCGTGGTGGGCATGCTCCGGGGAGAAACCCCGGGAAGGACCCTGATGCTCAGGGCGGACATGGACGCCCTGCCCATCCAGGAAAAATCCTTATCGCCCTACCGTTCGACAAACCCCGGGGTCATGCACGCGTGCGGGCACGACGGCCACATGGCCATCCTCCTGGGCGCGGCTTCCATCCTCTCCGGCATGAAGAGACGCCTGCGCGGGCAGATAAAGTTCGTGTTCCAGCCCGCCGAAGAGGGGGCGGGCGGGGCGAAGAAGATGATCGAGGACGGCGTCCTGAAAAACCCCGGAGTTGATGCCGCCTTCGGCCTCCACCTCATCACCGCCCTTCCCTGCGGAACTCTCGGCTGGGGCAAGGGAACGATCATGGCAGCCATGGATTCGTTCGTCCTGAAAATCACGGGAAGAAGCGGGCATTCATCCATGCCCGAGACCGGCATAGACGCCATCAGGGCAAGCGCCCGCATCATCGGCGATCTCCATGCCTTGAACACGGCAAACAGCGAGTCGGGCGCCTCGTCGCTGATCAACATCGGCACCGTCAGAGGGGGCGAGGCCTCCAACGTCATCGCCGAGGAGGTGGAGCTCACCGGGACCGTGCGGACCCTGAACCCGGAAGAGAGGGCCTCCATGCAGGGCTGCATGCGCAGGCTCGTGGCCCGGGTCGCCGACGAGTTCGGGGCAGGCTTTAAACTGGACTACCGGGAGGGATACCCCCCGGTGGTGAACGACGCACAGATGACCGACCTCCTCTGCCGGGCGGCCGGCGACGCGCCGGGGGTCGACGGGCTTCTGGAGCTTCCGCCTCTCATGGCGAGCGAGGACATGGCGTTTTACCTCAGGGAGGTGCCTGGGTGCTTTTTCTTCCTGGGGGCGGGCAACGCGGAAAAGGGGCTCACCAGACCCCTGCACAGCTCTGAGTTCGATTTCGACGAATCCGCCCTGGCCGTGGGCGCGATGCTGTTCGCCAGGCTGGCCGCGAGTCTGCCCGGCATGGAGTAAGGAAAGGCCATATTCATCGGCCTGTGGACCACTTAAAAAAAGAGCGCATAAGTGTTCCTCGCGGGATGGCTCCATGGGGCCCGCCGACTCCTTGAGGAGCGGTCACAGGACCCCGGCGGACAGGTAGCCCAGGCACCGGGTCAATGCTCGTTTCCCGAATCGCCGTTTGAAAAGCTCATCCATTTCTCGGACAGCTCCTTGAGCTGCGAGTCCACAAGCTGATTGATCGTGCCCTTTCCAAAGGTGCCGTCCGCCTGCCGTTCGCCCGCCTTCCTGCCGGTGAGGATCTCAATACCCTCGTCGATCGTGCTGACGCTCCATATCTTGAAATCGCCCCTTTTCACCGCGTCCACCACCTCGTCCTTGAGCACGAGGTTCCTCACGTTGCTCGCCGGGATCATAACCCCCTGCTCGCCGTTGAAGCCCTTTTCCTTGCACACCCCGAAGAATCCCTCGATCTTTTCATTGACCCCGCCGATGGCCTGGACCTCGCCCTTCTGGTTGACCGAACCGGTGACCGCGATGCCCTGCTTGATGGGCACCCCTGAAAGACCCGAGAGAAGCGCGTACAGCTCTGCGCACGAGGCAGAGTCGCCCTCGATTCCCGAATAGCTCTGCTCGAACACGAGCCGTGCTGAGAGGCTCAAGGGCTTGTCCTGGGCATAGCGATGGGCGAGATATCCCGACAGGATGAGCACGGCCTTGGTATGGATCGGCCCTCCGAGCTTGGCCTCGCGCTCAATGTCGATGAGTCCCTCCCTCCCGAGCCCGATGCTCGCCGTGATCTTGTTCGGCCTGCCGAACATGATGTCCCCCAGGTCGATGATGGAGAGACCGTTGACCTGCCCCGGCTTTTCACCCTCGATATCGATCTTGATCACGCCCTGGCTGATCATCTCCCGGAGTTTCTCGAGCAGGAGGCTCGAACGGGTGAACCTCTGCTCGATGGCCTCCTTCACATGTGACACACTGACCAGGGGGGCATCCTCGGATGTGGCATAAAAGCTTGCCTCGCGCACGATGTCCGAGATGTCGCCGAAGCGCGTGGAGAGCTTCTGCTGATCGGAGGCGAGCCGGCTGCTATGCTCCACCACCTTGGCAATGGCATCCTTGTCGAGATGCTTCAAATGTTCCTCGTTGCAGATGCTGCAGACAAACGATCCGTAATGCCTCATGTTTTCTTCACTCCTCTCCATCACGTTATCGAAGTCCGCCTTGACCTTGAACAGGTCCCGGAAGTCGGGGTCGAGCTCGAAGAGCCGGTAATAGAGCCACGGCTCGCCGATGAGCACGACCTTGACCCGCCACGGGATGGGCTCGGGCATGAGCCACCGGGTGGTCATGTAGCCCAGCCGCTCGGCCAGTTCCTCGATGGTGATCTCGCGGTTGCGGATGGAGCGCTTCAGGCTCTCCCAGGAAAAATAATTCCTGAGCACGTCCTCGACCGGCAGGATCAGGTAGCCGCCGTTCGCCCGGTGGATCGATCCTGCCCTGATCATGGTGAAGTCCGTGAACAGCGCCCCCAGCATGGCCTCCTTTTCGATTCGGCCAAAAAGATTGTAGTATGACGGATTGAGCTCCATGATGATGGGCACACCTTTTAGATCCGTGTTGTCCACCGCCACGTTCACCCTATATTTCCGGAACCGGATGTCGTCTCTGGGGAGCAGGGGGAGTCCTGTCGGCATCCCCGGCGGCATTGCCTGCTTTTCCTCCTCCGAGCGGAACAGGGAGAGGTTGTCCAGCATGTCGGTGCGCATGTCGTCGAGATAGCGCAGCACCTCGGGAATGTCGTCGAAGTTCTCCTTCAGCTCTTCCATGAGGTTGTCCAGCGTGTAGGAGGCGATCTCGCGGTCGAGGCTGTCCACCATGTCCTGGGTCTGTCTCTCCATGGCGATCATCTGGCGGCCGGTTTCCTTCATCTTCTCGTTGAGGGTTTTCTGCTTGCGCCTGATGGCGTTCTGCTCCTTTTTTTCCAGAGACCGGAACTCCTCCTCGGTGAGCGGCCGGTTATCCTTCATAGGGATGGTCACCAGGCCCATGGGGGTGGGTTGGATGACAAACCCCTGCTTCTGTGCCCGCTCGTTGATTCTGGTTATCAGGTTTTCCTTGCGCTGCTGGATCTCCTTGATGGTATCGCCTCTCCTGGTTATGTATTCCTCGCTCTCGAACGCCTTTTTGATGTCTTCCCTCGCAGCGTCGACGAACCGGTCGACCTGCTTCTTGAACACCCTCCCCCGGCCCGCAGGCAGAGAGATGGCCTTGGGGCGATCGCTCTCCTGAAAGTTATTGACATAGCACCAGTCCGGGGGAGTGGGCTTGCCTTTCGCTATCTCCTCCAGATACCGTTTCACCGCGGTTTTCTTCCCCGTGCCCGGTGCTCCGGAAACGTAGATGTTGAACCCCTTGTTCGAGATGTCCAGCCCGAACTGCAGTGCCCTGAGCGCCTTGGACTGGCCGATGATCGACTGGAGGGGTGCAATACCCGTGCTGTCCGCACACCCGAATATATCCGGATCGCAACTTGTCTTGAGCCTGTCCGGCGATAACGCTTCAACCATCTCTTCTTCCCTCCTTCATCCCGTCTCTTTATCCGGCGCCAGATGCCGCCCCTTTTCATAAGAAGGCAGGAGCCCGGCCGTTCCGGACACAATCGCCTGGCTGAAAAAGAATCGAATCACGAAAACGGGCTGATATAATAAAAGAATATTCATTGGGTCTTCAAAGGCAAGACATCCTCGCCAAGGCCCTTTACATCTCCCATGCCCGTGCTGTATGCCTTGTGAATTCAAGAAAGAGGGCTTACCATGGATACCAGGATGTATGACTATCTCAAGGGATACCGGTTCTTCGCCCAGGTGGCGGACGGGATCGAGGACCTCGGCGCGCGGGAAATAGCCTCTCTGGGGGCAAGCGATGTGAAGACCGCCTTCCGGGGCCTGTATTTCAATGCCGACAAGGCAACCCTGTACCGCGTCAATTATCTCTCGCGGATCATCACGCGGGTGCTGGCCCCGCTTATCAGCTTCGACTGCCACGACACCAAGTATCTCTACAAGATGGCGCGCTGCGTCCCGTGGCCCGAGATCTTCGGCCTGGACAAGACCTTCATGGTGAACTCCAATGTCTCGCACAGCCGGATCACCCACTCCCAGTACGCCGCCCTGGTGCTGAAAGACGCCATCGTCGACACCTTCAACGAATGGTGCACCCGCAGGCCCAATGTGGAAAGGATCAAGCCGGACGTGGTCTTCAACCTCCACATCGCCAACAACAAGGCCACCATCTATCTGGACACCTCCGGGGGCTCGCTGCACCGAAGAGGCTATCGCAAGCACTCCATGGACGCGCCCATGCAGGAGACCCTTGCCGCATCCATCATCCGGCTCAGCGGCTGGCAGGGCGATACGCCCCTGTACGACCCCATGTGCGGCTCCGGTACGCTCTTGTGCGAGGCCCTGATGCACTACTGCAGGATTCCGGCCGGATACCTGCGCACCGCCTTCGGCTTCGAGTACCTCCCGGATTTCGACCGCGGCTTGTGGACCAGGATCAGAAAACAGACCGACCGCGAGATCAGGGAACTCCCCCAGGGCCTCATATCGGGCAGCGACTCGTCCGGCGAGTCGGTTGCCGCGGCCACGGTAAATTCCGGCAGGCTACCCGGCGGGAAAGACATCGTGCTCAACAAGAAACGTTTCCAGGACATCCCCGGGCTTCGGAACACGACCATCATCACCAACCCGCCCTATGGCCTACGCCTGAGCAGAAAACAGGACATGGCCGCG
This sequence comes from Deltaproteobacteria bacterium, assembly GCA_018433085.1. Classification (GTDB taxonomy): domain Bacteria; phylum Desulfobacterota; class Desulfomonilia; order UBA1062; family UBA1062; genus Phosphitivorax. Next base: position 62,850 of record JAHDRW010000019.1, on the reverse strand, counting down.
TTCATGAAGGAATTCGGGGACTTCCTCAAGAAAAAGTGCACCGGATCGAAGGCCTATGTCTATTTCGGCGACCGCGGTCTCATCAAGTCGGTGGGGCTGCATACGTCCTGGAAGCGTCCCCTGAAAAACGGCCCCCTGGACGGCAGGCTCGTCGAATACGATCTGTACTGACGGCGCGGCCCCCGCTGAAGCATCTTCCCCCTCGGGCGCACGGCCGGACGTCGGCTCGCCCGTACCGGTAAACAGGTGCGGACAGATAACCTATTCTCCGGCCGCTGGCGATGCATTGTCATCCGCGGCGATGACCACGTCCGGCTTGAACCTTTCTATCAGGGCCTTTGCCTCCAGGGCCTTGTTCTCCTTGAATCCGGTGGATGCGTTCCTCTTGGTGTCCCTCCGGAAGATACTGATGCCTTTACCCCTGCCCTCGATGGTCTCCCGTATGCCTGAGGTGAGTCTGTCGCTCCAGGCATAACCCTCGTGATATGGATCGATGAAAAGCATATTTTCCCCTTTTAAGATCCTGGGCGAAAACACAAGATGCGGCAAGTGCGATGCAGACGGCGCAGACCACCGACTTCAACGATGTGACCGTACGCCGCCTCCTTTATGAAAATTATCCATGCATTCGGCTTCTTACAAAGACAACCTTGGGTGGAGCACAAATCAATGGTGCCAAAAAATGGCGGGTTATGTATTTGGCGAAAAGGACGATAAGGAGATTATACCAGAAAATCCGGCATCCACGATGGGAAACAGAAAAAAGCCGGGCGGCTCGCAAGCTGTCCGGCTTTTTTCTGTATATTCCGGATGCGTCGTGCCGGACAGATCGGGAAAAACCGTCACACCGAATCGCGCCATTGCGGATCAGGGTTCATATCCGAAACCGGTATCGCGGCATTTCTTTGTCACATGTGGCTGTTTTGTCTGTATAATACCATATGGCGAATACAAAAAATAATCGAATGCGCAACCCGTTCAGCGAACGCGCGGCAACCGACGCCCATGACTCCGCCCTTATCCGCGCCGCTCTGGAAGGGAATGCCGGAGCCCTGGAGGAACTGGTCTCGGGCCACCAGTCATGGATCTACAACATAGCATTCAAGATGGTCATGGACCACGACGATGCCGGGGACATCACGCAGGAGATCCTCATCAAGATCATTACCAACCTTGCCTCGTACCGGGAGGAGAAAGGCGCTTTCCGTACATGGTTATATCGGATCGTGGTGAACCATGTGCTGAACATGAGGCAAAAAAAATTCGAAAAGCGGATCCACGACTTCGATGCCTATGTCTCCATTATCGAGAGACTTCCCGACAACAGCACGTTCGCGCACCCCGATGCGGGCATCATGGCCGATGAAGTCAAGACCGGGTGCATGATGGGCATGCTGCTCTGTCTGAAGCGTACGGAAAGGATGGTCTTTCTCCTTGGTGCGGTCTTTGCGGTCAGAGATACCGTTGGAAGCGAGGTCATGAATATCTCCCGGGAAAATTTTCGGCAGCTGCTCTCACGCAGCCGGAAAAAGGTGTTCGATTACATGAACGGGATCTGCGGCCACATCAACCCGGACAACCCCTGCCGCTGTTCCCACAAGGTGAAGGCCTTCCTCGATCTGGGGATGATCGACCCGGCGCGGCTCAGATATCACCGGCCGTCTTCGCGGGCGGTCAAGGAGGTAATCGGCTCCCGTCTCATGAATTTCCAGGAATCCTTTTACGAGCCGTTTCTCATGCACTTCCGTGAACAGCCCTTCTACGATCCCCCTGACATGACGCTCTGGCTTCACGAGATCCTGGAACAGAAAGAACTCAAGGATATCTTCAACCTCAATGAGGAATAACCGCTGGAGGAGCATATCGTATGAATGACATGAGCTATCGGATCACGAGGTCCTTCCGTATGGAAATGATGGGCACAGGCCTCTACCGGAGCCTGTCGGCACAGTACAGAAAGAGCGAGCCCGAACTGAGCAGAAGGTTTTCCGAATTTGCCCGGCAAGAGCACATGCACGGCCGGCTGTTTGAAAAGCTCGCGCAGAAGACCTTTGGCAAACCCCTGCGGGGAGATAAATTCTGGCTCTTCATGGGGAGGCTCACGGCCTTCCTGATGAGGCCCCTGTCGCTTAAATCGAAGATGAAGAAGCTCAGCGCCATCGAGTCCCAGGCCGTTGCGGACATTGAAAAGGTGCTGTCCGGATCGGTCGATGACGGGCTGCGCACGGTCATGAAGACCATACTTCCGGATGAGAAGGTCCACGCAGGTCTCTATCGCCAGATCTTTCCCTCTCACGAAGAAAAACCCCTTTAGGAGATAAGAATGCCGAACAAAAGACTTTTCTTCAGTATCGTCGCCCTGGTGCTTCTCTCCGCCTGCGCCTCGCAGAACGGCAACCAGAAGCCCCTTTCTCCCAACGTCCCGGCCCATGATTTCGCCCTGGCCGACCAGGACGGTAACACGGTCAGGCTCAGCGATGTGCTTCAGGAGTACCGGGGCGCGGTCATCGCCTTTTATCCCAAAGACGACACCAGATACTGAACGTCAGAATTTGCTGAGTTTCAGCAAAACATCCACGAGTTTGAGTCACGGAGGATAAAGGTTCTCGGGATCAGCGTGGACTCCATCGAGTCGCACCGGCGCTTCGTCTCCAGACACGGCCTCCACGACCTCACCCTTCTTTCAGACACGGAAGGAAAGATCGCGGAAATCTATGACGCGGATCACTGGCTCTTCCCGGTGGCTTCCCGGACGTACCTTATCGTGGACAAGGAACGAAAAATCCTGTTCAGGGAGAAAACAGGGATCTTCCCGCTGAAGGACCAGACGAAAACACTCCTGAGGGAAATCGACAAGGGCATCCTTCCCCGGGCAGATCGGTAAGGTTTTCTGAGAAAGTCAAAGACAAGGAGAACGGGAGGGGCCCGGTCCCTCTGTAACTTGGAGGAAGGACTCTCCCGTCACCCTCCCCTCTTCTCCCGCCATGCCCTCACTCTTTTTCCTCAACCTCTTCCCAACCGGTGACCATTGCCCACGTATACGACCAAACCGTGCCCCCGGTGGTCGTCATGTACACGTGCACCACCAGAAAGAGCAGCATGAGGAAAGCCCCCGCTGTATGAACGAGGGCCAGAGGTCTCAGACCGATGGAGATTCCCAGTCCGGGCAGCTGGTTGTAGAAGAAATACGCCAGGCCGCTCAAAATGAGCAGCGGGAGGATGAATACCTTGAGGGCAAGGTACGAGAGCCGCTGCAGGGGGTTGAGTTTCGCCTCCGGCGTCTTCTCATAGGGATGGGGCTCGTTGAAGAATATACCCACGAGGTAATGGTACAGGATCTTGTCGAAATTCTTGAACGTGGGGATATACTGGCGCCATTGTCCGGTCGTCATATGCCAAAAAACGGCAAAGGCGGACAGTATCAGCAAGGACCACGCCGCCTGGATGTGCAGGATATGGGCCTGCTCGAAGCCGAACACACGATAGTTCCCGTGCAGCTCAAACCCGGTTATCGCAAGCGAGATGATGAGGAATGCCTGCAGCCAGTGCCACAGGCGCTCGAACCTTGTATACATGTTTATCTTATTCTTCATCTCTCTTCCTCCTCAGGAAAGGAAACAGAACGCGTCCCAACCCATGCGCGGCCACTCCGAGAATCGAAAGGACGACCAGGGACCACCCCGTCATATCGAGCCACCCGGCCCGGTCCCTCCCCGGCATGTAGAACCCGGAAAGCGATGCGAGCCTTCCGTTGCGGACATGGCACGCCGCACACTGGAGCGAGTCCTCTTTCGGCGCTACCATATGGGTGATGGGCCAGTACATCGCCGTATCGACGAACCCGATCTCACCGCTGAAATCCCCGTTTCCGGCCATGCCGACCTCGACGGACTTCTGCCAGTCGTAATCAGACCAGTAGGCTCCGCTTCCCTTGGGGCCGAACAGCTTGGTCACGACCAGACGGTTGGCCTGTGCATCATATACCTGGCGCCCCTGAAAATACTTGAAGGGGAAGATCCTCGCCGAGGCATCTTCGTACCCGCCTTCGGGCCGGTTGATCCGGACCGGTTCGTCGGGAGAGAAGGTGTCGTTCAGGGTCACGTATTCCATGCCGCCGTTGTACCAGGCATAGACAGGCGTGACATCCTTCTCCCAGCGCATCTCGCCCTTCATGGTATGGTACGTGGGTCTCCCGTCGGGGTCCTTTTTCACGATCATCTTCCCGTCATCCGCATGATTTCCCGCCTTCGACCAGTCCCACCACATCAGGGTGCTCTTTCCTCCGCGGGAGAACGTGGGGATATGGCACGCCTGGCACGACACCTTGTCGGTATGGTCGTTGAGCTTGGCGTTCTCTACATGGGGACGCGCCCCGTGGCAGGATTCACAGGACATCCGGTTGCAATAGTCCTTGGGCAGGGCCAGGCAGCGCTCCATCTGCGCCGGCTCCGTGTAGTACCTGCCGGCGATCTCGTGGTTGACGGTCGTATGGCACGAGGCACAGTCGAGCCCGGCACCGTCCTTGGACATATGGATATCGAGTTCCCGGTCCGCAGACAGCAGGGTTGAATCGAGGTCGCCGTGTTTCACCCCGTCGTCTCCGCCTCCATAGAAGTGACATACCCCGCAGTTTCTCAGCTCCGGCTTCCCGACCGATTTGGCAACCGTGTTGAGATCGACCGGAGCAAAGGCCTTGCCGCCGAAATTCTTCTCGGTATACGCCGGGTGGCCGCAGTCGGTGGGAAACTTCTTATAGGCACCGGACCTCTCGTGGCACACGAGGCAATCGATGTTCTTTTCAGCGGTGAGATCGAAATTCTCATCGCTCCACCCATAGCCGGCATGACAGCTGGTGCACCTGCACCAGTTCGTGCGCGGGGTGATTCAAAAGCTGTTGAGGGTGTGGGCCTTGCCCATCCACCCCTTCTCCCCCATTTCCTTTCCCCAGGTCCAGTGAATGGATTCCATCATCTGTCCACCGGCCTCAGTATGGCAGGAAAGGCATGTCTTCGTAACATCCGGTCCCGTTGCCATCGGGTTATTCAGAACGTCGAATTTCCCGTGGTCCGCAGTGGGGCTCGAGATCTTCGGAATTTCCCGTGCAGCGGCATCATCCACGGATGTCACGCACAAACATCCGACAAGCACCAGGAAAACCGCCAGATTGCCCATGATGCCGGTCGCACCATGGTGCGGAATGCATGGCATACACCTCTTCATGATTGCTCAGCCTCCTCTTCTGCTATCTATCCACTTACTTCATTTTACCTGTTCGGAGCCGTAGCGCGCCCCTCTGGCCCCTGGTACAGGCATACGCCGATAAGCGTACTCATGGAGTACAATTCCCGACGAGACCAGACGACGAAACAGGTGGAATATACCCTGCCCGGGGCAGTCTGATCAGCGGATAACGGCTCGCGACAACTGCACGGGCAACAGTTTCTTCATAACACTGGACAAGCCCAGGGAGCAGACGCGACCGGAAGCACCCGGGATGCCTTCTCCCTCTCCTCCAAAAGTCAGCTGCTCGGAAGAAATAACATAACCACACAATTCAGTCAGGAAAAACATACCAGATGATATACTATATCGCAAACAAAAAAACGTCCGGCTTCCGCCTTCTTATGCAGAATAAGGTGTGAGGATGCCTAATGTGTACCCGTCCCCGATTTCTCCCTGATGAGGTCGCCCTCGTTGGGAAAGGTCGCAGGCAGGCCGCCAACGATGCTGCAGAGCATCTCCTGCTCCTCGAACACCGCCTCGCCGGTGAGGCACCTCCCGACATCGACATAGATCGAGTTGGGGATACAGCTCCCCGGGCCATACGGCACGGAGCCCATTCCCGGGATATACACCTCGGGCTTGCCCAGGGCAGACGCCGGGTAGCCGGCGGCATAGCCCAGTTCGGTGATCTTGATAAACTCGGCGAGCATCTCCCGGACGTGCGAGGTCTTCCGGATTCCGTTGTGCTTTGCGGCCAGCGACGCCATGCCGGTGAGAACGTCGCCGATGGCGGGCTTGCACCCCGAATGACTGTGCCGGTGAAACAGTGCGAACAACAGGGCGCATATGCCGCCGTGCATCCTAGTGAGCAGGAAGGCAGAGGCACTGAACGGCGTGGCGGAAAAGATCGCCTCGCGACCTCCTCATGCCTGCAGCATATGCATCCTTTATGAGCCCGCCCTCATCCGGCGCCTTATCAAGCCCCGGAAACCCGGAGACAGGCATACCCGGGCTCGTTACACCCGGGTATGCGTTTTGCCTTTTCACGGCGGCATCTCTGCCGCTACACGCATCTTCGCTTGTCAGGCGGCGCGATCAGAATTTATAGCACAAATCGGTCTGGTAGAATGCGACCTCGGGCTGGTTGCTTCTCTCGAGCGCCTCATAGAGGAATACATTGCCCGCCACTGAGAAATGTTTCGTCAGGCTGTAGGAGATGCAGATCCTGTGTCCCTTGAGGTCGGTCTGGCTCAATCCGGATCCAAAGGTCTCGTCCTTGATGCCGATCACGCATGAATCCGCTCCCACCTGTGTATAGGAATACTGGAGGGAGAGCGCGTCTATCTTGGCAGCCAACCCGATTACCCAGCCCAGGTTCTCCTCTTCCGGATCGAGCGTTCCGCCGAGGACTCCCTCGCCCTCGTCGCCTTCCGCGCCGAAGTTATAGAATGTCTGGGCAAACACGGAGATTTTCGCCTTCCCCACGGGCACGCCCGCAGAGGCGTAGAGATCGCCTATCATATAGGAGTAGTCCGGATTGGGACGTTCGTTCCGCTCGAACACCCCGTCGAACCCGTAGAACGAGCCGGCCAGGGTGAGCTTGACCACATCCGCCTTCATGTCGGTTCCGAGCTGAACGGCATAGAGCATGCCCAGATCGGTGTTGCCGTTGTCAAGTGCATACTGTTTGACGTCGTATGCGCCGATAGTCGCGAAAAATCCGTTCGCTGCGTACTGCGCGGTGAACCCGGTGGGCCTGAGGTTGCAGCTCCACAGGAGCCAGCTGGTGACGAACGGGTTGATCTGCTGGCCGGCCGTGAGCTTCAGGCTGCCGAGGGTATGCCGGGCATAGGCATAGTCCAGGCGAAGGTCTCCGGTTTCGAAATAATGGTTTTCTCCCCAGGTATCGAATGGCACAGTCCCCTTTTCCGGGCCGGTTATCAGGCCGGCCCCGAGCTCCCAGTTCTCGGCGGAGCTCTTCCAGAGCAGGCCTGCCCGCAGCCGCAATCGCATGCGCTCCATGATCTCGTCCCCGCCGGCGGCCAGATCGCGGTCGCGCAGCTCATAGCGGACCCGCAGATCTCCACTTACCCTGAGGTTGTCGATATGCTTCGAGAGCGAGAGATTGCCCCTGTTCGCGCTCAACTTATCGATGATCTTCTGCTGTTCGTCCACCTGGCTCTGCAACTTGTCGATGCGCTTGAGGACATCTCCCTCGTCATCGGCCGCTGCAAACACCGGCACGGAGAAGAACACCAGCAGCGCAACAAGCATCAAAAATGACATCAGCCCCTTGTTCCCCATAAAAATACTCCTTTCCTGTTGTTTTACTTAAAAAATGTTGGATACCCCGCCTTCAGATACCGGAACCGGCCCAGGGGGTACGGTCATACCCCCCTTTTTAAAACAATGATATGTTCCGGCGGTATGTGCACGTGCACCTCATCGCCGGCATCGAAACCGTTGGTGATGCTGTAGACCACCAGCGGTATCCCGATATCCACATTGATCTCCTTGAAGTGCGGCTTCGAGATGACACGCGTCACCCTGCCCCGGACCGTGTTGACGTCCTCACCGTTCGCCTCTGTACGAATCCGGATGTTCTCGGGCCGGACCGCCATCATCACATCGCCGATGAAACCGGTGGCGGTATGATGGAACCGTGTTCCATTATACGAGACCGTGCTCCCGTCAGAGGATGCATTGAATATGTTGCCTGTCTTCAGAAACCGGGCCACGAACTCATTCTTCGGCCCGGCCTTCACCTCGTCGAGCGTCCCCACCTGGACAAGCTCTCCTTCGTGCATGATCGCGATCCGGTCTGCTACATCCGATGCCTCCTCGAAATTGTGGCAGACATGGATGAACGTCGCCCGGGACTCCTGCTGCAAGGCCCTGAGCTCTCTGGCCATGGTGGTCCTGAGGTTCTCATCCAGTGCGGAGAGGGGCTCGTCCAGCAGGACAAATTTGGGTTCCGTCGCCAGTGCCCTGCCCAGGGCCACCCTCTGTTTCTCTCCACCGCTCAGATTGAGGGGCATCCGGTGGGACAGGTGTTCCAGGCCGAGCTTCGCGATGATGCCCGAGACGATCTTCTTCGTCTGGTCCTGCGGCATACGCCTTGCCTCGAGGCCGAAGGCGATGTTCTTCTCCACCGTCAGGTTGGGGAACAGGGCGTAGTCCTGCGGCACGTAGGCGATGTTGCGCTCTTCGGTATAGAGCGGAGTGATGTCCTGTCCGTTGACCAGGATCCTGCCTTTGTCCTGCTTATAGATGCCCACGATGTATTCGATCAGTACGGTCTTGCCCGCGCCGGTGGGACCGAGCAGCACGAGATATTCGCCGTCCTGAACCTCCAGATTGATGTTGCTGAGCCTGAATTCTCCGAGATCTCCACTGAGTTCACATAATTCGATCATGATCTTTAAACTCCTTACCAGATGTATCCCTTGGCCCCGATCCGGTGCATGACATAGACCGACAGCCCCCCGATCAGTACCAGCATGAATGCCAGCGCGAACCCGTACTCCACGTTCCCGTATTCAATCTGTGACCAGACCGAAACGGATAGCCAGTCCGCCTGGTCCACATGAAGCGCCCGTTCCAGCGCGCTGAACCGAGAAGACGGCAGCTCGCTGAAGGTCCCGCAGAAGAAGAGCACTGCGCCGAACTCTGCCATGGCCCGGGTCCACGCGAGGATGATCCCGGCGATCAGCCCGCTCTTTGCCATCGGCAGTGTTACTGTCCTGAACGCACGCCAACGGCTGCTCCCCAGAGATCTCGCCACATGCTCGAACCGGGGATTGATGCTCTCGAAGGTGGCCTTCCATGCGCTCAGGCCGAGCGCAAAAGAGAGCACGAACGAGGCGATGATCATGCCAGGAAAGATGCTGTGGGCGAACCGGAAACCCAGTTTCTGCTGCAGGTCCCAGAACGGCCCGTAGTTGAACATCACGATCAGGCACAGCCCCACGGAAGATGCGGGGATGACGATCACCGACGAGAACAGCACCTCGATGATGCTCTTGCCCGGAATCCGGTACCGGCTGAGCGCATAGGCGGTGGGGATGCCGATCACGGTGGATATGATCGTGGTGATGACCGTAATGATAAGCGTGAGGTTGAGCGACTTCCAGAAATTGATATCCTTCCAGAACCCGCCCGCGAACATGTTCATTATCTCGCGGTCATCGCCCCAGGCCGTGATCTCGCGTGTCTTGATCGCGGCCTCGGTGACGAAGAGCTGGTCCACGTTGCTCAAAAACAGGTAGGCCGCGTAGAGAAACAGGAAGCCTGCGAAGCTGTAGAAAAACGATCTGAAGATTGTTCGATCGCCCGCGCGCAGTGCGGCCATTTTATATGTTTCCGCAGGCGCTATGGCTGAGGATTTCTCACCAGACATTGCTCTTCCCTCCTATGATGCGCATGGCGGCCATGGCCGTGATTGCCATGAGAACACAGACAATGGTCATGGAGGCGACCCATCCCATCATGCCGCCGTTCCAGTCGAGATAGATGGCAAAGGGCATGATGTCGGTCTGGCCTTCCGAGGCGCCCACAAAGAGCATAAGCCCCTCCCACTCGGCGGCGGCGCGTGCCCAGACCACGATCATGCTCGCGATGATGCCGTTCTTGGCCATTGGGAGTACCACTTTGAAAAAGGTGCGGAAGTTCGACGCGCCCAGCGAACGCGAAACGGCCTCGAACTTGGGCGGGATCATATCGAAGGTGGCCTTCATGAGCCGTGCGCAGAACGCGCAGGTCACGGTGAACTGTACGAGGATCACCCCGTAGACGTTGCGCCCGATATAGAGGTTGTAATGCTCGCTGATCATGTCGAACGGAAACCGGGTCGTGATCCCGAACAAAAAGGCGCCGATGACCGCCGGCGACACCACGATGGGCAGGTCAATGACGGTGGCGAAAAAGTTCTTGGCCGGAAAGGTAAAACGGGACAGGGCATAGCCCGCGGGTATGCCGAATAACAGCGAGAGTGAGAGCGAGACCGTGGAGGTCCAGACCGTGAGCCAGAAACGCTGCCACATCCTGGGCTGCGAGAGGAAGTATACCGTGTCGCTCCAGCCCAGGTAGATCCAGTTGCTCGCCACCATGATCACGTAAAACCCCACGGAAAGCAGCGCAAGGGTGATGCACAGGGCAGGCCACCACCTGCCCCTGTGCATCGGGGGTTTACTCAATACCTGTGTATTCATCACGAACCCGCCCGTATCGTCTTACGCTGACGCTCCACCTCTTCGATCAGGTCGCCGACCGTGTCCGCGTTGACCGGGTAGCTCTCGTCCTTGACCGCCTTGGCGGCATTCACGAGGTGCTCCATGTCCTTGTCCGTAGTGCCGTCCAGGGTGAATCCCTGTTCGTCGACCGGGATATTCGGAGTGATGGCGTATGCATGCTTGTGGAAGATCTGCCTGCCCTGATCCGAGAGGATGAAATCTTTGAGTTGCTCGGCCTCTTCCTTGAACCGGGCGAAGTTCAGGGTCGCGACCGGAAGCCGGATGATACCGCGATACTGGTGCTCGATCGGGATGATCTCGCAGTCTCTCAGGTAGAGCACGGCCGTAGTGCCCCACACGATCGTGGCGTCGATTGCCCTGTGCTGCGCCGCGTTGCCGAGCTCGGGGATGCATTTGGCGCTCAAGGTAGCATTTTCCTTGACCTTATCCCAGATCCCGGCCTTCGTGAAGGTCTTCTCGTGCCAGATCCCGATTGCGCACGAGCGCGGATTGCCGAGACCCACCCGCACCCCGGGCCTGGCAAAGTCTTCGATCCTGGTGATGTTTGCCGGATTCCCCTTCGGGGTGATGATCACGGTAACAAAGTAGGCGGGGATATCGGTCTCTGGATTGTAGTTGTCGATGAAGCCGCGCTCCTTTGCCTGGAGCAGGTAAAACTCTTCGCCGGGCATGAACAGGTCGCCCTGGCGCGAGCGGGTGATATCGGCGATGAAATATCCCGAGCCCTTATAGGAAAAGTTCACCTTCTGGTCGGGGTTCATCCGCTCCCACTCCGCCTTGATCTCGTTGAGCGACGAACGCTGGCCCACGCCGGCGTGGAACAGCAGTTCCTTGTCGCCTGCAAGTACAGGGCCCACAGAACACATCAAACCCACGAGAATCAAAACAAATGCCTTTTTCATGACTACGCTCCTCTCTTCATCGTAATTCCTTGTTTTGTTAATATCTCCCCGTATGCGACTCTTCCTTGATGCATACACGGATCTGCCCTTCAAATCCGTGAAAGGGGTTCCTTCGCCGATTTCTCGAGATCTGTTTACCAGAGGAATCAAAGAGATCTCTGAATTAGGCAATACGTAACATATATTATATTTAGCATATGTAATCTTTTGTCTATTCTTTCTGTAGGCTTCTTTCCGACACAACCTGAGATATCCATGCCTTATGGATGCCTGCTCAAAGCCTGTTCCTGCCTTCGGCGATAACGCTCCATAGAGCGACCGCTCAAGCACGGGTATCTGTTTTTAGGGCATATATGCAGGTCAGGGGACAGAACCCTTATCTCTATTCTTATCATGCCGGCAGAAAGGCGATCGGTTACCAGTGTGCCCGGTATCGGTACCTGTGTTTGCCGGTCAGGGGATGACGGAAGACAAATTTCCATATTTCACGGACGTCCCCCACATCTTAATTGAGAGTCGGAATTCTCGCCCGTATCTTAAATCCCAGGACGTGCAAGGAATTCACCCTCACCCGGCATGCAGCGACCCTGGGCAGGCCTTCGGGAAACGGTCCTGTCACTCTGGAGGCAGGGATATGAAAAACTCTCCAACCGATCCTCTATTGATGCGCATCCTCATCGGCGGGGCGTGCCTGGTCATCATCATAGCCGGCATGCAGGCCATGGCCAATGTGCTGAACATCGTCTTTCTCGCGTGGCTCCTTGCATATGCCATCCTGCCCCTGCCCAACTGGATGATGCGCAATCGCGTTCCCGAGGCGCCGGCAGTGATCGGAACGCTTTTGATCGTGATCTTCGGCGGTATTGCACTCGCCGTGTTCATGAGCTATTCCATCGTGAGCTTGACCCAGAGGCTGCCCGCCTACGAGACAAACCTGGCAGACACCTATGCCACTATTGTCGACTATCTTGCTGCCCGGGACATCGACCTCGCCCAGGTCAGACCTTTCGAGGGTCTCACCCCCTCTCGTGTCATCGGGTATGCCCGGATGATCCTGGGGCAGATAGGCAACCTGCTCGGCAACACCCTGCTGCTCGTCCTTCTCGTAGCCATCCTGCTGTTCGAGTTTCTGGGAGAAGACAGGCGGAAGTCACGATACCGCAAAGAGGCAAGACCTCTTCTTTCGATTCTTCAGGAGGCGAGCAGCGATGTCCAGGCCTACGTGGCAGTCACGAGCGCCACCGGCGCGGTCCAGGCCGTGATCAATATCGTCCTGTACCTGGCACTGGGCATCGACTTTGCCGTGACTTGGGGAATCCTCTTCTTTTTCATGAACTTTATTCCGGTCATTGGCGGTTTTGTCGCTGTCGTGCCGCCCGTGGCACTGGGTTTCCTGAAGTCCGGTGCTGCGACCGCCGTGGCCGCACTGGTCCTGTTTACGGTCAACAACCTCCTGTGGGACAACGTGCTCAAGCCAAGGTTCATGGAAAAGACTCTGGATGTCCCGTTCCTGATCATCATCCTCTCGCTCATCTTCTGGTCATGGGTGCTGGGCTCGGTGGGTACGATTCTGGCGTTGCCGCTCACCATGGTGGTCAGAAACCTGTATTACCGGGATATCACCGGGCCTTCAAAGGAACTGTGAACGGCCTTCCCGGCACAAGAATCAGCGATCCTTCTGCCTGCGAAGATTTCCTCCCCCGGACACCGTATTCCTCCGCGGCCTTGTGCTCGAGGACCGTGATGAGGGGAAACTTGAGATGATGCCGCTCGTCGAAACTTTTCCTGGTTTTCACGACGTCAGGGCCGATGCAGGCAAATAAACGTTCATCCGGGCAAGCTGGGGTATGGCTCTCGCGCCGACTCGGACCGGGGCGTGCGCCCCGATATCCCGGTCCCGGGTAGAAATAGAGCGGCACCTTTCCACCCCGATAGTCCCGGAAACTTATCTCTCCACCGTTGTGGTCGACTAGCATGGGAACCGGGGATACAGAATGCGGCGGCACTCAGCCCCCGTGACGATCCCGGGAGGCCCCTTGGCCGCCTATTCCGGGAGCAGGTCTTCGGGCGGCTCTCCGTCCAGATATTCCCGCTCGTCCAGAGGCTCTTCTTCGAAGTACGGCTCTTCCCCGGAGAAGGGATCTTCTTCCGGCGGATAATCGTCTTCCGTCATGGGCTCGAACGGCTCCTGCCCGGTCATCTCATCCCGGTCCAGGAGATCGTCGTCCAGCACCGCGTACGACATCACCTGGAGGATCATGCGCCCGCCGTCGATGTCGAGCAGGCCGCTCGCGCTCACCCTCATGCCGTCAAGTCCGGCAAGCTCGGTGCCCTTTTCATCGGCCACCACCTCATAGACGTCTCCGCTGTCGGCAACGATCTCGTAGGTGCCGCAGGCTATGCCCACTACGGTGGTCCGCTGCGCCACGGCGACCGAAGCCACGGACACCAGCGCCATGACGGCCATGCACAAGCCGACTGCCCACCACCTCTTCCTCATCTCACCCTCCCCTTAAAAAGGACTCATTGTCGAAGGGACTCTTGAGAGCTTTCCCGGCCGGCCCCGTCAGCCGTCTCCCCTTTCTTCACCATCCCTGATGAGCGCGGAAGATCCTGCGATCCTTAAAGAATATAGTATCTCCAAAACGAAGCGTTTTTCAAGCAGGTTCATCGAGGGGTCTTCCCCGGGGCAGGCGTCATCGTTATTACTACAAAAAAAGGAGAAATGGTCCGGGATGACAGATCTGTCGGAGAATGCGTACAGGATACTTCAAGCCAGGTACCTGAAAAAAGACGAGCACGGAGAGGTGGTGGAGACGCCGGCTGATATGTTCCGCCGGGTGGCCCGCCATGTGGCCGCCGCAGAGAAGGTGTATGACTGGAACACCAGGCCTTTCCGGTACGAGGAGCGCTTCTTCGAGTTCATGAGCTCCCTGGAGTTTCTCCCCAACTCCCCTACCCTCATGAATGCCGGCAGAGACCTGGGCCAGCTCTCCGCGTGTTTCGTGCTCCCCCTTCAGGACAACCTGGAGTCTATCTTCGAAACGCTCAAGGAAACGGCCCTGATCCACCAGAGCGGCGGGGGTACCGGGTTTTCCTTCAGTCGCCTGCGGCCGAAAAACGACATCGTGGCCACCACCAGCGGTGTCGCGAGCGGGCCGGTCTCCTTCATGAAGATCTTCAACGCCGCCACCGAGATCGTCAAGCAGGGTGGAACGAGGCGCGGGGCGAATATGGGGGTGCTGAGGGTGGATCATCCCGATATCAGGGAGTTCATCGAGATCAAGGAAGACCCGGAAGAACTCCGGAGCTTCAACCTCTCCGTGGGCATCACGGACGACTTCATGCACGCCGTAAAGACAAATCGCGAAATCGAACTCGTCAATCCCCGGACCCGGATGGCCGAAGGCCGGGTGAATGCACGCGAGCTCTTCGACCTGACGGTCGGGTGCGCGTGGAAGAGCGGCGAGCCGGGCGTGCTCTTCCTCGACCGCATCAACCGGAACAACCCGACACCCTTCCTGGGCCCTATCGAGAGCACGAACCCCTGCGGCGAGCAGCCGCTTCTGCCGTACGAGTCGTGCAACCTCGGCTCGGTCAACCTTGCGAAGATGGTCCGCCAGGGCGCGCGGGGGCCCGAGGTCGACTGGGACAAGCTCGGAGAGGCAGTGAAGCTCGGGGTGAGGTTCCTCGACGACGTGATCGATGTAAATCACTTCCCCCTGCCCGAGATCGAGAAAATCACCCGTGCCAACCGGAAAATCGGCCTGGGGGTTATGGGGTTCGCGCATTTTCTCATCCTGATGGGGATGCAGTACGGATCCGACGAGAGCGTCAGGATCGCCGAAGAGGTGATGGCCCATGTCACGCAGCAGGCCCGGGAGGCCTCCCGCGAGCTTGCCGGGCAGCGGGGCCCGTTCCCGAACTTCAGCAGGAGCGTCTATGCCGCGAGAAACGAGCCCCCCCTGCGGAACGCCCTGGTCACCACCATCGCCCCTACCGGGAGCCTGAGTATCATTGCCGATTGCTCTTCGGGAATCGAGCCGATCTTCGGCATCAGCACCACGCGCAGGGCAGCCGGCGGCATCGAGCTCTCCGAGGTCGATCCGGTCTTTCGGAGGTTTGCCGCGGAACATGCCGCGAAAAGCCCGGATGGTGAAACCGTCCGGACTTCCCATGGAACGTTTCCCGACATTACCCTTCTTGCCCCGGAAGTGCGCAATCTCTTCGTCACCGCGCTCGATATCCCGCCCTCGCAGCACGTCGGAATCCAGGCAGCCTTTCAGCGCCACACGGACAGCGCCGTATCCAAGACCATCAACTTCCCCTCGAACGTCACCATCCAGGGCATGAAGGAAACCTTCCGGCTCGCCTACGACCTCGGCTGTAAAGGCATCACCATCTACCGCGACCAGAGCAGGGCGGGCCAGGTCGTCACCTGCGGCACCTGCAAGGTCTGCTGACCACCAAACCAGGGGACGTCCGTGAAATATTGACATTCGCTCTCCTGCGTTCTCCTGGGACGGTTTCATATCAGCCTGAATAGCCCTGACACATGTCTTCAGATATGGCTGGCAGCCTACCCTTTTCTATCAGCAGGGCCTGTCTGAACCCCAACGACGTACGGCGGTCACCACAGCGGTACCAGGGGAACTTCTCTTTTTTTCTGATGCTCCCTTGATCTTTACGTTTCCTTGATACAATGTTTACATTTTATTAACGATGACAGTCACCCTGTAGTGCTATTCTCCGGATCATGAAATGCGGGGAGGGTGCAATGCGGGAGTTGTTGTCGAAATTCAAAGATCCGGTAAGCGGACTGACTCATTTTTTCGGCATTATACTGTCGATCTTCGGGCTGGCAGTGCTGGTCGTGAATTCCGTAAATCCCGTGAGGCCATGGCACCTGCTGGCCGGGATCGTGTTCGGATCGGGAATGATCTTGCTCTACACGGCCAGCACGCTCTATCACTGGCTTGATCTCTCCGAGAGAGGCAATCTTCGGCTGAGAAAATTCGATCACATGATGATCTTCTTCCTTATCGCAGCAACTTACACACCCTTCTGCCTGATACCCATGCGCGGGCCCTGGGGCTGGGGCATCCTTGGGACCGTCTGGGCCCTGGCGATCCTGGGACTGCTGTTCAAGGCCTTCTGGATAAACGCCCCGCGTCGGCTCTCAACCGGACTTTACCTTCTGATGGGCTGGGTAGCGGCCGTGGGCATCAAGGCCCTTGTCGAAAGTCTGACCCCGGCCGCCCTCTTCTGGGTCTTTGCGGGCGGCATATGCTATACCGCCGGCGCGGTCTTCTATGTCATAAAGCGCCCCTCCTCAAAGGTCTTCGGCTTCCACGAGATCTTCCATCTCTTCGTTCTCGGTGGAACAGCGGCCCACTACCTGGCAGTCTACACCTACTTCTGAAAACGGGTAAAGCAAAGCAGGGGACGTCCGTGATATTTGAGCAAAGCAGGGGACGTCCGTGATATTTGGACATTTGGTCTTTGCATCTCCATGATCGATAAAGACGAGCACGGGTAAGGGATATCCCGGCAAACATGTATCTTTCTCTCATGGTTGATCGAGGTACTGGGTTGATGTGAGTAACTGCTCTCTTTATTCTTGTCTCTCACCGTGATGGTCTGAAAGCACTCGTATCTTGCAGATAGCCAGTGAGAAGGGGGGATGTTCCAAACGATCTCAGTGTGCGGAGACCGAATGTCCAAATTTCACGGACGTCCCCTGTTTATTGATTCACCAGGAAGATGAAGGCGTGGAAGTCTTCCAGGTCCTCGCTGCAGGACTTGAGCCCGAAGCAGGTGATCGTATCGCCCGGCTTGAGGATATCGAGAGAGACAAGGGTATCCCCTGCCTCGTCGATGTGCATGCCCGTGGCATGGGGCATCATCCTGACCGACAGGCCGTCGACCTGTAACGTCCTGCTGTACGGGTAGACCTTTTCCACGGTTCCGGCGAGGGACTCCGGGGTAACGAGCACTTTGGACGCAGCGTTATCGCGGCCTGCAACGATCCTGACATGATACGGGTTGCAGGCAAGGAGCGGGACCATGTTTCCGGGAATCGGGATATCGCCTTCCAGGGCGATCAGGGCACCTTCGGGCACAGCGGCCTCCCGGATCAGGCCTGTCTCGGCTTCAATGACGAACGAGCACCCGCCTGCCGCGCAATCCACCGCACCGAGCACCCCGGACATCTCGTCCGCCTGCACCAGGACAAGGGCGGCACAAAGCGCCTGAGCGTCCGCATCGAAAACACCGACAACCAGCACGCGCATGCCCTCTTCCAGGACATCGTGTTCAGCCGGCGTGTCGCACCCGGTAAACACCCGGGACCCTTCCGGCAGGACGACCCGGACCGAACCCGCAATCTCTTCGCAGGCATCTGGCGCCAGCAGAAACCCGTCGCAGCCGCTCATCTCCTCGATGTCGCCCTTCACGGCCAGGCAGTCGCCCAGAATGATGAGCGAGGCCGTAAAGCAACCGTCTTGTATGGCTCCCCATACCGTGACGTACTGTCCCTCCTCAAGATCCGCCGGAGAGCCGAACCCCGGGCTTCCGACAAATACCAGGGCGTCTTCCGGCACGCACACGCGGATTTCACCCAGACAGTCTCCACCGTCTTTCTCCTGCCGCTTCAGCGTGAACGATTCGTGCATCGGGTCTCCGCATTCATCGTGAAAATCCTCCACCTGCCCCCTGATGAATCTCGGGCATGGAGAAAGCTCTTCGCCGCCCAGAATATCCACAAAGACCACGGGCCGGAATATGCACTTGTCGGATCCCGTGGCGTGGAGATGGATGGATTTATCCACATCGATATCGAGTCTCAGGTAAATGAGCTCGTTTTCACCGAGTTCGAAAGGTCCCCGGGGGTTGAGGTCGATCTTGCCGCCGGGCAGCTTGATATCCAGGTATTCGCACGGCCCGCCCTCGGCCCGAACCTCGGAGATCCTCATGCGTATCTTGCAGTATCTGCCTGCAGGAACCTCTTCGTTGAGCAGGAGGAGAAAGTCGTCGTCCCGGTACTGCAGGAGATCCAGCGTATAGCCCTCCTCCGAGCTGAAGATAGTGACTACCTTTTCACGGCCGCACGAATCGTCGCCGCATCCATCTGAATCGCAATCGTCATCATCGCCCGATACGCCGGATTCCTGGTCTCCGCACTCCCGGTCATCGGATTCGTCCTCGTCGCATGCTGTCTCGCACTCACACTCTTCGTCGCATTCACACCCGCATTCGTCATCGTCCCGGCATTCTTCCCGGCTACGTTCTTCCCGGTCGCAGTGCTCCTCGTCGTCGCAGACAATATCATCTTCATCGCGATCTTTCCCCGCACAGGCGTGATGCCCGTCGCAGTCTGCCGTCAGCAGAGATACCTCGGTGATGGTGACCCAGATATGCCCGTATTCGTGTGAAGGGGCGTCCGTGATCAGAACCCCGACCCTGCCGAAGGCCCCTTCGGCCTGGGAGCCGTCCCCCGAGGAACCGCCGCTGCACGCCCACAGAATGACGAGCGCGATCAGACACGCCGCGGGCGCGCCGATTTGCCATCCAGACTTCCGTGTGTATCCCATAACCTCCTCCCGAACGCATGCCGGATAACACCTCATTCCATTACAGACCCCATTGAAGGAAAAACATTCGTATGCACGAAGGTCAGGAGCCAGGCCGCTTAGAAAAGGCTGCAAGAGGAAGTTGCCGGTGAGATGGTCCTGTGCCCTGATCAGTCTTAGCCGTTATTATAGAATATAACAATATCGCCAGGAAAATCCAGTGCCAGGACATTCTTTCGGCATAGCGGAAATCATGCGCCCCCGTGATGACGACAGTAGAAGTCAGGTTTTTTCAGACCCACTGGAGAGAATTGGCCTTGAACATCACGACCACCTCCTTGCCGGGAACGAGCTGGAGCTTGACGGCAGAGCGCCTGGTGATCCGGACGGTCAGGTGGATCTGGCACACGATTACTTCCACGAGAACGTTCTCGGTTCCGGCCTCGTCGCTCATGTGGTTGATTTTTCCCTTGAGAATGTTGAGAGCGGTCGTCTGCTGCGGAGGTTCCAGCGCGATGGAGACGCTGGACGGGTCGAGGATCGCGCTCCCTTCCGGGTCGCCTCCCCTGGCGCTCAGAATGGTCTGCCCGTCCGCGAGGCGCTTGTTGAACAGCCCGTCCTCTGCCTCCTCCCAGGGGCCCTGGATGACATTGCCGGCCACATAGTCTATGAGCCTTCCTTCTTCCACTCTCTTGAGGGTGTCGGCGACCGTGTTGAGCCAGAAATAGTCATGGCTCACGATGATGAGCGAGGTGTTGAACATCCGCCGGCTCCGGTCGATGGCATCCTTCATGAGGTAGGAGCTCTGCCGGTCCACGCTCGCCGTGGGCTCGTCCAGGATCAGGACCTTGGGCCTGAGCACGAGCCGTGAAGCCAGGGCCACGCGCTGCGCCTCGCCGCCCGAGAGCTGGTGCCACATCCGGTGTGCGAACTTGTCCGGGTCGAGGCCCACCCAGTGCATCGCCTCACGGACGCGCTCTCTCGCATCCCGCATTTCGCCCCTGAGCCTCAGCCCGTAGGCCACGTTCTCGAACACCGTGCGCTTGAGCAGATACGATATCTGGAGCAGCATGGTCACGTTTTTTCGTGCCTCGCTGCTGTCCGGGCCGGCCGGAACCCCCTCGAAATAGATCGTCCCCTCGTCGGGGGCGTCGATGAGCGCCAGCAGATAGAGCAGGGTGCTCTTCCCGCTCCCGTTGGGGCCCACGAGCCCCAGGGATTCGCCGTGCCGGATGACGAGCTCCGGCACGTCCAGGTCAAAATGTTTGCCGTACGAATACTTGACACCTTCGAGCCGGTAGAGGGGTTCGCTCACGTGGTTCTCCTCCTCAGAAGCGCGAGCATGCCGTTGAGGAAGAACACGATCGCCAGGAGGACAACGCCCAGGGCGATGCCCATGGCGAACTGCCCCTTGGCCGTCTCCAGGGCGATGGCCGTGGTCATGGTCCGGGTGTACCACTTGATGTTGCCGCCGATCATCATGGCGATGCCCACCTCGGAGATGGCCCTGCCGTAGGCGGTGACACCGGCGATGAGCACGGCGAAGCGCGCCTCGTGCAGTGAGGTCATGGCCACCTGCACCCTGCTCGCGCCCATGGACCGCAGGGTTGGCCGGAGCCTCCGGTCGAGCCCTTCGATGGCCGTGGCCGTGAGCGAGATCACGATGGGCAGGATCAGGAGCACCTCGGCAATGGCGATTCCCGGCACGGTGTACAGGAGGTTCGTCCACCCCAGGGGCCCTCTCCTGGATATGAAGGCATAGACCAGGAGGCCCACCACCACGGTGGGCAAGGCCAGCAGGGTGTCCGTGACCGTCCTGATCTGCCTTTTGCCCGGGAAATGGAGATACCCGAGCAGAAAGCCCAGGGGGATCCCGATGACAACGGCCATGGTGATGGACAGGAAGGTGACCTGCAACGTAGTGATGACCGCCGAGTAGGTCTCCGGGTCGAGATTCAGGAGAAGAATAACGGCCTGCTTCAGGCCACCCCACAGGTAGTCCATCTTTTTAAGATCGTTATTCCCCCGTTTTGACGCCGGTTTTGGCGTTGGGAGCATTGGGAGTGAAGAGCTGCTTGTCCATGACCCGGAAGTTTGCGATGAGCTTCTGGCCCTTTTCCGAGCTTACCCACTGGGCGAGTTCCATGCCCTTCTCGTACTTCGCATTAGGGCATCGCTCGGGGTTCACCGGGATCACGCTGTACTGGTTTCTCAGCTCCTTCTCGCCCTCCACCAGGATCACCAGGGGCGGATTGCCCTTCCAGTTGGCCTCGTAGGCTATAAAGGTGCCGCGGTCGGCAAGGGTATAGGCGTTCTGTTCGGTGGCGACCTGGATGGTGTTGATCATGCCCTGGCCCGTGGCCAGATACCAGGACTCCCGGTCGGGCTCCTTGATCCCGGCCCGCTCCCAGAGGTCCAGCTCGGCCTTGTGGGTTCCTGAATTGTCGCCGCGGCTGGCAAATCTTGCTTTCTGCTCCCTGATGATTGTAAGGGCTTCGGCCACGCTCTTGCCCTTGATGCTGGCAGGGTCGTCCTTGGGACCGATGATCACGTAGTCGTTGTACATGAACTCATAGCGCTGGGTCCCGTATCCTTTTTCTACGTATTCCTTTTCCGCGTCCGGAGCATGGACCATGAGCACGCTCACGTCGCAGTTTCTTCCCAACTCCAGCGCCGCTCCGGACCCCACCGCGACCCACAGCAGCTCGATGCCGGTGTCTTTTTTGAACTCTGGCGCCAGATACTCGAGCAGCCCGGTGTTGTCCGTGCTCGTGGTAGTCGCCATGAGCAGGGTGCCCTTATCCTGGGCGTGGGGAGTCCCCACCCCCGTAAACAGAGCCACCGCGACACCGAGTGCCAGTAAACCGGAAAACAGTGTTATTCTCATTCTCGATACCCCCCTTTTGTTCGGTGCTTCGTCCCTCTGCCCGTAAAAGGTATGCGTAACAGGACCGCCAACAAAGCTATTATGAATAAATAAGCTTAAATACAAATGTTTCAAGCAGGTGCACATCATAAGGGGTGCCTTTCCCTCACAGGCCGGAGCGGAGACATTGTCGAGAAAAGAATGTGGGGTGCTGTCATTTTATGAATCTCGTTTCCATCAGATCCTCGGTCTTGGTGCCCCCGGATGAACGCAGGAGACGCGGACGCCCGTTTGCCTGAGCTCCTGGCACAGGGTCTCGGAGAGGTAACGCCGGCGTTG
Source organism: Deltaproteobacteria bacterium (assembly GCA_018433085.1). GTDB lineage: Bacteria > Desulfobacterota > Desulfomonilia > UBA1062 > UBA1062 > Phosphitivorax. The sequence continues at coordinate 40,697 of JAHDRW010000019.1, read as the reverse complement.
CTGACGAGGATTTGCACCTTGCCGCAGGTGCTCACGGCCTTCTCGGCGAACCGGTCCACCTGGTACTGCCGGGACACGTCCACGGTGTGCGTTGACACCCTCCCTTGCCGTATCGATTCATTGCCGACACCGGTTGCAATGCATCGTATGGCAGGCGCTATCAACGGCTTATCAAGATAGAATCGAGACCGGATCTCCCCCTGCCCTGCGTGATTGCTGTTTTCCACCGCAGTACAAACTCCCCCGGGCCGGGAAAGGGCATGCCCTTCCCCGAAGGGGGAGCAGGTTCACTCCACGCCGTTGCGGCAGAAGTCGGAAAAGGTCATGTCGAGATAACGCACCTGCTCCTTGTGGCGGAAAAAGCGCTTGTAACGCTGTTCTTCCATGACCTTGCTCGCCTGTCTCTTTCCCTCGTAGCTGTTGAGCACCAGGATATCCGGCCTCGGGTCATAGTTCAGCTCGAAACGTTTGAGCAGGTACCTGACGAGCAGATCCGCATCGGGAAACGAGTACCCGCAGAAGATGATTCTCCGGGCGTTCCGGAGAACCTCGGACGAGGTGTGCATGATCTGGTGCAGAAAATAATTCGTCAAGCCCTTGAGATAGGTGGGCGGTGTGATGATGGGCGTCATGGGCATGCCGCACTGCGCGCACGGGACTGTGTGCTCAACGAGCCGGGTCATTTCGCGCTCGTGCGGGGTGAGCGTGAGAGAGATACAGGTGGGGCAATAGAGCCAGTTGAGCGAGCCGTGGATCTTGAGGAGAAACACCGAGCGCTCCTTTCTGGGAACCTGCCAGTCGCGCTCCCGGTGATAGTTCGTGAACTCCACGCCGTAGTCGATGTCGATGTCCGGGTGCATCTCTGTCAGCGCGTTGTCGATGAGGATGTCATAATTCAGCGATATGAATGCGGTGCGAAGCATTTTCCCCTCCGAGTCCAGCCTGTTCACCAGTTCCCGGTGATAGCCCCTGGGGTTCCGGAGCGTCCGGTTCAGCACCAGGGCGATGAGAAAGATCAAATCCTCACGGATGGTCTGGACATCCGGGGTGCCCGATGCGACCGAGTATCCCCTGAAGCTCTCTCCGCGGTCCATGGCAATCTCCAGAATGCCCAGGGTCTCTTCGAACGAGGGGAATATCGTGTCGGACGAGGCATCCCTCACGTCGATGCCGAAGAAATCCCGGAAAAACCGCTCGAGCCTGCCGATGTCGGCGGGATGACGCCGGCTTATCCGGTCGGTGCGGAAAAACTCGCGAAAGAGGTCCTTCTGCACTGGGGCACCTTCCGACGCCGACGCCCCTGCACCGAGAAAAATAACATCCTCTACCACTGCCATGTTTCCTCCTGCTCTATGGAGGGCCTTTTGCCCCGGCTTCCGCTCTACTGACCCCCGACACGCTCTCTTCGACCGGCGGGCGGGATGTCCCCAAGTCCCGGTACTCGCTCCTATACTTGCATACAGGGGGCCGGCTTTGAAAGTTTTTTTCTCCCTGCCGCATGGGCCGGGCCGCGCCTGCAGAGGCGCCGGCGTGCGTAGAAGTCCCGCGATGCCTTCCCCCTGCTTACATCTTTTTCCTGTTTTCATTATCTATAAATATACATAGATTATTCAACAGGGAGCGCAAAAACACATGACCGGAAAGAAGAACCCGGGAAAACGCAGCCACCTGCGCCTGCTCTCCGACATGAACGAGCTGACCGGCCTGCTGGTGAGCACGCTCACGGTTGACGATTTCCTGAAGCGGTCGGTAGAGATGGTGGCCCGTCACCTGGGCGCCCGCGTGTGTTCCCTGTATCTCTATGACGAACCCACCGGCGAGCTGTACCTCGCGGCGAGCACGGGAGGAGATACCGCGCACAGGGTCCGCATCAGGGCGGGGGAGGGCCTGGTGGGGCATTGCGTGAGCCAGCTCAAACCCGTGTGCGAGGGCGTCGCCGGCAGAAGCCCCTCGCTCGTGCACTTCGAGCCTGACCGCGAAGACGTGTACCAGTCTTCCCTGGTGGTGCCTATCCATCGGGGAACGGTGCGAATCGGCGCCTTGGAGGTCCGGCATGAGAAGGCCGACGCCTTCGACGAGTCCGACATCATGGCCCTGCTTGCCGCATCCTCGCAGCTCGGCACGGCCATCGAGAACGCCCGGATGATCATGGAGATGCACCGGGTCGGGGGTGCCGGTCCCGCACCACGGGCCATCCCCCCGGGCACGGTTCTCCGGGCCGCGATAGCGTCTGAAGGCTATGCCTACGCACCCGCCGCCGTCTACCGGAAGGGAGGCGCGCAGCACCTGTTGGAACCGCTGCCCGATGACGCCGCCCTGACACCGGAAGATTTCCGCACGGCGCTGGACGCCACCTCAGAACAGCTCCAGGCCCTGCAGTCGGGCTTCGCCAGGCGGCTTCCCGAAAGCGCCTCGCTGATCTTCACCACCCATTTCATGATGCTCAAGGACGAGAGCTTCACGGGCAGGATGATCCGGCTGATCGAGGAGGGCACGCCCCCCGCCCGAGCACTCGCACAGGTTGCCTCGCACTATACCGCCCTGCTCCTGTCCAGCCCTCACGAGTATATCCGCGAGAAGGTCAACGATATCGAGGACCTGGTCTTCAGGATCATGCGCAACCTGAGAAAGGCGGGCCATCACGACGCCTCCTCCGGCATGAATCGCATCGTGGTCGCGGGCCGGCTCTTTCCCTCTGACATCCTCCGGCTTGTGGCCGACAACGTCCAGGGCATCATCCTGGTGGGAGGCGGCACGACCGCCCACGTGTCCATTCTCTCGCGCTCCCTGAAGATCCCCCTGCTCATGTCCGAGAGTGAGGAGCTCCTGCTGCTGCCGGAAGATACGCCGGTGCTCATGGATGCCTATGCGGGAGACATCTATGTGAACCCTCCCCAGAAGATCGTCAGGCAGTTCCGGGAGCACGAGAAGGCCCGCCATATGGCCGCCAGGAAATCTGCGGATGTCTCCGCGCAGACCAGGACGAAAGACGGCGTGCGGGTCAGGCTCCTGGCAAACATCAATCTGCTCAGCGAGGTGTCTCTTGCCCGGGACCTGAAGGCGGAAGGGGTGGGACTCTACCGGACCGAGTTTCCCTTTCTCATCCGGTCGGCCTTCCCTTCGGAAACGGAGCAGTACCTGATCTACAAGCGCCTGTTCGACGAGATGAAGGGCCGGCCGGTCATCATCCGCACCCTCGACGTGGGCGGAGAAAAGGTGCTCCCCTACCTGGACGCCTCTCCCGAGACCAACCCTGAGCTGGGATTGAGATCCATCCGCTTTCTGCTGAGCCGCATGGACATCTTTACCGCCCAGGTCAGGGCCATCCTCAGGGCCGCGGCCGGCGCCCGCGACGTGCATATCATGTTCCCCATGATCTCTTCGCTCGATGAGTTCCTGGAGGCCAGGCAGGTCGTCCTCGACTCTCTGGAAGGACTTTCCCGCGAAAGGGTCTCTGTCTGCGAAAAGCCGTCCATCGGCATGATGGTCGAGCTGCCGTCCGTGGTCGAGATCATGGATGATCTGGCGGACGTGGCGGATTTTTTCTCCATCGGCACCAACGACTTCGTGCAGTACATGCTGGCCGTTGACCGGGCCAACCAGCGGGTGTCCGGATACTACGCAGCGCACCATCCCTCCGTGCTCCGGAGCCTCAAGCGGATCGTGGATATCGCCCGGAACAAGGAAAAGGAGATATCCATCTGCGGAGAAATGGCCCATGAGACGACCCACCTGCCCTTCCTCCTGGGCATCGGAATCCGCCGGTTCAGCGTGGACCCGCAGTTTCTACCGCAAATCCAGGAGAACATCTCACGCATCAATCTCGACGACGCCCGGGAATATGCCGGCACACTCCTTTCCCGCCCGAGCCTCAAGGACGTTCAGGAAATCATGGCCGACACAAGATGGGCTCAGCGGTTCGGCACGCGGGGAGAGGCAGGCTACCGCGAGTAGAACTCAACGATCAGCTGCTCGTTGATGTCCTGATCGATCTCGCTTCGGTCCGGCTCGCTGACCATCTCGCCGCCGTTGTCGCTTCGCCTGAGCCATGCGGGCACCGCCGGGGGGTTCTGCGCCAGTTCCTGGACATCGGGCATCTTCAGGATGTCCTGATCCAGGGCTATCACATGCCCCGGCTCCACCAGGGCCGAGGGGATGTTCAGGCGGTCCCCGTCCACCAGCACGTGCCCGTGCGATACGAACTGCCTGGACTGAAGCCGCGTACGGGCAAAGCCCAGACGATAGACCACATTGTCGAGCCTCTTCTCCAGGAGCTTCAGGAAGACGACACCGGTATCGCCGGATGCGCGCCTGGCCTTGTCGAAAAACCTTAGAAACTGTTTTTCCTGCAGGCCGTACATGCGCTTGACTTTCTGCTTTTCCCGCAGGTGCCTGCTGTATTCGCTCTCCCGCCTCCTGGTCTTTTTGCCGTGCATGCCCGGCGGCTGCTGCAGGCGCCTCTGGAGGCTCTCTCCTCCTGTCCCGTACAGGTCCACACCTTCCCTTCTGGATTTTTTGTGTTTCGGTCCGCGGTCGCGCGCCATGCTTTATTCCCCCATAAGAAAAAGATATCGTCCATATGTCCGTGATCAAATGCAGCCCCCTGAAGAACACAGGCTGCGGGCATCGCCTGGACGATAAAGTCCGCGGGACGCGCTCATAAGTCCGGGGCTTCCCGCTCGCCTCCCGTTTTTACGGCCGGGAGCAACACGGAGAATGTCGAGCCCTTTCCCGGCCTGCTCTGGACCATGACAGCACCCTGGTGGTCCTTGACGATACCGTGTACTATCGCCAGACCCATGCCGGTGCCCTCTCCGGGCTTCTTGGTGGTGAAAAACGGCTCGAAAATCCGCTGAACGGTCTGCTCGTCCATGCCTTCTCCCGTATCCCTCACCATGATGCGCACATACGATCCCGCGTGGAGATCGGGAGACATTCCGGATGCCTCCTCTTCGCTCACATGCTCCTCTGTCAGCCTCACCTCCAGTATCCCGCCCTTTTCTCTCATTGCATGGCCCGCATTGGTGCCCAGGTTGATCATCACCTGCTTGATCCGGGTGGGATCGGCCAGCACGACCGCATCCCCGGCCGCCAGTTGCTGATCGATGTAAATGGTAGAGGGAAGCGCCGAGCGCAGAAAGGCCATTGCCTCGCCGATCACCGGTTCGATGGCCGCCGGCCTCTTCTCCTGGGTTTCCTGACGGCTGAAGGTCACGATCTGTTTCACCAGGTCGGTGCCCATCCTGGCGGCGCGGATGATCTCTTCAAGAAGCCCGCGGACGGGATGGTCCTCTTCGACATCCATCAGCGCCTGCTCGGTGTTGATCGCGATGGGGACAAGAATGTTTTTGAGGTCGTGGGCGATGCCGCCTGCCAGGGTACCGATAGCCTCCAGCTTCTGGTTCTGCGAGAGCTGGTCCTGCATCCTCACCTCGCCGGTGATGTCCCGAACCACCTCGATATAATTCGTGATCCTTCCTTCCTGATCACAAACCGGGGTGACGGTCAGGCTGATGTCGACGGCCTCTCCGGTGGTCTTCCTGATTCTCCTCTGCCGGCCGCTCCATTTTCTGCCTTGCCCAGTGACATACTCGATGATCCCGTCGATATCTTTCCTATCGAGATACTCGTCGAGATCGGTGAGCTTCAGGCCCGTGAGCTCGTCACGGCGATACCCGCTTATACCCTCATAGGCCGGGTTGACATATTCCACCTTCCCCTCGGTGTCGAGAACGGCTATGCCCTCGCCCGCATGCTCGATTGCCTCTGCAAGCATCCTCAAGCTCCGCTCCATTTTCCTGCGCTCGCTGAGATCGATCCCGATGCCGATCACTGAACCGTCGGACAGCCGGATGTTGAACCACGAGGCGTGTACAGTACCTCCCGAGCGAGTTTTCATCACGAAATCCCGCCAGCCCGGGCCTGCCTCCAGCATGTATTCCCACACCTCCCGGCGGTAGCGGGAATCCGGATACGCCATGGCCATGAGATCCCTGCCCTGTATCTCTTCCCGTGACCAGCCCAGGATCTTCTCGATCTCCCTGTTGACCAGGATCATCCGCCCGGAGGAATCATAGAAGGTCAGCATCACGGGAATGTTGTCGATGACGGTCTGAAGAACCTCCCGCTGCTTTTCCAGCTTGTCCACGGTCTGCGCCAGCGCCTCGGTCCGTTTCCTCACCGTGAGCTCGAGCCGCTCATTGGCCTTTTTCAGGGCCTCCTGAATCCGCTTGACCGGGGTGATGTCGCTGAAGATGGTGAAGAATCCTTTCGGCTTCTCCTGCCCGGGCCTGATGCGGGGCATGCTCTGGATGGCAATCCACCGGCTTTCTGCACCCGGCTGCCCCTCGATCCGGATGACGGAGCGGCGCACGGCCTTGCCGGTCCTTGCGAGCCTCATGGAAGGAAGCTCTTCTCCCCTGATCGGGGTGCCGTCTTCCCGGTATGCCTTCCGGGAGAACCTGCTCAGGATCTCCTCTATGGTCATCCCCTTGAGGCTCTCGAAATCAAGGCCCATGATCCGCCGCGCCGCTGGATTGGAAGATACGAGCCTGCCCTGTTCATCATATTCCACCACCCCCTGTGTCATGCTCTCATACAGGGTCCGATACCGCTCCTCCGACTTCCGCAGTTCGTCCTCTGCCTTCTTGCGCGCAGTGATGTCGTGGACGATGGAATACAGGAGCGTTTTGCCGGATACCTCGATGGGCCCGCTGTAAACCTCGACATCCCTGACCTCTCCGCTCGCCAGCCGGTGCCTGAAGAGGAACGTTCTCTGCCGACGGGACCTGGCCCGCCTCATCTCCCTGAACACATCCTCCTCGGTGAGGGTGTTGATTTCCGTGATGCTCATGGAGGTGAGCTGTTTTCTGGTATATCCATAGAATTCTGCGGCAGCCGGGTTCGCGTCCACGATCCGTCCGGTTCCGGGCCTGATGAGGAGTATGACGGCGTGGTTGTTCTCGAACAGGCTGTGGTAGCGGCTCTGGCTCTCCTGCAGGTCCGCCTCTGCCATCCTTCGCGCGGTGACGTCCTGGATGACCAGGGTGAGCCCCTGTTCGGACGATGTGCAGCTGCAATGGAGCCATCGGGGGGCCGGACGCGAAGAGAATATCTCGAAGCCTGCGGGAGCGCTCTGCCCGAGGCACTGTTCCAAGTCCCGCGAGAGCGCCGGACAGGCCTGCTCCGGGATCACCTCCAGCAGGCTGTGGCCCTGGAGGTTCTCACCCCGTTGCCTGAGCATGTCCGCGGCCCGGGGATTCACGAACGCTATGTGAAAATCCCTGTCCAGGTACACGATACCGATATCCGCACGCTCCAGGATCTCCCGCGGGTCAGGGGTCGGCTTCCGCTTTTCCCCTCTGCCTGCACGAGGGCGACGATTGCCTCCTGTCTCCGGGACGGTCTTCCTGTCCAGCTTTTTCATAGGTTCTCCGGCGATGATCCCAGATGCTTTTTCCAGGGCCGCAGGAGTCTCTTTTCCACGACCCCGGTGATGCCTCTATCTTTATGATAATAGGCCCCGGGCGAGGGTTTCCAAAACGAGCGCGGTCCGTCCGGTCACACCTCGTCCAGTCATGAAGCCCCTGTTCTGTGTACGCACTGGCAATCAGCCTTGATTTATTCCGGCAGGGTCCAATATATTACTATAGACGCGAGTTCACCGGCACCGTGCTCATCGATCGGGCATGCCGACAAAAAGGCGTTTACAGGCGGCAGCGTTTCTCATCGACGTTAAGGGCCTTCCACCGGTTTTAAGAGCACTTTCTGTCTGCTCGACGAAAACAGGAGAAAGAAATGGGAAGATTGATCACCTCCGATATCGACCTTGATTTTCACACCGAGGATATCGCCCTCCTCAGGGACCTGGCGCACGAGTATCACCCCCGGGGAATGATGCTCGTGGAGAAAATGCAGGTTTCCGATGAAAGGGAACACTTTTTGCTGACCATCCAGGTGCCCAGGGCACTCGTGGAATGGGTGAAGGAAATGAACCGCAAGTATCAGGACAAGGCCTTTGTCCTGTCGCTCATCCGCAGGGTGCTCGAAGAGCTCGACTTTTTCGATGGCGGGCCGGACGACGACAATGGGCCCTTTTACCGGAGCATCCATTAACCTCTTCATCCTGGGGTGGCGGTGCCCCCGGGCACTGAGAATTTCCTCGTTGCCTTCCCGTCCGATCATTTCCCGTTGACAACCGCCGCCGTCCTCCGTATCTTTCACATAATCAGCAGGAACATATCCCATGGATTAATGTTTCACCCTCTTTTTTCCGATGGTGTGTGTGCATTTGCAGTTGCCGTAGGTTCTTTCCCGTAAGGGCTATTTTTCACACGGGACTTGCCGGTGGAACTGCAGGAGATGGAAGGACGAGCGTCGCCAAGAAGAAAAGCAAGGACATCCTGGGTCGGAAATATGACCTCGATTCTCCGTGCCATCGATGCAGTGGAGGGGAACGGACATGGGAATGTTTCTCCTGAGTGGTTGTCTGAAAAGGGATTATCCGAAAACCACGGGGCATAGCGTCCCCGCAGATCCGAAAAGACCATGAGATACACATCAGAAGAGCTGAACATCCTCTACAATAATGCATCCATAGGCTTGTGCCTGTTCGATTCCGACATGCGCGTTATCCGGATCAACGATTATCTCGCTGCAATTCACGGGACACCTGCGACGGATCATACGGGCAGGACACTGCACGAGGTTGCCCCCCATGTCGCGGCCCGTGCGGAACCGATCGTCCGTGCATCCCTCGACACCGGCAGGCCGGCGCAGGGGGTCTGGTTCTCGGGAACCGCAGCATCGAACCCGGAGATCGCCGTTCGGCTGGACGGCAGGTGCGTTCCATTGAAGGACGACCAGGGCCGCGTTACAGCGGTGAGCGCACTGGTTCTGGAGTCGGCCGCGCAGCGGATTACCCGCCAGGCCATTGAGGAGCCCGTGGCCCGTTCGCCGGGCACCATGAGGGAGCAGGACGAAACGCCGGGTCGGACCGTGCAGGAGTCCGGTGCATATCCGGACATCCTGCACAAAATCATCGACAACATCCCGGTAATGATCCTGCTCTTCGACTCTGCAGGGGTGATCGAGTACGTGAGTCCCTCGTCCCAGGAGCTGAGCGGGTACCGGCCCGAGGAGCTGGCCGGGCGGACGGCGCGTGTCTTTGGAGATGACGTCTTTGAGAGTTACCGGCACATCTTTGATTGGGTGCGCACGAAGGGAAGGGCGTGGTCGGGCCGGAGAACGGCGCGCCGGAAAACGGGCGAAAAGGTCGATGTCGGCGCCAGCATCTCCCCGGTGTTTGACGAAAGGGGCGCTGTTACCGACTATGTCGTGGTGCTCAAGGACATCACCCGGGAGACGAAGCTCCATCAACAGCTCTCCCAGACCCAGAAGCTGGAGGCCATCGGAACGCTGGCGGGCGGCATCGCCCACGACCTCAAGAACATCTTCACCCCCATCCTGATCAACACCGAGCTCCTTATTCAGGACACCGGATCCGAAAGCGCCGCCGTCCCCCTTCTGGAGGATATCTACGAGGCGGTGAAACACGGCAACGAACTGGTGAACCAGATCATCACCTTCAGCAGGCGCGACCTGCAGATGAAAAAACCGGTGGCCATCGCCGCCGTGATCAGGGATGCACTGAGCTTCCTGAGGGCGGCCCTTCCCTCCACCATCGAGATGATCTGCCGCATCGTCGACGAGGGCGCCGTGGTCCTGGCGGACCCTTCGCAGATCAAACAGGTGATCGTCAATCTGGGCACCAACGCGGCTTACGCCATGAAAGGCGGTGGGGGAACCCTGGAAATGACGCTTACCAGGGTGTCCCTGGATGAAACATCGGTGACGAGGATTGCGCCCGATCTCGCCGCCGGTCCCTATGCCGAGATCACGGTCCGCGATACAGGGGTGGGCATGGACGAAGAGACCCTCGAGCGGATCTTCGATCCCTTCTTCACCACCAAGGACAAGAGCGAGGGCACGGGCATGGGCCTGTCCGTGGTCCACGGGATCGTCCAGGATCACAAGGGAATCATCACGGTAGACAGCGCGCCGGGCAAAGGATCGGTCTTCACCATACTCCTTCCCCTTTTTGACAATAATTTTTCTTGACTTGCGCAGAGGTATCCCATAACCACATATTCTGATGTCGGCATGCCCTGACGAGTCGACAGAGACTCCCGGGCAGGGCGTTTGTTATGGATTCCCGGCTTACGTGGCGCGATGATATTTTTGGAGGCTCACAGGGAATGTACCAGAAACCCGATGGCACGCCTGCACGGAACGCTTCACGTGCACTTCCGCAGGGTCCGGATATCGGACATCCGGTGATCGATGCGGTGGGCATCTTCGAAAAACTCGACCTGGGCGTGATCCACCTCGACAAGGACCTCTGCGTAACCTACATCAACCCTTCCGCGTCAGCCATGCTGAACACCGCAGTCCGCGGCGTGAGCGGTATGCCGGTTCGGGATCTGCTGCCGGGAGGCTCTGCCGTATGGCCGTATGATGAGTTTGCCCGCGCCGCCCGAGAAAACCGGGCGGTCGGTCTCGAGCTGTCCGGCGTGGGGCCTGACGGCCGTCGGCTGTTTCTGCGCTGTCTGCCCTCCGGGGAGTGCCTCACGGTTTTTCTGGAGGACATCACCCGGGGTAAGCCGTCCCCCGGGGATCCCGGGCAGGTGAGGAGATCCGGTGAACAGGGCCACACGAACTCAAGTCGTGAGCTCACGGAGCAGAGAGAGACGATCCAGGCCGTGTTCGATCATGTCCCTGTGATGCTTTGCTTTTATGACCCGGCGGGAAGGATCAGGCTCGTCAACCGCGAACTGGAGAGGGTGCTGGGATGGTCCTGGGAAGAGATCCGGCACATGGACCTCATGGCCGCCTGTTATCCCGACCCGTCCTACCGGCAGGCCGTGTGGGAGTACATGCTGGAGGCACGACCCGGCTGGCGGGACATCAGGATGGTCACCCGCTCCGGCGGGACCATCACCACCTCGTGGGCCAATGTCCGTCTCTCGGACGGCTCCTGCGCCGGCATCGGGATCAATGTCAGCGAGCGCATGAAGATGAAGCAGGACCTCTCCCGCCTGGTCACGGCAATCGATCAGGCAGGGGAAGGGATCGTGCTATTCGACGCCGACTGGGTGGTCGAATACGCAAATCCTGCATTCGAAGACATCAGCGGCCACAAACGGCGCGATATGGTGGGCAGAAACGTTACATCCTGTAAAGACCACTTTGCATTCAACGTGTACAAGGAAATACTCACCCAGGTCCAGAAAGAGGGCAAGCCCTGGAGCGGCCGGAGCACCAGGAGGAAAAAGTCGGGGGACCAGGTCGAGATCAGCCTTACCATCACCCCTGTTTTCGACGAATACCTGCGGGTTTCCAACTATGTAGCCCTTTTCCGGGACATCACCCGGGAGACGAAGCTCCATCAGCAGCTCGCCCAGACCCAGAAGCTGGAGGCCATCGGAACGCTGGCGGGCGGCATCGCCCACGACCTCAAGAACATCTTCACCCCCATCCTGATCAACACCGAGACGCTCATGGAAGACGCGGGGATCGACAGTCCGGAAACCCCGATCCTGGAGGAAATCCTCAAGGCCTCCCGGCTCGGGGTGGATCTGGTGAACCATATCCTGACCTTCAGCCGCCAGGCCCCCCAGGAGAAAAAGCCCCTGCACATCACGCCCCTTGTCAGGGAGACCCTGTCTTTTCTCAGGGCGGCCCTGCCCCCCACCATCGACATCCATCCCCGGCTCGTAGCAGGAAACGCCCTTGTTCTGGGAGATTCCATCCGGATCAAGCAGGTGCTCATGAACCTGGGCAGCAATGCGCGGCACGCCATGAGAAAGAACGGCGGGCTCCTCGAGGTGAGTCTGCGGTGCGTGGAGCTAGACAAGCAGTCCGCCTCGCAGATATCCCCGGATCTCAGCCCCGGCCCCCATGTGGAGATCACGGTCAGCGACACCGGGGAAGGCATGGACGAGATGATCTTGGAGCGGATCTTCGACCCCTTCTTCACCACCAAGGAACAGGGCGAAGGCACGGGCATGGGGCTGTCCGTGGTACACGGGATCATCCGGGATCACAACGGGGCCATCACCGCCTGGAGCAAGCCGGGTGTCGGCTCCACCTTCACCGTGCTGCTGCCCCTGATGAGGGATGAAAGCAGTCGTACCTGAATTCCCTTTACTCGACGATCGCCATGATCCTGGGCTCGTTCCTGGGCGGCCGTTCGGGAATGTCCCGCGGATAGCCCAGTATGATGGCGGCGACGATCCGGTGCTCTTCGGGTATATGGAGCTCTGCGAGGATCTCCGGGTCCTGGACGGCCGAGCCGAGATCGACCCAGCAGGTGCCCAGTCCCCGGTCCGCGGCGGAAAGCATGAAGTACGACGCCGCGAGGCTGCAGTCCTTTACCGCCGAATGCAGGCCCTTGGGGCCCGTGATGTACACCAGGCAGGGGGCGTTATAGAACACGTTGAAGTTTTCGTCCTTCAGAACGGGCCGATACAGCCTCAACGTCGGCGACTTCAGGGTCTTCATGTCGTTCAGGAGGTTCTTCTTGCTCTCATCGGAGAGCCTGCGCATCATCCCCTTATCCGCCACCACGACAAACCCCCAAGGCTGGCGGTTGCTCGCGCTGGGCGCCTCGCAGGCGTCCGCGATGAGCTCTCTGACCAGGGATACGGGCACCTCCCTGTCCTCGTAGTCCCGCACTGAACGCCGTACTCTCATCAACTCGCGGAAATCCGTCATATCTCTTACACCTCCTGTGGGAATTCGGGGACGGGTTCGGTCATATCCACCGTTTCTTTTCCAGGAGCTTCATGAAGTTGCGCTTCCTGCTGTGCTCGGCGCCGAGTTGCTTGAGGTAGGGGCCGAAATCCTTTTCCCTGTCCAGCCTGGTCATGAGATCCCTGATCCTGACCAGGAGCCTGACGGCCTCCTGGTATGCGTCGTTGTTCTTCCGGTTGATCACAGCCCCGATCTGCTGCTGGTAAATCTGCAGAGACTCTTCGGGGTGGCCCTTTTCCCGCCTGAGCGCGAGCTGCATCCAGAGCACGTCGGAGCACCCGCCGGACCGGGCCTCTTCCCACGCGGAGTCGACGTTGTTGTCCTCCAAATGGATCTGCACGAGAAGCGAGTGGTCGATGCGGTTGTAGAGCCGCATGGGGCCCCTGCTCCTGTTCTGGGTGAGCTTCTTGTGCTCGAGGCGCTCACGGATCAGGGCGATGGCCTTGTCTCTCCATTCGGGCCAGACCCTGGACCTCCTGGCATGGGTTTTCAGGCTGTGGTACCGGGGCAGACCCGGGCTCAGGGTAAAGGACAGCCAGATGAGGTTAAGCGCCTTTTCGTGAAACCCCTGCCGATGGTAGGCATCCGCGAGGAAGTCGACGAGCTGCACGTCCGGATTTTTTTCAAAGGCCCGAACCCCCCGCTCCGCCCAGGCCAGGGCCTCTTCGTCTCTGCCCGCCTCCTGGTAAAGCTGGGCGATCTCCAGAAAACAGACCGGCCGGGTGAGGTCGCTCTTCTTGATCTCCGCGAGGAAGTCGATGTTTCCTTCCCGCCGGGCGAGCGTCTCCATGATGTTCCGGAGGCGGTACCGGTAAAAGTCGAACTGGGTCTTTTCCCCAGGCCCCAGCGGCTTGACCCCGGTCCACGCCTTTTCCGCGAGCCTGCGGTACTCGGCGAGCCCCTCGTCGCCCAGGACGTCGGCATAGGTATCGGCCGCCCCGGAAAAGATGTCGTGCTCCGAGCCCAGCTCCCACTCGAAGAGCCTCCGGGCCATGTCCTTGCGGTTTGGCCGCGCCTTTTTGCACGCCCGATGGTGAATGTCGATGAGCCCGGAGACGATGTCGTCCATGTAGCCGCCCGGGTCGCCCAGGGAATGCATGGCCAGCTCCACATTCGTCAGCGCGTGCTCAGCCAGGTCCATGACCTCCCCGGCATGGCCGTTCTCCAGCAGATTCTCCAGGATATCGAGGGCATTCTCCACCCTGCAGAAATAATCGTAGCTGTCGTGGTAATCGATAATATCGTCCATGAAGATCACGTTGGACAGACACTTTTTCAGCCGGTCCACGTCGATGGAGCCGTCATCGTACAGGGAGGCATGCATCTCCAGCCAGTTCCAGAAATCGTCGTCATCGTCGGCATGCTCCAGGATCAGATCTACCAGCACGGACTTTTTCTGCCGGGCCAGCCACTCGGGAACCGACAGGTGAACCGCGCCCCGTTTTCCGTTGTGCCGCGTGCTCTCCTTCTGCTGTTTATCGAGCCAGTGAAGCCCCGTCGCCACCAGATGCTTGCAGAACTTCCCCTCCAGGCCCACGGGGCACGAGCAGGAGAACTCGAGCTCCATGCTGGTCTTGTCTATCTTGAGCTGCGCGCGATACTTTTCAGACCCCATCACCGAGGCGGTAATGCTCCCGCTCTTTTCCCTGAGCGACCGTACCCCCGAGTCGTGGAAATACTCGACCCCCAGCCGGTAGCTCTGGGAGCCGGCAAGCCTTCTCAAGGTGAATTCGGAAATATAGGCATTCAGGTCGATCTTCATAAAACGACTCTTTTACGTGAAATATCATCTTTGTAAAGAGAAATCGCCGGCATGGGCAACACCTGCATCATCAGCCACGGAGCCGGTTGCGGCATCGTCAGAGTCATCAATCGGGGCATCATCCGCATCACCCGCGCCAAGTCACTACCGGCGGCAGGGAATCGAACCGCCGCCTTTTTCAGATGTCTCACGGACTCACCTGGAGCCGTCGGAGGATGATGAAAGGTACTGCTTGACGATCGCCCGGATGGAATCCAGCCCGATTTCCTCGGGACGAATCTCGTGCCGGGGTACAAAGAGATACGCCTCGGCATCGTCGCCTGCCCGGACAGTGGTCAGATCGTTCACGGTGCACACGAAGGCGAGGTCCAGGGTGAAGTAGGTGATTCCTCCATAGGGATAGGTGTTGGGAAACGAGCCGAAGTAGGAAAATCCCGTTACCTCGAGGTTCAACTCCTCCCTGATCTCCCGGACCAGGGCGTGCTCGGCTGTCTCGCGCACGTCGACGAACCCTCCCGGGAGGTCCAGCGTGCCGATCTTCGGCTCGCGCCCCCTGCGTGTCATGAGCAGGCGCTCCCGGTCATCCTCGATCAGGGCGACAACGGCCGCAGCCTGGTTGATAAAATACTCGAACCCGCACCCGCTGCACACGAACGACCGGCCGTCCCTGGAACGCAGACCGTCCGAACCGCACCTGGGGCAGAATTCGAACACGTGCTGCGGATACGTGCTTCCGGCACTTTTGCCTGTACGGTTCTGCAGCCGATCCTTCACAGTTGCTCCTTGCCCGGGACACGCGCCTGTTTCCTGCCGCGGCCCGGTGAAAAAAACTCCGCATGCTCTCCTCCCCCATACGCATCTCTCTTCCGTGGAGGATGCGATGAAAGGAAGAGCTTCAAGACAGTCTCGGACGGCAACCTTCCCGCTCGCCGCCGAGGAGAACCGGCAAAGGTGCGGCATCCTCGTACAGCCGCGAATTTCGCGGCAGGGTCCTCATCATTTCCTCAGTCCCGCCCTTTCATGATAGACCTCGTCCTTTACCATCTCCTTGAGTCCCTTGAGGGTGAGGTACGGCTGGTCCTTGGCGAGCAGGTTGGAGAGCGCGGAAGGAATATATCCGCCCGGGTCGGACCTGACCCGGTAGACCACGCGGGTCTTCCCGCCGCTTACCTCGGTAAGGGTGGACTGCCCGACCATGCAGGTCATCCGAACATATTTTCTCACCCTCGGCACCACCTCTTCCTCCAGGGCCTTCATGGTGATGACGGACTCCCCCCCGGCCCTGTCCACGTCGATCACCGCATCGATCACCATGTCCCGGTCCTTGGTGGGCCACTGGGTCGCAAGGACGAAATAGACGAGCTTGTGAGACTCGGAGTAATCCTCGAGCACCTCGATATCGCGGCAGAAGCCATACCACTCCGGAAACGAGGGGATATCGCGGAACACCTCCAGGACCACCTCCATCGGGGCATCCACCTCTGTGATCCCCATGAACTCCTTTGCATCCATGCCTTGAACAGGCCTGGTGTAGACCTCGATGCCCTCCCCCTCCTTCGCCAGGGTCCACCCCTCCCCAGGCGGCGCACCGAATGCGGAAAAGGCGCAGAGAAACACGACCAGGACAACAGCGGGCACACTTCTCATCACGGCCACCCCCTTGTTCAAGAATACACGGATGCTCCTCCAGTTTTCCTTATATTAAAAAGCCGTGCCGATGAAACACAAATATGCGGTTCCCTCCCCCTTTTGCAAGGGCAGGAGAACGGTGCAAGGATCAATGGCATGAACCTTCAACAGCAGGCCCTGGATCATATGGAAGCCTAAAAGCCTGAACGGGAATGTGACCCCACCTTCAAGGTCCTGAAGAAGCGGACTCAGAAGGAGGATTCAATGCCCTGCCCATACCCCCGGAGAATGAGTCTCATTTCGGGGCGTCCCCGCAGCAGACCTCGCACGGGAGCGACGGGACAGAGAGACACCCGTGCCACGTACCCGGCCCTTGAAGTTTCCGGCCGGTTGTGACTATTGTTTCCCCTGTCCTTAAAAAGAAAACCGGCTCTGCTTTATAAAAAAGGGCCGTGGGAGGATTCCATGTGCGGGCGTTTCATCCAGATTTCACATCCCGGAGTCATCAGGCTGGGCATCCCCGATCTCCTGATCGACCCTGCGGTACAGGAGGCGTTTGTGCCCCGGTATAATATCGCCCCCACGCAAAACATCCTCACCGTGCTGAACACCGGGAAGCCGACGCTCACCTGCACGCGGTGGGGACTTATCCCCTCCTGGGCCAGGGACCCTTCCGTGGGTACCCGGATGATCAACGCCCGGGGCGAGACCCTGCGCGAGAAAAGCTCGTTTCGGGGGCCGTTCAGAAAGAGGCGGTGCATCGTCTTTTCCGACGGGTTCTACGAGTGGAAATCCGAGGGCCGAAGCAAGGTGCCCTACCTGGTCCGCATGAAGGACGCCCGCCCGTTCGGCATGGCAGGACTGTGGGACTGCTGGAGAGACAGCCGCACCGGCGGGGAGATCGTCACCAGCACCATCGTCACCACCTCTCCCAACGAACTGGCCGCGGCCATCCACCATCGGATGCCCGCCATCCTGAGGACAGAAGACTACCCCCTCTGGCTCGATCCCGGCACCCCCGGGGATGAGGCGCTCATGCAGTGCATCGCCCCCTTCCCGCAGGAGATGATGGAGGCGTACGAGGTGTCACGGCTCGTGAACAACCCGTCGATCGACTCTCCCGAGTGCATCCTCGCCCGCACATCGTGAGACCCCGTGCGCCTGGATGCCGCCGGCGCGTTCCCTATGACTCCCCTTTCCGGGGCACGATTTCGAGCAGCTCGATTTCATACTCGACCGTCTTGCCTGCAAGCGGGGCGTTGGCGTCGATGACGACCGAACCGGGCAGCACATCGATCACCGTGGCGGACAACTCACGGCCCTGGTCATCGACCATCTCGAAGTCCATGCCCACCTGGGGCGCAACCCCTTCGGGAAGCTCGTCCTTGCCGATCTGGAAAACGAGGCTTTCGTCATACGCGCCGAACCCCTCTTCCGGCTCGACCACCACGGTCTTCTTCTCACCGGGTGACATGCCGACCACCGCGTCTTCGAAACCAGGCACCACCTCGTCCTGACCGATGATAAAAACCAAAGGTGAGACGCCTACCGACGACTCGAAGACCGTGCCGTCTTCGGATCTCCCGGTATAGTTCACCTTGACCGTGTCTCCTATTTTTGCAGTCTGCACAAAAAGGGTCTGCTCCTTTCATCAACTTAAGAGATATATGGCGATCTCCCTCCAAAGAGTCAAAGCCAATCTCAAAAAAAAAGAGAAAAGGGGACGGATTTATCTATTCTTCACGAGAAAATAAATCTGTCCCCTTTTCTCACGGAGCACCCTGCCGCCACATGGCACACCGTCCCGGGAGAGCCTTTGCCTCCGCTCACGGCGTCTGCCGAGGCACCGGCGCCGTCAACCCCCCTGTGCGCTAGGCCGACAGCACGATCCCTAGGGAAAAGAGCAGGCTGAACACGAGGACGATCCTGGCCGTCTCCGCCAGAGCCTCGTTCAGAACCCGGCCGGAATCCTTCAGGACGATGCGGAGCGTCCTCCAGGCCATGACGCAGGAGAGAAACGGAAGAAGGACCCATGGACCGAACGGGCCGAGGAGCCACATCAGCAAAACAGCGGCATACGAGGACGCGAGCAGGGCCGCGTACTCGGCCCTGCTGCCCCTGACCCCCAGGATCACGGCCAGGGTCCGCTTGCCCGACTGCCGGTCGGTGTGAATGTCTCGCAGGTTGTTGACCACCAGGATCGCGGTGATGAGCAACCCCGTGGGTATGGCGGCGAACAGGGCCGCGGGGGCGAGGCCGAGGGCCTGCACATAGTAGGTCCCGCCTACCGCTACGAGACCGAAAAAGATGAAGACAAACGGGTCGCCAAGCCCGTGGGAGGCCAGCGGGTACGGTCCTCCGCTGTAGGCGAGCGCCGCGATGATGGAGGCGATGCCAACAAGGAGGATGGGGACTCCACCCACGAAGACAAGGTACAGGCCCACGAGTGCGGCCAGGCCGAACACGCACGCCATGCCCGCCTTTACCCGCTCAGGCGCGATCAGGCCGCTCTGGGTCACCCGGGTCGGACCGAGCCGGTCGATCGCGTCGATCCCGCTGGCGTAGTCGAAGTAGTCGTTGGCGAGGTTGACCCCGACCTGCAGGAGCATACTGACGGCAAAGGCGGCCAGAGCGGGGAGAACGGCCAAGGCGCCGTCGTGGTATGCCGCTGCCGTACCGACTGCCACGGGCGCCACGGATGCGGGTAGCGTGCGCGGCCTGACAGCCAGGATCCATGCCCCGAATGTTGAAACCGGTTCCGTGTCTTCCATGGGTCTCCTTAAAAAAAGGTCCGGCCGTTTTACCGAAGAGACGCGGGCATGCGCGCGATCACCCTGTCAGGGGCATCGTTGTCGGTCAGGTAGAAGTGGTAGTCCGCCCCTTCTCCGAGCCGGAAGGCCCCCTCGAGCATGATGAACCGCCACCCGTGATCGTTGATGCTTTGGCTGTACTCGACCGCGGCATCCACGATGCTGCCGTCCGAGTGAAGCACCAGGCGGGAATCCTCCAGGCCCTTTGTCATGTCAAAGGCAAAAAGGCAGAGCTCCTTCACTCCCCGGCCGTCGCGGATCGCCTCCGGGCTCGCAGAATTCTTCGCCACGAGGGGGAGCAGCTCCTTATGCCCGGCGGATTCGAGATAGGAGAGCGAGGGAAGCCGGTCTTTTTCGACAAAAAAGAACCGGATCCTGTCGTACCTGCCGTAGACCGGCTCCATGGCAGACGAGAGTATCAGAATCCCCTCGTCCCTGGCAAGGTATTCCGCTGCGTATGCGCGGTAGTCTTCCCTCCCCAGCGAGTCCCTCAGCCGCATGACCCCGGATATCCTGCGCACCAGAGGGTCCGGGCCCGGGGCATAGTCCTCTTCCAGGAGCACGTCCGCAAGGCCGAAGCCCTTCTCGGGGAGAGGCTGCGTGACGGCGGGCTCGGTGTCGAAAAACACTATGCCGTCGGTGCTCTTGCCCGGCAGGACCAGCTTCTGGTAAAGCGCCGTGATCACGACCGCGATATCGGTCCTGGCATCGGAGAGGACGAGCCGTCTCTCTTCATCAGGTGATTCCGTGGCCGGCGACACCTCCGTGACGGGCCGGCCGGTTTGCTGCGCCACCGTTGGGGCACAGGACGCGAGCAGGGTGGCTGTCAGTATGAGGGTGATTATCCTTTTCATTGCTGTCCTCCGGCGAGTACCATGCTGTCTTCCGGCAATGGCATAGGTGGGTTGGCTTGAGCGGTGACGGACTTGTGCCTGACCGTGTTGAAGTCTTCTCCGGCTTTCTTGATCGCATCCCACGAGTAGGCCGTCCCTGGGCCGGTAAGGACCTGAGCGGCCTTTTGCCCCGTTTTGAGCAGGCCCTCGGAATACTTGTGGTAGACACAGTCCGCCGCATAGCGGGTGAAGTCGTCGCTGTATCCTTCGTACGCCATGTATGCCGCCATCTTCCCCCCAGCCCCGGTCGCCTTCCGGGTTGCCATCTTTCCCAGGACCGCGGAGCCGAGCTTGTCTCCTAATTTCGAGCCCGTGTAGTTGACGACCAGGGACTCGGTCCCCGCCAGCAGGGTGTCGGTCACCTTTCCGCTGCCGAAGAAGAATTCGGCCGATGATGCACCCACAACCTTGGCAGTGAGCTCCGCCGTATCGAAGGACTGCATCGTCGCGGCCAGGGCGGCGCAGGTGAAGGGGTTTGTGCACCCCGCGACAAGAATTCCCACCTTCGCGACATCGGGGGCGATTTCCGCCGCGTTCAGCCAGGCCTCGGTGTTTTCCCCGGCAAAGTTGTAGAACGAGTCGTCTACATCGTTGATCACCCCCTGCTGGACGTCCCTCATCGCGTGCCTCATCCGGATTTCCTCGATCAGCTGCCTTCTGGATGTCGGCTCAATCGAGTTGTTCCTGACATAGGCACGCAGCCGTGCAAGGAGCTCGGCCTGCCGGTCTGGGTCACGGTCACGGTACGCCCTGTCGATCGCCATGAAGTAATGGGCCAGTCCCCGCTCCTCTTTCGTCAGCCGGTCTTCAAGCCTGCGATAATCCTCCCAGCTCAGCGAGGCGAGCATGACCTTGTCCATGTCGAGCATGATCTGCTCACTCTGGACGTGCGCAATAACGGCTGTGTTGATGTCCTGCATGGCGCGGGAGACGAGCTCCGACATGACCAGCACCATGTTCTGTGCGACCGGGCCGCTGTTTACCAGTATAAAGGATTCCGGCCCCTTGAATTTCTCGAGCTTGTAGACCATGGAATGGATCTGCCTGCCGTTCCAGTATACCCTGACGTCGAGGTTGAGATCCAGCCTGATCGTCTGTTTCACGAGATCGGCGGGCACGAACTTGTAGCTGAAGTTCGACAGGGCGGGAACCACCACGAGCCCCTTTCCGGGAATGTCGTTTGCGTGGATTACCGTGACAGGCCCTACGTAGCGTTCGAGATAGGCGGCCATGGTCCCGGTGAGGCCGCGGCCGAGGAAGAAGGCATAGCTCCTGATGCTCGCCCCGAGGCCCCGAGGCCCCGAGTTGTCGACGTATTCCGCCAGCTGCGGGCTGATGATGAGCGTCACCTCCTGCCCCGGGGGCGCGATTCCCATGCTCGCGACATGCACGCTGTCAAAGGGCGAGACGACCGTCCATCCCCCGTCGAGCGCCCCCTGGGGAACCGAATTGCGAAGGAGCTGCTGGGCACTGGAGATCTCGTCTGCCGAGGCACCGGCCGACCTGCCCATGGATTCGATCTTCTGATCGAGGACTTCCCCGGTGGTCTGCCCATACAGGGGAGTGAGAATGACTGCCAGCAACAGGGCAATAAAAATCGTGATCCGCATTTTTCCTCCCTATTTTATTCTGATGGCTGCAGAGATTGTCTTGACAACATCACTGACCGTACAACCATTATCTGCACACAGGCATCGAAACTTTAGAAAATGCGGATCACGCGTCTGGAAAAATCTGTTTCAGGGAATTCGATACCGGGGTCATACCGGGGTCATACCGGGGTCAGGTCTCAACATATGACACTCCCTGTGTCATATGTTGAGACCTGACCCCGATCTGATGTATGTTGAGACCTGACCCCGATCTGATGTGACCCCGAGCTGACCTCGATCACTACCCGATCCCTACCTTTTAATAGGTGAACACGCCCTTTTCGTAGATGGTTTTTTTCTCGCCGGTTTCCAGAAAGGCCACGACCCTCTTCTCTTCGGTGTTCACCAGGTCCCAGTGCAGTGCCGAGTCGTTGAACCCGAGCCGTGCCTTCTTCTCCTTGGTGAGCTCCGCGGGATTGCCGTCAAAGGTGTCCGAGTATGAGGCACCCAGGGCGATGTGGCAGTTCCCGCTCTTTCCGCCGAAGTTCTCGTCGTACAGGGTGTTGGCCATGAACCGGTCGATCTTGGAAAACCGCTTGTCGGTCAGTGAGAACTCGCCGACCTTGTTGGCGCCTTCATCCATGGTGAGCTGCTTCTGCACGAAGTCCCTGCCCTCCTGGGCCTCGACGCTCACTGCGGAGCCGTTGCGGAATTCGATCCGGATGCCCCGCGCGTAGTTCCCGCTGCGGTAGGTGGGCTGATCGGCGAAGTAAACGCCGCTGGTACCCCTCCAGTCGGGCGAGAGGAAGAGCTCGAAGCTGGGGATGTTGTGCCCGGATATTCCGATCCACTTTCTGAACTCTCCGGGGAAGATCTCCAGGTCCATGTGCTCGGACTCAACCTTGAAAAACTTCACCTTCAACGAGTTGAGCCACTTCTTGATGGCCTGGGCCTCTTTGTAGATATTCTTCCAGTGGGATACCGGGTCTTTCCGGTTCAGAAAGCAGGCCTTGACGATCTGGTCCGTGTACTCGTCCATGGTGAGACCCGCATGACGCGCGAGCTCTTCGGTTGGACAGACGCACAGGGTCCACCCGAAGAGACCCTGGGATTCCCTTGCGTCGAGAATGTCGCCCAGGTATTTCCTGGCGACCGCTGCCTTGCCGATCCTTTCCGGATCGATCGCGCTCAGGTGGGTGATGGAACCGGGCGCCCTCAGAGAGATACTGCCGTTCAGCGCACCGAAGAGCTCCTGGTCGCCGGGCACCTTGAACACCAGTTGATTCGCGTCCGAGAGCCGGTAGAAATCCTGCTCCATCTTCTCCGTGAGCGACATGCGCTGGAGCGTGTTGTATCCCTTGTCCAGCAGGCGCGGGTACAGCACTTCGGCAAGCGGCAGCGCCTCCCTGTCATACCGGATCATGATAAGATCGCCTTTTTTGTACCGCTCCGTCCGGGCGGTCTGAAGACCCCAGAGCAGGACATCGGCGTATCGTTCGAGCTGTGTTGGTGTCAGCATACCTTGTCTCCTGTCGCGTTCCCTTTTCGTGCCGTTGGCACATACCCGGGCAGCCGGGTTCCGAATCTCTTCACGAAAGCCGGCCTCCCAAGGCAACAATATCCTGCCCCCGATGCTTCCGGCCTCACCTCTCCCCGGGCTGTGGACCCGGAAGAAAGCCACTGCAAGGGCGAGCCCAAAAAAACGGACACCACCATACTACAAACGTTCACGATTATGCACCTGAAAAAAAATGCGAAAGGCACTGCCATATTCCTTCATCCGCCGGGAGACCGTTCGCGGTGCTCACACCCGGCGGAGCCGGTGCGACCTGCCTGCCCTGCACATTTGCGGCATGTCCGCTGGGCGGCCCGGTCACCGGCCGGCAACCGTAAAAAGCTGATCAGGAAGAAAAGTGAAGGTCAGGTCTGCTCCTGCGCCTGCTCAGTGTTTTCTCTTTCTTCGTGCAGCAGCTTGTGCTCCCCTGCGAGCTCCCGATAGGCGCGGGCGCTCTGCCGGTTCTTTTTCGAGCTTTCCGGGCTGAGCTCTCTTTTGACCTCTGCCGGCGAACCGGCTGCAAAACGGAAGGCTCCGACCACGCCGCCCTCCTTCACCAATGAGCCGGAGGCAATGACGGAACCGCTCTGCACGTGGGCGTCGTTGAGGATCACGGAGCCCATGCCGATGAGGCAGTCGTCTCCGATGGTGCACCCGTGCAATACGGCATTGTGCCCGATCGTCACATAGTCTCCAACCACCAGCGGGCTTTCGGGGTCTGCATGCATCGTCACATTGTCCTGGATATTGGTGTTCTTTCCAATGCGGATCTTGGCCCGGTCGGCCCGGATCACCGCCCCGTACCAGATGCTGGCGCCCTCCCCGATCTCCACGTCACCGATCACGCAGGCTGTCGGAGCGATAAAGACATCTTTGCCGATCTTGGGCTTTTTGCCCCCGTATGGTGCAATCATTTTTCCTCCTGTTGTCTGTTTTCCCACGAATGTAAGATAGTACTTGAATTATCCTTTCGGCGAGAAAAACTGTGCCCCGAGCCCCACGAGAAAACACATGGGCCTCCTCGCAAAGGGCAGCCACGCCGCTGTTGACACATTCTGCCGGAGCGCTCCTCATCCATTGCGCGGCACGAGAGCGCTCAATTCGTTTCCAACTGATCTTTTCAGCCCCTTTTCAGCAGGGCGACCCGGCCCGGTCTCGATGTGTATGATACTTCAATGCACTTATCGGGCAAGCTCAGTCAAGAGAAAGTTCGCGTGCAGAATATTTTTCCTGGAGCGAGCGCAACCCCACACAGCGCCGGAATGGAGAGAACTCCCTTGAGCCTCTGCATGCGCTCTGCGGCCCCGGGTTGCCGTTGGCGCACAAAAAACCGCTGCTTCACGCCGGGATTTTCAGAGCATCACCCCTTCGAAAAGATCCTCAGTCAAAGGCCGTGGGCAGGTTCGCGTCCGCCACGTGCGCCTTCACGTCCCCAAGATGCCTTTCCGTCGTGCGGTACGCCGAGAGCGGGGGCAGCGCGTCAAAGGGGAAAAACCCCACATTGGTGGTCTCGTCGCCCGGACGGACCTCGCCCCCGGTTATCTCGCAGAGAAAAACGATCTTGTAGGCATGGTAGAACTCCAGGTGCCTCGGCGCCCGGTTTGAGTCGTACACCCCGACGACCCTCCGGGGCTCCACGATGAATCCGCTCTCCTCAAGGACCTCGCGGGCGACCATCTCGGACGGGACCTCGCCCACGTCGGCCCAGCCGCCGGGCATGGTCCACCGCCCGTCCTTGCGCTCCTGCACGAGAAGGATCCGGCCGTCACGCACCACGGCGCCACGTACATCCACCTTCACCGTTGCATATCCGGGCTGGGCCGAGAAGCCTTTCACCAGCGTGCCGGAGGACAGGCCGGTATGGCACGCAACGATCTCCGCCGCGATCTCTATCAGGCGATGGTAGCGAAGGGTATCGTAATCCGACTGACTGTAGGCAAGGCCGGTCTGGGACATGGACTGTATCTCCCGGGCCCATTGGAGCCAGGGCGGCGGCTTGGTGTCGTTCATGGTTTCCCCTTTAAGATTATCATACAGCACTTCGGCAATCCCTCAATACAGCACTTTTTTTAAGGGTAGCGGAAGGTTTTTTTGGGTAACGGAAGAAGATGAATTCTCTCACCTCAGGTGCCCGAGAGGATCGCCTTCCGCGGGCATCTCTTTTCAGCCTGCCGTATTGGGGTACCGCCCGGAAGGCAGAGGCGCAGCGGAGGCTAATCCTTCTCGGGCTTTGCCGCATCAGGGAAAAACTTGCGGAAGCACTCGGGGCACAGACCGTGGCTGAACGATGCGTCGGAATGCTCCTCCACGTACTGCTCCAGCTGGTTCCAGTACCCCTTGTCGTCGCGGATTCTCTTGCACCCGGCACAGATGGGTATCAGCCCGCGCAGGGTCTTGATCTTGCTCATGGCGTCCTGAAGCTCGGTGTTGAGCCTTTCCCGCTCCTCCTCGATGCGTTTGAGCTCGGTGATGTCCTGCAGCGTCTCGATGGCGGCCACCACCTCACCCGCACGGTCGTAGACCGGTGAGGCATCGAAGATGAGGTACCGGAGCCTGCCCCCGACCTCCGGGAACCACCCCTCGGCGTGGAGCCCGTGGGGCAGAAGAATCGACGACCCGAACACCCGGTAGTGCTCCTGCATGGTCTCCTGCCTGCCGTCTATGATCAGATCGGATAGGCAGGGCCGCTCACCCGTATAAAAAGGCCGCCAGTGGCCCGAGGTGCCCAGGACCTCTTCCGCCCTGATGCCGGTGAGCTCCTCGCAGGCAATGTTCCAGTAGATCACGCGGTGAGTCCGGTCGATGGCGAACACGGCGACCGCGCAATGCCGGATCATGCTCTCGGATATCTCGAGCAGGCTTTCCAGGGTATGACCGGCCGGATGTCCGGAAGCCGGGTTGTCCTGCCGCCGGTTATTCTCCCCCTCTGTCCCCTGCCCTGCTCCGCCGGGGCGTTTCTCGGTTCCGTCACGTGAAGTCATGCGCTTTATTCCTTCATTCTCCATGCAGCGTGCGATGCCGTACACCCGGCATGCGGCTGCTGCACGCCTGTGTTACCCTCTCGTCAGATTCCTGGGGATTCCGCGTCTGCCAAAAGCACCCGGCTGCCCCCGGAAAAAGACCTGGGAAACACGACCTTCCCCGCCCAGACATTTTCCGCCTGCCGGTTCGATCGTCCCTCATCATTATTATATCGAATCATTCACGGTCACCGGGTTCCACGAACAGGGTGAGCCCCATCCTGCCCGTCACCCTCACCTTCCGCCCCTTTTCAACTGCCCCGGATCCTTCCGGAACCTCCGCCTTCCAGAGCTCGCCGCCGACCTCGATATATCCGGAAGGATCGAGCCTCTCTCTGGCCACGCCTGACACCCCCACGGGTGGACCAGGTTCGCGGCAGCTACCGGTATCGTAGGACTTCCAGACCAGGGGGTACAGGGCAACGTCCTTTGCCACCCACAGGACGATCAGGAGCCAGAACAGCCACAGGGGAAACGAGATCAGCCAGGTCCTCACGAACAGCAGGGCCGCAACGAACACGAAGAGACCGAGGGCCTGCAGGATTGTGTACCGGAGTATCACCCTGCCCTTCATGCATGTTTCTTTCACCGGCATTCCCCGCTTCCCCCAGCGCTTTATCTCTCTGTTCAGGGTGGATTATCGAACGAAGGACCTCCGAAGTCAAGCAACGGCATCTCCCTGAATCATTGCCGACCGCAGCCGCGACAGTCGAGAACCACGGCAGGCGGCACAGTCATGGGGTCAGGTCTCAACATATGACACAGAGAGTGTCATATGTTGAGACCTGACCCCGACGACCTGCTGTGTGTTGAGACCTGACCCCGACGACCTGACCCCGACGATGACCCCGATCCTGACCCGCCTAGAACAGCTCGAGCATTTTTTCTTCGTACCAGGTGGCGCCGAGCAGACCGGAGAGAAAACCGTTGTGGCCGCCGTAGTTATGGATAATGAGCTGTCCGTGAGGGGCAAGGCGGAGTCCAGGAAAATCGTCCGCCGGGATGGCCGGGTCGTCCCGAGAGATCACGATGGTCGTGGGCACCGGGGCCTCTTCGAGGGCCGGACCGGTGATGGTGTATCCGCGAAAATACTCTTCCGAGCTGCAGTAAACGCCGGAGGCCCTGATGAGCGCGTCCGTGAGGCCGCCGATGGTCTTTATGGAGAGCAGGCCGGAGAAGTCGTAGCGGTCGGGATACAGGGCCTGCTTCCTGCGCAGGGACCTTCGCCACTTCTTGAGAAAATACCAGCGCAAGAGCCCGCTCCGGTCGATGGCCCGGGTCGCCCTGGCCGGATCGACCACCGGGCTCACGGCCATGACGTGCCTGAGGGGCTCGATGGGTTCGTGCGCGCATCTGCAGGCGATCCTCAGCGCGAAATTGCCCCCCAGGGAAAACCCGGCGAGGTAGGCGCCCCTTCCCCGGGCGAGCCCTGCCGCCTGCTTCACGGCGGAGAACACCTCGCCTAAGAGCGTGGCGTAGAAGAGGCCCTCGTTGAGGTGATGGGTGTCGCCGTGGTCCCGGAGGTTGAGCCGGAACACATCGTACCCGCGGGCGTGGAGAAATCTCCCGGAGTGCAGGATGTAGGTGGACGACACGCTCCCCTCCCACCCGTGGAGGAGAATGACCAGGCCTTTCACATCCGTGCCCGGCGCGGGGGAGTGAAAGCCCTGCAGCCTCACGCCGTCGACGGTGTCGAAAACCATCTCCCGGGCGCAGGCGGCCATGGGGTTGGGGCCCAGGGTGCGGAGCCTGCTGCTGGCCAGGACGGTTTGCACATAGGGGGCCCGCAGATGGGCGGGGGGAATGAAATCACCGTTGGATCTCACCGGTTTTCCTCCTTCCCGTGCCGAGGGCGCTCCGGGCACCGGCACGAATCTGGGTATGTGATATCCGGATGCAGTCTTCTTCCGGTCCCGGCACGGGCCCGGGTGCGCGACGCCCGGACTCGGCTGCCCGGACACCTGCAGGGACGCGGGCGTGCGGCACCCGGCCGGAGGCTCCTGTCCCCGTCTCCTGCATCCCTGCTACACCATGAGGTTGAGCGGCTCGATATATGCCGGGTCTTCGTTGTCCATGGTCTCGATGATATGCTTGTGGAGCCGCAGTTTGTGCTGTTCGAAAATGGTCCGGCTCTTGCGGTAGGTCTTTGCATAGGCGAGGCTCTCGCGCATGAGGTCGTCCGCGTCGGAGCAGGCCTTCATGACCACGTGATGCTCTTCCAGCTCTTTGGCGCCTACCCGCCTCCCGCTGAACACCAGCTCTTCGAGCTTGTAGTAGGGGATCGCCTTCCGCAGTATCTGGAGCATGGCGGGAAGAAAGGGGATCTTCACGTCCACCTCGGGGAAGCAGAAATAACCCTTGTCGGCCTTCATGAAGCGGTAGTCGCAGGTGCAGGCCAGGATGCTGCCGTTGCCGAAGGTGTGCCCGTTCATGGCGGCGATGACGGGCATGGGGAAGAGGAGTATCCGCTTGAACACGCTGTTCATGTCGTACATGAATTTTCTGATGGACGCGAAGTCCTTGTTCTGCATGGCGCCGGTGATCCATACCAGGTCGATGCCCTGGGACCAGCTCTTGGGATCGCTGGAGGTGAGCACCACGGAGAAGATCTCCTGGTCTTTTTCGATCTCGTCGAAAATCCCGAGCATGCCTGCGGCAAAATCCGGATTGTGTCGGTTCTCGTTGGTGGTCATGGTAACGACGGCAACGGATTCATCCTTTTTCCATTCAACGACAGCCATGGTATCCTCCTCTTTCATGATTTATGCAGATCCATTTTCCTTATTCCTTAACACAGATCGCCGCAAAAATGCAGAGAGGAATCACAGCCGTATCCTCCGGCCCTGTTCCGCAACCCGCTCGCTCATTCAGCGGAACCATAAATTACCCTGTAAATTATTGACACTCCCTTGCCCATTTGTTACAAGTGCTGCGGACTTTGATTCTACCTTGTAGGGAGGATGTTGTCGTGAAAGTACTCGTTAGTGATAAATTATCCGAAAAGGGCGTTGAAATTCTCAGAAACGGCGGCCTCGATGTCGACGTCAAGACCGGTCTCAAGCCGGAAGAGCTGGTGAAGATCATCGGCGAATATGACGGCCTCGTTGTCCGCTCCGCCACCAAGGCGACTCAGGAAATCATCTCAGCCGGCAGAAAGCTCAAGGTCATCGGCCGGGCTGGAGCCGGTGTGGACAACATCGACATCCCCGCGGCCAGCAAGCAGGGCATCGTGGTCATGAACACGCCGGGCGGCAACACCGTGACCACCGGCGAGCATACCATCGCCATGATGATGTCACTGACGCGCAACATCCCGCAGGCCAACATGCTCATGAAGCAGTCGAAATGGGAAAAGAAGGCCCTCGAAGGCCAAGAGGTCTTCACCAAGACCATCGGGATCATCGGGCTCGGCAGGGTCGGCTCGGTGGTGGCGTCTCGCGCGCTGGGCCTGAAGATGAACGTTCTGGTGTACGATCCCTTCATCACCCAGGAGCTGGCCGAGCAGCAGGGCTACGAGCTGGTGGGCCTGGACGACCTCTACGCCCGGTCCGACTACATCACGGTGCATACGCCCAAGTCAAAGGAGACCATCGGGCTGGTCAACAAGGACGCCTTCGCCAAGATGAAGGACGGCGTCATGATCATCAACTGCGCCCGGGGCGGCATCATCAACGAGAAGGACCTCCTCGATGCGCTCAACTCGGGCAAGGTGGCGGGCGCCGCGGTCGACGTGTACGAGAAGGAACCCCCGGAAGACTGGTCCCTGGCGCTGCATCCCAAGGTCGTCAGCACGCCCCACCTGGGCGCGTCCACCCACGAGGCACAGGAGAACGTGGCGCTCGCCGTTGCCGAGCAGATGGTGGACTACCTCAAGAACGGCCTCATCCGCAACGCGGTCAACGCCCCGTCGGTGGCGCCCGAGATGCTCCCCAAGGTGAAGCCCTATATCGAGCTCTCGGAGAAGATGGGCACCTTCTTCGGCCAGATCATCGGCCAGGTCATATCCGACAGGCTGAAAAAGGTGACCTTCACCTATGCGGGGGACGCGGCCACCGTGGACATCAGGCCGGTCACCATCGCAGGGCTCAAGGGCCTCCTCTCCATCGTCTCCGACGACGTCAACTACGTCAATGCACCGGTTCTGCTCAAGGAGCGCGGCATCGACCTGGTGGAGACCCAGACGAGCAAAGAGGCGGTCTACACCAACACCATCCGGCTCAGCCTGGAGTTCGATTCCGGCACCCGGTCTCTGGAAGGGTCGGTCTTCAACCCGGGAGACTTAAGGATCGTCAGTATCGACAGCTACTCCATCGAGGTCATTCCGGAAGGCTACATGCTGGTTATTTATAACAAGGACCTGCCGGGCACCGTGGGCAGGATCGCGTCAATCATCGGCGAAAGCAATGTCAATATCGCACGGCTCTTCCTCGGCCGTGACAGGCAGCAGGGAACGGCGATCCTTATCATCAATCTCGACACCGAGGCCCCAAGGGACGTCATCGAAAAGATCTTGCAGATTCCCAATGCCCTGTCGGTCCAGGAGGTCGCAGTCTAACCAAGGAACCAAGAACAGGAGAGCTCGATTATGTCAAACGTGGTCGTTGTAGGCACCCAGTGGGGTGACGAAGGGAAAGGCAAGGTAGTGGACCTCCTCACCGAGCAATCGGACCTGATCATCCGGTTCCAGGGGGGCAACAATGCCGGCCATACCCTGGTGGTAGGCGACAAGAAGGTCATCCTCCATCTCATCCCTTCCGGCATCCTTCACAAGGACAAACTCTGCGTCATCGGGTCGGGGCTGGTCATCGACCCCGAGACCCTCCTGGAGGAGATCACGGCCCTGAGGGAAAAGGGATACGCAGTCACCACGGACACCGTTGCCATCAGCGACCGCGCCCACGTGATCATGCCGTATCACAAGATGATCGACCATGCCCGGGAGACCACCCAGAAGATCGGCACCACCGGCAGGGGCATCGGTCCGGCCTACGAAGACAAGGCCCACCGGACGGGCATCCGGATGATCGACCTGGTGCATCCGGACCTCCTCAGGAAGAAGATCGACGCCGTCTTTGACGAGAAGCAGGAATACCTCACCCGGATCCTGAAGGTCAAAGCCCCTGACAAGGAAGAGATGATCGAGAAGTACCAGGCCATGGGCGAAGAGCTCAGGCCCTTTGTCACCGACACCTCGGTGCTCGTGCACCGGTTCATAGGCCAGGACAGAAACCTCCTGTTCGAGGGAGCCCAGGGCGCAAATCTGGACATGGACCACGGCACCTACCCCTATGTCACCTCGTCCAACACCATTGCCGGTCAGGCGTGCGTGGGCGCAGGCGTCGGCCCCACCATGATCGACTCGGTGCTGGGTATCTGCAAGGCCTACACCACCCGGGTTGGCGGAGGCCCCTTCCCCACCGAGCTGAACGACGAGATCGGCGAAAAGTTCAGGGCCTTCGGCGGAGAATACGGCGCAACCACGGGCAGGCCCCGCCGGTGCGGCTGGCTCGACCTCGTGGGGTTGAGAAACTCGATCAGGCTCTCGGGCATCTCGCATCTCGCGATCACCAAGCTCGACGTGCTCTCCGGGTTCGAGACCATCAAGGTGGCGACCGCCTACCGGTCAGGAGGCTCCCTCATCGAGAACATGCCTGCGGACCTGGAGATGTACCCGGACCTGGAGATGGTCTACGACGAGCTTCCGGGGTGGGAGGAGAACATCTCGTCCGTGCGCTCGTTTGACGAACTGCCCGCGAACTGCAAGGCGTATATCGCCTATATCGAGAAGAACCTCGGGGTAAAAGCGGCGATCGTCTCGGTGGGCCCGAAACGGGAAGAAACGATCATCCGGGAAGATCTGTTCGGATAAAAATCTTCTTATAACGCGAGTTTTGTTTGATGGCCCCTGACCGGGGCCTTCTTTGTTACCCTCAGGTAAACCGGCTGCTCGAACAGCTTCCGCTTGAGCTGCAGGATCCGCATTCCGACTTGCCGGATGCCGGACGGGAGATCTTCTTTTTCACATTGCGGCCGCTGCACTTCGGACACTCCGGGGGGTTCTGAGCGGAAATCGGCATGAGCCGCTCGAATTCTTCACCGCAATCCTGGCACTGGTACTCATAGATGGGCATTCGTTTCTCCTTCCTCCTTGATCGTCCCTTTGCTGTACTACTAATGCCTGCCGGGTGAAAAGTCAATGAGGTACCCTGAACCACGGCTTAAACGGCCGATGCCGGCAAGCCTCCCGGTCATCACCCATGTTCTGTGCTGTCAGGCAGCCGGATAAAAGGGAAGCTCCTTTCCTAGGAAGGCGACATGGTGGTATCGTGATATTGCGTGGCTTGAGAGAATAGTGCATTCCCGAGGCCTGTTTCTTCACTGAATCCCGACCATGGTTCATCCTAAGACAGCAACATTATTCTCTCTCATTGACAAGCCGGCTGTCTCCCTTTAGTCTGGCCCAAGGAGGAGGACTTGCATGAGCACATCATATAATTTTTACAAGGTAGAGAAAAAAGACAATGTCGCGTGGGTCTTTCTGAACCGTCCGGAAAAGAAAAACGCTATGGGCCCGGATGCCTGGAGGGAGATCGTTCCCATCTTCGCGGACATCGACTCCGACGACGAGATCAGGGTGGCGGTCATTGCCGGCGAGGGCAAGGACTTCTCGGCGGGCATCGACCTCATGGGCATGGCGCCCATGATCCCCACCCTGAAAAACTGGGACATGAGCGCCAAGGCCACGATCAAGCTCTTCAACGACATCTTTCCCCTGCAGGATTCCATGACCTGCGTGGAGAAATGCTCCAAGCCCGTGATCTGCGCGTTCCACGGGTTCTGCATCGGGGCCGCCCTGGACCTGGGCTCGGCATGTGACATCCGCCTGGCCTCGGAAGACGCCCGCATATCCCTGCGCGAGGCGGCCGTGGCCATCATCGCGGACGTTGGCGTGCTCCAGCGGCTCCCCCACATCGTGGGCCAGGGCGTCACCCGGGAGATGGCCTACACCGCAAAATATATCACCGCCCGCCGGGCGCTCCAGGTGAACCTGGTCAACGAAATCTACCCGGACAAGGAGGCCCTGCTCAAGGGGGCCGGAGACCTTGCCGCGGAGATCGCCGCGCAGGCCCCTCTGGCGGTCCAGGGGGCCAAGCAGGTCCTGAACTACTGCCGGGGCAAGAGCATAGCCGACGGCCTGGAGTACGTCGCCGCCCGGAGCGCCATGATCCTGCCCTCGGAAGACCTCGCCGAGACCATGGCGGCCTTCATGGAAAAACGCCCGCCAAAATACAAAGGCAAATAACGTTCAAAGGGAATTGGGGAAATTGGGGACGGGTTCCCAGGTCTAAAGTTTCTTAGGGGTTTTTTCCGATGAAGAGCATACATGGAAAAGAGACGAACCAAACGGCAGAAGACCCTTTCCTGGGGCGAGCTCTTTGCGAACGCGAAGATCGACGGCAACCCTCTCAAGCTTCCTGTCCTGGATATCTCCATCGGCGGGATGGGGGTGCTGGTGAACGATGGGTTCTCCCTGCTGCAGGAAGGTACCGAGATATATATCGAAACCCTTGAAAAGCAGGGAACCGTGATCGCCACCGAGATACACGGCCGGATCGCCTATCTCGGCCCGGGGGTTCCCACCCGCGCGGGAATCGATTTTTCGCCCGCGGAAACCCCTATCGAGGCCTACGCAAAGCTCCACGGCACCAGGGGCGACACGGGCATGCTCATCACGGACAAGGACGAGATCCTGCGCATCTTCAACGAGGTCAAGCGCTGGTCACGCGGGTTTGGCGACATGCTCATGATTCATCGGCAGAAGGCCATTCCCGTGGAGTTTTTCTACCTCAGGCCCCAGATCGACAACATGGTCTTGCGGATCGTGAGAATCTCGGAGTTCAGGCTTCCCTTTCAGCCACAGGTGGGCACGATCTACCCCTTCTATCTCTTCAAGGGTGTCAATGTCATGCTCTTCCATGCAAGAGTCCAGGACGTCATCAAGAACATCATGGAGACCAGCTGGCCGGATACCATGCAGCATGTCAGCAGGCGCAGCGTGTTGAGGTATTTCATCACGGGCCAGGAGCCCCTGACCGCCACCATCGTGCACCCCATCAGCCTGGAGAAGATCGGGTCCATGGTCTGGGACATCAGCATTGAGGGGATGGGGATTGAGCTTCTGGACGAGGGAAAGACCCCTCTCATCGAGGGCATGAACCTGCCCGAGATCAGCATCGACCTTCCCACAGGCGGCGTCACGGCCACGGGCATCATCCGCTCGGTCAGATGCGATAAGGTCCTGGACAAAACCCAGATGGGCATCGAGTTTATCGGCGGGTCAGAGCACTATCGCGACAGGATCCTTGGCTATATCCTCGACAGGGACTTCCCGTCGGAGACGCTCATCTCCTAGAAATCCTGGGGTCAATCCTGGGGTCAGGTCTCAACATATGACACAGAAATGTCATATGTTGAGACCTGACCCCAATAGCGCTTTGAGACCTGGCCCCAAGACCTATTCCCGGTAATACTCCCGGTACCAGCGCACGAAATGCCCGATGCCCTCTTCCACGGCCACGCGCGGCCGGAAGCCAACGGCATCTTCCAGGTCCTGCGCGTCCGCACAGGTGGCTGGCACATCGCCCTTCTGCAGAGGCAGCATGTTTTTCACGGCCTCTTTTCCGAGCGTTTTCTCCAGCACTCCGATAAAGTCCATGAGCCGCACCGGGCGCGACCCCCCGATGTTGTAGATCCGGTAGGGCGCATAGCTCGTGCCCGGGTCTGGATTGCGGCCGTCCCAGGACGGGTCGGGCTCTGGCTTCACGCGCGTCACCCGCACCAGGGCCTCCACGATATCGTCGACATAGGTGAAGTCGCGCTCCATGTCGCCGTGGTTGTAGATATCGATGGCCGAACCCTCGAGTATGGCCTTGGTGAACTTGAACAGCGCCATGTCCGGCCTGCCCCACGGCCCATAGACGGTGAAGAAACGCAGGCCCGTGCAGGGCAGCCCGTAGAGGCTCGCATAGGTGTGGGCCATGAGCTCGTTTGCCTTTTTCGTAGCCGCATAGAGCGACACCGGATGGTCGACGTTGTGGTGCACGGAAAAGGGCATCTTGGTATTGGCGCCGTAGACCGACGACGATGAGGCAAACACCAGGTGGGGAATGTCTGCGGACCTGCACCCCTCGAGGATGTTCATGAACCCCGAAAGATTGGAGTCGACATAGGCGTGCGGGTTTTCCAGGCTGTAGCGCACGCCCGCCTGGGCGGCCAGGTGTACCACCGCGTCGAACTCGTGGTCGCGGAATATGTCCTCCATGCCCTGCCTGTCGACCAAGTCGGTCCTGCGGAACGCAAAGCCTGGGATCTTCTCCAGGATGCTCAGCCGGTCTAATTTAAGCTGCGGGTCATAATAGGGACTGAGGTTGTCGATTCCGAATACCCGGCTGCCCTCTTCGAGGAGCCTCCGGGCAAGATGGAACCCGATGAAACCGGCTGCGCCGGTCACGAACACATGCATGTTTTCCTCCCCTTATGACAAATTCTGACAGATGCTTCTTCGATGTCCTTACTAAAAGGCGATCTCTGCCACAGAATAGATGTCGGGTATCGCGGCCACTCCAGGTATCGAGGCGTCGGCCCCCACCAGGACGGCCTTCATCCCCATGTCTCGGGCCGTAAGAACATTGGGCAGCCGGTCGTCCACGAGGACGCATTCTCCGGGGCTCGCGCCGTAGAGCTCGAGGAGCTTCCTATAGGGATAGACCCGTGGCTTCGGAACATAGTCCATGAACTCGATGGTGAAAAGATCGCCCAGCAGGTCGATGACATCCAGGGACCTGAGCACCCGCCTCACATAGTCCACGGACCCGTTGGAGAACACGACCATGTCGTGCCCGATGCCTGAAATGATCTTCTTCAGCCGCTCGTCCCTGTGCAGGAGATCCTCCACGGGCACGTCGTGGACCTTTTCCAGATAGTCGTCCGGGTCGACCTCGTGGTGCCTCATGAGTCCTCCCAAGGTGGAACCGTAGGTGTCCACATATCGCTTCCTGAGCGTCCGTGTCTCTTCGATGCCGATGTCGCACCACGACATGACGTATTCGTCGATCTTCCCGCTCACCAGGTTGAACGGCCCCGCGCCCTTTGGATACAGGGTATCATCCACGTCCAGAAGGATCAGTTTCACGTATGTCTCCTCCTTGCATGGGGTCAGGTCTCAACATATCTCTTGGGGTCAGGTCTCTACATATGACACACCTGTGTCATATGTAGAGACCTGACCCCGTTCCCTTGTCTGACACAGGTGTGTCATATGTTGAGACCTGACCCCATTCCTATTCATCCTCGAATATCTCGAGCCGGTCCCTTTTGCGCTCCAGGCCCAGGAGCCGGTACCCGCTCGCGCACACCTGCCTGCCCCGGGGTGTGCGCTTGAGGTAACCGCTCTGGATCAGGTAGGGCTCGTACATGTCCTCGATGGTGTCCTTGTCTTCGCCCAGCGATGCAGCCAGCGACTCGATGCCGACCGGCCCGCCGGAAAACGACTCGACCATGGTGGCGATGATCTTCCGGTCCATCCGATCGAGCCCGGTCTTGTCGATATCCAGCCGGGAAAGGGCCGTGTCCGCGATCTCCCACGTCACGGTGCCGTCTCCCAGCACGTCGGCAAAGTCGCGTACCCTGCGCAGGAGCCGGTTGGCGATCCGGGGGGTGCCCCGCGACCTCCGTGCGATCTCTGCCAGGCCCTTCTCATTGGCCGAGACCTCGAGGATCCTGGCCGTGCGCTTGAGGATCGTGCACAACTCGTCTTCGCTGTAGAACTCCAAGTGCCCGATGATGCCGAACCTGTCGCGCAGGGGCGAGGTGATCATCCCGGCCCGGGTGGTGGCGGCCACCAGCGTAAAGGGGTTGAGGTCGATCCGGATCGACCTCGCCGACGGCCCCTGGCCGATGATGATATCCAGCTTGAAGTCTTCCATGGCGGGATAGAGTATCTCCTCGGCCGCCTTGCCGAGCCGGTGGATCTCGTCGATGAACAGGACGTCGCCCTTTTCCAGGTTGGTGAGGATCGCGGCCAGGTCGCCCGACTTCTCGATGGCCGGTCCGCTCGTGATCCTCAGGCCCACGTTTTTCTCATGGGCGATGATATGGGCCAGCGTGGTCTTGCCCAGACCCGGCGGACCGTAAAACAGGCAGTGGTCCAGGGCCTCTCCCCGGGCGTTGGCCGCCTTGATGAAGATCTCCAGGTTCTCCTTCAGGGCGTCCTGCCCCACGTATTCCTTGAGACTCCGGGGCCGGATGTCGGCCTCGAAATCGATCTCTTCACAATCTGTTCTGATGCCGGTCAGTTCTTCTTTCATAAACGTTCTTCTCTTCTCACGACTCTTTTCTTATAACGATTCGTCACAGTTCTTGTCACGATTCTTTTCCCGCCGCTGTCCTTGCCTGGGCGAACGGGTTGTTCCATGAGTTTTTTCACCTCAGCGAATCAGCTCTTTGAGCGCGCTGCGGATGAGCTCTTCAACGTGGTCCGCCTTGACGCCGCCCACTGCCCGGCGCGCCTGCGACTCTGCGTAGCCGAGCGAGACGAGCGCGGCCACGGCGTCTTCCGAGATATCCGCGTGCGGCATGGCCCTGCCCGGGCCGTACTTCTTGGCGATGCGCTCCTTGAGCTCGAGCACGATGCGCTGGGCGCTCTTCTTGCCGATGCCGGGCAGGCTGCTCAGGTAGCCGATGTTCTCGCTCACCACCTCTTCAAGGAAGCGGGTGGGATCGACCCCGGACACGATATTCAGGGCGGTCTTGGGCCCGACCCCGGACACGCTCAGCAGCAGCGAGAATATCTCCTTCTGCCTGAGGTCTGAAAACCCGTAGAGCTCGAGTGAGTCCTGTCGGACAATCATCTGGGTGTAAAACGTGTGCTCCTCGCCGCACGAAAACTGCTGCCCGGGCATGACAGGCACACGGAGCTGATATCCCACGCCCCCCACCAGCACGGTGAGCTCCGCGCCCGCGCTCTGCACCACCTCGCCCTTGAGCATGCCGATCATCGGGCGAGCTCCTTCATGCGCCTGGACGAGGAGTGGCAGAGCCCGATGGCCAGCGCGTCGGTGGCGTCGTTCGAGAGCGACGAATCCCGGGGGATG
The DNA here is from genome assembly GCA_018433085.1 of Deltaproteobacteria bacterium. GTDB lineage: Bacteria > Desulfobacterota > Desulfomonilia > UBA1062 > UBA1062 > Phosphitivorax. The sequence goes on along the minus strand of JAHDRW010000019.1, from coordinate 2,471 downwards.
CGCAGGACGGCCGTGATCATGGCCGCGATCTGCTCCTTGTCGGCCCTGCCGTATCCGCAGGTGGCCTTCTTGACCTCGGTGGGGGTGTATTCGAACACCGGGATGTCGAGCAGGCTTGCTGCGAGAATGATCGCCCCCCTCGCCTGGCCCAGCTTGAAGGCCGACTGGACGTTGAGCGCGTGGAAGGTGGCCTCCACGGCTACCTCGGCTGGTTGGTATTTACGGAAGATCCCGGTTGCCTCCAGAAAAATCTGTTTGAGCCGCGATTCAAGGCTCTCGGCCCTGGGCCTGATGACCCCGTGCGCGACATAGGAAAGCGACCCGCGGGACACGTTCCCGATCTCGAGCCCTCCATAGCCCGTGGCGCGCGTCCCGGGATCGATTCCGCAGATGATCATTATCCCTGCATCTGTGCCATCTCTTCGTCTGAGATATCGAAATTCGAAGAAATGGACTGGACATCGTCCAGATCCTCGAGCGCATCCAGAAGCTTCAGGGTCTGCTGCGCCTGCTTGCCCGTGAGCGTCACGTTCGTCTGGGGAATCATCTGCACTTCGAGCTGGCTGTATTTGATGTCCTTGCCTTCGAGCGCCTCTCTGAGATTCTCGATCTCTTCGGGCGCGATCACGATCTCGAACTCATCCCCCTCGTCCGAGATGTCCTCGGCCCCGATCTCCAGCGCCAGGTCATAGAGGAGCTCTTCGTCCACCTCCTCTTTGGGAACGGAGGCAAAGCCCTTTTTGTCGAACATCCAGCCCACACAGCCCGTCTCGCCCAGGTTGCCGTTAAACTTGGAGAAGAGATGCCGTATATCCGCAACCGCCCGGTTTTTGTTGTCCGTGAGCACGTTTACGAGCACTGCCACGCCGCCGGGACCGTATCCTTCGTATGTTGTCTCCTCGAAGTTGACCCCTTCGAGCTCGCCGGTGCCCTTCTTGACGGCCCGGTCGATATTGTCCTTGGGCATGTTGGCGGCCTTGGCCGTTGCCACCGCGGACCGCAGCCGGGCATTTCCCTCGATATCGCCGCCTCCCATGCGGGCCGCCACCGTGATCTCCTTGATGAGCTTGCTGAACAGCTTGCCGCGCTTTGCATCGGCAGCACCCTTTTTGTGCTTGATCGTGCTCCATTTATTGTGGCCGGACATACGCTCCCTCCTTTTTCGCTACGCTCTTGATGTGTACCATAAGAGTATGCAGAGTGGCAAGTTTGCCCACCAATCTGCACTTCTCCCGTTGCGAACCATATATTATTGCTGCGTATGAAAATCAACCGATAGATAGGGGTCAGGTCTCAACATCTGACATTTCGAGTTTTCTCCGCACTTCCCTCACCCGTTTCTGAATCCCGCCATCTCCACTTATCTCCCGCTGATATCGCCGGTTCGACTGGCTCACCGCGTTTTCCCGCATGCCATATCTCCGCCCGATCTCGCTCAAGGAATAGCCTCCGATATCCTGGCTGATCCACAGGCTCATTTTCTTTATCTGCCTGGGATGGTCCCTGCATACATCCGACACAATCTGTTCTATCTTATCCAGTGAAGGCCTTGTTTCAAAGGCCTTCAGCGCAGGAACATTTCTCGTGTCTGCCTCCCGCATGTTTTCTCCAATCTTTTTCTGCACAAAGGCGCAAAACGATTCCCGCCCCAAAATCGTTGATGCATGGACCTGTTCAAGCGGGTTTTCAACTTTCTTTTTCTCTCCCTCTTTGACGAATTCCCGGTATCTCTCCCTGGCAGTGCTTGTATCGCTCCCGAAAGACGCAAGCACAAAGCCTGTCTCCATCCACTGCCTCGCTTCTTTCTTCCCTAAGTATACAAGGTAGCTCGACCATGGGTAGTCTTCCACGCTTTTCACCATGCCCGCACGCACGGGGTTGAGGTGGATGTAGCGCGAGAGCTCCAGGCAGTAGGCATCCTTTTCAACCAGGATGGATCTGTATCTCCCCTGAAACAAGTGGCCGCTGCGGCTCGTTTTGACATTATAATACATGGTGTATGCCCCGTTTATGTGGTGCATGATTTGTGAAAGATTTTCCCTGGGGGTCTCCAACAAGAGATGATAGTGGTTCTCCATCAGGCAATATCCATGGAAAAGCGCCCCGTAGCGCATGTGCGCCGACTCGAGGTATGAAAGAAACCGCAGCCTGTCCCGGTTGCTGCTGAATATATTCTTACGCTCATTCCCGCGGGCCGTAATGTGATAGAATGCCCCTGGATACGAAACACGCAGAGGTCGTGCCATTGGTATACCTCCTCAAATTCATATTTCCATTGCAAACACACCAATAATAACAGGGGACAATCAGCGAGTCAATTCTCGAGGCCCGCCGTGACACGACCGGCCTGCCGGTGCTTTCCGCAGACCTCTTCTTTAAACCCTGCCCGATTTGTCATATGTTGAGACCTGACCCCATTAATTCCTCGAAGCTTTTCCGAAATCCTTTTTCTTCCGAAGACATATCAAATT
>JAHDRW010000067.1 GCA_018433085.1 Deltaproteobacteria bacterium | reverse complement strand
TTGTAATCAACATCAGAGGCAACAGTTTCCGCTTACGGGGAAAAATCTCGAAGGACGGGGTCGATTCTCAGGACACTGTCGGGTAAGGGTGGTATACTTTTCATTCCCAGAATTGGTATACTTTTATCTTCCCGTTGACAAGAATTACTTACTGATCCGATTGTTGGGGAAAAGCTTTATAATTTGTCAAAGAAAGAGTCTCAAAAAAAAGAAAAAGGCAAATAATAAAGGGGATATTCAATTAAATTATCAGTCTTTTATTATGACCATTATAACCAGCCATTACCTTGGCCTTACATTTGTGATGAATAATTGTTAGTATATCATATCTATTGTAAAATGATTCACATATGAATATATGATTTTCCTCATTTATGTCTTTTAAAACTGTTTCAATTTCGCCTAAGGGGCCTCCTGCCCTGTATGATACAAAGCTATTGATAATAGAAGTGGCTCAGCAAATTCGGACAGGTCTATAAGTGGGTCTTGCTCAAAACAGGCCGATGAAATACGGTCAAAGGAAGGAGCAAGAGCATGAAGAGGAAGCGACGGAATCACTCGGCAAGTTTCAAGGCGAAAGTGGCATTATCAGCAATCAAGGGGGATAAGACGCTCGTGGAGTTAGCTGAGCAGTTTGATGTACACCCCAACCAGATATCGGACTGGAAGCAGCAGATGCTCGATGGTGCATCCACAGTCTTTGACGGTTCCAGGAAGGACAAGGAGCCGGACTTAAAGGAACTGCACGCCAAGATTGGAGAGCTGACCCTGGAGAATGATTTTTTAGAGCATGCGCTCATCAAAGTGGGTCGGCTGAGCGCAAGAAAATGATAAATCCCAGCCATAAAATGCCGGTAGCAAAACAGTGCCGTACCTTGGAACTGCCGCGTTCGAGCGTATATTACCTGCCACGGCAGGTATTGCCTTCCGATCTTGTGCTGATGCGCAGAATTGATGAGTTGCACCTTGAATATCCCTTTGCCGGAGCACGTATGCTTATGAGTATGCTCAGACGTGAAGGGCATAAGATCGGTCGTCGTCACACAAGCACCTTGATGAAGAAAATGGGCATCAATGCCCTTTACTGTAAGCCCAATACAAGCAAGCGTCACCCTGCTCATAAAGTTTACCCCTATCTGCTTAGGAATATAAAGATCGAGAGGCCAAATCACGTCTGGGCGGCAGACATAACCTATATTCCGATGAAGCGGGGCTTTGTCTATCTCTTCGTGGTGATGGACTGGGCAACACGAAAGGTACTCTCATGGAGGCTATCAAACACGTTGAGCACAGATTTCTGTATCGATGCGGTGAGGGAAGCCTTCGGCCTCCACGGCACGCCCGAGATTTTCAACACCGACCAGGGCAGCCAGTTTACCAGCGTGGAATTCACTGATCTTTTGAAAGAAAAGGGTATTGCCATTAGCATGGACGGGAGAGGCTGCTGGCGTGATAATGTGTTCGTAGAGAGGCTCTGGAGGAGCATCAAGTATGAGGAGGTCTATCTGCATGCCTATGAGAGCGTCAGTGAGGCCAGAAGAGGATTAGAACGCTATCTGACTTTTTACAATCATCACAGACCGCACTCTAAACTTGACAGATCAACCCCGGATGAGATTTATTTCGGTTATCGGGAGAGTATGCCCGATGCAGCTTAATGGGAATAGCGGCAAGACTCCACTTATAAATCGCCATCCCCTGTCCAAACAACCGGAGCCACTTCTAATCTCCAATAATTCTTCTTTCTTAACATTAGCAAATTGAGTAATGAAACTTTCTGATTTAAAATAATAGCGACAAGATCCGTTACTTGTTAAATCCCATAATGGTTTTGATATCAGCCCACATATAGGTTCTAGATACCCATACTCAACGTATCTTCGTAATGTAGTTGTTAAAGAGTTTCTATACCTTTTACTAAGATCTTGTATGGATTTAAATGAAGGTGAATAACTGTGAGCTTCTTCGGTAAAAACTTCACCTAGAAAAATAAGAGAAGACGCTCCATAATTCGCTTCGGATTCCATCATATCATGATATTCGGGATCAAGGGTTTCTGCAGTGTCACCTAACAGAATAATACGATGAGTTGGTAAAAGCTTGTGGATTATTTCATGTGCAGTTGTCCATTTTTTCTTTGAATTTGGTAGGTCGACATCTAACAGTATTTTATTTGAAGTGGGAAGCCACAATCCTTTCAATGATATCTTTCCCAGAATATCCTTTGCTTTTGTTAACCCAATATGAAGTTTGTGCCATATTTCGTCTTTCAAAGAGGGATCTTCAAGATTGTAATAGCCAAAATAGATATTAAGGTGATCAATTATTTCATTGATGTCAAGAGGGGGCTCCATTGAGCCCACCTCTTTTAATAACTTTTTTACCCTTTGATCAATATCGTGACGCGTTCTTATGTCAACATTTCTCATGCCATTCTATTTGTTAAAAAACTAGTCACCGACTTTTTGTAATTCCTTGATGATTGAATTTAAATCCCTTTTCTCCTCTTTTGTCAATTTCTCGAATGTGTCGGCGTTGGCTGCGTATCTAACTACATCATCCTGCAATCTTCTATCAATGTGCCTAACAACGCCAGCGATTTGCACCAAGTTTTTATAAGGGATACCATAAAAATTTGAGAGTTGCATAATAGTCCTTAGAGGCGGCTTATAGCCCATTTGATACTCGATCAAATATAACTCTCTAGGTTCTACATCAATTCTCGAAGCTAATTCTTTAATAGACAATTCCTTGTTAGCACGCAGTTTCCGCATCAACAAAGAAAAACCCATTCTTAAAACATCATAAGCTTTCTCAACACACTCACTTTCATCAGCAGCCTCCTCCGTTGGAGCTTGCAGATTAATAACCTCAAACCCGGCTGCTATGTCTCCTGCTGCATCTTCTTTTGCCAAGGCATCTTTGTACCAAGCTTCTTTTGGTTTAAATTTATACATAGGGCTCCTCCTTCTTTCTCACTCCCTATGCTAAGTAAGAACTTATAAATTGTTTTGTATCTTCTTCCCGCATTTCAAAATAATGAAGATTCTGTTTAATAGAGTCAGCTCCCAAGTCAACCATATAATTTTTTTCATACCAAGTCACTGATCCAGGCAATGAATGTAGCCCAATCCTGCCTTCAAACCCTTCCTCTAAACTTTCTCCTATTGCTTGAGCGAGTAACGTACTTCCTATCAACTTGTATTTTGGTGTTTGTGCTATTGAGATACGATTCCACGGTGCCACAGAAATTAGTTCTACATACACTAGATGCTTCCCTGGATACATTCTGCTATAATGGTTTGACCTCTCAATAATCATTAATCCCTCTGTTCTATCATTAATCTCGACAGCAAATGTTTTAAACGCTAATAAATCATTATAGCTACGGACTTTTCTACTCCACTGCCAATGCGAGTCCTGCACCACTTTTCCTGAATATTTTGCCTCAATTAACAGTGGTAGCCATTCTTCCTCGAAGTGCTTAATATTACTATCTATGATTGGAGAACAAATTACTCCATTTACAAATCTCTTATTCAAATTATCAATTACCTTAATCTTTTCAACGTCTCTCATCATAATAAGAGAAGCTCCGACTTTTTTTCTTCTAAGTCCTCAATAAAGACTTTGTCTCCTGATTCGATTCTCAAGCTGACGAATTGATATAGTCTAAGCGCTTGCTTAATAATGGAAGTCTTACTTAAACCCTTTTTTGCAGACAACTTCTCAAGGACCTCCATCTCCTGGCTGCTTAAGTTTAAAGTCATAGTCTTCGTTTTAGCTGCCATCGTTATTTCCTTTAATAAATATATATATGCTCATCGGCCATTTGTCAAGCTATATTTAGCCATTTTTTAGCTATTTAATACATTAATATTATCCTCTTGGTATTGTTAGTTATTTCTCGTTAAGATACCTGTAAATGATTGATTGAAAGATAAAATGTATCATCTAATAGTGTAATTTTGATCAAGTACACTTCAAAGTATTACTATCTGCAAGACCTAATCATTTCAATTTAAGGTACAGTATCTCATACAACAAGAGGAATAAGTTGAGGGTCAATGTGATCGTAAATCTGGTCGGGAAATGATCCCTTGGCAAGGGCCCAAAATGAATGAAAATGGCTTAAGAAGGGCGGAATAAGACGAAACCGGGCGCTCTCACGCCGGAGACAGGGGTTCGACTCCCCTTGGGACTACCAGTTAGGAGAGCCCGGGATATCCTGTGATTTCCCGGGCTTTTCCCTTTACCCGGGGCCCGGACCTGCGACTTGGTGAACCTCCACAAATCTCCACGAATCTGGATAAATCTCTATGGGTTTTTTGTAGTTTTTTTGTAGTGTGCCTGGCCGTCACGTTCCTGGCCGGGTACTCGTGCGAGAAGGACGATGAATACTCCTATGTGCGCAGTATCGAGTCGTGGCAGGACAGGGAGACCCGCAGGCCGGCGCACAAGGGCCCGTATGTCGAACCCGATATGTGGGACATCCTGGAGATTTATCGCTTGCACCGGGCACACCCATGAACTACATTCCATCTGTTTCTGAAGAAACACCTGCTTACCGGCAGACAAGCTCGACTCCACGAAGGGAGCATCCGTATCGTTATGACCCGCATACCCGATGAGACACCATCGAACGGTGCTTCTGCGCCGTTCAGATCCTTCGTTCTCCCTGTCCTCTTCCTCACCTCTCTGTTCTTCCTGAACTTCATCGCGCGCATCATCCCCGCCCCCCTGTTGCCCGCGATCGAATCCGACCTCGGAATCGGGCACGCCCAGGCAGGGTCGATGTTCCTCTTCATCTCGTTCGGGTATTTCATCGCTATTCTCGGGTCCGGCTTCCTCTCTTCTCGCATATCGCACAAAAACACGATCGTCGTTTCTGCTGTCTCCCTCGGGATGGCGCTTATTGCCACATCCTTCAGTACAAACCTGTGGGCCGTGCATTCAGGGCTCTTCCTGATCGGATTGGCATCCGGCCTCTACCTTCCCTCCGGGCTCTCGACCGTCACTTCGCTCGTCGCGCCCCGTGACTGGGGAAAGGCCATTTCCATACACGAGCTGGCACCCAACGTGAGTTTCATCGCCGCGCCACTCCTGGCGGAGCTGCTTCTGATCATCCTGCCCTGGCGCGGGGCGTTTTTCCTGATCGGCCTGTTTTCCCTGGCCATGGGGTGTGCCTTCCTCCGCTTCGGCAAGGGCGGAGCATTTCCGGGTCAGGCACCGAGCTTCGCCGCACTGGGTATCCTCATGAGAGACTCTTCGTTCTGGATCATGCTTATCCTGTTCTGCCTGGGCATCAGCTTGACCTTGGGGGTTTATACCATGCTTCCCCTGTATCTGGTGAGCGAGCACGATATGAGCCGCAGCCTGGCGAACACATACGTGTCTCTTTCCAGGATCGGCTGCATTGCCATGGCCTTTGTCGGCGGGTGGGCGAACGACCGGTTCGGCCCGAAACGCTCCCTCGGCACAATCCTCGCCCTGAGCGGGTTGCTTACCGTGTTCCTCGGGAATGCCATCGGCACGGGGGTCATCATAGCCGTGTTTCTGCAGCCGCTTGCCGCAGCGTGTTTCTTTCCCCCGGCAATCGCCTCCATTTCATCCATCGGGTCTGCGGATATGCGTAGCATGTCCATCTCCATGACCATCCCACTCGCCTTTGTCGTCGGCGCCGGACTGATTCCGACCGGGATCGGCTTTGTCGGGGAATCAGGGTCTTTCGGGCTGGGGATCTCCCTGGTAGGTGCGCTCACCCTCTCGGGTGCGGTCCTGTCGCGGTTCCTCTGCATAGAGATTGCCCGCTGACACGGCACCGGCCGCGTTTGTATCGGGGACGGGTTCACATTTGTCAGTCTACCGGTTCCACGGCAAGCATGTCTGCCGAGACAACCGGAAACGTCTGTTGCCCCGAACGTGCGGCGATGCCTCTCCGAGGTGCGGCGGATGGTGATAACGCTCTCGGGGCGTGAAAATCCTGCCGGCCGCCTCTGCGGAATGTGAACCCGTCCCCGATAGGAAGAAGAGCGGCTATCGCGGATTGTGGTCCGCGATAGCCGGAAAACATATAGATAGAGGGGAATTTATTCTGCGGTTCCGCCCCTGACCGGTGCCGGGGGCTAGAAGTCGTACTCGAAGTGCACGCCGACAAAGAGGTCGGTCCCCAGATCGTTTGTCGCACTCTTTATCTTGCTGTCGCAGTAGTCGAAGTAGGAGATCTCGGGCTGGACATAGAAGCCGTTATAGATGGGATACTTCACGTTGATAAAGGCCGACCAGATGGCGACACTGTCTTCGTACTGAACGAGCAGGGTGTCTTCATCCTCCACGGCAGCCTCTTGATACCCGCCGCCGAAGAACAGCGTGGCGGTCCCCATGGGAATACCGAGCTGGGCCCATACGCCGTAGCTGGCCACGTCCTCGATGTCGCCTTCACCGTCGCTCACGGGGAGGCCGAACCCCGCCTCGGGCCGGAGATTGAAGACATCGGCGAAGATGCCCACGTTCTGGCCGTAGAAGGCCCCGTAGTCGACGCTGCAGGCATCGAGCTTGTACCCGCCTTCGACATTGGCCGCCCATCCGTTGACCGTCACGTCCTCGGCGCCCTTGTACTCGTAGCGCTGCACGAAGAGCGCCGGGGTGATCCACATGGTATCGTCTGCATAGGTAAGGCAGAGATGCACAGCCGGGGTGAGCTGGTCGATCACGTCATAGGCTACGCCGGTCACGTCCACGGTGTCGTTGTCCTCAAGGGCCACCTGCAGGGTCAGGTTGCCCGTGGTCTGGGTATACTTCACCATGAGGTTGCGGCCCATGTAGAGGTTTCCGGCCCCGAACAGGGCGTTGTCGAGATACATCCTCTGCTCCGCGAAATGCAGACCCGTGGGAGAGTACGCCTGCCCCACGAGGATGGACCGGCCTTCGCCCAGATCATACGACATCCATGCCTGCCGGGTAAATATGCTGTTGTCGTCGGCAAAGCGGTCGTTCGACCCCTTGATACCCTCGTCCACAAACGCGGTGAGCTTGCCGTAGGTTGCCTTGAGCTGCACCCTGCTGCACCCGGGGTTCTCCACGAAAAAGTCGGTTCTGGAGTCCTCGTCGCCGGCCAGCCTGTCACCATAATCCGTGAACTGGTAGCCCACATCGACCAGGAGAGCGCCCCCGATCCACCAGTCGACATCACCGATCTTGAACGTGGCCGCCGAGAGCGACAGGGTGAAGGCTGCCATAAAAACCACTGTTGCACTGACTATCTTCATTGTGCTCCTCATACAATCTTACCTCCTCGAGATGTTGTTGTGCTTTTCCTCTTCGTGGCGAGAGCACGATCGATCGCGCCACAGGTCTTCACGCTCGTCAGGCTCCCCCGCCGGCAACCTCGCCCACCTCCCGCGGGCTCAGCCCGTTTCCCCCTTATGTCCGGGGCCAGGGAACGCCCGGTTCTTCACCCTCACGCCCGCCATACCGGCAAGACGGCCGAGATGACCGGCCCCAGGCAGATGAGCAATGAGCTCCACAGGGGAAGTCCCCCTCCGGGCTTGCGCAGCCACCTCCAGAACACAATCAGCGCAATCAGGCCGATGATGGCGATCAGGTAGTCGATCCCCTTGGTGGCGAATATGTCGTAGTAGATGAAATCACCCATACCGGGCCTCCTCGCTCGTTCGTTGTGCGCCTGTTACGCATTGGCCGCCTTTATCCGTGCGCTGCCTCGGCGGTGGGCGGCGCGTCCCGCTCCCACACGGGATCGCTCCCCCAGACCGGCATCCGGTGAATTACCCAGCGGTAGACCCACAGCTCCAGAAAGATCACGGTCAGGGTGACCACGATCTCCATCCAGCTCGGGTAGTACTTCTCCGGCAGGTACCAGTTGTAGGCGATGATGCAGACGTTGAACCGGTTGAGGGCTATGCCGATCATGCTCAGCAGCGCAGCGGTCCTGATCATCCCCAAAGACCCGTTCCTTGACCCCCGGGCGAACATGATAAGCGGCACGAGCACGAACCCCACGACCTCGACCAGATAGAGATATCCGTACGGCGTTGCCAGAAGGTTCCATTCCTGCCCGTGGTTGAGCTCCAAAAGCTTCAGGAAGAGGTATACGAACATGGTCACGGCGCAGATGCGGGCCATGCTCACCACGAGACCGTTATGTCTATCCTCGTCCTTTCGATCGAAGCGCGCCCGGAAGACCCGCTGTGTGATCGAGCCCTCGAATATCACCATGGAGAGGCCTGCGAACACGCTCGATACCAGAAACAGAAGGGGGATGAACTCGGAATACCACAAGGGGTGGATCTTGGCCGGGGCCAGGAGGAAGAGTGCCCCGACGCCCGACTGATGACCGATGGAGAGCGTGATGCCCAAGATAACCGCGCCCAGGTTGATCATGTTGACAAACTTCCAGAGCCTCTTCGAGCCTATCCACTCGGCAATGCCCGGGGCAAACTCGATGAGCAGGCAGATCGTGTACAGAAAGAAATGCCATGCCACGAGGAACATGATCGAGCTGAACCCGAAGCCGTTTCCGATGAGAAAGTTGAACGCGTTCCACGGCCTCCCGAGATCGAGCACCAGGGCGGCCGCATAGAAGGAATAGGCGAGAAAACCGTTGAGCGTGGTGATCCGGATGATGGGGTGGTACTTCTCGTATCCGAAGATGTAGTAGATAAGGCACAGAACGTACGCACCCCCTGCGAAGGCGATGCCCACCAGCACGTCGAACCCGATCCACAGGCCCCAGGGAAACTCCTGCGAGAGGTTGGTCACCGAACCGAGCCCACGGGTAAACCGGATCACGATGAGCACGATGCCCACGAGAATGACCGGAAGGGTGATCACGTTGAAGGGGGTGATGAGTTTCCCTTTCGGTGCGAGCTCCGTATGCCAGAATTCCCGGGTTTTCAGTTTCCCGATCATGGCTTCTCACCCTGCGTTTCATCTTCCCGCTCGTCGCGGGTGCCCTTGAACCGTGTACTTGCGATATAGCTCAGACCGAGCAACAGGGGCGGGGCGATCAGGTCCACGACCGCGATGTTCGTGAGATATCCCTTGGTATACTGCGGATACGGGCGGGTCCCCAGATCGGTCCGGAACCCGATCTGATCGAAGGGCACGGGCGAGAGATAGAGCCATCCGGTCCCGCCGACCTCGTGCTCGCCGTAAATATGGTGGACATATTTGTCCGGCTCGGTATAAATCCGCGTTCGGGCTTCCTCGAGCATGTCCCTGCGTGTCCCGAACTGAAGCGCTCCCACCGGGCACGCCTCGACACAGGCGGGGATCTCGTTTTTACTGATCTTTTCCTGAAAGCAGAAGCCGCACTTGAGAATACTCGGTGCGGGCGAGTCGTACTCGATCTTGGGGATATCGAACGGGCAGGCGACCATGCAGTACCTGCACCCGAAGCAGTTGCTGCTCCATTCCACCGGGCCCTCGCGCCTCTTCTTAAGGGCGTTGACCGGGCAGGCGGAGACGCACGCGGCCTGGTTGCAGTGCATGCACTGGGTTTTCACGTACACCTCGCCTTTTTCCGTTTCATACCGGTTGACCACGGTGAACCGCGAGACATCGGTGAAACGCCTGGTACCCAGCACGCTCCGGTCGCCCAGGTCCGGCTCCGGCAGCGAGTTTGCCTCAGCGCAGGCCCGTTCGCAGAGCCTGCATCCGATGCACTTGGTGGCATCGACCAGGACGGCACAGAACTCGGTTGTGTCCCCGGCCTCTGCGGCCCGCGCGATGCCCGGTCTCGCACCCAGAGCGAGTCCTGAGGAACCGACGGCCAACATCTTGAGAAACGACCTTCTATCCACGACTATTGCCCCCTTGGCCTCTGACCGGCATTCCGGTGTAATGCCCTTCGTGCCCGGCGGTCGGACGGTATATGATCCTGGCGGCACGATCCTGATAAACGGACATCTGTTTACGACCCCGGCCCCGCCGGAATCTTGTCGCAAATTGTCTCATTCGCGGAGAGAGGAGTCCCGGACTGCCTCATCCGGGATCCCGGCCTCCCCCATGTAGATTACGGAATACCTTCCCTGCGGGTCACACACTCATCGGCGTGCGAAGCGCTGCCGGTTTTCCCGCCCGCTTACCGGTTCAGTAGACCATTTTCTCTGCCGCTTAAGCCTCACCTTAGAAACGGGTCAGGCCAGCACTCCCCGTTTTTTCAGATCCGCAGCGACATCGCCCATGCCCAGTTCTTCGAGCCGTTTTGCCGTGGGAACCCCGTCCTTGTTCCACCCGACCAGCTCGTAGAATCGATCCAGAACGATCCGCAGCTTCTCCGGTTCGTACGCGCGCCCCTTGCTCCGGCCTACCACCCCTGATCCGGGAAGGCCCTCGGGCTGCACGCCCGCGTTTTTGCCGTACTCGTACCAGTCGTTGTTGTAGTCGTCGTCGACCCGGCGGCGGCCCTCACGGCACGCGATCGCCCGTTCGAGCGTGAATATCCGCTCGCAGCTCTCCCAGAGCTCATCACGCGACACATTCAGGCCGGTGATGGCGTTGTAGAACTTCCGCGGCAGGTCAATGTCCCCGAAGCCGTCTTCGGTCCACATGCTCCAGAACCTGATCGCCCTCAGATCGTTCATGAGCCAGTCGCACACCTGCAGGCAGTCGGTCTCGAGGTTGAGCTGCCAGTAGAGCCTTACCGCCTTCTCGGCATGCTCGAATCCCGGAGGAATCGCCGGCTTGTCCGTGCCGACGAGCTGCTTCATGAGCACGGGCACCATCTTGTGCCACTGCTCGTCCTCGGTCTTGAGGTACTTCTTCACGGGTGGCTGGTAGGCGAAGGGATTGTGAAAGCCGTTGTCGATGTGCTTGGTCTCCGGGTCCCGCTGCCCGAGCGCGCCATAGGCCATGGACGAGTAGAACATGGGGCCGTAGTTGATGGCGTTGAAGTGGGTGCGGTATCCTCCCGCGTGCCCGACCTTGGGGAAGAGCAAATTGTAGTGATACTTGGCACGCGCCCGTTTCTCCCCGAATTTCTTGTCCCCGGCGATATAGTCGGCCAGCCTGGCCATGCCCTCGGCCACGTGGTCGCCGAAGCCTTTGCGGTAGGCGATGTCGTTGAGATGCTGATAGAAGAACTCGCAGTTGATGAACTTGCCGTTGTCGTACTTCTCCTTGCCCATCTGATCGACGTCCCAGCCCGTGTTCGCCTTGGTCAGGAACCCTTCTTCACGTCCGGTCTGGATGAGCCAGTACAGTGCGGTCACCTCGGTGGAGTTGATCCCGAGGTCGTTCACCAGGGTGTTCCACTCCCAGGCAATGCCCTCGACGTCGGACCACTTGTACCAGTGCTGCCAGTAGCCGAAGGCCTCGAAGCACTGGGTGGACCCGTCGGTGAGGTTCATGCCGTCCGCCCATTTCATGGTGGTCCGGCAGCCGAACGGACAGCCGTAGCATCCCTGGATTCCCATCTTGGCCTTGCCCTGCTTGGCGAACTTGTGCAGCCCGGTTTCCATACCGCCCTCGTCGAGCCAGTGTTGGAAGTATCCGGCCACGTTCTTGTACTCGTGCCCCAGAAAGCCCTTTTTGACCTCGCCGTTCTTGGGCCCGACCAGTTTCATGGTGTGCTCCCTGAGTTCGATCACACCCTTGGGATCGGCCATGGAAACGCTGCCGTTTCCTGAAACAGTGATGGCCTTGAGGTTCTTGGCCCCCATGACGGCGCCGAACCCGCCCTGTCCAAAGGCGCACCCCGACTGGTGCAGGATGATCGCGATCCGCGAGAGGTTCTCGCCCGCAGGACCGATGATCAGGGTCTGGGCGTCGGGTCCGTGCTTTTTCCAGAGCAGCCTCTGTGCCTCCAGGGTCTTCTTGCCCCATATGCCCTCTGCGGGGAGGATCTTGACCGTGTCGTCCTCTATCATGAGGTAGCAGGGCTTGCTCGCCTTGCCTCGGATGACCATCCCGTCATAGCCTGCAAACTTCAATGTTGGCCCGAAGTCCCCCCCGATGTTCGAGTCCGCGACCGATTCACTCGGGTACGACTGCGGCGCCTTCGACACCAGGCAGAGCCGGCTCGCACCCGGAGCGAGCGTCCCCCCGAGCGGGCCCGTCATGAAGATCAGCTCATTCTCCGGATCAAAGGCCTTCACCTTCGGCCCGACGTCCTCGTAGTATATCCTCGTGGCGATGCCCCTGCCGCCGATGTATTGCGGGACATATCGTGTTGTCGGGATGGTGCTGATTTTCCCCGAGCTCAGATCCACCTTCAGTATCTTTCCTGCATATCCTTTCAGATTCGCCATAACCTTCTCCCTCTCGTCGCTTCTCGTATGATGCTGTATCCGCCTAGACACCGTGCTTCGACGTCACGAAAGTCAGAGCGGACGCCGGACAGACCTTGACGCACAGGGGGTCGCCCCCGCACAGGTCGCACTTGAACGCCTTTTTGGCCTGGCGGTTGATCTTGATCCTCGGGGGATAGAACGGGCATGCGGCGATACAGAGCTCGCACCCCACGCACTTCTCCTGGTCCACGACACGGGCCCCTGTTTTCGGGTCTGCGGTGATGGCGTTGACCGGACAGGCCAGGGCGCACAGCGGGTTGGGACACTGCCTGCAGGCCATGGGATGAAATTCCGCCTCGATGGAGCTGCCGGGCTCTCGCCAGTCCTTGAGCACATGGATGCGCGACAGCGCGGTGCCCACCGCCCCCTCGTGAGAGAGCGCGCAGATGTTCTCGCACGAACGGCAGCCGATACACTTCTCAGCGTCCACCATCACGACCCCTTTCGAGGGGACGAGGCGCACCTTTTCCTTGGCGTGCAGCCTGCTCGGAACCCCCGCCTGGGCCATGACCGCTCCTGCCACCCCTGCAGCGGCGACAGAAGAAAACCTGGCCACGAATTCCCTCCTGGAGACCGGTTTGTCCATGAACTTTTCTTTCTTCGTGGTATTCTCGTCCATTATGCACCTCTCCTGCTTTTTCGTTTAATCCAGCACGGTAAACGACGTGAGTTCGATCTGCTTGCCTTCAGGACCGTCGCTTATCCTGCCGGTTGCCCTGATTTGCTTGCCTTCGGTCACATGGTAGAGCTCGTGCGCCGGCTCGTTGTCGACCACCGTGTATTCCTTTCCATCGTTGGCGACGATCTTGCCGGCTATGGGGTGAAAGTGGGTATTGTAGCTCGTTCCCTGAAACACCCCCGTGAGCGTGACATCATCTGCTGCCGTGAGAACCGACGGCATGGCGGCAAGGATCACCAGAAAAGCCCCGATTACCATGAGAGAATTTCGCTTCATGAAACCACCTCCCGATGTTCTTTGCTTAAAGAAAAATGGAGATCCCGGCCTGGACGGATTCCCAGGCTGCTGATCATTTGCTGTTTGAAGCCGGGAATCTCCATGACCGCCATTCTAATGATAAAGGAAGCTCAGATAAATACGCTCAAGACAGTATTTCTCAGGGAGGGGGAACTCATTTTTCTGCATATATGTACTTATATGCTTTAATATGCTTAATTTGCGAAAGATTGTTCCTCTCCTCGGAGGGCGACTGCAGACCCAAGAAACCGGATGCCTTAAAAAGTGAGGCCTGGCCTCGGGAAATCACGCGCCAGGTTGCATCGGGACCGATACCGGTTTTACTTTTCCCCCGTTATGGATTATATTGCGAATATACCTCGACACGAATGACCTCTGAGAAGGCGGTGCGCAGATGTCGGAGAAAAAAACCTTTTTGATCGCCGAAGACCACACCATCCTCCGGGACGGTCTCAGGCTCATCATTTCAGGCAATCCGGATTACGAGGTCGTCAGCGAGGCCCGCGACGGCATCGAGGCCACGCAGGGGGCGATGAGGTACAAGCCCGACCTTGTCCTCATGGATCTGTTCATGCCGCGGATGAACGGCATCGACGCCATCCGGGAGGTCAAACGGTTATCGCCCGGCACGAAGGTCCTGGTGCTGACCGTGCACAAGGCCGAGGCATATGTCCTGGCGAGCCTCGACGCGGGCGCGGATGGGTACCTCCTCAAGGAGTCGACCCATGCCGAGCTCCTCACCGCCATCTCGCACGTGCTCGAAGGAGAGCACTACCTCTCTCCCGGGATCATGGACAACGTGCTTCAGGGCTACCTGAGCAACCGGAAAAGCCGGGAAAAGGCCGTAGGAACGGCGCTGGACACGCTGACCATCCGGGAAAGAGAGGTGCTCAAGCTGGTCGCCGAGGGTTATAAGAACCGCGAGATCTCCGACTACCTCTGCATCAGCGTGCGCACGGTTCAGAAGCACCGGGACAATCTCATGAAAAAACTCAACCTGCACAGCGCAGCAGAGTTGACCATCTTCGCCATAGACAAGGGCCTCATCCGTTCTTGAGTTTCTTGTCCGGCCAGAACGCGTGAACGGTTGTCCCGGACCTGGCCGACGACCGGATGCGGAAGGTCCCGCCATACAACTCGGTGCGCTCTTTCATGCTCACCAGCCCGAGCCCCCTGTTCGTCCGCTGGGCGATCTTCCTGCTGCGGATGTTGAACCCGATCCCGTTGTCCCGGATGATCAGGCCCAGGCCCTTCCCGGTGCGGGCAAGGTCGACCGTTGCGGAGTCCGCCCGGGAGTGAGTCGATACATTGTTGAGCGCCTCCTGAAGTATGCGGAAGATGATGATCTTCAGCTCATCGGGCACCTCGCTCTCGGCGACGTCGATATCCACGGTCAGGCGGATATTGTCGTAGATCTGCTGAAACTCCCTGCAGAACCAGTCTATGGTTACGCATATTCCGAAATCGTCCAGGGTCGAGGGTCTCAGATTCATCGACATCTTCCTGACCTCGTCGATAACGGTCCGGATAATGGGCACGCTCGTCCGCAGTGGCTCCATTTCTGCGGCGCAGGGTCCCTTCTCCAGCCTGCTGATGGTGCTTTCCGTGATGAACTTGATCGAGGTGAGGTATTGCCCGATACCGTCGTGCAGCTCTCGGGATATGTGCTTGCGCTCTTCTTCCTTTGCGTCGAAAAGCTTGGCGGAGAGCGTGCGCAGCGATTCCTCCGATTCTTTGAGCGCAATCTCCGCCATTTTCCGCTCGGTGATGTCTTCCATGTGAACCATGACCATGTCGGGCGGGACATAGGAGCAGGTCAGATGGATGTATCGTTCCTCCTCCGTGACAAACCACCTGGATAAAAGTTCCTTCTGCACGATGCTCTTTGTCCGGTAGCACCTCTTTATATCCTGCACAATGGGAGAGCAGCTCCCCAGCAGCACGGCCGAGCCCTTGCCGACATATCCGCCGATCTGTCCCCGCGTCGCCTTTTCCGCGGCAATATTGAAATCCACCAGGATGAAATCGCCGGCCGTGCGCTTCAGGGTCAACGTGGGCATGGGAAAGCCCCGGTACTGCGCGCCGAGCATTTCCTTGCTTTGGACGAGGGCCTTCTGTATCCGCGTGCGCTCCTCGATCTCCTGCATGAGCAGCTTGTTGGCGGCCACGAGATCGGCGGTACGGGCCACGACCGCCTCCTCGAGCTCGTCATTGGTCTTTCTCAATTCTTCCTGCGCCTTTTTCCGCTCTTCTTCTTCCTGGTTGCGCTGCAGCCGCGCATTGAGGATCGGGGCGATGTGATTCGCTATGGACCCCAGCAACCGCCGGTCTTTCTCCCCGAGGCCCCGGGGCCCGGGCGCGATGACGAACGCCCCGATCGCCCTCGCCTGGTAAACGACCGGCACGATCTCACATTCGGCGCATTCGGGGACGGGTTCACAATTCTCAGGCGCTACGACCGGTATGGCTACAACAAAGGGGGGAGGCTTTGTCAGGGAGCTCGTCCATATGTTCTCCCACAGCTCCCGGGGGATCGGCACAGCCCTGTCGACGGACCGTAAGCCCTGAACCTCGTCCCACATCATCGAATGCTGGACGATCTCCCCCCGGTGATCCAGGTGTCCAAAGATGCCGCAGCTGATTTTCAGTGCATCGAGCACGATCCCGAGGATCTCGCGGATGCCGTCCTCATCCTCGACCGTGAGGAAAATCCGGTCGATTTCGTTTCGGAGCAGCAGCTCCATCGTGGTCTTCATCAGGCTCTCTTCGGTCCGCCTGTGCGCCGTGATATCGGACGCGGACACCGCGATCCCGGTGATGGTCCGGTCGTCTTCATAAAACGGATAGTAGTTCATGATGACATAGCGCTTCCCCCACAACGGATACTCGAACCACTCCTCGTAGTGCACCTCTTCTCCTGACAGGCACCGGTCGACGTGCTTCCTGATTTTTTCCTCAAACACGTCACGGCCCAGAAGGTCCTCTATGGTGCGGCCGATGATCTCTTCCCGCGGCCTCTGAAAGATCTTCACATAGGCATCGTTTACGGCCCGGTAGGTGTAATTCCGGTCGAGAAAGGACATGGGGTCGTTGACCGTGGAAATGATGAGCTCGTACTTGCGCAAGGCGTCTTCGGTCAGCCTGTGCTCGGTGATATCCGATGCCGTTACCGCAATCCCGGCAACAGAGCCGCCGTTCTCATAAAAGGGGTAATAGCTCATGATGACATACCGACGGCCCCAGGACGGGTACTCGAACCAGTCTTCATAGTGTACTTCTTCGCCGGAAAGACAGGCGTCGAAATACTTTCTGACCTTGCGTTCGAACACATCGCGGCCGAGGAGGTCCGCCACGCTGTGACCGATAATCTCTTCCCGCGGTCTCCGAAAAACCTTTACATACGCGTCGTTTACGGCCCGGTAGATATAGTTCCGATCGACGAATGACATGGGGTCCTTGACCGTAGACAAGATCATCTCGTACTGGTCCAGCTTCTTCTCGGCTTTCTCGCGCAGCCCGGACTCGTGCTCCAGCGTACGCAGCTTTCTCAGGAGCTCTTCTTTCGTAAGACTGGTTGTCATTTTGTCTTCCTCTGCCTCCCTCACGTGCCTTCTCCCGAGAAACACCTCATCCACGAATCCCGGGGAGAAAGGGCCGATCCCTTCAGACTCATCATGAAGGGCCTGTCTCCCGATGATAGGGGAGCGTATTCCCGCTGACCAGAATAACGCCGAAACCAGATCCGGACAAGGGGAATCAGCCTTTCACCGGCACGGGAGAACCCCTGTCCGCCCCCGGCAACGAAAGAGGGGTTCACATCCAGCAGGCTGCCGATCCCACGGCAGGCCCGTCTGCTGAGATGGACGCACCTGTGGCCCGAACGTATAAAGGGATTTTCTCAAGGCATGCGAAAAATGCTGACAAGCGGTCGAGGCGGAGAAGCCCTGTCGCCCGCCTCTGCGGAATGTGAACCCGTCCCCGATTGATTTACACGGCGTCCGTTCCGGCGGCGGTCTTCATGGCGCGTTCCGCAGAATGTCCTCGGAGGCGTTTACCAGGATATTGCCCGCTGGAAAATACGACTGGTACGGCTGGGACGAGTAGCAGAACATCATCAGGTCTTCGGCGGTGAGTCCGTACCGCACAGCCGTCGTGAGGATGTCGATCTTGTCGGTCACCGGCTGTTCGCTCACGATCTGACCGCCCACGATACGGTGGCTTCCGCGTTCGGCTATAATCTTTGCGCGGACCATACCGGCCGTCGGCATGATGGGAAAGGCGGTGGTGAGCTCCGCATATCCCGCCATCACATCCATTCTGCCTGCTGCCGATCTTTCGGACAGGCCGGTGCCTCCCAGAAAATATTTACCCACCTTAGTGGCCGCCCCGTTGTAGAACCCCGGATAGGTTTCGTCGGACCCGAGGATGCGCCGTGCCAGGAGCCTCCCCATGGGTACGGCGTTCGTGGCCAGTTTGCCCGGTGTCACCTCACCGGTGATGGCGCTGATATACTGTACACAGTCACCTGCCGCGTACACGCCGGGAATGTTGGTCTCCATCCTGTCGTTGACGAGGACGCCGTCCTTCCCCACGGCAAGCCCGGTCCCTGCGAAGATGCCCACGTTGGGACTCATGCCGACGGCAAAGATCACGATAAGGCCCATGCCTGAAGAGTGCTCATCCTCGGAGCATCCGTCGGTCATTTCCTCACGGATCGTATGGGCATCGTCCAGGACCAATCCCCTCACGAAGCGTTCTCCATGCAGGGCCGTGACCGCCTTGCCGAGGTGGAGGTTGATCCCGAGGCCGATCAATTCGTGTTCGGCCTCATCCGCCATGTGGCGGTCCAGGAGGTTGGGGAGGAGTTGCTCCTCCATGTCGACCAGGTGGGTTTCCACACCCCGGCTGTTCAGCGCCTGGGCAAGCTCTACCCCGATGGCCCCGGCGCCCACCACAACAGCCTTCCGGAGGCCCTTGTCGATATATCCTGCGATCCTCATCATATCGTCTTCTGTCTTGAAGGTGAAAACACCGTCCAGACCCGAGCCGTGGATCCGGGGAACCACGGGGTCGGCCCCGGTGGCAATGACCAGACGGTCGTAGGAAAGTTTCCGCCCTCCTTCGGTACATACCTCCCTGCCGTCAAAGTCCACCCTGACCACCCGGTCTCTGATAAGAGAGGCCCCGGTTTCCGTCACCAGGGAATCCTTCTTGAGAGACTTGTTCGCCGGGATGATCCCCTCGAGCACGTACGGCATGGCGCAGTAGATCATGGAATGTGGTTCCGGCCTGATAATGGTGACACGTTTTCTGCCTTTCAGGATCTTTGCCATGCTGATGGCTGCCGGCCCGCCGCCGATGATGAGTACGTGTTCCATGGATGAAGCCTCCTTCACTGGATATGGTGTCGGCACACTTCTTACCCACAGAGGGGTAGCTATCTCATTGATCTAAATCAATGCCCCCGGTTTTTCTGTAATCTCACGCCCGGAAACGCATTTCTTCGTGCCGGTCCGATTGACAGTCTTCCATTTATGCATGTTTTAAACACCCGCGCTTTTATGATATAGGGGGAGCGATCGAGATGCTTCATACTACCCAGAACCGGAGAAAAACATGGAAGATGCTTCAGGCAGCAGAAAGAACACCCGGCAGGGCCTTCAGAACGATGGCGGGGTCGACGGCTCGTCCGCCAGGCCCGTGGATTTCATCCGCACCATCATCAACGAGGATCTGAAATCCGGCAGGTTCGACGCCGGGGTCCACACCCGGTTCCCCCCGGAGCCGAACGGGTACCTCCACATCGGCCATGCCAAGTCCATCTGCCTCAACTTCAACATCGCGGCGGATTATAACGGCCTGTGCAATCTCCGGATGGACGACACCAACCCGGTCAAGGAAGAGGCGGAGTACGTGGAATCCATCATGCAGGACGTCAGGTGGCTCGGCTTTGACTGGGACGACCGGATGTATTACGCCTCGGATTATTTCGACAGGCTCTATGAATACGCCGTGGAGCTTATCCGCAGGGGCAGGGCCTACGTGTGCGACCAGAGCGCCGAAGAGATGAGGCAGTCCCGGGGCACGCTCACCGAGCCCGGCAGGGAAAGCCCCTGGCGCGGCCGCAGCATCGAGGAGAACCTCGACCTCTTCGCCCGCATGAGGGCGGGCGAGTTTGCGGACGGCGAGAAGACGCTGCGCGCGAGGATCGACATGGCATCGCCCAATCTCAACCTGCGCGATCCGGTCATCTACCGCATCCTCCGCGCCCCGCATCACCGGACCGGCGAAAAATGGTGCATCTACCCCATGTACGACTTCACCCATTGCCTCTCCGATTCCATCGAGCGCATCACCCACTCCATCTGCACGCTGGAGTTCGAGGATCACCGGCCCCTGTACGACTGGTTCCTGGAGGCACTCGAGGTCTACCACCCCCGGCAGATCGAGTTCGCCCGGCTCAACCTCACCTATACGGTCATGAGCAAGCGCATGCTCCTGCAGCTGGTGCGGCAGAGGCTCGTGAGCGGCTGGGACGATCCCCGGATGCCCACCATCTCGGGCATGCGCAGACGGGGTTACACGCCCGAGTCGATCCGGAACTTCTGCGAGCGCATCGGGGTCGCCAAGAACGACAGCACCGTGGACATGGGCCTGCTGGAGTTCTGCGTCCGCGAAGACCTGAACCGGAAGGCCACCCGGAGGATGGCGGTCCTCGATCCCCTGAAGGTCATCATCGAAAACTATCCTGAAGGCACGGCCGAGGAGTTCGAGATCCCGGATCATCCGGACCACCCGGCCATGGGCAGCCGGAAGGTCCCCTTCTCCCGCACCGTGTACATCGAGCGCGACGACTTCATGGAGAACCCTCCGGCCAAGTTCTTCCGCCTGGCTCCGGGCAGGGAGGTCAGGCTCAGGGGGGCGTATTTCGTCACCTGCACCCGCGTAGTCAAGGACGAGAAGACCGGGGAAATCACCGGGCTCGTCTGCACCTATGACCCCGCCACCCGGGGCGGCGACGCGCAGGACGGGCGCAAGGTCAAGGGAACGCTGCACTGGGTTTCCGCAGAACATTCCTTCGAGGCATCCGTGCGCCTGTACGACCGGCTCTTCACGGTCCCCGATCCCGCGGGCAGCGACTCGGGGCGCGACTTCACGGAATTTCTCAATCCCGGGTCCCTGGTGGCACTGGAGGCGTGCCGGCTGGAACCATCGCTGAAAAACGCCGGCCCCGGTGAGATCTTCCAGTTCGAGCGGCAGGGCTATTTCTGCGTGGATGCGAAAGATTCGACAGAGGGATCCCCGGTGTTCAACCGGACAGCCACCCTGCGCGATTCCTGGGCCAAGATCGGAAAGGGCGGAAGCACAGAAAAAGCCCATGCGGCCGCCCCGAAACAGGCCCCGAAGAAAGACAGCGGCCCACGGATCACCCTGGACGATTTCACCAGGGTCGATCTCAGGGTGGGGCTGGTCCGCGAGGTGAGCCTGGTGGAAGGCTCGTCCAAGCTGCTCAAGCTCATGGTCGATGTGGGGGAAGACCGCCTGCGGCAGATCTTCGCAGGGGTCCGCTCCGCGTACCAGGAGCCGGACGACCTGCTGGGGAAAAAGGTGGTGGTGGTCGCCAACCTGAAAGAACGGGACATGCGCTTCGGCAGGTCCGAAGGCATGATCCTGGCCGCCGGCGAGGGCAGCCGCATGGGCGTGGTCACCCTCGACGGAGATCCCGAGCCGGGAGACAGGATCTCCTAGATAAACACAACCCTTCAAGACCGGCCCCTTTTTATTGAGATGCGGGAATCTTTCTGCAAAGGGAGGCCTTATGCAAAATGAACTCGTCCGGGCCGTTGCACGGGAGTATGTGGACCAGCTCGCACCCCTGGCTCATCTGGTCGGTGCCATTACCGGAATCGTCGAGAGCGGCCGAAGCGTGTCACAGACGGAAATCCGGGACATCCTCGACGAGGCGGGGGCTTCGAGTTGCACCGTGTTCCCGGTCCACTCCCTCATCTCGTCCTTGAGTCCCTATGATGCGGGCGCCATTACCCCACCGGACATGAAATTCTTCCATGAGCTCTTCTCCGGTGACGTCATTCCCTCCATGCACCGCCGTGTCACCCGGGCGGTAGACGGCATCGTCAGCGGATTCACGTCCTCCCCTCCCTCCCCGGAGGCGAGAAAACGGGCCCTGAAGGATGCCTCGGAGACGATCTGCATGGAGCTCTCACGCCTGAAGCAACTCTGTCAGGGCGAGCTCCCTGACCCCGACCTGGCCGGGCTGTGGAAATCGTTTTCCTGCGATGAAGGCCTTTCGGTCATCCACATGGACTGAGGTCTCAGATTCACCCGCGACCCTCCCGTGCAATCTCCCGGATGCAGCCCCAGAAGAGGCATGACAGAGGGGCGTTCGTCAGTCTTTTTCTGCGCGATACCCACCTCATCCGTGAGTCGCCTCAATTTTAAGAATAAAATATCCGATTGTTCACATATCGAACACTCTCGCCGTCAACGGGGCGGACAGGTGAATCGATTCGGCATGACAACCGGAGACGGGAGGACATGAGCCACTCAAAGGGAAACACGAAGGGATCGGAGCTAACCGGGGACAAGACCGGCCTCGCTGGAACCCAGGCCGGACTGGGCAAATTCCCGGTACCGCTCGACCGGCTCATCGACTTCCTGCCCGACCCCACCTTCGCCATCGACACCAGCGGGGCCGTGATTCTCTGGAACAAGGCCCTGGAGGACATCTGGGGGATACGGGCCCAGGACATGGTGGGCAAGGGAAGCTACGAATACGCCATCCCCTTTTACGGAGACAGGCGACCCATGCTGGCGAACATGGTCCTCGGAGACGAGGTGAACACAGGGCCGAAATACATATCGCTCAAGCACCGGGGTGACTCCATCCTTGCCGAAGGGTATGTGCAAACCCCGCAGGGAACGATATGCATCATGGCAAAGGCAAGCCCCATATACGACTCCTCGGGAACTGTAGTCGGGGCGATCGAGACGATCCGGGACATCACGGAGCGCAAAAAGGCCCAGAAGGCACTGAGGCAGAGTGAGGAACGGTTTCGCGCCATGGCGGAGGCGAGCCCGGTGGTTTTCTGGATGACTTCACCCGACCCGCTTCAGAAGGTGATCTACGCAAGCCCGGCCTTCGAGAGGGTCTTCGGGCACACCTGCGAAGAGCTCTCGCTCGATCCGGGCATCTGGTTTAAGTGCATCCACCCACAAGACAAGGACCAGGTCAGGTCCCTCACAGAGGGAAAGACTGAAAGTGCGTGCGACTTCGAGTTCCGGATCGTCCGTCCCGACGGGGCTGTCCGCTGGATCAGGGTCAGGGTTGCGCCCATACTCGACCACGCGGGGAAAACGGTCCTGCTCTCCGGAATCGCCGAGGATCTCACCGAGCAGAAGCACGCGGAGCAGGAGAATAAGATCTATGAAGAGCGACTCGCCAAGGCCCAGAAGCTGGAGGCAATCGGCACCCTTGCCGGAGGGATTGCCCATGACTTCAACAACATCCTCTCTGCCGTCATCGGCTATACCGAGTTGGCCCTGGACGATATTCCCCGGGGCGATCCCGCGGCCCGGAGCCTCCGGGAGGTGCTCAAGGCCGGGGACCGGGCAAAAGACCTGGTCAGCCAGATCCTCACCTTCAGCAGGCAGGTCCGGACGGAAAGAAAGGTGGTCAGGGTCCATTTCGTCGTCAAGGAGGCCATGAAGCTCCTGCGCTCATCCATCCCGAGCACCATCGCCATCACCCAGGATATCGACCCGCATTCCCCTGCCGTGTTCGCGGACCCGACCCAGATACACCAGGTGGTGATGAACCTCTGCACCAACGCCTATCAGGCAATGATGGACCAGGGCGGCACCCTGACGGTGGGCCTGGCGCCGACGGAGCTGGACACGGCCCTTGCACGGGGCATCCCGCAAATAGAACCGGGCATATACCTGCATCTGTGGGTGAGCGATACCGGATGCGGCATGGATCAGGAGACCCTTGACCGGATCTTCGAGCCCTTTTTCACCACCAAGAAAAAGGGCAAGGGAACGGGCCTCGGCCTGGCCACCGTGCACGGCATTGTCACCGATCTGTCCGGCGCGGTCACGGTCTCGAGCGTCAAGGGAAGCGGCAGCACATTTGATGTCTATCTGCCGGCCTGTAAAGGCGAGGATCGAAAAGACAAAACCAGGGGAGACACCGTGCCCCGGGGCAACGGGGAGAGGATTCTCTTTGTCGACGACGAATCCGCCATCCTGGCGTTTGCAGAAAGCATGATCGAGCAGATGGGCTATTCGGTGAGCACCCATTCATCGAGCGTCCAGGCACTGGACGTGTTTTCACGGGATCCCCACGCCTTTGATCTCGTCATTACCGACCAGACCATGCCCCTGCTCACCGGGGCGGACCTGGCGGGGAAAATGCGGGAGATCCGCGGAGACATCCCAATCATCCTCATTACCGGCTTCAGCGAGATCGTCTCTGCCGAGCAGGCCCGGGAGCAGGGAATCAGTGTCTATCTGGAGAAACCCTTTACCCGCAAATCCCTGGCCGCAGCCATTTCCCGGGCGCTGAGCACCTCCTGAGAACCGGCAGGGAAACCCCGTTCTCACGGCCCCAGAACAAGCAGCCATCCGCCATATGCCGGGGATAACTCTGAAGGGTCTTGATATCGGACAGGTATGCCCTTATATATTTTGGTAAATATACCCGTACGATTACAGCGGTGGATATGTTCGTACGATCAAGCGGAATACCTTAAAAACCCATGGCATGGAACAGGTCTTCCTCGAGGAGATTAAAACGTCAGGAGAGTGCAGCGGATGAATACGAAAAAGGCGGTTTCCGTCAGCAGAAACTTCCCCAGGTGCCATATATCCGTCGACGCCGAGACAGGGAGTCCCGATGGATCAGGCGCTGGAGACCGTGCCCTCCACGGCATTGCGAGCCTCCTCTGCCCGTGTTCTCCGGTATCGGCTTTAGCTCTCCAAATTTCTTTCCATGACGGGATGGGGCTGGAGAAACCAAGAAGGAGGATGGCAGATGGCGGACAAGACCTTTTCCACAGCGTTCGATCCGAACCCATCGTTGCCGGACAGCAGCGGTCTCGTGAAGAACAGCGCTCATTCATTTCCGATAGACACGAATCATATCTATCACGATTTCTTTACCAGCTTTGACCTTCTCCCCTTGCATTTCTTCGAAGAGGCGGGAAGATTCGCACCCGGGATCACGGTCATAAACCACCGGGACGCAGTGATCGTCACCGCGGACCTTCCCGGGATACAGGCGGGCGATATCGACATAGCGCTCACTCCGGACATGCTGGTGATCAGCGGCGGAAAGAATTCGGCACCGGTGCGGAATGCCCCTATTTTCGAATCGTTCCGCAAGGCCGTGCCCATACCCTTTCACGTAAACCCCCAGGAGATAAAGGCCGTTTTCCAGAACGGAATCCTGCAGGTCGTTCTCCCCAGATGCGCGGACCATGCCATGTCGAGGATGCGCATCCCCATTCAGGGGGCATAGAGGCCGCCTTCCCGGACGCAGAAAACACTTGTCTCCCTGAAGGAAATCGATGATAAGCATGATCTGAGGATAATTCTGCGTCCCGGGGATGCTCACAACATCATTATCAGGCCATACCGGTAACATCGTAGGGATTATCCCTTTTCTTCCGAGTGAAGGACCAACACGTGAGAAGGGCAAGGATTCTGATCATCGACGACGAGGAGGGTATACGCACCACCTTCTGTGCCTTTCTGGCAAAAGAGGGGTATACGCCCACGGCGGTTCCTGACCATGCAAAGGCAATGGAGGCCCTGGCCGGTCCGCCCTTTGATCTCGTGTTCACGGATATCATGCTGGGGTCATGTTCCGGCATCGATGTCCTCAAGGAGATCAAGGCGCAGGGCCACCAGTGCCCGGTGGTCATGATTACCGGGGCCCCCGAGATCGAGACGGCCGCTGCATCGTTGCGCCTGGGTGCGTTCGACTATCTCGCCAAGCCCATCAAAAAAGAGCTCCTCGTCCGCGTCACCAAACACGCCCTGCAGCACAAGGCGCTTCAGGACGAAAAACGCATCGTCGAGACGGAAAAGGAGCAGTACCGCCTCCATCTGGAGGCCATCTTCCGCAGCGTGGAGGACGCCATCGTCACGGTGGACGACAACGGGCGGATTATCCAGGTGAACGAGGCCTCGGAGCGGATATGCGGCCTTCAGATGCACGAGGTGGTGGGGGAGTCGTGCGATTCCCCGAGGCGCCTCTGCGACCGGAAATGCTGCGGCGTCGTGCAGCAGGCACTGAAGACCGGGCGCGCCGTCCGTGAATACCGGATCGAGTGCAGGCACCAGGGCCGGACCAACCAGGAGGTGGTCGTCAGTGTTTCTCCTTTACGGGACGGCGACGACCGGCAGATCGGCGCCGTTTTGATCATCCGGGACATCACCCGGCTCTCGCTGCTGGAAAAGGAGCTGCAGGAACGCCACCAGTTTCACGGCATCATCGGGAGAAACCAGTTGATGCAGGAGATCTACGAGCTTCTGGACAATCTCAAGGACTTCGACACCACGGTGCTCATCACCGGGCCCAGCGGCACGGGCAAGGAGCTCGCGGCGCGGGCCGTCCATTTCGGCGGGGTCCGGGCGGCCCGCCCCTTCGTGGTGGTGAACTGCTCCGCCCTAGCGGAAAATCTCCTGGAAAGCGAGCTGTTCGGCCACGTCAAGGGCGCCTTCACCGGCGCCGTCAAGGACAAGACCGGCCGGTTCCAGTTGGCGGACCACGGAACCATATTCCTCGACGAGATCGGCGACATATCTCCCAGGATACAGCTCAAGCTGCTGAGGTTCCTGGAAAACAAGGAGTTCGAACGAGTGGGAGACTCCACCCCGATCAAGCTCGATGTCCAGGTCATCGCCGCCACGAACCGAGACCTGAAGGAAAAGGTGGCCGGAGGTGAGTTCCGGGAAGATCTCTACTACCGCCTCAAGGTGGTGGAGATCAAGCTGCCCCCGCTTGCGGCGAGGCGCGACGACATCCCCCTGCTCGTCAGCCACTACGTCGGCGTGTTCAACCAGCGGTTCGGCAGGCGGATCTCGGGTGTTTCCCCGGAGGTGGAGAAGCTGTTCATGGAATACCGGTGGCCCGGGAACATCCGCGAGCTCATCCACACCCTGGAGCATGCCTTTGTCGTCTGCAAGCGGCCCGTGATCGAACTGGCCGACCTCCCGCCCGAGATCCGGGAGCACGTCCCGCCGGAGAAAGGCTCCGGAAGAGCCGCGGCCGGGGAAAGGGGGCGGGTCGTGGACGCCCTCAGACAGGCGGGGGGAAACAAGGCAAAGGCAGCCAGGATCCTGGGCGTCAGCCGCCAGACCATCTACCGGAAAATCCGGGATAACAAAAATCGTAATTCTTCCGAATAACCGTATCATGTGACACTTCTGTCACTGTAACACCGCCTCGGATACGTGACACATACGCCGATCGATTACCATATCGAAATTACCCTTATATTGCATATAACTTAGCGTTAGTTTTACTTGTTTAGTGCACGGCAACCCATTCTCATCCTCTGGCACACTTATTGTCATACAGCCCTGAGTACAAAACCGGATTACTGCAAAGATCGAGAAGGAGAATCACCATGACCAGGGGTGAGCTGATCACCAGGCTTCAGCCGGACACCGCTGCCGGATACCTAGACATCGACACCGGGACGCTTCTCCTTGCCTGCCTCAGAAAGGACCGGGACTTAAGCGAGAACCTGAGCCGGCTCGACGAGGTCGCCTCCCTGCTCAGGGAAGACGGCATCACCATGGGATACGCGCTGGACGACATGCTCCCCTATTTCACCGACCGCTTCGGCATCGCGGGCACGCCCACCTATCTCATGATCAGAGGCGGGGTCATCCTCGGGACACTCCTGGGAAAGACCACGGCCCCGGCCCTGATCCGGTTTATCAGGGAGATGGATAGGGAATACCATCCCCGCGCCGGGACGAAAAAGCAGGGGAAACCGGAAACGGCACCAGACCTGGCGAACGAACGAGACTGAAGGTGATATGAACCGGCACAGCAGACCTCTACCCATGGAGTCCGCCCGTAACCATGGGCATAACCATATCGAACATCCGGGTTTTTTCCGCACGCCGCCCCACGAAAGGCTGCGGGATCTTCTTAAAAACCCTGTAAAAACCCAATCTCAAGGAG
Source organism: Deltaproteobacteria bacterium (assembly GCA_018433085.1). Lineage (GTDB taxonomy): Bacteria > Desulfobacterota > Desulfomonilia > UBA1062 > UBA1062 > Phosphitivorax. The sequence goes on along the minus strand of JAHDRW010000067.1, from coordinate 1,374 downwards.
GAGAATATGTTTAAGAACCTGAAGTTAGGAACAAAGCTTATCCTGGTGGGATCGGTGATCCTTCTGGTTCCCCTGTCCACCGTTGGTTTCTTTGCCGTGAACAAGGCGACACAGGGACTGACCAACATCGAAAACGAGCAGCTCACGGCGGTGACCGCCACTCTTGCCCAGGGGATCGACAACGCGCTGGAGGGAGAAAAGAAGGTGGTCATCGATCTTGCCGTGGCCATACCCACGGTCAATGCCCTTACAGCGGTTGCGGAAAAGGGTTTGAACAGGTCGCAGGCCGAGCTGGCCGCTCTCAACGAGAAGTTCAAGGTGTTCAGCCAGACGCCCGGGCTGCGGGACAATTCCGAGGTGGTCTTCGCAACCGATACGGCCGGAACAATCATCGCCGCGTCCGATCCCTCGTATCTCGGGGTTTCGATCGCCGACAGGGAATACGTCAAGGACGCCCTTGCAGGCAGGGTGAACATCGGCAAGGCAGCGCTGAACAAGGTGACCAACACCCCCTTTTTCCCCGTAGCCGCTCCCGTCCACTCCCGGGGCAAGGTCATCGGCACGGTCGCCAACACCCTGGACATGGGGTATCTCCACGATCTCGTCACCAGCACGAGAACAGGCCTGACCGGGTATGCCTTCATGACCGATCGTGACGGAATCGCCATCGCCCACCCGGCCAGGGAGCACGTCATGAAGCTCGATGTGAACAACCTCAAGGGCATGGAAGAGGTCGGAAAGAAAATGACCGCCGGGCAGTCGGGCGTGGAACACTACGTATTCGAAGGCTTGCCGAAGACCGCGGGCTTCGCACCCGTGAAGGCAACGGGCTGGAGCGTGTGCCTCTCGCTGCCGGACGAGGAGTTCCTGGCGCCTGCCCGTGATGTGCGAAATATCGTGTTTGTCATCGCGGCGATATTCTTTGCCGCGGCATTCGGGGTCTTCTTCCTGTTTGCCCGGAGCATCACCAATGCCCTGCGAAAAGGCGTGGACCTGGCTGTCAGGGTCGCCGACGGCGATCTCACCGCTGATATCGACGTCAATCAGAAAGACGAGATCGGCCAGCTGGCTGACGCCATGAGAAACATGATCGGCAGGCTCCGAGCCATTGTCGAGGACGTGCACCACGCGGCGGACAATGTGGCGGCGGGCAGCGAGCAGATGAGCTCCGCGGCCGAGGAGATGTCGCAGGGTGCGAGCGAGCAGGCCTCCGCCGCGGAAGAGGCGTCATCGTCCATGGAGCAGATGGCATCCAACATCCGCCAGAACGCCGACAACGCCCAGCAGACCGAGAAGATCGCGGTCAAGTCCGCCGATGACGCCATCGAGGGCGGCAAGGCGGTAGACGAGACCGTAGGCGCCATGAAGACCATT
>JAHDRW010000007.1 GCA_018433085.1 Deltaproteobacteria bacterium | reverse complement strand
GGTGCTTGAGCAGATCGCGAAGGAGGGCCGTGCCCTGGTGATCATCTCCGAGGACATCGAGGGCGAGGCCCTGGCCACCCTGGTGGTGAACAAGCTCAGGGGCACGCTGAAGTGCGCGGCGGTCAAGGCGCCGGGCTTCGGTGACCGCAGAAAGGCCATGCTGGAAGACATCGCCATCCTCACCGGTGGCCAGGTGGTCTCCGAGGAGCTTGGCCGGAAGCTCGAGTCCGTGACCGTTCATGACCTGGGGACCGCCAAGAGGGTGATCATCGACAAGGACAACACCACCATCGTGGAGGGCGCCGGGACCGGCTCCGACATCCAGGGCAGGATCACCCAGATCAAGGCCCAGATCGAAGAGTCCACCTCGGACTACGACCGCGAGAAGCTGCAGGAGCGGCTTGCCAAGCTGGCGGGCGGCGTTGCGGTGATCAAGGTCGGCGCGGCCACCGAGCCCGAGATGAAGGAGAAGAAGGCCAGGGTCGAAGATGCGCTTCACGCGACCCGCGCTGCGGTCGAAGAGGGTTTCCTGCCGGGCGGCGGCGTTGCCCTGCTGCGCTGCATCAAGAAGCTCGACGACGTGAAGCTCGAGGGCGAGCAGAACTTCGGCGTGAAGATCGTGCAGAAATCGCTCGAAGAGCCCTTACGGCAGATCGCGGCAAACGCGGGCCTGGAAGGCGGCATCGTGGTGGAAAAGGTCAAGAGCCTCAAGGGCAACGACGGGTTCAATGCCGATGCCGAGACCTACGAAGACATGCTCAAGGCAGGCATCATCGACCCCACCAAGGTGACGCGCTCCGCACTCCAGAACGCGGCTTCTGTCGCCGGTCTGCTCCTGACCACCGAGGTCATGGTGGCAGAAATTCCCGAGGAGAAGCCGGCGGGCGGACACCCGGGCGCCGGTATGCCGCCTGACATGGGCGGGATGATGTAGGAACGGGAACAAGGGAATCGAGACGCCCCCTAGCAGCCGGAGTTCATGGGGCGGTGATCGAAACGAAAAGAGAGGCCGGAGTGTTCCGGCCTCTCTTTTTTATTGCCGCGTGAGCGAGTTCTTCGGGACGAGGGCGGTCTCTTAAGGCGCCGTCCCGGTCTGGGCGGGCGCAGTCACGACATTTTTGCTCAGGATCTCGAAGATGTCGCGGATGAGGTCCTTTTTCCGGAGGCCCCCCTTCTGGTTGTGCAGGACGATGACGCTGCGCAGGATCAGTTCGTTGAGCACGCCGGCGAGCACGTAGGGGTGAACGTCCACCACCACGCCTTCATCCTGGGCCTGACGTATCATGCAGATGAGGCGGGATTCGATTTCCTTGTAGTCGTGAATGTTCTTGAGTGTGTATGCGGAGATATAGCGCTTTTTCTTGGTCTCGTTGATTTCGTACTCCGACATGAAGATGTTGAGCATCTGCGCGTTCTCGATAAATATATCCAACAGCCCGAGTACGACCTTGCGGAGCTTGTCGAGAATCGGGGCCTTTTCCGACTCGATTTCATCGAAGACCGAGGCGATCTCCATGAGAATGACGGAGATGAGTGCCGAGAAGATGTCTTCCTTGTTTTTGAAGTGGTTGTATATGGTGCGCCTGTCAAAACCGGAATACTCGGCAATGTCCTCCATGGTAGTGCCGTAGAAGCCTTTTTTGTGGAATAATTCACGGGAGGAACGAAGGATGACGGTTTTATTCCGGAGTATCTGCCTCTTCCTTCTGACCTTTTTCTGCATATCCAGCTATATCCTCTGTGGTGTTTGTTCATTTCAAACCACTGTTTTTCTCACTTAGTCAATAGAAATCTTTTTAGAAGACAAAACCGGAAACAATTCACAGCGTGCGCATCTCCGGAAATTGACAAGGATATAAAGTGTGCTATATACGCATTGACGTCATCCTGGGGCAAAAAATTACTCCGGGTGCATCCGGCCCTGCTGGACGGCAGAGGGCAGTACGAGCTGGAGATGATGAGACAATACCTGCTGGATCAAAGGATGCTGAAAAAAATGGAAAGCAAGAAGAAGCGAATTATCGCGTGTCCCGTATGCGGAAAGACGGTCGTCTATGAGGGCAATCCCTATCGGCCATTCTGCTCCCGCGGCTGCAAGGGGGCCGACTTTATCCGCTGGAGCGACGAGTCATACAGGATAGCCAAGGACGAACACGAAGAAGGCAACGGTGCAAGAAATGACGGGGAGTAGAGAGCCGGTCGTTCTCAAGAGGGCGGAGCACCCCATTTCGCGGCGGGATATCGACCCGGATGCCCTGAAGGTGCTCTATCGGCTCTACCGGAACGGTTTCAAGACCTATCTGGTGGGGGGAGCGGTGAGGGATCTCCTGCTGGGAAAGAGACCCAAGGACTTCGACGTGGTCACCGACGCCCGGCCCGGGCAGGTGAAGAAGCTCTTCGCCAACTGCATGCTCATCGGCCGCCGGTTCAGGCTCGCGCACATACGGTTCAAGGGAGGGAAGATCATCGAGGTCGCCACCTTCCGGAAGGAGCCCGACGAGGAATGCGCCGAAAACAAAAGCGTCGATCCCAATACCTCGTTCGGCACCCCCGAACAGGACGCCTTCCGGCGCGATATCACGATCAACGCGCTTTTCTATGACATCGCCGATTTCTCCATCATCGATTACGTGAACGGGCTCGAAGACCTGAACCACGGCATAGTCCGCATGATCGGCAGTCCCCACGACCGATACGTGGAAGACCCGGTGCGGATGTGGAGGGTCCTCCGGCATGCGGCGCGTCTCGATTTCTCCATCGAGAAAGAGACCTCGCGGGAGATAATGCTGCACCGCGAGCTCCTGTGCTCCTGTTCCGGGGCGCGGATGTACGAGGAGCTGAACAAAGACATTGCCTCGGGCCATATCGGGAGTGTTCTAAGCCTGTTCCGCGAGTACGGCATGCTGCCGAGCATGTTCGGGAAGATCGGTTCGTTTCTGCAGGAGGATTCCGGGGCGTGGAATACTTTGGTGCCGCTGCTGAAGGTGGTGGATGAGCATGCCCGGGCCGGAAGGCACCTCTCGAACGAGAGCGTGCTCACCATCATGTTCTGGCCGTGGGCCGAGCAGGTTCTTCAGGCCGGGGGGTCTCCGGGAGAGGATAAGATGAAGGCGCTGCACGACGCACTCTTCGAATCCGGCATGATCATCACCATTCCCAAGGCCATGAAGGCAGGCATCACGCAGACCGCCTGCATCGTCGAGCGCATGCTTTCCGCCATGCAGTCCGGGAGAATGAAATGGTCTCTCAAGAAGCGCTCGCGGTACACGGATGCGTCCATGGTCTTTTCCGTGATCGCCACAGGCGGGTTGGATAAGGAACAAGATCCCTTCTCGCGGATTTTCCGCGAGGCCCATCCGGAGGCGAGAGGCTACCGGAAGAAAAGGCGGCCCTCCCGGTCACGGTGGAGAAAGCGGCGGGAAGAGAAGCCGGCGAGTTGACATTTGCCTGCGCGGCGGCTCAGAAGAAGCGGGGGAGCGGGGCTTCAGCCGACCCGGGGGGAGAGCCCCTTGACCGCCGAGAGCCGCATCCAGGACAGCGCCCAGATCAGTCCGAGCAGGAGCAGGGCAGAGGCGAGGACGGCGCATACCAGCAGCATGACCCTGAGATCGGGATACCCCGTGATCGCCAGTAGTGCTTCTTCGTCGGAAACAATCCCGAATACGGAATCACCGCCTTCGAAAGCGGACCATGACACCCAGAGCCGGGCAGACACCTTGTCGTGCCTGATCCAGTTTGTTCCGTTCGTGCCCGTTCGTATCCGGGGGATTACCTCCTCGGCGTTGATGTAACCCCCGAACACCTCCTTGAACGAGAGGCTATCGCCCTCGATCCCGGGGAGGTTCGTGGATACGATTCGGGAATCGCGCACGACGAAATACCGGAGTGTATCCTGAAAGGGCCAGTTTTTCCCCGTGAATTCCCGGGCGCTTTCCGCCCGCTGACCCGCCAGGGTAAGGACCTGTTCCTGAAAAGCCACCATGGTGTGGATATATTTCTCACGCTTTGCGTTCATGGCCCAGAACATGCTTCCCCACACGATGACGAGCAGAAACAGGATGATGATCTCCGTCAGCGAGATTTTCTTTTTCAGGCCGGCGATCTCCGGCGACAAGCGCTTCTTCATAGTAGTGACACTACTAGCCGAAATCAGGACGTTATTCAAGGGGGTATTGATTCCCGTATTGCATATTCTACACATGTATGGTACAAGAAGCTTACGCACTGGTTCATAACTTACTGATTTTATTGATTAAACAAAGATTGGCTTCAATTGGCATGCTAGATGCATCTGTGAGCCCAGTGTGAAGGAAGGGTACAGTATGAGCAGGCGAAGCAATCTTGATATCATTTTGAAGAACATGGATACGGAAAAGGCCACCAAGATATTGGCGAAGTCCCTGTATAAAGAGCTCGTGAACAATGGATTCACCAACCGGGATATCATCAACTTCTCCAAGGAGATGCTGGAGTATATGGCCTCTGAAATGAGGAAGCAGGCCGGTGCCGATGCCTCCCGGAAAAAGGACCGCCTGTTAATCGGCTAGTTTTTCCTGTATCACTTCCATGACCTGGGAGATCACCTCATCGATTCCCATGTGTGTCGTATCGACCACAGCAGCGTGTTCCGGGACAACGAGCGGCGCAATCCCCCGGGACGCATCGCGCTGATCCCTCTCTCTCAAATCATCGAGAACCTTTTCATAGGAAATATCGAATCCCTTGGACACCAGTTCCTCGTGCCTTCTCCTGGCCCGCTCCTCGGCGGAGGCGTCGATGTAGACCTTGACGTCGGCATCGGGGAACACCACGGACCCGGTGTCCCTGCCTTCTGCCACAAGGGGGCTCTTCTCCCGGAAAGAGCGCTGCAGGCTCAGCAGGGCCTCTCTCACCTGTGGATGCACGGCGATGCGCGACGAGAGGGAGCTGATGTGGTGAGAGCGGATCGCCTGTGTCACGTCACGCCCGCGGATGCTCACCCTGCCGCGCTCGAGCTCGATCCCGGCGTGCCGTGCCGCCTGCGCGCACGCGTCCCCGTCGGCCGGGTCCACTCCCGCCTCGTCGACCGCGAGGGCGGCGGCCCGGTAGAGTGCCCCGGTGTCGAGGTAGATGAACCCGAGCCTTTCGGCAACCTGCCTGGCAATGGTGGATTTCCCGCTTCCTGCGGGCCCGTCGATGGTGACTGCCGTGTGTCTCACAGGCACCCCTCCATGAGGGAGAAGAAACCCGGGAACGAGATGCCCACGCACTGCGTATCGTCGAGGTCCACCTCGATGCCCGCGATCCGGGAGAGGATGAAAAAGGACATGGCGATACGGTGGTCGGAAAAGGTCCGGACCGACCCTGGCTTGAGACTCAGGGGCCCGTCGATGACCAGACCGTCAGGGGTCTCCCCGACCCGGGCGCCCAGGGATGCGAACCCCTTGACCAGGGCGCCGATGCGGTCGGTCTCCTTTACCCTGAGCTCGGATGCGTCCCGTATCACGGTGGTGCCCTGCGCGAAGCAGGCGGCCACCGCCAGGACGGGAATCTCGTCGATGAGCCTCGGGATCTCGTCGCCGCCGATCGTGGTGCCCGTAAGGCCGCCCCCTGTCACCAGGATGTCGCCCACAGGCTCTCCCGAGTCCTCCCGGATATTTTCCAGCGCAATGCGCGCCCCCATCCGCTCGAGCACCGGGATGAACCCGGTTCTCGTCGGGTTGAGGCAGACGCCCTTCAGGAGCAGCTCGGAGCCCGGGGTTGCTGCGGCCAGCACCGCCGGGAAGGCCGCGGACGAGGGGTCTCCGGGCACGGTGACCTCCCGTGCCGAGATTTCCTGGGGGCCGTGAATGCTTACAACGGTACCCTGCCGCTCGATCCGGGCCCCGAAGTGCTCGAGCATGCGCTCGGTGTGGTCACGGCTCAACGAGGGTTCGGTCACGGTAGTGGTGCCTCTGGCCTTGAGCCCTGCCAGGAGAAGCGCGGATTTCACCTGCGCCGAGGCCACCTCCAGGGGAAAAGAGATGCCGCGAAGGTCCCCGCCGCGGATCGCCATGGGGAGAAAACGCCCCTGCCTGGCCAGGAACGAGGCCCCCATGCCCTCGAGGGGCCTGATCACCCGGGCCATGGGCCGCTTTATCAGCGAGCCGTCACCGGTCATGACCGTGACGCCGGTCGTTCCGGCGCAGATGCCGCTCAGGAGACGGGCCGTGGTTCCCGAATTGCCCGCGTCGATCACGCCTTCAGGCTCGTGGAGCCCGCCCCCGGTGACGCGCCAGTCATCGCCCTTTTTCTCGATTCGCGCCCCCAGGGCCGCAAGCGCCCTGATGGTGCTCTGTACGTCAAGGGACTCGAGTGCCCCGCAGACTATGGTGGTGCCTTGCGCCAGGGCCCCGAGCATGAAGGCCCGGTGCGATATGGACTTGTCTCCCGGCACACGCATCTCACCGGTTATCTTCATAGAGATTTCTCCTGATGTTAGAATAGGTGCGCAGCCTCTCCTCCAGCCCGGCCGCGTCGCGGCCGCCGATCAGGTCGCGCATCAGGCCGAGCTCAAGGACATAATCGTCGAGGAGCTTCAGGATGTGCTTGGAGTTGTCGAGCAGGATGTCGCGCCACATGACCGGGTCCGAAGCGGCGATCCGGGTGAAATCCCGAAAGCCCGCGCCGAGCAGGCCGCGGTGGATGTGCAAGTCCCCGGCAAGGCCCATGGAGGCGAAGCTCAGGAGATGGGGCATGTGGGAGATGACGGCCATGAGCTCGTCGTGCTGAATCGGGTCCATGATTGTGACGCGCGATCCGCAGGTCTCCCAGAGCTGCCTGACCTGTTGGACGCATTCCTGCGGTGCGTGGGTTCCGGGAGTGATGATGCATGGCCTGCCGGCAAAGAGGTCGGGCTGGCTCGCGGAATATCCGGGGTTCTCCTTGCCCGCGATGGGGTGCGAGCCCACGAAACAGGGCCAGAAGCTTTCGATCTCTCTGGATATGCGCGCCTTGGTCGAGCCCGTGTCGGTGACCGGAGCGTCCGGGCCCAGGTGGAGACGCAGCTCACGGGCCGCGTCCACGATGCTCCCCACCGGAAGCGAGATCACCGTCATGTCGCAGCCTCGGGCCAGAGAGGGATCGTCTCCCCCCTGGGAGATCACCCCGTCGCGGACGGCCTTATCGACGATGTCCGGGTTCCGGTCGATGCCGGTTATCTCGGCGCGGCCCGCGAGCGACTTGGCAAGGGATGCGCCGATGAGTCCGAGCCCGATCACCGCGATCTTCATAAAACCTCGCGCAAGGCCCTGATGAATGCCTCGTTCTCACGGGGGAGCCCGATGCTGACCCGCAGGTATTCGTCGAGCCCGAAACTGGTCATGGCCCGGGTGATGATGCCCCGCTTCAGGAGCTCCTCGTATACCCGTGAGCACCCGTCGCCGACCCGGACGAGCACGAAGTTTGTCTGGGACTGCACGCAGGAAAGGCCCAGCTTGTGCACCTCGGCATAGAGATAGTCGAGGCCCTGCCAGGTAATCTCAAGGGTTTTTTTCAGGAAGTCCGTGTCCAGAAGCGCCGCGGCACCGGCCTTGAGCGCCAGGATGTTCACGTTGAACGGCGGCTTGATCCGGGCCAGGGCGGATATGATCGGCTCGCATGCGACGCAGAAACCCACCCGCAGGCCGGCCAGCCCGTGGGACTTGGAGAGGGTGTGGACCGTGGCCACGTTCGGGTGTGAGTCGATGAGTTCCGCGGCGCTGAGGAAATCGTTCTGCCGGACAAAGGCCGCATATGCCTCGTCCAGCACGATGAGGGTCTCGGGCGGCAGCCCGTTACAGAGCCTGAGAATCTCTTCTTCCGCCAGGCAGGTGCCGGTGGGGTTGTTGGGGTTTGCCAGAAACACGATCCCGGTCTTTTCGGAGGACTTCCGCAGGATGTCGTCCACGTCGATGCGGAAGTCCTTCATGCCGCTGGGGACGACCTCGGCCCCGCAGACAAGCGAGGCGATCCGGTAGTAGCTGAAGGTGAGCCCGGGAACGATCACCTCGCGGCCCGGGGTGAGGTATGCACGGCAGAGCAGGTCGATGATCTCGTCCGATCCATTTCCCGCAAGGATCTCCTCGCTCCGGCGGCCAAAGAATGCCGCGGCTGCGGCGCGCAGCTCCATGGCATCGGGGTCGGGATAGAGGTGCACGCCCGCCATTGACGACTCCATGACCTGAACGGCCAGGGGGCTCGGACCCAGAGGGTTTTCGTTGGACGCGAGCTTGATGGGGTCCTTGATGCCGTAGCGCCCGGCAATAGTCTCTTTGGATGTCCCCGGAACATACGCGGGGATCTTCTCGGTCCAAGGGGCTGGTCTGGGTTGTCTCACTGCATGGTTCTCCCTTCAGGGTATGACCCGAGTACGGTGACTTCTCTGGTGTAGTGCCTGATTTCTTCCATGGCCTTTCCGACGTTTTCGTCCATGAGGCTCCCCTGAAAGTCGATGAAGAAGATATACTCCCATGGGTCTTTCTTGGATGGCCTGGACTCGATCTTGGTGAGGTTGACCCCCTGCGCTGCGAACACCCCGATGGCATGATAGAGGGCGCCCGGGATGTTCTCCAGGGTGACGATGATGGATGTCTTGGCCTTTCCCTCCACCGGGGTCATGGCAGGCGACACCACCCAGAAGCGGGTGATGTTCTCCTGAAAGTCGCTGATGTTCTCGGCCAGGATGTTGAGGCCGTAGAGCCGGGCCGACAGAGAGGATGCTACGGCTGCTGCGTCCTCCCGGCCGCGCGCGGCCAGGGCCGCGTCCGAGGTGCTGGGTGTTTCCAGCACTTCGGCGCCCGGCAGGTTGTTCGTGAGCCAGTTTTTGCACTGGGCAAGGGCCTGCGGGTGGGAGTAGACGACCCGGACGTTCTCCAGGGTGGTGGACGAGAGCAGGCAGTTGCGGATGGGGAGCGTGACCTCGCGGTTCACGAAGAGGCGCGAGGTGGCCATGAGATCCAGCGTGCGGTTGACCATGCCCTCGGTCGAGTTCTCCACCGGGACCACGCCCAGGTCGGCCCGGCGCATCAAAACTTCGCTGATCACCGAGTCGATGTCTTTCTGAGGCACAAGCCGGGCGTCGTGACTGAAGAGGATATGCGCTGCCTGGTGGGAGTAGCTGCCCTCCGGACCCAGGTAGGCGACCTTGCGCCTCTGCTGGAGCGAGCGCGAGATGCTGAAGATCTCCGTGAAGATTTTCACGATCATGGCCGCGGTCAGGGGAGGGCGGAGGTTCCCGGTGAGACGTTCGATAATGGCCTCCTCCCGGGAGGGATCGAAGGCGTCCCGGTTGGACCTCTTCTTGAGCGCGCCCATCTCCACGCACAGCTCGAACCGCTTCCGGAGAAGCTCGAGCAGCTCATCGTCGATTGCATCGATCTGCCCCCGTACGGCATCCATGTCTTTACTCATAGTCTTTTCTCATATTCGTGTCGTCACTCACATGCCCGCTTCTCATGTTTGGTACCCGGTATCGAAAACCCTTCGAGCCGGATCCTCTCCTACAAAAAAGGCTTCTCCCACTGCAGTGCATTGCCGGTCTTGCCCGGTTCCGTATATCAAGATCGCGATCAAGCCTAGCAGAACAGCGATTCATTTTCAATCCATCTTCATCCTTCATATCTTTGGGCAAATTTGCCGATTTAATGGTGGGAGGCAGGGTTGTTGACACACAGAGACTTGGTATGCCATATACTGACCAGCATTATTCTAAAGTGAAGGGATCTTTCTCGTTCGAGTGAAAGTGAATTGTTGATGATGAAGAGATTTACGGCCATCTTCACCAGATATGTTGTTGTATTGCTGACAATGGCGGCCATGCTTCTCGTGCCCACGGGAAGGCAGGGCGATGCCGAGGTGGTGACCGTGCCCCCGCGGCAGCCCGTGATTTCCCGTGAGGCCCTGAAGAACATCACCCCCGATCTCGTCGAAGATATCGGGCTCACCATCGACTGGGAACTCCAGGACTATATTGCGTCCACGGCACGGAGATACCATGTGGGCTTTGCCGCCGTGGCGGTTCTCGATCCATTCAGCGGGGAGATACTCGCGCTGTACGGCAAGGACTCTCTCGGGGTAGACTGCGGGCTCGGCCTCGACGCCTATCTGGCGGCGAGCCTTTTCAAGGTGGTCACGGCCACGGCCGCCATCGATTATGGCGGAATGTCGGTGAACTCTCCCTGCTCCTATACCGGCCGGGCACATACGCTCTACAGGAGCCAGATCTTCCCGGAAAGGGAGCGCTGGCCGCGGACGATCACCCTGGCCCGTGCCTTTGCCTCGTCCAACAACGTGGTGTTCGGGAAGATTGGCGCCAGGGAGCTGGGCGCGGAGCCTCTGCTGCTCGCGGCCATGCGGCTCGGGTTCTGGCAGTCGCCGATGATCGACGGCGAGTGTGCGCCGAGCACCCTGTTTTTCCCAGAGGATGATTTCCATCTCGCCGAGCTCGCGTGCGGGTTCAACCGCGAGACCCGGGTGTCTCCGGTCCATGCGGCCCAGATGGTCAGCGCGGTGTTGAACGACGGCGCCATGGTGACCCCCAGGATCCTGCGCAACAGCGGCACCGCCGTTCAGCAGGTCCTGAGCGGCGAGACCGCGGACGATCTGTATCTGATGATGCGGCAGACCGTGAAGAGCGGCACCGTGTCCGGCGCGTTCCGGCGCATGCGCAACGACCGTGCGATAAGGGGCCTTTCCATTGGGGCAAAGAGCGGCACCATCAAGGGCACATCCCCGGACGGAAAACGCAACTGGTTCATGGGCTTTGCCGAAGATCCGGCAACCGGCAAGGCCATCGCCATCGGCTGTCTCGTCATCCACAACGGCTACTACCGCATCCAGGCGGACGACCTGGCGAGCAAGATCATCCGTTTCCAATTCTCCCGGCCGTTCACTCTCGCCTCCGCCGATGGCGGGAACACCTGATCCGCGGCAGGCATCGGACGAGCATTGAACCGGGGACGAGTCTTCTCGATAAACAGTTCCCTTGCGCTTGACACCGACCGGATGCCGTGATAGCAAGGAATGCGGTTTCGGGACGTAGCGCAGTCTGGTAGCGCACCTGAATGGGGTTCAGGGGGTCGGAGGTTCGAATCCTCTCGTCCCGACCAGTTTTTTATCAAACTGCATTCAAACACGGTATCCTTCTCGTTCCATGTTTTACAACCGGGTACGAATCCTGTTTCAGGATCTGCTGTCATAGGGTAGCTCCCCCTGTTCCGCCTGGCCCGGGGAAATGTGTCAGCATGGCCGACCTGGGGGGGGGCACGGTCCGAGGCGAATCCCATGCCGGCCTGTTCGCGCGGAGCACGCGGAGTGAATTGAATTGAATCTTTCGTGAGTTATAAGCTATAATGAAAGTGTTTCCTTTGATTTTATTGAGAGGCGGAGGCCATGTTTCTTCCAAAGACAGAGATAGTGCGGGCAATCATCGGGAAAAAAGTGAATATAAGCTATCTCGACGGCGCCATTTCCATCTCTGGAAGGGAAGGGTGTGATTCAATAATCAGGGAGGTCGGAGAGAAAGTGTTTCTCGTAGAGCATTTCCGGGGGGAGGACTCGGCGGGGAAAACGTATTACTTCATCCAGCATGTGGTTTTCGTCGATGCGTCTCTCCTGGTCTGATCGTAGATACCTGTGCCCCCCGCAGGAAACCGTATCGGGCACTGGAAAAAAAGAGCGGTCCTATTGAGACGGGCATCAATACCGTCTCCACAGGACCGCTCCCGGCGATAGGGTATTCACGGGGGAACAAGACTCAGGGAGGAGAACTCGTCCCATTTCTTCCCGGCAGGGTGCCGTTATCCCCTATGTTTTAAAGGGGATGCGCTGCCGGGACATCGCATACAGATACCCTAATCTCCACTCATAATCCTTCCGCTGTCGACACGGCAGGACCGATGAGTTGTTTCCGGTGAAGCCTATGCAATACCTTTCAGCGGGATAATCGCCGTACACGCCGCGTTCACGATCGGATACATGATCGGGGATGCGGTCAGTGCAGGGTGGGTTCCCATCTGGAATTTCACCATGTCGTCTATCGTCATCCTGTGCATGATGCAGGCACTCAACACATTTACCATCTCACCGACAGATTTGCCCCCGCTTATCGACCCGCCCAGGATAACACCCGTGTCCTTGGCAAAAAGGAGTTTTACCTTCAGGGGGCAGGAGTTTGGCATGCCGCCGGGATGGGTATCCGGTGCCTCTGCCGTGCCAATGATGATCTTGGCTCCGGTCTGGTTCGCCATCCGCTCGGTAAGGCCTGCGACACCGAAGGCCCTCCCGTTGATGACGGTGGAAAATACACTGATAGCCCCGCAATTCTGATGTGTCGGGGAATAAAGATTCGCGCCGGCGATCCGGGCCTCCGAGGTGGCGATCGATGCAAGCATGATACCGGTCGGCCTTCCGTCGAAGAATGACTGTTTTTCTGCACAGTCACCACAGGCATAAACATCCGGGTCGGTATAGGTCTGCATGTACCGGTCGACCTTGATGGTCTTTTTGAATCCGAGCTCCAGACCTGCCTTGGCAGCAAGCTCGGTATTGGGCACAGCCCCTATCCCGAGAATGACCATGTCCGCCTTGAGCTCTTTGCCGCCGGCAAGTCTTACCCCCGACACCTTCCCGTCGCCCAGGATGGCCTCGACCTTCTCGTTTACCAGGATGTTCACCCCGGTTTCCGCCAGCCTTGCCTGTGCCTCTTCGCAAAACTCGTTGTCCATGGCCATCTGCAGACAGTGGGGCAGGGCCTCGACAACGGTCACGTTGATATTTCTGCCCTTTCTGCATTCGTCAGCGAACTCCATGCCGATGAATCCGCCGCCGATGATAACCAGCTCCTTCACGCCGCTCATCTTCTGCTGGACTTCCGACAGGTAGTCGAATTCCTTTTTGACCGGGTACACATTCTCTTTGTCTATCCCGGGGATCGGCGGGACAAGGGGAACGGAGCCTGTCGCAAAGACAAGCTTATCGTATCCGATGGTCTCGCCATCTTTGAGGGTGACAACCTTCTGAGCCCGGTCGACGTCGATGGCCTCGCCCTTGATCAGCTCGATTCCATTGTTCTCCAGAAGCCCGTCCGGTATCACATTGTTTTCCGGGCCTCCGACAGTACCGTAAATGTATGGAATCCCGCACGGGATGAGAACGGTCCCCTCTTTTCTAACCATGATCACCTTTTTGCCGGGATAGTGCCTTCTGCAGCTGATCCCGGCGGTAATACCCGATAATCCCCCCAATACTACGACATCTACCTTTTTCATACACTTACCTCCACGAAATTCGTGATTGTTATAGCCATAGGAGCAGAGGAAATATACTGCCGAGGTCTGCTCTCTCACGGGTCAATCATGCCGATGAGGATCTCTGTTTTACGGATTTCGGATAAGAACTAGCAAATTTAATACCATAAATATAATACATTGGAATTGCGCAATAAAAGTATCGTTTCCCTGGTGTACATGTGCTCGGCAGGGGAGATATTCCCCAAGGGGGAGGAAAAAATCCCCGTTCACCATACACGGGGGCGGTACGGTCTGCCTCTAGGCTGCCCGGTATCGGCAGGGACGCTGCCTGTCCTGCCGGAAGCGGGACTTCAGGGAAGACGATGCCTCGGAGATGGTGTCTCTGCGCGCATGTTTTTCAGGGAAAGCCTCATTGGTTCACGCCGATAAAGCCTTCTTCTTCCACGAGCCGTTGCCCTCTGGGGCTCAGAACGAAGTCAATGAAACTCTTCACGCTGCCCGAAGGCATGCCGCCGGCATACATGTATAGGGGCCGTGATAAGGCATACTCGCCGCTGAGGATGTTCTCCCGCGTGCACACGATATCGTCGATGACGAGGGCCTTGACCTTTGCGTTTACATACCCGAAGCCGAGGTAGCCGATTGCCCCGGGGGTCTGGGAAACAATCTGGGCCACGGCCTGATTCGACGCGGCAGTCAGCGCGCCGGGGCGGACCTTCTCCCGGTTCAGGGCGAGCTCCGCAAAGGTTTCGAAGGTGCCGCTCGAGGTGTCGCGCGAGACGATCACGATTTTTGAGTTTGCACCCCCGAGGGCTTCCCAGTTTGAGACCCTGCCGGTATAGACCATCCTGACCTGATCTCTGGTCAGTTTGCCGACCGGGTTGGACGGGTGCACCACGACCGCGATGCCGTCCATGGCAATGACGTGCTCGACAGGTGTTATCCCCACGCTCATGGCCTTGTCGATTTCGGCAGCCTTGATCTGCCGGGAGGCATCAGCGATATGGGCCGTACCGTCCAGCAGCGATGCGATTCCCATTCCCGATCCCCCGCCCTGCACCGATACGGTGATGCCGGGGTTGTCGTCCATGAACGCCTCCGCCGCAACCTGGGCAATCGGAAGTATGGTGGTGGATCCTTTCACCAGAACGCTGTCTCCTGCTGCGAAGGCTGATGCGGAAAGCACGCCTGAAAAAATCATTACCGTGGCTGCCGCGATCAGCATCTCCTTGATCCGAGTATTGCGGTCTTTCATGAAATCCTCCCTGATCCGGTTTTTGCCTTCACCAGATAAGGGACTCGTGTGAGGATGTGATAAGAATATGGTTAATTCTTCGTTAAGAGTTCAGGATTGAAAGATTGCCGTACCGCGGGCAGGATAACCCGGGGATGCATCCTGGGATGCCTGGCAGCCTGATTGGGGGGGCGTGTACGAACGACTGACAGAAGGGGGCTGAATGTCGAAAACTCAGGCCGAAGCTCTGAACATCAAGCCCTGGACTTCGGCTATTCTTCGGGAGAAAGATCGCCTTCGATGAGTTTGGCCCCGACAGGGTATACGAAAAAGGCGGTAAAGAATTTCCCGTACTCGACCAGCCTCTTGGCCAGGGCACGCGCCGAGGAAAGGAGCTTATCGGTCTCGGGCTCGCCCACGGGTTGATAGGAGAAGGCCAGATGATTCCGGCTGTTCAGCCTCTGAAACGCGAGGCGTACCCGCGGGATATGATACCGCGAGCTCACCACCACGGCCGATCTCAGGGAATTTGCCTGCATGAGGCCCATGGTGAGTGTCGCCTCGCCGAAGGTTCCTCCGCAGTATTCCAGAACGGCTGAATCCACATGCTCAGGCCTTCCGATCAGCACCTTCTCCCCGGGTATGCTCCTGCCGATGCCGTATAACTTCTGAAGGGTTTCCCAACTGAGGCCGCTGTCCCGCAGGGGAAGGATCAGATAGCGGCCGTAGCCCCGCTCCACCAGGTGCACCCCTTCCGTCAGACGCTGGCGATCTTCGTCAGGGCGCCCCGCCAGGACGACCACGGCATCGACCGGGTTGCACAGGGCATCGCGCTCCTGCATGTCGATTCTTGCAAGGAGTGTAATGAGCATAGTCAGGCACAGAACGGCCAGGGTAATGAATGCAATTCTTCGCGTCATCCTGTCACGATCCGGCGGCGAGGCGTGTTTCGCACCGGCCTCTCATACGGGAAAACACACCCATGCCTTGTAATACAGCCCTTCCCACGATATCTTGATTGACTGGATTGATTTCTTCCATCTGCATACCACAAGAGAGGTTTCCCGCATAGGGGGAAGTGAGCCGGGCAGGTGAGGGGTCCTCGTCGGGAGGACAACCCCCCGGGCTCGCGGTGGTCCCGGGCTGCATGGATCGGGGGCCGGATGCACCGGTCACCACGCCCCGGAGCTCCACCGGCGCTGTTCCCGCCCAGGGGAATATTGAAGCTATTGACTTATCAGAACGATGCTTTTATGGTGTGAGAGTTCGTTGAAAGTCTTATTTGTTTTTCATCAGATGTGAGGAGAGGGGGCACCGTGAACAGGCCCGGACTGTTTATGGCTTTGACGATCGTTGCGGTTACGTGCCTGGTGTATTTCTCCGTTTTCTCACCCGTTCTGTGCGCCGATGCCGAGCCGGAAGAGACCTCTATCATGGAAAATCTTCTGCCCGCGCAGCAGGGCGACCCGCAGGCCCAGCTCTTCACGGGCTATCTCTATGAAACCGGCCAGGGAGTCCGGCAGGACTACTCCGAGGCCGCCCGGTGGTACCGCAAGGCGGCCGAGCAGGGCAATGCCGTCGCACAGGCCCAGTTGGGGAACATGTATCGTCTGGGCAAGGGGGTCTCGCAGAGCTACATCATGGCCTACATGTGGCTCGATGTCTCGGCAAAGGGGGGCAATGCAAGCGCCAAGGATCTCAGACGGGCTGTAGCCTCCCGCATGAGTCCCGCGGAGATCGCGGAAGCCAAGCGTATGTCGGGCGAGTGGAGGCCGGGGAAAAGATAGCATACCTGTCGTGATCCTCACGGGCCGAGTCTATCGGAGATTTTGTTCAGAAGAAAGATAGCAAGGCGAAGATCAGGGGTGGGGTATGCTTTTTTGAGAGGGTAAGGAAAAAGGTGGCCCCTTTTTCTCATCCCTGGACAAGGGTTTTCGACGGACAGAGACCCCGGCTTACGATTTTTTGCCGAGTGTCTGACGGGCAAGATCGATTCTCGTGAGTATTTCCTGGTTGCCGGCTCCGCATTTCAGCGCCATTTCCAGGCTGGCGAGCATTCGTACGGTGTTCCCCTGCTCCGCGAACAGATCCGCCAGGAAGAGGTGCGCCCCGGAATTTGCTGCATCAAGGCGCAGAGCCGTCTCGGCGAGTTGCTGGGCTGCCGCCTGTTCATTGCTGCTCTTCAGCCGGTCTGCAACGTTCATGCACAGAGCCGAGCATTCGACAAGGGAATCGATGGCAGCTTCCGGAACAGGGATATCGAGAATGATCAGGAGCCGCTCGAGCGCATCGAGAAATGCTCCGACATCGTCCAGCTCCACGCTCGTATTCACGACGCCGGCCAGGGCGAACAGGTGCTCGGGGATTTCGTGGAGAACATCGAGATAGAGAGAGCGGGCCTGTTCATGGTGTTTCAGATGGCGATGAATGCGGGCAAGGCTCAGCCACAGGGCATTATCGGTGGATTCCGACAGGTCCTTGGCTCTGCTCAGATGGAGCAGGGCTTCGTCAATCCTGCCAGCCTGGAGCAGGGCCATGCCCAGGGCGTGATACAGGGGCTTCTGGCGGTTTCCCGACTCCAGGGCACGGGTGTAGACGCCGATTGCCTTCTCCGTCTTCCCTGCATGTTCAAGGGCCTTGCCGTGCCAGAGGAGAAGGACGGCGTTCAGGTCGGGCGGCGTCGGGTATGAATCGATTCTCTGAGGCAGGGAAGCTGCCTCTCCGAACGCTTCGGCGGCCTCGGTGAACTGCCCGGCCCTCATGCATACCAGCCCGAGATAGTAGTGCAGCAGCGGGCTGTTTCTGAAACGGGCTATGCCGCCGGAGATCTCGCGGCGGGCTTCATCGGTTCGTCCCAGCCGGAGAAGGCAGTCGGTGGATATGGTATAGCTGAAGTGGAGCCAGTCTTCATCGGTGCGTTTCCTCCGCGCCTGGTAAATGTGTTCGATACACCGCCCGTAATCCTCCATGCCGATACATGCCATGGCGATGAAGAAATGCTGGCTGGCGGTATCCTTCCCTGCTTTGAGCTCATCGGTGAGGATGTCCAGGTTCCTGCGTGCCTTGGCCCTGCGTGCATCCGGGTCGTGATACCCGGTGTGCATGATGGTTATGTCGACTGGCTCAACCGTGACGCCGGATTTCTTCAGCGAAGGGAGGATCTGCTCGTGCACCCTGCCTTCGAAGCGCACGCTGTCCCTGTTGGGGATGATTCGGGTCTGGTAGCTCAAAGTGTCCGGCATGTCCTTTGACCTGCCGAGGATCTTGAGCATGTAGGCCCGGTCTTTTCCGGGGCGAAGACTGGACTTAAGCGCCTGGAGCGTCTCCCGGCCGGTTTCGTCTATCCGGTCGTCCGCATCGAGCCACAGCAGGTAGTCCGACTGTGCGCAGGCAAGTGAATGGTTGCGCGCGGCCGAGAAATCGTTGCACCAGGGAAAGTGTTCGATCCGGGCGCCGAAGGATTCTGCAAGGGCGACCGTCCCGTCCGAAGAGCCGGTGTCCACGATGCAGATCTCGTCCACGACATCGCGGATGTCCAAGAGGATATTGCCGAGGTTTTTCTCCTCGTTCTTTATGATCATGACGATGCCCAGGGTCGGGTTCTTCATACTGTCACACCGATGTTTCCGCTCTTATCGCCGTATCCGCATATTCCATGCATGGGGCCGGTCATATGTGATTCTCCGCTTATCACATTGTGCTCGCTGCGTTTTGATGTGCTTGGAAGAGCTTCGCGGTATCAGGGTTGGCGGGTTGTGCCTGTCTCAGAACGTCCAGCAGCCCCTGTTTCAGTAGATCGAATCGTCCCGTCTCGATAACTGCCTGCATGAGATTGCCCAAGGCATCAGGATCTTGAGGGTTGATCAAGAGGGCATTCTGGAAGGTGTTTATGGCCGAGACCGCGTTACCGAGCTGCCACTGTATCACACCAAGGTTGCTGAGGGCCTGGGAATTTTTTCTGTCGAGCTGGAGCGTCCTTTCGAATGTTTTTATCGCAGCACGAATATCCCCCTGGGAAAACCTTTCTTCCCCCCACTCGATAAGTTTTTTCAGTTGCAGCTTTTTTGTCATGATGACTTTGTATTGATTGTCGCTTACCTCTACGATGTCCTTCCATTTCCCGGCAAAATACTGGAAGTTGCCTTTCATGGTAGCCTGGTAATCGATGGCATTGCCCTTGAACGTCATGCTGCCGTAATGGTGAATGAATACATCATGGGCGATGATATTCTTGAATCCTGCAATGAACGATCTCAGGCAGAGGTCGTCGTCCTCGAAATTTCCACTGATGTAGTTCTCGTCAAGCCCCCCGATGACATCGATCACCTCTTTCTTGATGAGAAGGCAGAAGCCTACGAGTCTCATGTGCTCGACCGTTTTGCCCGAGTTGCGGGAGGAGTAATCCCTTGCGAATTTCTGCATGGCATTCATAGAGCTTCCATAGGGGACCTTCTGCACAAGCTGAGGCCCGGAGACCGCATTGCTCATGGGGCCTACCATACCGGTGTCGGGGGATTGTTCGAGATGCCATATCAGCCTGTCGAGCCATCCCGCCGTCACAACGACATCGTTGTTCAGCAGGAGCAGATAGTCTCCTTCCGCCTTTTGAAGAGCCTGGTTGTTTGCAGTGGCGAACCCCAGGTTCTCCTCATTGAGGATGAGACGGACGTGCTCGCGGGCATCGGCATATTTTCGCAGATACGCTCTCGTGCCGTCCGTGGATCCATTATCGACCAGCAGCAGTTCATAAGGCGCCTTTGTGTGTTCTTCGATGCTTTGCAGGGTCTTTTTCGTATATTTGAGCTGGTTGAAGCAGGGGATGATGATGGAGGTCAGCCGGTGGCTTTTCTCTTGAACCTGTTCCTTCGCATCGACAGGAGAGGTGGAAAGCGCGAAAACCTTGCGGATCCGCCGGGCAACTGCATCTGTGCTGAAGTTCTCCTCGATAAATCGTATCCCGTTAACGCTGAGTCTTTCCCAGAGGGAAGGGTCTTCATTGAGACGGATGAGCATATCTGCAAATTCCTCTGCCGAATGAGCGATCATGACATCCTGTTCGTGAGTGAGCCCCATGCCCTCGGCTCCTATGGGGGTCGTCACCACGGGAAGACCTGCGGCCAAAGCTTCTCCGACCTTGCCTTTCATACCGGCGCCATAGCGCAGCGGCGCCATTGAGACCCGTGCCTGCTCCAAGTACGGGGCGGTCTCCGGTACCCAACCGGTGAAGGTGATGTCTTTCCCGCCCAGCTTTTTCACCTGCTCGGGCAGCCCGTCGCCGATAATGCTCACCGGGATTGAGATCCCCTTTTTCGTTATTATCGGGTGAATGTCCTTCAGGAAGTACTCAACGGCATCTATGTTCGGGAGATGCCGGTAATTTCCGATGAAGATGATGCCCCTGCGACGATGAAAATCATTCTCGCGTCGATGGACAGGATGCAGGTTCGGTATGACGAATATGGGTTTGTCTGCCACATGCGGGCGGATGACCTCGGCATCCTGCTCGGTGACAGTAATCAGCGCATCCGCCCTCTGGTATATATCCAACTCATTGGCTTTCGTATCCTCGGCCTTTCTCGCGAGGTTATCGTCATGGTAGAGCTCGGCCTGCCGCATCTCCCGGAGGAAATGCACATCGACGGTGTCGATGATTATCCTGGTGTCGGGGCTGTAAAGGCGAATTTCAGGAAGGTACTGGAGGGCTATGTCATAAAAGGAGAGGAATGCATAATGATAGTGTCGTTGCGAGAGGATGTATTTGAGATTGATGGGGGGGGCGGCCACAGTGAAATCGAAGGAATACAATTTCTCTTTGTCGGTGTGGAACACCTCCACGCCCATGTCTTTCAAAAGCCTGACATACTTTTCTCCGTGCCCCCCGTTCCGAGCGATGTAGGTGACATGCACCTGCGGTGTGTTTGCAAGGATCTTCAGGATCTGGAACAGTCTGAAACTCCCTGATGCCTTATCATAAATGGGAAGGAACGGATCTACGACCAGGAAGTTGACGGGTTGCCCGGCCGTGGCTTTTGCATCCGCATCGGCGATTCTGTTGATCCGGTCGGCATGAGCATAACCTGCCAGGCGGCGGTTCCTGTCAGAGGTGAATGGTTTCGGGGCTCCCCGATAAGGACTGGGACCCTGGTCCTTCAATCGGTGTGCCCATTTCCGCCTGAACTTCTCCTGATTGATGATCTGATACCTTTTGAAGCCGCTGCCTGTGCTGGTGCCGGCGGTCTTCCCCTCGCAGTGAATGACCTCGGACTCTGGCTGATAAAACACCCGGTAACCTCTTTCCCGCAGGGTGAAGCAGAGATCTGTGTCCTCGTAGTAAGCCGGTGCATACATCTCGTCGAATCCGCCCACCGTTTCAAAGAGGTCCCTTCGCACCGCAAGGGATGCACCGGAACAGTAATCGACCTCCACGAGCCTGTTATACTGCACCTTGTCCGAAAGATCCCCCCGTCCGAAATTCCACCCGTTCCCGTCGGAGAAGATGATTCCGCCCGCCTCTTGCAGCTTCATATCCGGATAGATCAGCTTGCTGCCCACGGCCCCGATATCATCACCGAGCTTGAAGGTGTCGAGAAGAGCAGTGAGCCATCCTTTAAGCGGCTTGGTATCGTTGTTGAGAAACACAAGAAATTTTCCGCTTGCCTCCCGGGCCCCTTGGTTGCAAGCAATCGTGAAGCCCTGGTTTTCCCTGTTGGTGACAACCTTGACGCTGCCCTCGATATCCATCAGGTAATCGTGGGTTCCATCGGTAGAACAATTGTCTACAATGATAACTTCATAGAGGTCTTCCTGCGTATATTTTTTCAAGGCGTCCAGGCACTGGATAGTATATTCTTTCTGGTTGTACACAGGGATGATGATTGAGGCCAGAGGTTTTTCCGATGGTGCATGGATGCCGGTTTTTTCCAGAATATACCAGGAGTACTGAGTTCCCTGGCCTGACTTTGCCATCAGTGTGAATCCGAGTTTCGCAGCAATGGTGTCGACGTCTTCTTCTGTTATGGTGACACCATGCCAGGTATCCTTTTCGGCACGCAACCACTGGGGGTTTGTACAGCCCTGGACCTGAAATTTGAATACACCGCCTTTTTTCAGGACGCGATAGGATTCCCGTATGTAATTCAGAATCACCTCACGTGAGGGGATATGCTGAAATACGATGAACGAGAATACGAAATCGAACATCCCGTCTGAAAACAACGATAGGTCTATTCCATTGGTTTCGTGGCAACTCACATTGGGTAAATCGGCAAGCCTTTTGCGTGCCATCTGGATCATCTCGCCGGATATATCGACGGCATGGACATGTTCGAATATCTCTGCAAGATATCTTGTCATTCTCCCAATGCCGCATCCGATCTCAAGAGCGGACATGGTCTTGGGGTCTCTGCCACGCATTATTGTTATGAGATCGTTGATAACCAGAGTTTGTACATTGTATTTTCCGGAGGCATCAAACTCTTCTTCAGACTGATCTGTCTTGGTGGAATGGATATAGTACCGGGCGTTCTCTTCAGCCCGCGCATTCCAGTCCCTCTTCATGCGGGAGCTCTCTTTTTCAAGTGATGTGGCGCACTCGCCATTGTCATGGAGGTTTTCTATCTGTTCTATCACCTTGCTATTCTTTGAGATACACTGAGGGAGATCTCTGCCCCCGGGCTTTTTTGCTATGATTATTGCCTGGGGGGTTATGCAGTTCAGAGGAACCTCATCTTGTATGACCTGGACAATAAAACCAGCAGACTCGATCTCTGCTATGAATTCAGCGCCATATATTCTGTACACCAATGTATTTTCGTCATGATACGTAGGTGGACACAGGAAAATATCATCATCTCCCTCTGGCTGCACCCGTATGATGTTCTCTCTATTCTCAGGGTGGAAGGGCGCCTGGAGGACCATTATTCCGCCTGGTTTCAGAACGCGGGAAATTTCCTTCAAGGCTTCTTTGTATAGCCGAACATGCTCGAACACGTCTGAGCTCATTACAACATCGAATGAGTGATCGTCATAGTGCATCGACTGGAGATCTGCATAGAGCTTTTTGTCGAAGTTTTGCTCTATCATTTTTTCAGGAGCATACCTGGTATTGAGATAGGTGAACTTATTGTTTAATATGCCAGGATGAGCCCGCGCGCCCGCCGCCTCAAGCACATGCACGGATTTGTTTTTTGGCCAGTCAACGAGTGGCGTGGTGTTACCGGTTGCGAGGGCTAGGGCGTAAATGTACATTCTGTCCCTACTCGTGGAACCGCAGGAAAGGCATACCCAGCTCTCTCTTGGGTTCTGCTGGTTGGTCAAATAAAAACCGTCTCCTGACCCGCAGATGTTGCAGATCCCTTTCCGCAGGAGAGGGTTTTCTGCTGGATGCCCGTCATTGGCGCATTTCTGGACAGCATTCGCATCAGCCGTACGCCCCGAGGAGCGTACTATGTTTTCCAATGCTGAGAGCGTCTCTGAGTCATCAGGATTGCAGGATAGAATTTCTCGGTAAAGGTTTTCCGCCTCCGTGATCCTTCCCGATGCCGCATGGAGATCGGCGAGATTTTTCCTTGCGTCCAGAAGATCGTTATCGAGATCGATGGCTTTTTGGAAAAGCTCATATGCTTTATCCTGCGCCTCTGGATAGTACAAGGTGCCGAGGTCATTGACGAGTTCGGCATCGGAAGGGTCAAGTGACATGGCCCTTTCCAGAAGCGCAATGGCCTGCTGAGTCTCTCCCTTGAGATGTTTGAGTATCCCGAAGCGATGAAGTGTTCTCGTCGCCTCTGAATCATATGAGAGAGCATCTTCGAGCAGACTTTCCGCCTCGTCGAGTCGTCCGGCATCTATTGCGATTTCGGCCCTGCTGGTAAGCTCCTCGTTGTGCACGGCCAGTTCGGATGAAATCGTCAAAGCGCGTTTTGTTGCATTGAGGTAGGCATGGCCGTGCTTCTGATCCGGTTCCAGGTGGTTCCCTTCACCCCATTCATTCCAGGCGTTTATGAATACGATCCTCTCCCCTGGCATGTTGTTCCGGACACTCGATATGGCAATGCGCAACCATTTTTCGTAGTAGACCGGTCTCGATCCGTGGAAAATATACCCATCCCGGCCCCTTCTCGGGGAGTTGTCCCAGCAGGGTGTCACACAGGGGAACCTCGTATATCCAGGTCTGGACTTGCTGACCATCCTTTCCGCTGTCTCTCGGTAGTCAAAAACGTGAAGGCCAGAAAACCTGGCGTTTTCATGGCCGATTCTGGACCAATCGGGCTGAAACTCAACGGCAGAATTGAAGCCGGAATACCGTGGGTCTTTATGTTCACTGGCGAAGCTCTCAACGGTGCAAAGATAGAGGTCGGGGAAGCCTGCTCTCTTCACCTCTTCTCTCCATATCGAAGAGGTCTTACCCGCATCGGGCAGGTTACTCGTGCGGTATATCAGAAGTAGCGGTTTCCCTTCTATTTTTATGTACCTGGCATCTTTGAACGCAGGTATGAGCCATGTAATGTGCTTTAGGTCATCCTCCGGGCTGTATTGCTGTTCCATGAGTATCTTTTTGTCCCCACCGTCCCATGCCCTGGTCCAGTTTTCGTTGGCCCAGCACAAGCAGAAGGGGAAGTCAGGTTTGCCCGAAGAGAGGACCTCATCGAAGACTTGATGCAAGAGCTGTTTGCCATGAAACCAGTAATGGTAATAACAGAAGCCTGAAATCCCATATTTTCTAGCTAGTTCTGCCTGAGTTTCCCGTAGCTCGGGAAGCCTGAGGTCATAGTATCCGAGGTCTGCCGGTAAATGGGGCTGATAGTGGCCGGGGAAGAGAGGTCTTGCCTTGGCGACATTCGTCCACTCGGTAAATCCCTTTCCCCACCATCTGTCATTCTCCGGTATAGGATGGTATTGTGGGAGATAAAAGGCAATCAACTGAGTTTCAAATGGTTCATTTATAGACTCTTCCTTTAGGTTTTTTGTCATCCAGTTTTGTCCCGGGAGTTGAGAATTTTTCATGGTTGATACGTGCATTTTTTCAGGCGTACGGGGCGATTCTCTGTCAAGTATTATTTCGCCGGGACCGGGTGGTATAAGCATGTCTCTACAAACGGATACGAGCGTAAAAGGATCCCATTCCTTCCCGTTCCGCATAGCACTGTCTTCAATGAACACTGCAAAATCGTGTACGTCCTTGCTGGCTGGGACGAGGGGACGGTACCTGTAGAGAAAGTCTCTGAATAGCCCGGATACCAGCTTTTTCATGTTTCGTATTCTTGTATTGTGACTGTCTTTGTTCAGTGCCTGGGCAATGAGTTTTTCCATGGTGACGTGGCTTCCATATTCATAGGCGATTTCTTTGCCTTTCAACTGACTGTTCGCCAGGAGCATGATGGGTTTTTCATAGAGAAGGGCTTCAAACTGGGTGGTTGTGAGCATGGCTACAATAACATCTGCAAGCTCAAATAAGCTGTGATTGTTGATATCTCTTACGATAACGGTTGAAGCTCCTGCAATCCTCTCATAATCGATTGTGTCATGGGGGTGGGGCTTGAAGATCAAGGAAACGCCGGGGATTTTTTCGATTAATTGAGACAGCTTGACTAAAGCCTCCCCAGATGTTCCGAAGAAGGGCGATAACAAATGCGAACGCGAATTGCCCCGGGGCAATATTCCTGACCATATATCGTGCTGGCCCCAGAAGATCACTGTCTTTGTGTCTCCAAGACGGAGAGACTCTCTTAAACGATCAGGTGGTGTGTAGTCGGTTTGAAAGTATTTCTGGGGTTTGTTCTCAAGATAATATCGACGAATTTTGTCGTATGATCCGTATTCATCGATATTGCTCCATTCCTTCCAGATATCAGGGTCCTGGTTCAAGCACGACTCGCTGTGATAAAGTGCAGGTTCGATCATGAGCGTGTCCGCAAACAGGCCCCGCTCGAAGGCATAAGCAGGAATACCTTTATCTCTAAAGATATCTGCAAGAACTTGACTCTGAGGATGAGACATCCCCCACACGATTCCTATGGATGGACACAAGGTTGTTACGAGCCTTTCCAGTACATCTCTGCAGAGTAGATACCCTTGGAAGTGTTCACCAAACGATCCCTTCGTGTCGTTTTTGAATAGCATATCCGTGTCAATCAGTTCTCTATGCTGTGAGTCTGGAGCCGTAAAGTCGCCACTAATATCTGGAGCAAAAGAATGTCCAGTATATTCTATAAAAGAGTAGGGAAGAATGATAAGCTTGGCATTCAACTGGGGCTGATTGGCATGGGAGACCACAATAAGTTCAATATCTTTTTTGCTGAGAATTGTTCTGAGATCATTCAAGAAGCCCGCAATTTCTTCGCTGAGGAAATAGCATGACAAAAGGCAGACTCTCATATTTTAGCCCCCTCCGTTTTAGAATAGTCCATATTTCTCAATGAGAGAACTAGTCGGCACTCCCCGTGCTATATCAATGAGGATGTTTCTTTCCTGCTCCATTTTTTTCAGGGCATTTTCGATAATTGGTTTTTCATGTTTCTTGGGTATCACAATAATTCCGTCTTTATCTCCGAAGATGAGATCATCCTTATGAATGCTGACGCCATCTATCACCACAGTTTTGTTTCTCGATGTAACGATACCTCTCATACGGGTATCCTTGCAGTAATTACCCTTGGAGAAGACAGGGAAACCGATGTCCGCAGTTTCTTTCGTGTCCCGCGTAACACCATCTATAATAGCGCCGCAGGCACCTGAGCGAATTGCGAGGTTTGCATTCAGCTCTCCGAAGAATGCGAAGTCGGGGATGTTATTGGCCACTATAATGACATCGTTGGAAACGATGTGATCATAGAGATGGAGGCTGTCGTATATCTTCTTGTAATCATCGTCATCTGCGCACAGGTCGATCTGCAGGGTTTTCGCGCGACCAAAAATCTTCCGGTTCGGGATATTAAGCTGGAATTTGCTCGATAATACCCCGGAAAGCCCCATGTCATCCAGTATATCGGACAGTAGCGCACTTGATAGGAGAAGTTCCAGATTGTTGAACAGACGCCTTTCCTGTTCTCTCAATCCGATGGCAATGAGGTTAGCAAGTTCAAAGTCTTGTGGCCAGTTCACATCTATAGACTCAAGGGGATCCACTTCAAGGAGGTATGTCTTGTCGCCTATTCTCCTTTTCAAATTCAGAACTGCATCGCGCCTCATGACGTAGAGGCCCATTGTCTCTATAAGGGTGTCTTCGAGATCAATACTGTTGGGTATATGATCAATATCATAGATCGGCTTGCTATCCTTCCACCGATACTGTTTTTCTTTTCGAATTGCCACCACGGAGTCATATCCCTGATTTGCTTTCAGGATACCGATGGCATGCTCGATGGTTTCAGGTTTTATGAATGGGCTGGTTCCAAGGAGCTGTATGCATATATCGGCATCGGTATGCTGGATTTCGTTGTAGAATAAAAGGTTTCCGTCCGTTTTGTTTGAAGCAAGGGCAGGGTCTCTTTTGAGGATCTTGCACTTGACCTCACAGGCGAGGCTGATAATCTCCGAGGATTCAGTATCGAGAAAAACCTCATCAATAGAGGGACAACTCGTCAGTTTTTTTAGGCTTCTTAAAAATAGCGGCTCTCCATCGAGGAGCATTGTGTTCTTGTTCTGGATGCGGTCGCTACTACCTTTTGCCGGTAAGAATCCTGCAACCTTCATAATATTTTCTCTTTTTCACGGGCTGTGCTCTTCTCGTATGTCGAGAGTCCCATTAAGCCGGTACTGGCATATATTTCATGAGCTTTCACCTTATCTCCTCTTGATAGACTGGTACTTCATATTCTGACGGTGAGCAAGATGCGTGCCGCGTAAAAAGTATAGTTAAATAGCATTATTATATAATTATTTGACCTATGGAAAAGTCAATTTATTGGCCATGTGACAAAAATCCTTCTTTTTCTTGGAATGATCGATGCTTGTCTGCGGTATGTGTAGAAAAAATATTTAAGTTTTTTCTCCAAGCGACGATAAATGCATCTAGGACAATGAAAGGAGGTGAGGGGACATAAGGGTCTGATCAGGACCTTGAAAAACTGATCAAAAGAAAAAAACGGTCAAGGATGACCGGAAAAACAAACAATCAAGGAGGATTGAATTATGGCACTTCGTATTAACACCAACGTAGCAGCAATCAACGCACACCGGCAGTTACTCGGCACCGAAGCAAAACTCAACATGAGCATGGAGAAGCTCTCCAGCGGTTTCCGCATCAACCGCGCGTCCGACGACGCCGCAGGTCTGGCCATCGCCAACAGGCTCCGTGTCAATGTCAGGTCCCTGACTGTTGCATCGAGGAACGTGACCGAGGCCAAGTCGATGCTGCAGATCGCAGAGGGTTCCGTGAACCAGATCGAGAGCATCCTCGAGCGGATGAAAGAGCTTGCCACCCAGGCCTCTTCTGCAAACGCCAGTGGCGACCTCGACAAGCTGGACGCCGAGTATCAGACGCTCCTCGATGAGATCGATCGTATCTCGGCAGATGCAGAGTACCAGGATACACCACTGCTGGACGGGACCTTCAGCGGTACCTTCCAGGTCGGTTCAGGGGGAGAGGCGGGCACCGACAGCATGAACGTTGCAATCGACACAGCGGTCGATACAACGGGGTTGAGCCTTACCACTTCGGCGGTCGGCACTACTGAGAATGCGATAACGGCCCTCACCGATATCGACGATGCCATCGACTCTGTTGCGGAGGTGCTCGGCGGCATCGGCGCCGGAATGAACCGGCTCGATTACACCTATTCCAACCTCCAGGTGCAGATCGAGAACTTCTCGGCCTCGGAATCCGTCATCAGGGATGTGGATATGGCCTCGGAGATGGTGACCTTCACCAAGAACCAGATCCTGCTCCAGGCCGGCACGGCGATGCTCGCCCAGGCCAACATGTCCACGCAGAACGTTCTCTCCCTGTTCGGCTAATACCAGTCATAAAGACCATGGGGGAGGCATTCTCCCCCATGATCCAATGACTGAAAAAAGGCGGGTGTGGCCATGAAAATAGAGCAAATCAGAACACAGCCGGTTATCCCTGTAAGGGTCGAGAACGCCGGTATGGAATCTGAGGCCATAGCCCGGACATCCATTAATCGCGAGAGCGATACCACCGAGCCTCGGAAGACTCTTCAGAAAGAAAAACGATCTGCCGATGAGATCCGCAAGGATCTGGACGTCATCAACGCTCAGCTCAAGATCAGGAACAGATCCATACAGTTCAGTATCGACGAGAGCTCACACGATATCGTGGTCCGGGTGGTGGATAAGGAGAGCGGCAAGCTGATCAGACAGGTGCCGCCCGAGAGTCTGCTCCGGCTGCGCGAGCAGATGGCGGAGATATCCGGGCTGATTGTTGAAGAAAAGGTGTAGAGATCGGCCGTCGGACCCCGGCAATGATCAGCCGGGGTCCGACACCCTATTCTGGAGAGACAGGGGGAGATATGGCAACGTTTTCCGTTTCAGGACTGGCATCAGGGCTTGACTGGCAGAACATGATTTCCCAGCTCGTCGAGCTGCAGCGCAGACCCATCACGCTGCTGGAGGGGAACAAGACCGCTCTCAGCGAGAAACAGTCTGCATGGAATGAGATGAATACCAAGCTCCTTTCCCTGAGAACCGCTGCCGGATCCCTTTCTTCTCTCGATGACTTCAACCTTTTCACCCCGACCGCTACCGTCTCGGGCACGAGCAGCGATGTGGGAGATCTCCTGAGCTATGCCGTGGGGTCCAATGCAACCGAGGGTTCCTACTCGATCACCGTCAATAATCTGGCGACCGCGCAGAAGCTTTCGAGCAGGAGCTTCAGCTCGACCAGCGAGGCCCTGGGAGTCTCCGGTGATGTCATCATCAACAACCGGGTGCTCGGCATTGGCGCAACCGACAGCCTTGCAGACATCCAGACCAGGATCAATGCACTGAACTCCGGGGAGAACCCGGCGGGTGTCACGGCATCGATCATCCGCATGTCTGACAACGAATACCGCTTGAGCCTTACCTCGAAGTCGACCGGTGAGGACGGCATCTTCCTGGCCAACGGCTCGGGAACCGACATCCTCTCCGAATTCGGGTTGGCCGATAGCACGCTGACCCTGCGGAATGCCATTACCGGCGGCGCACAGTCGTCCGCGTTCTCAAGCTCCACGGATGCGGTGGGAACCAGCCTGGGGTTGACCAGTGCGGCATCGGGCACGGTGACCATTGCCGGGGTGGGGATCGCCATTGATCTGTCCACCGATTCACTGGATTCCATTGCAGGCATGATCAACGGCAATGCGACCCTTCAGGCTGCCGGGGTAAGCGCATCTGTTGTATCTTCGACCAACGACGACGAGACCGTCTATACCCTCCAGATAGACGGAACCCAGAATTTTACGGATTCAGGCAATGCCCTCCAGGCATTGGGTATACTCAAGCAGGGCTATTCCGATGTCTCGGGCGTTACGGGGACGACGGAGAACACGAACAGCGGGGCAGTGATAACCGGGAGCACCCTTCTTGCCGATATCGACGGATACAACACCTGGACCTCCGGCGATTCCATAACCATTCAGGGCACGGGCCACGATGGGTCGGCCGTCGGGCCCACGGTGTTCACGATCACCGCAAGCGCCACGGTCGATGACCTGCTGGGCGCCGTGGAAGCCGCCTTTGGCGGCGAAGTCTCCGCCTCTGTGGACGGAATCGGTGCCATCGCGGTGGAGGACAATCAGGCCGGGGCATCGAGCCTTTCGCTGACCTTGTCTTCGAGCATCGCGGACGCGAACTCGACGCTCGATTTCGGCGCCTTCGATCTGTCGACGGTCAGGAAACGCGAGATAGTGGCCGGACAGGATGCGGAAATCACCGTGGACGGCGTGGCCTTTACCAGATCCACGAATCAGATCAGCGACATCATCACGGGAGTGACGCTGAATCTCGTGGGCGAGGATCCGGAAGCGACCGTCACGCTCAACGTCGACCGGGACCAGGGCGCCATCAAAGAGAAGATTCAGGACTTCGTCGACAGCTATAACGAGGTGATGAGCTATATCGCCACCCAGAACACCGTTCCGGGAGAAGGCGAGGATGCCAAGCCGCTCTTTGCGGATACCTCGCTCCAGACCATCAAGAGCTCGGTGAGGAGTGTCATCCTTTCTGAAGTCAGCGGTCTGGATTCCACCCTCGATCACCTGAGTCTCGTCGGGATAAATATCGACAAGACAGGCCGGCTCTCGATCGACGATGAAACCCTGGACGGATATCTGGAAACGAACTTCGAAGATGTAGTGAACCTTTTCGCGGCCCAGGGAACCAGTTCGAGCAGCAACCTCACCTATATCGCGTCGGACTTGGGAATGGCCGAGGGCGATTACGAAGTGGAGATCACCCAGGCGGCCACCCGCGCCAGTACCGTTGGCAGCGGGTTCTCCGGTACATTGAGCAGCGACGCCACCCTGACCCTGACCAGCGCCGGGGGCACGGAGCAGAGCATCTCGCTGAGCGCCGGATGGAACATCAGTTCGATCGTGAATGCCATCAACTCGGGCAACACCCTGGGAATCACTGCCGAGAGTGACGGCGGTCAGCTCAGGATAACGAGCGGATCCTATGGAAGCTCCGGGTTCAGCCTGTCGGTGACCGGAGGGAATCTCGGCCTTACGGACGGCGCCTATGAGGGGCTCGATGTGGCGGGCAGGATCAGGGAGCAGGGCTCTGCCGAGTGGATGACCATGACCGGGCAGGGCCAGATTCTCATCGGCGACGACGGCCAGGCCGTGGAAGACCTCCGGCTGAAGTATACCGGAACCGGCACTGGCACCTTCGACTTCTCATTCATCAAAGGCGTTGGCGAACAGCTCGACCATGCACTGTACTCCATGACGGACAGCATCGATGGATACGTGGCCAACAAGCAGGATTCCCTGCAGAACCGGATGGACAACATCGATGACAAAATCGACGACATGGAAGTCCGTCTGACCAAGTACGAGGAGACCCTGATCGCCAAGTACACGGCCATGGAGAAGATGCTGTCCCAGTTGCAGTCTCAGCAGTCTTGGCTGACCAGCCAGATACAGGGACTCGGTACCGGGAATTCACTCGGCTGAAGCCTGCTGCCTGCTGCATTCTTGTCATGGAATGCCGCGTCCATTCCTTTTTGGATTCGTCATTCCCCTTCGGAATGGGGTGACGAGATCCGATATGTTCTCTCGCCCATCTTGAGAACGATGTTCCTCTCTTCGTCCTCTTCCATCATCAAGGCCAGCAGATAATACGCGGCGCGGGAGAACCGCACCTTCATGCCGTCGGGCAGCAGGCAGTACATGACGTTGTGCTCTCCGACGGACAGTGTCGCGGGGTCGAGCTTGTGAACCTCGCCCGTGTTCAGAAGCACCAGGAGCTCGGTTTCCTGGTCCCCCCGAATGGACGCCACCACGAAGGGGGTGTCTTCCACATCCACATAGCAGACTTCGGACTGAAAGACGATCCGGTACCTGCCTTCCTCGTCTTTCTGGAGCGCATTGCAGAACGTCAGGAGAACCAGGGGGTTCACGATCTCCTGGTTTTCGTAGTACCATTTCCCTTCCTTGTCGATCCGGATTCTGCAGGAGTCGGTTACATCCCGGAGTTCGCTCGGCTTCATGGACCAGTCTCCCCGTATTTTTTCTTTTCTATTTTAGCATAACCCGACCCCACGGCCATCTCAAGGACAAAGTATTCTCAAGTATTATTGATTCCTTGATCTTACTGTGGTAATCAAACTGCATATGTGTTCTCCAAACTTTTTGGATGCAAGGGGAGGTTATGGCAAAAGGCGATAAGCAGGAGATGATCATCGATGCGGCCCTGGAGGTGTTCCGCGAGAGAGGCTATGCAAACGCGCGAATGGCCGATATCGCCCGGAGAGCAGGGGTTTCCTACGGTCTGGTCTACCATTATTTCGGAAGCAAAGAGGTTCTGTTCAACCTGATAGTAGGTACCTGGTGGAACGACCTGTATTCCATGATGGACCGGGAAAAGGCATCGGAAATCGATTTCCGTGGCAAACTTGTTCATATCATCACCTTCTTTCTGGATACCTACATCCAGAGGCCCAACCTCATCTCCATCTTTGTAAGCGAGGTGTGCCGGAGTTCGGTCTACCATACCGAAGAGGGCCTGGCCAAGTTCCTGAAGTTTTTCAGCCTGTGCGAGGAGATCATGCTCGAAGGCCAGCGCAAGGGAATCCTCAAGAAGGAGATTTCCCCCCACCATCTTACCTATATCTTCTATGGTGCCATCGAGACCTTTATTTCCGTCATGGTTCTCGGCAAGGAACCCCTGACAAAAAAGCGGGAGGAGCGGGCTGTGAACGCCATCCTCGAGGTGTTTATGGACGGCGCCAGGGCCGTCGCGTAGCGTAAGGTCGAAGGATTCTCCCCGGGAAGACGAGAAAGCGCTCAACTGTTCCGAGAAAATATCCGAACCTAAGAAATGAGGGGATACGTCTATGCCGAGAAAATCCGGAAAGGTCATCATCTGCGCGGCCCTGGCCGGGCCTGCGACCATGAAGACGCAGAACCCTGCCGTTCCCTACACGCCGCGGGAATTCGCAGAAGAGGCGGCCAGGTGTTACCGGGCAGGGGCGGCCATGGTCCATGTCCACGCCCGGGACGACCAAGGCATGCCCACCCACGAGATTGAAAGGATACGAGACACTTATAATGCGATCAAGGACAAAACTCCCGAGTTGATCGTGAATCTGAGCTCTGCCGTGGGATTCGGGAAAACGCCCGAGCAGAGGCTGGACCAGATCATGGCCATCCGTCCGGAGATGGCCTCGCTGAACACCAACACCATGAATTTCAGCATGATCGACCGATCGACAGGGAGGATCATGGCGGATTTCGTCTTCGAAAACACCTTTACCATGCTGCAGGACTTCGGAAAGGCGATGGAATCTGAAGAGATCAAGCCCGAGATCGAGTGCTACGACATGGGTGGGATTGACAACACGCTTCTCATGGCAAAACAGGGGTTTTTCTCAGAGCCCATGAACTTCAATTTTGTCTGGGGAGTTGCCGGGGGGCAGGCCTTCCGCCCCGACGCCTTCGTCGCCATGGTCAACGCACTGCCCGCAGGGGCGGTGTTTACGGCCTGCGGGGTGGGGCTGGACCAGTTTCCCTCCATCACCCTGTCGTGTCTGCTGGGCGGTCACATGAGGGTGGGGCTGGAGGACAACACCAGGATTCCGGGCGGGGATCTTGCAAAAGGAAGCTACGAGCAGGTCGAGTGGGCTGTCAGGGTTGCGGCTGCCCTGAACAGGGAGCCTGCGACGCCGGATGAGGCGCGGGCAATCATGGGCATCAGGACATCGTGAGGGACGGCGCGGCATGTATGAGAGAGGGAACCGGATGGTATGTTTCCTTGAGGCCTTCATTCGCCCCTTTACTCTTTCTGATCAGAAGGCGTGCTGTTTTTTAAGGGCAGGAGGAAAGGCATGATGTTTCACGGGCGGAATAGATGGAAGGCCGTAATCCTGTGCGCGGCTTTCCTGCTCGCCGTCGTGGGTATGGGAAGCCCCGCTCGGGCATACGTGACCCACACCGTGAGAGAGGGAGACTCTCTCGGCCGGATCGCCGCGCACTATCTCCCCTACACCGATTCATACACCAGTGAAGAGCTCATCAGCGATATCAGAGTGCTCAACGGCTTGAGCTCCAGCATGCTCTCGATAGGGCAGGACCTCACCATTCCCGTGGTCCGGAGCGAGCCCGTCAGGGCAATGAGCAGGCCAAAGGCAAAGGACTTTGCCGCCCGGGGCATCTATGTAAATGAACAGAACGCGGGCACCGGAAAGATCTTCGATCTGACACGGAGACTGAGGGGCTCCGGGGAAAACACGGTCGTGGTCGATGTCAAGGAGGTACAGGGAACGCTTGCCTACTCGAGCCCCATTCCCGGCGCCTTTGCTTCGGTCCCTTCCTGCACGTACAGCATCGGGGATATCTCAAAGCTTATTTACCATCTCCATAAGATGGACGTGCATGTGGTGGCGCGGGTCTGCGTCTTCAGGGACAGGCTGATGGCCTCGTCCATGGAGGGCTGGAGATACAGCGAGGAATGGGTGAATCCGGCCAACGAGGATGTTCAGCAGTACAATCTCGCCCTTATCCGGGAGCTCATAGGGCTGGGCGTGGACGAGATACAGCTCGACTACTTCCGGTATCCTGCCGATGGAAGGACGGATACCGGCGTGGAGGGCAAAGACCGGACCGACATTCTCGCCGGGTATCTCGCGCAGATACACGACCTCACCTCCGCCAGCAAGGTGCTGCTCTCCCTGGACATGTTCGGGATCGTGATCTGGCAGAGGAGCATGGATGTCAGCGTGCTGGGGCAGGATGTACAGAAGATGATGGATCACATCGACATCATCTCGCCCATGCTCTATCCCTCCCATTTCGGGAAAGACTTCGACGGCATACCCAATCCGGCGGACGAGCCCTACTATTTTGTGAGGGAAGGGGTGAAGCGGCTCAAGAACATCGTGGGAGACAGGGTGGCTGTCAGGCCCTGGCTGCAGTCGTTCCCCTTGAGAATCACCGCAGGCTTCGATCCTGAATACGTTCGATGCCAGATCGATGCCGCACGGGATGCCGGGGCCGCCGGCTGGCTCCTCTGGAGCCCGGGAAACCGGTATGACGAGGCCTTTGCCGCACTCGAGGACATGCACGTCGCAAAGATGGCCGGGGAACCGGCGGTTCAGGAAGAAGAGCAGGGCGGGAGCGTGTCCGGTCAGGACACGAACTGGCACTTCGAGAAGTGCCTCACCCCCGGCTTTCCCGGGCAGCTGCTCCCTCCTGTCGACGGTCCGGCGGTGAGACAGGTGGAAATGCCGTTCAGGTAGCCGTCCCTGCGGAAACTATCAGTTCACATGATATGACTTGGAATAAGACAATAGCCGGTATAAGAATCCTCATAATCTCAGGAACATGATATCAGTACTGGTTGGCAATGAATCCGCCGTGATACATCTCGACGCCGTAAGAGGAGATTCAGGGAATACCTGTTAATTGACAGGTTCTGCATCCTGTGGGTGAGGTATCACGGAGGTGCCACCAATCCGGGGAGCGAATGGACAGGAATCATGCGGCAAACTGGCGGAAGCGCACAGGAATCGAACCTGCCTAGGACGCTCGACGCGCCCCACACCGGATTTGAAGTCCGGGGGACCCACCAGGACCCGACCGCTTCCACAGGTGGGGTATATAGCACGTTCGTACTAAGAGAGCAAACACTCTGAGTGCGACTGACCGGGGCGGCAGCTGAAGCGGCGGGCATGGATTCCATCTTGACAGGATTACGTATTTAATGGTCTTTTCCCCCTATGACAACGAGACTGTTTGTCTGCCTTGTC
This sequence comes from Deltaproteobacteria bacterium, assembly GCA_018433085.1. Lineage (GTDB taxonomy): Bacteria > Desulfobacterota > Desulfomonilia > UBA1062 > UBA1062 > Phosphitivorax. The sequence goes on along the minus strand of JAHDRW010000007.1, from coordinate 40,860 downwards.
GCGTCTTTCATCATCCATGCCCTCGCGCTGGTTCAGCCCTGGAACCTCGTCGTTGTTGCAGGCGCCGCCCGGCAGCCTTCCGTGGCCGTTCCGGTCAGGCTCGTGGATGAGGTCTGGCCCGAAGACCTCCTTCGCGAGGTCGAGGAGATTCCGGATGAGATAGAGGAGATCAACGAGGGCATCAGCTTCGAGGCCGAAGGGGAGGTGAGCGCCGACTATCTCGACCTGCTCAAGGCAAAGATATTCAAGGCCTGGGAATACCCTGAGGACGCCGTTGCCGACGGTGTCGACGGGACCGTGAGGATCCGCTTCGTTCTCGACGCCCTGGGCTCGGTGACAGATATCGGCGTCCTGTCGGGCTCCGGGCACGCGAGCCTGGATTCCGCCGCCCTGGATGCCGTGAGGGAGGCCGGGCCGTTCGGCCCGTTTACCGAAGATTTAACCGGCGAGACGCTCAAGATAACCGGCAGCTTTTGCTATGTGCTGGAATGAGATTCTCCTGAAGGGCTGTCTGATCAGGAAGAGGGGTTTCCCATCCTAAGGCGGGCGCGCTATCGTGCCGATAGGGAAAGGTATGGATCCGATACAGGGAACAAACAACTCTCTTGCAATGGCCCTGATTGCAGCCAGATACCTGGGGGACGCCCAGCAGTTGAGCACGGCCAAGGCCGGGATGACGCTCGATATGGTCAAAGAGACCGGGGAGCTCGTGGTCCAACTCATCGAAGGGATCGGCGAGAACATCGATCTCTACGCCTGAAAAACCGGGCGCGTATTTCCACCAGGCCGAATTCTATTGCGTCTTGCATATATTTTCAGCCGGTATTATGACATCTCTCATGCGTTTCCTTCTGACCAATGACGATGGAATCTATGCCCAGGGCCTGCTTGCCATCAAGCAGGCCCTGGAAGAGATCGGCGAGGTGGTGGTGATCGCCCCGGTGACCGAGCAGTCCGCGGTGGGCCACACCATAACCCTGGCCGATCCCCTGAAAGTGATCCCCATCCACCGCAGCGGCGGATTCTATGGTTATGGCATTACCGGCTCGCCTGCCGATTGCGTGAAACTGGGCATATCCTGCATCATGGAATCCCCGCCCGATCTGGTGGTTTCGGGAATCAACAGGGGCGAGAACGTGGGCATCAACGTGCTCTATTCGGGCACGGTCTCCGCTGCCACCGAGGCACTGATCCTCGGGCACACGGGCCTGGCCCTGTCCGTGGACAACTATCAGAATCCCGACTACCGGGCCGCCAGCGTGTTCGGCTCCCGTCTGGCATCCAGCCTCGCATCGAGGCAGAACCCGGTGCCCCTGGCCCTGAACGTGAACTGCCCGTCCTGTCCGATCCATGAGATCTCCGGCGTAAAGATCACCCGGCAGAGTGAATCGAGGATCGTGGACAAGTTCGTGAAAAGGGAAAACCCCAGAGGCACGATATACTACTGGCAGGCGGGGATGACCCAGGTCATCGACGACGGGGAAGACACGGACGCGATATGCCTGAGGAAAAAGATGATCTCCATCACCCCCATCCATTACCGGCTGGGTTACACTCCGCAGGACGGCGAGCTCAAGAACCTCGACCTGGAGGGAATGCTCCGTGGGGTATGAGGGCTTGGAGGTCAAGATCGGGTATGTCTTTCGCCGCAAAGAACTCCTGGAGGAGGCTCTGACCCACACCACCTATGTCAACGAGCACCGGGAAGAGGATATCCAGGACAACCAGCGGCTCGAGTTTCTCGGCGACTCGGTGGTGAACGCCGTGATCACGGCCCGGCTGTTTACCGAGCTCGCGGATGCGCGCGAGGGAACCCTGACCAAGAAGCGCGCGGAGCTTATCAACGAGACCGCTCTCTCGAAAATCGCCCGGGACCTTTTCCTCGGCGAACACCTGCGCCTGGGCAGGGGCGAGGAACTGGATCAGGGCAGGGAGAAGACATCGATCCTGGCGGACGCCTACGAGGCTCTCATCGGCGCCGTTTTCCTGGACAGCTCGTTCGAGGAGGTGTCCCGCGTCGTGGAGAGGCATTTCACGGATGTTCTCGGCCCCATCGAGATGGTGACCATCACCGACTACAAGAGCCTCCTTCTCGAGGTCTGCCAGTCCCGTTTCAAGTGCCTGCCCCGGGTCGTGGTGGTGGACGAGATCGGGCCGGAGCACGAGAAGGAATTTGTCATCAACGTGGAGCTCGAGGGTCGCGTGGTGGGCCGGGGAAGGGGTCGGAACAAAAAGCAGGCTGCGCAGAGCGCATGCAAGGAGGCGTTGAAATTTCTGGATTATCCCCTGTTGTAATCCCTGTATTCGTGTCTCACCTGGGGTGCCCGCACCGGTGCATCTTCTGCGACCAGACACAGTTCTCCGAGCCGGTGGCGCCCGAACGGATACCCGGTATCGTCTCCGAGTTCATCGCCGGCTGCAGAGACCCTCACCTGCGACAGCGGGTCATCGCCTTTTACGGGGGGTCCTTCACCGGGATCGCGCCGCGCCTGCTCAACCGTTATCTGGCAGAGGCCGGTCGTCTGGTCGAGGCAGGGGTCGTACACGGCATCAAGGCATCGACCCGGCCCGATATGATTACTCCCGAGGTTCTCGACAGGTGCAGAAGAGCCGGTTTCGTCGAGATGGAGATCGGGGTCCAGTCAATGGACGACCGTGTTCTCGAGGCGAGCGGGAGGGGGCACAGCGCGGCCGACACGGTCCGCGCCGCCCGGATCGTCCGTGATTCGGGCATGGTGCTGGGCATCCAGCTCATGCCCGGGCTTCCCGGAGAAGACAGGGAGAGCTTCCGGCGCACCGTCGGGGAGGCGGCGCGTCTGAACCCCGACCATGTCCGGCTGTATCCCGCCGTGGTGGTCAAGGGCACCGAGATGGAGCGCATGCACCAGGCCGGTGCGTATACCCCGCTCCCTCTCGACGAGGCCGTCAGGAGGTGCCTGTACGGGTATGTCCGGTTCTCGCGGCAGGGGTGCACCGTGCTCAGGATGGGGCTGCCCCCTTCCCGGACCCTGCAGGTCGCGGCAGGTCCGTATCACCCCGCGTTCGGCTTTCTCGTCAAGGCCCGGGGGTATCGTGTCATGACGGGAGTGCTCAAGGAGCGTTTTGGCGGTGAGCTGGATCTGATGGTGCATCCGGACAGCGTCTCCGAGCTCATCGGGTATCAGAAGGAAAACATTGACGAATTCGGGTTTATTTATAGTTTTGACGAGCGTTTGCCGAGGGATTATGTACAGGTGCGCGGTGCTGTAGAAAGAGGTTGCCTCCAACTTAAGGATATTATAGAGTATATTTTATGAGTGCTCATGTGGTCGATGTACGGTCCCTGCCGGTTCTTCCCGAACTGGCCGACCATGTCATCAGGATGGCGCTGGAAGACGATATGTCCGTTGCCAGGGTCTCGGCCCTCATCGAAAAGGATCAGGCCCTGACGGCACGGGTACTCTCTCTGGCCAACTCCAGCTACTACAAGCGCTCCCGGAGCATCTACACGGTACGCGACGCAGTGGTGGTCATCGGGTTCGACGCGGTGCGCACCGTGTCCCTGGGGGTCTCCGTGCTGGACATGTTCCCCACGGTCAAGGGCGCGAATCTCGATCTCAAGTCGTTCTGGCGGCACTCCATGGCGTGCGCGTTCTACGCGGAGGCCATGATGGGGGTGGTGAACAGCCGGAACGTCGCGAAGGCCTTTTGCGCAGGCCTGCTTCACGACATCGGCAAGCTGGTGCTCGATCGCACGAGACCCCGGGAATACGCCGCAGTGCTGGAAGAGGCTGCGAACGGAACCAGGTCTCTGTCCGAGGTGGAGAAGGAGATGCTCGGCACCACCCACGCCGACGTGGGGCGCGAGGTCGCCGCCCACTGGAGGCTGCCCCGGCTGTACGAAGAGAGCATATGGTCCCACCATGCCCCGGTCCAGATCCTGGACGAGGAACAGTATCAACTCTCGGGCATTCTCCACATCGCCAACATTCTTGCCCACATGACCTCTGCGGGGGCATCCGGAAACCGGTATCCCCAGAAGCTGACAAACCCGCTCCTGAAGAGGTTCGGGCTGAGCGCGGATGTCCTGAACTCACTGATGGAGAAGGTGCCCGGGCAGATAGACGCCATATGCGAGGAGATCGGCATCGGCAGGCCGGTCGAAGGGCTGTTCGGCATCGTGAACAGCGCGAACACGAGACTTGCGGATATCTCTCTGCAGTCGCAGCGGCACGCCGACGAGGCCCGGAAGGCCAAGCGGCACGCGGACGTCCTCATCAGGCTTCTGGGCGAGCTCAACAACTCCACCCGGATATCAGATGCCCTCGAGAAGGCATCGGGCTCGCTGCTCGACGCAGGGCTTGTCCGGAGCTTTCTGGGCGGGATCAGTGCAGGAGGATACCACCTGGTCTACGAGGTCACCCCGGAGCGCAGCTCCCGCTTCATCCGGGCGAAAGACGAAGAGCTCAAGGCAATGATATTCTCCCGCCAGTCTCTGGTGGGCACGATGCTCCCCAACGGGGTGTTCGTGTACTACGAGCCGGCAGCCGGCGAGGCCGGAGAGGATCATTCGTTCATGTCCGCCGTGGTCGGGGCGATTTCGTCGTCGCTCAGGCGCATTCATATGGAGAGCACCATGGCCGAAGGAGAAGACAGTTTGCGAAAAGCCCTGAAAAGCGCCGCCGATGACAAGCAGAAGGCAGAGGATGCCTTAAGCCTCAACCAGGAGCTCATGGATGCCTCTCCGTACGGCCTGTGCCTCCTGGACGAGAACAACCGGATGAGACTCGAGAACGAGAGCTCCCGCGAGATCCGCCAGGCTCTGGGCATTGCCGGAGACGATGTGCTTGACGCCCTGCCGGACGATTCCCGCGCGGAATGCCGGGAGCTTCGCGTTGCCGTGGAGTCCAGGCGGGAGGCTGCCCTGGTCTGGCACAATCGCACCCGGTTTTTCAGGGTCGAGACAAAACCGGTGAAGATCAACGACTGGCTGCTCATCGTGTTCCGTGACATCACGAGCGAGCTGGACGAGGAGCGCCGGAAGGTTGCCTACGCCAGGATGACCACCGTGGGCAATCTGGCCGCCTCCATGGCGCACAACATGAAGAGCCCCCTGGGCGCGATCCACGGGTTCGGCAGCATCATCAAGGACGACCTGAACCAGGGGAGGCTCCATGTGCTCCGCAACGGGCAGGAGGATGAGGATTTCCAAGACATGATCTCCAACATCATCACCGGCTCGGAGAACCTGCTCAAGATCGTGAATCAGCTGCTGAACTTCACGAGAAAGTGGGAGAGCCCCGAAGGGGAGATTAATATCGAGGGTTTTGTGGACGGAATCCTCCAGATTGTCTCGGTCCAGGCCAACTCCGCGGGGGTGAAGCTCGCCCGGGAGATCCAGGTGGACACCGCTCGCACCAGGGCGGATGCGCTCGAACAGGTGCTCGTCAACCTCATGATCAATGCCGTGAAGGCATCGCCCCAGGGCTCTCGGGTAGTCCTGAAGGCGTGGCGGAAAGACAACGGGGTCGAATTTGCCGTGACGGACTTCGGCATCGGCATGGATCAGGACCAGATCGTGAAGATTTTCGATCCGCTCTATACGGCATGGCCCGTAAAGACAGGGATGGGGCTGGGGCTTTCCCTTGCAAAGGATATCGTCGATTCCATGGGCGGCCGCATCGACGTCACCTCCTCGCCGGGGAAGGGTTCGACATTTTCGGTGTGGATACCGGAAGGTAAGGGATGACCATGACGCAGAAGATCTTGGTGGTCGAGGATGACCCGGTTTTCAGGAATTATCTGCACCAGGTGCTCAAGTACGACTTTGACGTGGTGACGGCGCCGGGGCCGCTGGAGGCGTTACAGGCCCTGGAGAAGGACTCGTTCGCGCTCATGATCACCGACCTGAGGATGCCGGACATGGACGGCAGAGCCCTGGTGGAAAAGGTCCGCGCGGAGATCGACCCGCATCTCATGGTGATCGTCATCACCGCCTTCGAAGACGACTGGCCCATGGATATGGCCATGTCTTCCGACGTGTTCCGGTACCTGCGCAAGGGTGCCTTTCTCCCCAGCGAGCTCAAGCAGAACGTGTCCAAGGCCCTCGAGGTGCGGGGCTCCATCGTGTCTCTCGAGGAATACAAGAGGCGCGCGGACATATCCGAGACCATCTACAAAGACGTGTTCGAGAATTCCACCGACGCACTGTTCATCACCGACATCGGCCTGCAGCCCGTGGCCCTGAACCGGCGCTTTACCGAACTCAGCGGGTACACCCTGGACGATTTCAAGGGCAGGACCCTCTTCGACATCATCGACGAACGGGATCGTTCGGCTGCCGTCAATGCGTTCAACGCCCAGATCGCCGGGAAACCGCCGGGAACGGTCCGGCTGCATTTCATGAGAAAAGACGGGAGCAGCAGGTATGTGCGGGTGTGGGCCCGGGTGGTGAGGGAGATCCAGGACATGTCCAGTGCGGTGTTCTGCATGGCACGGGACATGTGCGATGCGCGGGACGAGCGGAGCGCGGACAGCCCGTCCGTCGAAAAGCTCCAGGAAAGTCTTGCCGAGAAAGACCGGCAGATCGAGAACCTCCAGGGACAGTTCCAGCGCCTCACCGATCACGCCAAGGATATCGTCATCTGGCTGGGCAGGGATTTCTCCTGCGAGTACGTGAACCAGGAGGTGAGCAGGACGCTCGGGTACGCCTCTGACGAGCTCCTTGGCAAGCAGGTGCCCTGGGAAGAGATCGTCCACCAGGAGGACCTGCCCCTGGTCGAGGCCTGGCGGGAGGCGACCGGGAAAAGGGCCGCGGACATGGAGGGAGAGATACGGGTATACACGAAGTCGCGCTACATGCTTTTTCTCTCGTACCGGGTCTCGTTCCAGTACGATGCCCGCGGGATCTTCAGCGGCCTGGACATCATCGCCGAGGACATCACCCAGCAGAAGATCGCCGAGCAGGAGCTCCGCAGTGCTAACCGGAAGATCCAGGAGTTCAACGCCAGGCTCACCGACGGCGTGAGCAGAAAGATCAGGGCGTTGAGAGAGTCGGAGGAACGATACAAACAGATCGTAGAGGGCTCCGGCGACATCATTTTTTCCCTCGAGAGCGAGGCGCGCCTGGTGTACATGAACCGGGTCGGGCTCAAGACCCTGGGTGTGACCCTGGAAGATATCTTCCAGAGGCCCTGCCGGGAGTTCATGGCCGACGAGGCATCCGAAGACATGCTCCGGAAAATGATCGGGCTCATCGGAAACGGGAAGGGCCCCGGTCCCTTCGATATCTCCATCGAGACCCCGGAGGGCAGGAAGATCTACCGGACCGTCCTCACCCAGATCGGGGACCCGTCGCGGGTCGAATATGTCTGCATCGCGGGCGATATCAGCGAGGAGATCGCCACGAACAAGAGGCTCCAGCTTCTGGCCAATATCGAGCACTACAGCGCGGATGCGATTGTCGGCATGGATACCGACCGAAAGGTCATCTCGTGGAATCACGGCGCCGCCATGATGTTCGGCTGGTCGGAAGAAGAGGCGGTGGGCAAGCCGAGCCTGTTCGTCGTCCCCGACGAGGGGATGATGGAGTCGGACGAGATCTTCGACGAGGTGCGCCGCAACGGGCTGGTAAAGGACCGGGAGACTCGCCGCAAGACCAAGAGCGGCCGGATTCTCGATGTGCTGCTGACCGTTACCGCGCTCAAGGATGCCTCGGGAGACATCTTCGGGTTTTCCGCCATCATCAAGGACCTCACCGAGAAAAAAAAGATGGAGTCGGCCCTCATCCAGTCCGAGCGCCTGGCGGCGACCGGCAAGCTCTCCGCGAGCATCGCCCACGAGATCAACAACCCGCTCTACGGAATCCGCAGCTGCCTGAACCATGTGCTCAACACCCGAAAGGAGGGGATCGACCACCAGTTCGTGAGACTCGCCATCAAGGAGACCGACCGGATAGCCGACCTCATCAGGAACATGAAGACCTTCTACATGCCCAACGAGGGAGGGGTGCAGAAGGTCGATATCAGCGAATCGCTGCGCGACGTGTTCATCCTCAACCGGAAGTACCTCGAGGAGCACTCGGTGAAGTTGAAGTTTGCACCGGATGGCGCATATTGTGTTGAGTGTATTCCGGATCAGATCAAGCAGGTCTTCATCAACATCATCAACAACGCCGTGGAGGCGATGCCGGACGGGGGAGAGCTCCGGGTGGATGTAAAAAACGATGCGGACGCCGGAACGGTCGGCATCTCGTTCGAGGACAACGGGGTGGGCATTGCCAGCGATGAGCTGCCCCGGGTGTTCGAGATGTTCTATACCAGGAAGACCATGGTCAAGGGTGTCGGCTTAGGACTTTCCGTGAGCTACGGAATCGTCAAGCGCCACGGCGGGACCATCAATGTGAAGAGCGAGGTGGGGAAGGGCTCCACGTTCACGGTCACCCTGCCGGTCAAGACCCTGTGGGCACGGCAGATGCATCTCGATCTCGAATGATATGGAACACACCGGCACTATCCGATCAGGCTTCATTGCGATTGTGGGAAGGCCCAATGTCGGGAAGTCCACCTTCCTGAACCGGGTTATCGGCTCCAAGATCTCCATAACGGCCAGCAGGCCCCAGACCACCAGAGACCGGGTTCTGGGGATCTATGATACCGAGGACGCCCAGATCATCTTCCTGGATACCCCCGGCATCCATGAGGCCGGGAAGGCCCTGAACCAGTACATGGTCGAGAAGGCGCTGAGCACGCTCTCCGATGCAGACATCGCCATGGTCATGACAAGCCCCGAGGAGACCGCCGAAAAGATCTCCCGGGTGATGGCCCACGTCGGAACGTCGGGAAAGGACGCGGTCCTCGTCTTGAACAAGGCCGATCTGATTCCCGAGGAAGAGCGGGAGAAAAGGCTCGGCCTGCTCGGCTCCGTGGGAGCGTTCAGGAGCGCGTACGCCGTTTCCTCCCTCACCGGCGACGGCATCACGGAGCTGCTGGTCGGTCTCAAGGGCCTGCTACCGGAAGGGCCCAGGTTTTTCCCCGACGACATGATCACCGATGCGAGCCTGCGTTTTCTCTGCCAGGAGCTCATCCGCGAGAAGGTGTTCATCCTGACGAGCAAGGAGATCCCCTATGCAACGGCCGTGGAGGTGGAGGAGTTCCGGGAAGGCGAGCCCACCTATATCAGTGCCGCTATCCACGTGGAACGGCCGTCCCAGAAGGGCATCGTGATTGGTGCGGGCGGAAAGATGTTGAAAGAGATCGGAAAACAGGCGAGACTGGATATCCAGAGGCTTCTGGGCACCCGGGTTTTTCTCGAATTGTTCGTGAAGGTGACCAAGGACTGGACCAAGAAGCCCACGCGTCTGAAGGAACTGGGATACAAGTAATGCCGGTTGTCGCCATTGTCGGAAGACCCAATGTGGGGAAGTCCACCCTGTTCAACGACCTGGTGGGACAGAACCGGGCCATCGTGGGGCCCGAGCGGGGGATCACCCGGGATAGGATCTACGGCAGGCTGTCTATGGACGGTGGTATCGAAGCAGATCTCGTGGACACCGGGGGGTTCGACACCACGGGCGAGGGGGATTTCTCCCGGCACATGTTCGAGCAGACCATGCTGGCGATCCATGAATCCGACCTGCTCGTGTGCATGTTCGACGTGCTCTCCGAGCTGACCGCCGACGACCACGAGCTGGTGCGCATCCTGAGAGAATCCCCGGTGCCGGTGGTCTATGTCGCCAACAAGGTGGACGACCCGCACGGGGGGGCGGCCTCGGCCATGCTCTATGAGCTCGGCATCCGGGATTTTGTCGAGATATCGGCACGGAAGAAGACCGGGCTCAAGCTCTTGAAAGATCGGATCAGACAGGTTGTAGAGGCCTTACCCGGCACAGACCTGGAGCACGAGACCGATGCCATCAGGGTGAGCATTCTCGGGCGGCCCAACGTGGGCAAGTCGCTGCTGCTCAACCGGATCATCGGGGAGAACCGGGCCATCGTGTCGCCCGTGGCCGGGACCACCAGGGATTATGTCGATATCCGGGTGAGCCACGGGGAAAGGGACTATATTTTCGTGGACACGGCCGGCATCAGGCGGAAATCGCGCATCCAGGACATGCTGGAGCGGGAGAGCGTGTTCCGTTCGCTCAAGAACGTCAACCTCTCGCATGTCTGCCTGCTGCTCATCGATCCGGACGAGGGCGTGACCGAGCAGGACAAGCGCATCTGCAGCATCATGGCCGAGCACGGCAGGGCCTTCGTGGTGGTGGTGAACAAGAGCGACCTCATTCAGGCCGGCAGCCGCACGCAGATCAGGGAGGCTGTCCACTATTCCCTGAAGTTCATTCCCGACGTCAGGGTCGTGTTCATCTCCGCGCTCACGGGCAAAAACGTGGAGAGGATGTATCCGCTCATCGACGAGCTCTTCACCAAGACCACCACCCAGGTCACCACCGGACGTCTCAACCGGGTTCTCGCGGATGTCTCGGGGTCATATACACCGCCCGTGGTCAAGGGCAGACAGGTCAAGTTTTTCTATGCAAACCAGGTGGGGACGGTGCCGCCGGAGTTCCGGATCGTTACGAACTTTCCCGATTCCATCCAGCCCAGCTATCACCGCTATCTTGTCCGCACCTTCAAAAAGGCGCTCTCTCTCGAGGGTGTACCCGTCAAGCTCAGGTTCGTGCCCAAATCGTGAGGACATCCTGCCCGCTTAAGCGGTCTTCCGGAAGAGGGCGGGCACCGCGGGATCTCTCCGTTTTCTATCTGCGGGGGAAAGATGCGGGGGGCATCGCTATGACCGTTGCCGGCAGCATGGGTTCTTACGGAATCATTACGGGAAATCACCTGCCCCGCCCCGGTCTGAGGATGGATTTCCCAAGTTCTCTCGTTATCCCGTAAGCTTGGGATAATCTATTCATTTTTTTAGTTGACACGGGCCGGCACGTATGTTTCTGTATAAAGAAACATGATGATTGCCCGCAGACGGGGAGGCGGTTCCCGGTAGTGTCATTTCCGGTCTTTCTTCTCTCACAAGGAGGGAAGGTGGGGCCTTAGGGAGCCGGAGAGTTTCCCCTCTACGCAGGCTGTCTTACAAGGAGGTTTTCCATGAGCACCAAGATTCTGTTGAACGAAGACGAGATTCCCCGCCAGTGGTATAATCTCGCGGCGGATCTGCCCACTCCCATGCAGCCGCCCCTGGGCCCGGACGGGAATCCCGTGAAGCCCGAGGATCTCGCCCCGGTCTTCCCCATGAACCTCATCGAGCAGGAGGTGAGCCAGGAGCGCTGGATCGACATCCCGGAAGAGATCCTGGAGATCCTCTACCGGTGGCGCCCCTCCCCCCTGCGCCGGGCAGTGCATCTCGAGAAGTTTCTGGGCACCCCTGCCAGGATCTACTACAAGGACGAGGGGGTTTCTCCCCCCGGGAGCCACAAGCCCAACACCGCCGTTGCCCAGGCGTGGTACAACAAGCAGTTCGGCATCAAAAAGATCACTACGGAGACCGGAGCAGGGCAGTGGGGCAGCGCCCTGGCGTTCGCGTGCGCACTCCTGGGACTGGAGTGCAAGGTGTACATGGTGCGGATCTCCTTCGACCAGAAGCCGTTCCGGAAGCTGATGATGAACGTATGGGGCGCCACGTGCGTGGCAAGCCCCAGCCCGGAGACCCAGGCCGGCCGGGATATCCTGGCAGAGACCCCCGATACCCCGGGGAGCCTCGGCATCGCCATCAGCGAGGCCATTGAAGAGGCGGTCTCGGACGCGAGCGGCAAGACCCGCTACGCCCTGGGAAGCGTGCTCAATCACGTGATGCTCCACCAGAGCATCATCGGCCTGGAGGCCAAGAAACAGCTCAGCAAGGCAGGCGAGAAAAAGGTCGACGTGATCATCGGCTGCGCCGGCGGAGGGAGCAATTTCGCAGGGCTCGCCTTCCCCTTCGTGGCCGACAAGATCAACGGTACACAGATCGAGATCTATCCGGTAGAGCCCTCCTCCTGTCCCACCCTGACACGGGCTCCCTTCACCTATGACCACGGCGACGTGGCGAAGATGACTCCCCTGCTGCCCATGTATACCCTGGGGCACGGCTTCGTTTCTCCTCCTATCCATGCGGGCGGGCTCCGATACCACGGCATGGCTCCGCTGGTGAGCCAGGCCGTGGTTGAGGGCCTGCTCACACCGAAGGCCTACGACCAGATTCACTGCTACCAGAGCGCGCTCATATGGGCCAAGACCGAGGGTTTTATCCCGGCTCCCGAGACCTCCCACGCCATCGCCGCGGTCATCGACGAGGCGAACAAGGCCAGGGAGGAAGGCAAGGAGAAGGTGATCCTGTTCAATTGGAGCGGCCATGGACTCATGGATCTCGTGGGCTACGCGAACTTCATGGACGGCAAGCTCATAGACTTTCCTCTGCCCGAGGAGGATCTCAAGGCCTCGCTCAGGTCGCTGGAGGGCCTGCCCAGGGCCCCCATGGTCAAATCCGGAAGGTGGTAATGCAGAAGCAAGCGGCGGAATACGATGAACTGAGCACCAGGTGCCCCTTGCTGGGGCATCCGGTGCCGTTCTCCTACTGCAGGCAGTGCGGCGGTGCGCTTCCCTGCCGGAAAATCGTCGACTGCTGGTCCGGGAGGATAGACATTCAGGGTTTTCTGAGCAGCAGTTTTACAGAGGAAGAACTATCCCGGATCGCCGCTCCCCCAAAGCCCAAGCTGCTCCAGATCATCGAGCTGGCCCGGGCGGCCAGGGACAGGAACGGTCAGTAGAGATCTGTCAGCACGTTCAGGTGGGCGTAGACGTTTCTGGGCAGGATACCCAGGGCGAGAAGGCTCGCCTGGAGGTTCGAGGTATCCACCTTTTCCAGCTCCAGTCCGGGAAGGAGTCTATTGGTGAGCACATCGGCCACATAGGTGAGGTTCACGATCTCGCTGTTGTTATGGGCGGCTTCCGGCGCATGGTGGAAGGATATAACATCCTTGAGGACATCCGGCAGATTCCAGTTCTCCGCGAGCACGAGCCCTGCCTGACAGTGGTCGATGCCCATGATATCCTGCTCGACCTTGCTGGAATCTTCCTTGTGCTCGATGATCATCCGGTAGAAGAGGGGTTGTATTTTGTCGATATACTGGTCGAGCACCACCTTTCCGATGTCGTGGAGCAGCCCGGCGGTGTAGGCTATGTCGGGATTGATCTTTTTCTGCGCCGTTGCCAGGGCCTTACACAGCCGGGCCGTTGCCACCGCGTGGTGGAACATCCCGCCCCGGCACAGGGAATATCCGCCGTCCGACGAGCGGTAGAGGTTTTCGATCTGGGCCGTTATCACCATCTGGAGCAGCGCCTTGCTGCCCAGGAAGACGATGGCCTGGTCGATCGATGCGATCCTGCGGGGCAGCCCGGTGTATGATGAGTTGCACATCCTGAGCACCTTGGCGCTCAGGACCTGGTCTTTTTTTATCTCGGCGGCAACGGTGTTGATGTCGATATTATCGTCGGAAAGCATTTGGGCGATGTTGAAGACGATCTGGGGAACCGGGAGAAGCCTTTCGATAGTCTTCCCGATAATCTCCCTGTCCACGGGCTTTTTCCGGATGCTTTCCGTGGGCCGCTCCAGCAGAATCGGTTCAATGCTGCACGCCCCGGTATCGAGCCGGAATGTGAGGCAGAAGGGATTCACCCCGCTCGCCTCCAGAGTCTTGATGACGATGCCGTGTTTTTTCAGGAGGGACAGCGTGATCTCGACGGTCTTGTAGGTGAAATTGATGCTCACGTCATGGGCGGAAAAGGAATCGACCAGTGCCCCGCCGGCAATGAACGCCTCCATGGTCTCGACGCATGCCCCCTGCTCGACCATGGCATCGATGAAGGCGGGAATTCCGGTGCATGCGTAATACGGTAGGTGATAATCGGGGACGTCGGTCACGGGTTCGGGCAGGAGGATGTGGAGCATGCCCCCCAGCCTGCTCTTGTGATCGTATATGGCAAGGCCCACGCACGAGCTCAAAAAGGCCTTCAGCAGCCCGTGTCTGCCGATAACCATACCCCCGGTGGGAACAATCGTCGTCAAGGAAAATTCCCCTGCTTCTCGCATTGCTGTTTCCCGGACTTTGCCGGAAAGGCCGTGTTTTCTCTCACATCAGGGCGATGAAAAGTGCCTCTGACGCTCCTTCATTACCTCGATAATCAACATTGCACAGTAACCGTTTAGCACGCCGGTAACGACCGATACAAGGAGAAACATCGGCATGATATAGGTCAGCGAAATGTGTGCGACGAGAAACAGGGCGATAGCAAGCTGCGCAGACATGTGCGCCGCAGCGCCCGCCACGCTCACCCCGATGGGAGAGAACAGCGATTTGGGCATCGCCCACATGGTGAGTGCCGCGGCGAGACCGCCTCCCAGAGAAAAGGCGAACATGGGCGAGAAGATGCTGCCCGTAAGTGCCGACCCGATAACGACCCTGCCGATCACCACGACGATCGCCCAAAAACCCCCGAAGGCATACAGGGCACACAGGGTAAGGATGTTGGCCAGCCCGAGCCTCAGAAACGGGGCGGGGCGGGGGATAAACGACTCTGTCCAGTGCAGGGCCACCGCCATGGCCACAAAAAGAGCCAGGGTTGCGATGCGGGCGTTTCTGTCCATGATCCTTTCAAGTCCCTTCCGAAGCTTTACCCCACGCCTTACCACGAGCCGAACGGTTTTTCCACCCTGGATGGGGAAGCAGCCCCGTCAGGGCCAAGAGTAAAACCCGCCCCGGTTTTCTCCCTTGCGGCGATACACGATCACCGTGGGGTCCTCGACATCGGCAAGGGACTCGACCTTTTTGAGGGCATCCTCGTAATAGCCCACCTCGTCCACCAGGTGAAGGGCCTTGCCCGTCGTCGAGGTGACGACCCTCCCGTCCTGGAACACCGCGACGTCCTGCTCGGTCACCGGTCGTGCCTCTTTCACCCTGGCCATGAAGTTGGAAGAGAATTCCATGACGATACCCCTAAGGAGATCGTATTCCTCGGGCGTCATATCGCGCAGCGGTGTACCGGCATCCTTGAGGTTGCCGGAGGTAATGGTCTGGTTATCGATGCCCACCTTCTCCATGAGGCCTTCAAGGCTGATGGACGGGAGCAGGACACCTACGTTTCCCACCACAGACGAGGGCAGGGCGATGATGTAGTCGGCGGACAGGGCCGCCATGTACGCCCCGGAGGTGCCCTGGTCCACGATGCAGCCCACCACGGGGATTCCCTGCGCCGACTTGTATTCCCGGATTCTCCTGAACACCAGGTCCGAGGCCGTGTAAGCCCCGCCGGGAGAGTCTATCTTCAGGACAACCCCTTTGATTTCCTTGTCCTTTTCCGCCTTTTCGAGCACGTTATCGAGCCGCTCCAGGGTGCCCTGCCGCTGGATGAAGGTGTCTCGTGAGCCGGTGGTCCGGATCAGCCCCAGGATCTCGACAACCAGGATTTTCTGATCCGACCCCTCCCGGATGACACGTTCCTCCAGGGGGGGGATCTGCGTAAGGCTGGACAGGTCGACGGAAACGAAAGCACAGCCGCTCAAGAGAAAGAGCAGGGTCGCGCACAAAAGCAGTTTTCTCTCCATGATTTCCTCCTCTCTGCTAAAAAAGAAGCATCTAATCAGAGAATACATAAATATTTTTCTGATTCAATCATAGCCGGGAACGCATAGCCGGGGACGGGTTCACATTTCCATTTTCTTCTCGCGCAACTAAATCCTCTTTCTCGTCCGCTGCTGAAGGACCGAGAAGATGGGACCGCATTCCCCGCAGCTTTCAGGTTTCGACTGGGCCCGGGACTTGCCCTGAAAGGCCCATACCATGGATCAGGAACATTCATTTTTGCTCGGGGAAACCGGTACAGGCTCATCGTGCACATGGTATGGCCAATGGGTAACAGGTAACCATGCAGGCACACCTTTTTCTTCAGTGCCCAAACCAGTGTGCAAGAACACGATCCGAACACGCTGATCCCGGGATGCAGGCTCAGCCTTTGGAAGGGGCACTCCCGATTTCTCCGCCGACCGTGATCTCGGGGATCAGCAGGGTGGGCTGAGCATCCGACACGCCTACACCCTGGCCGTCTTTGCCGCAGGTTCCGATGCCGAAGCCCAGATCGTTGCCCACATGCTCGATAGAGCCCAGGACCTTCGGGCCGTTGCCGATGAGGGTGGCCCCCCGGATGGGCGCTCCAACCTTTCCGTTCTCGATGAGATAACCTTCCGCGATGTTGAACACGAAGTCGCCGTTGACCGTGTTGACCTGCCCGCCCCCCATCTTTCTCACGAATACGCCTTTGTCCACCTTGGCAAGGATATCCTCGGGAGAGAGCGTTCCGGGCTGGATCATGGTGTTGCTCATGCGGGGAATGGGCCGGTTCCGGTACGATTCTCTTCTCCCGTTTCCGCTCAAGGGAAGGCCGAACTTCATGGAGGTGATGAAATCGGTAAGGTAGGTCTTCAGGATGCCGTTCTCTACCAGCACGGTCCGGGTTGCCGGATTTCCCTCGTCATCGTAGCCCATGCTGCCCCTGAGGCCTTTCATGGTACCGTCGTCGATGACGGTGATGGCGTCCGACGCGACCCTGTTGCCGATCTGCCCGGAATAAACGGACAATCCTTCGCCTGCAAGGTCGGCCTCGAGCCCGTGGCCGATTGCCTCGTGGACCATGGTTCCTCCCGCCTCGCTGGACAGGACGACCGGCATGGCCCCGGCAGGAGCCCGCCTGGCATGGAGGGTCTGAAGTGCGCGTGAAAGGGCGCGTTCCGCGATGAACTCAGGAGGATCCTCCTCAAGGAGCTCGAAGCCCCTGGTACCGCCCACCGGCTCGTACCCGGTCTCGATGAGGGAATCCCGGGCCACCACGCCCTGAACCACGAACACGATGGAATCCCGCCTGTCCTCCACGATGAACCCCCTGGAGTTCGCCACGACGACGCTGCGCACGCCGTCTCCGTACATCACCTTCACCTGCGCGACGGATGGGTCATACCCCCAGGCCTTTGACTGTGCCCGGTTGACCATCTCGATCTTTTTGTCCGGATCGACGCCTGTGGGATCGATCCGGGAGATCACGACCTCCCGGACAGGTCTCTTCTCCAGGGAGATAGCCTTCTCGAAGCTGCCTTTCTGCACCGCCGCCGCCACGGTGTCGGCAAGCTCGTCCAGCGAAGAAAAGTCATTGGTGTATGCATAGGCGCTGCGGTCTCCGACCACGACACGCAGCCCCAGGCCGCTTTCGGTCGTGCTGACGAACCGCTCGATTCTTTTGGCCTCGGACACAATGGAGGTGCCCTGTTTGTGTTCGATATAGACTTCGGAAAAGTCCCCTCCGTTTTTCAAAGCCTTTTTCAGCAGCATTTCGAATGGTATGTCTTTTAGCGATGTTTCCATGATTTCACCTCTCGGGCCATGTCTCTTTTTATGTCCCGCTCCTTGATCACCTCTTTTTTCCGGTATTCCTTCCTGCCTTTGGCGAGACCCAGCTCCACCTTGATGAGATTCCCCTTCAGGTAGATGCTCAAAGGCACCAGAGTCAGCCCCTTTTCCTTGATTTTGCCCGAAAGCCTGGTGATCTCTTTTTTGTGCAGCAGGAGCTTTCTTTTGCGCTCGGGGTCCACATTGAATATGGAGGCCTGCACATAGGGGGCGATGTGGAGATTGGTGATGAATGCCTCCGAGGCGATGATCTGCGCATAGCTGTCCTTGATGCTGCCCCCGCCGTCCCTCAGCGATTTCACTTCAGGGCCGCTCAGCATGATGCCCGCCTCGACCTTTTCCAGAATGTCGTAGGAGCTGCGGGCCTTTTTGTTCATGGAAAGGACGCGCCTGGCCTCACTCTTCATGGATGACCTCGATGATTTTCGGCGCCTCGATCCTGCTCCCCAGACGCCTGACGGCTGCGAGACTCGCTGCAAAGGCAAGGACCGCGCCCATTGCCTGGAACGTGACGGACGTGCCCGCGGCCTGGGTGAGGAAGAGGGCGGCCAGGATGGCAGCCAGGGGAACCATGAATGCGAAGGTCGAGGCCTTGAGCAGAGAGGACCCATCCATGGCGATGACCACGGTATCGCCTATACTGACCGGCCCGGGCGGCCGGGACAGCAGAAGATCCATGCGGTTTTTCGTAAAGCCGTGGCAGACGCCTGTTGCCTGGCAGCCCTGACAGGCCGCCTTTCTGTCCACGATCACGCGGACTTCGGAATCGAAAACGCCTTCAATGGTTCCACAGACAGTGTTTATCATGGGGGAATCAGCTCAACGCGAAGAGATCGGGGGATTTACCCACGATCTCCCGGTCCATGAATTCGTAGATCTCGCCTGCCGTCTTCATATGGAAGACATGCTCGGCAATTTGCCGGCACTGATCGAGATCGACCTTTCTGGCCATTTCCTTCACGTGGGAGATCGCGAATGCATTCGTGGAGAGTATGTCTATCCCCATACCCAGCAGGATGGGCGTATAGATCTCCCTGCCCGCCATCTCACCGCACATGGACACCTGGATTCCGGCGTTGTGGGCCGCATCGACGGTGAACTTGATCAGCCTCAGCACCGCCGGATGCAGGGGTTCGTAGAGGTAGTTCACGTATTCGTTGCCCCGGTCGATGGCCAGGGCATACTGAATCAGGTCGTTGGTCCCGATGCTGAAGAAATCCACCTCGGTGGCGAGCATATCCGCAATGGTGGCCGCGGAGGGGACCTCAACCATGATTCCTACCGGGATGTTCTCGTCGAAGGGAGTGCCTTCCTTGAGCAGGTTCTCTTTTGTTTCCTCGAGGATGGCCTTTGCCTTCATGAGCTCGTCCATACCCGAGATCATGGGAAACATAATGGATGTGTTGCCGTAGTGGCTCGCCCTCAGGATTCCCCTGAGCTGCGTCTTGAAGACGTCCACCTCTTTGAGGCACAACCGGATGGCCCTCAGGCCCATGACCGGGTTCATCTCGTTCCGGAGCTTGCCCAGCGATGAATAGAACTTGTCACCGCCCAGGTCCAGTGTCCTGATCACGGTGTTGTAGGGCGACACGGCCTCCACCACGGCCTTGTATGCCTGGTAGTGGTCCTCCTCGCTGGGGACGTGGTTCCGGTTGAGATAGAGAAACTCGGTGCGGTAGAGCCCGATGCCCTCGGCCCCGTGGTCGAGGACGGTCTTCACCTCGTCCTTGAACTCCAGGTTTCCCTTGACCTTGACATACTTCCCGTCCCGGGTGACGGCCGGGGACTTGGCCTTTTCCTTGAGCTTCAGCTCGAGGGTGATGAACGAGCGTTCCCGGTGCTCATACTCCAGGACCTGATTCTCGGAGGGGTTGACGATCACCACACCGGAAATCCCGTCGAGGATCACGTTGTCCCCCGGATTGATCAGCGCGGAGGCATTCTCCAGACCGACCACGGCAGGCATCTCCAGGGAATGGGCGATGATGGAGGTGTGGGACGTCAGGCCGCCCACGTCGGTGGCAAAGCCCAGGATCTTTTCCTTGTTCAGCATGGCGGTGTCTGCGGGAGAGAGATCGTGCGCCACGATGATGCTGTTGTCGAGGAGGTGGCACCTGCTGGTCTTTTTGCCGATGAGGTTCCTGAGGAGGCGCTCTCCCACAAAGGTCGTATCCGCAACCCTGCTCTTGATGTATTCATCGCCGATGGAGTCGAAATCCTTTTCGATTTCAAGCAGCGCGATCTTGAGCGCCCATTCGGCGTTGATGTGCTCCGTGGCGATGAGCTCCCTGACCCTGCCGCTGAGTGCGGGGTCGGTGAGCATCATCATATGCGTCTCCAGGATAAAGGAGTGCTCTTTTCCCACGTTGTGGGTCTCGAGCTCCCTGATTGCCTCTCTGATCTGCTTCTCGGACTCCTTGACCGCGTCGTCGAAACGCTTTATTTCGTCTGTCAGAAGAGACGCCGTAATCCGAATCTTGGGGTAACGCTCGATCTTTCTGGTGTCCATGATCACGGCCTTGCCGATGGCAATGCCGGCCGATGCAGCTACCCCGTGGAGAATATGAACCTGGCGCTGATCCATCAGACTTCCCCGAATCCCTGTTTGACGAGCTTTGCAAGCGCTTCGATTGCCTGGCTCTCATCGTCGCCTGCGGCCTTGATGACAATATGGCTGCCTTTGGTGGCAGCGAGGGTTAGCAGCTCCATGATGCTCTTTCCGTTTACCTCCATGTGGTCTTTGATTACGATGATATGGGAAGTGAACTCCGACGCCTGACGGGAGAATGCCGCAGCGGCACGAGCGTGTAATCCCAATTTGTTCTGGATGGTTACTCTTTGTTCCTTCATTTTATAATAGTCCATACCAAACTGAGAGTAAATACTCCATAGAATATCCATAACACGCCCAGTTTGAGTCTGAATGCGACGGCGGCGGCGATAAAGACCAGCAGACTCGTTCCGAGGGTCCACCCTGTATCGTGCTCGAGCGACATCACGGCAATGACCATCCCTGCCAGCAGGGGGATGGCCAGGGCAATACGTTTCGTCCTGTCGATCGACAGGGTCGCGGCCAGCTCCAGCGCCCCGGCCGGCCCGTTTCGATAGCCCCTGGCAAACCCCCATGTCATGGTCCAGAGATGGATGCCGTTGTAGAGCAGGAGCACAAGAACCATGGCCCAGATGTTATCCCCCATGAGGGCAAGGAGCAGGAGGAGCGCGAGGATCGGCTTGAGCGTGGCCCAGAAAAGGGTGTCTCCCAGGGCGGCCAGAGAACCGGATATCCCGGGCCTGAGCTTTTCGATTACCGCCTCGTCGCCGTGTTCCTCGATGTTCAGGAAGACGCCGCCGACGGCGGGAGCCATGTAGGGGTGGGTGTTGAAAAAGCGGACATATTTCTCCGCCGCTTTTTCCGCATCAGCCGGACGCACCTTCTTCAGACCGGGAAGCATGGCGTACGCGAAGCCGATATTCTGCATTCCTCTGAAATTCCACGCACCCTGGACGAAGAAAAAACGCCATATAATTTTTGCCATTATTCTTTTTGACAGTTTCACAGCTTGAGAATTACTAGCACAGAAAAAACCGGGAAGGCAATAGCCGCCGACCATGGAGTTCCAAGCGGCATTACCTCGATTTTTTTACCTCTATTCTCCCGCAGAACTCGACCAGCCTGCACCGTGAGCAGAAGGGGCTTACAGGCACGCAGACGAACTGCCCGTAAGGAACGAGATAGTCGTTGATGACGGTCCAGTATTCCGCCGGAAGTTTCTCCCTGAGCTTCATTTCCGTCTCGTCGGGATTTCTGGTGTATACATAGCCCCACCGGTTGGTGATCCGGTGGACATGGGTATCGACACAGATGCCCAGGCCGCCGAAGGCGAGGATGATCACGAGGTTGGCCGTCTTTCTCCCCACGCCCGGCAACGCCAGGAGCCGGTCCATATCGTCGGGAACTCGGCCGTCGTAGGCATCCAGGAGGATGTGCGACACCTTCAGGATATTCTCTGCCTTGGTTTTGTAGAACCCCACCGGGAATATGGCCTTCTCGATCTCCTCCACAGGGGTGTGCACCATCTGCTCGGGCGTAGGTGCTATGGCAAAGAGCCTTAGGAAAGCCTCTTCGGTGGTGGCGTCTTTGGTCCTGAGGCTGAGCATGGTGGAAACGAGTACCTGGAAGGCGTCCGAGGTGCGGGCCACCTTGCTGACGATGGGCTCGCGCAGCAGCTTCACATCGGCCCGGAGTATCCGGAACACGGAGTCGATCACCGAGTTGTCCATGGGGTGTTTCCTACACCGGGCGATAACTTTTCACAACCCCTGTCAGAAGCCGAATTTGAGACCGAGCACGTACCTGCGGTCGCTGTGCTGTCCTGCATAGGTGCCCACCTCCTCGGCATAGGTGAGCAAATCGACCTGGACGTACCGGGCATCGATCTCCAGGCCGAGCGTTATATATCCCTGATAAAAGCCTCCGCGTGCGGTAAAGAGGTTTTCGAAATCATACTCGGCGCCGATCCGGAGTCTCTTGCCGGGATCATCGTCATCGTCGATCATGCCCGCCACGTCGAAATAGTCCAGGGCGAACACCCATGAATCCACATAAGCTGCCAATCCGATGTCCACATGCTCTTCGAGATCGCGTGCATCGCCCATATCCGGCCCGATAAGGTTGTTGGCGCTCAGACCCACCTGAAAATTGAAATGTTTCTGCCCGATGGCTACATTCTCAAACCGGTAGATGAATCCAATGTCGAGCAGGATTCCGGAGCCGTCCTGGACGTCGTCATCCACCATGTCGTCGAAGTTGTCGCTGGTGATGTCGGGCACGGTGTATTCCTCGGTGAGGCTTTTGCGCACAACGTACTTCAGGCTGGCGCCGATGGAGAGCGCCTCGTCGAAAAAGGCATGGGCATATCCCAGAGCGGCGCCTGTATCCGAGGTGCTGTCGACCACGATGCTGGGATACTGGTAGTTCCGTGCGATGAAGTTGGTCTTGGCAGAACCGAAGATCCCGAAGGCAAAGTGCGGTCTGATATAGTAGGGGAAAACAGCAGCGGACGCGTGGGAGAATTCCCCGATGTAATCCCTCAGGAATTCCGCCACCTCCAGTTCGTTGTCGGTGTCGACATCGAGTATGTCGGTGTAGGCGTCGTAGGCGCCCTGTCCCAGTTCCGCCTCGACGGAGAAGAGAACGAGTCTCCGGTCCGGGACATTGGAGAGACCGGCCGGGTTATAGAAAAGTGCGTTCTGGTCGTTCGACACGGCGACAAATGCGCCCCCCATTCCCATGGGCCGGGTACCCCGGTAGATATAGTTGTATTCATCCGCAAAAAGCATGGACGAAAAGAGTATGGGCATGAGCAAAGGAAAGCAGCACAGAAGCTTTTTCATCGTATCCCCCAGTTCATTCTCTCCGAGCGGCTACTCGGCGGAGAAACTGTTCACAAGATTATAAACGCCGGCAGTGGTCATGGTCGAAATGATGTCGTTTTCACTGAACTCGGAAATGGTTGCGCCTTCCATACCCAAGGAGAAGGCGAGGAAGTCCTGAAGGGCATCCCGGATGTCGTTCTGCTCGGGAGTCGCCCTGTCAAAGGCCTGCACGGCTCTGTAGACATCGATCAGATCACCCTGATAGGTATTTATGGAAATGAGGTCATCAGTTGTCTCATCTCCAAAATCGCCTGCGTCAATACTGCTCCATGAGTACTGGATTCCGCCATTAAAATTAATGTAATACAGATAGGCATCCTTATTTATCGGTACAGGGATTATCCCGGGTTCGTGATCTTCAGGATCAGGGAGGGTCAGTGTTCTGTTGAGGCCGTCGGCAACCTTGTTGCCGGTGTAAAAGATAAAGTGGGCGGCTGACGCCACGCCCAATTGAATCTCGTCGTCAGGGGTGTGGCTGTTTTCTCTGATCAGTACATCCAGAATATACTGAGCTTCTTCCAAGCTGTCGATAAGGTCCCCCATGCACTGACCGTCGATAAATAGCGCATCCGGGTAATCGGCATAAAACCGGTCGCTCTCGTCCAGGAGGACGAGTACGGTTCTGTCTTCTATGCTGCACGATCTCTCGTCGTCATCATCCTCCGGAACGGGCGCAAGATCGAGAAACAGGGATTCGGCCACCATGTCGAAGCTCTCTTGTTCATCTTGCCCTGAGAAGTCGATAAGTCTGACAAAATCGACACCCGCCCTGCCCATGTAGGCAGAGCTGAGAAGCCTCGACACCCGTGGGTCGGGGCTGGTGGTGGTATAGATCTCTGCCAGCAGTTGGGCGGCTGATGCATAGTCCTGGTCGTCAAGGGCAATGGCCGCATCTTCGATAACCGCGTCGCGACAGGAATCGTCCGCTATGCCCTCAAAAGCGCTGTCATTGCTGCACCCGGATAAAAAAAGGAACAGAACCAGCATCGTGATGGTTGTCTTCATTCCAATCCTCCTGCGTAAAAGAACACCATAATTTCCCCGGAGTCCCTGGATAAACATATCACGAATGTGCAAATTACACGCCATTATAGCCGGTTCTCGCCTCATGTCAAAAGCTTTCCTTGAAGGCATGGGGACATTCTCTGGAGAACCTGTTCTGGGAGGGGCGCCGCGTTTTTCCCGGATAACCGGCGGGAGGGAGTGCCGTTCGCCGGTAAGGTCATTGGACAATGTCCATCGAAAGGGAAGACCGCTCTTTCTTCGAGGGGGGAGCAGAGGGCTAGGGGAGTACGGCTTGTCGCTGCTTGACAATGCCGGATCGGCTTCCCCGGTGCCTGAGAAATCCCTTGATGGAAAATCTTTTTCCGATAATGGGTAAAAGTTTTCATAGATCCCTGGACATGGAGATCGGAGATCGCATGAAATTCTTTCAACAGTGAACGGGCAAAAGTATATTTTTTCAGAGGCCTTATGTGGGGAACCTCAAGATCATGGATGGTGTTCCATGTATGCACAGACCTCGGTATATGCCGGAATGGTTATTGCATTTATTCAATAAAAAACTATATTTGAAGGGTAATGACAATTCACTCATGCTAAAGTTCCCGGCGGCGGTGCTCTCCGGTGGCAAAGGATAGGGCGGAAAGATCAGGTCTTGGGTTTGGTGAAAGCGTCCGGGATTCCAGGGCCGTTATGGGGCAGAATCCTCCTTCTTAGTACGCTTCTCCAGAACGTAGAAGGAGGGGCGCATTCCCCGCTGCTTGCGGAGAAGTTGGGGCGAAGGGCTTGCCCTGAAAGGTCCATACCATAGATTGGTCGCGGTTAATGATCCCGGTACACGGTGTGCCGGGCGGGAGACGTGAAGGATGAAGATAACATCTCTTGGGTCGTTTCTGATAGCGTGCGGTGTGATGGCGCTTCTGGCGTCGTGCTCGGGGAGCAGCAGCAGCGATGAAATCATTGCCGAGGAATCCATCTACGACCCCGGCGTTTCCATAGCGGCCGTCGGCTTTGAAGAGGCGTGCGGGATCGGTCTTTCCCTCGTGGACGAGCAGGGCCATCTTTTCCCCCTGAAAGACGGCGATTATGTGGAGCCCGGAAACAGGACCCTTGCGGTAGAGACCGAGTGCGGGCCATCCGTCATCGATCGGGTATATCTTTCGAACGGGGCGGTATACCAGGTCGAGGCACTGCCGCACGACGGTCGTTTCGTGTGCGAGTTCGCCGTGAGCGAGGAAGATCTCTACCAGGTGGTTCTCATCCAGGTCATTCATCCCGGCGGGAGGGCGAGCAAAGAGAAGATCGTTCTCTCGACGAGCCGGCCGGTGGCGACAGGTTCGTATCTCAGGAACGGGGTGGGGGTTGTCGCATCCCAAGGGTTGCTCGATCTTCAGAAACAGGACCTTGCCGCAATGCTGGACGAGAAAATCGGCGAGGTTTTCGGTTCGCTGAACCGGCAGGGGGCGTCGTTCATAACCGGGCTCTCGTATGGAGACAGCGATCCGAACACATGCAATATCGTTGTGCACACCATCGAGGCCGTTCATCTCGAAGAGCTTCCCTCGGCGGTTCTCCGCCTGCAGTTCACCGTAAAAGACGTTTCGCTCTCGATCCTGCCGATCTACGGTCGGCCATTCGTGTTCACGGCCTCGAACGATCTCCTGGTCGAAACCTGCATCGCCGTTGAAGACACGGGTCTGAATGGTGATGTGCGCCTGGTGTTCGATCTCCTGGGTTCGGCCGGTGTAGCGTTCTCGCAGCCCTTTTTCTTCCAGCGCGTTGTCGAGCGCGCAATTGCCTCCGAGCTCGGGCGAATCGAGCTGCCACCGCTTGCGATCGATCCGGCCGAGACAGGGTATGAAGCAGCGGACCTGCTTCCCGGAAACATCCGGGTATTCGGGTTGGAAAAGGATGTGACGGGGCTGTTGGACGGGTTTGAGCCCGATCTCGACACCTATGTCTTTGCGGATGTCTACGGCATCCCGGATGTAACCGGCCCCGGAATGCTCGGCCTGGGGCTCGGGCTCTTTTCACAGGCCCGTGAGCTCGTGGTCTGGGAGTCGCCCCCTGGTGTGGCACCTCTGAACCCCATCGACATGGAGGAGGTGTTCAACGATCTGTTCGAATCTGCCATCGATGAGGTGTTCGAAACCATCAGGCAGGAAAACGCGAATCTGATCACCAACCTGGGCTACGGCGACGGCGACCCGTCCACCCACGACTTCACCGTCAACTCCCTTGCCTTTCATGACATAGATTCAAATCCGGATGTGAAGATCGCGGCCATCCATTTCACCGTGAAGCAGGTTGACCTGGATGCGGTGTCCCTGTTCGGAATTTCGGTTATCACAACGCAGGATAACGATCTCAACATCGATGCGACCTTTTCCGTCGAATACCGGGAAGACGAGACAGGGAAACGGATTGTCCTGGATACCCAGTCCGTGCAGGACGTAGCCTTTACCGAACCTTTCAGGTCTTTTGATAAAGATGCACCCTTCGTGAATGGAATGGTGGAAGACATGATCAGGACGGATCTGGAGGAAATGGAAGCCCGCGAATACGACATCAGCGAGATGATCGCGGGGTTCGATATCGGGCTCGATCTTTCCGGCTCTTCCCTCGCAACCGTGCCGTATGCAGTCTTTCCGGACCTGTATCCTGTTTACCAGGACCCCGGCTGGCTGCTCGCCTTGCCTGACACCTGCAGCTTGAGCCTCTCCCTTTCACAGAACGTCGTCAACCAGCTCGTGGCAGGCAGTATCGACCCGCAAGACGAGTGGGATGTGTACGAGCTTGTCACCACGCTTCTGGGAGAAGACTTTCCGGGATTCAAACTGGAGCGCTCGACCGCGGAGCAGACCGTCATGCGCCTGAGCGTGCCGCCCGTCATCGATCTGAGAGACTCCCGGATCCGGCTCGAAGTCCCTGACATCGTTTTCCAGTACCGGACAGGAGACACACCGCAGTGGGAGGCATCCGTGGATCTGTGCATGATCATAGCCCCTTCAGCCGATGGATACCGGCTCGACGTCGATATCTCCCGCGTGCCAGGGAAGAACCGATTCCACGTGATGAAGGACAACCCGGGCAATCTCGGCATCTTCGATCATTCCTCGCTAACAGAAGACATCATGGGAAGCCTGCCCGAGCTGATGGGCGGTTCGGCTGGCGCTCCCTTCCTGTCGGTCGATCTCGACGCCTGGGAGCCCGCCCTGGTATTCGAAGACCGGGATGAACCGGTGAGCGTATCGGCGGGAGGCGGATATCTCTACCTCGACATGGCGGTCTCGGGACTGGATTTTTTCTGAAGACACGAGATTTTTCTCTTACTTGCCCGGGATTGGAGGACGTGGGTTACGGTCATTCACCGTGACGGACATTCCCGTGAGCCGCGATTCCTGCAATGAATACAGAGAGAATTTTTTGTTGCAAATAGTTGAGAACTTGATAGAGTAATGACGATTCATTATTAATGAATGATATGAAGATTCACAGGGATGAGTCATAGTTCACCCTGTTTGGGAGATGGGGTTTCGCCATGGTTGATTCCTCCTTCTTCGTGCCTTCGTGCGTTTCTCAAGGACTTGGAAGGCGGGGTCACCTTCACCGCCGATTGCGGCTTGAAGTTGGGTTCAAGGGCTTGCGCTTCAGAGGCCACACTATCGAACGGGGCTGTATCGGCACTGTAATCGCCGGGAAAAACCCGGATTGGGAGACTGCCGGGAAGGTCCGCGATTCCCTGGACAATTCCGGACTGAGGGGAGAGGGGGAGTATGAAAAAGATTGTCCGTTTCAGCGTGCATCGCCCATGGTGGGTGATCGGCATTGTCCTGTGCATCACCGGGTTTTTTCTCATGCAGATTCCCCGGGTGAAGATCGATCCCCGGGTGGAGATCGTTCTGAGGCAGAACAACCCGGTCGAAGCGGTATACAACAGGAACAAGCAGGATTTCGAGTCGTACGCGGACATCCTTATCGGGATGCTCCACACCGATATCTACAACCCCGGTTCGCTGGCAAAGATCGACAGGATCACCCGGGAAATCGAAGACCTCGAAGGGGTGAAAAAGGTCACCAGCATTCTCAACGTGAAAAACATCTCAGGCAGCGAGGGCGGCCTGGAGGTGGGTCCCCTGGTTGAAGAAGGGGTGATTCCCGCCACCGGGGAAGACCTGCGGGTGCTGAGGGAAAAGGCTCAGTCCTGGAACGTGTACGAGGGCGTCTATGTCACGGCCGATGGAACAGGTACGGCGCTGTCGGTGGTTCTGGAGGATACCATGGAGACCGACGACATCGTACCCATCTACTACACGCTGCTGGATATCATGAAGAAATACGAGGGGCCCGAGGAGTTTTTTATATCCGGCCCCACCGTGGTTGAGGCCCTGCAGGGGCATTACATGATCAAGGACTTGAAGCTCCTGGTGCCGCTGGTCAATATCGTGCTGCTCGGTTTCCTGTTCCTGTTTTTCCGGAATTTCCGGGGCATGGTGCTGCCGCTCATTGCAGTGGGAATCGGGTCGGTCTGGACCGTCGGCCTGATGCCCATGCTCGATATCCCTCTCACCATGGTCACGAGCGTGCTCCCCGTGGCGCTCATCGCCGTGGGCTCGGCCTACGGCA
The DNA here is from genome assembly GCA_018433085.1 of Deltaproteobacteria bacterium. Lineage (GTDB taxonomy): Bacteria > Desulfobacterota > Desulfomonilia > UBA1062 > UBA1062 > Phosphitivorax. Next base: position 12,371 of record JAHDRW010000007.1, on the reverse strand, counting down.
TCCATGTTCTGGAAAACGTGTTTTCGGACACCGAAGAAGGGAGAACAGGCTCATCCGGGATCACTGCCTCCGTCACCCGGGTGAGCCTGCCCGTTATCATGGCCGGGCTCACCACCATCGCATCGTTCATGTCGTTGTGCACCTCGGCCATTGTGCCCCTGAAGCAGTTCGGAGCCCTGTCGGGCTTCGGGCTGCTCGTGGCGGTCGTGATATCGCTGACATTCGTTCCGGCAGTGCTCTCCCTAGTAGATTCCAGGGGGTGGAAGTACCGGTCGCACCACCATTCGGACAGAGATCTGATCGGGCCGGTGCTGGGATTCTTCTCACGCATCAGCCTCACCAGGAGCCGGCTCATCCTGGGGGTCAGCCTGGTACTGTTCGTCCTGTCGGTGGGCGGGGGGCTGCTGGTGAAGAGCGATCTGAACCTCATCGAAGACTTCCGCACGGGCAGCCCCATTCGGGTTGCCGACGAGATCCTCAACCACAAGTTCGGCGGCACCTCGCTGTTCAACGTGGTGCTCGACGGGGTGAATTCTGATGACATCAAGGACCCGGCGGTGCTGCGCGAGATGGATGCGCTTCAGAGCAGACTCATGGGCATGGAGGATATCGGCAAGACGGTATCTGTGGTGGATTTTATCAAGCGGATGAATCAGGCCATGCACGACGGCGACCCCGCGCATTACACCATCCCGGAGTCAAGGGAGCTCGTGGGCCAGTATCTCCTGCTCTTTTCATTCTCCGGCGGGGCCGGCGAGCTGGACAGCTTCGTCGATTTCGACTACCGCAGCGGCCAGATCCTGCTTCAGTTGAAGTCCCAGAGCGGGTACCTGGCACAGGGCGTGGTGGACGAGGTCAATGATTACCGGAAACACCAGCTCGAGAGTCCGCGGGTCGCGGGTATATTCACCACCGGTCTTTCCATGCTGGCAAAGGAGTTCAACCGCCTGGTGGTCCAGAGCCAGGTCAGGAGCTTCATGGTCTCGTTCGTCCTGGTGATCCTCATCGTATCGGTGATGTTCAAATCGTTCAAGCTGGGGTGTTACAGCGTGGTGCCGCTCGTGGTGCCCATTGTCCTGAACTTCGGGATCATGGGGATCACGGGCATCAAGCTCAACGCCGCGACCGCCGTCATCGCGAGCCTGGCCATCGGCATCGGGATCGACTACTCCATCCATTTCCTCAGCCGCTACCGGCACGAGATCCGCCTGCACGATAGCGTGGAAAAGGCCATCGAGACATCGCTCAACACCTCGGGGAGGGCCATTCTCTACAACGCCCTGGCTGTGGCGGCCGGGTTCCTGGTGCTTGTGCCGTCCAACTTCGTCATCATCAGCCAGTTGGGCATACTCGTGGCCCTGGTTATGATAACCACCTCCCTTGCCTCCATCACCCTGCTGCCCGCGATACTCAGGGCGTTCCCCCCGAGGCTGGTCGAGGAAAGGCCCAGAGACCTCGCCCCGGTATTACCCCTGCGCGGGATCACTACGGGTGTTCAAACCGGGGAGGAAAATGTGGTAGGATATGCGGGCAAGGCGGTGAATACACAATCAAACAGGAGGGTCGAGCATGAGGTATAGAATGGTCGTGGCATCGGTTTTTGGGCTGCTGGCGGCAGGAGCACTTGTCCTGACGGGCCAGGCACCGGCTCTGAGCGCGGAGATGAGCGCCTATGACATCGTGAAGAAGTCTGAGGAGCTCACGGATCAGGCCAACGACAGCACGGCCGACATGACGATGATCCTCATGAACGACAAGGGCCAGAAACGCGAGAGAAAGCTCGGCGCCTTTGTGAAGAAATACGGCGAAGACAACTCCAAGTCCATCCTGTTCTTCGAATCGCCTGCCGACGTGAAGGGCACGAGCTTTCTGGTGTGGACCGAAAACAAGGAAGATAAGCAGTGGCTCTACCTCCCGGCGCTCCAGCGGGTGCGCCAGATCAGCGCCAGCGGAAAGGGAGAGAGCTTCATGGGCACGGAGCTCACCTTTTTCGACATGGGCAGCCACGATGTCGACGACTACACCTTCACGATGCTGGGCGAGGAATCCATGGACGGTGAAGACTGCTACATGATCGAGGCCCTGCCCAAAAAGGCGGAGTTCTACAGCAAGATCAATCTCTGGATCCGGAAAGGCAACTTCATCCCGGCCAGGGCCGACTTCTACGACCCCAAGGGACGCTACGAAAAGCAGGGCACCTTCACCCAGGTCGAAAACATCCAGAACATCAACACCCCCACGCACATCGAGATGCACAACGTGCAGAACAACAGGACCACGATCATCGAGCTGGAAAATGTGGTATACGACACCGGGCTCAAGGATGCCATGTTTACCGAACGATACATGAAAAGGGGCAAGTGAGAAAATAGGGGCATGAACATATTCACGGGTTCTTTCCCTTGCGTGCCCGCAAAGAGGCTCGCAGGAAGGGAAGGATGAGAGGGGCATATTATCCTGCTTCCTGATACGCCGCCGCGCGCGGTGTTGCATTTCATGAACGGGCGTTTCCTCCACGCTCCGGCGGCGCCGGTTGTGGCGCTCTGCCTTCTGCTGTGCGTCCCGGCGCATGCCTGGGAGTATGAGGGGGAGAACCTCGGAGCCTCCCTGACCGGATATCTCCAGGCCGGGGCCGTCTACGCCCTGGACCACGAATCACCCGATGAAGACCCCACCACCGAGCTGGGCCTCGAGTTCAGGGCGGATGTGTCGGACGTCTCCACGATCAGGATCTTTCTCCAGGCCGTGGACGACGGAACGGTCATCAATCCGGGCAACGGTCTGATGTTCAACGAGTTCAACAAGATCTATCAGGACAAGAATCCCTATGTGGATGTGGACGAGGCCTATATCGACCTGTATTCCTCCCACGCGGACGTAAGGGTCGGAATCCAGAAGTTTGCCTGGGGAAGGCTCGACGAGATCAACCCCACCGACAACCTGAACCCCGAGGACTTCAGACAGGGGATCGTGGCCGACGAGCTCGACCGGAAGATCGGGGTGCCCGCGGTGAAGGTGAATGCCTATTCCGACATCGCGAACGTGGAGCTGGCATGGATACCATGGTTTGTTCCCTACCGCCTGCCCACGCAGGAAGAGCGGTGGTTTCCGGGTGTGCTCGAGGCGCCCGCTTTCATCGACACAGGAGCGGCGGCCGGGGCCATACCGGTCAGTGCCCGGTACGAGGAGATCGATATCCCCGCATTCAACCTCGACAACTCGCAAGCCGGCATCCGGGTGTCGAAATATCTCGGCGGGTGGGACCTCTCCCTGAGCTATTTCCGTGGCTACGACCCCATGCCGCTCACCGAGGCGGTCTCGGAACTCACCGTGGAGCTGGAAGATCCCCTGGCGCTCGCCTACGATCTTTCCCTGGACCTCACGTATGAGCCGTCACTGCACCGGATCCAGGTCTTCGGCTTCGACTTCACCACCACGGTGAGCTCGTTCACGCTCCGCGGCGAGTTCGCCTATTTCAAAGACAAGTTCTATAACCGCAAGCTCCGGTCAGTGCTCGGGCAGGAGATCACCCCCGCGAGGCAGCAGGCCATCATCGCCGATTTCATGCAGAACTATCTCGCATCATCGGGGGAGGCGTTACGGCAGAGCTTCCGCATCGACCCCGAGGTGAATATCCGGATGGACTCCATGAAATACGGGCTCGGCATCGACTACATCTACGGCGACACGAGCATCAGCATGCAGGTGATCCAGGAGTGGATCCCCGACTACGACAAAGACATGCCGGTCTACTTCAACAAGGAAGGGCTCGACACCCTGCTCACGCTCCAGTTCAAGCAGTTTTTCCTCCAGAACACCATGGAGTTCGACCTGCGCACCGCCTACGGCATCGAGTTCAGGGATTACCTCGTGAAGCCCTCGCTGAAGTACAACTTCACCGGCACGCTGCAGGGCACCATCGGGCTCGCGGTGCTGGGCGGAAGCTACGACGACTCGCTGCTCGGGCAGTTCGACGACAACGACGAGGTGTATGCCCGGCTCAAGTGCTTTTTCTAGCTCAGCACAGGATCGGGGTCACCAGGATAGGGGTCAGGTCTCAACACACCAGGATAGGGGTCAGGTCTCAACATATGACACTCAGTGTCATATGTTGAGACCTGACCCCGTGACTGTGACCCCGTGACTGATTCTAGCTCAGCGAGAGCAGATACGACCTCAGGTTCGTCTTTTCTTTCTTCAGGCCGAGCTTGTCCCGGATATTGTTCCGGTGGAACTCCACGGCGCGCTTGGAGATGGTGAGCAGCTCGGATATCTCCTTGGTGGATTTGCCCTCGCGCACCAGGTTCGCCACCTGGATCTCGGTGGGGGTGAGGTTCAGATACTGGGAGGAGAGCCTCTGGAGGAAGGGTGAGATGATGTCGTTCAGGCTCGACTCCAGGAGATGCACATAGGCTGCCTGCTTGTCGTCGAGACTACCCGACTTGAGCTTCTCAAGATAGGGCAGGGCCAACTCCCTGATGTTGGACAGGACCTTCTCCTCCAGCTCCTTTTTGTCCTGCTCGCCCCGCTTGAGCAGTACCTTTAAGGCGGTGTTCGCCTCTTCGAGGTTCAGCGACTTGAGCTGCAGCTCCTCTTCCTTCTTCATCAGGGTCTGCTCGGCCAGCTTGCGCTCCTCGATCTCGCGTTTGAGCCTGATGTTCGCCCGCACGAGCTCCTCCGTCCGTTCCTCGACGCGCTGCTCCAGGCTCTCGTAGGCCTTCTGCAGCTTCTGCTCGGTGAGCTTGCGCTCGGTGATATCGACGAACGAGCACAGCAGGCAGATGGGCCGGTCCTGCTCGTCTTTGACCATGTTTGCGGAGAGCTGCACCACGATGGGGGTGTGGTTTTTCTTGATCGCGATGATTTCCCCGAACCAGGTGCCCCTGGTGAGCACGGTTTCCAGGATGGCTGCCGCATCGGTATGAGACTGGGCAAAGGTGAGCGCCGATTTTCCCAGGACCTCGGATGGGTACTTGCCGCCCCACAGGCGTACAAAGGCATCGTTCACGTAGGTGATATTGCCCTGAAGGTCGCCGATGGCGATGCCGTTGATGGAGGAGGCAATGGCGAAATCCCTGATCCGCATCTCCTCTTCCATGCGCTTGCGGTCGGTGATATCCACGAAGGAATCCATCACGCAGATGGGCTCGCCCTTGTCGTTGTAGACCATGCTTGCCGAGAGATGGACCGTGATGGGCGAGCCGTCTCTCCGGAAACCCGACCCCTCGCCCGACCAACTCCCTTTTTCCATGATGGCCTGGAATATCTCCAGGGCCTCTTCCTCCGACTGAGCCAGTTCCAAGACGGATTTGCCCAGCACTTCCGAGGGAGATTCAGCCCCCCACATTTTCAACGCCGCATCGTTCACATAGGTGATCTTTCCCTCCAGGTCGCAGAAGCCGATGCCGTCGATCGACGAGGCAATGGCGTTTTCCCTGACACGAAGCTCCTCTTCCATGCGCTTGCGTTCGGTGATGTCCACGAATGAGTCCATCATGCAGATGGGCTCGCCCTTCTTGTTGTAGACCAGGTTTGCCGAGAGCAGGACCGTGACGGGCGATCCGTCCTTGCGGAAGCCCGACACCTCGCCCGACCAGCTCCCTTTTTCCATGATGGCCTGGAATATCTCCAGGGCCTCTTCCTCCGATTGTGCCATCTCCAGCGCGGATTTTCCCAGCACGTCGGAGATATCGCTGTCGCCCCACATCTTCAATGCCGCGTCGTTTACATAGGTGATCCGGCCTTCCAGGTCGGAGATCCCGATGCCGTATATGGACGAGGCGATGGCATTCTCCTTTATCTGGAGCTCTTCCTCCATGCGCTTGCGCTCGGTGATGTCCACGAATGAGTCCATCATGCAGATGGGCTCGCCTTTGTCGTTGTAGACCAGGCTTGCCGAGAGCAGGACCGTGACGGGCGATCCGTCCTTGCGGAAGCCCGACACCTCGCCAGTCCATCCGCCCTTTTCCAGCACGGCCCGGTAGATCTCGACGGCTTCTTCCTCGGACTGCGCGAGGTTGAGCGCCGAGGTTCCGATGACCTCGGAGGCATCGGCATCGCCCCACATCTTCAATGCCGCATCGTTGACATAGATGATGTTCCCGTCGAGATCGGATATGCCGATGCCGTTGATCGATGATGCAATGGCGTTGTCTCTGATGCGCAGGTCTTCCTCCATGCGCTTACGGTTGGTGATGTCCACGAACGAGCACATGATGCAGATGGGCTCGCCGTTCTCGTTTCGCACGAGGCCGGCAGAGATGAGCACGGTGAAAGGGCCTCCGCCTTTTCCCTTTGCGTCGATCTCGCCTTCCCATCTCCCCCTGCTGCGGACCGATGAAATGATTTCAAGCACTTCTTTCTGTGACTGGGCGAACATCACCACGGACTTCCCGACTGCCTCGCCGGGGTCCTCGGTGCCCCACATCTTCAATGCCGCATCGTTGACATAGGTGACGACCCCCTCGAGATCGACAATGACAATCCCGTTGATGGACGAGGCCACGGCGCTGTCCTTTACCCGCATCTCCCGTTCCATGTTCTTGCGGTCGGTGATGTCGACAAAGGAGCACATCATGCATACAGGCTCATTTAGCTCATTGCGGACCAGGCTTGCCGAGAGCAGGACCGTGATGGGCGAGCCGTCTTTCCGCCGGCCGTTGATTTCCCCCGCCCACTCGCCTTTGCACAGAACGGTCTCCATGATGTCCAGGGCCTCCTGCTCGGACTCGGCAAACACGGTCACCGGCCTGCCGATGATCTCAGACGGGTCGGTCCCACCCCACATCATAACGGCTGCCTGATTCACATAGGTGATGATGCCGTGCAGGTCGCCGATCGCGATGCCGTTGATGGACGAGGCGATGGCGAATTCCTTGATCCGAAGCTCTTCCTGGATATGCTTAAGCTCGTCGATCTTCTCCTGAAGAGGCCTGACTTCCTCGCTCATGCGGCTCGGCGGCATGATAATCTCCTCCCGATAACAGTAATCATCGATGTAGTGAGAATAACTATAATATCATATCTCCAGTCCACGTATCAAACAAACTGATCGCAGTTGATGGTGCGGAAAAAGGTCTTCTGAAAAAAATCAGAACGGGATCACCACGCCGATAGAAAAGGTCGAGATGATCTCCTGCTCGAACACCCCTATCTTGACGGGATCTTCATAATTCCACGAGGACATGTCGTTACCCGTGTAATAATCGGGGTTGTCGGTGCGGTATGAAACCTCCAGCACGGGGTCGAAGTTGTCCAGATCGTACATGGCAGCGCCGGCCTCTGCCACGAGCCTGATGTTGTGCTTGAACGGGATCTCGAAACCTGCAAAGACCTGCAGGAGCTGTCCGAACACGGTTTCGGAATCATCGAGCATGATGCGGTACTCAGAGCCCTGGAAAGACTGTTCTCTGATCGCATCGCTTTCCACCTCGCGCGTCGCCATGCAGAACCCCAGGCCCCCTCCGATATAGGGATTGATCCTTTTCCTGTCTCCACCGTAGTGCTCGTAGACGATGTTGAATGAAAGGGGCACGATATAGAGGGTGGTGTCGAGGTCGATCCTCCGGAGCAGCTCTGCGCTGGTGATGACGGCCTCTCCTTCGCCGTGGTAGCTGCTGCCCAGGTTTTCAGCGGGAATGTCTTCTGCCGTGATGCCATCCTGGTTGAAACCGGGGAAGGTCTCTTCCGCCTCCATGATGATCGACTCCCGGTTGCTGCCCGTGTCCCAATCACCGCTGAGCATGACAACCTCGAGCGAGGCGAGGAACGAGATCTTTTCCTTGAGCTTTTTCTTCGCACCCAGCGAGACGGACAGTCCGTAGTCGAGGAAATCACGGAAGTCGCTGTCGTACACCGCGAATGCGCCGCCGGATTTTATCGAATAGGAGAAGGTCTGGTCGCTGATAAACTGCTGTTTCCTCGGCGCCGACACCAGGATCTCTTCGTCCTGAGTGAGGGCTGCGGTCACGGCGGGAGAAGCCGCACCGTCCGCCTCGACCGGGAAGCCTCCGGTGCTCCAGACAACGAGCGGAAACGTCAGAACGAAAATGATAACGAGTGCTATACGATCCATTCCGCGATACCTTGGATCCCTTTCTTTCATGTGTGCTGCCTGGAAAAAACAACTTCACTCCCCGGATGCCGCAGGGACATTGCATGTGTTCAATTCGTGAGGCCTGCAAGAATTATTCCCTGCCATCGGTTTCGCAGGAGGCGGATAAAACATAATATTTTATCCATAGAGCTTCCGAGATCATCCGGCGGTAGAAAATAATTTCTCCAAATAGGGAAAAACCTTGCTTGTTCATGGGCTGCTGTCACGTCATCATACCTGTTGCAATGACAGGGCAAAGATGATTAAATAAAAACAGTTATAATGAGGTCCGCTCCTGTGATTGTTACGTTTATCTGTTATGTAATGGATACCATGCAGGTCTCATCTGCAGTCATCTTTGCCGAGCCGGACAGCGAGAACCTATGTAGGAGGTGGAACATATGAAGGGGCCCCGGATATTCTCTCTCGCAGCTCTTGTGGCGGCGATTTTTTTCCTGGCGTGTGCATGTGTCTCATGCGAGAGCGGTTCCAGCAACACCGACCCCGGGGAGGTCCTGCCCCCCACGGGCGATATGGACCTGGTGGGCTCATGGGCGGGGTATTTCGTTTCCGGGGCAGACGACGTGATCGATTCCGATGCGGTGTACGATGATTTTCTTGAATTCGACGATAACGACATCTTCTCCATCGGTGTGATCACGCAGGAGAGAGAGGCCCGGTTTATAGGCGACACATCGCTTTTCGTCTGTCCCGAGGGCTCTCTGAGCGTCAACTATACGCTTCCCAACACAACAATATTCGGGGGTGTCCTGGACCACTATACCTGGAATACCCAGGGTCCGGACCCGTACACGGCAGATGTCGAGTCCATATCCATCTACGGTGAAGCATTCCTTTCCATCTATTTCCTGAACGGCGTTCACTGGTATACCGGCGTTCCGGAAGACGAGCGGGATTTCTGGCAATTCCAGTTCTTCAACTACACCACCACAGGGATATCCGCGGACATCGGAAAGCTCGAGGGCCAGTGGGAGATCAGCGATGCCTTCTGGAGGGATAACACCCTTGCCTTCACCATAACGCCCAACGACGATGGCGAGAGCGCGGTCATAACCGGCTCTGACACCGAGGAGAACACCTTCCAGGGGACCATCATCGAGATACACTATGACGATGACGTGCACGGCACCGACCTGTATGACGTCTCGCTCACGCTCAACGGCATCTTCGACCTGGAAGGCCTGGCGACCTATGTGTCCAGCTATGATACCCATGGCGTTCAGACCGAGTCTTCCCTCGCCATCGGCGTATCCGACGGGGACCGCATGGTCACCGGTCTTGCTGCGCCGGTGGTGCCAGAGCAGTAGGGCCGCGGGAGGGGTCGACCTTCCCGGCTGTCTGCCGCACATCCATGCTTTTTTTTCGCCGCCCCAGGTCGTGCCTGGTTCGTGTGCTCAACTGGAAACATGCCCGAAAGAACCGGCCGGAAGGGTGGGGAAGGAATCGTTCTCCCTTGCTTGATCCTTCCTGCGGGAGAACGGCGCATTTCCCGTGTTTCTGCCAGGAGATACGACCCTGAAATGGATGAAAATCTTTTCATTAATTCATGGAAAAATGTTTCTCTTTTTCCTTTCGTGCTTGAGAGTATAGATTATAACTAATTGAATTATAGATAATTTTATATGGCATGCTTATTGCTGAATTGGTAGCCCATGGAGACCAGAGAAAGAGGCATGCATCCAGAGCATATCTTATTCAATTCGGAGAGATCAATGCGAGGTTGGATGTTTGTATCTATTCTTTTTGCCCTGTGTCTGTTCTGTTCCCCCGCCCACGCCTGGATGTGGGAGGTCGGCGACGAAGTTCTGGCCGAGGTAACCGGCGAAGGCTATTCAAGCTTTACCCTCGAAAACGAAGTCGCCCGTGCATACTTCAACATCACCACCACCACCTACACCGAGATCGATTCCCTGAAAATGGGCTACTACGACAACGGCAGCACCGGATACGGTTGGGACGAAAACTGGGAAGGCGTATCCCTGGGTTCTGCCTCCGAGAGTCTCGTGTGCAAGGGCGTGTACATCGAGGCGGGTTTTTCCAACATGACGGACCCCGCCACCCGGCAGCTCAATTTCGTCAGGGTGGGCACCCCATCCATGACAGGACCCATCAGCGCCAACTTCATTTCCTTCAGCGGCCATATCGAGAACCCGATCGACGGCGTTCTCGTAGACGGCAGGCGGCTGAATCTTGGAGCGAGGACGATATACAGCACCGACTCGGAGTTTTCCGTCACCTTGGACCGAAACTCCGGCTGGTGGTTTGACTGGAACAATGCAACGATTACCCCGTGAGCGTGAACAGAGAGTGAAGAAACTGACAGGGAGTATGCATTCGGTTGTTTTGAATTGAAGTAGGGAGATGGAGTTTCAGGAGCATCTCCTTAGCCCCTGTGGTTTTGGTTATACAAAGTACCGTGAAAAGGGGGTGATGCGCCGGCAAACGTGAAACAGGAGAAATCGAAAAGCGTTACACTGTTAGGCATGAGTAGTTGGGTAAAAAACTAAAAAGCAAGTAACAGGCACCACAAAAAATAAATTTTTGGAGGCATTAAGTTATGAAGAGAGTATTGACGTTTTTGGCTATCATGTTGCTGCCGCTGTCAGTTATGGCAATGACACCGGTTTCCGACCAGACCCTTTCCGATGTTACCGGCCAGGCCGGAGTCAACATCAATGCTGACCTTATGATGGATATCGCCATCGGCACCCTGGCATGGGGCGATGCCGACGGTATCACCGCAAACTACAGCCATCCTCTTTGGGGCACCACCGACGGCGGCGGCTATGTGGGAATCACCGGGTTCGACATTGACGGCCTGAGAATCAAGGCCCGCGAAACCGACACCTTTGACGGCTATGCGGCACCTGCACAGCTGAAGCCCATCACCATCGACGTTGCCACCGACGCACTCATGTACGACGGAGCAACCTTCGTGCGGTTCGGCCTCGGCTCCCTCGAGATCTCCATGGGCGCCCTCGACTTCGACGTGAGGCTCGGGACTGACGCGGCAACCCTCGAGACTACCGGCAACATGCTCGGTGTTGTGAGCATCGGCGCCATGAGCATCTACATCGATCCCATAAGCTATGTTGACATCTTTGCCGACAGCACCTGCGGCGTGAACATAGCCCTGAACGTCGAGATCGATGAGTTCGACATCGGCTACGTGTCCTGGGGTGACACCGACGGCATCGCCAATGATGGCATCGGCGCAATGCCCTGGATGGCGTCTGGCGCACAGAGCGCCGGTTATGTCGGTCTTGCCGACCTCCAGATCGGCGGCCCGATCACCGTCAGCGGTCAGGTGGCAATCGACGTCACCACCTCCCTTGCCGGCATCTACTCCCACGGCATAGTCGGGACCGACCCGGAAGCAGCTCCTGTGAGCGTTGTGCACATCCAGTTCGGCTCCAGCGTCTACTCGGATCCCACCGCGGGCGCTGCTGACCTCTTCCAGGTACTCGTTGGCCCGATCACCGCTCAGGTGAAGCTCGACAGCGTGGCATCCCTGGACAGCGTTGGTGCCGGAACGCTGGGCGACATCTACATCAGCGGCTTCGGCCTCGACATCTATGGCGGCAGCTGGGTGGACATCTGGGCCCACTAATCAACTGCTGACTCACGTGTAATCGAGAAAGGAGGGTTGGCTACAACCCTCCTTTCTCTTCAAAGAAACATCTTGCAATGCGGTGACTGGTGGAAATTGGAGGTAGAAAATTTTATGAAGATAATGAAAAGTGCATCACTGATCCTGCTGATCATTGCGTTTTCCCTCTCCATGATGGCCATGACGCCGGTGCGCGATCACGAACTCTCCCAGGTGATCGGCCAGGCCGGGGTGAGCATCAATACCGACATCATGATGGACATCGCCATCGACACCCTGGCATGGGGTGATTACGACGGCATTTTCGAAGGCGGCCATCCTTCCTGGGGCACCACCGACGACGGCGGCTATGTGGGATTGGCCGGGTTCGACGTCATCGGGCTCAGGATCAAGGCCCGCGAAAACGACACCTTCGGCGGGTATTCCGCTGCAACTGACTTCAAGCCGATCACCATCGACGTCGCCTCCGACCCGACCTACAGCCTCTACGGCGGGTTCACCTTTGTGCGGTTCGGCCTCGGCTCCCTCCAGATCACCGTGGACCAGATGGACTTCGCGGTCTTTCTTGCAGCCCCCGGCGCCCCGGGCCAGGTGCTCGGCACGGTAAATCTCGGCGCGCTCGCCATGTACGTCAACCCGTGGAGC
>JAHDRW010000047.1 GCA_018433085.1 Deltaproteobacteria bacterium | reverse complement strand
TAACGTATTTGCTTTCCGGTATTGCATGGTTGAATTTGACAACCTCACCAGAGCGGAACAGATCAGGTTTTGGAGTGCTGTCAAGCTACCCATTGTTGCCCTGATAGACACGGGCGGGAAATCCATTCATGCCTGGGTACAAGTATCAAAACTTGCCACAGTGAACACCCTGGAGCAATGGCAGGAAAATATCAAGATCAAGCTCTATGACCGCATTCTTGCCCCTCTGGGCGTAGATGCAGCTTGCAGAAATCCGTCAAGATTAAGCCGGTTGCCTGGGCATTACAGGGAGGAAAAACACACGACACAGCGGCTTTTATGGCTGTCATCGGAAGGAAGGCCGGTATGCTAGGCGCGCTTGAAAGACAGGTCAAAGAAGCGGACGAGCAAAGGCTTATGCAATTCAAGCCATATTATGAATATGACATGACACCACCGGAGTATGTCATTGACGGTATCCTGCCAGCAGATTCCATTATCAATGGATATGGTGATCCGGCTACATGTAAAAGCCTATACTATCATGAAGCTCTTTTTTGCATATCCGCAGGGATCCCCTTTTTCGGCCATGAGGTAAAACAAGGCACTGTTCTTATGTTCGTGGGTGAAGGGCTGCAGGGGGTTCTCAGACGGCTGAGAGCCCTTGAAATCAAGCTGGGCATACAAACCCCACCTTTCCACATAACACCTGTTTCCGCCATGCTGTCAGATCCGGGTTCTTGTGATGAGATAATCGAAGCAATACAAGAGATACCGGGACCAATCCGGGCAATAGGCATTGATACACTAGCCCGAAACTTCGGCTCTGGAAACGAAAACTCAACACAGGATATGAATGTCGCTGTTCACAACCTGGACGAAATAAGACGGTATTCCGGCGGTGCTGCTATCGTCACCATTCATCACCTAGGCAAGATGGACAAAAGCACAGGCCGGGGGAGCTCTGTTCTCCGGGGTGCTGCGGATATGGAATATCTGTTCTCGAAAGACAAGGATGATATTGTTCGCGTTGAATGCACAAAGGTGAAGGACGGAGAGAGCCCAGAGCCACAGGCTTTTAGAATTGGAACCGTTGATATAGATATGCTTGACCGGTACGGCAGGAAGGTTTACCCGCCTACACTTTATTCAATCGACTACACACCGGAAAAAGGATCTGTCCGGGTGGGTGCTACTGAGGCGGCATTTCTCACAATCATAAAAGGACTATCAAAAGACGGAGATATCCTGGAGATCGAAGCGAGAAAAAACCTTCTCGATGTCGGTTACTCAAAGCAACAGGTTGGATCAACCTTAAAACGCATGCAAAACAAGGGTTTTATTTCCCGAAATGACGGCAAAATAAGGATAAGTCAATGATTAGACAGTCTTTATTGATGAGTAAACAGGTAAACAAAAGTAAACACTTAGCCTTAATGTTTACCGCCATAGGGGTAAACAAAAGTAAACACACTTCTATAGGAAGTGTTTACTGTTTACCCTGGCCGAAAATTTCAAAAGGAGATGCGAGACAATGCCGGAATTGAACGAAGTGCCTTTGAGCACGATCACGGACAAGCCTTCAGTGATTATCACCATGAGCACCGGGCAATGGGACAGATTCTTACAGGCGGCATATGATTACGGACACACCCTGCTTGAACTCGATGAGAACGAACACCCGGTAAGAGCATATCGCAAAGCACCGGATATATCGGATGCTCTCGATGCAGCAGCATATTTCAATAATGAATATCTAGCATGAAAGGAAGGAATAAGATGCACGAATCCTTTGAAACCAAGCTGGCCGAACTGGATGCACTCTCCGAGAGGGCAGAGACACACGAGCAATTCATGGACCTCATTCAAGGGCTTGCCGCAGAGGTAGGGACCGACCTTGAGCGAATCAGGGCGATAAAGACATTGCTGGACCGGCAGTCAGCCTTCCTTGTGCGTCTGATGATGCGTGGCACCATTGGAGGCGAAGCATGACCCTGCACGAGTTCCCGGAGAAGTCCCAGCAGGAGATCGCCGAACAGGTGGGGTGTTCACAGCAGTATGTTGCCAAGGTAAAAGATAATACAACTGGTTGTAATATCCCCCCAACCCGCACCGATTCCATAGGCAGAACCAGGCCGACCAGGTGGGGTGCAGTTAAAAGCATGTATCGGTTGTTAAAAACGATAATATACCTGGGTATAATATCCCCCCTACCTCATATCTTGGGAGCTGCCCGTTTTCTTAACCGCGCTGGTAGTCGCGATTTAGTGCGCGTGTACCCGGTTAAACAAGTTGAGAGGATATCATGAAGGCAAAAACACCGGCAGGGCTTCAGGCCAATGGACGCAAGTTCTGGAAGAAAGTCATGGATGAGTATGTCCTGGAGGAAGCCCACGACCTGGAGCGTCTATCAATGGCATGTAAGTGCCTCGACGACATCCACCAGGGCGAGGAACAGATAAAGCTCGATGGAATGTATGTTCGTGACCGCTACGGGCAAGTGAGGGAACACCCGGCAGCGAAGGTGATCCGGGACAATCGGATTATCTTTTGCCGGATTATCCGGGAGCTTGCCCTGGACATAGAGACACCTTCCGAGAGCAGG